>CAWECS010000027.1:0-17421 GCA_963807455.1 uncultured Gammaproteobacteria bacterium | reverse complement strand
GTGAATCACACTGTTTTCAGGATCATTATGTATATCTGGCTAATTCTTCCGCGATAAAAGTCGGTATTACCCGCGGTACACAAATTCCTACCCGATGGATAGATCAGGGCGCGAGTCAGGCATTGCCGCTATTTCGTGTCAGCAATCGATTGATTTCCGGCCAACTAGAGGTGGCCATCAAGGAGTTTGTATCGGATCGAACCGATTGGCGTAAGATGTTGAGAGGGTCTCCGGATGAGATTGATCTGACTGCCATGAGTAGAGAAATACTTCATCAGGCGGACGCTGGAATAAAGCGCATTGAAGCCGAGCATGGAGTGATGAATATTTCCTTATTATCTGATGCCGAGCCGATCAACATTCATTATCCTGTTGAACACTATCCGCAAAAAATTAAATCTTTCAATTTTGATAAAACGCCAGTCATCACAGGAATACTTCAAGGTATAAAAGGTCAATACCTGATATTAGACACCGGTGTACTCAATATACGTAAATTTGCCGGGTATTCTATAGAATTATCAGCTAGCTGACTTTACTGCGAGAGTGCTTATCTCTCAAGTAGGGTAAGCAAATGTGGCCAGACATTGTCAACAATGATGCTTTGTGCTTTTGCAGTCGGGTGTAAGCCATCTGCTTGCATCAGGCTGCTATTTTCACCGACTGCATCGAGCAGGAAGGGTATTAATGTAACTGAGTACTGTTTAGCCAGTTGCGTATATACGCTATAAAATGCTTCTGTATAGCGTTTACCATAATTAGGTGGAATCTTGATGCCTGCCAGTAACACCCGGGCATTGGCCTGCCGACTGAGTAAAATCATCTCCGACAGATTATCTTGCATGGATTGTAGCGACAAGCCTCTGAGGCCATCATTGCCCCCGAGTTCGATAATGACAATGGCGGGTTTATATTCCTGCAGTAATGCCCTAAGTTGGTTCAAGCCATTGATAGTGGTATTGCCGCTGATGCTGGCATTGATTAACTGGTAGCTGAAACTTTTTTGCATTAATCTATGTCCAACTAACGAAACCCAGCTTTTGTCGGTATCAATACCATAACCTGAACTCAAGCTGTCACCTAACACCAGGATTAACGGGATTGTTTGTTCCGTAATAATCCTGTCACTAGCGGCAGAATGTAAGCCTGTCGTCAGTGTCATCAATATTAGAACTAATACTTTGATCATGGAAAAACCTTCAACTGTTATCCTCACTGCCAGTAAGCTCCGTAAAGACGTTCCCGCACTCGATAGTGGAGCCAATCAATTTCTTAATATCCTGAAGGGTGTTGATGTGGAAATCAAGTCAGGAGAAACCATTGCTATTTTGGGGATGTCAGGCTCTGGCAAGTCAACCTTACTGGGTCTGCTGGCAGGACTGGACACACCAACAGAAGGTGAGATCACATTAGCCGATACGCGACTGGGAACACTGGATGAAGATGGACGCGCCATACTGAGATCAGAAAAAGTGGGCTTTGTATTCCAGTCATTTCAACTCTTGCCTAATTTGACAGCGATTGAAAATGTGATGTTACCGCTTGAACTGAAGTCAGACCCGAATGCTGAAGCAAAGTCGCAAAGCTTGCTACAGCGGGTCGGTCTCGGGGAAAGACTTCATCATTACCCCAAACAATTATCGGGTGGAGAACAACAGCGAGTAGCCATCGCGCGTGCGTTTGTAATGCAGCCGGCGATTGTTTTCGCGGATGAGCCCACGGGCAACCTCGACGCAACCACCGGCACAAAAATCATTGAGTTATTATTTGATATCAACAAGGAGCATGAAACGACATTGGTTATGGTGACGCATGACGAGCAGCTTGCCAGTCTTTGCCAGCGACGTCTGCTACTTGAGGGTGGTGTGCTAAGAGAAAACACATCATGAAGACATTCTTCCTTGCCTGGAGATTACTGCAACGCGACTGGCATGTCGGTGAATTGAAAATACTGATTACTGCACTGATCATTGCGGTGGCTAGTATTACTTCTATCGGTTTGTTTACGCATCGTATTGATCTCGCCATGAATGACCAGACGGGTCGTTTTCTGGGTGCTGATCTGGTGCTTAGCAGTCCCAGGCCGGTAGATGACGAGGTCATCAATTATGCAAATAAGGCAGGTCTGCTGCAAAGTACCAGTTTGGTATTTTCCAGTGTTGTTGTCGCCAATGAAGAGTATCAGCTGGCGCAAGTCAAAGCCGTCGATGCAAAATATCCCTTGTCAGGTAGTATTAAGTACACATTGCAATCTTATGCAGAAGAGATTGAATCAAATGCAGGACCTTCCAGAGGAGAGGTGTGGTTATCACAGCGATTACTCAATCGTCTTAAACTACAAGTAGGTGAAGCGCTGGAATTGGGAGACAGTCGTTTTAAAGTGTCTGCCATTCTCAAACATGATCCCGGGCAAGCTGATAGTTTCATGTCGATCGCGCCAAGAATGTTAATGCATTACGATGATGTTGAAAAGACGGGTATTATTCAACCGGGTAGTCGACTGACATATCGTTATCTGTTTAGCGGTGACTTGAATAAAAGGGAGCAGTTTACACGCTGGCTAAAGCCTAAGCTAAACCCTACTGACAGATTACTAGGAGGCAAGGAGGGTTCCCCGGCTCTTAACACCGCGCTTGACAGAGCGGAACAGTATCTCTCACTGGCTTCTATGTTGAGTGTCATGCTGGCAGGGATAGCCATTGCTATGGCAGCGAATCGATACAGCCTGAGACATTTTGATCAGACAGCCTTGATGCGCTGCATGGGAGCTACTCAATATAAAATAGTATCTTTATATAGCCTGCAATTACTCATATTAGGTGTACTGGCTTCAGCAATAGGTTGCCTGTTTGGCTATCTTGCCCAGCATGGGCTGGTGATGTTGTTAGCCGATCTGATTCCAGGAGATTTGCCGTCTACTAATTACACTCCATTCATGACCGGTTTCATTTCCGGAATGGTGACCTTGATCGGCTTTGGACTACCTGCCGTACTGAGGTTGAAATCTGTGCCGCCATTAAGGGTGTTGCGACGCGATAGCATGCCATTGCCTATCGCTGCCGCGGTTGTTTATGGTCTGGCTCTGACTGCTATAGCAGGGCTCATGTGGTGGCAATCAGGCAATTTCAAACTGACTTTGATCGTGTTAGCGGGTACATTGCTGTGTATATTTATGCTGGCAATATTATCAATTTTAATGATGTCCATCAGTCGACACCTGGTCCAGTATATTCATGGCCCATGGCGTTCAGGATTATTACAGATTGTTCGTTATCGACGTGCAAACCAATTGCAAATGCTCGCTTTAGGCCTGGCATTAATGATCCTGTTGACTATATTACTTCTCAGGACGGATCTGCTAGACCGCTGGCAAGCACAGTTACCTGCTAATGCCCCGAATAATTTTATTATAAATATTCAGCCCTATGAAGTCGAAGCGGTGACGGCTTTTTTACAAGATAATTCAATCAAAACGGAAGGTTTATATCCCATGGTGCGCGCCCGCATCAGTGCCATCAATGATGTCCCTGTTCTTGAAGCCGTCCCTGCCGATGCCAGAATTGATGAGGCATTAAAGCGAGAGCTGAATATCTCCTGGGCGACAGAAATACAAGAAAATAATAAACTGGTGAGTGGTCAATGGTGGGCATCCAGCAGTAGTAAGCAACATCAAATATCTTTAGAGCAAAATCTGGCCAAGCGTCTTGGAGTTGAGCTCGGTGATCGTATCACATTTCAATCAGCGGATAAGCAGTTTAGCGGTCAGGTCAGTAGCTTACGAACAGTGCAATGGGATTCTTTTCAGCCTAATTTCTATGTTATCTTTTCACCGCAATCGATAAGCCATTATCCGCATAGTTTCATCAGCAGTTTTTATCAGCCAACGGAGAAAAAAGATATCATCAACCAAATGGTGAGAAAGTTTCCTGGATTAACGGTGATCGAAGTTGATGCTATCATGCAACAAGTTAAATTGATCCTTAATCAAGTCACTCTTGCTGTTGAATATGTGATGTTATTTGTTTTATTTGCAGGGTTGGTGGTATTGCTCGCCTCATTGCAATCAAGTATGGATGATCGTATTCATACAGCAGTGATTATGCGAGCGTTGGGTGCAAAAAAATCCTATTTACGTAAAAGCCAATTAGCTGAGTTTGGTTTACTGGGACTTTTTTCAGGATTATTAGCTATTTTTGGCACTGAAATTATTGCTTACAGCTTGTATACACGTGTTTTTAATCTGAGTTTTCAACTGCATTATGTGTTCTGGTTAATCGGCCCCATGGCAGGAATTTTCCTGATATTATTAACCGGCTGGTTATATACACGCCATGCAATTAATCAACCCCCTGTTAAGGTAATGAATAATTAAATGACAGAAAAATGAATCAGACAGGATGCTGCAAGCAAGAGCAAAAGTTTAAATTTTCAAGCCTGCATCATAAAGGTTCTGTATAATGTTATTTGCTACAGGTAATTCGCCATATTCAGGATGCAATAAATGTTGAAGAAAGACAGAGTAGGGATGTAATTTCATGGGTATACCGGTGATTCTGTTCTGGATATCAAGACCAATGAGCTCCGCCATGCACTTCTTCAGTAATTGAATTATCATTACCGTGGTTGGTCGCATGTACCATTTCGTGAATCAGGTATCTTAAATTAAATTCGTATGTCAATACCTTTGGATCTATAACAATTTTATTTTCAGCATGGTTGTAATATGCATGTTTACCAAACAGTTTTTTAGTATCAAAGCTCACGCCTGTTGCACTGCAATGTCGAATCAGTTTATTACCAACAGGGTCTTTGCTGATCATTAATAATGCCTGTTTAAGCTCAGGCTCACTTATATTTAAAGCGTTGATAGTATTCTCATTGTACTTCCGAATTGAAAATAACCTCCGCAATATTTTCTGACTGAAACTGGTGCCAATTTTGTACCAGCAAGATATCCTTCTCTGATATCTTACATTTATCAGTACTATCACAATCATAAGCATTGTTATCAGATAAACCGGCCAGGCGATAAAAGTGCATGGGTTTGAACTCGATTCGATCTTTGCCACCAGTCATGACTGCATTCCAGGTCAGCACGGCCTTTTTAACCTGGGCAATGTCAACCGCTCCGGTCGTCTCGTAGATGGAATTCAGGTAACGTAGGAATTGTGGTCTGAATATACTGCGTTCAAGAATTTGCTCATTACCATAATAGCTATTGAGAGCCATTTTAGCATCACTGCGAAAGACGCTGGCAGGCAGATAGTTAGTGTCATTTTTAACTTCTTTTGCGTTACAACCGCAGAATATCAAAGCTATCATCAAGCTCATGATGAGTCTGGTACAGACCCTGTATTTTTGGGGGATTGTGCGCGTCATTTCTATTAATCAACAAGAGAGTTAATTAATTTAGCGGCACAAAAACGCTAAAACTTGAATTTTATTATTTTTTGAACTATGTCAGTGGTTTGTGTTTAATATAAGTTATTGTATTAAGATGAGTATTCAATCTTACTGTTTCAGTCTAGCGCGTCATTGCCAGACCATGGCCGCGAGTATCGCTGGCAGCTTCAAGCGAATTGTTTTCTTTGTTCCAGAGTATTAGCTGCATATTGCCATAATTACCCTCGCCGCCGTAAGGTGATGTTTGTTGCTTCAATTGGTGTCCCATTGCTTTAAGGGAAGTTATTTCATCGGCAGAAAATGCACCTTGTTCATATATAACTACATCAGGCAAATATTGATGATGAAAGCGTTTTGCATTGACGATGTTATTGGCATCTTTGTCTTCTATAAAATTTAGAATGGCAAGTAGTACCATGGTTATAATCCTGCTACCTCCCGGTGTGCCAACGATCGCCACACCATTGTCAGACTCAATGAAAGTAGGGGACATGCTAGATAGTGGCCGCTTCCCGGGGGCAATAGCATTCGCTTCAGCGCCGACCAGTCCATAGGCATTGGGTACACCCGGCTTAGCCGAGAAATCATCCATCTCATCATTAAGTAATACGCCAGTACCCGGGGCGACGAAACAGGCGCCAAACGGGTAATTAATGCTCAAAGTGGCTGCGACTCTATTGCCGTCTTTATCGATAATGGAGTAATGAGTAGTATCCATACCTTTAGGCAGGGCTTGCTGCTGCTCACCAATGCTAAGACTTTTCGTAGCGAGATTTTTATTGATGCTTTTTGCCCAATGTTTGGCGTGTTGCTTGCTTACCAGTTGCTTTTCCGGAATGTTGACAAAATCAGGGTCACCCAGATAACGCGCCCTGTCCGCATAGGCGCGACGCATTGCTTCAATAATTAAATGCTTTTTCTCAATAGACGATAGTTTATCCAGTTCAACTGTTTCCAGAATATTGAGAATGCCAGCCAGAGCAATGCCTCCGGAAGAGGGTGGAGAAGCTGAAGTAATCGTGTGATTTCTATAACTGAATTGTATGGGTTGACGTGTTTTGATCTGATATGAGCGCATATCATCATGAGACCAGATGCCACCGGCATTCTGAACACCTTTGACCAGCTTGTCTGCAGTTGGGCCTGAATAAAAACCATTTAATCCGGATGTGGCCAGGTTTTCCAGGGTGGTTGCCAGTTCTGGTTGCTTAAGAATGTAGCCCTCAGGAGGAACATCATTATTGAGCAAGAAAATCTCTGCTGCAGCCTTGTTAGATCGTAAGGCTTCAAGCCTGAGCCTGGCATAAAGTCGGTAACTCTCATCAATACGATAACCTTGTTTGGCGATCTTGATAGCAGGCGCTAAACTGGCTTTTAATGGTAATTTTCCATATTGCTTTGCTATATGCACCATGGCAGCTGGAACACCTGGGATACCGGCAGAAAGAGGTCCCTGTAATGAGATGCCCTTGATGAGTTCGCCATTGTTGTCCAGATAAAGATCGCGATGAGCTTTCAATGGGGCCTTTTCCCGACCATCAATCATCACGTTGCTATT
The DNA here is from genome assembly GCA_963807455.1 of uncultured Gammaproteobacteria bacterium. Classification (GTDB taxonomy): domain Bacteria; phylum Pseudomonadota; class Gammaproteobacteria; order JAADHQ01; family JAADHQ01; genus JAADHQ01. The sequence goes on along the minus strand of CAWECS010000027.1, from coordinate 10,460 downwards.
ATTATTTTTATCATGGAGTAGCCAGAATCCGCCACCGCCCAGTCCCGAGGAGTAAGGTTCAGCGACTGCAAGCACAGCAGCTACCGCGATGGCTGCATCAAAGGCATTGCCGCCCTGATCGAGAATGGCCATACCAGCTTGTGTGGCGATTGGATGTGCAGATGCTATTGCCGCTTTGCCTGGTAATTTTTCAACATGAGCGCATGCAGCGATGAAAAGCATGCTGGCAATCAGTGGGTATTTAAAGCTGTTCATCAATGTCATGGTTGTTAGTTTGCCGGTTGCGTATGTTTATAGGAGAGCTTGATTATAAAATAAAAATAATCTTATACAATCGGAATGTACGATGCAGGCATGCAATTAGCGTTTTACTCGCTTATATGATCAGTCTGATTGAATTATGGAGATGCAGGGGTGCATGACATAAATACTTGAATCCCGGACCTGCATTAAAAAAGGCGGGTCATAAATGACTCGCCAACCCAGGAGGAAATCTGTTGAAAACGCTAAACGGTCATGCATCAAGCGATTCAAGAATTCATTGTTTGTGTCACCTGTTGATTTAATTTTATTAACGGATGATAAGATTTAATGCGTAATATGACCTGAAAATTTGTAATTTATTCACATATTGATCTGGGTCATATATTGCTTAAATAAATATAAAATATATAAATACCAATATAAACAATGAGATATGCTATTTATATAGAGGTAAAGTTGAAGTTTCTCATAATACCCTATAAATAGTATCTTTAATGTTAAGCTCTTATTTGCAATTCTAGACCTAATCTAAATTTGAGGTGTTTTTATGTCTTGCAAGAAGTGTCACTTAAAACGAGCATGTAAGCACATGGGTGGTTGGTGTCCGTGGGTATTCTATGCATTCCTTGCTGCAATGGTATCTATACCTGCTGTTATATTGCTTAGAGGCTAAACCCTGACGGCATTTGTTATTGCCATACAGGGTTCTCAATTCGCGAACTATTTCCCGCTTCTCTCAGTTGTTCATTATCCTCCTGAGTAAACAACGCTGATATAACCATGATGGTTTAATCGTTGTTAGATTGATTGTGCTTCACGGCTTACGCAATCCTGTTCTCAGCATTGCATCATATGATTCATTCTGAAGTCATTCCTGCAATGCATGAATTCATGCGGATTTACTGATGTTACAATCCTGCACATGTTACTTAGTTGAGTACCGCATTTATTACTTTAGTCGCGCAGTGAGCGTGACTGATGGAATGCAGTAGAGACTCAAAAATAACCATCAATCAGTCAATAGATATCATCAGATAAGCTACATTTTGGGGCAATGTTTGAGCTGAATTGCAGCATATTCAGATTCATCCTGAAAATGACTGTCTCACACTTTTATATTTGCCCCGGATATGATTGAACTATCTCCAGTGAAATGCATTTTATACAGCAGTATGAATGCATTTATACATATCTTTTTCTCTGACGAATTGCTTTGCTGAAAAGCGATTTAAATGACATCGATGATACTCAATATGCACTATTTGAGCGCATTGATAATGTCATTATTCATGCTATGATGAATTCGAAATCCTGTCTATCCAGCTGATATATTTATGTATATCGAACATGTTAGATAGTCAGGAAAGAAGACGTATGTGTGGTATTAATTTTGCACTAACACTATCGTTGATTTGATATTTTAGATATTTCTGTTATCAACATCCATTGTTTTACTTTATAAAGGTTTTGTTATGGCTATACATGTAGTGTTGAATCATAAAACGGATTATATCTATGATCGACTGGTTGCTTTGTCGCCTCATATTATTCGATTGCGACCGGCGCCTCATTGTCGAACACCTATACATGCCTATTCATTAAATATCAGGCCTAAAAATCATTTTATTAACTGGCAGCAGGATTCTTTCGGCAATTACCTGGCGCGCGTTGTTTTTCCAGAAAAAACGAGATTACTCTCAATTGAAGTCGAATTGGTCGCGGAAATGACCGTGATTAATCCGTTTGATTTTTTCGTGGAAAAATATGCCGAGCACTACCCATTTAAATACGATGAACAGTCTCTCAAGGAATTACACCCCTACCTGGAAATCACGGATGATGGGCCATTACTAAAACAATATCTGAAAAGTATAGATCGCTCAGAAAAGAAAATTAATGATTTTCTGGTTGAGCTGAATCAGATGCTGGAAAAAAAGATTGATTACACCATTCGTATGGAAACAGGTGTACAAACCTGCGAAGAGACTTTGGAAAAAGCGCTGGGATCCTGTCGTGATACTGCCTGGTTGATGGTGCAAATCTGTCGACACCTGGGGCTTGCCGCGCGATTTGTCTCCGGCTATTTAATTCAACTCAAGCCAGATGTGAAAGCCCTCGATGGGCCTTCAGGAACCGAAAAGGATTTTACAGACTTGCACGCCTGGGCCGAGGTATACATACCAGGAGCGGGCTGGCTCGGCCTGGATGCTACTTCCGGTCTGTTAGCCGGTGAAGGGCATATTCCTTTATCTTGTACCCCTGATCCTGTCAGCGCAGCCCCCATCACCGGTGCATCCGATAAGGCAGAAACCCATTTTTACTTCCATAACCATGTTAAACGTATTCTTGAAGACCCCAGGGTAACCAAACCCTATACCGATCAACAATGGGAACAGATTATGGATCTGGGTCATGCAGTTGATGCAGATCTTAAAGACGGTGATGTCCGGCTCACCATGGGGGGTGAACCTACCTTCGTCTCTGTGGATGACATGGATGGTGCACAGTGGAATATCGCAGCACTGGGTGACGATAAACTGAAACTGGCGGGTCAACTCTTGTTGCGCTTAAAAGAGCATTTTGCCCCGGATGGCGTATTACATTCTGCACAAGGCAAATGGTATCCCGGTGAGGTATTACCGCGCTGGCAACTGGGTTGTTACTGGCGTGATGATGGTGTGCCAGTATGGCGGGAGAAAAATCTTCTGGCCGATGAGTCAAAAGATTACGGTTATGACGAGAAAGATGCGAAACGTTTTGTAAATACGCTGGCCCGTTATCTGGGTGTCACCGATAAAACCATAGAGCCAGGCTATGAAGATGTTTTTTATTATCTCTGGAAGGAAGGTACGTTACCTGAGAATGTTGATCCACTGAATAGCAAGTTAAAAGATCCAATAGAACGCAAGCGCCTTACCCGCTTGTTTACAAAAGGGCTCGACAAGGTCGCAGGTTATGCGCTGCCGTTAAAATGGGATGACAAAAGCAGGAATGGAGGCTGGTATACACAGCCCTGGCGATTTCGTCGTAAACATATGTATTTATTGCCTGGCGATTCTCCAATGGGTTTTCGTATGCCGTTGAATTCATTACCCTGGCAAAAAGACGATGCAGTTGAACCACAGCGTTGCACTTTTGAACCGCGTTCAGGACTGGGTGATATCTGGGGTGAAGTGGCCTTACGTTATGATCAGCGGATTTCTACTGATGTTTCTGTAAGTGAGTCAGTGGTCTCTGCTGATGAGCCAGGTGGTGGCAGGCTGATGCATACCTCCTTGTGTGTTGAGCCGCGCGAAGGCCGCCTGTATGTATTTCTGCCGCCATTAACGCATCTAGAGCATTTCATCGACTTGCTCAGTTCAATTGAAGCTACCGCCAAAGAACTGGAGCTAACTGTGGTGCTTGAAGGCTATCCGCCACCTCATGATCCACGTTTACAAAGGCTGGCTGTCACGCCTGACCCAGGCGTGATCGAGGTTAATATACATCCAGCAGAAGACTGGAATGCTCTGGTTAAACATACCCTGGTATTGTATGAGCAGGCACATCAAACCAGACTGGGCACAGAAAAATTCATGCTGGATGGCCGTCATTCAGGTACTGGAGGTGGTAACCATGTCACCATCGGCGGGAAGAATCCGGACGAAAGTCCGATGTTACGCCGGCCTGACATGCTACGTAGTCTGATATCCTATTGGCAAAATCACCCCAGTCTGTCCTATCTCTTTTCAGGACTGTTTCTTGGTCCCACCAGTCAGGCTCCCCGTGTTGATGAGGCTAGAGACGATAGCCTTTACGAACTCGATATTGCCTTCAAACAAATGCCGGAAGGAGAGATTCCTGAGCCATGGCTGGTAGATAGACTGCTACGCAATCTGTTGATTGATGTGACCGGGAATACGCATCGTTCAGAATTCTGTATTGATAAATTGTATTCTCCCGACAGTGTCACCGGTCGACTGGGTCTGGTGGAATTCCGAGCATTCGAAATGCCGCCACATGCACAAATGAGTTGCGTACAAATGTTACTGTTGCGTGCACTGATTGCCTGGTTCTGGAAGCAGCCGTACAAACGCAAACTGGTTCGTTGGGGAACGGAGCTGCATGATCGTTTCATGTTGCCTCATTATGTCTGGGATGATTTCAAGGATGTCATCTGTGAACTGGAGCATGCAGGTTACGCGGTGAAACTGGAATGGTTTTTGCCATTCGAGGAATTCAGATTCCCACACTATGGCCGCGTTACTGTGCGTAATATTGAACTTGAATTGCGTTGGGGCATTGAACCCTGGCATGTATTGGGCGAGGAGGTATCTTCATCTGGCACCTCGCGTTATGTAGATTCTTCAGTTGAACGATTGCAAGTCAGGGTTAATGGCATGACGGATGGACGCCATATCGTCACCTGTAATGGACGCAGGGTGCCACTCCGACCCACAGGCATACCCGGTGAATTTGTCGCAGGGGTTCGCTATAAAGCCTGGCAGCCGCCTTCAGGACTACACCCTAATATAGAAATCCATGCACCACTGGTATTCGATATTATAGATACCTGGAATAATCTCTCATTGGGTGGTTGTACTTATCATGTTACTCATCCAGGCGGCAGGCACTATGATACCTTCCCGGTGAATGCCAATGAGGCTGAAGCTCGCAGGGGCGCCCGATTCTGGCCATATGGCCATACGCCTGGTGCGGTGACGCCGCCGCCGGAAGAGCAAAATAGTGAATATCCATATACCCTCGATTTACGCTATCAACCCGGTTGTTGAATGTATAAGTCTCAAATGGTTATAGTAGGCACTCGATAATCAGGAGCAAGAATGTATGTCTGACTTTGGTTCCTCAGACAAATCACCCGAATCTATACTTTGTAAAAGCTACCGCTTTTCCGGCAATGTATACAATGAAATGTGCAGCACGCCTGGTAGTTTGCGCAAGCACTGGGAATATCTTGGGAAATCGCTGGATGATTTAGGCGTTGCCGAGTTAAGACGGCGCTACAGCGAAGCGGGACGATTGATTCGCGACAACGATGTTACCTATAACGTCTACACCGATCCTCAAGGTATGGGCAGGCCATGGGAGCTGGATCTGATCCCTCTGCTATTGGAAAGTGAGGAATGGAGCCGGATTGAAGCAGGATTGATTCAACGTGCAGAACTGCTGAATTTATTACTGGAAGATCTTTACGGACCAAGGACCACCATTAGCAAGGGAATCCTGCCACCAGAGTTGATTTATTCTTATCCTGGTTTTCTGCGGCACTGTGATAATATTGTGCGAGCTGATCGTCGTTATTTGCATCTGTATGCTGCTGATCTCGCGCGAATGCCCAATGGAGAAATCTGTGTTATTGCCGACCGCGCGCAAGCGCCATCCGGAGCCGGCTATGCGTTGGAAAATCGTATCGTCCTGTCGCGTGTTTTGCCCAGTCTGTTTCGTGATTCGCATGTACATCGACTGGCTGCTTTTTTTCGTACACTACGCAAAACCTTGTCGTCATTGGCATATGACCAGAATGAAGAGCCGCGGGTTGTGCTGTTATCGCCTGGTTCTGATAACGAAACTTATTTTGAACATGCTTATCTGGCAAATTACCTGGGTTACACCCTTGTTCAGGGCGCGGACCTCACGGTTCGCGACGGTCGCGTTTGGTTAAAAACCCTGGATAACCTGCAACCCGTGGATGTCATTTTGCGTCGCGTGGACGATGAGTATTGCGATCCACTGGAACTGCGAGGTGACTCTATTCTTGGTGTTCCAGGATTATTGCAAGCCGCTCGCGATGGTGCAGTAACAATATCAAACCCCCTGGGTAGTGGAGTGTTGCAAAACCCGGCCCTCATGGCTTTTATGCCAAAGCTGGCAAAGCATTTTCTCGGACGAGACTTACAATTGGGTAATACTAAAACCTGGTGGTGTGGTAATGACAGTGACCTTAGCCATGTCACTTCTCATATAGAGAAACTGGTGATAAAACCACTGGACCCGAAACCCGGGCAACGCTCTATCTTCGGCTCAGAACTCAGTAGTAGTCAAAAAGAAAACCTCTTGTTAGAAATTAATGCCAGGCCGTATATGTTTACAGCGCAGGAACAAGTAGGCTTATCGGCAGCACCCGTGTTGACCGAAGATAATAAACTCGACCCCCGGCATCTGGTTATTCGCAGTTTTCTGACAGCCAGAGGTGAGACATATATGGTCATGCCAGGTGGTTTGACGCGTGTCTCGGAGTCACCGGATAAACTCATGGTTTCCAGTCAGCAAGGCGGTATCAGTAAAGATACCTGGGTGTTGGCATCTGAGCCGGAAAAACCCGAAACCTTATTGGTCAGTACGCCGCTGGCCATGAAAACCAGTCGAGCTGAAGGAGATGTTCCAAACCGTGTGGCAGATAATCTGTTCTGGGTGGGGCGTTACGCAGAGCGTGCAGAAGGTCTCGTGAGAATATTACGAGTTATCCAGACGCACCTGAGCGATCCGATGTCAGTATCGGGTCAGGGCGAGACGGGTTTCTGCCTGCATCAACTATTGCGAGCAGTGACCTGGCAAACCATGCAATTTCCGGGATTTGTGGGTGCCAATGCCACAGAGAAATTACTTTCACCTGAAACTGAATTGCTATCCATCATTACAGATAAAACCAGGCAAGGTAGCCTGACGCAGACACTGGGTGCCTTGCTGGTATCAGCACGTTCCATACGCGATCGACTCTCGGCAGATACGCTGCGTGTGGTCAACGATATCGACAGGGAACGCATGCAATTACTATCAGACTCGATGCATAATCTGGATGATGCCTATGACGAACTGGATAATATCATTACTTCCCTGGTGGCATTAAGTGGACTCGTCAATGAAAATATGACCCATGGCCAGGGCTGGCGTATTCTTGAAATAGGAAAACGTATGGAGCGTACCCTGCATACTGCTTCACTATTAAGAACCACGCTTGTATCTGTGGCTGAAACAGGTATGGAAAACACTTTATTGGAATCCTTGTTGAGTATTACCGATAGTCTCATGACCTATAAGCGCAGCTATCGTTATGGTATGCAAGTTCGTGCTGTGCTTGACCTGATCTTACATGATGAAACCAATCCGCGTTCTATCGGTTACCAGTTGTTACATATGCAACAACATACCAGCTATTTACCGGGCGAGCGTGGTCGCTCACATCTTTCAGTAGAAGAAAGGCTGGTGCTGGAAATATTGACTGAATTACGTCTGGCTGATACAGAGCAACTGTCTGTCCCGGACGAATCAGGGGTATATCGTCTGAAACTCGATACGATCCTGAGGCAATTGATTAAGCATGTTCCAAAATTATTTGATGCCATGTCGAGCAATTACTTCCAGAAGGACGATGAAATTCAGCAACTGGTAGGTACATACCCCGGAGGGCGCGAATGAAATATCGTATCGTCCACAAGACGCATTACCAGTACAGTAAACCGGTATCACTTTGTTATAATATCGCACATCTGCGGCCTCGTGATTATTACAGACAAAATTGCTATCAACACTCAATTAATGTTGATCCGATTCCGACTCAAGTATGCGAACAAAACGATTTTTTTGGTAATCATCGGGCATATTTTTGTGTCCAGAAACCACATAGTTCATTGACCGTGACCGCGGTCAGTGAGGTTGAGGTACTGGCATCTGGTTCCTTGCTCGATGATGCTTACCCTATGCCCTGGGAAGAAGTAGCTAAAAGCATTCAGGGTAGCCGCAATCCTGCTGATATTGAAGCCAGTCAGTATCAGCTTGAGTCTCCGTTTGTGAGCATGAGTAAGGAAATGGCTGACTATGCCAAAGTTTCATTCAAGCCTGCGAGACCGGTACTGGAAGCTGTACATGATTTGATGGGGCGTATACATCATGATTTTCAATACGACCCACACTTCACGACGATTGCAACACCCCTGTCTGAAGTTATGAAGCACCGTCGTGGTGTTTGTCAGGACTTTGCACATTTTGCCATAGGCTGCTTGATTTCAATGGGCATACCAGCGCGTTATGTCAGTGGTTACCTGGAAACAAAACCACCTCCAGGAAAAAAGAAACTGCTGGGAGCTGATGCGTCGCATGCCTGGTTTTCTGTCTACGTTCCCAACCAGGGCTGGGTCGATTTTGATCCTACCAATAATCAGGTTCCGATGGATCAACATATTATTACGGCCTGGGGCAGGGACTACGGTGATGTGACGCCATTAAAAGGTATTATTTTTGGTGGCGGCAGCAAGCATGAGCTGGATGTGGAAGTAGACGTCATTGTATTAGATGAAACATCGGTATGAATCAAGTACGACCAAACCTTTTATCGTACTTGATTACCGAAGTACTGCTTGTGCAATCATGGTTTTATTTGATATGTGTTTCTGCCTGTAATTCAAGTAACTCATCGGCGACACCCGCTGCATGTGTCAGCTCAGCTACATTCTGTTTGGTAAAAAATCCCTGAAAATCACCAAAACGTTGCACATATTCTATAATCAATGATGAATGTTCTGAGGCATTGGAAAAAATCTGCTTAAGTCCTTCTTCACTCGATCCAATCACATCCAACAGAAACTCACGTCCAGCATCTTTTATCTGACTGACAACATATTCAATATGCTCCTGGTTTGCACGCTCTCCATCCCTGACAGCGAGTGCAATGTGATGTAAGCGAGGCCCATAATTACGAACAAAAGTTTCGGTCGGTGAGGGTAATTTTTCCAGGTGGTTAACAAAATAGGGCGTATTATTGGCAGTGAACACTTTTGCAGGACTGCGAATTTCCTCATTGAAGTGAATGCTCTTGGTTACATTGGTGGAAGAATTCTGGTCCTTTATGTCATAGGAACCCCAATAATAATAACTGGATAACGATAACCATTCGAGTATAGCCACTTCACGATTCTGACTGTAAATACGTGTCGCCAGGTGATCAATGGGTAATATTAAATCATTAATCTGACGCTTTTTCTGTTCCTCCTTTGCTCTGAGGTATGCCTCTTGTACATCCGTTCTGATATTGCTGATCCCCAGCGCATAGACACGGCAGTTTCCTTCAGGACGTTCCATATATGCCACGACATTATGTGTGTAGGGTGACGGTTTAGTGACTGCAACATTACCCGGCATTTCCATTTTTCTGGTATCATCAGCTGAGAAAAATCGAAATTCACGTTCTTTTTGCAATTCAACCACACTATGTAAATTGTCGACGCGGAGTATTTCACCCATGTAACGACTATTGGGTTTTCTTGCGCCAATAGGGTAAACCTCATTCAGGCTACGAAAAATACCGCGTATGCTTGGGTCTTTGACTTCACGCACTAGTAAGTCCGGGTAGTTGAAATCGACACGAAGAATATGTGTCCAGTGTGTTTCACTCTCCAGCGTCACCAGGTAGTGATAGGGTGTCATTAAGGCCAGTTCAGCAATGTATTCAACCGAATGGCCCGGATCTACCGTAATCATGATGGCATCTATTTCATGTATCATGTCGCTTAAACCTACACGATCACGTTCTTCGAGTAAGCGGGCCAGATATTCTTCAAAGAAAGCAGAGTTTTCTTTATCTCCCTGTCGTGGGAAAGCCAGTGAATCTATCATGTTGTTACATTACTCCAGGCGATGTATTGATCATTATTAAAACAGCAAAATTCAAGCCAGCATATTATAGTCAGCGATCTTTAGTGTCCATATGAAAAATATAAAAGCATGATTTGCGTCAGTGTTATACAGATACATAGCATTTAACACCTGTCTGTTTGTATAGCTTGTTTGAGGCTACCTGGAACCGAGCTATGGTCCAAAAAGGTGCACCAGAGGACGCATAATAATAAGCATGCACAGTGTATGTGCGCAAAAGTATCAAGAGGATGACTTTATTTATATAAATCAGCAATATAAGTTATGCCTTATTGTGGCATGCGGCTTGCAATATTGTTATCAACTTTCACATAAAACAGGCAGGTAAAGATTGTTCTTTAAGTATTCTGTAGACAGGTAAATGAAGTGACGTACATTGGGAGCTGATTTTTAAAGTATACAAATAACGCAGTCATTCTGGAATTTTGTAATTTACATAGTTAAAAAACAAACTGTTAATTGAAGTTGTTCAGGCAACATAGGACTGATGAAGCAAATGTCGATAAAGTGGTCTAGTTATAACGTGGATGGTTTTTATGACGAACTGA
>CAWECS010000026.1:0-192348 GCA_963807455.1 uncultured Gammaproteobacteria bacterium | reverse complement strand
CGATAATCCCGGCATCCATATTCTGAATAATGTATTCATTCACCTGTTGCATATTGGCAAGATCAAGCCCGCGCTGCGCGGCCAGCTCTTCCGTCTTGCGGATGCGTACTGCCAGGGTGTGTGACAGCAGGGCGGTGGCAAAGAAGGTGGCACCGAGAATGCCGGCCTGGGTGTAGGAGGTGTTATCAAAACAATGGCTGAGATGAGCATAGACCTGTTCAATCAGTATAGCGATGGAGGCGACCGCGGCGAACAGTATCGCCATGCGTCCTGCCATGATGATGCTGTTGCCGGCAATGGCAATGACCATCAGAATACCAAGGCCCGTGGTCAGGCCGCCGCTGCTGTGCATCAGCAAGGTCAGTACCGTAATATCCACCAGAATTTGTAGTTTGGTCTGGCGTGAAAAGCGCACGCGTTTGCGATAAATAGTAGAACACGCTATAAATGCTGAAACCCAGGTAAAAAGCGGCACTGCCGAGGAACAAGGAAGGATTGTGTGAGCCGAGCAGGCTGGGAGTGGGGCCCAGTAAAAACAGGGTTACGAACAAGCCGGACAGCAGCAGCCGGTAATAATTAAAATAGCTCAGTGGTTTCCATTCCGGGGTAGTCGCTCCGATGCTGGTGGGTGTCGCCAATATGTTCCATCCGGATAATTGCATTATACGGGTCTCCGGAATTGATCAATGATGCCATTCAAGGCGTGCATGCGCTCAGGAATGATGCAGCTTGCGATGTTCATCAGAGCAGAAAAACTTGCCATCAGCCAGTAACGCTTCATTTTTCGGAAGATGTACCCCGCATTGCTCGCAACGAACCATATGGGTGGATTCGGGCAGTTTTTTTTCAGTGGATTGACGTCGGCTTGCCATCATCTGTTTGACAATCAGAAAGCCGATAAAGATAGCAATAATCAGTAGTAATAAACGCATATATTCAATTTTGTGGCCTGTAATCCTGCATAGTGTGGGTATTTGTGCGTAAAACTGCAAGTCCGGATGCATTTATCAAGCAGCTTTTGCCTCAGCCTGTAAATTGTTTCACAATACCCGCCTTGAGGTTAAGTGCGAAAGGCTAATTCAAATGAATTTACACGAGTATCAGTCAAAACAGCTGTTTTCCGATTATGGCATCGCCGTTCCCGGCGGGCGCGCGGCGCGTTCGGTGGATGAGGCGGTAAGTCATGCAAAAGCCATTGGGGGAGAGCGCTGGGTCGTCAAGGCGCAGGTCTATGCCGGTGGACGCGGCAAGGGTGGTGGCATCAAGCTGTGTGAAGATCTCAATGAGGTTGAAGCGGCAGCGGAAAATTTGCTGGGAAGCCAGCTGGTAACGCCACAAACGGACGAAAAAGGCTTGCCAATCAATGTGTTGCTGGTAGAGCCAACATCGGAGATTGCCCGTGAGCTATACCTTGGTGTATTGCTGGACCGCAATAGCGAACGACTGGTGTTTATGGCTTCAACAGAAGGCGGTATGAATATAGAAGAGGTGGCCGCCTCTCAGCCCGAGAAAATCCTCAAGGCCGTGGTTGACCCGGCGGCCGGTCTGCAGCCCTATCAGTGCAGGCGACTGGCCTTTGGCCTGCAGCTGGAGGGCGAGCAGATACGCAGCTTTACAGGCCTGTTGATGTCTTTATATCGCCTGTTTCTGGATAAGGATGCCAGCCTGGTTGAAATCAACCCCTTGATTGTCACTGACCAGGGCGAACTGAGGGCCCTGGATGCCAAGATTAATATTGATGACAACGCTCTGTATCGCCATGGCGATCTGGCCGACCTGCATGATGAATCGCAGATTGATAAAAAAGAACAACTGGCCGCACAGCATGACCTCAACTACGTCACCCTGGACGGCAACATCGGCTGTATGGTCAATGGTGCCGGTCTGGCGATGGCGACCATGGACTTGATCAAACTACAGGGTGGAGAACCGGCCAATTTTCTTGATGTCGGCGGTGGTACCACCGCTGAACGCGTGGCCGAAGCCTTCAAAATCGTACTCTCAGACGACAATGTACGCGCGATTCTGGTGAATATTTTTGGTGGCATTGTGCGCTGTGATCTGATCGCAGAAGGCATTGTCGCCGCACTGAAGGAAGTGGGAACACGCTTGCCCGTCGTTGTTCGACTACAGGGCACTAATGTCGAACGAGGACGTGAGATACTGGAAAACAGTGGTCTGGATATTGTCAGTTCAGCCGATTTAACCGAGGCTGCCAAACAAGTGGTTGCCGCAGCGCAGCCGGCACAGTGAGTCATTCTTTATGAGTATTTTGATCAATAAAAACACCCGGGTGATTTGTCAGGGCTTCACTGGCAAGCAGGGCACGTTCCATTCGCAGCAGGCCGTTGCCTATGGCACGCAGATGGTCGGCGGGGTGACACCGGGTAAAGGCGGACAACGCCATCTCGACCTGCCGGTATTCAATACCGTGCATGATGCAGTGAATGAGACCGGTGCGGATGCCAGTATGATCTATGTGCCTGCACCATTCGCGATGGATGCCATTCTGGAGGCGGCCGACGCCGGCATCAAGGTGATTGCCTGTATCACCGAAGGCATACCGGTGCTGGATATGGTCAAGGTGAAAGCTGCACTGGCTCACTATGATGCCTACCTGATTGGTCCCAATTGCCCCGGGCTGATTACCCCGGGGGAATGCAAAATCGGTATTATGCCGGGCAGTATTCACAAAGCAGGATCCATCGGTATTGTTTCGAGATCAGGCACATTGACCTATGAAGCGGTATACCAGACCACCCAGGCCGGTCTGGGACAGAGCACCTGTGTCGGTATTGGTGGCGATCCGATTCATGGTATGGATTTTATCGATTGCCTGTCATTGTTTGAGGACGATGAGCAGACCGAAGGCATCGTCATGGTCGGAGAAATCGGTGGTAACGACGAAGAAGCCGCCGCTGAATACATCAAGGCCCATGTCAGCAAGCCGGTGGTCGCCTACATTGCCGGTGTGACTGCACCGTCTGGTAAACGCATGGGACATGCCGGGGCGATTATTGCGGGTGGTAAGGGAACGGCCGATGAGAAATTCGCCGCGCTTGAAGCCGCTGGTGTCGCTACAGTGCGTTCTCCTGCCGAAATCGGTCAGCGCATGTCCGAGTTACTGCCAGTTTGAGTATGAGTGCAAACGCCAACATTCGATTAGCCATGGCGCAGGTCAATCTGCTGGTCGGAGATATTGAGGGCAATACCCGTAAGGTGCTCGACTATGCGCATAGGGCCCAACAGGATCAGGTCGACCTGGTCGTCTTCCCTGAGTTAACCCTGACCGGCTATCCGCCGGAAGACCTGCTGCTCAGATCCGGCTTGCATGCAAGAGTGGAAGCGGCTTTGCAAGAATTATGTGCCGCCATTGGCTCAACCGGTGTCATCCTCGGTTATCCCCGACGCATTGATGGCAAACTCTATAATATGGCTGGCCTGATACGACATGGCAGGATCGAGACAGAATATAAAAAACAATGTCTGCCGAATTTCAGCGTGTTTGATGAGAAGCGTTATTTTACCGCTGGCAATGAAGCTTGCGTGTTTGATTATGATGGCCTCAACCTGGGTATCACTATTTGTGAAGATGCCTGGGAGCCGATGCCCATGAAGCAAGCCACAGAGGCCGGGGCGCAGTTATTGATTAATCTGAATGCATCACCCTTTCAGATCGGTAAGCGAGTGGAACGCGAAAGGATACTGAGATCACGTGTCGATGAAAATGCAGTGGCCATTGTCTATGTGAACCTGCTGGGCGGTCAGGACGAGCTGGTGTTTGATGGTGAATCCATGGTCATGGACCAGTACGGCCAAATTGTTTGCCGCGCGCCAGCTTTTGAGGAAGGCCTATTTACATTGGAATGCGAGCTGAACGAAGGCAAGCTTGAATATTACTATAATAACTGTACCCCGATAATGGATGATGTTGAAAGTGCCTATCATGCACTGGTGCTGGGTGTGCGTGACTATATTAACAAGAATGGCTTTCAGGGTGCCGTCATTGGTCTGTCCGGTGGCGTTGACTCTGCTTTGACATTGGCGATAGCCGTTGATGCCCTGGGTGCTGATCGTGTTGAAGGTGTTTCCATGCCTTCGCGCTACACCATGGACATGAGTATTGAGGATGCACAGGAAGAAGCGGATATTCTGGGGATCAATTTTCAGATTATTCCGATTGAACCCGTGTTCAAGGCTTTTCTTGAAAGCCTGAAAGACGAGTTTAAAGATAAACCGGTAGATACCACGGAAGAAAATATTCAGGCGCGTTGCCGCGGTGTGATACTGATGGCGATATCCAACAAAAAAGGAAAAATGGTACTGACCACAGGCAATAAAAGTGAAATGTCGGTTGGTTATGCCACCTTGTATGGGGACATGGCCGGTGGTTTTTGTGTGCTCAAGGATGTCCCTAAAACGCTGGTTTATCAGCTCTGTCATTACCGCAACCGTGTGCAACAGGTGATTCCGGAACGCGTGATCGTCAGGCCACCCACAGCCGAGCTGGCTCCGGACCAGAAAGATGAAGACAGTCTTCCTCCATACGACATTCTTGATAACATACTCGAGCGTTACGTAGAGCAGGACCAATGCCCTGCAGATATCATCCAGGCTGGGTTTGCCGCAGAGATTGTCTACAAAGTGATCAGGCTGGTGGATATCAATGAATATAAACGCCGACAGGCAGCCCCTGGAATTAAAATCACACACCGTGCCTTTGGCAGAGACCGACGCTACCCGATAACCTCGGGATTTGGGCGCTATACTCCCTGAATCGTTGAAATTCTACTTTGCAATCCGTTGATGTTGCGGTATCTTGTTGTCAATGTTGAGATTATTCTGTAGTCCATGTAAGTTGGTGTCATCGGCAGAGCTTGTTTGCCTGTGTGAAACGATGGCAGCTGCCATGTTTGTGAAAGGATCTTTGTTACCATTGACGAAATCATGCAGGCCGTTGATAAACAGTCGTTCATCAATACTGAGTCTTGGATTTAAGCTTGAAGCGTAGTTGCCTGGAGGAGCTAATAACAATGAAAAAAGTAGAAGCCATAATAAAACCATTCAAACTGGACGATGTACGTGAGGCATTGTCTGAAATTGGTATCACAGGAATGACTGTCACCGAAGTGAAAGGATTTGGACGCCAGAAAGGCCATACTGAATTATATCGTGGCGCTGAATATGTGGTCGATTTTCTGCCCAAAGTAAAAATAGAGATAGTGATTAATGAATCTGAACTGGATCGCTGTCTTGAGGTGATTACTGAATCGTCACGCACCGGCAAGATTGGTGATGGCAAGATTTTTGTCACCTCGGTTGAAAAAGTGATTCGTATCCGCACCGGCGAACAGGATGGTGATGCTATCTAGCGATTGAAGGTTTAATTAAAAAAGCCCACCAGGTCAATATCTGGTGGGCTTTTTTTGTGTCGCAACAGGACTTGTTTACGATTTCATCCTGATTAAACTAGAACGGATTCCACCAGGGTTTAGTGGATTTACTCACACTGGAATGGTCAGGGTAGGAAGCAACCAGCACCCTGCGGGCATCTGCCGCCAAATCAGTCAGGCCCAACTTGTCATAGGCTTGCGCCATCACATCGAGTGCATCGGGAACGGCTGAAGAGCGATCAAAATTTTCAATAATATATTTGCAACGATTAACCACAGCCACGTAGGCCGTGCGTCGCATATAATAACGCGCAACATGCAGTTCATGTTGGGCCAGACTGTTACGCAGGGCGAGGGCGCGTAAGCGCGCTTCGCTGGCATAACGGCTGTTGGGGTACTTTGTAATCAATGCCGAAAATTCATTAAAGGCCTGTTTGGAAGATTCCGGGTCACGACTGGAAGTATCTTGCTGGAAGACCTTGCCCAGAAAGCCAATATTGCGATTGTAGTAAATAAGGCCTTTCAGGTAATATGCATAATCAACATGCGCATGATTGGGATGCAGTTTGATAAAGCGGTCAGCCGCGGCAAGCGCAGATTCAGGCTCATCATATTTATAATAGGCATAGGCAATTTCTATCTGCCCCTGCTTGGCATAGCGTCCGAACGGATAGCGTGTTTCCAGTAGTTCATAAAAGCTGATGGCATTTTCATAATCGCCGCTGTTGAGGGATTTTTTAGCCTCGGAATAGATCTTGTTGGCAGACCAGTCCTTGGTATCATCGTCAGGCGTTGATAAATAGGTGCAGCCATGTAGTAACAAGCTGATCAGGATTAAATAGATTATTCTGGATATTTGCATGGGCCGTAAGGTTACTGGAGAGTCTGCAATAGGTAAAGTGCGGACTGGCGTTTGCATGACATAAATTGTTAGAAACTATCCATTGCCGCCTTCGCTGGTTAGCACAGCATTGCTTTTATCTCAGCAATTGCTGTATAAGCTTATGTTACCAATAGGTTTTTTATATGAGTGCTAGCATATAGAAAGCTGTGCATATAAATATAGGATTAACATGCAGAGAATACTGCTAAATTCACAAATTCCTGAAGAACTGTCCGATTTACGTCTGGATCAGGCACTGGCACGCCTGTTTCCTGAATATTCCCGGGCACGCCTGACCCAGTGGCTCAAGGCGGGTGAGGTATTGCTTGACGGACAGGTCAGACGTCCGCGTGATCGCGTTATTGGCGGAGAATCAGTCACAGTCGATGCCGGCATCGAGGATGCCAATCCTGCCAGCGAGGCCGAGCCTATTGAGCTGAATATTGTTTATGAAGATGACGCACTGCTGATCCTGAACAAGCCGGTCAACCTGGTGGTGCATCCTGGTGCGGGCAATCGCCAGGGTACCTTGCTCAATGCCTTGTTGCATCATTGTCCGGATCTGGCCACGGTGCCACGTGCGGGCATAGTCCATCGGCTGGACAAAAACACCACCGGTCTGATGGTCGTCGCCAAGACCATTGAATCCCATCATCAGCTGGTTGAAGCCATGCAGGCACGCGAAATCCGCCGTGAGTATGAAGCCGTGGTGCATGGCGTGATGACCGCCGGGGGTACTATCGATGAGCCCATTGGTCGCCATCCCATTGATCGCAAGCGTATGGCGGTGGTTGCCACGGGCAAGCCGTCTGTCACCCATTACCGGGTAGTGAAGCGCTTTCGCCTGCATACCTGGGTCCGGGTCAAACTGGAAACAGGGCGTACCCATCAGATCAGGGTACACATGGCGCACCGACGATACCCTATTGTGGGCGACCCGGTTTATGGTGGACGCATGCGCATGCCAGCGAATGCATCGGCAGAGTTACAACAAACCCTGAGAGATTTTTCGCGCCAGGCCCTGCATGCGATACAACTGGCCGTACCGCACCCGCAGAACGGTGAAGTGATGGAATGGACCGCAGAATTACCGGACGATATGCGCCATTTAATCGAAGTACTGGATAAAGACCAGCTGGAATCAGAGCAATGACGCACTGGCTGACGCCGGACTGGCCTGCCCCTGCGCACATACGTGCTGCCACCACATTACGTCACCAGGGTGTCAGTCAGGGAGCCTGGCAGAGCTGGAATCTGGCCACGCATGTGCATGATGCAGCTGCACATGTGGCACAAAATCGTGAACTGTTAAGCACACAACTGCAACTACCTTCAGAGCCTGTATGGCTTGATCAGGTACATAGTAATCGTGTCATATTGCTTGATGAAGCGCTGGCCAGTGATAACTTGCAGGCAGATGGCAGCTTTACCCGCGAGCCCGGCAAGGTATGCGTAGTGATGACGGCAGATTGTCTGCCCGTATTGCTGACGAACCGTGCCGGTACCGAAGTGGCCGCAGTGCATGCCGGCTGGCGTGGTCTGGCTGCGGGGGTGATTGAAAAGGCAGTACAATACTTTCAATGTTCGGCCGATGAGGTGTTGGCATGGTTTGGCCCGGCTATCGGTCCAGGTGCATTTGAGGTGGGTGACGATGTTCGTCAGGCCTTTATACAAACAGATCCTGTCACAGAAAAGGCATTTGCACCTGGCGGTAAAGGTAAATACCTGGCCGATATTTATGCCCTGGCAAGGCAACGCTTGCACCTGCAGGGTGTCGAGGCGGTCTATGGCGGTGATCATTGCACCTACACAGAAGCAGAGCGTTTTTATTCCTATCGACGTGATCACGATACCGGTCGTATGGCTTCACTGATATGGATTCAAACCTGAGCATTCTTTTCATAGCCCTTATACGTTATAGTCACGCTTTTGACTGAAAAGCAGTAAGCCTCTATGGATCTGATCTACTGGATAATTCTCTTTAGCCTGCTGGGCGGCATCGTCAGTGTGCTGGCGGCCGCGACATTCCTGTTATTACCCGAGTTATTTCGAACACGCATGCTGCCACATTTTGTCAGTTATGCTATCGGGGCATTGCTGGGGGCGGCATTTCTTGCTTTGCTGCCTCATTCCATGACCGAGCCCGGTACTGATTTTCACCAGATAGGGCTGACGGTATTGCTGGGAATACTGGGTTTTTTCCTGTTGGAGAAAATGGTGTTGTGGCGTCATTGCCATTCTGATCATTGTGAAGCACATACCCCGCATGAGGCATTTGAAAAAGGCAGTGATCGCTCCACTATTACCCTGATATTGTTTGGCGATGGCTTACATAATTTTGTCGATGGCGTATTAATAGCAGCAGCTTTCATGACCGATATCCACCTGGGTGTGGTGACCAGTATTGCCGTGGCAACCCATGAAATTCCACAGGAAGTGGGTGATTTTGCCATCCTGCTGCATAGCGGACTGAGTCGCATGAAGTCCTTTGTTATGAATATCGTCTCCAGCCTGTCGACATTGGTCGGTGCCATGCTGGCCTATATGAGCTTGAGCGGGCTAGAGCATCTCATCCCTTATATTCTTGCGATTGCCGCTTCCAGTTTTATATATATCGCTATGGCTGACCTGTTACCGGGCTTGCATAAAAAAACACAGCTATCAGAAACCGTTAAACAGGTCGTATTAATTGTAATGGGTGTGGTAACGATTTATGTTGCCCATTCCAGTTTGCATTAATCCCAAGGTATTCAAAGCGGAGGGCAAGACATGAACCACTGGTATATGTTGACCGTTGTCGGAGAAGACCGACATGGTATTGTCGCACACTTGACGCACGCCCTTTATGAAGGCGGCTGCAACCTGGGTGAAACCTCGATGATGCGCCTGGGTGGTAATTTTTCCATTATGATGATGGTACAGACGACACTGACCAGGCACGCACTCGACAATCTGATTGAGCCGGTGGTTGATTCTCTGGGCTTGCATGCACATGTCGATAAAATCAAGGGCCAGCTGCACCAGCATGTCATTCCAGATGTGCGTATACACGTCAATGGCGCAGATCGCGCCGGTATCATTTCACAGGTGGTTGGCGCCTTGACTGAAGCAGGTCTCGACATTACTGACCTGGAGTCGGATGTTGGCGGCACGGAGGAGCAACCTATCTATGTCATGACCATTGAAGGGCATGCCACCGAGGGCATCGACGGTTTACGTTCGGCATTGGCCGTGGTCACGCAAAATGGTATTGATGCCAGTATTGACCCGATCGATACCATGCTTGGCTAGTCGCTGATTTCCGAGACGAATTAACATGGCCATTCTGGATATTCTTAAATACCCCGACTCACGTTTAAAACAAAAGTCTGACAAAGTGACGGTTTTTGATGATGCCTTACGGGATTTTATTCGCGATCTTGAAGAGACCATGCGCGCCGGGCCGGGTGGCGTCGGCATTGCGGCTCCCCAGGTGGGCTGTTTCAAGCAAATCGTGATAGTCGATGTGTCTGCACGTCCGAAAACAGCTAACAATGGCTGCATGATCCTGATTAATCCCGAGCTAACACGTTGGGAAGGACTGGCTGTCGGCCGTGAAGGCTGTATGTCAGTGCCAGACTTCACTGGTAACGTTGTTCGTGCAGAGCGTATCAGTGTTCAGGCTTTGAATGAACAGGGTGAAATGCTTGAGTACCATTGCGAGGCTTATGAAGCCAGGGCAGTACAGCATGAGATTGATCATTTAAATGGATTGCTTTTTCTCGATCGGCTGGTGAGTCGGCGCAATGATTTATTCAAACGAAAAGTCTATAAATCATAGTCCGGAATTGCAGATTGTTGACAAATGTCACCCCACTGTTAACAACTGTGAAATTAGTGTTATTTTGCTTTGCATAAAAAAATTTCTTCTGTAGTATCCGGTTTCAGGAATGCACACAGGGCTCAGCCCGCATTGCTCATCAGAATGGCGGACTCAGCTGCAGTTTTCATACTGTAAGTTATTCCAAGAAATCATGTTTTTCGCCGTTTGATGAGCAATGCGGGCTAAGATTTTGTGACGCATAATTTGGTTTATAAATAATAATTGGAGAGAGTTCCTATGAAATATCTATCATTGGTGGCATGCGCTTTGATGATGTCTCTGGGGCTGGCGACAGTCAGTCACGCAGGCAAGGGTTATATCGGATATGCAGTCGATAGCTCAGGCGATCTGGTGCACGATAACTACGGTAAGTGTGTGAAAACAGGATCCTGGGCTCCCAAGCATGCTATTCCTGCTTGTGGCGGCGCCATTGCAGATAAAGATGGTGACGGCGTTGCAGATGATAAGGACAAATGTCCAGGTACACCTGCTAATGTAAAAGTTGACGACAAAGGTTGTCCATTAGATTCAGATGGTGACGGCGTAGCTGACTACATGGATAAATGTGCTGGTACAGCTGCTGGAGTCAGTGTTGGTTCCGATGGTTGCCCGGTAGACAGCGACGGTGATGGTGTTGCGGATTATCTCGACAAGTGTCCTGGTACTCCTGCAGGCGCTCCTGTAGATGCCAATGGTTGTCCAAAAGACAGTGACGGTGATGGCATTGCAGATTACCTGGATAAATGTCCTGGTACAGCAAAAGGCATCAAAGTTGACAACAATGGTTGTGAACTGAAGGCACGAATCCAGCTGCGTGGCGTTAACTTCGCTAATAACAGTGCAAAACTGACTGGAAATTCTTCTGCCGTACTGAATGACATGGCGGCTACACTGAACCGTTACCCCAACCAGAAAGTTGAAGTAGCGGGTCACACAGATGGCAGTGGTGCACGTAGCTACAACATGAGTCTGTCACAGAAACGTGCTAATGCTGTTCGCGCCTATCTGATCAGCAAGGGTGTTTCAGCCGGTAATCTGACTGCGAAAGGCTACGGCCCTGACAGCCCGATTGCTGACAACAAGACCCGTGCCGGTCGAGCCAGCAACCGTCGTGTTGAAATGCGATTGAAATAATCCAGATCACACAGTGGTAAAGAAAGGGGGCGTAAGCCCCCTTTTTTATTATTAAATAATAACTATCGATAAAATTGGGGCGGGTTTTTTACTTGACTGAAAACGCTTCCGTTGTAGGATTGATTCTTCTGAAGGGAGTACTTTAAGGAATTTAATTTAACACTATTAAATAGAAAGGGAATATTATGGATAGAAGATCAATGTTAAAACTGAGCCTGCTTGGTGTAGGCGGAGCGCTAGCCCCAACCCTGGTCACGGCAAAAACCACAAACACAGCCCCAATGGCGGGTGGATTGTATTACACCAAAGTAAATCCCGGTCGCTGGGCAAAAAAAGCGGGTGGTCATTTCCCCATGATGAAAAAATTGGCGGATGGCAAGATCAAGGTCGTCACCAGCCACGCCATGAATGATTACAAGCATTACATCGTTAAGCATATGTTGCTCGACAAGGATTTTAATTTTATTGCTGAGAACATGTTTGACCCGACCAAAGACAAAATGGCTATCTCGACTTTTGATATTGGCAGTTACAAGGGTCAGCTACAAGTCCTCAGTGTGTGTAATAAGCACGATACATGGATGAACTCAGTCAGCGTTTAATCCCCAAAAACGGACTGAAAATGGCTTGATATTGACAAATATCAGGCTTTTTTTGGTTTTGCCGACTTGAAACTCTGGATTACGGCTATATTAATACGGAAGTTAATGATAATAAGTATGATGAGGTTGCAGCAATGAGAATGGATAAATTAACAAGCAAGTTCCAGCTGGCATTGGCTGATGCACAAAGCCTGGCAGTAGGACGTGACCACCAGTTTATCGAGCCGGTGCACGTCATGGTGGCGCTTCTCGATCAGGATGGCGGCAGTATCCGTCATTTACTGACGCAGGCTGATACCAATGTAAATAAGTTGCGTTCGCAGCTGGGTGAAGCCATGGACCGCATACCTTCGGTTGAAGGGGTCGGTGGTGATGTTCATCTTTCCAATGACCTTGGCAAATTATTAAATCTGACGGACAAGCTGGCTCAAAAACGAAAAGATAATTATATCTCCAGTGAGTTATTCATATTGGCAGCTCTCGAGGATAATGGCCAGCTGGGCAAGCAATTACGCGAAGCGGGTGCCAGTAAAGGCGGGCTGGAAAGTGCCATTGAGCAAATGCGTGGTGGCCAGAGTGTGGATGACCCCAATGCTGAAGATCAGCGCCAGGCACTGGAAAAATATACCATCGATTTGACCGAGCGTGCCGAGCAAGGAAAACTTGACCCGGTCATTGGTCGCGATGATGAAATTCGTCGTACTATTCAGGTCTTGCAACGCCGCACTAAAAACAATCCTGTGCTTATTGGTGAGCCCGGTGTGGGTAAAACCGCTATTATTGAAGGCCTGGCGCAACGGATTGTCAATGGTGAGATTCCTGAAGGCTTGCGCGGCAAACGTATCCTCTCTCTGGACCTTGGTGCCTTGCTGGCAGGAGCCAAGTACCGTGGAGAATTTGAAGAACGACTGAAAGCAGTCATCAACGACCTGGCCAAACAGGAAGGTCAAATCATCCTGTTTATCGATGAAATACATACCATGGTTGGTGCAGGTAAAGCCGAAGGTGCCATGGATGCCGGTAACATGCTCAAGCCTGCGCTGGCACGTGGTGAGCTACATTGTGTAGGTGCGACAACACTGGATGAATATCGCCAGTATGTTGAAAAAGATGCCGCCCTTGAACGACGCTTCCAGAAAGTATTGGTGGATGAACCAACGGTAGAAGATACCATTGCGATCCTGCGTGGGCTGAAAGAGAAATACGAAGTCCATCATGGTGTTGATATTACTGACCCGGCCATTGTTGCAGCAGCCACGTTGTCTCATCGTTATATAACCGACCGTAAATTGCCGGACAAGGCGATCGATCTGATCGATGAAGCCGGTAGCCGCATCCGCATGGAAATCGATTCCAAGCCGGAAGAAATGGACAAGCTCGAGCGTCGCCTGATACAGCTCAAGATTGAGCGTGAAGCGGTCAAGAAAGAATCCGATGAAGCCTCGAAAAAACGTCTGCAAAATCTGGAAACCGAAATCACTACCCTGGAACGTGAGTTCTCGGATATGGAAGAAATATGGAATGCAGAAAAAGCTGCCCTGCAAGGCGCGACGCATATCAAGGAAGAGCTGGAGCGTGCCAGACAGGAAATGGAAACGGCTAAACGCGCCGGCGATCTGGCGCGCATGTCTGAACTTCAGTATGGACAAATTCCCGATCTGGAAAAGTCACTGGAAATGGCAACGGCGGCAGAAACACAGGAAATGCAATTACTGCGTAATCGCGTTACTGATGAAGAGATTGCCGAAGTGGTTTCCCGTTCGACAGGAATTCCGGTATCGAAAATGCTGGAGGGTGAGCGTGAAAAATTATTACATATGGAGGATGAGCTGAGTAAGCGTGTTGTCGGTCAGGACGAGGCCGTTGTCGCAGTCAGTGATGCCATTCGTCGTTCACGTGCAGGCTTGCAAGACCCTAATCGACCCAATGGTTCCTTCCTGTTCCTGGGCCCTACCGGTGTCGGTAAAACCGAGTTGACCAAGACACTGGCTGCTTTCCTGTTTGATACTGAAGATTCCATTGTACGCCTGGATATGTCGGAGTTTATGGAAAAGCATTCTGTTGCCCGCCTGATCGGTGCACCACCGGGATACGTGGGTTACGAAGAAGGTGGATACCTGACCGAAGCTGTGCGTCGCCGACCATATTCTGTTGTGCTGCTGGATGAAGTGGAAAAAGCACATCCGGATGTCTTTAATGTGCTGTTGCAGGTGCTCGATGATGGACGCCTGACGGATGGCCAGGGTCGAACCGTGGATTTCAAAAATACCGTTATTATCATGACCTCGAATCTGGGTTCACAACAAATTCAGGAAATGGCCGGAGAAGATAACTATGAAGCCATGAAATTGGCTGTGATGGATAGTGTGGGCGCCCATTTCCGTCCGGAATTCATTAATCGTATTGATGAGGTGGTGGTATTCCACCCATTGGGTAGAGAGCAGATACGCGTGATTACCGATATTCAAATTGGTTATCTACGAGCACGATTGCTGGATCGTGAGATGCAACTTGAGTTAAGCGATGCTGCCCTTGATCGATTGGGTGAAGCCGGCTTTGATCCGGTTTATGGAGCCCGTCCATTGAAGCGGGCAATTCAACAGCAGTTGGAAAACTCTCTGGCACAGGAGATTCTTGCCGGGCATTACAACCCGGGAGATCTTATCAAGGTAGACGTCCAGGCTGATAAGCTGGTATTCACCAAAGCTAGCCAGACCGCATCCGCCGCGTAAAGCGCGGAATCAGTGGCGAGATCGTATCCATGGAAGGATGGCGATCAAGAGTTGGATGTAATGAAATGTACGTGCTCACTGACGGAGTTTATGTCAGCATTCTCAGTCATTCTGCCGATTTCGCATACGTTCGCGAATTTCGTCGAAGGACTGTCCCGCTTCGTGCCTCGCCGCAGGTGTCAAAAATGATTCGAGTTTTTTAGCCAGGCGGTGGGTATTTTGTTCTGACTGAATAGCCATAACGCCATCAGTAGCCAGTCGTTGCATCATCAATTCGCGTTCTGTTTTCGCATTAATACTTTCAGCGATGGGATTGAGTATAAAGTTACCCAGCACAACACCATAGAGAATGGATGTCAAAGCTGCCGCCATATTTTGCATAATAAATTCTTTGTCACCAAAACCGGATAGCATGGCCATTAAACCGATGACACTGCCGGCGACACCAAACGCAGGTGCCAGCTTGGCGGCATGTCGAAATATACGTTCATGATGGTAACGACGTTCACGAAAATAATGCATTTCGGTATAAAGGATGTCGCGCAATTCATCAGCAGTGTATCCATCTACCAGCATTTCCAGTGCCCGTTTGAGAAAGCTGACAGTCGTTTCTTCCTCGGCGTCCTCCAGAGCCAGGATGCCATTTTTGCGTGAGCGAACCGACAGATCCATTAATGTATCGACAATGTCTTCAGCAGTCGGTGGGTTCACCATGTAGGCATTCTGTGCAACCCGCATGGAAGCAAGGATGTCACTGGAAGGATAGCTGATAAACATCGCGCCCAAAGTGCCGCAAATGACCACCAGTAAGCCCAACGGATTTATAAAAAGACTCGCATGTTCACTAGCGTATAAACCCGTCGCCAACAGACTAATAAACAAGGCAATGGCCAGCCAGTTATAACGTGTCATCATAATCGGTCCTCCAGTGGCAGATAGCGTTTTTGAGTGATGATGATTTCCACGCGTCGGTTCATCGCGCGTGACGTAGCGCTGAGATTGCTGGCAACCGGGTCATATTGTGCCCGCCCCATGATAGTGAATTTATGTGCCTCGATTTGTCCGCTTTCAATCAGGAACCTGGCGACTTCGCTTGCGCGTGCCAGTGATAATGCCCAGTGGTCCTGATATTGGGTGATATCAACGCTGCTATCATCAGTATGCCCAATAATATTGATTTGATAGGGTGTCTCACTCAGGGGTTGAAGAAGTCCATTAAGTGCCTGTCTAGCAGTTGCAATCAAGGAAGCTTGACCCTGTTCAAACAGCAGGCTGGCCGCCAGGTTAATCTTGATAGAACCATCATCAGTGAGAGAGGCCAGGATTTGTTGATTATTTTTTTCAAGAATAGAATCACGTATTCTCGTTAGTATAATCAGGT
This sequence comes from uncultured Gammaproteobacteria bacterium, assembly GCA_963807455.1. Lineage (GTDB taxonomy): Bacteria > Pseudomonadota > Gammaproteobacteria > JAADHQ01 > JAADHQ01 > JAADHQ01. The sequence goes on along the minus strand of CAWECS010000026.1, from coordinate 176,361 downwards.
TTGGAAGCGGTCTACTGTCTACTGGTTGCTGAATGACTGCTGTAGGGACCTGGATGGTTTTATTAATTGCAATGCTTGCAGTGCTTGCATCAATATCAGGGTTAGCGGTCTCAGGTTTCACAGCAGCTTCGGCCTGGTTGGTGATAGCAGTCGTTTCTTGTCCTGGTTGCAAACTGATGAGCATAATAAGGACAGCAAATAATACCATCATCAAACTTGACCAGGGTGTTGACCATAGATTGTCTTGCTCAATGCCATTAACATAAGCAGGTCGCGCATTAATGTTCATAACGGCATCGTTTGGATATGCGATATTTGACGACCAGCGCGATGATGGTTTGATAGCACCCTTAGCCAGAGGTGCTTGCAATACTTCTGGCTCGTTAGTAGCCTCTTGCTCGTTATCGATTTCCTTCTCTGTCATCTGCGTCTCTCAGCTAATGGTCGGTTAAATGTTGCACGGATACAGTATTTTTCGTCCATAGTGAGCTACTCTTTAGTGTTTTTTATAGCTTTTTCATATGTTTATTAGCTGAACCCGGCTATTGTGAATGATGTCTGGATAAATTAAGGTGTCAATATGATGTGTTCAAGTTCAGCACGCATACGTCTGACACAGGCCTTGCCTTCCTCTATGGCCATGGTGCCCTGGTCAAATTCCATCAAGCCAAGACTGGACAGTTTGGGTGAAAACAGTATGTCAGGAGGATCGCCCGCCATACGACTACGAGTGATGCGGTCCTGCATGATATTGATTGATCCTGCCAGCACATCAAAAAAACCGGGCGCATGATGGTTTTCACCGAATAAGTGTGACAACAGTTTATCTTTCTTCTGAAACAGTGTTTTTTCCATTTGTCCGGATACCCTGTCCCATAATGATGTTTCGTATTCCTGGTTAGATTGTTCTGGCTCGGTTATTAATTCCTGCTGGTTTTTTTTGCGATTATGTTTGCCGACAATATCGCCATTCAAGCTGACGGCAATGACGATTTCAGCACCCATTGCCCGGCACAGTGAAACAGGGACAGGGTCAACAATGCCGCCATCAACCAGCCAGCGGTCATTCTGCCTGAAGGGTGTAAACAGGCCGGGCAGTGCTGTTGATGCACGCACAGCATCCAGGAGATTTCCTTGTTGCAGCCATACCTCACGCCCACTATCGAGATCGGTAGCGACGGCACCGAAGCGACGCGGTAACGATTCAATATTCATTTCCTTGACGTGCCGGCTGAAAAGTTTCTGTAACTTCTCTCCCTGAATAAATCCTCCGCCGAGTATCGACATATCCAGGTAACTGATGACATCTTTCCAGTCGAATGCATTCACCATGCTTTCCATTTCATCCAGCTGATTATTGGCATAGGCCGCACCCACCAGGGCGCCGATAGAGCTGCCGCACACAATCTCGGGCTCAATGCCAAGCTCGGCCAATGCCCTGAGAATACCGATATGCGCCCAGCCCCGCGCAGATCCACTGCCAAGTGCGATACCAATACGTGAATTATCGATTGTTTTGGTCATTAAAACTGATCCTTTGCACTGCTGGGGCAGTCATATTTATAGTTTAGCGTTTCCCGGATGAGGCGCCTTTTGTCAGTAGCTTGTCTAACAAAGCATAGGGAAGAATGCGCCTGAGAAAACCTATAATATATGTCGGGGTGGTGACATAGTAACGAATTTTCGGTTTTCGGCTTTCAAGACAATGGATAACACGTTTCAAAACAGCTTCCGGCGGCAAGGTCGATTTCATCACCGGCCCTTCGGTCTGCAGACGGTTTAGAACGTTTTCATAGGCTTGTTGATGTACGCTGTTTTCAATATTGATATATTTTTTTAATGCCTTGAGCGAGTTCTGACGAATATGACTGACAATAGGACCGGGCTCTATCAAGCATATATGTATGGGAGTGTCAGTCAGCTCCAGGCGCAATGTGCTGAATAATCCTTCGATTGCAAATTTTGAGGCCACATAAGCACCACGATATTGAAACGGAATCATGCCGAGAATAGAGCTGTTCTGGATGATACGACCATAGCCTTGTTTGCGCATCACCGGAATAATAAGATTGCTGAGTTCGAGCCAGCCAAACAGATTGGTTTCGAACTGGGCGCGGATGGCAGCGCGCGAAAGATCTTCTACCGCCCCCGCCAGTGCAAAACCACCATTGTTAAACAATCCGTAGAGTTTGCCATCGGTACATTTCAATACTTCACTAACGGCTTGTTGTATTGAAGATGAATCATCGAGGTCCAGTAGCAGACTTTCGAATCCCATTTGTAGCAGTGACTCGACGTCCTGCTGTTTTCTTGCCGTGGCAAACACGCGATAACCTCTTTGCCGCAGGCCTTTGGCTACAGCCAGGCCAATGCCACTGGAGCAGCCGGTTATCAGGATAGCCTTGTCTTGCCTGTTGAATTCCATGTTAATTCATTTTATTGGTATGGTGTTTCATTTAAAGAGGCATTTACACTCGATGGACCGGGTTATTAGGTTGTTCAATAGCGGTCAAGAGGTAAAAACCACCAGAAGCAAAAAAGAATTGTTGGCCTGCTGTCAGCAATGATCGAGCTTGTCTGGGGATGAGTGCGAATAATGATCACGGTTCAGTTTGGATCATCTAGCCGGTAATTAAAAAGTGACCAGTAGAGAAGCCTGCTGCAAGCTAGCGATCAGTGCTGCGCCCGCGAGCCTGGTTGACCTGTAAAGACTGACCTTCAAATTCCTTTCCGCTGAGTGCCTGTATTGCCTGAGTGCCTGCTTCGTCATCCATTTCAACAAAACCATAACCCAGGGGCTTACCTGTTTCGATATCATTGATCAGTTTAATGGAATGGATGTCACCATAGGGACTGAATAAGGCTTGAACTTCCTGCTCCTTAACATGCTTCGGCAGGTTGGCGACATAGATGGTTATGCTCATGCTTGAATTCCGATATTGAATTATTTATTGGCTTAATCATACACCGGAAACCCGATCTTTCAAATGATGCGCAGGAATTGTCCGACTGTTAAGTAGTGCAAGACTATCAGTCATTGATACAGGCCGCCGCAGTGGGTGCCGTTTTAATGCGAATTTTTTTCTATAGAAATCAGTACTTCTGTCGATATCTTGCTCTAGAGGCCGGCAGTAGCGGGCATGCGTTGTTGAAATAGAGAATCAGTGAGTTGAATAGCAATATGAGTAACTATGATTACCAGGTGGTACATAATATTGAAGACCTGAAAGAGGCACTGGCTAACCTTGTGCCTCAACCGGATCGTCATCTGGGTGAATTTCTGATAGAGGATGGCATTATTACCGAGCAACAACTCATGGATGTGTTGAAAATGAAAGCCGAAAGGCCACATGTACGCCTCGGTAAGCTAATGGTTCAAACAGGTATAGTCTCGCCGACACAGGTCAGTATTGCATTGGGTAAAAAATTTGGCATTCCTTTTGTGCAGCTGCGGGAGTTCGAAATCAGTAGCGAGGTGCTGGAAATGGTGCCGACAGATCTCGCCTTGCAATATAGCGCCCTGCCTCTGGCCGAGGTGGATGGCATTCTTATTCTTGCCATGGAGGACCCGATGGACTGGGAGGCGCGTGATGTTATTCGTTTTCATGCCAATAAAATGGTGGATGCGGTGATTGCTTCATCGCAAGATATCAGCCTGACCTTGAGTGAATATTACAGTCATCAACAGGATATGGACTTACTCGACGAGGTCGAGCTGGATCTGATACCCAAGCATGAAAGTGACGTCAACAGAGACGAGCTGGCTCGTATGCTTGAGCAAAAGCCGATTGTACGAATCCTGAATTCATTGTTACAACAGGCGGTCATGCGCGAAGCATCTGATATTAATATTCGTCCTGAAAATGACAGGGTGAATGTTTTCTTTCGTATTGATGGAAAATTACAATTTGTCCGTAGCCTGAATCGAATCATGATGTTGCCCCTGGTGACACGCATCAAAGTCATTGGGCAAATGGATATTGCCGAACATAACCTGCCTCAGGATGGCCACGCCCGTCTGAAGCGTGGCAAGAATGAAGTGGACCTGCGCTTGTCGATCATCCCTACTGTGACCGGCGAGAGCGTGGTCATACGAATACTGGATACGGAAGTTGGGTTGAAGCCATTGTCCTCGATTGGTTTTGATGAGCGTGAATTGCGCCTCTTGCGTGACCTCGTGAGTCGCTCATTTGGTATTTTCCTGGTCACCGGCCCCACCGGCTCAGGTAAGTCTACAACGTTGTACTCAGTGTTGAATGAATTGAAAAAGAAGGGGCCGCATATCATTACAGTTGAAGACCCGGTGGAATATCATATGAGCGGGGTAGAACAGATTCAGATCCTGAATGCCCGTGGTTACACTTTTGCTGAGGCCTTGCGTCATATTCTGCGCCATGATCCCGATGTCATCATGGTCGGAGAGATCCGTGATGTTGAAACAGCGCGTATTGCCAACAAGGCGGCATTAACCGGTCACACCGTTTTAAGCACCCTGCATACCAATGACGCCGCCAGTTCTATTACGCGTTTACTGGACATGGGCATTGAACCCTATCTTTTGAGTGCCACTTTGCTTGGTGGAATGGCCCAGCGCCTGATTAGATTGAATTGCATACATTGTGCAAAACCAACACCGGCAGCGGCTGATATCCTCGAGGACCTGGGCCTTTCCGGTGATGAAATTTTTCATCAAGGGGAGGGCTGCCCTTCCTGCAATAATACTGGTTATCATGGCCGGCTGGCTGTATGTGAACTGTTACCGGTCACCAATAAAATTCGCCGTCTGATTTCAGCAGGCGCCGATACGCAGGCTATCAAGCAGGCCGCTATCGAAGAGGGTATGGTGACGTTGACCGAACATGCACTCGAGCTGGCCCGAGAGGGTAGAACCTCACTGGAAGAGGTTTATGCTATTCGACTTGAATAGTGAGCGTAGCTCATCCTTGTCTTCGTGTTTAGTCTATTGATTTATTGTAGTACGCACGAGTGTTAACAGATTTGACGCCGATCTAAATGGCTTGCAGCTGTGTTTCTGCATCGCTTTCCCGTTGTTCTTTCTGTTGTAGTTGCCAGAGGTGATGATAGGCGCCCTCTTTGGAAAGCAATTGCGTATGTGTACCTTGTTCGACAATTCGGCCCTGATCCATTACCAGTATCTGGTCGGCATCGACAATAGTGGATAAACGATGCGCGATAACCAGGGTGGTGTGATTATGGGCGAGGTCCCCCAGTGCTTTCAATATGGCGCCTTCCGAGCGTGAGTCCAGTGAGGAAGTGGCCTCGTCAAAAATTAGTATTTTTGGATTTTTCAGTACCGTGCGTGCAATCGCGACCCGTTGCTTTTCGCCGCCGGAAAGTTTCAAACCACGCTCACCAACAATGGTTTCATAACCATCAGGCAAGGATTGTATAAACTCATCTATATTAGCGACCTGGGCCGCCTTGATCACCTCGTCACGACTGGCCGATGTATTGGCATAGGATATATTATGATAAATGCTATCGTTAAACAGCACAGTATCCTGAGGCACAATACCGATAACAGCGCGAAGACTTTCCTGACTCACGTCCCTGATATCCTGATTATTGATCAGAATGCGTCCCTGGTTGATATCATAAAAACGAAATAACAGACGCGCCAATGTTGATTTGCCGGCACCACTGGCACCGACGATGGCGAGTTTTTGTCCAGGTTCGATAGTAAAGTTGACATCTTTCAGTATCGGACGGCTATCATCATAATTGAATGATACATGTTCAAAGCCGACGCGTGCATCGCCTGCATCCAGCATCGTTGCGCCTGGCTTATCTTTTATTTCTGCCTCTTCGTTCAATAGCTGGAACATTCTTTCCATATCAGATAGCGCATGCTTGAGCTGGCTATAGACTACACCAAGGAAATTTAGCGGAATAAACATCTGGATCATGAAGGCATTGACGAGCACCAGGTCACCCAGAGACATGGTTTTTGCCACCACGGCATTAGCCGCCATGATCATGATAATGGTGACACCAATGGCAATAATGGAACCCTGACCAACGTTCAATGCCGACAGTGAAGTCTGGCTTTTTACGGCAGCATCTTCCCATTTTTGCAGGGTGGCATTGTAACGCTTGAGCTCGTAATCCTCGTTACCGAAATATTTTACGGTTTCATAGTTGAGCAGGCTATCAATCGCCTGGTTATTGGCCTGTGAATCCATCTGGTTCATGGTCACACGATATTTCATGCGCCATTCTGTAATCATCATGGTGATAGCAATGTAGATGGCCACAGTGCCGAAGGTGATCACGGCAAACCAGGGGCTATAATTACTCAACAGAATGATGGCGATCAGGCCTACTTCAACCAGGATCGGGATAATACTGAATACCATGTAGTTTAATAATGAGCTGACACTACGGGTGCCACGCTCCAGGTCGCGTGTGATGGCCCCGGTTTTGCGTTCCAGATGAAAGCGTAAGGAAAGTTGATGCAGGTGCTCTACGACTTTGTGCGACATCTGACGCATCGCACCATGGCGAACGCGTGCAAATAGAGAATCTCTGAGTTCGTTAAAAACCGAGCCGGATAAACGTAACAGTCCGTAGATGACCAGAAACAGAATAGGTAAAACCAGCTCACTGTTTTTTGATGCGTCGAGTGAATCAACGATTTCTTTCAGCACCAAAGGCACGGCGACGACGGCTACTTTGGACAGAATTAATGCAGCCAGCGCCAGGAAGACACGTCCTCGGTAGGTCCATAGATAAGGCAAAAGACTTTTCAGGGTATTTATATCTTTACGGTTGCCGCTAGGCTGATGGGTGTGGTGATGGTAACCTGCTGACATGAAACTTCCGGATTAATATGGGCTGACTTTCAAATTAGATATTCAAAGGAATAGTCTGGAATTTTACGATTGTTTGCTTCGAATAGCACGGCCATTTGCAAATATCTTTATCCGAAACCGGTCAGTTTGTATTGGCGGGATTTCATGCAGGTGGCTTAATTTATCTGCTTAGCTAAAGATCATGATCAACAGGCCGTGATAGGGCTTTGTAAGCTTAAACCTTCAAACAGGGGGAAATATGAAACCAAGTTCCGACGAAATGCAGCAAGCCATGGAAATGGCAAAATTAATGCGAGAAACAGACGGAGATCCTCATTTTCTATCCAAGTCATTGATTTATATGAATCATCGTATCGAGATGCTGGAAAAAGTATACGAGGCTGCCAGTCACTATATGCGCTTTGGTCAGGCTGAACATGAACACGCGCAACTGCTACAGGCGCTGGAGGCAGCACGCGTGGCTGAGGATAAAGAAAGTCAGCATGAAGATCATGGGCTGGGCTTGTAAGCTATTAATTTAATGATATTTTTCAGGGTTGATTTGGTGAAATTCGCTACCATATTGTTATACAACAGGTTACAATAGCATTAGATATTGCTAATATTTTTGTGAGATAAGGTGTTTTTATGCCCATTTATGAATACAAGTGTTCTGAATGTGAACATACATTGGAAAAACTGCAGAAAATGTCAGATGATCCGATCGTGGATTGTCCCGAGTGCGGTAAACCGGGCCTGAAGAAAATGATTTCAGCCGCGGGATTCAGACTCAAAGGCAGTGGTTGGTATGAAACCGATTTTAAATCGGGTAGCAAGAAAAATGTAGCAGAATCAAGCAGTCCTGCGGCAACTCCGTGTAAAAGTGGTAGCTGTCCTGCCAGCTCCGATTAATCTTTCCAGCCACATTCAATGGGCACTCTGAAAAAATACCTGATAGCCGGCATCCTGGTGTGGTTGCCGCTGGGTGTGACGGTGCTGGTGGTAAAATTGTTTGTCGATATGATGGACAAAACATTATTACTGATACCAGTGGAATACCGTCCGGAGCAGTTACTTGGTTTTGCCTTACCCGGCTTAGGCGTTATTCTCTCTATTTTGATCATTCTGTTGACCGGTATGATTGCCGCCAATCTGCTGGGTGGCAAATTGGTCGCTTTCTGGGAAATGCTGCTGTCACGTATTCCACTGGTGCGTTCAGTGTATTCTGCCGTTAAGCAACTGACAGAAACCCTGTTTTCATCATCCGGGCAGTCCTTTCGTAAGGTTTTGATGATTGAATATCCCAGAAAAGGCTTATGGACGCTGGCATTCCAGACCGGCACCGACATTGGCGAAGCGCAGAAAAAGACCGGTGAAGACGTGGTCAGTGTGTATATGCCGACAACGCCCAACCCGACTTCCGGCTTTTTTCTGATGATCCCGAAAAAGGATGTTATCGAGCTCGATATGAGTGTGGATGAGGGACTGAGAATGATCATTTCCATGGGTGTGGTCGTTCCGGGACAGAATTCCACGCTCAGCGAAGAAAAAAAGACCTGATATCCTTGCACAGCCCCGGGCAAGGACGTAACATTTCCCGTTTTCAGTACGTCTGATGGCCAGCGGCACAAGCCGGAGCCTGTATTTTTTAATATTTTGGAAGAATTTGCTATGCGCAGCCATTATTGTGGACATTTAAATGAGGACCATCTGGATCAGGAAGTCGAGATTTGCGGGTGGGTTCACCGTCGCCGTGACCACGGCGGGGTTATCTTTATAGATCTGCGTGACCGTGAGGGTTTGGTGCAGGTGGTATTTGATCCGGATACTCCAGCCGTATTTGCCATAGCCGAGAGCGTGCGTAGTGAATATGTACTGCGCATCAAGGGTAAGGTTCGTTCGCGCCCTGAAGGTACGACCAATAGTGATCTTGCCACGGGTGCCATCGAAATTCTGGGTCTTGAGCTTGAAATACTCAATACGGCCGAGACACCGCCTTTTCAGACGGACATTGAAGATGATGAAGTCTCTGAAGAATTAAGACTGCGTTATCGTTATATTGATTTGCGTCGTCCACGCATGCTGCAGCGCTTGCAAATTCGTTCGCAAATCACTCGAGTGCTGCGCGAGTTTCTCGATGACAATGGTTTCATGGATGTCGAAACCCCGATGTTGACCAAGGCGACACCTGAGGGTGCGCGAGATTACCTGGTGCCCAGTCGTACTCACCAGGGTGAATTCTTTGCCTTGCCGCAGTCACCGCAGATATTCAAACAATTATTAATGATGTCGGGTCTGGATCGTTATTACCAGATCGTGCGCTGTTTCAGGGATGAGGATCTGCGTGCCGACCGTCAGCCCGAGTTTACCCAGCTGGATATCGAAACCTCGTTCCTGTCTGAAGATCAGATCATGGAATTGATGGAAGCCATGATGCGCGAAGCATTTGCCAAGGTGCTCGAAGTACCATTACATGATCCTTTTCCACGTATGACCTACACCGAAGCCATGCAACGCTATGGTTCCGACAAGCCTGATCTTCGTATTCCGCTGGAGCTGGTTGATGTTAACGATGTCATGCAGGCAGTCGAGTTCAAGGTGTTTTCAGGGCCAGCCAATGACCCGCGTGGACGTGTCGCCGCATTAAGATTACCGAAAGGTGGCGAGTTAAGCCGCAAGGAAATTGATGACTATACCAAGTATGTGGGTATCTATGGCGCCAGGGGACTGGCTTATATCAAGGTCAATGAAGTGGCCAAAGGCCGTGAAGGCATGCAGTCGCCGATACTGAAATTCCTGCCTGACGAAGCCATTGCGACCATTATGCAACGAACCGGTGCTGAAGATGGTGATCTGGTTTTCTTCGGTGCGGATTCCGCAAAAATAGTCAACGAATCGCTGGGTGCTTTACGCGTTAAACTTGGTCATGATCGTGGCATGGTAGAGCATGGCTGGCGCCCATTATGGGTGGTCGATTTCCCGATGTTTGAATACGATGAAAAATCCAAGCGCTATGCATCCCTGCATCACCCCTTCACTTCACCCAAGGAAGAGCATATTGACCTGCTCGATTCCGATCCTGAAGCCTGTCATTCGCGTGCCTATGACATGATCCTGAATGGTACCGAAGTGGGTGGTGGTTCCATGCGAATTTACCGCTCCGAAGTGCAGGCGAAAGTATTTCGTCAACTGGGTATCGACGATCAGGAAGCCGAAGACAAGTTTGGTTTCTTGCTGAAAGCACTGAAATATGGCTGCCCGCCTCATGGTGGTATTGCCTTTGGTCTCGACCGTCTGGTGATGTTAATGACAGGCGCATTGTCCATTCGTGATGTCATGGCTTTCCCGAAAACCCAGACTGCCAGTTGTCCATTGACCGAAGCGCCATCCGAAGTCAGTCAGGCGCAATTGCAGGAATTGGGTATTCGCCTGCGCAAGCCGGCAGCCGAAAAGCCGACCGAATAAACAGACGCTGCATGGCTGATTCTGCTCACTACAAGCGGCCGGAATCAGTATTGGTGGTTGTGTACTCTGATGCGGGTGAAGTGTTGCTGCTGAATCGTACACATCCCCAGGGCTTCTGGCAGTCTGTCACCGGCAGCCTGGAGTGGGGTGAATTACCGCAACAGGCTGCCGCGCGCGAACTGTTTGAAGAAACCGGTATCCAGACCCGTCACCTTAAAGATTGTAACAAACAGCATTGCTTCGCTATTCGCCCTGAGTGGCGTGAGCGTTATGCACCAGAGGTAACCGAGAATACCGAACACGTCTTTTCCCTGAAGCTGGATGCTGTAGTCACGATTCAACTCAATCCGCAAGAACATAGCGAATATTGCTGGTTACCTCTCAAGCAGGCGGCAGAAAAGGTTTTTTCGTGGACTAATAAAGAGGCTATTTTGAACCTAAGGAATCTCTGATTAATCTGAGGTTCCTACATATAGCTTGTTGATGTTAATTCCAACTCACTCAGGCAGGATCAAATAATGGAAACAGTGGTTTTGCTACACGGTATCTGGATGAAACCTGTCGTTATGCAACTACTGGCAGTGCGTCTACGCAAGGCCGGTTATACGACGCGCTGTTTTTCTTATCCGAGTCTGGCGAAAACACCACAACAAAACGCACAATCATTGCATCAATATATCCAAACAGTACCGGGCGAAACTATGCATTTTGTCGCTCATAGTCTGGGTGGAATAGTCATGATGCATTATTTTCATTTATATAATGATTCCCGGCCAGGCAGGGTTGTCATGCTGGGGGCGCCTGTTACTGGCAGTGAGCGTGCCAATCAATTCAGGCAGTTGCCATTTTTACAATCAAGCCTGGGTAAAAGTATCGAACAGGGATTGTTAGGCGATGTGCCGTCCTGGTCTGGTGGCAGGGATCTGGGGATGATCGCTGGCAGCAGAAGTATAGGAGTAGGTAACCTGCTGGGGCGCTCGGCAGAGATTAATGATGGCGCCGTTTTTTTGCATGAGACACAGATAGCGGAACTGAGTGACCATATCATCTTGCCCGTCACTCACTCTGGCATGTTGATTTCAGCCAAGGTGGCGCAGCAAGTGATTCATTTTATTAAAAATGGATACTTCGCCCTGTCGATGTAAATAATGAAAATATCTATCCAGCCATGTTATTATGCGGCTAAATAAAGCAATTGAGAGCTATATCAGAGGTTATTCATGGCTGGACACAGTAAATGGGCTAATATCAAACATCGCAAGGCAGCACAGGATGCGAAACGAGGTAAACTATTTACCAAGCTCATCAGGGAGTTGACGGTAGCGGCTAAAATGGGCGGTGCTGATCCGGAATCCAACCCGCGACTGCGTGATGCCACCAGCAAGGCATTATCTGCCAACATGACCCGTGACACCATCGACCGTGCGATCAAACGCGGTGCAGGTGCCAACGATAGTGATAACTTTGATGAAGTTCGCTATGAGGGCTATGGTACCAATGGCGTGGCTATTTTGGTGGATTGCCTGACTGATAATATTAATCGTACTGTTTCTGAAGTCCGTCATGCATTCAGTAAATGTGGCGGTAACCTGGGTACCGATGGTTCAGTGGCCTACCTGTTCAGTAAGACCGGCGTTATCAGTTATCCGCCGGGTTCCGATGAAGACGTCATTATGGAACAGGCACTGGAAGCGAGCGCAGAAGATGTGCTCACCAATGACGACGGCAGTATCGATGTATTAACCACACCTGAAAGTTTCACCGATATCAAGGAAGCCATGATGGCAGCCAAACTGGAACCGCAAAATGCTGAAGTGATGATGAAGCCTTCAACCTCGGTTGATCTTGATCTCGAGGGCGCAGAAAAAATTATGCGTCTGATCGATATGCTCGAAGACCTGGATGATGTACAAAATGTTTATTCCAATGCCGATTTTTCGGATGAGGTCATGGAGCAGCTCTAAATGCATAAAATAGCCTCCAGGAATTTTCATCGACTCACAGAATCGGTCAGTGTATGAGGCGTATCCTTGGCATTGATCCCGGTTCTAGAATAACAGGTTTTGGTGTGATCGATCTTGATGGTCGTCAGCAACAGTATGTCACCAGCGGCTGTATACGCACTCATGGAGATGTACTGGCTGAAAGATTGAAAGAGATATTTGAAGGCCTGGTGGAAATAGTGACTACCCATGAACCGGATGAAATGGCGATCGAGCGAGTATTTATGGACCGTAATGCAGACTCGGCATTGAAACTGGGCCAGGCGCGTGGTGCCGCTATATGCGCCTGCGCGATGCAGTCATTAGTGGTGCACGAATATAGCCCCAGAGAGATCAAGCAGGCTGTCGTTGGCAAGGGAGGCGCCAGCAAGGAACAGGTACAACATATGGTGCGTTCCATGTTATCGCTGAGCGCAACTCCTCAGGCTGATGCAGCCGATGCTCTGGCAACGGCACTTTGCCATGCACAAATGAGCCAGGGTCTGGCAGCCATACCCGGCGTCAAAGCCAGGCGCGGAGGGCGTTCACGATGATCGGCAGACTCAGGGGTGTGCTGGCAGAAAAGCAGGCGCCGCAATTGCTGATTGATGTGCAGGGAGTGGGTTATGAAGTGTCTGCACCCATGTCTACTTTTTATATATTGCCTGATTTGAATCAAGCCGTCAGTCTGTTTACACAGCTGGTGGTGCGAGAAGACAGTCAGACTTTGTATGGATTTGCCACTGAAGACGAGCGCAGCCTGTTTCGCAGCCTGATTCGCGTCAATGGCGTGGGTGCGAAACTGGCGCTCGCCATTTTATCGGGGGTTTCAACGACAGATTTTATTCAGTGTATTGAGCATGAAGATACCTCAACGCTGGTACGCTTACCCGGGGTCGGTAAAAAAACGGCAGAACGATTGATTATCGAGATGAAAGATCGTATCAAGGATCTGAGCGGTCATGCAGCGGTGAAAATGCCCGAACCAGGCGCCGCCCCGGCTATGCCCAAGAGTGCGGTCGGTGATGCAGTCAGCGCCTTGATAGCATTAGGATACAAGGCTCCCGAGGCCAGTCGCATGGTCAGGCAAGTGGAAAACATGTCATCCTGCACGAGTGAGGAGCTGATTCGTCAGGCCTTGCAGTCAGCCGTACAATAACAGGTAAGTAAATCATGATTGAATCTGATCGAATGATATCGGCTGGTAGTAACCGGGAAGACGAGGCCATTGACCGGGCCATCCGTCCCGACACCCTGGCAGACTATGTCGGTCAGCCACATGTGCGCGAGCAGATGGAGATTTTTATCCAGGCCAGCAGGGAGCGTGAAGAAGCACTTGATCATGTGTTGATTTTTGGCCCTCCGGGTCTTGGCAAGACCACACTGGCCCATATTGTTGCTCATGAAATGGGCGTTAACATGCGGCATACTTCTGGTCCTGTGCTCGAAAGGCCGGGGGATCTGGCTGCATTGCTAACGAACCTGGAGCCACATGATGTTCTTTTTGTTGACGAAATTCATCGGCTCAGCCCGATTGTTGAGGAAGTGCTCTATCCCGCCATGGAAGATTATCAGCTCGACATCATGATTGGTGAAGGTCCTGCTGCCCGATCAATAAAACTGGACCTGCCACCGTTTACCTTAATCGGCGCCACGACTCGCGCAGGTCTGTTGACTTCTCCCTTGCGTGACCGTTTCGGCATAGTGCAACGCCTGGAGTTTTATAATGTGAGCGATTTGACCTCAATCGTTCAACGATCGGCCCGGATCCTTGGTTTGAGTGTGCATGAAGACGGTGCACGAGAAATAGCCAGACGCTCTCGCGGCACGCCGCGTATCGCCAATCGTTTATTACGTCGGGTACGGGATTATGCTCAGGTCAAAACTTCAGGTAATATTACCCAGGAAACAGCCGATGCAGCCATGCGCATGCTCAAGGTTGACAATCGAGGCTTTGACCAGATGGACCATAAGTTATTGTCTACCATCATGGAAAAGTTCTCAGGTGGACCGGTAGGCCTGGATAGTCTGGCCGCCGCTATTGGTGAAGAGCGCGGCACTATCGAAGATGTGCTCGAGCCCTACCTGATACAGCAAGGTTTTATTATGCGCACACCGCGAGGGCGCGTCGCAACCAAGAATGCTTATGATCATTTTGGCCTGGATATGCCTGATTCGCTGCCAATAGAGGGACAAATCAGTGCAGATTTATTTGCAGGACAGGAACACGACAGTGAATAATATTCGAGTAATTGTTTACAATCCCTGGAATAAATTAACAGATATAGCCAATGTTTAATAAACAGGGTGATGTGTCACGAGTTTACTCTTGCCTGTTCTTAGTTAGGTACTAACTATAATGTTTACGTATTGTTTACATGTTTCAATGGAATTATGTATTAATCTATTGGTCGTATTAAGGAAGTTGCTAAACTGTGAAAGAGTTCCTATGGCATATTCGTGTTTACTACGAAGATACAGATTGTGGCGGTGTTGTTTATCACACCCAGTATTTAAAATTTATGGAACGAGCGCGAACAGAGATGTTACGCAGTGCCGGTTTTGAGCAGGATGAGTTGTTAGAGAAGGAGAATGTTATTTTTGCCGTGCGCTCGCTGTCTGTGGACTATCTCAAACCATCGAGATTCAACGACCTGTTACGAATCAGTACTTCGATCAGGCATCTGGGTCGTGCCAGCATGACTTTTGATCAGGCTGTCATGCGTGAATCTGATGACATTATATTATGCAAGGCTGAGGTACGGATTGCCTGTTTACATTCAGTCAGTCTGTTACCCTGCCCTATTCCCGAAAACATACGAAGAGAATTTAATCATGCAGATTGAAATGTCCTATTGGCATCTAATTTCAAATGCCAGTGTGGTGGTGCAATTGGTAATGTCCTTATTGGTGCTGGCGTCAATAATGTCCTGGACATTTATTTTCCGGAAATGGAAGAGTTTGTCAAAAGCGCGCAATGAAGCGGATAATTTTGAAAAGCGTTTCTGGTCCGGCGGTGACTTGGGCGCTATCTACAAGCAGGTACAGAGTAAAGGCAGGCGTACCTATGGCATGGAGACTATTTTCGAATCAGGATTCAGGGAGTTTGCCCGTTTACGTAAACAGGATAATGCCAGTGCAATGGATGTATTGCATGGTGCGCAACGATCCATGCGAGTTGTGCAGGCGCGTGAAATGGATGACCTGGAAACACACCTGTCTTTTCTTGCGACCGTCGGCTCAACCAGTCCCTATGTAGGGCTGTTCGGAACCGTATGGGGAATCATGAATTCATTTCGGGCCCTAGGTAATGTAGAGCAAGCGACCTTGTCACTGGTGGCTCCCGGTATCGCTGAAGCATTGATTGCCACAGCCATTGGTTTGTTTGCAGCGATTCCAGCGGTGATTGCCTATAATCGCTTTGCCAATGTGGTTGAGCGTCTTGATAATCGTTATGAAACATTTGCTGATGAATTTTCCACCATTCTGCAACGTTATGCCTATGAAGGTAAGGTTTAACAGGTTTTATAACTATGAGCACCCTTGATTAATTCAATAATAAATTTCTTGTCAGTGTAATATTTCAGGCATTAAAGATTAAATACATGGTCTATTACACAGCAGAGAAGAATTGATAAGCGGTTTGTTTGGACATAAATAAAATATTTTAAGTAAACTAATAAATGGCAAAGCAGAAAATAAGAAAACGACCCATGTCCGAGATCAATGTAGTACCCTACATTGACGTTATGTTGGTGTTGCTGGTCATTTTTATGATTACGGCACCTTTGTTAACACAAGGTGTCAAGGTTGAGCTGCCACAGGCGAGCGCCAAGCCGATGTCAAGCCAAAAACTGAAACCCTTGATTCTGACTGTTGATATCCAGGGACAATTCTATCTGGACGTTGGTGGTGAGCCGAATCAGCCGCTGGATGCGTCCACCCTGGTGGCCCGTATGGCCGCCGTTTTGCAAAGTAAAAAAGGAACACAAGTACTGGTTAGGGGAGATGAAGGCGTTTCCTATGGCAAGGTCATGGATGCGATGGTGTTGGCACAAAGAGCTGGAGCTCCAAGCGTGGGTTTGATTACCAGAAACCCGGAACCTTAGTACTATGTGGAAGTTTCTAAGCCAGTACAGTTTTTTTCTGATCTTATCTGTCGCCATGCATATATTTTTGCTGGTGGCATTAATATTTGGTTTTTCCTCTACACCGGAACTACCGAAGCCGCCAGGTGCGAGTGCCAAGAAAAATATTATTCAGGCCGTGGCGGTTAATGAATCAAAGATTAAGGATGAAGCGCAGAAACTGCAGCGTGCTGAAGACCGACGCAAAGAACAGGAGCGCGCCCGTCAGAAAAAACTTCAGGACGAGGCCGAAAAAGCCAATCAGCAACGTATTCAGGAACAGAAGAAAATTCAAGAGCTGCAAAAACAACAGGCTTTGCAGCAGGAAGCAATAAAGCAAGAAAAGCTGGCTCAGGAAAAGAAGATTAATGAGTTGAAAAAGAAGCAGGTACAGGAACAGCAACGTATCAAGAAGCTGAAAATAGCAGCTGCGGAACTGGCGAAGAAAAAAGAAGTTGAGAAGAAAAAACTTAAGGAATTAAAAGTCAAACGTGCAGAGGAAGCGAAGCAACGCCGGCAAAAGGAATTACTTGTTGCACAAAAAAAGCGCGAAAAAGCCCTGCAGGAGCAAATGGCAGCTGAAGAGCAGGCAGAGCAGGAAAAGGAGTTGCAGGGCGTACGTAATAGTTATATAGATAAGATAGCGGCTGTCGTCAAAGGTAATTGGCGTCGGCCTGCAGTGGTGGATAAGGAGGCATCCTGCCTGGTGGAGGTGACACAAATCCCGGGAGGTGAAATTATTTCTTCTCGAGTCAGTAAGTGTTCCGGAGGCGCGGGTTTTCAGCATTCGGTAGAAACGGCTGTTGGCAAAACAACTCATTTGCCTGCACCACCCGATCCACGCGTGTTTGATCGAAAAATTCGTTTTACATTTAAACCATAGGTTGCAAAAATGTTCAGAAACATACTACTAATCAGTCTGATATTCTTTTCACAGCAGGTATCAGCAGTGCTCGATATCGAGATCACTGGCGGTGTTATTGGCGAGCATCCTATTGCCATCGTGCCATTCAGCTGGGAAGTCAAAGCCCGTACCGGGCAAGTGGAAATCGGTGATGTGATTACTGCTGATTTAAGCAGAACAGGCCGTTTTGAGCTGGTATCAGAAAATAAATTTCTTGAAAGACCGCATCATGGCGATGAAGTCAATTTTGAAAACTGGAGAGCGGTGGGGGTTGAAAGTCTGGTAGTCGGTCGCGTTCTACCTGGGGAAAAAGGCCAGCTACTGGTGCAATTCCAATTATTTGATGTCTACAAGCGTTCATCAGTCAAGGATGGTGGTCCTTCCGAGCCAGAATATAAAATCAAGCAGATTATTGGTTATAGCCTGCCAACCTCTTATCAGGATCTACGCCGTAATGCTCATTATATAAGCGATCTGGTCTATGAGGCTTTGACTGGAGACAAAGGCGTATTTACCACCAGGATCGCCTATGTCACAGCCAGCAAACGCGCTAAAGAGAAAAGTTATGAGTTACAGATTGCCGACATGGATGGATATAATGCTTTTACAATATTGAAGTCATCACAGCCCATCATGTCTCCCTCCTGGTCCGCAGATGCACGCCAGCTTGCTTATGTGACATTTGAAAATAAAAAAGCACAAATTTATGTTCAGCAAGTAGATACGGGTACACGTAAGCTGGTATCTTCACAAAAAGGTGTCAATAGTGCACCGGCATGGTCACCGGATGGCAAGCGCCTGGCGCTGACATTGTCACGCGACGGCAACCTGGAAATATATACGCTGGATTTACTCAGCAAGAGACTAAAAAGATTAACCCGGAGCACGGGTATTGATACTGAGCCGGCCTGGTCGGCAGATGGTAAGACGATTGTGTTTGTGTCTGATCGTAGTGGCAAACCACAGGTCTATAGAATGTCTGCAGAGGGAGGCCGTGCAGAACGACTGACTTTTCAGGGAAAATACAATGCCCGTCCGTCTTTTTCACCAGATGGCAAAAAGATAACCATGGTGCATGGCAATGCAGAGGGTTTTCACATAGCCATAATGGATCTAGAGTCAGGGGTGCTGGATGTGTTGACAGATGGTAGTCTGGATGAATCGCCCACATTTGCACCCAATGGTAGTATGATTTTGTACGCGACGGCAGCCAAACGTCGCGGTATTTTGTCGGCAGTATCCACCGATGGCAAGGTAAAACAACGATTGGTCTTACAACAGGGTGATGTCAGGGAGCCTGCATGGGCACCCTATCGAAAATAAAGGAGAAGATTCATGCTTAAAAAATTTCTAATAGTTATTTGCTTGTATTCGTTTGTACTGGCTGGATGTAGTACAACCGGAGACAGCAAGTCTGACGAATCAGCCTCGGTGGAAGACCTGTCGGGTTCTGGTGCCGACTCAGCCAGCACTTCCGGCATGCCTGGAGCTGACGCCTTCAAGGGAGACCCATTAGATAACCCGGCCAGTCCGCTCGCTGTGCGCACTATTTATTTCGAGTATGACAGTAGTGAAATTAGATCAGATGATCAGGAGAGCATTCTGGCGCATGGTCGTTATCTGGCTGAACATCCAAATACTTCTGTCAGTCTTGATGGGCATACTGATGAACGTGGTTCCAGGGAGTATAATATCGGTCTGGGTGAACGACGTGCACAGTCGGTCAGACGCATGTTATTGTTTCAGGGTGCCGCAGATAGACAAGTGGAAGTTATCAGTTATGGTGAAGAAAAACCGGTTGCAGACGGCCATGATGAATCGAGTTATAGTCAGAATCGCCGTGTAGAGATTGTCTACAAGAGGTAGGAAATGAAAAACAAGTTATTTTGGATTGCTATCAGTCTGCTGACTTTTATTCAGCCTGCGTTCGCCCAGGAGCCTAAGGCGACAGTAGTAGGGCGGATGACAAACAGCAGTTCATTGGAGTTACTGAGGCGACTGGACCAAATTCAGGAAGAATTAAGTCAACTACGTGGCGATATGGAGGTAGTCAATCACGAGTTGTCAGGGATCAAACGCAGGCAACGTGAACTCTATCTGGATATGGACCGACGACTCGGTGACCTGGAGCTGGCGAGTGTCAATTCCTCAACTGCAGTTAACAGCAACTCGCTACCCGCGCAGACGGATAGCCAGGCATCACTGGCTGATAAAGACAATAAAACGCAGGTCGCCAGTGTCGTCAGTAACCCTGAGCCACCAACTCGTCAGGAAAAAGATGCTTACCGAAGCGCCTTTAATTTACTTAAGGAGGGGCGCTATGACCGTTCCATCAAGGCATTTGCGGGCTTTATGACCAGCTATCCCGGTAGTAGTTATGCCGATAATGCCCAGTACTGGTTAGGTGAAGCGAATTATGTTTCGCGTAAGTACTCCGCTGCAGTAAAAGAATTCGGCAAGGTTATCGCCACTTATCCTGAAAGCACCAAAGTACCGGATGCCATGCTTAAGCTGGGTTTTACCCATTATGAATTAAAGCAATGGGACAAGTCACGAGAGGTATTGTCGGCCGTCGTGCAAAAATATCCGAAAAGCTCGGCTGCGAAACTGGCAGATACCCGTTTAAAACGCATTCAGAGCGAGGGGCATTAAAGCATCAGTTGAAAAGCAGTCATCATTATAAAAGGCGTACTTAAAAGTGCGCTTTTTTTGTGCACAAAAACCATATTTAAACTTTCAGGTCTCTATAAAAGCTTATGCTGCTGTTGAAAAATAAACAATAAAATAATTTTTTTAAAATATTTAATATATTTTTTTGTCACTTTATAGTCTTCGATGGCAGATTATGAAGACAATTAAAAATAATAAAAACAATAAGATACATCATATACGCATGGATTTAGTATGAGCTTTTATTGACAAAATTCAGATTTTGACCATCGATAGACAAAAACTATATAAAAATAGAGGTAAATAAAAGCAAAGTACTTGCCGTCAATAGCCCTAGAAGAAAGGTAAACGTAATTTTACTGACGATTAGTAAACATATTGATAGGAATGGGCAAATGGGAAAGTTGTTTTCAAAATTCACAATCAAGCAAAAGATCTGGGGCGGCTTCGGTCTCTTGCTGATTATATTATCAGTGGTCTCTGCTGGAAGTATCCAGGGATTTTCTTCAACTAATAAAAGTGTCAGCTCGGTTGTTAATGATGTACAGCCGACTCTGGTGGTGTCAATGGAGTTGGCACAGGTACTCGACAGCTCGGCACAGTCGCTGGGGTTTTATCTGCTCAGTCTGGAGGAAGCCGATAAAAAGGCTTACTCAGATAGCTTGAACCATGTCAGTGAAGTACTTGATAATTTGAAGCAGCAAGCATCTATCAAGGAAAGCCCCGAGAAGCTCGAACTGGTAGCGAGTATTGAGACACGCATACATAAGTATCAGAGTTATCAGGAGCAGATGTTCAAATACGCTTCATCACAGGCTGATAATATGCCGGCGGTAGCCATTACCAGTAATCAGATGAATCCAATGGCGAGAACACTATTACAGCAAATAGGTCAGATGCTGGGTGCAGAGACTGGAAGTTGATGACATTGATCTGGAAAGAAGAATGAAGAAAGATATATATGAGCTACGATATGCTTTTATGAACGTGCTGAATGAGTTGCGCGGCTATCCTGTTCTCAAGGGTAGATAACATGAAGGATAACCTTAATCTCTACAATAGTGAAGTCAAGCAACGGATGGTCGAACCTGCGAGGTTATGGTGATGACCTGGGGTTTGAGCAAATCGATGCGCTAGAAGTATTCGAGAAATCCTATGTAGAATATGAAGTACAAATGGCCAAGCTCATCGAGGCACATGGCAGTACAAAATGGCGCAGTGACGCTTATGTGATTCGTACCGAACTCGGCCCATTACTGAAAACTATCAAAGATGACCTGAAAGGTTTGGTGCAGAGTTTACAGGCTATTGCCGAACAGGAAAGTAGCGCCCTGCAGGACAGGGTCAGTGGCTCACAGGCACTGGTCAGCACCTTGTATATCGTCGGCCTGTTAATCGGTCTGGGTTGTGCGTTTATGATTGCCAATGTAGTCGTCAAGCCGCTGAAACTGGCAGTACATGCCATGAACGATATAGCAGAAGGCGAAGGTGACCTGACCCGTCGCCTGGATGCTGAAGGTAATGATGAAATTGCCCAGCTGGGTCAGGCCTTCAATAAATTTGCCATCAAGGTACATGATGTGGTCTCGGAAGTCATGAATTCAGTTTCGCAATTATCCAGTGCGGCGACCGAATTATCGATGGTGACCAGTCAAACCAGTGAAGGTGTCGCTCGTCAGCAAATGGAAACCGAGCAGGTGGCGACGGCCATGAATGAAATGACGTCTACTGTGCAGGAAGTCGCCAATCATGCCGAGCAGGCTGCTAATGCTGCCAATGATGCGAATTCAGAATCTCAAAGCGGTAACCATATTGTCAATGAAGGCATGAAATCAATCAGCTCTCTGGCAGATGAAATCACCACCGCATCGGGTGTCATAGGCCGACTGGAAACTGACAGTGAAAATATCGGAACGGTACTGGATGTTATCAGGGGAATCGCCGAACAGACCAATCTGTTGGCGCTGAATGCCGCGATAGAGGCGGCACGCGCTGGTGAACAGGGTCGTGGTTTCGCGGTGGTTGCCGATGAGGTTCGTACCCTGGCTTCACGCACGCAGGAATCGACACAGGAGATACAATCCATGATCGAGAAACTGCAAAGCGGTGCGCATGATGCTGTTGATGTTATGAACGCCAGCCAGAAGCGTGCGACTGAAACGGTTGATCACGCAAATCAGGCGGGGAATGCCCTGAGCTCAATTGCCGGATCGGTTGAACGCATTAATGATATGAACCTGCAAATTGCCAGTGCTGCTGAAGAGCAAAGTTCTGTTGCTGAAGAGATCAACCAGAATGTTGTCAGGATAGCAGACATCGCTCAGGAAACCTCTGGTAGTATGCAGCAGATTGCCAGCTCCAGTGAGGATCTTGCGCAATTATCCACACGTCTGGATCAACTGGTGGGTAACTTTAAAGTATAAGAACAGATCATGGTTGATATTACCGATGGCCCATTTTTATGGGCCATTTTTTTTGCCAGAATTTTTTTATCAATATGGTCTATACTGATTAATAACATTAAATTCTGAGTGATAGGCTCAAAATGGAACTGATTTTTATCCGTCATGCTGAAGCCGCATCAGGTGCGAGTTATGCTGAAGATTCTTTACGCGCGCTCACCTCCAGAGGTCGTCAGGTGCAGGAACAGGTGGCCAGAGAATTGCAGCGACGAGGTTTTTCTCCTGACGTTATTCTCACAAGCCCAAGACTTCGTGCAGAACAGACGGCATGGATTACTGCGCAAGTATTGTCAGGTGATGTGCCTCTGGTCGAGGTAAGGGAGCTTGATGGAGGTTTTGCAGTAGAAGATCTATTGGCGCGATTGGAATCTTACCTGGATTGTAGCTGTATTACCTGTGTTGGCCATGAGCCGGATATGACATTCTGGACAAACTGTTTGTTGGAGAATGATGAAAAACAGGTCTCTGGTTTTAGCAAGAGCATGGTAGTTTCTTTGCAATTCACGAATAAACCGGCGATAGGCAAGGGAGTTTATAATTATATTTATACATCCGATGAGCTGTTACTAGAGTAAGCTATTGTTTGCTGGCTGGAATAGAATGGCTCATACGACAGGAAGTGCGAGCACATGATTAGCTTGCAGATTGACGTGGACTTTCTTGCGCATCTTGCGTTTATGGTGGCTGTATAATAGTAAAAAAACATGCTGCCACATATCATAATCACACTAAGGCCACGATATTGGCATTCAATATGATCGATATTGAGTACAGATCGTATGATGCATAGCTGGGTTAACAGTGCAGGCTACGAGTAGCTGATGTTTCAGGTGAGAAGGAATTCCAGCAAGGCTTTTTGCGCATGCAGGCGATTTTCGGCTTCATCCCAGACCACGCTTTGTGGCCCATCGATAACATCAGCATTGACTTCTTCACCGCGGTGAGCAGGCAGGCAATGCATAAACAATGCATCGTCATTTGCCAGTGTCATCATCTCGGTGGTGACTAAAAATCCCTTAAAGGACTGTTCGCGTTTGGCCTGTTCCTCTTCCTGGCCCATACTGGTCCATACGTCGGTGACTATCAGATCGGAGTGTTGCGCTGCTTGTTCAGGTGATCTGAATATCTCAACATGGCCGGAGGCATTATTCACGACGCTGGCGACTGGGTCATAGCCTTCAGGACAGGCAATTTTCAATTTAAAGTCAAATTGTTTGGCCGCATTGATATAGGAGTGGCACATATTATTGCCATCGCCAATCCAGGTCACCGTTTTCCCCTGAATGGAACCACGATGTTCGACATAGGTCTGTACATCAGCCAGTAGTTGGCAAGGGTGGTACATGTCTGTTAATGCATTAATAACCGGTACCGAGGAGTGGTGTGCGAATTGTTCGATTTTCTCATGCTCAAAGGTGCGGATCATGATGATGTCGAGCATGCTTGAGAGCACGCGTGAACTATCTTCAATAGCTTCGCCTCTGCCCAGTTGAGTATCACGAGGAGACAGAAATATCGCATGTCCTCCAAAATGAGTCATGCCCGTTTCAAAAGAAACGCGTGTGCGTGTCGATGATTTTTCGAAAATCATACCGAGTACACGATTTTTTAACGGCTCGTAGATCTGCCCGGACTTATGCATGGCTTTAAGCTCGATAGCACGTTTGATAATGAACTGTAATTCATCAGGAGACAAATCAAGCAAGGTAAGGAAATGACGCGCAGACATCAGCAGGTTCCCTGTTTATTGGCTGAGAAAATCACGAACAAGTTCGCTGACCATGGAAACAATCTGATCAGCGTTTTCTTCGTTAATAATGAGTGGTGGTAACAATCTTATAACCCGTTCCGTAGTCACATTGATTAATAATCCCTTGTCCCTGGCAAGGCTCACCAGTTCAGTGCAAGGTTTATCGAGTTCAATACCCAGCAGAAGTCCCAGTCCACGGATGTCAACAACGCCGTTGATGTCCTTTAATGCGTCATTGAAGCCAGCCAACATGCGCTCGCCCATTTTAGTAGCGTGGGAATCAGCATGCATTTGTGTCAGTGTATCAATAACAGTTTTTGCAACATGACAAACTAACGGGTTGCCACCAAAAGTGGATCCATGTGTGCCGGGTTGAAAAACATTGGCGGCCACGCCTTTAGCCAGACAGGCGCCAATAGGTACGCCGTTGCCGAGTCCCTTGGCCAGGGTCATGACATCTGGTTGAATATTATTATGCTGATAGGCAAACCAGCGGCCACTCCTGCACATGCCAGTCTGGATTTCATCCAGCATCATCAGCCAGCCGTGTTCATTACATAGCTCACGTATGCCATTGAGGTAGTGTTTGTCAGGTATTTGTATGCCGCCTTCACCTTGCACCGGTTCAACCAGTATGGCGACCACATTCCTGGAATTTTTACCAATGGCAGACAGGGCTTCGAGATCATTATAGGGTGCACGTACAAACCCTGTTACCAATGGTTCAAACCCGGCTTGCACTTTGCGGTTGCCCGTGGCCGACAGCGTGGCCATGGTGCGGCCATGAAAGCTGCCTTCCATGACAATGATTTCGGGTGAACGGATATCTTTTTGATGACCATACAAACGTGCCAGTTTGATAGCGGCTTCATTGGCTTCAGCGCCTGAATTGGAGAAAAACACCTTTTCCATACCACTCAAAGCGCACAATTGTTGAGCCAGTTCCTGCTGGTTTTTTACCTGGTAGAGGTTAGATGTATGGATCAATTTACTGGCTTGATCACATAAGGCCTGTGTGACAGCGGGATGCGCATGCCCGAGGCCGCACACAGCAATACCGCTGAGGGCATCGAGATATTGCTTGCCCTGATCATCCCACAACCAAATCCCGTCCCCTTTTTCAAAGGTCACGGATTGCGGGCTATATGTATGCATGAGTGCGTCAGTCATTGCCAAAAAGCTCTTTAAAAGCAAATGGCAGTCTCAATAGAGACTGCCATTTGTGTATATAAGACTATCGATATTAACGATAAAGCTGGTTTTTGGCAACTATTTAATAAACTGACAAGCCATAAAAAACCCGGCCATTTGGCCGGGTTTTTTTTCAGGTGAATGCGCTCTGTTACAGAGGCATGCCACCATTGTGGTAGGAGCTGGCTGTCATCGCCAACAGCATCGGAATAGACAGCATGGTATTGGTGCGTGAAGCCATCAAGGCAACGACCTTGCCTTTGGCAATAGCTTCTGGAGTCGATTCAACCATACCCAGTATTTTTTTCTGGTTAGGCCAGATCAATACCCAGACATTGAACAGCATGATAGTACCCATCCATGCGCCGATACCAATGATCATGGCATTTTCTTTCAGCATGAAGGCATCCATGAAAATGCCGTATTTCCACAGTGCAGCGGCACCGGTTAACCAGGTTAACAGCGCTGCATAACGAAACCATGCCAGTGCTCTTGGCGCCACATATTTATTGATGGCTGCGGCACCCGGGCCGCCATTGTCCGCTTCTGCGAGTGCTTGTCCAACAGCAGGAATCTGAATAAAATTAAAGTAGTAGAGCAGGCCAATCCAGAGGACGCCAACAATGGCATGGATCCAGACGGTCCATTCATTGGGGTTGCCGTTGCCTGTTTTCATGGCAAAAATCATGATTAATGCAATGACGAAACCCGCGATAATGGTTCCGAGTATTGATTTTAATGGATTCATATAAACTCTCCGGTATTATTATTAAAAATAGCTCAGTAGTTTGATCGAGTATTGGGCCACATTATAAGCAGGCATGATGAGATTGCAATATGATTTATAGGGATCCGCTATACAAGATGATATTATTAACAAATGGATGCTATTGATTTAAGTATATTTTCCAGCAGAATTAATGCTATTTGTGAGGAAATGGGTGTGGTTCTGAGAAGATCCGCCTTTTCTCCCAATATTATGGACAGGCTGGATTTCTCCTGTGCCATCTTTGATGCTGATGGAGAGCTTTGCGCGCAGGCCGCCCATATTCCGGTACATCTTGGCAGTATGGCCTATGCCATGGCCGATATTGTTGGCCAGATTGATTGGCAGCCTGGCGATATGGTGATATTGAATGATCCCTATAAAGGCGGCACGCATCTTCCCGACGTCACTGTGATTGCACCCTTGTTCAATGATTCTTGCTTATGTGCCTTTGTGACTAACCGTGCACATCATGCCGATATTGGCGCGGAATCACCGGGCTCGATGCCCATTGCATCCAGGCTGGATGACGAAGGCATGATTATTGAGCCAACATTGCTGCTCAAGCAAGGACGTTTGGATGAGGTGCTTATGAGCACATTGACTAACAGGACTCGTCAACCGCGACAGTCACGTGGAGATTTTGCTGCGCAGATCAGCGCCAACCGCACAGGACTGGCGCGCTTGCAGCATTTACTCGAAAGTATGAATCTGCAGGCATTTCAGGATTCACTCACAGAGCTGAATGATTATGCCGAGCGCCTGGCCATAACCACCCTGAAAACCATCCCGGACGGAGATTACCAGGCAACAGATTATATGGATGATGATGGTCTCGGTAATGTTGATATTCCGGTGAGCGCCGGTATTCAGATCCAGGCAGGACAGGTGACGATCGATTTCACTGGAACCGCTGCGCAGGTGAACGGCAATATTAATTGTCCGTTATCGGTCACCGCAGCGGCCGTTTATTATGTTTTTCGTTGCTTGATGCCAGCCTATACACCGGCTTGTCAGGGCAGTTTTCGTCCGATCAGCATCACGGCTCCCGATGCCTGTTTAGTCAATGCCAGTTACCCGGCCGCTGTGGCTGCCGGTAATGTAGAAACCAGCACACGTATCGTCGATGTCTTGCTGGCTGCATTGGCTGATGCACTGCCGTCACGTATACCGGCAGCCAGTCATGGTAGTATGAATAATCTGGCCATGGGATCGGCGCATGCAAATAATAGCTGGGATTATTATGAGACTATAGGTGGGGGTATGGGTGCCAGTGCAGCAGGCCCGGGCTTGAGTGCTGTGCAGACGCATATGACCAACACCTTGAATACACCGATAGAAGTGCTTGAAAAAAGATACCCACTGCGTATCAAACGCTATGCTATTCGGCGCGCAAGCGGTGGTAACGGCCGCTATAGCGGAGGCGATGGAATTATTCGTGAGTTCGAGTTTCTTGATAATGCGACGCTGACATTATTGACTGAACGCAGGCGCCATGCGCCTGGCGGTCTTATGCAGGGTCATGCGGGAATGACAGGTATAAATCAACTAAACGGACAGGAGCTGGCGGCGAAGGTGTCGGTTGATGTAAAAGCAGGAGATTGTTTATCTATCGCCACTCCCGGCGGTGGTGGTTGGGGTGAAGTATCAGCAGACAATGAGAGGAAATAATAATGAAAAAAAATCTGCAATTGGTCCTGGTCTTGTTGATGTTGTTACTGGGTGGTTGTGCGAGTTTAATCGTTTCCAGCCCCGGTGGTAGACAGACCGCCGGCAGCAGTATATCCAAAGAAGATGCGCGCATAACTAATAAGATCAATTCATCGCTGGTGCGTGAGCCTGGTATTTCATCATTGGATGTTTACGTCAGTAGTTATCAGGGTATTGTCACGCTTAGAGGTTATGTAGCCAGTCAGAAGATGAAAAATCGTGCAGCCGATATTTCAGTTTCTGTCCCAGGTGTTAAGTCAGTACGTAATCAATTACGAATAAAATAATTAGCAAAAATCATCAGTTCGGCAAGGTATTATTATGTGTGGTATTTGTGGTGAATTAAGATTCGATCAGAAGCAGCCAGAGGCCGCAGATCTGGCCGCTATGTTAAAGCCACTGCGTCGGCGTGGTCCTGATCATCAAGGTGAATACTTTCATGGCCCGGTTGCGCTTGGCCATCGGCGTCTGTCTATTATTGATCTGTCTGCACGCTCAAACCAGCCGATGGTGGATGAATCTACGCAACTGGCGCTGGTTTTTAATGGCACTATCTATAACTACCCGGCGCTGCGGCAAACCCTGCAATCCAAGGGGCACCATTTTAACAGCAGCGGTGATAGCGAAGTGATTCTCAAAGCGTACAAGCAATGGGGTCGTGATTGTGTTTTGCATCTGCATGGCATGTTTGCCTTTGCCATCTGGGATAAAGCGCAACAGCAGCTTTTTCTTGCGCGTGATCGACTTGGCATCAAGCCACTCTATTATGCCGAGGACAAGCAGCACTTTCTCTTTGCTTCAAACACGCAGTCATTACTGGCAGCCGGTGGTATTGATACTGCGATTGATCCCATTGGCTTGCACCATCAATTCAGCCTGCATGCAGTGATACCAGCGCCGCGAACTATTTTAAAAGGCGTACGCAAGCTCGCTCCAGGAACAACTTTAACCATTTCCAGTAACGGCAGGCAGGATCATCAAAGCTACTGGCAGCTACAAGCGCAACGACCTGAAAAGGCATTGAGTGAATGGGAATGGATTGAAGCGATTCACGAGGCATTAAAAAATGCCGTTGAAAAACGCAAGACTATCGCCGATGTGCCTGTGGGAGTGCTACTTTCAGGCGGTCTTGATTCCAGCCTGTTGGTGGCTTTGCTGGCCGAGGCCGGAGTCAAGGATTTGCTGACCTTCTCTGTAGGCTTTGAGGATAGTCCGGAAGAGAGTGGCAGTGAGTTTGAATATTCCGATCAAGTGGTCTCGATGTATAACACCGATCATCACAAGTTCCATATTCCAAATAGCGAAGTACTCAAGCGTTTGCCAGAAGCAGTTCTGAATATGGCAGAACCCATGGTGGGTCAGGATGCGGTTGCGTTTTATTTATTATCAGAACAGGTTTCCCAGCATGTAAAAGTGGTGCAGAGCGGACAGGGTGCGGACGAAGTGTTTGCAGGATACTTCTGGTACTCACAAATGCAGCAAGCGACCGGCAGCGATTTGCAGCGTTTTAGCCATCACTACTTCGACCGTGATCATGATGAATACCTGCAAATGGTGCAAAGCGCCTATCATGGGCCAGACTACACCTCATCACTGATTGAAAAAATGCTGGCTGCCCCGGGTGCGGATAGTTTCATGGATAAGGTATTGCGACTGGATGTGACCACATTGATTGTGGATGACCCGGTCAAGCGTGTGGATAACATGACCATGGCCTGGGGTCTGGAAGCCAGAGTGCCCTTTCTGGATCATGAGCTGGTGGAACTTGCCGCACAAATGCCGCCCGAAATAAAAATGAAAAGTGGCGGTAAGCATGTCCTTAAAAGCATTGCCCGAGGCATTCTGCCTGATGCAGTCATTGACCGACCGAAGGGTTATTTTCCAGTGCCTGCGCTGAAGTTTGTTCGTGGTGAATTTCTGGATTTTATGAAAGATGTGCTGTTATCCGATGCTTGCCGTCGTCGTGCTGTGTATGAAAATGCCTATCTGGAGAAATTATTGCAAGATCCGGAGAAATATCTGACCCGTATCCAGGGTAATAAGCTCTGGCATATGGCCTTGCTGGAGTTCTGGATGCAGCAAAATGTCGATTAGCCGGGAATGATAGTGCTCTTGAAATTCTGAATTTAGCCCCCATTTACTATTAAATCAATAAGATAGAGAATATATAGTGCAAAAACCCTATAAATTCATTCTGTTTATATGGGTAATCTGGGGGTAGACTTCGCAGGCTATTAGATGAAGTCGCCGTTTCAAACGCGAGTACAAGATGGCTCGCAGGCTAAAAATTAATGAGGTCGCAAGATGGATGTATTGGAAAGAATTCAGAAGCAGGTAGATGAAAACCCGATTGTTTTATACATGAAAGGTACACCGCAAATGCCCAGTTGTGGTTTTTCAAGTCGTACTGCGCAGGCACTACAAGGCTGTGGGGTCGAGTTTGCTTATGTCAATATACTGGCAGACCCTGAAATATTCGAAAACTTGCCCCGCTTCGCCGACTGGCCGACGTTTCCACAAGTCTATATCAATGGTGAATTGATTGGTGGCTGTGATATTACCCTGGAGTTATTCCAGAAGGGCGAATTGCAGAAAATGACAAAAGAAGCTGCGGCAGGCAAGGAAAACGCTGAGCAGAGTTAAGCTCTGGAGCAGATGTAGTATGTTGCAGGGCGCACTTCGGTGCGCCTTTTTTATGAGTGATTGTTTTACCACGAAGGCACGAAGATAAGCCATAGCCAAGGGTGTTAGGGGATGGTGATATAAAACAGACAGTACCTTGTTTATCTTCGTGTCTTCGTGGTCAATAATCAGGTTTGACGTGTTCAGTGTGCCTCAAAAACGTCCGCTTCCCTCTAGTAAGCAATAGCGGTGATTAATAAATAACCTGGTTGCGCCCTTTCTTTTTCGCACGATACATTTTCTGATCTGCACATTTAACCAGCATTTCCATATCCATTTCCGGGTCGCCGCTAAATCGGCAGCACACACCCATGGAGACAGTAACCTCAAGGTCTCCCACCGAAGTTTTTATAGGGCGCGAGCCAACGCCTTGTTGAATACGTCCAAAAATAGAATGGCGAAAGTTGGAGGCGTCCTGGTAGAACATAATAATGGCAAATTCTTCACCCCCCATTCGTGCCAACACATCTGTTGGTCGTACCGCGCGCCGCAATCGTCTGGATACTCCGATTAATACTTCATCGCCGACATCATGGCCATATTGGTCATTAATTTTCTTGAAGTGATCGATATCAATAATCGCACAGCAGGTACCACCACCACGAGTGGAGGATTCCTTCAGTGTGGCTTCAAGGTGAGCTTGCATAAAACGACGATTACCGAGCTTGGTCAGCGGGTCTGTTTGTGCCAGTTCATTCAGTTTCTCATTGGCAGTCTGTAATTCGCTTGTGGTCTCATATAATGTATTTTGCAGAGTACTGGTTCTGCCTGCAGCCTGCACGCGAGCGGCTAGCTCGCGGGTATCGATGGGCTTGGTCAGGAAATCATCGACACCCTGATCGAAGGCATGTACCAGATTGTCTATACCTTCCTTTGCTGTGCATAAAATAATAGACGTGTAGCGGTATTGTTCCTCATCCAGTTGCCGTACCTTTTTGGTCAGCTCCAGTCCGTCCATTTCTGGCATGATCCAGTCAGCCAGAATGACGTCGGCAGATCTTTCGTTGAGTTCCTGAAGCACTTCATCTCCGCTGCCGGTCAGGCGTATATCTTCATAGCCGGCAGAGTTCAGCGCTGTTAATAGAAACTGACGACCTGATTCAGTATCGTCAACAATCAGAATGGACAGGTCATTGGCAATCATTGGTTTCCTTGTGTTTATTTATTGTTATAGGTAAAGACATATTGCACAGCTTAACCGCAGCCCTGCTGGATTGAATCATCCAGTTGAGCCAGTCGTTGCCAGCGATTTGTCATCTGGCAGAACAAGTCGGCTGTTCTTTCCGCATCATAGATGGCCGAATGTGCCGCTTCCTGATCCCATTTCATACCGGCGCATGCTGCAATTCTTGCCAGTACAGTCTGGCCATAAACCACACCGCCAAGCGTCACTGTATCAAATGTACTAAATGGGTGAAAAGGATTTCTTTTGATCTGGCAGCGCTCAGCAGCGGCATTAATAAAGTTTAGATCAAAGGGGGCGTTATGTCCTACCAGGATGGCGCGTTTGCAATTATTTTGTTTGATCGCGTGACGAATGGCGCGGAATATTTCCTGCAATGCTTCTTTTTCTGGCTTCGCCATTCTAAATGGATGGTAAGGGTCTATACCGGTAAAGGCCAGAGCATCGGCTTCAAGATTAGCGCCTTTAAAAGGTTCTACATGACAATTGTAAGTTTCTTCTCTGAAAAGTTCGCCTTTGCTGTCCATGCCAAGGATAACTGCAGCAATTTCCAGTAGGGCATCTTTTTTGGCATTAAAGCCGCCTGTTTCAACATCGACCACAACGGGCAAAAAGCCACGAAAGCGTTCAGCCATAGTGGCATTTGTTGTGTGATCAGTAAACATAAGTACAGAATAACCAATGATTAGGTTAAAATCGATATTTAATTCATACTATTTCAATCTGGCAGGTCTATAAGCTTATGAAAACCAAACTAGTAAGGTTGTCTTTGTTGCTGAGCTTGTTCTGTCATTTGGCTGTGGCGGATTCTCTCAAGTCCCTGGTGCAGCCGGAAAAATATACCCGGGGAATTATTTGGCAAGTCGATTCGGCGGATAACAAGCCCAGCTATATAATGGGAACCATGCATGTTGATGATCCTGGTATTCGCTTACTTTTCACGCATGCACAGAAACATTTTGATAATGCGAAAACGGTTTGTACTGAAATCAAGATGGACTTTGCTGCTATTGCGGCCGAGATCCAGGCGATGTTCTTTAGTGATGGTCGAACACTAAAAAGCGTCATCGCAGATAATCGTCTTTATGAGCAAGTAGTGCAGGCGGCAGAGAAACATGGTTTGCCTGAGGCTATGGTGCGTAATATGAAGCCTTTCACGCTGGCTTTTTTGTTGAGTATGCCAGTGAATAAAGGGGAAATGCTGGATAGTATGATATATACCGATGCACTACGACAAGGTAAACAAGTCTGTGGGCTGGAAACTATTGCCGAGCATAGTGCTGTCTTCGAGGTGTTTAATATGCCGGCACAGTTGAAGATTTTGCAAAAAACCGTTGCCCGTATTGATGAGATAAAGCGACTCTATCCCGCTCTGCTGGAGGCTTATCTTAATCGCGATCTGTTGGCCATTGCTGAACTTGCGGATGAATCCATGTCCCTGGATGATGCTGATATTGAGAATACATTTTATCAGCGTTTTTTGATTGATCGTAATCTCAAGATGGTACAGAGAATGATGCCCTTGATTGACAAGGGAGCCGCTTTTTTTGCCGTTGGCGCCATGCATCTCACTGGCAAGGCAGGCGTATTAAGATTGCTTGAAGAGCAGGGCTATTCGGTCACTGTTGTGCATTAATTTAGCAGGGAGCAAGCTTAGCTGGCAGAGTTAGAATAGCGATTATCGGTACTTTCAAAATTCTGCTATCAAGGGTTTCCCTGGAAACTCCAATTCAGTTCTTCACCCGCGCGCAGTGGAACGATGCTTTCGTCATTACCCAGTGGGTATTCGGATGGTACTTGCCATGTCTGCTTGTGAATGGTTATTTTGTCAGTATTTCTGGGCAAGCCATAAAAATCGGCACCATTAAAACTGGCAAATGCTTCAAATTTATCCAGTACTCCAGCATTTTCGAAGGCTTCCAGGTACAGCTCCAATGCCGCATGCGCAGTATAGATGCCGGCACAGCCGCAGGCACTTTCCTTGCTATGTTTATTGTGTGGTGCACTGTCAGTACCGAGAAAAAAGCGCGGATGGCCGCTGCGGATGGCCTCTATCAATGCCAGCCGATGGGTTTCACGTTTAAGAACAGGCAGGCAGTAATTGTGTGGCCTGATACCACCTTTAAACATGGCATTTCTGTTCATGAGTAGATGATGGGCGGTAATAGTGGCACCGACACGCTCAGGACCATTGCTGATAAAGTCAACGGCTTCGCGCGTGGTTATGTGCTCCAGCACCACACGCAATTCAGGTATTTTGTCGAGCACAGGTATCAGTGTGTTTTCAATAAACACCTGCTCGCGATCGAATACATCAATTTCCGCCTGTGTGGCTTCGCCATGCACGAGCAGTGGCATACCTACTTCTGCCATGGTGGCCAGCGTGTCGTAGGTTTTTTCTATATCGCTGACGCCGGCATCGGAATGCGTGGTGGCACCAGACGGGTAAAGTTTGACGGCATGAATCAGACCGCTGGCTTTCGCGCGAATAATTTCTTCGGCACGGGTGTTGTCAGTCAGATACAGTGTCATTAATGGCGTAAAGTGACTACCGTCCGGCAAGCTGTCAAGAATACGCTGGCGATAGGCCAGTGCATCAGTAGTGCTGACAACCGGTGTTTTCAGATTGGGCATGATGATGGCGCGGGCAAATTGCCTGGCAGTATGACCAATAACAGATGATAATGTTAATTCATCCCGAACATGCAAATGCCAGTCGTCGGGACGGGTGATAGTGATTGATTTAGTAGAGCTCATGTGTCAATGGCCTGGTTTACAGCTGTTTTAACTAGTTAACTATAGCATTTTAGGCCTTTGCAGGTCTGGTTTTGTGCCATTTTTAGCAAATCTGGCTAACCGCTGAAATAGTTGATTAATGTTTTAAGCGCATGATTACAAAAAAGATAATCGTTTTATTCTCTTTTCCTCCATTGTCGTTTTTCTTGACCTGAGACGGTAAAAAGAAGATCATAGCGCGTTTGAATTTTTAACATATTTACCGGATTTATTGGCAATAAACAATAAATTAGTGAATTTGCAGATAAGTGGATCTTATGGACTCTGAAGTCAAAAAACGATTATTACATGAAATGTTGTTCGCCCGGCGCTTCGAAGAACGTTGTTACGAAGCCTACGTAGAACGCAAAATTGGCGGTTTTCTTCACCTGTATTCCGGCGAAGAAGCATGTGCCTTTGGTGTACTGGAAGCGGCAAAAGTAGGACATGATTATGTCATGACCAGTTATCGCGATCATATCCATGCGATCAAATGCGGTGTTGACCCCAAAGTGGTCATGGCTGAACTTTATGCCAAAGTCACTGGCTGCTGTAAAGGACTGGGTGGTTCCATGCATATTTTCGGGGTCGAACAGCGCTTTATGGGTGGTTATGCACTTGTTGGTGGCCCATTTCCGCTGGCAGCAGGCATAGCCAAAGCCATCAAGATGAAAGGCGGCGACGAGATCAGTATTTGTTTTCTCGGTGATGCGGCCAATAACCAGGGTACCTTCCATGAATCATTGAACATGGCCAAAGTCTGGGGTTTACCCGTGCTGTATATTTGTGAAAACAATCTTTACGGTATCGGTACCCGTATCGATCGATCAACCGCCGTCGTCGATCAGTATAAACGTGTATCGGGCTACAATATTCCTTCGGAGCAGGTCGATGGCCAGGATATTGAAGTGGTGTATGCCGCTGCACAAAAAGCCATTGAGCATGTGCGTTCCGGTAAGGGGCCTTATTTTCTGGAATTGATGACCTATCGTTATCGTGGTCACTCAATGTCGGATTCCAACGCTTATCGACCCAAGGAAGAAGAGCGTATGTGGAGCAAGCGTGATCCCATCATCATGCTACGTGACCGTCTGATAGAGGCGGGTGAATTAACGCTGGATGATTACAAAGACATGGACACCGTGATACTGGAAACCATTGAAGACGAAGTCATCAAGTTCGCTGAAGAATCGCCCGAACCACCGTTGGAAATGTTGGAAAAATATACCTTGGTCGAGAATGACCCCTGGGTTAACGGAGGCTCAAAATAATGTCAGAAATAATGTTTTGGGAAGCGATCTGTCGTGCCCATGATGAAGAAATGAGCCGTGATCCCATGGTTATTTGTATGGGTGAGGATATCGGTGTTGCTGGCGGTACCTACAAGGCCACCAATGGCCTCTATGACAAGTATGGTCCGGAACGTGTTATTGATACGCCGATTTCAGAAAATGGCTACACAGGATTGGGTATTGGTGCTTCCTACCTGGGCGTACGTCCGATTATTGAAATAATGTCAGTTAACTTTGCCTGGCTGGCGATGGACCAGATGTTTAATACTGCCGCCAAGGTACATTACATGTCCGGTGGACAGCTTAAAGCGCCAGTCGTAGTTCGTTCACCCGGTGGCACCGCGCATCAACTGGGTGCGCAGCATTCAGCGCGCATGGAAAAGGTGTTTATGGGTATTGCCGGTTTGCGCGTGGTCACACCATCGAATCCCAGACAGGCCTATGGCTTGTTGAAATCAGCCATTCGTTGTGATGACCCGGTATTCATCAATGAACATGAATTGATGTACAACATGAAGGGTGAAGTAGCCGATGAAGAATTCTTCCTGCCGTTGGTAGGCTCAGAAGTGTCTCGCCCAGGCAAGGATGTGACCTTGTTTGCATACAATATTTCAGTGCACTGGTGCTTGCAGGCAGCGGATATCCTCGCTAAGCAACATGGCATAGATGCAGAAGTGATTGATCTTTACACATTGAGTCCACTGGATCGTGAGGGTATAGCCGCATCAGTCAGCAAGACTCATCGAGCCTTGATTGCCGAAGAAGCAGAGCCGGCTGTCGGTGTGGGTTCCGAGGTGATGGCGATCATCAATGAAACATGCTTCTATGAGCTTGATGCACCGCCCGTACGCGTGTCAGCGGTCAATGTCCCAATTCCATACAATCATACACTTGAAAAAGCAGCTATTCCGACTGCACAAGATGTCGTTAAAGCCGTATTAAAAATGTTTGGTAAATAAAACCTGATAGTGAGGCATGGGCTTGAGCCTTGCCTCGCTACTCGTTGCTAGCTACTCGATACTGGATAAATATGTCAGAACCCTATGTAATTAAAATGCCGCAATTGTCAGACACCATGACTGAAGGTGTCATAGTCAGTTGGGAAAAAAATGTCGGAGATAAAATTGAGCGCGGCGATATCGTTGCCACCGTTGAAACTGACAAGGCCATTATGGATGTTGAAGTGTTCCGTGAAGGCTATCTGTCCGGACCGATGGCTGCCGTTGACAATACGGTTGAGGTGGGCGGAGCGATTGCTTATATCGTTGAATCTGCAGAGCAGGTTCAACAGGGTGAAGTCAGCACTGAAAGCATGACAACAACCGCAGCAGTGGCTGCTGAAGTTGTACAGGAAAGTGCGCCTGCAGTTGCAGCAGAACCGGCTACCAGCGAGCCTGATGGCGCAGTCTACACCATCAAGATGCCACAGCTCTCGGATACCATGACAGAAGGTATCGTGGTTGAGTGGAGCAAATCTCTGGGAGACAAGATTGAACGTGGCGACGTGGTGGCTCAGGTTGAAACTGACAAGGCTATCATGGATGTCGAAGTATTCCGTGAAGGTTATCTGTCGGGTCCCATGACCGATGTTGATAGCGTTGTTGCCGTTGGCGGTGCTATGGCTTATCTGGTTGAAAGTGCTGAGCAGGTGATCAAGGAAACAGCGTTGGCACAGTCTGTAGATAAGGCTGTTGCAACACCGGACGCAACAACAGAAAGTTCCACGCCCGGTTCTGCTCACGTCATTCAGCCGGTATCAGGCAGCGCACAACCTGCCCCGCGTCCACACAGCAAAAAAGCGACGCCTTTTGCACGCAAACTGGCTGGACATTCAGGTATTGATTTAAACACCTTGCAAGGTAGTGGTCCCGGTGGTGTCATCACAGCGACTGATGTAGCCTCAGGTCAGCCAGCAGCACCTGCAATGGTCGCATCGACGGTTGCGGCGGTGAATGTTCCAGGTAATGGTCGCGCCATGAATGCGATGGAGCGGGCCATTAGCCATTCCATGGAATCATCATTGAGTATGCCCACCTTCCATGTGACCGTGAATGCAATACCTGCAGCATTGATCAAGGCATCGAAGAAAAAAGGCGTGTCCCTGACCGTCACTATTGCCAAAGCTTGTGCATTGGCCATGCAAAAACATCCCACCATGAACTGGTGCTATCAGCCGGTTGATAAACTGGTGGAACGCAGTCAGGTCGATATTGGTATGGCGGTGTCGGCCGATGGCGGCGGTCTCGTGGTACCTGTGCTACGTGCCTGTGAGTCCAGTAGTCTTGAATCACTCAATGATGAATGGAAAGGTTTGCTGGATCGTGCACGTAAACGCCGCCTGACACCAGAAGAATACGCCAACCCGACCTTCATGGTGTCCAACATGGGTATGTTGGGCGTCAGTTATTTTGATGCTATTCCCACGCCCGGTACAGCAGCGATTCTTGCGATTTCATCAGCAGGCAAGGATGGCATGCCATTAACAGTGACTGCCGATCATCGTGTCGTCAATGGTGCTGAAGTGGCGCTCTATCTGAATACATTGAAAGGCTTGATAGAACAACCGGAATCGTGGATGGGTCCAACCGGCCCGGCCATCCCGGAAGGTAACTGGGACTATGAAGTCGTCGTCATCGGCGGTGGCCCGGGTGGCGAAGACTGCGCTCGCGACCTGGCTGAGCATGGCATCAAGGTGGCTATGATAAATGATAGTCCATTCCCTGGTGGTGAATGTTTATGGCGTGGTTGTATTCCCTCCAAGGCCTGGCGTGCAGCAGCAGACCGCATGCGTGATCGCGCACATGATGGGCACCTCGGAGTCGAGGGTACCAACAAGGCCACATTAAATTGGCAGAAACTTGAAAAAACCCGTCACCATGTGCTGGAAACACGCGGTGAAATGGCATTGAAGACCGATAAAGGTGTCAAGATTAATGTCATACAGGGCTTTGCCCGCTTTGAAGATGATCACACCGTATTTGTCGATACCAGTGGTAATAATGACAACCCGCATTTGCGTGCACAGCCGGGTGATGGCTCAAAGGGTGAACGCATCAGCTTTGGTTGCGCCGTGATAGCCACGGGTGCACCTCCCTTCGTACCGCCTATCCCAGGTGCGCATGATGCCCTGGAGAAAGGTGGCGTGCTGACATCGGATACAGTCTGGGGGCTCGAGCAGGTACCGAAAAGACTGGGTGTCATTGGTGGTGGCGCGATTGGCATGGAAATGGCGCAAATTTTCCAGGACTTTGGCAGCAAGGTCAGTCTGTTTGAAGGGCAGGAGAGAATTCTGGCCGAGGTAGAGCCCGAGATAGCCAAACACCTGACGGCCGTACTCAATGACGATCCCAATTTGAATATCATCACTTCGGTTCAGGTGAAATCCATCAAGGGTAAACCAGGAGCCATGAAGCTGGTCTATAGTGCCGAGGATGGTAAGGATCATACATTCGGCTGTGATTATGTGGTCATGGCCACGGGCAAGCGTCCGTTACTAGAACCATTGCAATTGGACAAAGCCGGGGTTGCTGTGGACAAAGGCGTTATCAAGGTCGATACACGCAGCCGCAGCTCTGTATCCCATATCTTTGCTGTGGGAGATGTCATTGGTGGACTGATGTTGGCGCATACTGCGGGTCAACAGGGCCGTGTGGCCGCGGCCACTATCCTCGGCGAGGATATGAAGTATGACCAGGACAAGGACAGTGGTGTCATATTCACTCGTCCGGAAGCAGCTTTTGTCGGTCTCTCGGTCGAGCAGGCCAAGGCCAAGGGTATTAATGCGGTCGAAGTTAAAATGCCCATGAGTATCGATGCTAAGGCAATGATTACTAACGAAATACACGGCATGATCAAGATCGTGGCAGATAAAGACACGCAGCGTATTATCGGTGTTCATTATCTGGCAGATCATGCAGATACCCTGATCGGCGAGGGCGTCATGATGGTCGCTGGTGAAATGACCCTGGGGCAGGTTGCACAGGCGATACACCCGCATCCGACACAGACTGAAATGTTTGGTGAAATGGCGCGACGCCTGTTATCACGACTGCGACGTAGTAGCCGCAAGAAAGCCTGAGCGCGCTCTATTGCATAATAGCTGACGGGCTATAAAGTAATAGCCCGTCATACCGCTAACATAGTTAGGTATTTGAAAAATATAGATAAACGATTTCAAATGAGACTATTATGCATCTGCTGAACCGATTATTAACGTTGCTGATTTTAGCTGCAAGTGTGTTTCCTGTGGTGGCTGAAGACCTGCATTATCAGGCAACGCTGGAAGACTCTATCTGGGGCACTGGCTCATCGCCATTACTTTGCACCTTGTCCCATACAGTGGATTTGTTTGGTCGGGCCGAGTTTTATCAGGAGGCAGGTTACCAGCCAAGCTTCCGGTTTTTCGTTAACCAGCCACCCATCAGGAAAGGCTCAGTGAGCATACATTCCAGGCCCCCGGGTTGGAAGCATGATCACGAGGAAAGCGAAATAGGCAAATACAGTTACAAGCCCGGCGAGACACCCTTCCGATTTAAACGTACGATCAGCTTACGTCTGATGGCCGAGCTGGAGAAAGGCATGACACCTGTATTCAGCTTTAAAGACTGGGGTGATGGCAGGGATGACGTTGAGGCCGTCTTGTCCAGCGTTCGTTTTCGTGAGGCACTGGGCAAGTTTCGCATTTGCACGGGTAACATTATTCCCTATGATTATGCAAAAGTCCGTAATACCTGGGTCTATTTTGAAACAGCAAAATACACGCTGACAGCAAAGGCCAGACGCCAGTTAGACGCCATCGCAGCATTTCTGCTTAGAGACACGAGTGTTAAACATGCAAAAGTTGAAGGACATGCAGACGATCGCGGATCACACACTTATAATAACACCCTGTCAGAGCAGCGTGCCCTGGCTGTCAGGGAATATTTACTGAAGAAACAAGTGCCGGCAGAAAAATTGCTGGTCAGGTATTTCGGTAAACGTAAACCGGCAAGCAACAATACCAGTAGTAAAGGAAGGGCGAAGAATCGCCGTGTCAGTGTTATTCTTGTACGAGAATAATCTTAAGTACTATATAATAAAATCAAATAGTAGAATTATATAATAAACGCATCATAGTGCGTTGTTGCTAGGAGTTGGAAATGTCGAAGACTGAGGTCAGAAAAGTCGTACTGGCTTATTCTGGTGGACTGGATACGTCCGTGATTTTGAAATGGCTGGAAGATACCTATGCTTGTGAAGTAGTCACATTCACGGCAGATATCGGTCAAGGTGAAGAAGTTGAGCCTGCCCGTGCCAAGGCAGAAGCCTATGGTATCAAAGAGATCTATATTGAAGACTTGCGCGAGGAGTTTGCGCGCGATTTCGTTTTCCCCATGTTTCGCGCCAATACCATCTATGAAGGTGAATATTTACTTGGCACATCAATCGCACGTCCACTCATAGCCAAACGTCTGGTGGAAATTGCCAGAGAGACTGGCGCCGATACTATTTCGCATGGTGCCACCGGCAAAGGCAACGATCAGGTCAGGTTCGAGCTGGGTGCCTATGCGCTTATGCCGGATATCAAAGTGATCGCACCCTGGCGTGAATGGGATTTGAATTCACGCGAGAAATTGATGGCTTATGCCGAGCAACATGGCATCAGCATCGAGCAAAAACGAGGCAAGAAATCCCCCTATTCCATGGATGCGAATTCGCTGCATATATCCTATGAAGGTGGCATTCTGGAAGATCCATGGGCGGAGCCGGAGGATGATATGTGGCGCTGGACCTGCTCGCCGGAAAAGGCACCGGATAAACCCGAATACCTGG
Source organism: uncultured Gammaproteobacteria bacterium (assembly GCA_963807455.1). Classification (GTDB taxonomy): domain Bacteria; phylum Pseudomonadota; class Gammaproteobacteria; order JAADHQ01; family JAADHQ01; genus JAADHQ01. The sequence continues at coordinate 134,779 of CAWECS010000026.1, read as the reverse complement.
AATTAAGTTATCAAAATGGTGATATCGTTGCTATTAATGGTGAATCGACATCACCCGCGACAGTGATGGAAATGCTTAATCGTATTGCCGGCGCTCATGGTATCGGACGTGATGATATTGTCGAAAATCGCTATGTTGGGATGAAGTCCCGAGGTTGCTATGAAACGCCGGCCGGTACTGTTATGCTGAAGGCGCATCGAGCCATTGAGTCTATCACTCTCGATCGTGAAGTAGCGCATCTTAAAGATGAAATCATGCCACGTTATGCCAGTATGATTTATAATGGTTACTGGTGGAGTCCGGAACGCTTGATGTTGCAGAAAATGATTGATGCGTCACAAGTAACGGTTAATGGCATTGTTAGATTGAAACTATACAAAGGTAACGTCACCGTCGTAGGTCGACGTTCAGATATGAATAGTTTATTTGATGAAAACATAGCAACATTTGAAGATGATGCCGGCGCCTATAATCAGAAAGATGCAGAGGGCTTCATCAAATTGAATGCATTACGGCTGCGCATAGCGGCCAAGAAAAAATAATTAATGTTGATGGGTATAATCCAAAACTGATAATCTAATGATCATGGAAAGTATTGATATTTAGCAAGGACTGCTGCTTGATTTTGTTTAATGCAAATGAGAACCAGAGAAAAATATAGTCTTTGAATGTTTGTTAGCCTGTCAAATAATCAATTAGCATCTAGGTATCAGCAATCCATGCGTATGCTTGTGCTACTGGCGCTCTTCATTCCTTGTTTTCCCTCCTATGCCATAGCAGATATTTCTCAGCAATCCAATGGCATCAGTATTGTCAAAATAGGCGTACTGGCGCATCGCGGCAAAAAGGAAGTGATTAAAACATGGGGGCCATTGGCCAACTACCTTGGTAACAGCCTGTCCCCTTATCAGTTTCATATTGTGCCGTTGGATTCCCCGGAGATGCATGAGGTGGTTGCCGGTCATGCAGTGGATTTTATTATAACCAACCCCGGAAATTTTGTTGACCTGCAAAAAAGCTTGAATGTGAGTGCACTGGCTACTTTGAATAAAGAGTATCTCGGTCATGAACTAGATGAATTTGGTGCTGTTATATTCACTCGTGCGAATGAACTGGAAATAAATTCCATCGAAGATTTAAAGACCCGATCGTTTATTGGTGTAAACCCGGGTGCTTTTGGCGAGTTTCAAATGGCATGGAACGAATTCAAGAAAAACAGTTTCGATCCCTTTACTGAACTTTCCGACTTGCAGTTTAGTGGTTTCCCGCAAAGTGCGGTAGTGGCTGCAGTGAGTAATGGCCTGGCCGATGCCGGCACTGTACGTACCGGCATCCTTGAATCCATGCATCATCAGGGCCTGATAGATATCGGCAACTTCAAGATATTAAATCCGCAAATTCTCCAGGGCTTTCCATTTTTGTTGAGTACGGATCTTTATCCCGAATGGCCGATAGCAACCCTCGCCGATACAGATCCATTGCTGGCAGAGGCGTTGTTGAAATCATTAAAGAATATGCCAAACGATATCTTAAAATCTGATTTTGCACGTATTCTTGGCTGGAGCCCTCCTGCTGACTATCGTCCCGTACACGAGCTCCTGCAAAATTTACAAGTGGGTGCTTACAAGGATGTAGATTCATACTCACTCTGGTTATTCCTGCAGAAGTATTTGGCCTGGGTGCTTGTTATTGTCGCCATGATTGTGCTGATGATTTTATTTATGCTGCACACGATGTTTCTTAACAAGCGAATATTGCATGCAAAAACTGATCTTGAGGGAAAGATAAAAGAAAGCAATACATTGGAGAATTCACTGCAGCGGGAAAGAAATTTTCTCAAGGCATTGCTGGATAATATTTCAGATGGTGTTGTCGCCTGCGATAATGATGGCAGTATTACATTATTTAATCAGGCAGCTATCGATATTGCTGGTTTGAAAGCAACGAATATCAAAAAGCGCTATTGCAGTGATGTGTTTGAGTTTTATGACAGTAACAGTCTGGGTCGAGTAGAACAGAAGGACTGTCCGTTCAAGCGTGTACTTAAGGGGGAGCCGGTTTATAACCAGGAACTTGTTATAATGCACGAAAATCAACCCAGAAACCTGCTGGTCAGCGGACATGCAATCGTCAGTGAAAATGGCGATGAAATAGGTGCAGTGCTGTCATTGCATGATGCGACTGAACGAATTATTAATGAACAGCGTTTACGTGATTCTGAAAAAGAATTACGTGACATCATGGATAGCTTGCAGGACACCTACTATCGCACAGACCTGGATGGCAAAGTGCTGGTAGTATCGCAATCTGTTTTCAATATGCTGGGTTATACATATGAAGAAGGTGTCGGTGTTGATTTGCCCAGTTTATATGTAGAGCCTGGCGGAAGAGCAAAATTCTTGCAAATACTGAAAGACAATAATGGCAAAATTCAAAATTACCAAATGCCAATGTGGCACAAGCAGGGACATATTATCTGGGTGTCTACCAGTGCGCATTTCCATTATGACAAAGATGGAAATATTGATGGCGTCGAAGGTGTTACTCGTGATATCACCGAAATCAAAAACGCTGAGGCGCAATTGTTTCAGGAAAAGGAAAAAGCGCATATTACCCTGCAATCTATCGGTGATGGTGTTATCACTATGGATGCAAAGGGAGACATCCAGTACCTGAATCCCTATGCAGAACAGATGGTGGGTTGTTCCAGTGATACGGCTATCAACAAGCCATTCCGGGAATTCCTGCATTTCTCTGATGCGGCGACCAACGTACCTCTTGAGGATCCGGTGGCGAAATGTCTTGAGGAAGAAGAGATTATTGTATATTCAGAGCATATACATGCCGGTCAGAAATGATGGTACCCGCTTTGCTGTGAAGCTGACAGTGTCACCCATGCGTAACCTGGACGGTGATATCCAGGGTGTTGTCATGGTTATGCATGATGTCTCCGAAATGTGGAAAATGGCGCAACAACTAAGCTATCAGGCCTCGCATGATGCCTTGACGGGCTTAATTAATCGACGTGAGTTTGATCAACAGCTGGGCATGGCGCTTGGAACGCAGCAAAACAACAGGTCGAGAACATAGCTTGTGTTACATGGACCTGGATCAGTTTAAAATCATTAATGATACCTGCGGACACATTGCCGGTGACAGGTTGTTGAAACAATTGTCGCAAGTACTGGTTTCCGATGTCAGGGACAATGACATATTTGCCAGGCTCGGCGGTGATGAATTCGGCTTGTTACTCGAAGGTTGTTCTCTGGATAAAGCCGAACCTATCGTGGAAAAAATACGCAAAACAGTCAAGGAATTCAGATTTACCTGGGAAGACAAGAATTTTGAACTGGGTGTCAGTATTGGCATGGTGCCAGTGAATAGAGACAGTGCCAGTATCACCGAGTTACTCAGCGAAGCAGATGCGGCCTGCTATGTCGCCAAGGATCTTGGACGCAATCGTATTCACAAGTATCAGCATGGTGACACCGAGCTGGTGAAGCATAAAAGTGAAATGCAATGGGTCAACCGTATCCAGCAGGCATTGGAAGAAGGTCGTTTTGTCAGTTACTGTCAGTCCATACAGCCGCTGCAGTGTGACGATCATCTCTATGCGGAAATATTGCTGAGAATGCTCGATGAAAATGGCGATATGGTCCTCCCGGGTGCGTTCATTCCTGCAGCTGAGCGTTTCCATTTAATGTCAGATATTGATCGTTGGGTGATACGCGATGTCATGTCACATTTATCAGAATTTGTCGAATATGTCCGATCTCCACTATACCATTAACTTGTCTGGCCAGTCGGTTGGCGATAAGAGAATGTTGCAATACATTATAGACTGTCTTGATGAGTTCAATATTGATCCGTCGATTAGTCTGTTTTGAAATAACTGAAACTGCTGCTGTTGCCAACCTGGACAGTGCCAGGGTATTTATTGATCAATTACATGAGCTCGGTTGTAAATTTGCACTGGATGATTTTGGTAGCGGTTTGAGTTCATTTGCCTACCTGAAAAACCTGAATGTAGATTATCTGAAGATTGATGGTAGTTTTGTTCGTGATATTGACCATGATCCGGTAGATTACGCTATGGTGGCCTCTATTAATCGTATCGGACATCTTATGGGCATTAAAACTATTGCTGAATTCGTTGAAGACAAAGAAATATTGCAGCGACTGAAAGAGATTGGTGTCGACTATGTGCAAGGTTATAATATCGATGTGCCAAAACCTTTGTCTGAGCAGGCCGCCAATATAAAAGTGAATCAATAAATGCGATTACTACATACCATGATCCGGGTGGGCAATCTTGAACGCTCTATTGCTTTTTATACTGATATTCTTGGTATGCAATTATTGCGGCAGAAAGATTATCCCGAAGGCAAATTTACCCTTGCCTTCGTTGGTTATGGCAAGGAGTCTGAAAACAGCGTTATTGAGTTAACCTATAACTGGGATGTGCGTCAATATGACCTCGGCAGCGGCTTTGGACATCTCGCTATTCAGGTAGACGATGTCTACGAGGCCACGGAAAAAATTCGCCAGCAGGGCGGTAACATCCTCAGGGAGGCCGGACCGATGAATGCAGGTACGACTATCATAGCCTTCGTCGAAGACCCTGATGGTTATCAGATTGAATTACTGGGGCCTCGTTGAGGTCATCTGCCCCTGTCATCCAGTGTATTTTGCGCTTTCTCTAATCGGGTATTTCAGCCAAACGGCCAAATTGCCTGGTGATAATCAGGATTAAGTTCCCAGTTTACTTGTCCCGCTAGCACATTCTCCAAGGACAGGATAAAATAGCGCTCAAATAAGTTCACTCTCCCTGAGGAAATACTATGTGTGCTGATGAAGCATCACCTGCTCCGAGTAATTTCATTCGTCAAATTATCGATGAAAATATTAAAAATAATAAAAACAATGGCAAACTTGCCACTCGTTTTCCACCAGAACCAAACGGTTACCTGCACATAGGGCATGCGAAATCCATTTGTCTTAATTTTGGCGTGGCAGAAGATTATAACGGCACATGTAACCTGAGGTTTGATGATACAAACCCGCATAAGGAAAATGAAGAATTTGTTGCCGCTATTCAGCAGGATGTCAAATGGCTTGGATTTGACTGGAATGAGCGGTTGTACTTCGCCTCCGATTATTTCCAGCAGCTGTATGATTTTGCAGTTGAATTAATCAATAATGGCAAGGCTTTTGTTTGTGATCTGGATGCCGAACAAGTTCGTGAATATCGAGGTACCTTGAAGGAGCCAGGTCGAGAGAGTCCCTATCGAAATCGCTCAGTGGCAGAAAACCTCGAGCTCTTTGCCGGCATGAAGGCAGGACAGTTTGCCGATGGTGAGCGCGTGCTGCGTGCAAAAATTGATATGGCATCACCCAATATCAACTTACGTGATCCAACGCTCTACCGTATTCGTCATGGAGTGGTACATCATCAGACTGGCGAAGAGTGGTGCATTTATCCAATGTATGATTATACCCATCCAATATCTGATGCCCTTGAGGGTATTACTCATTCACTATGCACATTGGAATTTGAAGATCACCGGCCTCTGTATGATTGGGTATTGGATAATATTTCCATTGCTTGTCATCCACAGCAGATTGAATTCTCACGATTGAATTTGCAATACACGGTAATGAGTAAGCGTAAACTGACTGAATTGGTCAATGATGGTCATGTAGAAGGCTGGGATGATCCGCGCATGCCAACAATAGCAGGATTAAGACGGCGTGGTTTCACGCCACATGCGATACGTGATTTCTGTCATCGCATCGGTGTTACTAAATCAGATAACACAGTAGAAATGGGTGTACTTGAAAATTGTATACGCGAAGATCTTAATCAGTGCGCACCCAGACGGATGGCGGTTTTGCATCCGCTAAAGATTGTCATAGAAAATTATCCGCAAGGGGAAACCCAGGAAATTCAGGCTGCCAATCATCCGCAAGATGAATCGATGGGTAGTCGTAAAATTCCGTTTAGTCGTGAAATCTATATCGACAAAGAGGATTTCATGGAAGTCGCGCCGAATAAAAAATTCAAGCGCCTGGTCAGTGGGGGAGAGGTTCGTTTGCGAAATGCCTACGTGATTCGATGTGATGAAGTGATTAAGGATAACAATGAAGAAATAATTGAATTACGCTGTAGTTACGACCCAGCCACACTGGGTGCTAACCCTGAAGGGCGCAAGGTCAAGGGCGTCATTCACTGGGTGTCAGCCGCTCATGCCATTGAGGCGGAAATACGTTTGTATGATCGTCTGTTTAATCACCCGAGTCCCGAAAGTGCCGCCAAGGATGGTAAAGATTATAAGGAATTTATTAATCCAGATTCTCTGCGCACATTGACCCACTGCTTTGTAGAATCGAGTCTGTCTGATGCAGAACCGGGTCAACAATTTCAGTTTGAACGTGAAGGGTATTTCTGCCTGGACGAGATGCACGTTAGAGGTAATATGCCGGTATTTAACCGCACAGTTGAACTTCGGGATACGTGGGCTAATAAAAGTAGCTAGTGGCTAGTATCGAGTAGCGAAGAAATAGTAGCGAGTGGCGAGTAAAAGCATAAATTGACACCAGGTCTTGTCAAGGTTCTACTTACTATTTTTCCTTGCCACTCACCACTGTAATTAAAAAAGCCACGGAGAAAAGATTATTTGTCTGAGGAGTTCGAAATACTGAATAATCCGTATACTCTCCGTGGCAATAAAACACTTTTTAGTAATTTGAAGCTTTAAATTGTCTGGCTATCCAGTGGTCGATACTAAAATATTTGCCGGCTCCGATGAAGAATAACGCCAGCAGCATGATGAAATAAGTGGTGGCGAACTCAATACCGTTATTAAGAACAACAAAGCTGCCTTGCTCGGTTAGCCAGTCATAATTGCCATGTTGTTGAAGCAGGCTTTTTGCGGCATCCAGTTTTTCTGTAGCAGCCTGAGCATCGGTACAATTAAATAAACAAAATTTCACGTCAGCAATAGCCTGCCAGCCATGTTGCCAATGCACTGCGAAAATAGCCACCAGCATGGTTACCATCAGTGGCAGAGATATCCAGCGTACTCCGAGTCCGAATAGTAACATTATGGCGCCGACAACTTCGGTGCTTGCTGCTAGAAAGGTCATGACTTCTGGCATGGGAAGGCCCAGCCCCCATTCCTTGTTGCCAAACCAGGCGGCTGTATCATCAAAGCTTTTAAACTTGGAAGTACCTGCCATCCAGAAAATAGGTGCCAGATAAATTCTTAAGGCGAGAGGGGCAAGGAAATCGAGGCTACGCGTTTTGTCTAATATGTTCTGTAATGCCATCAGCATGGTATCTGGCTCCTTCGTATTATTGTTATGTCTCGCGTACTCCAAGCATGATGCCCGCGTCGCGCAATTGATTCATTGTTTGTATCCCGCCCTGTATGACAACGTCGGCATCCGAATGGTTCAATTCTGAGGCGATTTGTTGTAACAGCTGCTTGCCAGTCAGGCTGGGATTGAGCTGCAGGCTTTGTATCATGTGAGCGGTAACTGGATTGATTTCCATGAAACCGACTTCATCATCAATATCTCTATATACCACTAATGTCGTGATTTGTTCGGGAGGTGTTTGCGGTTGGTAATCAGGACCGATGTGCTGCACATCAAACTGGTAGCTGAGAAGCCACGCCAATGGAGACACTACCGGGATATTTTCGAGAAAGTCGCCGCCGGCATCAATTCCATTGGTATTAATTTCTTCTTCCGCCACGCTCAATGCAAGCTCTACCCATTCATAATGTGCGAGTTCGTTTAAAAAAGGCGGGTCTTCCGAGGTATCGCGTTCATTTTCCAGGTAATCAAGAAATTCTTCTGATATTTCCAGAAAATAAGGTGTTTTACAGTGGTGTCTTGAAAAAAAATCCCTGACCATTGCATGCCAGCGCTTGTCATCGAAGAGTTCTCTCAAAATAGGAAAGCCGCTGCTGATAAACCCTTCAACATTATTATAAAAAAGCTCGCGATAAATACCCATACGACGATCTTCTACATCATCGGGGATTTGATTAACTGCGGGATTTCTTATGTGCGCTGCAAACTCAAGCTGTTTACTGATAAACTCGGGCTGCTTATCCTTGTGCATGCTGCTGCTCATGAATATGCTCCCATTTTTTCTGCATGGACGTTATGGTATCAATTTCCAGGAGTAGTTCTTCCAGGGGAGGGATATTAAAGTCGCGTTCCAGCAGTGTAGGAACAACACCCAAATGCTGATAGGTCTTTTCCAGTAACTTCCATACCGGGTCAACAACATCAGCTCCATGCGTGTCTACAATCAAATCTTCAGCTTCCTGATAATGGCCCGCAACATGTAAATAGACCACGCGTTCTGCGGGTAAAGCTTTCAAGTAGGTTTCTGCATCGTATCGATGATTGATGCTATTAACATAAATATTGTTCACATCCAGCAATAGATTGCAGTCTGCTTCAGTCAGTACGGCATTAATAAAATCTATTTCCTGCATTTGTTGACCGGGAGCGGCGTAGTAGGACACGTTCTCCATGGCTATTTTCTGCTCCAGTGTATCCTGAACAATACGAATACGATCGGCCACATATTTTACGGCCTCTTCTGTGAACGGAATGGGTAATAAGTCGTATAGATGTCCCTGATCACTGCAATAGCTGAGATGTTCTGTGTAGGTTTTAATATGATGATTTTTTAAGAAAACCTTGAGTTTGCTTAAAAAATCCATATCCAATGGTGAAGGACTGCCGATGGAAAGTGACAATCCATGAGTAACAAACGGGTAGCGTTCGGTGAAGTGACGTAGTTGTTTGGCATAGGCGCCGCCGACGCCGATCCAGTTTTCCGGAGCGATTTCCATGAAACTGATTTGTTCAGGATTAGCCTCGGCCAGCGAACCCAACAGGGTTCGCCTTAAACCGAGACCGGCACCTTCAACAGGATAATCTGTCTGGTTCATGCAGATATCTTACTTATTGCCACCGCACTTACCTTCGCCACATTTACCTTCTTTGGCTTTTTCCATTTTCTTGGCACCGCCGCACTTGCCTTCGCCACATTTACCTTCTTTGGCTTTTTCCATTGTTTCTTTCTTGGCGCCGCCGCACTTGCCTTCGCCACATTTACCTTCTTTAGCTTTTTCCATTGTTTCTTTCTTGGCGCCGCCGCACTTGCCTTCGCCACATTTGCCTTCTTTAGCTTTTTCCATTGCTTCTTTCTTGACGCCGCCGCATTTACCTTCTGTTGCTTTAGCGCCGCCACATTTACCTTCCATTCCGGCTATTTGCATGTAACCACTGGAAAGCTGATTAGCGGAAAAGGGGTTTTCGTTGGCTTGTACAGCAGTACTAGCAGCCATGGATAAGAAAGCTGCGCCCAGTGCAGCCGCCAGAGGTTTTTGAGTGTACTTACTAGCCATAATCAGAGCTCCTTAAAGAATTTTATAAATAGACCCTTTATTAATTGTCGGATAAATTAATAGGTCGGTAATGTATCGTTTTGTTAAATATCTCCAGCAACTATCTTGTGCCGTAAACCATAGGACTTGATGCTTCGCTGAAAGTTTCATTCTAGAAGATAAAAATCACAGAATTATATTAAATTTTGTCAAATACGCGTTTAATGCAGTCCAGGTAGGCATTTTCGTCAGGTAATTGAGCATTTCTTTGCGCCCGCCAGAGACTTTCACCCAGGCAGTCCATGATTAAATGCTCTGTTTCATGAATATCAGCGGTTTTCATTAGGATTTTCTTATATAGTAACTGGATGCCGGCTGGCCGGTCACTATTAAGTTGTTCCCGCAAGCTGATATGCATACCCATGTGCAGGAACGGGTTGGCCTGGCCTGATTCCGGCTGGTAGTCCTTATCCAGGTCATCATGATCTGATTCAAGCATGGTTTGATACTCAGGGTGGATACTGACGACTTCGCCGATAATGGTCTCGATGGGTTCAGTTGGCATTCTCTCAGAATATTTTTTCCAGGCAGTCCTGAAATAGGCTCGCATCTGGTTTCTGTTTTGGTTCTGAAACATTGCTTTTCTTCAACTCTCGAGAATAATAAGTTAGTCTTCAGTCTTGTGCCGATATTCGCACAAGTCTTCGATAACACAGGAGCCACAACGTGGTTTGCGTGCAATGCAGGTATAGCGGCCATGCAGTATAAGCCAGTGATGTGCATCGATTAGAAATTCTTCTGGCACAAATTTAAGTAATTTTTTTTCCACTTCCAGTACGTTTTTTCCTGGTGCAATCCTGGTTCGGTTAGCCACCCTGAAAATATGTGTATCCACGGCAATGGTCGGATGGCCAAAGGCCGTATTCAATACCACATTGGCCGTCTTCCTGCCGACACCAGGCAGTGATTCCAATGCAGCACGATCTTCTGGTACCCTGCCTTGGTATTGATCGAGTAATATTTTACAGGTTTTTAGTATATTTTTGCCTTTGGTATTGTAGAGACCAATGGTTTTAATATGTTGCCGTAAGCCCTCATCACCTAAATTTAATAATGCCTTGGGTGTTTTGCATTTTTTGAATAGTGCACGTGTAGCCTTGTTGACACCCACATCGGTTGCCTGGGCAGACAAGATCACCGCTATCAGCAATTGAAATGTATTGCTATATTCAAGCTCCGTGGTCGGTGCGGGTGTGTGTTGTTTTAGCCGCCGGAATATCTCATAGCGTTTATTCGCATTCATGCAAAACTATTCCGATATCAGTTTTGTATAGCTTCTGCTTGAATGACGACATTCTTGACAGTGCGCTGAGCGGCTCTGCGGTCGATAATATTTTTCATGGCGATGATCAAGCCCAGCCCAATAAATGCGCCAGGTGGTAACACTGCCAACAGAAAGCCGGGGTAGTCCTCACTAAAGGTGATAGTGAGGTCGCTGGCGGCCTGGCCAAACATCAGCTCGGCGTCAGCCAGTAGAGTGCCATGCCCGAGTAGTTCCCTGATGCCACCCAGCACCACCAGCACAGCAGTAAATCCCAGTCCCATAGTCAGACCATCTAACATGGAGTGAGTGACGGTATTTTTTGAGGCAAACGATTCTGCCCGACCAATGATGGCGCAGTTGGTAACGATCAAGGGTATGAAAATACCCAGGGTTTTATATAACGGGTGAAAATACGCGCTTAGTGTCAACTCAACTGTCGTCACCAGCGACGCAATAATCATCACAAAGACGGGTATGCGGATTTCACTGCTGACAAAATTTCTGATCATCGAGACAATGACATTGGAGCCCGTCAGCACCACAAGCGTTGCTATTCCCAGGCCAAGCCCATTGATAACGGTCGAAGTGACTGCCAGCAGGGGGCATAAACCTAATAATTGCACCAGCGCCGGATTATTGGTCCAGAGCCCGTCTTTTACAATTCTGGAGGTCTTTTCATTCATTGGTTTTATCTTTTCCCGTATCAGCAAACAAGTTGTGCTTGTTTGCCTTGAAGTATAGCAAAGTATTACGTACGGCTTTAACTACCGCGCGAGGGGTAATAGTGGCACCGGTAAATTGATCGAAGTAACCACCATCTTTTTTAACTTTCCATTGCTTTTCCACAGGTTGGGCAAGGGACTTGCCGGTGAATCCATAGATCCAGTCAGAGCGTTTTTCATCGATAACATCGCCCAGTCCAGGTGTCTCCTTATGTTTAATGACGCGCACACCGGTTAACACTCCATCTAGATCAACCCCCACCAGTAAATTGATAGCCCCATTATAACCATTTGGAGCAACACTGCTAAAAACAGCAGCTATCGGCTTGCCTTGCTTGCGTGCCAGATAGACAGTTACCGCTTCCTCAGAGCCGAGCCATTGCGGTGATAAGATGCTGAGGGTGTCATTGAATATGTCATTATCATATTTTTCGGACGAGATAATATGCTGCAGGCCACGCAGTAGTTCATCACGCTCATTGTTTGCTATGCGCTCTTCTGTGGCTTCATGAGTAAAGCTCAGCAGGCTGGTTCCTACAAACGCAAACAGAGTCAGCACTACTGCCGAGCGAATCATGTTTTCCCTGGCGCCTTTCATTTGCCGGTGGCTCCAAATACTCGCGGTTGAGTGTAGTAATCAATAGTAGGAACGGCCATGTTCATTAGTAAAACAGCAAAGGCAATACCGTCCGGATATCCGCCCCATGTGCGGATGATATAGGTCAGTGCACCAATACCGGCAGCGTAAATAATTTTTCCACGCGGCGTGGTGCTGGCACTAACAGGATCGGTGGCAATAAAAAATGCCGCCAGTATCGTGCCACCGCTGAATAATTGAAATAATGGATCGCTATAATATTGAGGATCAATAACAAAGAAAATGCCAGAGATGATGGCTATGCTCAATAACATGCTCAGCGGGATTTGCCAGTTGATGATGCCTGTATAGAGCAACCATAGTCCTCCCAGCAGAAAGCCCACAGCAATCCATTCCCAGGCCACACCACCCAGGTAACCAAATAATGGTGAGCTGCTGATTTCCGAAATCGACTGGTTCAGACTGAGTCCGGTCTTGATACTATCGATTGGGGTGGCTGAGCTAATACTGTCTATCGTCATACTGCCAAACAATTCACCCTTGAATAGCCATTGCAAGGATTGTGCGAAATCCAGGTTCTCATGCGGAAGTAACCATTGTGTCATGTATTGAGGAAATGAAATCATGACAACGACATAACCTACCATGGCTGGATTAAACGGGTTGTAGCCCAATCCGCCATACAAATGTTTAGCAACTACAATAGCAAAAAGGGTGGCAATGACGATCAGCCACCACGGCGCTAATGTTGGTAAAGCCAGCGCCAGCAGCCAGGCAGTCACTAGGGCGCTGTTATCACGCAAATAAAACACCACAGGTCGTTGTCGCAATGATAGCATCAGTGCTTCACTTATCACGGCGGTGAAACAGGCCAGCATGATATTCAGGATTATACTCCAGCCGAAAAAATAGCTGTAGATCAGTGTGCCTGGTATCAATGCAAGCAGAACACGAAGCATAACGCGGGAAACGTTGGCATTATTATGCAGGTAAGGCGATGTGGCTTTTTTAAATTGCATAGTCAATATTATGATGTTGTATTGTTCTGGTTACCGGTGCTGTTGTTTTGCTGACGCTTTCTTCTGGATTCAATCTCATCAATTTTCTTTTGCTGTTCAGTATTGAGATTATCGACATTTTTTCTTTCGCTAGTGCTTTGTTGTTGTTTTTCGCGTACACGTGCCAATGCAGCATCAATGGCAGCTTTTTTCGCGTCGTTTTCCTGCGCGCCCTTGCCTTTTTTGAGCGCAGCCTTTTTCTTGCGCATGCGCTCTTCGCGTTCCTGTTTTTCTTTTTCAAGACGCTCAAGTCTGAATTCATGGCGTAAGCGTGCCTGATCTGATTTTGTTTTCTCTCTTTCCTGTGCCCATATTTCAGTTTTGGCGAAACGATAATACTGCACCAGTGGAATCTGGCTTGGGCAAACATAGGAGCAACAGCCACATTCTATACAATCGAACAAGTTGTAATCCTGAATTTTATCCAGTTCTCTGGCAAAGGCTTGCCAGTACAGCTGCTGCGGCAACAGGCTGACAGGACAAACTTCCATGCAGGCACCGCAGCGTATGCAGGGCATCGGGTTTTGATGGGTAATGCTGCTTTCAGTTTGTGTTAATGCAAGGATGCAGTTACTGGTTTTGATAATGGGTAACTGGTCAGTACTCAAGGTGAAGCCCATCATGGGTCCGCCCATCACCAGCTGTTGGATGTCATCATGATAACCACCGCAATGCTCAATCCATTCATCGACGGGCGTGCCAATTAACACTTCGTGGTTGCCTGGTTTGTTGATGCCATTACCGGTCAGGGTGACGATTCTTGATATTAACGGTTTATTGAAAGTGACCGCCTGATAAACCGCTGCCGCGGTCGCCACGTTGTGGCAGACCACGCCAATATCAAGCGGCAAACCATGACTCGGGGATTCCTTGCCGGTGAGTACCTTGATAAGTTGTTTTTCACCACCGGCCGGATAGATCGTAGGAATGACGATGATCTCGATGTCATCTATGTTTAATGTGGACATCGCAGATTGCAGGGCTTTATAAGCAGCTGGTTTGTTATCCTCGATGCCAATCAGGCAGCGCCTGGCCTGTAAGGCATGGCGCATGATCTGCGTACCCTGAATGATTTCCAGTGCGCGTTCCTGCATAATCATGTCATCACATGTGATGTAGGGTTCGCATTCAGCGGCATTCAGCACTAATTCATCTATGGCAGTTTTTGAACCAGGATTGAGTTTAATAAATGACGGGAATCCTGCACCACCGAGACCGACAATGCCGGCTTCGCGAATGCGATTGCGTAGGGCGCTGGGATTCATTTGCTGGTAATCCTCAGGCGTGTCCAGTTGGATCCATTTATCTTTCTGGTCAGGCTTGAGAATGATGCAGTCAGCGGCCAGTCCCGATGGATGCGGTACTGCCTGTTCGATAATCTGTGTAATGGTTCCTGAGGTGGGTGCATGCAAGGGCACACTGACATAACCATTCGCCCTGGCAATCACTTGTCCTTTTAATACTCGCTCGCCTTCCTTGACGATAGCTTCTGAAGGCTCGCCAATATGTTGCTGCAATGGCAGTATCAGGCGTGTAGGTATAAAGCTTTCACCGATGGCTTGCGCGGTAGACATGTCCTTGTTGCCAGGCAATTTCAGGCCGCCAGGAAATTTGAATAGTTTGTGCGTCGACTGGCTCATTCTGTTGCCGTTACTGCGTCAGTGTCTGCTGTGTCGATGCCGGGCTGCGGCGGGCTCGGCCATTTCCAGGTGGTGATATCTTCCTTAACCGGAATGATATGAATACATTCTACCGGGCAGGGCGGTATGCATAGATCACAGCCAGTACATTCACTGGTAATCACAGTATGCATTTGCTTGGCTGCACCCAATATGGCATCAACCGGGCAAGCCTGGATGCAAAGGGTGCAGCCGATACAGACTTCTTCATCAATATAGACAACCGTTTTTGTTTCGGCCTCAGTACCATTTTCAGGATTTAAAGGTTTCGCATCCAGCCCTAACAAATCCGCCAGGGCTACAATCGTTGTTTCACCACCAGGCGGGCATTGGTTGATGTCGGCTTCACCTTTGGCAATGGCTTCTGCATAGGGCCGACATCCGGGGAAACCACACTGGCCGCATTGGGTCTGGGGTAGTAAGGCATCGACTTTGTCGACCACGGGGTCGCCCTGGATACGAAAGCGCACAGCAATAAAACCGAGAATAATGCCAAACACAGCGGCCAGCAGGCTCATTGTCAGTATAGCTTCCAGCATCAGGCTTTTATCAGACCTGAGAAACCCATAAAGGCAAGTGACATCAGTCCTGCTGTCACCAGCGCTATGGCATTTCCCTTGAATGCGTCGGGCACATCAGCCACGGCTATTCTTTCGCGCATCGCTGCAAACAAAATCATCACCATTGAAAAGCCCACCGCTGCACCAAAGCCATACAGCGTGGATTCTATAAAGCCGTGTTTTTCCTGAATGTTCAATAAGGCCACGCCCAGGACTGCACAGTTAGTTGTAATCAGTGGCAGAAATATGCCCAGTACCTGGTACAGTAATGGACTGGTTTTATGTACCACCATTTCGGTGACCTGAACGACGACAGCAATCACCAGAATAAAACTGATGGTCCTTAGATAGCCAATACCCAGAGGCGTCAATAGATACTCTTCAACCAGATAACTACTAATAGATGACAAGGTCAGTACAAAAGTGGTCGCCAATGACATGCCCACGGCAGTTTCCAGTTTTCGGGAAACACCCATGAACGGACACAGCCCAAGAAATTTCACCAGAACGAAATTATTGACCAGGACGGTGCTTACCAGTAGTAATGCATATTCAGTCATTATTCAAAGATAAGGTATATGTAAGAAAAGATAAAGCTATCAGGTTAAAGACCCTGAGTTACAAGGGTTAAGCAGCCGGGTTTACTTCACTTTCATGCCCGCTTGTGCACCTTCGCCGGGTTCCAGTATCCATAAGTCTTTACCGCCTGGGCCTGCCGCCAGCACCATGCCTTCAGAAACACCGAAACGCATTTTTCGTGGTGCCAGGTTGGCCACCATGACGGTCAGTTTGCCTTGTAGTTGCTCGGGTGAATAGGCCGATTTAATACCGGCAAATACCTGGCGGGTTTCATCGCCGATATCCAGCGTCAACTGCAATAATTTGTCCGCACCTTCTACCTGTTCCGCCTTGATGATGCGGGCAATACGTAAATCAATTTTGGCGAAGTCTTCATAATCAATTGTTTCAGCGATAGCAGGGTGATCCATTTGTTGTGCCTGTGCATGTCGAGTGGGTGAATGCGAGGATGGTGTTGCATTCGCTTTAAGGTTTTCCTGGTTTTTATCCAGCATGGCTTGAATCTGCGATTCTTCTATACGTTTGGCCAGGTGTTTGTACGGACGTATTTCATGATCAAGCAGCAGTTCGCTATGATGATGCCATTGCAGCGCTTCGATATTGAGAAACTCCTCTACTTGCCTGGCCAGATCCGGTAATACCGGCTTCAGATACAAAGTCAGTAACCTGAATAGATTGATACCGGTAGTGCAAATTTGTTGCAGGCGCTCTTGCTGGTCTTCCTGTTTGGCGATCACCCAGGGTTGCATTTCATTGACATATTCATTGGCAATGTCGGCCAGACTCATAATCTCCCTGATGGCCTCACTGAATTGTCGTTTGTCGTAGAGCTCAGCGATGTG
The DNA here is from genome assembly GCA_963807455.1 of uncultured Gammaproteobacteria bacterium. Lineage (GTDB taxonomy): Bacteria > Pseudomonadota > Gammaproteobacteria > JAADHQ01 > JAADHQ01 > JAADHQ01. The sequence continues at coordinate 118,004 of CAWECS010000026.1, read as the reverse complement.
TTCCTCAGCGGCCTGAAGTTTTTGCAAGGGTTCGATATCGATTTCATCAATCGAATCGCCCAGCCTGTTGTTATATTTTTTAGTGATAAAGCCGGCAGTACGACTGGCAATATTGATGTATTTACCGATAAGGTTACTGTTCACACGTGCAACAAAATCTTCAAGATTAAGGTCGATGTCTTCTACACGGTCGTTTAATTTAGCGGCGAAATAATAGCGCAGGTATTCCGGTTGTAAACACTCCAGATAGGAGCGTGCGGTGATAAAAGTACCGCGCGTTTTCGACATCTTCTGACCATCCACTGTCAGGAAGCCATGCACACAGATCTGGTCAGGGGTGCGATAGCCCGCGTATTCGAGTGTGGCAGGCCAGAACAAGGCATGGAAACTAAGGATATCTTTGCCGATAAAATGGTAGAGTTCGGTCTCGCTGCCCTTGTTCCAGAAGGCATCGAAATCGATACCTTTTTCAGTACACAGATTTTTGAAGCTGGCCATGTAACCCACCGGGGCGTCCAGCCAAACATAGAAATATTTACCGGGTGCATCGGGTATCTCAAAACCAAAGTAGGGTGCATCCCGGGAGATCTCCCAGTCACGCAGGCCTGCGTCGAACCATTCTTCCAGCTTATTCACAGACTCGGCCGGTAACGGGCTGCTGCCGTGGTTACCGTTTTTGATCCAGCCACGTAAAAATTCGATACATTCGCTCAGCTTAAAGAAGAAATGCTCGGTTTCCTTGCGCACCGGCTTCGCCCCTGAAACTGCAGAATAGGGATTGATCAGATCGGTGGTGGTGTAGGTTGCACCACAGACTTCACAGCCGTCACCGTACTGGTCCTGGGCGTGACACTTGGGGCACTCACCTTTGATATAGCGATCGGGCAGGAACATTTCCTTTTCCGGATCATAATAATGTTCGGTCATACGGCTCTCTATCAGCCCGGCCTGCTTCAGCTTGAGATAGATGTCTTCTGATAATTCACGATTTTCCTCTGAGTTGGTCGAATAATAATTATCAAAGGCGATATTAAAATCAGTGAAATCTTGCAGGTGTTCCGTATGCACACGCTCAATCAATTGCTCAGGGGTAATGCCTTCCTGTTCCGCGCGCAGCATGATGGGTGTGCCATGTGTATCATCGGCGCAGACGTAATAGCATTCATGGCCGCGCATTTTCTGGAAACGTACCCAGATATCGGTCTGGATATATTCCACCAGATGACCCAGGTGGATACTGCCATTGGCATAGGGGAGCGCGCTGGTGGCCAGAATTTTGCGGGGATGTGTACTCATGGTTTAGCCAATTACTTGAATTGTTAATAAAAAATGACTTAATTATACCGAAATAGAGCGATCTGGATAGCATTCATTAAGGTATCGATTATAGACTTAATGACCCTATAGTCTAAAAGGGTTTATCTGGTGTTCATTGGTACATTATGAAATACTACGCAGCCTGGAAAAATCGTGTATAATACCCGATCGTTTTACTCTGGAATTAAACGCCTAGCCGGTATTTAGGAGATAGAAGTATGTCAAGTGTCAGCCAGACTCAGATAGAAGAAGCCCTTAAAGCTTACATTGATCCACATTTGGAAAAGGACCTGGTTTCCACCAAAGCGGTCAAGAAAATCACTATTGAAGGTGGCAAGGTGTCTGTTGCTGTCACCCTGGGTTATCCCGCCAAGGGTTTTAAGGACAAGCTTGAAGCCGAACTCAAGCAAATAATTGAAGCCATTGATGGCGTCGATTCAGCCGAGGTCAACGTCGACTGGAAAATTGCCGCCCATGTCGTGCAAAAGAGTCTGAAGTCCATCGAAGGCGTAAAGAATATTATTGCGGTCGCATCGGGTAAGGGTGGTGTTGGTAAATCCACCACTTCCGTCAATCTGGCGCTGGCCCTGTCAGCCGAGGGCGCGACAGTCGGCATACTGGATGCTGATATCTATGGCCCCAGTCAACCGCGCATGCTGGGTATCTCAGGTAAACCTGACTCCAAGGATGGCAAAACCCTGGAGCCCATGACCAGTTACAATCTGCAGGCCATGTCCATCGGCTTTCTGATTGAAGAGGATACCCCTATGATCTGGCGTGGCCCGATGGTCACCCAGGCACTGGAACAATTGCTGGTTGATACCCAATGGGACAACCTTGATTATCTGATCATTGACCTGCCTCCTGGTACCGGCGATACGCAATTGACATTGGCGCAAAAAGTGCCGGTGAGTGGCGTGGTTATCGTTACCACACCACAGGATATTGCCTTACTGGATGCACGCAAGGGCCTGAAGATGTTCGAGAAGGTTGAAGTGGCAGTGCTCGGTATCGTTGAAAATATGAGTATTCATATTTGTAGTGAATGTGGCCACGAAGAATACATCTTTGGTAAGGGTGGCGGTCAAAGCATGTCGGACGAGTTCGATGTGGATTTCCTTGGCGCTTTGCCACTGGATATTCGTATTCGTGAAGAAACTGATAGTGGCAAGCCTACCGTGGTGGCAGAACCAGACAGTCGTATCGCGCAGATTTATCGTGAGATCGCCCGTCGTACTGCGGCCAAGTTGTCATTACAGGCTAAAAACCACGCAGCTAAATTCCCGCAGATCGTTATCCAGAATAATTGATCTGGTTTAGCTGGAAAAAAGGCGCAGCTAAAGCTGCGCCTTTTTTTTGCATGCTATATTTATTTCTATTTAGCCCACGACTCGATTATCAGTTATGGCTTATATCGCGTTAATCATTAATACAGTCAGTTCAAGAAAGAAAATAGCAAAAACCATATCCCATAACCAGGGTTCAACCTTGCTGTACAAGGGCGTTATCGTCTGTTTGTAGTCAGGGTCTGAACAACTAAAAAGGTCTGATAATTGGCACTCATGTTGCTTGAAATCTCTCGCCAGCTTTAAGGCACGAGAAGTGTTGGGGAATAAAAAAAACAAACGTTTGTTCATTGTGTATCCCTCCTTATATGGCCGCCTACATGTAGGTCTTGGCCTCCTCTCCTGGATTGGGTAGCCCGGAAACTCGCCAGGCTTCACGGTGACTATGGAATAGCTGTTCGACGCAGTGTTTATCAAGGTGGTTGACAATGCTGACATGGTGGAACATGGGCGGTGTGCCAAAGTGAGAAAAATGTTTTCTTAAGGTCTGAATGACAAGCCAGTGTGTTTCAGTTAATTCGTCAATACCGTCAAGCCGGGCAAGCAGACGTGCGATTTGTTCATTCCATATTTCAGGGCGAATTAGAAATCCGTCTTCGTCAAAAAACTGCTCAGTCGGTGAAACAATGGCTGTTCTATTCATGACAGTGATTCCTTGCTTTGTAGCAAGCCATATACATGGCTGCTGCTGATCAGGACTCATCCGTGTGTCGGTTCAGAAAGACTCGATTTTTCCAGGTAAATGAGAAAGCTACCCGAGGAAGTTCATTACTCATAAACTTAGTAAAGCCGTGTGGATTAGTCAAGTATAGGTTTTTGAGGGAAACGTCACTATGATGCGGCTAATTCTAAGCCTTTGTCATGTAATGAAAAAACGGCGGTACAGTATGGAAAAAATCACAGATTCCCTGTACTATCAGCGCAAATCAATGAGAAACAATGGTCGTTTTATGAGTATCAAGGCAGACAAATGGATACGCCGCATGTCATCCGGGCAGCATGGCATGATTGAGCCGTTTGAATCCGGGCAGGTCCGAGAGAATGAACAAGGGCGGATCGTTTCCTATGGCACCTCCAGTTATGGATATGATGTGCGCTGTGCAGATGAATTCAAGATATTTACCAACATCAATTCGGCTGTTGTCGACCCCAAGGATTTTTCAGAGCATAGCTTTGTTGATTTCAAGGGTGATGTTTGCATTATTCCACCCAATTCGTTTGCGCTGGCACGAACGGTCGAGTATTTTCGCATACCCAGAAGTGTGCTGACGGTCTGCCTGGGTAAATCGACCTACGCACGCTGTGGCATTATTGTTAATGTTACGCCATTAGAGCCTGAATGGGAGGGGCATGTGACATTGGAATTTTCCAATACCACGCCATTGCCGGCCAAGATATATGCCAATGAAGGGGTCGCGCAGATGCTGTTCTTCGAGTCCGACGAAGTTTGCGACACCTCATACAAGGATCGTGGTGGAAAATATCAGGGTCAACAAGGTGTCACTTTACCAAAAACCTGATTCCTGCGGATCATTTATTGTTCAAACACCTGCCACTTTCATTTCTATTACTCAGTAACCTGGCGCCGGTTCTGGGCGTGTTATTTGCGGGCTGGGATGCCGCCGCGATAGTGCTTATCTATTGGGCCGAGAATCTTGTAATTGGTGCCTATACTATTCTGAAAATGTTAACCGTATCGCCGCTGAAGCTCAAAGAGATGCCAGGCCGATTGTTCATTATTTTATTTTTTATGCTGCATTATGGCGGCTTTGCTGCTGGTCATGGTACTTTTTTGCTGGAGTTTTTTGATATCGGCGCAACACAGGCGGGTGTGTCCGCTGCCGCTGACTGGCCTGGGCCGCTGATATTAATACAAATGTTATTCAATGTACTGCAAACCATCTGGGCGAATATGCCTGCCGGGTTTTTATGGGCGATACTGGCGTTACTTGTCAGTCATGGGGTGTCATATGTGTATAATTTTATTATCGCCGGAGAGCGCTATAAAATTACACCGAAGCGATTGATGGGACAGCCTTATGGTCGTGTAGTGATCATGCATATTGCTATTATTGCTGCCAGTTTTTTTGTCATCAAACTGGGGTCGCCGCTATCAATGCTGCTATCATTGGTGGCCGTGAAAACTGCAATGGATATTATGCTGCACAAGAAATCACATGAAAAATTGAGCAAGGCAGATAAAAAAGATAAGGCTGCAGAAAATCAGCCGCAATCGACTTAGTCAGGTCTGGCGATACCCTTATAAATATAGCTGAATGTTTTCGGTCCCTGCATATACTGGTAGTCCGTTTCGTCGATGGAAAAACCGGCCTGCTTGATGAGTTGGTGGATATCACGATTGATATTGCAACCGCCCGCCATTTTTTTCCAGTATGGGTTAATACGATCTTGCCAGCGTTGTATATGGTTTTCCGGAGCACGTCCATGCTCACAAAATATCAGCGTCCCGTCAGTTTTCAGCACACGACGCATTTCCTCTAATGCCAGTTCAATATTTGCAATCGAACAGAGTGTGAAGGTGGTGACAATGGTATCGATTGACTGCTTCTTCAAGGGTATTGCTTCAGCACCATTCGCAGACAGTTCTACCGGGATATTCAATTCCTTGGCCCTGTCCAGAGCGTGTTTGCGTAATTGACCGGAAGGCTCCAGCGCAAAAATTCGTTTCACAGTCGCTTGATCATAAAATGGCAGGTTTAGTCCGGAGCCAATGCCGATCTCCAGAACGTGACCACTGGCGCGTGGCAACAATGCCTGTCGCATTTCGGCAAAGCGTTTGTTAGAACAGGCGATACGAATAAGAGCCGGTACAATATAGGTATCATACAGTTTCATTGTTTGTCTTGGTCAGCGTCCGCAGTGATATCGACCGGCGCCTGGCTGGAGCTTAAACCGCCGGATATGTTTTCCATGACCAGAGAAAACTCAGTTCCATCGCTTTCAATATGTGTCATTTTTACCGGCAGGTATTGTAATGCTGGCGCCACCCACATGATGGTCGTGCGCTTGCTATCTTTGCGCGAGCGTTTCAATTTCAAAGTCTTGTAGTGCCCTGCGTTTGTTTGCACTGTTTCTTCAGCAAGAATTTCAAACTGGTAATTCTCAGCTTCTCCCTTCTTGATAATATTGTAAATCAGATCTCGTTTACCAGACATCAGATCAGTCATGATTCTCAGCTGTAGGGAAAAGCTGTCTATGGTTTCGTTGTTGAGGCTGAGTGTGGACTGGTTTCCACTGACATCGCTATATGCCAGCATCTTGTCCCAGTCAAAACGAATACTGCGATTACGATTTTTTTTACTGCCTTTGTGAATATATTGATAATGTGAGGGTTTGATAGTCTGCCCGAACTGCTTAAGCACAGTCTGTTCTGTAATGACATCTTTGCGAAAAATCGAGATAACGCCCTTGGTTTTGGTCTGGCTGTTATATATCCACGAGCCATCCGCTTGTTTTTTTAGCGATACCTTTGCCTGTGCCGCATCCATGCCGAACTTATTGAGTTTATAGACAACATTAAACTCGGGAGGCAAACGGGTTTCAGCCATGGAGTGGCAGGAGAGGCCGAAAAAGAGTATGTAGAATAATAGTATTTTCATGATGGTTCTGATGGTTAGTTATTCGGCTTTCAGTATCATCGGTTCAGTTATTCTTTTGCTATCCAGGTATGCCTGACCCTGGTGTAAACTGAGCCGCTTTTCAGCAAACCATTGTATGGCCTGGCAATAGAGCTTGTGTTCCTGTTGCAGTACTCTGGCGGCGAGACTTTTTCGATCATCCTCTCCCCTGACAGGCACCATAACTTGTAAGACAACAGGACCGCCATCCAGTTCACTGGTGACAAAATGAATACTGGCGCCATGAAACCGGTCTTTATTGTCAAGGGCACGCTGATGCGTGTTCAGGCCTGGATATTTAGGTAATAGCGAAGGGTGAATATTGAGCATGCGGCCGTGAAAGTGATTGACGAATTCATCCCCGAGAATGCGCATAAAGCCAGCCAGTATAACGAGCTCGGGATTATATTGGTCTATCGTTTGTTGCAGTGCCGAATCGAATGCATCTCGGCTGGCAAAGTGATTATGATCAACGGTGATGGCGGCAATGCCTGCCGCTCGCGCTTTTTCCAGTCCAGCGACATCAGGCCGGTTACTGATAACCGCCTTGATATCGATATCGAGTTGCTGATTTTGCATGGCCTCGATGATGGACTGGAGGTTACTGCCTGTGCCCGAAATCAGCACGACTACCGGGATTTTGTTATTACTCATTGACAAGCTTAGTTAAACTGGACGCGTTGATCACCATGATTTCCCTGTTCGATCTCGCCAATAATAAAGGCCTGTTCTCCCTGCTGTTGTAGTATAGATAAGGTTTGTTCAACATCGGCCGGGTTGACACAAATCACCATACCAATGCCGCAATTAAAAGTGACTAGCATATCTTCTTCCTGGATATTACCCTGTTCTTGCAACCAGTCAAAAATCGCAGGCCGTTTCCAGCTATCACGATTAATGCGTGCAATGGTATTATCTGGCATCACGCGGGGCAGGTTTTCTGTCAAACCACCGCCGGTGATGTGTGCCAGCGCATGCACTTCGACCTGCTGAAATAATTTCAGTAAGGGTTTGACATAGATGCGTGTCGGTTCAAGCAGGACTTCACCCAGACTACGACCGGCAAAATCCTGCTGCAGGTCCGCATTGGCATGCTTCAGTACTTTTCTGATCAATGAATAGCCATTGGAGTGAGGTCCGGATGAGGCCAGGCCGATCAATACATCACCCGCCCTGACTTTGGAGCCATCGATGATGTCAGATTTTTCAACAATACCGACGCAAAAGCCAGCCAGATCATAATCACCGCCGGCATACATACCGGGCATTTCAGCGGTTTCACCACCGGTTAAGGCGGCGCCTGCGAGCTCACATCCCTTGCCGATACCACTCATCACCGCAGTGGCTTCATCAACATCAAGTGCTCCGGTGGCATAGTAATCCAGGAAAAAAAGCGGTTCGGCACCGCCGACGATGAGGTCATTCACACACATGGCCACCAGATCAATACCGATGGAATCATGTTTTTTCATCATCATCGCCAGTTTCAGTTTGGTGCCGACACCATCCGTGCCCGAAACCAGTACCGGTTGTTTGTAGCGATCCAGCGGCAGCTCAAACAAGGCGCCAAAGCCGCCCAGTCCTGTCAGCACGCCGGGTCTGAAAGTTTGACGGGCGATCGGCTTGATACGCTCAACTAATTCGTTACCGGCATTAATATCAACGCCGGCGTCACGGTAACTGAGTGCAGGCTTGGCTTGCTTCGATTCACTGTTGTTGGAATCATGGCTCACAATGGGGTCTCCTGTTAAAATGGCCATTAACCCGAAAACACATGTGCTGTAACATGGCTGTCAGGACAAAAACTATGTTATTTTACACTGACTACGCCCGTTATGGGCAAATTTACTGAATTTTATTATTTAATTGAAAAACATGAGATCAACAATAGTAATGATTATGCTGCGACATGGCCTGCTGGCATTGGTTGTCTTACAGGCCAATGTTACAGCTCATGCAGCCATTCAGGTAGAAGGGCTGTACGAAATAGAGCTGTCAGTCAAGGATCAGGGTGCTGCGGAGCGCAAACAGGCCCTGAAACAGGCTTTATCAACCATCCTGCTGCGGCTATCGGGACCAAAGGCGTTGGCCCGGAGCGGGCAAACCGACAAGATTCTGCAGCGTGCTTCTCGTTATGTTGATCAATACCGGTATCGCAAACCCGGGCCGCGAGCAGGTGCGCGTGATGGCTCAGGTTTGTTACTATGGGTCCGTTTTAATCAAAACGCTTTGGAGAAGTTGCTGCATGACCAGCAGTTACCCCTGTGGGGCAGCACGCGACCTGAAACCCTGTTATGGCTGGGAATCGAAGACCGGGCAGGGCGTTATATTCTCGGCAGTGACAAGGCGAACCCTGTCTACAGAAGCGTTGTTCGGCATGCGCGTAATCTGGCAGTGCCTGTCTTGTTACCCTTGATGGATCTTGAGGACCAACGTCAGGCACGCATCAGCGATATCTGGGGCGGTTTTGCTCGCCCGGTTCGATCGGCTTCAGGTCGATACAATGCCGATAACATAGTTATCGCCAAACTTTACCCTGATGTCGATGGCTGGCGTGGTTACTGGACGTTGCTGTCGTCATCACGAGAATCAAACTGGAGCAGCCGCGGCAAATACCCTGATCTGGCGATAGCCAATGGCATGAATGCACTCGCCGATGTGATGATTGCACGTTATGCGATCAAATTGACGGGCGAACTATCCAGATATAGATTAGCCATCAATAACGTTAACTCCCTGAATGATTATGATGCCAGCCGCAAATATCTTGCCAGTGTTTCGCTGATTTCTTCTTTTCAATTAGAGAATGTTTCCAAAGGGCAGGTGACTTATCTGATTGATCTGCGCGGGCAGCTCAATGATCTTGAGCAAGTATTGAATCTGGAACGGCGTCTATTACCGGATGTTTCTGTAGAGAATACCAGTCCTGTAGTGGTTCCAGAAGCCCAGGCCGCAATGGCCGAGACAGTACCACAGAACCTGCAGCCCGTTATTGAAACACTGAATTACCGGTTGAAATAATGAGAAAAAGCGACATACCCAACTTGATCAGTTTCCTCCGGGTCATTTTAATCATACCCGTTGTCTGGTATCTGTTACAGCAGCGTTATGAAATGGCACTGACCCTGTTCGCGATTGCTGGATTTTCTGATGCACTGGACGGTTATCTGGCAAGAAAATATGACTGGAAAAGTCATTTGGGTGGCTGGCTTGACCCGCTGGCTGACAAAGCCATGCAGGTATCAGTCTATTTGTGTCTGACCTGGTTGCAATTGATTCCTGTGTGGTTGCTGTTGGCAGTCATTGCCCGTGACTTGTTGATTGTTTGTGGTGGTTTTTACTATTACTACAAGGTTGAAAAAGTCAATGCTGCACCTTCCATGATCAGCAAACTGAATACCCTGATGCAGATTTTGCTGGTACTCATCATTCTGGTGCACAAAAGCCTGTTTGAATTCCCTGAAAATTTTATCAACATCATTATTTATTCGGTATTGGCGACGACTGTTTTAAGTGGCCTGGATTATGTTTTTACCTGGGGCATCAAGGCCTGGAAAATAAAAAAAGGATGAAGTCATGACTGACTCGCAAAAATGGCTTTGGTTTGCAGGCATAGCCGCCAGTGGTTGGCTGATTTATTTACTATCACCGGTATTGCCGCCATTTCTGCTGGCTGCATTGCTGGCTTATTTATTTAATCCATTGGTTGACAAGATGCAGGGCTGGCGAATTTCACGTACCTGGAGCGTTGTCATCGTATTCACTGTGTTGACTGTTGTACTGGTGCTGGTATTGCTGCTGCTGGTTCCGCAAATTGAAAAACAGATTGTTTACCTGGTGAAAAAATTCCCCGAATATATTGATGTGATTCAACTTCAATTTATTCCCTGGCTGGCAGCACATCTAGGTTTTTCAGAAATTGAAATTGATGCTGACTTTCTCAAGCAATGGTTTACCGATCATTGGAAACAGGCGGGTGGTTTTGCCGCCATAATGCTGTCCTCTATATCGAAATCAGGACTGGCGATGATTGGCTGGATAGGTTTAATGGTGTTGGTGCCCGTTGTTGGATTTTATTTACTGCGAGATTGGAATCAGTTGATATCGCGTATCAGGGATATCGTTCCGCGTGACAGACTGCCAGTATTTAGCAAGTTAACCCAGGAATCCGACGAGGTATTAGGTGCATTTATTCGCGGGCAGCTGCTGGTCATGCTGGCATTAGGCATTATCTATAGTATTGGCTTGTGGCTGGTTGGGCTCAAGTTAGCCATATTGATTGGCTTGCTCGCCGGGCTGGTCAGTTTTGTGCCCTACCTGGGATTTATTGTTGGTATCCTGGCTGCGGGCATTGCTATTTTACTGCAAACACAGCAAGTTGACTGATCTTGTTTATGTGCTTGGTGTATTTGGCGTAGGACAGATTACTGGAAAGCGTTGTGTTAACACCGGCCCTGGTGGGTGACCGCATTGGCCTGCATCCGGTGGCTGTTATTTTTGCTGTGTTGGCGGGTGGTCAATTATTTGGCTTTATTGGTGTGTTGCTGGCCTTACCAATTGCCGCTGTACTGATGGTGATCGTAAGACATTTGCATAATGATTACCTTAACAGTAGCGCGTACGATAGCAACAATAGCGTCTAGTGCCTGCCCATGTCGTTTACCGGAAAAAATGCTCAACTGCCGTTACCCATAGCGATCAGTCATAGTTCAAGCCTTGAAAATTTTATCTGCGCAGATGATTTCCTCATCGATAGTTTGAAACAAATAGCTGTTAACAAAAATCACTCAGTGACCTATCTTTGGGGCAGTAGTGGCAGTGGTAAAACACATATATTGCATGCCGTTTGTCAGCAAGCCGGTGTGGGTGAGCACACAGTCAGCTACCTGCCTTTGGCAGAACTGACGCAATACCCTGCGGGATTACTTCAAGGCCTGGAAACAGCCAGCCTGGTTTGCATTGATGACCTGCAATGCCTGGCAGGTCATCCTGATTGGCAGCAAGCGGTATTTAATTTATTTAATAGTGTCCATCAAAACGCAGGTAGTTTGTTGTTGTCAGGGATAGCCCCTCCACGTGAACTGGGATTATCACTAGCCGATCTGGTGTCACGACTGGAATGGGGGCCGGTTTTTCATTTGCCCGATCTTAACAGATGAGCAGAAAACAGAGGCATTAAAAATACGTGCCAGAGAGCGCGGCCTGGAGCTGGATAGTGAATCAGCAAAATACCTGTTAAATCGTTTCCCGCGTGACCTCAATGCCTTGTTCGAAGTACTTGATAAACTGGATAAGGAGTCATTGGTCAAGCAGCGCCGTATAACCATTCCTTTTATTCGCGAAGTTTTTTCCAAGCAACCATAAAACAAGATAGACCTGCCGCATAGATACTGAAGTGGGTGTAATAAATGCACCTGTTCACCTCGGCCATTTTACTTTTCTTTTTTATCGGCACCCGGTGCTACTGATATAAAACCATCATGGTTTTTCCAGAAGGGGTAAATATCAGGCAGTTGTGGTGGGTGGTCTTAACTATTCAACAGTCTACAGTCCAGGTTATTGGCTCAGCTCAGAAAAACCTTCATGTGAATACAGGAATAGAAAGATAAAGTAAGTGCCGTTCAGGCCGATGTATATATAAGGCTTGGGTAATCCGAACGACTAGCATGTGCAGTTTGATGTCGGTGAGTTTTAATGACAATAAGTTTACAAAATTTCACATTTTTTTATTCACGACCAGGCGGATTAAGTTATTTGAAGTATGACCACAGATCATTCACAAGCAGCCACATTTCGCGGCTATTATAATTCCGTTCTACTCTGGTTGTTACTGGCCGCGAGCTATTATTTTGCTGCCAATCTGGGGTTGATGCTGGCATTTGAGCAAGCGAATACCAGTCCGGTTTGGCCGCCGACAGGTATTGCCATTGCAGCCTTATTATTCTTTGGTCAACGTGCCTGGCCCGGTGTTTTCCTCGGTGCTTTTCTGGTTAATTATTTGACTGGCCTGCCAGCTGCTGTGGTTGGTGCGATTGCATTGGGTAATACCCTGGAGGCATTGGTGGCCAGTTATCTGATATTGCGTTTCACCGCACAATATCCTTTCAGTAATGTCAGCAATGTGTTCAAGTTTGTTTTTATTGTCATGTTGGCCACTTCCTTGAGTGCGTTCATCGGTGTTATCAGTCTTGTTTCCGGTGATATTGTTAATGCAGATAAATTCTGGTTGTTATGGTCAACATGGTGGCTCGGTGATTTGGTTGGCGGTCTGGTGATTACGCCACTGCTATTGACCTGGTCGCGCCCCTTGCAGGTGACCACTCAATTGTCGCCGATTTGGCTGTCCCTGTTGCTGCTGGTAGTCACATTGCTATGCGGCGGTCTGGTATTTGGTGAATGGTCTATCTTTGCCGGCGCGCATTACCCGGTATCATTCCTGTGTCTTCCGGTGGCGATCTGGGCCGCCTATAAATTCCGCCAATCGGGCGCTACGTTGTTTATTATTGTCCTGTCTGTTGTTGCCATCATTGCAACACTGAACGGTTTTGGTCCTTTTGCAGTCGCCTCGGTAAATGAATCATTGCTTTTATTACAGGGTTTTATCGGGGTATTGGTTATCACCACGTTGACCTTGGCTGCCAATATCGATGAGAAGGTGCGTGCGGAGTTACGTTTAAATGATGCACAACTGCAACTGGAACGCCGGGTACAGCAGCGAACAATTGCATTGAGTGATGCTAATACGGCCCAGAAAGCAGAAGTTGAAAAACACGAGCGTACTGTTGAGGCCTTGCGATCCTTGCTGTCTGCTACTGCCCTGTCTACGGATGAAAAATTCTTTCGTACCTGCGTCAGGGACCTTGCACAGATTTATGCTGTACGTTATGTGGTCATTGGTACGTTCGTTGATGATAGTTTCGGTCGGTTTAGAACTCATGCTGTCTGGGCTGGAGAGAATTTTCTCGAAAACCTTGAATATCAGGTGGATGCTGCAGAACATCGAGATGTGCTGCAACACAGCATGGAGTGCTCTGCCGGTGGTGCAGCCAGGCAATACCCCGACAATGAATTTATCAGTCGCATGGGGATTGATAGCTGTCTGGGTGCACCCATAATTTCACCGTCGAATCAGCTTCTTGGGATGGTTGTGATTATGCATGATGCGCCGATGGCATCGCATGATTGGGCCGGGCCAATGCTGGGTATACTGGCTAATCGTGTTGCACTTGAACTGGAGCGCAACGATTCCGAGGAAGAATTAAAACTGGCTGCCAGTGTTTTCAACGAAATTGTCGAGGCGATAATGGTCACTGACAGCAGTGGCAATATCCTCCGAGTTAATCCTGCATTTACACGAATTACTGGCTATGATGCCCTGGAAGTGGTGGGTATAAACCCGCGCTTTTTGAAATCCGGGCATCACGATAATTCCTTCTATGAAGAGTTCTGGCGTGTGCTGCTGGATAAAGGTACCTGGCAGGGAGAGATCTGGGAGCGACGCTTGAATGGCGAGGTATTCCCTGTCTGGCAGACCATTAGTGCTGTGTATGACAAAGATGGAGAGATTATTCAGTTTATCAGTATTTTTAGCGATATCACTGAAAAGAAACTGTCAGAAGAGCGTATTTTTCATCTGGCTCACTACGATTCCTTGACAACATTGCCTAATCGCTCAGCCTTCCATGAGCAGTTGGAACGCTCATTACTGGTGGCTGGACGACAAGGTTTGCGCATGGCTTTGTTGTTTGTGGACATCGATCATTTCAAGCTGATCAATGATGCTTCCGGTCATGTGGCGGGTGATAATTTACTCAAACATGTGGCCCAATGTTTATCTGAGCAGGTGCGTGCTGAGGATGTGGTGGCGCGTCTCGGTGGTGATGAGTTCACTATTTTATTATCGGAAATAAAGGTTAATCAGGATGCAGCGCTGGTGGCAGAGAAAATCCTCACTGCCATTTCGCAACCTTTTATTCACCAACAAACCGAGGTCGTGGTGACGGCCAGTATTGGTATCAGTATTTTTCCTGATGATGGTACGGATGCGTCAGTTATACTGAAGAATGCTGATGCCGCCATGTTTCGCGCCAAGGAGCAGGGCCGCAATAATTACCAGTTCTTCACTGCTGAGATGAATACCCGGGCACTGGAACGACTCAGCCTGGAAAGTGCCTTGCGAAAAGCATTGGAGCGTGATGAATTCCTGTTGCATTATCAGCCTCAGGTGAGCCTGGAAAGCGGAGAAATAGTCGGCGTGGAGGCCCTGATACGCTGGCAACACCCGTCACAGGGATTAATTTCACCAGCGGTATTTATTCCGGTTGCGGAGGAAAGCGGTCTTATCGTGCCGATAGGTGAATGGGTCATGCGCACCGCCTGTTTGCAACAAAAACAATGGTTGCAATCAGGGCTGCCCGCAGTTCGTATGGCCGTTAATCTGTCTGCTCGCCAATTGCTGCGTCGACAGCTGGTACAGACAGTCAAGAGCGTGATAAATGATACAGGTATTGATCCGCAGTTTCTTGAGCTTGAATTAACAGAAAGTATGATTATGGATAAGCGTGACGAAACTATTCAGTCCATGAATGTGTTACGCGAGATGGGTGTGCACCTGGCGATTGATGATTTTGGTACTGGTTATTCATCGATGTCCTACCTGAAACGTTTTCCTATCAGTAAACTCAAGATCGATCAGTCCTTTGTCAGGGATATCGCCCATGATCCCGATGATGCTGCGATTGTCACCGCCACTATCGCATTGGGGCATGGTCTCAATCTGGTGGTGATTGCAGAAGGTGTTGAGACAGAAGAGCAGTTACAGTTTCTCAAGAGTAAGGGCTGTGAACAAATGCAGGGTTATTATTTCAGTCGACCATTATCCGCTGAAGATGTCACTGTCTTGTTAACAGAAGGCAATAAACTGGAGCTGAATAAAGTGTGCTTTTGATGGTTAACAAATAGTCTTAGTGCTTGTTATAAAAACGCGCATAAAAGATAGCGCCACTAAACCACATCAGACTTAAAAGAATTTCCAGACTTCCATACCAACGCTGATCAGGTTCGCTATAGGTCTCGCCAATGCCGTGTGCAAAATACAGCAGTGATACATAGGCGCTCCATACATAGGTATAGGGTGTGCCTTTGATAATGCCCAGCAGTGGAAAAACCAGCGGCGTCAGCAGGAATGCTATTGCCATACCAGGAGGGAAATGCTCCGAGGGTGCCAACCATGCATACCAGAGTGGCAGCAAAATCCAGATGCCGAAATAACCAGTCATCGCTATGCTGCGCATTATTGTTGTTACCTTCATTGTAAAGGTCGCTGCGAATTCGTTGGGCATAACAAGGTCGCTGCCTTTGCCAGTCTTTTACCCTGTTGCTTGCACAGGCTCTTTTCATCTTCAGTCAGTGCCAGTTTGCTATCAACTCCAGCGAGATGGCTGCATCCATAAGGTGTGCCGCCGCTGCGTGTATGTAACAGTTCGGTGCTGGAATAGGGTACACCGAGGATCAGCATGCCATGATGAATCAAGGGTAGCATCATGCTGAGCAGAGTAGTTTCCTGTCCGCCATGCATGCTGGATGTTGAAGTAAATACGCAGGCAGGTTTTCCACTCAGACTACCGGATAACCATTGACTGCTGGTGCCATCGAGAAAATATTTTAATGCCGCTGCCATATTGCCAAAGCGAGTAGGACTTCCGAGTGCAACAGCGCTACATTCTTTCAGGTCATCAACACTGACATAGGGAGCACCGGAAGCAGGAATGCTGTCCTCAATAGCTTCACAGACACTCGATACCGCCGGTACGGTTCTGATACGTGCCTGTACGCCATCTACCTCTTCTATGCCGCGAGCTATCCATTGAGCCATTTCCGCGGTCGCGCCATAGCGACTGTAAAACAGCACCAATACGTCGATCATGTCAGGATCTCCAGTACCTTTTCAGGTGGCCGGCCAATGATCGCTTTGCCATCAGCAATAACAATCGGGCGTTCGATCAGTCTGGGGTGGTCAACCATCGCCTGAATAAGCGCCTCGCGGCTCAATTCTTCTCGGTCCAATTGCAATTCCTTGTAGATAGCTTCATTTTGTCGCATCAGTTGGCGCGGCTCGATAGCAAGCATGTCGAGTATTTGCGTGAGAGTGGCACTATCTGGAGGCTGTTTAAGGTACTCGACGACATCGGCTTCAACATTATTGTCATTCAGGATTTGCAGCGTTTGTCTGGACTTACTGCATTGGGGATTGTGAAAAATCCGTGTCCTGTGGTCGTTTGTGGTCATGAATTCTCTACCTTTGAGTGAGTGCCAGCTACAGGAGTGTATAGCCTGGCAGAATGCGCTGTCAAAATGGCTTCTTGCTACATGAAAGGGTTCATCCGTAAAGATAATGGCGACATCTGGGGCAATAATGTGACAGAATCGAAATAACTACTGATTTTAATCACTTGCAGTCGTGAATATCGAAAATAATTGTGTTGTTAATGCGCAATTTTACTTGACACCTAAATTGCTAGGGTGTTTACTACATAGTAATAAGAACCTTCTGTAACCGATTCTAATAAAAGGATATTGTTGCCAGTTTTACTGGTAAGTATGTAAACTTATTAAAGATACGGTTATAATTGACGCTAAATGATAAACAATCAATCACAAATTTTTGATGCTTCTGGAGTTGGAGAGTAATGAAATTAAACAATAAAATAAAACACTTGGCTATTGTACTGTTAACTCTGTCCGTGGCTGTTGGTTGCGCCAGTCAGCAGAAGCAGGACACACCGCCTGCTAGTGCAGAAGGTCCGAGTGCATCATCTGTCGCTATTGCCAACGCCAAGGCTGCCATGAAAAAAGCCTCTTCACTGGGTTATCTCTGGCGCGATACCGGTAAGATTCTGAAAAAGGCTGAAGCCGCTGCTGCCAAGGGTGACGAAGATACTGCCGTGAAACTGGCAAACAATGCCCGTTCACAAGCCGAAATGGCAGTCAAACAGTACTATCTGGAGCAGGGTATGGACAGAAGTTTACCTACAGCAGGTGGTTCTGTAGCATCCTATAATGTCATCAAGGGCGATAGCTTATGGGGCATTGCAGGTAAGGATGAGACTTATTCCAATCCTTATCAATGGCCACTGATCTATAAAGCTAACAGTGACAAAATCAAGGACGCGGATTTGATTTTTCCTGGACAGGAATTTGATATCAATACCAGTCCTAGTGACGCTGAAGTGAGTGCTGCAGTCAACCATGCCAAGACACGTGGCGCATGGAGCATCGGCGCAGAAGAAGCGTCTGATAAAGCTTATTTATCGCGCTAGGCCTGATCTATATAAATCAGTAAAAAGGGCCTCTATTCGAGGCCCTTTTTGTTATCGTTATTAATTTTAATTGAATAAACAATCAAAGACAGGGAAATAAGTTTTCGTCGCTCGCTTCATCAGGTTGATGTGATTGTTAATGGTAGCTGTTAGTGCTGCTGTTGATACTGGAAGGAAACGAATGTCTATTAAAACTACACTGTCCAGTGATGGATGTGTTCTTACTTTTGCCTTCAGTGGCATATTTGATATCAATAAATCCATTAAAATACAAGAAGATATAAAAAATCTGGGTGGTGACATCAAGATTATTCGAATTGATTGTGAGCAAGTCAGAGGCCTGGATTCTTCTGTGTTTTCATCGTTACTGCTGATTTATCATGAAATGGACAACCATGCCAAAATCGAATTAGTGAATTGTGATCGTGCCCTGGCGCATCGGTTCTCATTGGCCGGTCTTGATCGTTTGATGACGGTTAGATTATCAGCGACTTCAAGCAGCAATGTCAGCACTGATGCTGAGCAAGCTGACCCATCTAAAAGCCATCAATAATGTAGTGCTCAGGATCCCCGGCCTGATCTTCGCTGATGGCATAGGGTTTGATAGAAATACCGCATAGTTCTACTGTCTGTTGCTCTCCGCTCACGAGAGGATGCCATTCAGGCAAGTGCTTGCCCTCAGCCAACAAACGATAGGCGCAGGTCGCAGGCAGCCATTTTAATGTCTGGTAAAGATCCTGCTTGAGTGAAATACAATCCGGTACAAACTGGAAGCGTTGTGGATAATTGCTGCATCGACAAGTGTCCAGATCGAGTAACTTGCAGGCGATGCGAGTAAAATGCAGCTCACCGGTGTCCATATCTTCCAGTTTATGCAGACAACAGCGGCCACAGCCATCACAAACGGCCTCCCATTCCTGTTGATTAAACTCATGGAGTTTTTTATCTTGCCAGAAAGCTTTTGCTGACATTGAATTATTAACCTTCAAACTTAACTTCGATTTGAGCGATACGTTTTTGCCATGCCAGTGGCGCGGTCTGGTGTACAGATTCACCCTTGCTATCTACTGCTACGGTGACAGGCATATCCTTGACCTCAAATTCGTATATGGCCTCCATGCCCAGTTCGGCGAAAGCGATAACCCTTGAAGAGCGTATCGCCTTGGAAACCAGGTAGGCGGCACCGCCGGTTGCGATCAGGTATACGGATCGATGTTTGCGGATGGCATCGATAGCGATGGGTCCTCTCTCGGCTTTGCCGATCATACCCAGCAAGCCGGTTTGTGACAGCATTAATTCTGTAAATTTATCCATCCGAGTTGCGGTTGTGGGGCCAGCGGGGCCGACGACCTCGTCACCGATCGGGTCGACCGGGCCAACATAGTAGATAAAACGACCATGAAAATCCAAACCTTCTGGTAGAGGTTTTCCCTGTTCAATCAACTGGGCGACTGCTTTATGGGCGGCATCACGTCCGGTTAGCATGTGGCCGCTAAGTAACAAGGTTTCACCCGGAGTCCAACTGTGGATATCTTCTGCTGTCAGGGTGTCGAGATTGACTTTACGGGAATGACTCGGGTCCCAGTGGATGTCTGGCCAGCTGTCGATATCAGGTGCCTCGAGTGTCGCCGGGCCTGATCCATCCAGATAAAAATGGGCATGGCGTGTGGCCGCACAGTTGGGAATCATGGCAACCGGTTTGGATGCGGCATGGGTCGGGTAATCCATTATCTTGATATCCAGCACAGTGACCAGTCCACCCAGGCCCTGCGCACCAATACCCAGGGCGTTGACTTTTTCATAGAGCTCCAGACGCAGGGCTTCAATCGTATTGGATGGTCCTTTTTCGATCAGGGTTTGTATATCGATGGGGGCCATCATGGCTTCTTTGGCCAGCAGCATGGCTTTGTCGGCAGTGCCACCAATGCCAATACTCAGTATGCCAGGCGGGCACCAGCCAGCCCCGAGTGTGGGTACCGTCTTCAATACCCAATCAACAATGCTATCGCTTGGATTCAATACAGTAAATTTCGCCTTGTTTTCCGAGCCGCCACCCTTGGCGGCGACAATGATATCGACACGGTCACCCGGCACAACATGGCTATGAATCACTGCCGGGGTGTTATCGCCGGTATTCTGCCGTTTACCAGCAGGGTCACTGACGATAGAGGCTCGCAGCACGTTATCCGGTAACAGGTAGGCGCGTCTTACAGCGGCGTTGACCATGTCATCCACGCCCATTTCGGCGTCCCACTGGACATTCATGCCAATATTCAAGAAAACGGTGACAATACCGGTATCCTGGCAGATAGGTCGATGGCCGAGGGCGCACATGCGCGAATTGACCAGAATTTGCGCGATAGCATCTTTGGCAGCGGGTGATTCTTCCTTTTCATAGGCCATTTTCATGGCCTGGATGAAATCTGCTGGATGGTAATAGGATATAAATTGCAGTGCGTCTGCAATACTGGAGATGAAATCTTCTTGTTGGATAATGGCCATATTATCTAATTACCTGAAACTAATACTTAATTGATAGGTCAAAAAACTATATATTATAATCACTATAGCCGGGATTAAGTAGTTAAACAGAAGACGCGCCAGGCTAGCAACATGGCATACACAGCAGAAACGATGGAAATTAGATATGTCCAGATTAATCAGTAGTGTTTTTACCCTGGTATTCTTTCTGATGATGACAGCGGCATCCGCTAGTATGCCGCGTGATCCAGCAAAATTCTTTTTTGAGCATACATTGGGTGATCTGACCGAAGACTTGAAAGATGCGAAAGAAAAGAGCAAAAAAGGAGTATTAATTTTCTTCGAGCAGGAGGAATGCCCTTTTTGTCATCGCATGAAGACAACCATTCTTGAATCAGGTTGAGGTGCAGGAGTATTACCAACAGCGATTTCTGGTGTTAAGTGTCGATATTGAAAGTGATGAAGAAATTGTTGATTTTGCCGGCAATGAAACTACCAAGAAGAAGTATTTTGCCAAGATTGCCAAAAACCGTGGAGCTACACCGGTATTTGCATTTTTTGATATGCAGGGCCAGATGGTAGTACGTTACACTGGTGCGGCTTCTGGTGTGGATGAGTTTATTTTACTGGGAGAATATGCCAGCGAGAAAATCTATGAAAAGATGCCATTTTCCAAATATAAAAGAGTAAAACGCAAGCAACAACGATCATCTCCATAATATTGAGTAATAATGGGTTTTTGATGCAGGACAGTATCATTTACAATTATAACATTATTATTTACAGGCATGATGCAGTGCATTCTGGTACAAGCCCAAGCGCTGGGGTATTATTTCGATTATAGCTGCTCTGATGTAGAGCGGCGTATTGGTTCGTATTCGAAAGGTTGTTCATTTGTCGCACTATAAATTCATCTTTACCTTGCTTATTGCCATGTCAATGTATCAAGCCACAGCTGAGGTGAAAGACAGCAACCCGCTGCCGGATCATCTGACGCTGGAGTATGCGCTATCCCTTAGCACCAATGATCACCCTGATAATGTGGTCGCACAAATGCGCTTATCGGGAGCTGAGTCGCGAAAAGACAGCATTGAAGGTGAGAATGGATTCCAGACGACACTGACTGGCCGCTTGCGCTGGATTGAACCTGAAAGCCGATTGCTGGATCCTGAACGTGATGATCACAAAATCGCCCTGTCTGCCAGTAAACGCCTGTACGATTTCGGTAAAAGTTCGGCCAGTATTGCTGCTGCAGATGCGCTTGTTAGTACTCAGCAATGGCGACTGCTTGAACAGCAGGAACAGCGTCGTATTGATATTATGCATGCGTTTTTTGATGTTATTCTCGCTGATCTGGCCTATGCACGCGATAATGAATTAATGGCTATCAAATACGTTCGTTTTGATCGCGCCCGGGACAGAAACAAATTAGGTCAGATTGCAGATGTGGAGCTGCTCGAAGCTGAAAATAATTATCATGTAGCACGTAGTGTTCGTTATGCCAGTGATGTCAGAACGTCGTGCCGCGCGTTCGATGCTTGCCAATATTCTTAATCATCCCGGTGAATTGCCGGCAAACCTGGTGCGGCCTGAATTGTCAGTATTGTCACGGCAACTACCGGATGTTGATGTCTTGCAAAAACAGGTGCTGGATACTAACCCAGGTTTGCTGGCCTTGAGGCAGCAAGTCGAATCTTTTCAACAAAAAGTCATATCTGCACGTGCGCGGAAAAAGCCGACCATTGATCTGCAGTTGGAGGCAGCCGACTATACCAGAGACTTTCGTTCTAATGACAAGTACCGTGCAGGGATTGTATTCGAAATGCCATTAACCAGTAGTGGTGCGATTGATGCGGACATTGCGGAACAGCGTTCATTATTGACTGAATCAAGAGCAGTATTAAGAAAAGCCGAAATGGATGCGGGTCAACAGGTGCTGGAATTATGGCAGCAATTATATATTATTAAGGCCCAACGTGATGAGGCTGCGGTGTTTTCCGAGTTTCGTGATGCAGCTCTGGATAAAGATCGTGGCTTATATGAGCTGGATGTTTCGGCAGACCTCGGAGATTCTCTGGCCTTGTATTCTGCTGCAAACTATCAATCGGCAAAGGCAGATTTTGATTATGCGCTGACCTGGGCGCGTCTGGATGCATTACTGGGCAAGCGGGTTAGTTTGAAGGCAGAGGGTATGAGCCCGGAGAAGAGTGAGTAAGCAATGAAACAGTTGAAAACAATGCAATACGGTCTGATGTTGGTAACAGCCTTATTTAGTGTTCAATGTCTGGCTGCAGAGAAAACGGCCGTGCTGGACTGGCATCAACGCCTGGTATTGTCTACGCCGGTATCTGGAGTTATTGCCCAGATCAAGGTTGAAGGCGGTCAAGCAGTCGAAAAAAATCAGTTACTGATTAAACTCGATGATCGAGTTTTTCAAACCCATATCAAAAAAGCAAAAAGTATATTAAGCCGGGCGACTGAAAATCATGCTGAAGCAAAGCGTGAAAAAGAACGTGCACAGGAGCTTTTTGATCGCACGGCGATCTCGGTGCATGAGCATGAATTGGTAAAAATAGAATACGCAAAAGCCTATGCTGAACTCAATGAAGCTCAGGCCGCGTTGGCGCAGGCGCAGCTGGATCTGGAGTATAGTGAAATCAGGTCACCATTAGCCGGCATGGTCATACAAGTGTTGGCACATCAACATCAAACCATTGCTAATCGTTTTCAGGTTGAGCCGCTGGTGATTCTTGCCAGTAGCGGGAAGATGTTGGCGCGTGCGAATCTGCAGGCCAGCGACTTGCAAGGATTACGGCTGGGTCAGACGCTTGAGATAAAGATTCAGAATGAAACCTTGTCAGGGAAAATCAGCAGGCTCGGACTTGAACCAGTTGGAAATAACCAGACCCCAATGTATGTTCTGGATGTTGAATTCGATACAGCTGGAAAAACTTATCGAAAAGGGCAAGCAGTAAGCATCATCCTGCCATGATTGTCGGTAGACTGTGCATTGTCAGCGGGCGTGTGCAAGGTGTTTTCTTTCGCGATTCAACCCGAAAAATGGCAATTGATTTGGGTGTCAATGGCTATGCTAAAAATCTTAGTGATGGATCGGTTGAAGTCCTGGCTTGTGGTGAGGAGGGGTCGGTGAATCAACTATGCGATTGGTTATGGCAAGGGCCACCGCAGTCCAGGGTAACGCAGGTAGTTTGCGAAAAGCATCAGGACTATAGCGTCGATGGCTTTATGATTGGCTGATAGTGACACGCAGATATCGAGCATGCACAATATTAATAATTATTGTCGGTACCATCGTTTGCTTAAGGCCTTGAATACCTTGTCCGGATATTTTCGTTTGCCCACGCTACCATTGTATCGCGCCAGTGCTTTCTGTTTGTCGTTTTTTTCCCTGTCGAGGTAATAGCGCAAAATAGTGCAGCCCATTCGCAGGTTGACCCTGATATCGAACATGTTTTCATGGGGCTTACCGATTTCCTTAAGCCAGAAGGGCATGACCTGCATCAGTCCCCTGGCGCCAACTGATGAAATTGCAAAGCGGTTAAATGCACTCTCCACCTGGATGACGGCCAGTATTAATTCAGGCGGTATGTTTACCCGGGAAGCTTCTTCATGCAGAACCTTGAGAATTTGAATGCGTTCTTCCTTGTCCTTGACGTAGCGATGCATACGGCTGGACATGTCAGTCAGCCAGACTTCGGCGATGTATTTATCCTTGAAGCTTTGTGAATCGTTAATAGCTTCTATCAGGCGTTGACGCAATGCTTCATCGAATTGTTGTGATGTCGCATACAGTGGTTGGCTGGTCAGCGCAGCCAGGCAAAACAGCAGTAATAGTGATGTCATTTTGCTACGCATAGTAAGTCCGCTTGTATCAATACTCTATGATTCTTGCTTTCAGGAAATCAATAATATTATCGGCAGCAACAAACGATGCTTTATCATCAGTACGCGATTTGTACTCCAGTTCACCATTGGCCAGCCCTTTCTCGCTGATGACCAGCCGGTGCGGGATGCCTATCAGCTCCATGTCGGCAAACATGAAGCCGGGGCGTACATTGCGATCATCCAGTAATACCTCAAACCCATTATCAGTTAATTGCTGGTAGTAGGATTCCACCGCCTCTCGTACGATGTCAGACTTATGCATGCCGACCGGGATCAACGCCAATTGGAATGGCGCCAAGGCTGACGACCAGATGATGCCATTTTCGTCATGGTTCTGTTCGATGGCTGAGGCGACCACACGTGATACTCCAATACCATAACAGCCCATGGTCATGACCGTTGATTTACCTTTTTCGTCAAGTACAGTCGCTTCCAGTGCTTCACTGTATTTTGTGCCGAGTTGAAATATGTGGCCAACTTCTATTCCACGAGCGATTGATAATGTGCCCTTGCCATCAGGGCTTGGGTCGCCTGCGATAACATTACGCAAATCGGCCGTTTCTGTAATAGCGCAATCACGTTGCCAGTTGACTCCGGTGTAATGTTGACCTTCTTCGTTTGCACCGCAGACGAAATCAGCCAGCATGGCTGCACTGCGATCGACCAATGTGCGTATCGACAGACCAACAGGGCCAATGGAGCCGGGTTTGCAACCCGCCACTGCGGCGACTTGTTCTTCTGTCGCGAAGATGAGTGGTTTTAAAATGCCTGGAATTTTTTCCAGTTTTATTTCATTGAGTTCATGATCACCACGCAGAATCAGTGCTACCACGTCGTTTTCCTCACCTTGCACCAGTAGGGTTTTTACACATTGTGATGCCGGGATACCAAGAAACTGACTGACCTCTTCAATACTGTGCTGGTCAGGTGTTGCAATTTTTTCCATTTTCGCAGTGGGTTCCGGGCGCGTGGAAGTATCGGGTAATGCAGGCGCCAGCTCTACATTAGCGGCATACTGGCTGCTGTCGGAAAAAGCGATGGCATCTTCGCCGGAATCGGCCAGCACATGAAATTCATGTGAAGCACTACCACCGATACTGCCAGTGTCAGCATCCACGGGCCTGAATTTAAGCCCCAATCGTGTGAAGATGCGGCTATATGTTGTGAACATAATGTCATAGGTTTGTTGCAAGGATTCCTGGTCGAGGTGGAATGAGTAGGCATCCTTCATGAGGAATTCACGTGCGCGCATGATACCGAAGCGAGGCCTGACTTCGTCGCGGAATTTGGTCTGGATCTGGTAGTAGTTGATGGGAAGCTGTTTGTAGCTGCGAATTTCGCGTCGCACCATATCAGTAATAACTTCCTCGTGGGTTGGGCCATAACAAAAATCGCGCTGATGACGATCATGGAAGCGCAATAGTTCAGGCCCATATTGTTCCCAGCGACCCGATTCCTGCCAGAGTTCGGAGGGCTGCACAGAAGGCATGAGTATTTCCAATGCGCCGGCCCGGTTCATCTCTTCGCGTACAATCGCTTCAGCTTTACGTAGAATCAGCAAGCCCAGAGGTAGCCAGGTGTAAACACCTGCGGCGAGCTTGCGAATCATACCACTGCGCAGCATGAGTTGATGGCTGATGACTTCAGCATCTGATGGTACTTCTTTAATCGTCGATAAGGGAAAGCAAGATACGCGCATTTGAGTGGTTGATTCCTGTATTTAGACAAGCTGTTTTACAGTACGATGCCGGCTTCGCGTCGTGCAGGCATTACAGCTTGATGGATGACTATTCAGTTGTTTGTAATGGTGGAACAATATTGGTGTTATGTAAATATTCCTGTTCTGTGTAAGGTATGCCTTTTGCCGGTGGCGTATTACTGATTTGCCAGTTACCCTGGCTGTCTTTCCATTTATAGACCTTGCTTTTGGTTTGCGTTTGTCCAGTTGATTCAAGAATCAAGTTTTTAATATCAGGATCCATGTAAGCCGCGATGGCAGCAGCTATAACAATGATAAGCAATATCCAGAAAATATTCTTCATGATCTTATGTCCGTAGTTGGCTTCAGAACGTACCCTTGTCCCAGCCCCACATATGACGTTCGGCTGCGGCGAATTCAATGTAGATTCTATCTGTATTGATATTCAGTTGAGCTGCAACCAATTGACAAAGTTTGTTGGAAAATTCTGCGGTTTTATTTTCAGGTAAACCAATGCTTTTCAGTTCCATGTAGGCCAAAGGATCATTGGAGCCGGCGAATAACATCGTGACTCCCGAGTTGATCTCAATCAATACATAGCTTTCAGGCTTGGATAATATTTGTGCGACCAGTGTGGAAGCGGCTGCTGCAAGCGCAGTTTCCCGTTCTTGAGCAAGTGGCGTATTGGTGTTGATTTTAAGGTATGGCATTGTTTGTCCCTGGTTGGATGACAGTGTTCTAGCGCAAGGCTAGAAGCCTTTGCAAACCTCATCCAATTGCTTCTGCGTTTCTTCCATCTTTTTGACGCGCTCCTCATAGGGAATAACCACTACTTCTCCGTTCACTTCCTTGCGAACACGGTTTTTGGTAAGAAGAACCTGCATGTTTTTACGTAAAGTCATACAATTCTTTTTTCTTAATGCTTCAGCCTCGGCTTTCTTTTTCGCCTCTTGCTCTTTCTCCAGCTCTTCATCTCTTCTTTTGTTCATATCTTCGACTTGCTTGTCCAGTTTTGATTTTTCTTTTTCAACGCCGCTTGGTAATGCCGTATTCGGGTTGAGGGATTGCGGTTTAGTATCTGCGGGTACTTTGTCGGAATAATGTACTTGACCCTTGTCATCGGTCCATTTATATAAACCCGCCAGTGAAACATCTGCCGCTAGCAAGGCGATCAGTAATCCAGTCAATCGGTACAAATTGAGGCTCATTTTTTTTATCCTGTTAGCATCTTTCTAGATTACTTGATTATGAGGTAAAAATTCATGAAGACAAGATCAATATCCTGTTATTTATGCGGGTAATGTCAGGTTTTTACCTGAATCTGACAATTATCCCTCTGCGCGCCCAGTTTTTTGTTATTTTTCTTGACCTTCTTGTACAATAACAGTAGTTTCTAATGTTTAAGGATTTGGTGCAAACAGCCCGTTTATGCGGGCATTTTTCGTGCGGAATAAACAATTTTAACCGCTTCTCATTGTCTGCCGGGGCATTGGGTGACAATTTAACTAACTCTAAGGGGAAAGCCAAGGTGGAAATGACTGGTGCCGAGATATTTGTCCGCTGCCTCAAGGATGAGGGCGTTGATTGCCTGTTTGGTTATCCAGGTGGTGCGGTATTGCATATCTATGATGCCCTCTACCGCCAGAATAAGGTCAAACACTTCCTGGTCAGGCATGAGCAGGCTGCTACTCATGCAGCTGACGGTTATGCGCGCGCGACCGGCAAGCCAGGCGTTGTGCTGGTGACTTCCGGGCCAGGCGCCACCAACGCAGTGACCGGTATTGCCACCGCCCATCTGGATTCTATACCCCTGGTCGTATTTACCGGACAAGTACCCACCAACATGATTGGTAATGATGCTTTCCAGGAAGTGGATTCCATTGGCATCACCCGTCCTTGTGTTAAGCACAATTTTCTGGTCACGGACATCAAGGATCTGGCTAGCACGATTAAAAAGGCATTCTATGTGGCGACCACCGGCAGACCAGGTCCGGTGGTGGTGGATATCCCCAAGGATGTGACCGCGCAGCGCGCAGAATATTATTATCCGACGGAAGTATCCTTGCGTTCGTATAACCCGGTGGTGAAAGGCCATATCGGCCAAGTCAAGCGTGCGGTACAGCTCATGTCTTCTGCACGCCGTCCAATGATTTATACCGGCGGTGGCGTGATTCTGGATAATGCCAGTGAAGAACTGACTGAATTTACCCGCCTGCTGAAATTCCCCATAACCCAGACCTTGATGGGTCTGGGCGCCTTTCCAGCGTCAGACAGGCAGTTTGTTGGCATGCTTGGTATGCACGGTACCTATGAGGCAAACCTGGGCATGCATAATTGTGATGTCCTGATTGCTATTGGCGCGCGTTTTGATGATCGCGTTACCGGCAATATAGAAAAGTTTTGCCCTACTGCACGTATTATCCATGTGGATATAGACCCGGCTTCTATTTCCAAGAACGTCAAGGTGGATGTGCCGATAGTCGGTGGCGTCAAGGCAGTGCTAACGGATATGATCAAACTGATTAAGGACAGTGGCTTCAAAACAGATCAGGATGCCGTAGACGAGTGGTGGAAGCAGATCGAAGAATGGCGTTCAATGGATTGCCTCAAATACGATCAGACTGGCGACATTATCAAGCCGCAAATGGTGGTAGAAAAACTCTATGAAGTCACCAACGGTGATGCCTATGTGACATCAGATGTAGGTCAACATCAAATGTGGGCGGCTCAATATTATCATTTTGACAAGCCTCGGCGCTGGATCAACTCGGGCGGCCTCGGCACGATGGGCTTTGGTATGCCTGCCGCCATGGGTGTGCAGATAGCCTATCCTGATGCCACTGTTGCCTGTATTACCGGCGAAGGCAGTATTCAGATGAATATTCAGGAATTGTCCACATTGAAGCAATATGGATTACCCATCAAGGTCATTACGCTGAATAATGGTTATCTGGGCATGGTGCGCCAGTGGCAGGAATTCTTTTATGACAAACGCTATGCCATGTCATACATGGAGTCCTTGCCGGACTTTGTCAAGTTGGCTGAGAGTTACGGGCATATCGGTATCCGTGTGGAAAAACCGGGTGATATAGAAGCGGCTTTGAAAGAAGCAATGAAAATCAGGGATCGGGTCGTATTCATGGATTTTCTTACTGACAAAGAAGAAAATGTTTACCCGATGATTCCTGCCGGTGCAGGACAGAACGAGATGATACTGGTGTAATATTATGCGACATATTATTTCCATATTAATAGAAAATGAGGCGGGTGCGCTTTCGCGTGTAGCAGGTTTGTTTTCTGCGCGTGGTTATAACATTGAGTCTTTGACGGTGGCTCCAACCAATGATCCGTCATTATCGCGCATGACGCTGGTGACACGTGGTACTGACGAGATAATTGAGCAAATTACCAAACAACTGAATAAGCTGATTGATATCGTCAAGTTACAGGATATGACAGAAGGCTCGCATCTGGAACGTGAAATGATGCTGGCGAAGATTCGTGTCGCTAATCAGCACGAGCGCGAAGAAGTGAAACGTTTTGCCGATATTTTTCGTGGCAGGATAATCGATGTCAGTGAAGAGACCTACACTATTGAACTGACAGGCTCGAGTAGCAAACTGGATGCTTTTGTGCAGAATCTCGGCAAAATACAGGTAATGGAGCTGGTACGCTCAGGTATTATTGGTATGACTCGTGGCGAAATGACGTTGAGTTTATAAAATTAATAGCATTAAAATTTAGAAATCTACGCAGGTAACAACAATGAAACTTTATTACGACAAAGATGCAGATTTATCCATTATCAAGGCCATGAAGGTTTCCATTCTTGGTTATGGCTCACAGGGACATGCACATGCTAACAACCTAAAAGACTCGGGTGTTGATGTTACAGTAGGTTTGCGAGAAGGTTCTGCTTCTGCTGCCAAGGCTGAAGCTGCAGGCCTTGTTGTTAAAAATGTAAACGATGCTGTCGCTGGTGCCGATCTGGTAATGGTACTGACGCCTGATGAATTTCAGTCAGACTTGTATAGAAATTCTATCGAGCCGAATCTGAAAAAAGGGGCTGTACTGGCATTCGCGCATGGTTTTGCCATCCATTATAACCAGATCGTACCACGTGCTGATCTCGACGTTATCATGATTGCTCCCAAGGCACCGGGACATACAGTACGTAATGAGTTCGTCAATGGTGGAGGCATACCTGACTTGATAGCGATATATCAGGATGCTTCTGGCAAGGCCAGAGATATTGCACTTTCCTATGCATCTGCCATTGGTGGCGGTCGCACCGGTATTATCGAAACCACATTCAAGGATGAAACTGAAACTGACTTGTTTGGTGAACAGGCAGTACTCTGTGGTGGTGCAGTAGAACTGGTTAAGGCCGGTTTTGAAACCTTGACCGAAGCGGGCTATGCACCTGAAATGGCTTATTTTGAATGCCTGCATGAACTCAAACTGATTGTTGACCTGATGTATCAGGGTGGTATTGCCAATATGAACTATTCCATTTCCAATAATGCGGAATATGGTGAATACGTTACTGGTGAAAAGGTCATTAACGAAGAAAGTCGCCGGGCTATGAAACAGGCACTGCAAAATATCCAGACGGGTGAATATGCCAAGCGGTTTATTCTGGAAGGCCAGAGTAACTACCCGGAAATGACGGCACGTCGACGATTGAATGCCGCACATCCTATCGAGCAGGTGGGCGAACAACTACGCAGCATGATGCCGTGGATCACGGCCAATCAGTTAGTAGACAAGAGTAAAAACTAAGCCGGAATAAAAATCGATGTACTCAATGGTGGGTTTTGAGCAGTGTTCAAAACCCATTTTGTTTTAGGAAAACAGATATGGCAGACAAGGACAGGACTTACATATCACGTGAAATATGGCCAAGCTTGCTGATAATAGCGTTATTGGCCGTGCTGGCGCAGCATTTTTTCGGGACATTAACGGCATTGCCTTTATGGGGCCTGTTTATATTGTTGGCTTATGGTTTCAGGGACCCGAATCGTCGTATCCCTTCACAACCCCTGGCGATCATTTCACCTGTAGACGGTCGCATAGTAGCTGTTGACACTTTGCCTAATCCCTATATCGCTGGTGATTCTATTCGTATTCGCATACAAATGAATCGTACCGGTAGTTATCGCATCAGGAGCCCGATTGAAGGCAAGGTAATGCAGCGCTGGTTTTTGTTGCCGGGAGACCCGCTACCCCAGCTTCAAGGAGCCATCGGGCTACTGCATATCAGTAACTGGATCCAGACCGATGAAGGTGAAGACATTATTATATCCATGCGCAGGGATATAAAGTGGTTTTCACCCCATTGTAATATCCAGACCGGAGAGAGAATCGGGCAGGGTCAACGTTGTGGTATTATACCATTTGGATCGCATGTTGATTTATATATACCGGTCAACTCGGTTGTCACTCAGGAAACAGGCGCGCGCTTGCAAGCAGGTAGCGACGTACTCGGTTATTTGCGCCATGCACTGGCATGAGCATTCAGGCTTATTATTCAGGAACATTCTATGATGGATGAAAATTCGGAAATACACGATCAGATTGATGAAAAAAAGCCAAGAAGGGCCATCTATTTATTGCCTAATTTTTTCACCACGGCGGGGCTGTTTGCAGGATTTTACTCAATTATTCTCGCTATGCAGGGGCGCTTTACTGCGGCAGCGATTTCCATCATCGTCGCCATGTTGCTGGATGGAATAGACGGCCGTGTCGCACGTATGACCAATACCCAGAGTGAATTTGGTGCGCAATATGACAGTATTGCCGATATGGTTTCTTTCGGCATAGCCCCTGCGCTGGTGATGTATCAATGGTCCCTGGTTGGCCTGGTGGAATTAGGCGAGCAGTGGGGTAAGTTTGGCTGGTTGGCTGCTTTTTTCTATTCTGCCATGGCAGCTTTACGTCTGGCTCGCTTTAATGTGCAAATAGGCACGCTCGATAAAAAATATTTTATGGGTCTGGCAAGCCCTTCTGCAGCCACATTACTGGTTTCATTTGTGTGGGTATTTGATGCGCTTGATTTCAAGGGCACAGAGAGCTATCTGCTGGTGCCCTCTATGCTACTGACTATTGTCGCCGGCATGTTGATGGTCAGCCCGATTTTGTACAATAGTTTTAAAGATCAAAGTCGTAAGGAAAAGGTACCGTTTATTGGTATTTTGATGGTTGTGCTGATCTTTATTCTGGTCACTATTGATCCACCCAAAGTAATTTTTGGCGTGTTTTTGCTGTACGCACTTTCAGGCCCGGTGATGATGTTGATTCGTTGGCAGCGCAAAAGAAAAACCAGTAAATCAGATATTGGCACCGAGAATCACTAGCCCTTAGGTAACCAGTGCTGAGTCTATTAGTGAATTTTTGCTGCAGGGCTTGGCAAATGCGAAAATTCAGGCTATATTCAAAACATGTCTGATCATCAATCACACATTGATAAGCATCCCGATGTGGCCATCCCCATGGTTACAGACAGACACTTGCCCGAATTACTCAGCAATCTCTCATTGTCACTACTGCCGTAAGGCAGCTAAAAGAACCCCTGGCGAGGGCTACAGCGCATTCCTGAATAGACTATCCATACCCAAAGGTGTTTGCCTGGGGTAAAATGCCCATATGATTGGAGCCAGAACATGAGCAAGAAAGAAAAACTCATTATATTTGATACCACCTTGAGAGATGGTGAGCAGAGTCCGGGTGCCTCAATGACCCGCGATGAAAAAGTGCGTATCGCGAAGGCACTGGAACGTATGCACGTAGATATCATCGAAGCGGGCTTCCCGATTGCCAGCCCGGGTGATTTCGAGTCCGTGAAAAGCGTTGCGGAAGCCATCAAAGACAGCACAGTCTGTGGACTCGCGCGCGCCCTTGATAAGGATATAGACCGTGCTGGTGAGGCACTAAAACCAGCCAACTCTTCCCGCATTCATACATTTATTGCGACTTCGCCAATCCATATGCAAATGAAACTGAGGATGCAACCGGACCAGGTAGTTGAGCAGGCAGTTCGTGCCGTCAAGCGTGCCCGGCAATACACCGATAATGTTGAGTTCTCACCCGAAGACGCCGGACGTTCAGAGCCCGAGTTTTTGTTTCGCGTGCTGGAGGCTGTGATTGATGCCGGAGCGACAACAGTCAATATTCCCGATACCGTGGGTTATAACCTGCCCAATCAGTTTGGTGAGTTGATCAAACAATTGATAGAAAATGTGCCCAACTCCGACAAGGCCATATTTTCAGTGCATTGCCATAATGATCTGGGCTTAGCGGTTTCCAATTCCTTGTTGGCGGTATTGAATGGTGCTCGTCAGGTTGAATGTACCATTAATGGGTTGGGAGAGCGCGCCGGCAATGCGGCACTCGAAGAAGTTGTCATGGCAGTGAGAACGCGCCAGGATATGTTCAATTGTGATACTGATCTGGATGCTACCCAGATCGTTACCTGCTCACGCCTGGTATCCAATATTACCGGTTTTACTGTGCAACCAAACAAGTCTATCGTCGGTGTCAATGCTTTTGCACATGAGTCAGGCATCCATCAGGATGGCGTGTTAAAGAGCCGCGAGACTTACGAGATCATGCGTGCTGAAGATGTTGGTTGGTCTGCGAATCGTATGGTGATGGGTAAGCATTCGGGTCGTAACGCATTCAAGACGCGTCTGAGTGAGTTAGGGGTGGAATTTTCTTCTGAGGAAGAACTTAATGATGCCTTTGCCCGATTTAAAGACCTCGCCGATAAAAAACATGAGATATTTGATGAAGACCTGCAGGCGCTGGTAACAGAGAGTAAGCTGGAAGCTGAAAATGAACGCTACAAGCTGGTCTCGCTGCGGGTTTGTTCGGAAACAGGCGAAGTACCCAAGTCGACCATGACGCTGAGCATTGATGGCAAAGAATTTCACAGTAGTGCCAGTGGCGGCGGGCCTGTGGATGCATCCTATAAGGCGATTGAAGAAATTGCCAGCTAGCGGCACAGAGTTGCAATTGTACTCGGTTAATAATATTACCAGTGGTACTGACTCGCAAGGTGAAGTGACTGTCAGGCTGGAAAAGGCAGGTCGTATAGTCAATGGCCAGGGTTCTGATACGGATATCGTGGTGGCATCAGTTAAAGCCTATATAAATGCTTTGAACAAAATACAACAACCGGCGACGCGTGAACATCCACAGTCGGGCGATGTTTAGGATTTAAGTATATTTTATGCACGAGCAACTTCGACAACAATACTTACAGGCCATGGGTATCCAGTTATGGGAGAGCCGGGCCCATGACCTGCCAGTTGAGGAGGTATCATCAATCGATGATGTTGTGCATGCTCACGAAACTGAGCCGACTCCCGTTCACAGCATTGATGCGAAGGATAGTCAGGTGATACCAGACTGGCAGACACTACAACAACAGGTAGCCACTTGTCAGCTGTGTAGCTTACATGAAAGTCGGATTTCTCCAGTGTTTGGCACAGGCAAGCAAACGGCCGATCTGATGTTTATTGGTGAAGCTCCCGGAGCCGAAGAGGATATAAAAGGAGAGCCCTTCGTCGGCCGGGCGGGACTGTTATTGAATGAGATGTTGATGGCTATCGGTTTTAAACGTGAGCAGGTATATATTGCCAATATCCTTAAATGCAGACCACCTAATAACCGTGATCCACATGTTGAAGAGGTAGAGGCTTGTGAAGCCTATTTGCATGCGCAAATCCAGTTGCTTCAACCAAAACTCATTGTTGCACTGGGTCGAATAGCAGCACATAATTTACTTAAGACCAAGGCCAGTCTGGCGAGTTTGAGAGGGCGGCTACATCATTGTGCGGAATTTACAACCCCCGTTGTTGCCACTTACCATCCAGCTTACTTGCTTAGAACGCCTTTGGAAAAACGTAAGGCCTGGGCAGATTTGCAGTGGCTGCTGGAGTTGCTGAATAATGAGGAAATAGCATGAGTGCTATCTTGCAAACGGGATCATTGGCATTGCGGCCCATGCTTGAGGACGATCTTGCAGAAATTATTTGTATAGAAGAAAAAGCCTATACACATCCATGGACAATCGGTATTTTTCGCGATTGCCTGAGAGTCGGGTATCATTGCCAGGTACTGGAGCAAAATAACGAAATTCTGGGTTATGCAGTGATGTCCGAGGCAGTGGGTGAGGCGCATATTCTTAATGTGTGTGTGCGGACACAAGCTCAGGGAAATGGTTTTGGCCGTGTCATGGTCAATGACTTGCTTGATGCGGCTCGGCGTATGAGTGCCGATATAATGCTGCTGGAAGTTCGTCCATCCAATAGAATCGCGCTTAATTTGTATCATAATATGGGTTTTTGTGAAGTGGGTACGCGCAAAAACTATTATCCCAGTCATAACGGACGGGAAGACGCGCTCATCCTCGCTTTGAATCTTTAACACGGTGTCTTCCAGGGCAGCCTGCATTTGTTGTCGATCTCATGTAAAATACCCGGCTTTCAGTATAAAGAAACCTGACTATGTCCATTCATGAAGCCGTCGAAAAGCGGCGCACATTCGCCATCATTTCTCATCCGGATGCTGGCAAGACAACCCTGACCGAAAAACTGCTGCTATTTGGACGTGCGATTCAAAAATCTGGTACGGTCAAGGGTCGTAAGTCGGATCGCCATGCGACATCTGACTGGATGGAGATGGAGAAAGAGCGCGGTATTTCAGTGACCTCTTCAGTGATGCAATTTCCTTTTCAGGGTAAAATCATGAACCTGCTGGATACGCCGGGACATGAAGACTTTTCTGAAGATACCTACCGTACCCTGACGGCTGTCGATTCGGCCTTGATGGTAATTGATTGTGCCAAGGGCGTAGAAGACAGGACCATTAAACTGATGGGTGTTTGCCGTTTGCGTACCACGCCCATTATCACCTTTATCAACAAGCTTGATCGTGAAGGCAGGGAGCCGATAGACCTGTTGGATGAAGTTGAAGATATTCTGTCAATCAAATGCGCACCGATTACCTGGCCCATCGGCATGGGTAAGGCATTCAAAGGGGTGTTCAATCTCAAGGAAAACCGCATACATCTCTACAGTGCTACGCATGGCGGAAAAATCCAGCAAGGTGAAGTGATAGAGGGTCTGGATAATCCGCGGCTGGATGAAGTGCTGGGTGATCAGGCGCAGGATTTACGCGAAGAAATAGAACTGGTTCAGGGCGCTAGCCATGAGTTTGATCTGGATGCCTATCTTGCCGGAGAGTTAACGCCAGTATTTTTTGGATCAGCGATAAACAATTTTGGTGTACAGGAATTGCTGGAGGCCTTTGTCGAATATGCGCCCGCGCCACAGTCCCGCGCGACTCTGAGTCGAACTATCGGAGCGGAAGAAGAAAACCTGACGGGTTTTGTATTTAAAATTCAGGCCAACATGGATCCTCAGCATCGAGACCGTATTGCCTTTATGCGCATCTGTTCGGGGCATTTTTCCAATGGCATGAAATTGCATCATGTGCGTATTGCCAGAGATGTCAAGATCAGTAATGCCATTACCTTTCTGGCCAGCGAGCGCGGACATGTCGAAGAAGCTTGTGCTGGTGATATTATCGGCCTGCATAATCACGGCACGATCCAGATTGGCGATACTTTTACCCAGGGAGAGAACCTGCAGTTTACCGGTATTCCCAACTTTGCGCCTGAGTTATTTCGCCGTGTTGTTCTCAGAGACCCGTTGCGCATGAAGGCGCTACAAAAAGGGCTGATAGAATTATGTGAAGAGGGTGCATCGCAGCTGTTCCGGCCACTTAACAAGAATGACTTGATACTGGGAGCGGTGGGTATCTTGCAGTTTGATGTGGTGGCCTTCAGGTTAAAGCAGGAATATAACGTCGAATGCAGCTTTGAAAATGTCAATGTGGTCACAGCACGCTGGGTTAGCTCCAAGGATGAGAAAAAATTACAGGAGTTTCGTCACAAAGTGGCTGAAAATCTTTCGATCGATAGCGGCGGCAGTCTTGCCTATATTGCACCCACCCGAGTGAATCTTGAATTGACCATGGAACGCTGGCCGGAAATCGAATTTCATGCGACGCGTGAGCATGGTATTGCAAAATGACGGCGGTAGATAGCTTACAGTCAATGTGTGTTAATACCTTAAAGTGACTTAAGTCAAGTTAAACTTTCTACTATCGGTAATAGCCAATACAGTGGGTTTGAAATGGCTATATTCTGTACATATGCTCAATACTCTCAACACTTCATAGTTCACAGAAGTTGTTTTCAAAAGCCGCTATTCTTGTTAATCTACACTACACAATTAACAATATAAGCTATGCCTGAAGCGGGAATATATAAAAAATTTATAAATTATGGCATGCTCAAGATCAGACATCTATGCTGAATAAAATAATCAGGTTGTTTTTTAAGTTGCTCTTTCGCGTTGAGGTGAGAGGGTGGTCAAATTATGCACAGGCGGGTGAGAGGGTTCTGGTTTTATCCAATCATGTCTCATTGTTAGATGCATTACTTATCAAAGTATTTTTAGCGGATGATCTGGCTTATGCAATTGATAAATCTGCTGCCAGCAAATGGTGGGCAAAACCTTTCGTCAACAGGCTTAAATTTTGTGTTATCGATACGCATAATCCTTTATCGCTAAAAAAACTGATTGATTATTTACTGCAGAATAACAAAATTCTGTTATTCCCCGAAGGGCGACTATCCAATACTAATTCATTGATGAAAATATATCAGTCCACTGGAATGGTTATCGATAAGACAGATGCGACTCTATTGCCGGTTCATATTGAAGGCGCACAGTATACTTATTTTGCCAGTTCCGATAGTGGCGTCAGGCGTCGTTTATTTCCCAAAATTACCCTGACAATATTGCCGGGTAGGAAAATGAATTTATCCGCTAGTTTAAAGGGACAGAAGCGGCGGGATGCCACAGTCGAATATTTGACTGCGATGATGAGAGAGGCAAAATTCCATGCAGGTGAATTTAATACAACGCTGTTTCGATCTTTGCTGAATGCGAAAAAAATCCATGGTGGCCGGTTTAAGATAATTGAAGACATCAACAGGAAGCCGCTAAACTACAAACAGATTATTTTTCGCTCAATTTTATTAGGCCGATATTTGCAAAAGCAAACCGTCAAGGATCAGGCTGTTGGAATATTTTTGCCGACCACTATTATCGCCACTTTGTTGGTTTATGCTTTAAGCTCACGTGATCGTTATCCTGCCATGTTGAACTATGGAGCAGGAAAAAAAGCACTGCTGAATTGTATCAGTATCGCTAAAATCAAACAGGTATATACCTCGCGAAAATTTATCCAGGAAGGTGGACTTGAAGACTTATTGCAAGCCATATCGGAACATACAGAAGTACGTTATGTCGAGGATCTTGCTGATGAGCTAAGCTTGACAGATAAATTAAGCGCTTATTTTTCGTCATTGTTTCCTGACCTGTTCTATAAAAAATATGAAAGAAACATAAGTCCTGATGATACAGCCGCTGTCTTATTCACCTCCGGTTCAGAGGGTTTGCCAAAAGGCGTTGCACTGAGTCATAAAAACCTGATGGTCAATAGCTGGCAGGTGTATTGTGTTATCGATTTCAGCCAGAAGGATGTGTTGCTTAATTTTTTACCCGTGTTTCATTCATTTGGTTTTACCGTAGGCACCATTTTACCGTTGGTGATGGGAATACGCTTGATACAATACCCATCTCCATTGCATTACAAGGTCATCCCTGAGTTAGCTTATGAAACCGACACCAGTATTATATTTTCAACCAATACCTTTCTGAATGGCTATGGTCATCAGGCTCATCCATATGATTTCCATGCCCTGCGCCATGTATTTTCCGGCGCAGAGCCATTAAGCAGGCAAACAGAAGAGCTGTGGATGGAAAAATTCGGACTGAGAATCCTGCAAGGATATGGCGTGACTGAAACCTCACCGGCATTGGCAGCGAATACTGCTTTGACTTATCGCAGGGGCTCAGTGGGTCATTTTGTCCCCGGGGTGGAATATCGTCTGATTGATGTGCCAGGTATCGAAAATGGCAAGCGATTACAAGTCAAGGGCATGAATGTCATGAAAGGCTATATTTTACCTGAAAGTCCTGGTGAAATAATCCCGCCTGAGACTGAAGAATCAGGTAAGGGCTGGTATGACACAGGCGATATTGTCGATATTGACGAAGATGGTTATGTATTTATAAGAGGCAGGGCGAAACGTTTTGCAAAAATTGGTGGAGAAATGATTTCTCTGGCTGCGGTAGAGGTGATGGTGAATAATGCCTGGCCTGAATACCGGCATGCGGTTATCAATCGGCCCGATAGTTCCAAAGGTGAGCAGCTGGTGCTGTTTACCGATTTTGCCGATGCCAAGCGAAAAGAATTAATCGCTGAATCAAGAAAACAGGGTTTAAGTGATTTGCATATACCCAAAGAAATTATCAATATTGATCAGCTGCCGGTTTTACCGAGCGGAAAGATAGATTATCCGCGTCTAGAGGATGAGATACCAGCAAGACAGTGAGTGGCGCGTATTCACAGAAAAGCATCATTTCCTGGGCATTTTATGATTGGGCGAACTCGGCCTATGCCGTCACGGTGATGAGTGGATTTTTCCCGATATTTTTCAAGCAATATTGGGGTAATACCTTAAGCGCTGATGAAAGTACCTATCAGTTGGGTCTGGCGAACTCTGTTGCCAGTCTGGTGATCGTTTTACTGGCACCTTTGCTGGGTTCCATTGCTGACCAGACTGGCAGTAAAAAACGGTTTTTATTCCTGTTTACTTTTCTCGGTATATCCATGTGTGCTGGTTTGTTTCTGGTGGAACAGGGCAGCTGGCAGCTGGCCATCGCTATCTACATCCTGGCATGCATTGGATTCATGGGTGGAGTGAGTTTTTCTGATTCCTTACTGGTTCATGTCGCTCCTAGTCATAAGCTCGACAAGGTTTCTGCGCTGGGATATGCGTTAGGCTATCTTGGCGGGGGTCTGCTATTTGCACTTTGCGTGTGGATGGTGCAATCGCCGGATGCGTTTGCAATAAGTAGCACGGCAGCGGCGATACGACTTTCTTTTGTCCTGGTTGCGGTTTGGTGGCTGCTATTTGCCATACCAGTTTTTTTATGGGTCAAAGAGCCTGAGCGATTAGCAGAGGGAGTCAAAGGCTTAAATAGTTTGCTCGCAGGTGTTCGTCAATTAAGACAAACATTCCGCGAAATCAGACAATTAAAAATTGTATTTACATTTTTGCTGGCTTACTGGCTCTATATCGATGGAGTCGATACTATTGTCAGAATGGCAGTCGATTACGGTTTGTCCTTGAATATTGATAGTAACAGTCTGATTCTCGCACTGTTAATGACCCAGTTTATTGGTTTTCCTTCAGCCATACTGTTTGGTTACCTGGGTAATAAAATCGGACCTAAAGCAGGTATACAGATAGCCATTTCGGTTTATATTGTTGTAGTTATCTGGGCCTATCAAATGGATTCCAGCTGGGAATTTTATGTATTGGCTTTTTTAATCGGTCTGGTACAAGGAGGGGTGCAGGCGCTGAGTCGGTCATTATATGCGCGTATTATCCCTGCGCGCCAGTCAGCTGAATTTTTCGGTTTTTATAATATGCTGGGAAAATTCGCGGCTGTGCTGGGGCCGATAATGGTGGGTTGGGTAACACTGATGACAGGCAGTCATCGTATTGCCATGTTATCGATTCTGATTTTATTTGTTGCAGGTATGCTATTGCTACGCTCGGTTGATATTGATCAAGGTATACGCAATGCGAAATTAATTAATGAAACGTAGATCTTTTATCTTGATGGCAGGTTTGGCTGGACTGGCTGGATTACATTGGCGTTACTGGCCTGAAGATGGTTTTTATAATGAATGTTTGGCCGATAGTTTGCCGCTAGAACTGCAGCAGCATTCATTGATTCAAGAGGCCATGGCAGGGCTGGACTTTAATCAGGTCTGGGATAATCATGTTCACCTTGTGGGTGTCGGTGATCAATCAAAAGGTTTATGGGTTAGTCCTGACCTGATGTCATGGGCGCACCCACTCAAGCATCTGCAGCTAAAATTCTATCTGGATGGCTCCTGCGCAGTTAATCAACATACGATTGATCAGGCTTATGTTGATCGCTTGAATAAATTGATGCTGGATTTACCTGAAGGTATGAAACTGATGCTGCTGGCTTTTGATTACTATCATAATGAACAGGGTCTAAAAGATCCGGATAGATCTTTTTTCTATACATCCAATGACTACACTGCAGATATCGTAGCCAGCAATCCGGATCGTTATGAATGGGTTGCTTCTATTCATCCTTACCGTGAGAACTGTGTTGAGTTATTGCAAAAGGCGGTAGAGCGAGGCGCTCGGGCAGTCAAATGGTTACCGGAAGCGATGGGGATTGATCCTGCTTCAGCACGTTGTATCCCATTTTATCAGGCCATGCAAAAATATAAAATTGCGCTGTTATCACACGCGGGACAAGAAACGGCCGTCGGTACTTCAGGTCATCGTGATTCGGGCAATCCTTTATTATTAAGACATGCGCTTGACCAGGGAGTTAAAGTGATTGTGGCTCATTGCGCGTCATTAGGGTCTGCCACTGATTTTGACAAAGGTCCAAAGGCAGGTCAGAAATCCTGTTTTGAGTTATTCAGCAGAATGATGAATGAGCCGCAATATAATGATCTGCTTTATGGTGATATCTCGGCAGTACTACAAATGAACAGGCTGGATGAGCCGGTAAAGCATTTGTTAATAAAGGAAGACTGGCATCATCGATTGATCAATGGTTCAGATTATCCATTGCCGGGTATTCTACCCATTATACCCTTAAAAATGATCGTGCGTATGGGGCTGCTGGATGCCGGGCAATACCAGGTATTGCGCGAGGTGCGAAAATATAATCCCGTCTGGTTTGATTTTCTGTTAAAGAGAATGATCCGCTGGCAAGGAAAAGGTTTTTCCAATAGTGTATTTGAAACGCGCCGACATTTTATATAATCTTTTTCCTGTTAAATACCGTGT
Organism: uncultured Gammaproteobacteria bacterium; assembly: GCA_963807455.1. Taxonomy (GTDB): domain Bacteria; phylum Pseudomonadota; class Gammaproteobacteria; order JAADHQ01; family JAADHQ01; genus JAADHQ01. Next base: position 76,248 of record CAWECS010000026.1, on the reverse strand, counting down.
AGTATTTATGCAGTATGATACGTGTCTTTCGTAAGACTTAAAGAAGTTAAATTAAACAAGGTGAGATATGAGTGAGCCAGAAAATAATGTAAGCCTGTTCAAGGTGATATTAAGCGTATTAGCAGCAATGTTTGGTGTGCAGAGCAGCAAGAACAGAGAGCGTGACTTTGCCAAGGGTCGTCCTGCTGCTTATATTATTGTTGGTATTATTATGACGGTTCTTTTTATCCTGACTCTAGTGTTGGTTGTTAAGTTTGTTATGAGTATGGCGGCTGTCTGATTCGAAGATGCCTGGTAAAATATCCAGTTTATAGCTATTTTTTTCATGAATACTTAGTGTCTTTGAGGTGATGGGCATTACGGTTTGAACCACGAAGGCTCGAAGGCACGAAGATAATGATGAAAATTTTATTTATGTCTTCTTCAGTTAACTTCGTGCCTTCGAGTCTTCGTGGTAATTTAGATTCAGATCTTTGAAATTCGCTCCAGCTGTTCCTGTAGACTGTGCAAGGCTCTACCTGCCTCTTCCAGTTTTTTCCTTTCCTTGTCAACAACGGCTTCAGGCGCACGATTGGTGAAATTCTCATTGCTGAGTTTTGCTTCAATACGCACTATCTCTTTTTCGTATTTGTCTATTTCTTTCGATAATCGTGTTTTTTCTTCGGCAACATCAATCAGGCCTGCCATCGGGATCAGCACCTTCATTTCACCGACCAATGCAGTGGCAGATTCGGGTGCTTCTTCATCCGTCAATACACTAACAGATTCCACCCGTGCCAGTGATTTCAGGTATTGCAGGGTATTGGTCAGGCGCTTCTGGTCCAGTTCCGATGCGTTTTGTAATAATACCGGTAACGGTTTACCCGGTTTTATATTCATACCGCTGCGAATTTTGCGTATCCCCAGTACAAAGTCCATGACCCATTGGATTTCATCAACAGCACCGGGATAGACTTGTTTCTGATCAGCTTCGGGATAGCTTTGTAGCATAATGGTTTCACCCGATTGGCCAGCCAGTGCGGCCACGCGTTGCCAGATTTCTTCAGTAATAAATGGCATGATCGGATGGGCAAGTCGTAATAGCGTCTCAAGTACCTGCACCAGTGTTTTTCGTGTGCCACGACATTGTTCTTCTGTACTGTTTTCGCTATACAGCACGGGTTTGGATAATTCCAGATACCAGTCACAATATTCATTCCAGGTAAACTCATAAATAGCTTGTGCGGCATGGTCAAAGCGGTAGGTTTCGATTGATTTATGCACACTTTCAATCGTGGTCTGTAAGCGACTGAGGATCCAGTGATCTGCACTGTTGAGCTCAACACTATGACCGGATTGCCCGCAATCATGATCTTCAGTGTTCATGAGTACATAGCGCGCGGCATTCCATAATTTGTTGCAAAAATTTCGATAGCCCTCAATTCGATCCATTGACAGAACAATGTCGCGACCAGTGGTGGCCAGTGATGCAAAGGTAAAGCGCAGGGCGTCGGTGCCAAAAGCGGGTATACCTTCAGGCATAGTGTTACGCGTTTGTTTTTCGATGCGTTGAGCCAGGTGTGGTTGCATCATGCCACTGGTGCGTTTATTCACCAATGATTCCAGATCGATACCATCAATGACATCAATCGGGTCGAGAACATTGCCTTTGGATTTGGACATTTTTTGGCCTTCTGCATCGCGTACCAGGCCATGAATATAAACCTCCCGAAAAGGCACCTGACCCATGAACTTGAGCCCCATCATGATCATGCGCGCAACCCAGAAAAAGATAATGTCAAAGCCGGTGACCAGTACGCTGGTAGGGTAGAAGGTTTTCAGGGCCTGTGTTTGTTGTGGCCAGCCGAGAGTGGAAAATGGCCACAAAGCAGACGAAAACCAGGTGTCGAGTACATCTTCATCCTGTGTCAGGATGACATCATTGGAGAGGTTGTATTTTTCACGCACATCGGCTTCATTGAGGCCGACATAGATATTGCTATCGAGATCATACCAGGCAGGTATACGATGCCCCCACCAGATTTGTCGGCTGATACACCAGTCCTGAATATTGTTCATCCATTCAAAGTAGGTGTTTTTCCAGTTATCCGGTACAAATCGGATATCGCCATTTTCAACGGCCTTGATGGCAGGTTCTGCCAGCGGCGCAATTTTTACATACCACTGATCAGTCAGGAAAGGTTCTACAACAGCACCGGAGCGGTCGCCACGGGGCACCATCAGTTTATGATCATCGATGCGATCCAGCAGGTCCAGTGCCTTGAGGTCATGGATGATCATGTCGCGTGCTTCATAACGATCCTGGCCGCGGTATTTTTCCGGGGCATCGTCATTAATGCAGGCATCAATGGTAAAGATATTATGCATGGGCAGGTCATGTCGTTTGCCCATTTCATAGTCATTAAAATCATGGGCAGGCGTAATTTTTACACAACCAGTGCCAAATTCCGTATCGACATAGTCATCGGCGATGATGGGAATTTCACGACCGACCAGTGGTAGGTTGATGGTTTGACCAATGAGATGCTGGTAACGTTCATCATCAGGGTGTACGGCAACGGCAGAATCACCCAGCATGGTTTCCGGTCGTGTGGTGGCGACCACCAGAAAGCTGCCATCGCTGAGCGGGTATTTCAGATGCCAGAGATGGCCGTTTTCTTCTTCGGAAATAACTTCCAGATCAGATACCGCGGTATGCAAAACCGGGTCCCAGTTCACCAGTCGTTTGCCACGATAAATCAGGCCTTCTTCATACAGCTGACAAAGACTTCCACGACCGCGTCAGATAAGCCCTCATCCATGGTGAAACGTTCACGGGACCAGTCCAGTGAGGCACCCATACGGCGTAATTGTTGGGTGATGGTGCCGCCGGATTGTTCCTTCCAGTCCCAGATTTTTTTGGTGAAGGCATCTCGTCCCAGATCATGTCGGGTTTTACCTTCGGCATTCAGCTGACGTTCAACGACCATTTGCGTGGCGATGCCGGCATGATCAGTGCCAGCTTGCCAGAGCGTATTGTCACCACGCATACGATGATAGCGGATCAAGGTGTCCATGATGGTATCCTGAAAGGCATGGCCCATGTGCAGGCTGCCGGTGACATTGGGCGGCGGGATCATAATGCAATAGGGATTACCATTACCCGTTGGCGAAAAGAACTGTTTTTCTTCCCAGATTTGATACCAACGTTGTTCTAAATCCTGCGGGTTGTAGGTTTTGTCCATGATCGCGGTCTTTGTTGAGTCAATAAATAAAGAATGTGTGCTCAACAGGTTAACTATGAGCGCTCCGAGCGGTATTATAACCCGCAGCCGGATATCTCACCAGAGAAAGGTTTTATCAATGCAGGCAAAGAGTCAGTCCTTGACTCATTATCAGGTAATCGAGGCCTTACCTGTCAAGCAGAGTGTTTGTCGTCGATGTTCTGATGGCAGGCTGTTTCGATAATTTCAGGAAGCTCGTGATGAAGTTTTTCGAGTATTTTATCGGATAGTTTCTTGCTTTCCTGGTTGACTACTTGGTGCAGGGTTTTCACCATTGCCTGGTACAGGTGTTGATGCAGTGAAGCTTGCAGCTCATCAGCCAGTTGTTTGACCAGTGCCTCGAGTTTGATGTCGTCCTTGTTGTCTGTCCGATGCGGTGTCTCAAGTGTCGGGATGCTATCATCAGTAGCAGGAAATTTTTTTACAGTCGAATTGCGTATCGTATTCATAATGGCATGTTTACAAATTATAGGTGTTTAATTCATATCCACGGTCTCGATAAAACTTGTATCGCTCGCGTGCCCGTACCCGGGCATCAGGATTTTCGTTCACCAGTTCAGCCACTCTATCAAATTGACTGAAGAAATCTGGAATATCCTGAGCCAGGTTAATGAGTATATCGGCTTCAGATGGAAGATCTTTATCATGTCCTATGAGAACAGGTGCGGATTTTTCAGAATCTTGCGAGCAGGTCTGATGTGGGATGAAACTGCCGTCCCGAAATGTCCATAACAAGTCGTCAATTTGCCTGGCCTGTTCGCTGGATTCTGTGTGAATATAGACCTTATTGCCTAATTTATAGGCCTTTTCTGTCAGTTTGCAGGCCACATGATAGCGTGCCAGTTCCTCGCTTTGGGGGCTGATATAGAAATCGATGCGGGTCACGACAAGGCAGATTCCTGAGTATAATTATTAAACTCGGTTTAACAGAAATTGCATCAGCATTGGCACAGGGCGCCCGGTAGCGCCTTTTTCCTTGCCACTTTTCCAGGCGGTGCCGGCGATGTCCAGATGCGCCCATTTAAACTTTTTGGTATACCGGGCCAAAAAGCAGGCCGCAGTAATCGTACCGGCATCACGTCCACCCACATTGGCCATATCGGCAAAATTGCTGTCCAGCTGGCTTTGGTAATCTTCCCATAAGGGCAATTCCCAGGCGCGATCATTGATTTGTTTGCCCGCATTGAGTAATTCATGAGTGAGAGGATTATGATTACTAAGAAGCCCCTGAGCATGATGTCCAAGAGCAACAATGCAGGCGCCCGTCAAGGTGGCTATATCAATGGCAACGGCCGGTTCGAAGCGTTCGCAATAAGTCAGTGCATCGCACAAAATAAGTCGCCCTTCGGCATCGGTATTAAGAATTTCGATAGTTTGTCCTGACATGCTGGTGACAATATCACCGGGTTTGTTAGCGTCCCCATCCGGCAGGTTTTCAGAGCTCGGTACAACGCCAATGACATTGAGTGGTAGGCCAAGCTCTGCACAGGCTTGTATGGCGCCGAATACACTGGCACCACCACACATGTCGTATTTCATTTCATCCATGGCTGCGGCTGGTTTTATGGAAATGCCGCCGGCATCGAAAGTCAGGCCCTTGCCAACGAAAACGACAGGTTTCTGACTACTATCGGCGCCTTTGTATTCCATGACAATCAGTTTTGCGGGCTGGCGGCTGCCTTTGGACACGGACAACAGAGCGCCCATTCCCAGTTCTTCCATATCAGATTCTTCAAGAATGGTCGTGGTGACTGTTTCGTGCTGTTTCGCCAGCATCAGCGCCTGTCCCGCCAGATATGTCGGTGTGCAAATATTGCCAGGCAGATTGCTCAGATCTTTGGCGGTAGTGACACCATTGGCAATGGCCTGTGCGGTTTTCAGAGCTTCCTCGCATTCAGATAGTTCGCGTCGACTGGGGATGCTGATAATGATCTTGCGTAGTGGTCTTCTGAACTCATCCTTGGCGGATTTCAGTTGATCAAAGCGGTATAGCGCATCTTCCACTGTGAGAATCAGTTGGCTGACTTTCCAGGCGCTATCCTGTCCCTTGATATTGATGTCAGTAAGGTAAAAAACAGCTTCCATGCTACCGCCTTCATTCAGGGCCATGGTCGCTGTTGAGATGATAGTCGCATATTTTTGGATGCTCAGTTCACGCTCGCGTCCGCAACCGACCAGTAGCACACGGTCACTGAGGGTGCCTGGAACATTGTACAGCAACAGGGATTGGCCCAGTTTGCCTTCGATATCACCACGGCGTAATAGGTTGGACAAATAACCATCACTGGCCTTATCGAGTTGTTCAGCTGATTGTGACAGGCGGCGGGGCTCGAAAATGCCGACGACCACGCAAGCAGTGCGTTGCTTCTCTGGATTACCGCTTTTAACATTAAATTCCATATTTTCTCCTGACCTGAACAGACTTTATGGCTGTCAGCATGCTACTTTAATAGCATGACAAATGATTATTGATTGTTTGCATTTATCCTTGGCAATGATGATGTATAATGATAATTAAAGTGTTGAATAAATGTTATTTTGTCAGCCTTATTCTCAGGTTAGCCGAATTCGCAAACAAAAGAATTTTACTATTTTTGGAAGTTTACTACAAAAAATGCATTTATCCAGCCAAAATGATAACTTTTCTTACGAGCCACTGAAATGAGTTCGGTGCTGGACCGCTATATCAATCGGGAGTTGTTGAGGACACTGATTGGAGTAGCCATTGTTTTATATCTGATTTTTCTCAGTAACAAGGTGGTACGTTTTCTCGGGGATGTGGCATCCGGGGAATTGCCGGGTAGTTATTTACTGATTCTTACCGCGCTGGTTTCCATTCGTTATCTGATTATTCTGACACCTCTGGCCTTTTATATTTCTATTTTGATGTTCTTTGGGCGATTGTACCGGGACCATGAAATGGCATCCCTGGCAGCTTGTGGAGTGGGTACCGGTCGACTGTATCGCCCGATTTTCATGATTGCTATCCCGCTATCAATCATGATCGCAATATTGAGTTTCTATCTGGTTCCATGGGCGGCCAGTTATGAAGCAGTACTGGCGAGACAATTTGCCAAAAACATGGAATTTACTGGTATCAGCCCAGGTAAATTTCATGTCAGTGGAGAACGTATTATATATCTTGAAGCCATGTCACCAGATCGCACAGAGATGCGTAATGTATTTATACAAACGAAATACAAGGAGCGTTCGATTATGATGGTGGCTGAAACAGCCCATATGGAAGTGGATGCCGACACAGAAGAGCGCTTGCTGGTATTAGTGAATGGTTCACGATATGAAGGTGATCCGGGTGAGACTGACTATAGGCAAATGAATTTTTCCCGGCATAGTTTGCGTGTCGCCTCATCAAAAAAGACTATCAGCCCATCCAGCACTGAGGCGATGACGACACTGGAATTAATTAATCTCGGGTCATTAAAGGCATGGGCAGAATTGCAATGGCGTTTGGCTATTCCGCTCTCCATATTGATGTTGGCTTTTCTGGCTGTGCCGTTGTCGAGAATCAATCCACGTCAGGGGCAGTTTGGCAAACTGTTTGTAGGGATACTGGTTTACGTGGTTTACATTAACATGATAGCAGTTTCCAAGTCCTGGGTGGTGAGTGAAAAAATCCCCTTATATATCGGCATTAGTTGGGTGCATGGGCTGATGTTTCTGTTAACGCTTCTGGTGTTATTGAAACAGTTTGGTTGGCAATGGGCACGCCGGACACTATTTGGCCACGGAGCGAAACTGTGAATATTATAGAGCGGTATTTGGGCCGTGCTGTACTGATGGGTTCTTTGTTGGCTTTTCTGGTGTTAATAGCGCTGAGCGGATTTTTTGTTTTTATCGATCAGCTGGGTGATCTCAGAGGCGACTACACTGTCTTCAAAGCACTTGAATATATGTTGTTCGTGCTTCCCGGAAAAGGATATGAGTTATTTCATACCGCTATTTTGCTAGGTTCTTTATTGAGTCTGGGTAGTTTGGCCAGTCATAGCGAGCTCATTGTACTTAGAGCGGCTGGTATGTCGATTTCGCGTATAACGATAGTTGTCATCAAAACGGGAATAGTATTGATGCTATTTGGCGTGTTTATCGGTGAAGTGGTTGCGCCACCTGCGGAGCAACATGCGCAAAAATTAAGAACTGCCGCCATCACCGGGTCGACCTCTATACAGAGTGGTCAGGGGATTTGGTCGAAGAATAAACAGGAATTTGTTCAGGTTGGCAAGGTATTTCCAGATGAAGTCTTAACCGATGTTGTCGTCTATAGCTTCAATGAAAAAGCAGAACTCAATTCAATTATTAAAGCGGAAAGAGCAGAATATCGTCAGAAGCAATGGCAATTGCAGGGAGTGACAGAAACGCTGATTAATAAACAGGGCTTTTCACAGAAACATTATCCACAACGTCAGCGCGATAAACTGATTCAGCCGGAAATGCTGGATACCCTGTCGGTCAAGGAGCAGGACCTGTCGATTGTGTCTTTATTTCGCTATATGCAACACTTGAAAAGCAATCAGCTGGATGCATCGAAATATGAACTGGCTTTCTGGATGAAACTGGTGAAGCCATTCTCGGCACTGATTATGCTGCTGATTGCCATGCCTTTTGTATTTGGCACATTAAGATCCAGTAATGTCGGCCAGCGTTTGCTCGTGGGCGTATTACTTGGTCTGGGCTTTCATATGTTTAATCAGGCATTAAACTATATTGGCGTCGGCTACGGCTTGAATCCTGTCATCAGTGCGCTGTTACCGAGTTTGTTATTTGCGTTTGGTGGTATCTGGGCATTAAAGAAGGTGTTTTAATGCTCAAGGTCTAATTCAGTGGGGGTACATAACCCTTATCAACGCGAATGACCTGAGTTTTCGCCAGCACATCATATAAGGCGCGGTACTTTGCATCCCATAGACACCATAACAGACCTACTCCAAGTGTCAGCACGGCAAGAATGAATCTAAGCAAGGCCTGAGGCCAGCCCAGGTTATTGCCATCCTCCATCTCAACACGGATTTTCCAGGCGCGCATGCCCAGGGTTTGACCACCATGCACCCAAAACCAGCCAAAGAAAATAAAAATAGTGAACACAATGTATATTTTAAAAAAAATATTCGCAGGTGAGATGAAGCCTCTGCTGATCGGCATGAGAATGGCTGTCATGAGAAATAAAACCGCCAGCAGTAAAATAAAATCATAGGCAAAGGCACCAATCCTTCGTAAAATACCTACATAGTGAGTATCATGATTAATAGTGGTGTGTTGATTCATGTACTTGTGCCTTGTCATGTCAGCTTGCTATAGTTAATAATAAATACTAAAGCATCTGAATTAATAATAATAAGGAAACTCAGTAGAGAGAAATTATGAGTATTCTAACAGAATTAGCGGATATGCCCGGCGTCATCTGTGCTGGCGAATATTCCTACCGTGGTGACCGCTTTACCTATAAGGGCGATATGAACGATGAGCAGGCTCGTCAGGCCTCCATTATGTGCCGGGCAACGACCATGAGCGTGCATATGCAATCCGCCATTCTCAGTCAATTTTGCGATCATTGCGGCTTGTTTCCGAACAAGGGCTGGATCGTCAAGGGCCCTGTTTTTACTGTTTGTGTCGTCGCCAATGTTTTTTGTTTTATAGATGAGTCACAAGCTTCGCTCAACCAGGTGTTTAACTTAATGCGTCGGAACTTGTTTGATGAAGCAGATGATTTGGTTTAAATAACAAATAATATCATTGATTTACGGAGATTTTATATGGCCAATCTGGATCAATTAATGGCATTGCCGGGGGCGCTGGCTGCGTTCGAGTTTACTGATAAAGGCGAACTGCTCAATAGCCGAATCAACGCAGGTAACAGCTTGAATGAAACCGCGCTGGATCTTTTGAGTCATGTCTGTGTTGCCAATACCTCTATTGCCACCATGCAGGCTCGTGGTTGGGAAAATATGACCAATGAGAAAGGCTTTTATCCGGTACAGGGCTTTTCCATGATCGGGCTGGACTGGACGACTGTTACCCATGGTCAATATGGTGTTGTGCTGGAAAATGACACAGCTGACCTGGAATCGGCTTATGCTGCATTGGCATGAGGTTGCAGTATGATTAAGCGTCTGTTGGCCCTGGATGGAGTAATGGTTGTCTGCCTGTTTCGAGATGACGGAGCGTTCGTCGAAGGCTATGGTCTCATGCAGGAGCAGGAAATGACGTCCCTCGCCATGTTTGCTCATGATTACAAGCGAATTGTCCAGGGAAATGCTGATCAACTTTCGATGTTTACCGGCCTGAGTGGCTGGACGCCTCCTGCGGGCTGGGTAGTGCATGGAAAGAGCCGTAGTGTTTGCAGTGTGGCTAACCTGGTATGCCTGGTGGACACGCAGCAGGCAGCTCTGACGGAGGTCATGCGTGAAATGCAAGAATTATCGAGTTGGTAATAGTAGCAGTCTGTTTTGTTAGCAGAAGTCATCATATAAGGGTAGGATATTGTTGTTTCGAGCTGTATAGTTAGTCCTACTTTTGACAATTTAAATATGGTTTAGTGATCGACGAAAACAAGCATTCATCGCAGGGATTTATAAAGCGAATTTCCAAGTGGTTCAGTAAGCCGGATGCTGCATCAAAAACTTCCGCTTTTGTCATACCGCGTTCCAATCATAATATCTCACGTGAAAATATCAGCGAAAATGCGCTTAAGGTATTATATCGTTTGCATAAAGCAGGCTATCAGGCATGCCTGGTCGGTGGAGGTGTTCGTGATCTGATTCTTGGGCTTGAACCCAAGGATTTTGATATCGCCACCGACGCCAGCCCCGAAGAAGTCAAATCCCTGTTTCGTAATTGCCGCCTTATCGGCAGGCGATTTCGCCTGGCCCATGTCTTTTTCGGCCGTGAGATCATCGAAGTCGCGACTTTCCGTGGTAAGGGCGAAGGTGATGATGATGAACGTAAAGAATCGGAGCAGGGACGCCTTTTACGTGATAATGTCTATGGCAGTATAGAGGAAGATGCCAGGCGCAGAGATTTTACTGTCAACGCCCTTTATTATGATATAAAAGACTACTCCGTTCTCGACTACCTGAATGGTATGCAGGATATCAAACAAGGCCTGTTACGTGTTATCGGTGACGCGCAGCAACGTTATCGTGAAGATCCTGTTAGAATGTTGAGGGTGGCGCGTTTTTCCGTCAAGCTCGGTTTTAAAATCCATGAGGAAACCGAGAAGCCCCTGTTTGAACTGGCGCCTTTGCTGCAAGACATTTCCCCATCCAGATTGTTTGATGAATCTGTTAAATTGTTTCTCTCGGGGCAGGCTTTGCAAACATTTGAAACCCTGCGACATTATGGTCTGTTCGGTCATCTGTACCCGATGACCGAAGCAGAGTTATCACGTGAAGAGCAAGGTTTCCCTGTTATGCTGGTTGCCCAGGCAATGAAAAATACCGATGAGCGCCTGCAACAGGGTAAATCAGTGACGCCGGCTTTTATCTACGCAGCCTTGTTATGGGAGCCAATCAGGGTTTTATCACAACGGATTAGTGCAGAAGAAGATCTGCCAGCTTTCCCGGCGATGCAGAAGGCCATCGCACAAATCCTGTCGCAACAATCCAGACATACTTCAATCCCGAAGCGTTTCAGTATTTTTATGCGAGAGGTCTGGCAACTACAGGGCCGCTTTGATTTTATGATGGGTATGCGTCCTTACAAACTGTTGTCACATCCACGTTTTCGCGCTGCCTATGATTTTATGTTATTGCGGGCTGCTTGCAATGAAGCGCCTGCTGAGCAAGCTGAGTGGTGGACACGTTTTCAGGATGCCAGCTCATCTGAAAAGAAAAAGATGACACGCGTCACTCGACAAACAGGTAAACGCGGCCCAGGCAAACAAAAAAGTCGTGGACAAGAGAACGAGTAATGGCTGTACGTGCGTTTATAGGTTTGGGTAGTAACCTGTCTGATCGAATAAAACAATTGCAAACAGCCGTAAATGCGCTCAAAAAGATACCTGTCACCGACTTGAAAAAAGTATCAGGGATCTATATGACAACTCCCATGGGACCATCTGATCAGGCTGATTATCTGAATGCAGTCATTGAGCTGGAAACAGACCTTGACGCAAAAACCTTGCTCGAGCATTGTCAGATGATCGAAAATGATATGGGCAGAAACAGACAGGGCGAGCGGTGGCAAGCGCGTAATATCGATCTCGATATCCTGCTATATGGTAATGAAAAAATCGATACCGCTGAGCTGGTCGTGCCTCATCCAGGCATGCATGAAAGGGCGTTTGTGCTTTATCCGCTACAAGAACTGGATGCAACCATCAGCGTCCCCGGGAAAGGTTATATTGCAGCACTCTTACAGCAAGATCTTCAGGGTAAGGTAATACAAAGACTGGAAGAGGAATTATGCCCGTAGTCACATCTCATCATCGCTATATCGTTATTGAAGGCCCTATTGGCGTAGGTAAAACCAGTCTGGCACGGCGCTTGTCTGAAAGTTTTGGTTCAGAGTTGATGCTGGAAGATGCCAGTGGCAATCCATTCCTGGAACGATTTTATGATGATCCCAAAGCCGGGGCCCTGCCAGCGCAGTTGTTTTTTCTGTTTCAACGTGCCCAACAAATGCAGGAATTACAGCAGCATGATATGTTTAGCCCGGTTCGTATCGCAGATTTTCTCATGGACAAGGACCGAATGTTTGCAGAATTAACGCTTGATGCTGATGAAATGCAGTTGTATTTGCAAGTCGCCGATAAGCTGGATATTCAGGCGCCTGTACCGGACCTGGTGATCTATCTACAGGCTCCTGTGGATGTGTTGCGACAGCGAATTATTGGCAGAGGAATCAAATCCGAGCAGTGGATGGATAAAGATTATTTAATCCGCCTGGTGGATATCTATTCGCGTTTTTTCCATCATTATCAGGATGCGCCTTTACTGATTGTTAATGCGGCGGAGATTGATCCCGTTAACAAAGAAGAGGATTATCAGCTATTATTAAACCGCATCTTGTCCATGCGAAGTGGTCGGCATTATTTCAATCCATTACCCATGGTTATGTAGCTGAATGATATTTGAACGTTGAAGGAAAGTACTGAGCCTGTGAAAAAAGTAACCATCAATACCTTGCTGGCCATGAAGAAGGCAGGTGAAAAGTTTGCCACCCTGACGGCTTATGATGCCAGCTTTGCTGGAGTGCTGGATCAGGCTGGAGTGGATATCATTCTGGTGGGTGACTCGCTGGGGATGGTGATACAGGGTCATGACACGACCTTGCCGGTGAGTATGGATGACATGGTTTATCATGCAGCCTGCGTCGGTAGAAATATCCGGCGTGCATTGTTAATGGTTGACATGCCTTTTATGAGTTATGCCAACATCGATCAGGCGCTAATGAATGCCGCCCGCTTAATGCGTGAGGGCGGTGCCCATATGGTTAAACTGGAAGGCGGTAGTGTACAGCTGCCGGTAGTTCAGGCGCTGACTGAACAAGGAATACCCGTTTGCGCGCATCTGGGTTTGCAGCCACAATCGGTGCATAAACTGGGTGGCTACCGGGTACAGGGTCGCGACCAGGCATCAGCCGACGCCATGCTGGTGGATGCAGAAAAGCTTCAACAGGCCGGTGCCGATATGTTGTTGCTGGAATGTGTGCCGGTGTTACTCGCCAATGAAATAACACAGAATGTACAGGTTCCTGTGATTGGCATTGGTGCTGGTCCGGGCACCGATGCACAAGTATTGGTATTGCAGGATATACTAGGCATTACCCCCGGCAAGCCACCCCGGTTCAGCAAGAATTTTATGCAGCAGGCGGCTGGTATTCATGAGGCAGTAGCGGCATATGTCAGTGCAGTAAAACAAGGGCGCTTCCCTGCGCCTGAACAGAGTTTTGAATAAATAATGCCGAGAGCCATTCAGGTTTTCAAGGGGTCATCTATATTGGTCAATGTTGACCGAAATTTTCGATCGTCTGATTAGCAAGCGTCGTTTGCGCTACAATTATCAGTATGCAAACCATCAAGATAAAATCGCAATGCCGAGCAGCGACGCAACGCTGGAGAAGTGAAGGGGAAATCATCGCGTTCGTGCCGACCATGGGAAATTTACATGAGGGCCACCTGAAACTGATGGATGTCGCCCGCCAGCATGCCAGTAAGGTTATTGTCAGTATATTTGTTAACCCGACACAATTCGGGGTTGGTGAAGACATAGACAGCTATCCACGAACCTTTGACAGGGATTGCAGCTTGCTGGCTGAGCGCGACGTTGATTTATTGTTTGCTCCGGCAACAGAAGAAATTTATAACAACAATGACGTTCTTACCCAGGTCGAAGTGCCGGGATTATCGAGCATTTTATGCGGGGAGTTTCGTCCAGCGCATTTTGTCGGCGTGACCACCATCGTGGCCAAGTTGTTTAACATAGTGCAGCCAGATATTGCGGTATTTGGCGAGAAAGATTTCCAGCAATTATTTCTCATCAAAAAAATGGTGCATGATCTGGATTTCCCCATAAAAGTGCTGGGGGTGCCGACAGTACGAGAAAGTGACGGCCTGGCGATGAGCTCGCGTAACAGCTACCTGGATTCAAGGCAGAGAAAGCAGGCTGCTTATCTTCATCAATACCTTGCATTGATTGTGGATAAGATCACAGCTGGTGAGCGAGATTACAAGAAGATCGAGGAAAATGCTGCCAAAATACTGGAAAACAAAGGATTATTACCTGATTATGTAAGCATCAGGCGGGTTAGCGATCTGCAGCCAGCAAAGCCTGATGATAGCGAACTGGTGATCCTTTCCGCGGTCAAACTGGGTAGTACCAGGTTAATCGATAACATGACAGTTGAATTATCTGGTACAATTTAAAACGTATAAGATTCACAATGTTATGGATTTATCGATGCAAAGAACACTACTCAAGGCTAAATTGCACCATGCCCGTGTAACCCACTCAGAACTGGAGTATGAAGGTTCGTGTGCGATCGACGGTCATTTGCTGGATACCGCTGATATTCTTGAGTATGAGCAGATTCAGATCTATAACCTGGACAATGGCAAGCGATTCACAACTTATGCTATTCGTGCCGAGAATCATTCCGGTATTATTTCAGTCAATGGGGCTGCGGCACACAAAGCCAGACCCGGAGACAGAGTCATTATTTGTAGCTACGCCAATGTTGAGCAGAGTGAGCTGGCACATTTCAAACCAAAACTGGTCTATCTGGATGAAACTAACCAGATCAAGCGCATGAGCAATACCATTCCGGTTCAGGTCGCCTGATTGACTTGACGCGGGTACAGACCCGCCTTAATAGTTGTCTTCATCTAAAACAGACCAATTTGACGATCATGATCAAGCTCGTCTTGAGGTAAAACGCGTTCCTGGGTCAGGTGCCATTTATCATCCGCTTCTTTTTCCTGAATAACTTCAATCCTCATCACCTGATGGTGTCCATCGGTTGTTTCTAACGTTTCAATGGTCTTGAACATAATGCGCTGGCCATCCGGATTGATAATTTTTAAACCCTGATAGGATACTTGCTTGATCAAGCCTTGAGAAAACTTATGTTGGCATTGTGCTGCCCAGTCTTGATAGCCGATTACATCAAAACCGGGCACGCCGAAATTTGTATTTTTTTTGAAATCAGGTCCATATGCGCTTGCAGATCCATGCGGGTGGCAGTGTCAGCCATGTCTTGTAAAAATTGTGTGATGACTTTGGTGTTCATATTGTTTTCCTGTTGAGCTCAGGTCAATGGTAATATTCAGGCAGTCAGATAAGCCAACTATAAAACAAGCATGATATTCGATGCACTGGTTATTGGTAAACTAATAGTCTCAAGGTGAGTAAAAATGAATAAACCCTTTTCCGAATCCTGTGAACAAAACAAGCATGTGATTCTCTCTGTGATTGAGACACTTTATACCGAGCCCGGTACGGTACTGGAAATTGGCAGTGGTACAGGGCAGCATGCTGTATTTTTTGCCGAGCACTTGCCACATGTACAATGGCAAACCTCAGATTGTGAAGAATACCTGCCAGGTATTCAAGCCTGGCTTGAAGATTCAATACATGAGAACCTGCCTGAGCCGCTGTGCCTGGATGTTAATCAGGTGGATTGGCCGCTGGCGCAAGCGGATTATATTTTTTCAGCCAATACAGTGCATATCATGTCCTGGGATTCTGTCTTGTCGCTGTTTAAAGCGCTTGAGAGTGTACTAAAAAAGCGAGGTCTGTTTGTTTTATATGGGCCTTTTAATTATCACGGAGCCTATACCAGTGAGAGTAATGCGAATTTCGACCAATGGCTGCAACAACGTGACCCCCTGAGTGGCATACGTGAATTTAGCGAGCTGGATAAGTTAGCTCGTCAGGCGGGTATGCGTCTGCTCAAGGATATAGAAATGCCGGTGAATAATCGTATTCTGGTTTGGCAGAAACAATAAAGCTGAAAAATACAGGCTGCAGTGAAAGCAGCCTGCAATTATGTTTATCCAGTATTGCGCATACCAGAAGCAATAGCATTAATTGAACGTAACAACGGGTCAAGCCAAATTGAAGTTTCATCATCGGCGAGATTTTCATTTCTGTATCTTTCGAGCAGGGTGATCTGAATATAATTCAACGGATCAAGATAAGGATTTCTGCGCGTTAGCGATAAGGACAGTATGGGATTATCTTCCAGCAAGCTTTGATAATTGCATACATTCAACACATGATTAACTGTGCGGGTGTATTCCCCACGAATTTTTTCATAGATTTCCTTTTCGGTTTCAGAACTCAGGCACAAGCTCGCATATTCCTTGGCAATGTCCATTTCGCTCTTATAAAGGGCCATTTGGCTGTTGCTTATTAGCGAGTGAAAAAACGGCCACTCAAGATACATTTTCTGTAATTTAGCCAGTCTTTCCGGCTTATCGCTACGCCATTCAGCCAGTGCCGCACCAATACCATACCAGGCTGGCAATGTTTGCCGTGCCTGCGCCCAGCCGAACACCCACGGAATCGCCCTGACAGAGGACTTTGAACGATCCTGTTTCTTACGATGTGACGGGCGTGAACCAATATTCATCAAGCCGATCTCGGCTACCGGTGTGGCTTCGTAGAAATAATCGAGAAACGCTTTTGATTGGTCAGTCAGTTCACGATAGCTTTGCTCACCAATGCGGGTCAGTTCATCCATGATGCCCATGTAATCATTGCGCTCATCTTCTACGGGATCAATGATGCAACGGCTGGCCTTCATCAAGCCGGTGATGCCCATGGTAAGCTCATAAATAGCTGTTTCTCTGTTGCTGTATTTATAGGAAAGCACTTCACCCTGTTCGGTGAACTTGATCTGGCCAAGTACGGTATTGCCTGGTTGCGACAGGATGGCTTCATGTGTCGGACCGCCACCACGACCAATGGTGCCACCACGGCCATGGAACAAACGACATTCAATCTGATGTTTTTTGGTCAGGCGAATGATTTTGTTTTGTGCTTCATACAGGCTCCAGGCAGAGGCGAGGATGCCGCCGTCCTTGCAGGAGTCGGAATAGCCCAGCATGATCTCCTGGGTATTATCTGACGCTTGCAGTAATGCCTTATAGGTTGAATTGTCCAGTAGATTGGTCAGCACTTCTTCGACATGGGAAAGATCTTCAACGGTTTCAAACAATGGCGATACATTGATATGGCAATACCAGTGGTCGCCATCATAACCGGCCAGTCCGGCCAGACGCGCAAGAAACATCACTTCCATCACATGGCTGGCGCAGTGCGTCATAGAGATGACATAGTTGCCGAATGCTTTCGGGCTAACCTCCTGGCGAATGTCCGTCATGGTCTTGAAGACCTCAACAGTTTCTCGTGTCAATTCTTGGAGCTCATGCAGTGCAAGCGCCGCTTTTTCTGGATTGGATAATGCTGCAGATAAGGTGACCAGTTTTTCAGCTTCGGACTGTGACTGGTAGTTGTCACATATTCCCAGAGCGGTACAGATTTCGTTGACAGCATCCGTATGGCGTGTTGATTCCTGGCGTACATCCAGCCTGACCAGATAAAAACCAAAAGTTTCGACCAGGCGAATCAGGTCTTTTAATTCGCCGTTGGCAATATTGTTATCATTATGACTTTTTAGCGAGTCACTGATAAGGTTGAGATCGCGTAAAAACTCACTTTCATCCTTATAGGTTGAAGAAGTGTCTGCAAACGTGCCCTCTATGCGTTGTGCAGCTGCTTGCAGATTTCTCTTCAATCGGTATCTGATCAGGTGTAGCTTGCGGCGATAAGGTTCCTGTATAAAGCGGTTAGGTTTTTCGTTAAATGCTTCTTCGATGATGGCCTGATCTTCTTCTTGATTGCCAATGAAGGCATCGCTGGGTGTGATCATTTGTGCGGAATGGGTCAGTACTTTACCTAATTCCTCAACTCTTTTTATGTACTCCTGCAATATTTCCTGATTATGCAGGCGTACAGCCAGCGCTGTTGTTTCGGGTTTTACAAAGGGGTTGCCATCGCGGTCGCCGCCGATCCAGGAGCCAAATGTCAGAAAGCTGGGTGTCTTCACCAGATTTTCATCGTTGGCATTATTGCCGTAGTTTCGGTACACCGCCTTCTCCAGATAGCGGTAAACCTGCGGTACGGCATCAAACAAACATTCCCTGAAATAATAAAGCCCATTACGAATTTCATCGCGTACCTGTGGTTTATGTACGCGTACTTCATCAGTTTTCCAGAGAATCTGTATATCAGCCTCAAGCTGCTCCCTGACTTCACGTAGTTCATCTTTACCCAGGTTTTTGTCCTGCAATTTCTCACTGGTGACAAAAATTCTTCGCAGAATTTCCATGATGGTTCTACGCTTGGATTCGGTAGGGTGAGCGGTAAAAACCGGGATGTAGGCTAGACGGTCCATCAAGGTTTGCAGTTGCTCGGCTGTAATGCCATCCATCATGAATTGCGTCAAGGTGTCAGAGAACGAACCAGTCCATAATGAGGCCCCTGATCTTACCTGACGCCTGCGTTGCTGATGCATGAATGATTCTTCTGCAATATTGACCAGGGTAAAATAAATGCTGAACGCGCGTAATACCTGGCTGAGTTCTGAAGGTTCCAGTCTTTCGATCAGTTCACGCAGTCTTGAGCGCAGGCGAGGATTATCTTCATTGCGTAATTTGATATAACCCTTGCGCAATGTTTCGACTGCCACATAAACGCTATTGCCGGCATGTTCACGTATGACGTTGCCTAGCAGATTGCCAAATAATTTAACTCTGGAACGTAGTTCCTTGTCGCGAGGCTGACTTGTCTGTAAGTTTTCTTTGTACATGAATCCGGCTTTAGTGTGTTTTGAAAGAGAGTAATAAATACGACAATAGTTATGCCGATACAAACCGAGAAATTATACAGAATAAATGCCCGGATTGCGAAAATTACCTTTTAAATCAAATATCAACTAGCTATAGTTATGTTTTCACTGATTTTTTTTTCTGAGATGTTATTATTTGCACGTCATTTTGTAATGCGCATGATAACCAAAGGAATACTATGACTGAGCTAACGCTATCAGAGAACTGGCAATTATTGCAGAAACACTGGGATGAGATATTTGAAGTGCATATGTTGGATTTATTTGCACAGGATTCAAGCCGTTTTCAGCGTTATTCACTTGAAGCCGCCGGAGTCTTTCTGGATTATTCAAAAAACAGAATCAATGACGAGACCTTGAAGCTGCTGATGGGACTGGCACGCGAATGTGATCTCGAGGCATGGCGAGATCGTATGTTTACCGGTGAAGCTATTAATTTTACCGAGAAACGTGCCGTCCTTCATACCGCATTACGCAATCGCAGCAATCAACCCGTGTATGTTAACGGGGTGGATGTCATGCCGGATATCAACCATGTGTTGCAACGCATGCGTGAGTTTACTGAGTCAGTGCGAAATTGTAGTTGGTTAGGATATACCGGCAAACGCATCAAACATATTGTTAATATCGGTATTGGTGGCTCAGATTTGGGTCCCATCATGACCTGTGGTGCCTTGCGACCCTATGGGCACCCGCATCTGAGCATGCATTTTGTTTCCAATATTGACGGCACCCATATGATAGAAACCTGTAGTCATCTCGATCCCGAGCGTACCTTGTTTCTGGTAGCGTCAAAAACATTCACGACGCAGGAAACCATTGCCAATGCCTATACAGCACGGGAGTGGTTCCTGGCATCCGGCGCTGAAGAAAAACACATTGCCAAACATTTTGTCGCGATATCGACCAATGCTGAAGCGGTTTCTGCCTTCGGTATTGATACCCGTAACATGTTCGAATTCTGGGACTGGGTCGGTGGCCGTTATTCCATCTGGTCAGCTATCGGCTTACCGTTGGCTTTATACATTGGCATGGATCGTTTTGAACAGTTTCTTTCCGGCGCTCACGCCATGGACGAGCATTTTCGTCATGCGCCGCTGGAACAAAACATGCCGGTATTAATGGCGATGATCGGGATCTGGTATGTCAATTTTTATGCCGCCGAGTCACAGGGTATTATGCCTTATGATCACTATTTCTCCCGGTTTCCTGCGTATTTGCAGCAAGGTGATATGGAAAGTAATGGCAAGGGTGTTAATCGTTCCGGTATGCCTGTCGGTTATCATACCGGTCCGGTGATCTGGGGCGAGCCAGGCGCCAATGGCCAACATGCGTTTTTCCAGCTCTTGCATCAGGGCACCCGTCTGGTGCCGGTGGATTTTATTATGCCAATGCATTCCCATAATGCCATTGGTGAACACCATGCTTTCCTGTTGTCTAACTTTATTGCACAGACCGAGGCGCTCATGAAGGGAAAGAGCCCTGATGATGTGCACAAAGAATTACAATCGCAAGGACTATCTGAGGAAGACATTGAGGCTTTGTTGCCACATAAATGCTTCACCGGCAATCGTCCCAGTAACAGCATCCTCGTTGATGCTATCAAGCCGGAAACCTTGGGTGCTCTAATTGCCCTGTATGAACATAAAACCTTTGTCCAGGGTATTATCTGGGATATTAATTCCTTCGATCAATGGGGAGTTGAGCTAGGCAAGAAACTAGCCTTGAAAATACAGGAAGAATTACGTTCAGGTAAAGATGTTGGATCACATGACGGTTCTACCAATGGCTTGATTAATTATTATCTCGCTCACCGCCAATGGGAGGATGATCTGGAGGTTTAGTCAGCACTCTGGAAATAATCGTGTTAGCTGTAACCATGCTGTTGTAATGCCCACAAGGTATGTTCCCTGATGAGTTCGGAAGCATGTGATTTTTTATCCAGCAAGGACTGCTTCACTTCTGCTGTGCTGGCACAATTACCCAGCGCCACCGCTATATTGCGCATCCAGCACTCATAGCCGATGCGGCGAATAGCCGAACCCTCGGTACGTTGCAGGAATGTTGCTTCATCCCAGTTGAAGAGCTGAACCAGTGTGGCTGCATCCAGCTGATGCCGCGGTGAAAAATCGCTTTCTTGGCTGACTTGTGCAAACTTGTTCCATGGGCACACCATCTGACAATCGTCACAACCATAAATGCGATTGCCCAATAGTGGCCTGAATTCGACCGGGATAGCACCACGCAGTTCTATCGTCAGATAGGAAATGCAGCGACGTGCATCCAGTTGATAGGGTGCGATAATGGCCTGGGTTGGACAAATATCAATGCAGGACTGACAACTGCCGCAATGATTTTTCGCCATTTCGTCAATGACCAGCGGTATATCCGTATACAGCTCACCAAGAAAGAACCATGAGCCTGCGCGTTCATTAATGACATTGGTATGTTTGCCAATCCAGCCCAGGCCGGATTTTTCCGCAATGGCTTTTTCCATCACCGGTGCACTGTCCACGAATACTCTGTAGCCAAATGGGCCTATCAATGCTTCAATCTGTTGAGCCAGCTTTTTCAGTCGTGATCGCATTAACTTATGGTAGTCACGTCCCAGTGCATAACGGGAAATATACGCAGATGCAGGGTCGTGAAGCACTTGCTCGGCATCGACTGCGTTTTCTGGCCAGTAATCCATGCGCACACTGATAATACGCACGGTACCGGAGACAAGCTCATGCGGACAATAGCGTTTTGTGCCATGCTGGTGCATATAAGACATCTCGCCATGATGGCCGGCTTCTAACCATTGATTCAAATGCAGTCCATGATCATGCAGATCTGTATCACTGATACCGACTTGTTGAAAACCGAGATCGTGTCCGCGTTTTTTGATTTGCCTGGTAAGCTCCAGGTAATCAGTATGGTTATTTAATGCCGTCATATATCATCAGTCTATAATAGCCGCAGCAAGGTTCAAACACTTTCAGAAAATGCCGACTCTATTCACTGCATGGCTATGATTGTGGGATATACTGTTTACTATGTTGACATCAAGATTACCACTAACGCTCTACACGGCCGAGCAGGTGCGCGAGCTGGACCGCCTGGCCATAGAAAAATATAGCATTCCAGGCTATACGCTGATGAATCGTGCTGCCGAGTCAGCCTATAGCCTGTTAAAGCAGCTCTGGCCCAATGGCCGTTCAATACTGGTTGTGTGTGGTATTGGTAACAATGGTGGTGATGGATATTTGCTGGCCTGCCTGGCGCAAGCAGATGGCAAGCAGGTGAGCCTGGTGCAAGCCGGTGATATGGCTCATCAGCAAGGCGATGCTGTCAGTGCCTGGCAGCAGTGGCAGGATGCTAGTGGCTGCACCGTACCGCATGAAGATATCGAATCGGCCATTAATAACGCCGATGTCATCGTTGATGCTCTTGTCGGTACCGGCCTGCAACGCGATATCAGTGGAGAATGGGCGGCGTGGGTTGATCTGCTGAATCAGTCCAGTAAGCCGGTTCTGTCAATTGACATGCCTTCGGGTATTGATGCAGATACAGGTGCGGTTAAGGGCGTGGCCGTTAATGCTCATGCGACGGTCACTTTTATAGGTCTTAAACCCGGCTTATTGACCGGGTTTGGACCAGACCATGCAGGCCAGTTGTTCTTTGATGATCTGGAAGTACCTGCAGCAATATTCAGTCAACTTAAATCTGACCAGCAGGTGCTGGATGAAAAGCTGCTGGTTAATTTGTTGTCTGCGCGACCGCGGACTTGTCATAAAGGCATGTGTGGGCATGTACTGGTTATTGGTGGTGATGCCGGTATGGCAGGGGCCGTACGTCTGGCTGCCGAAGCCAGTGCCCGTGTTGGCGCTGGTCTGGTCACTATTGCTACCCGCCCGCAACATGCTGCGCAAATCACAGCGAGTCGACCTGAGCTGATGTGTTATGGCGTGGATACAGCCGCGCAGCTTGAACCGCTATTACGCAAGGCCAGTGTGGTGGCCATTGGCCCTGGTCTGGGTCAATCAGACTGGGCTGTCGAATTACTCAATGAGGTCATGAAAACCCAGTTATATCTGGTCGTGGATGCCGACGCTTTAAAGCTGGTCGCCCGTAGTCCCCAGAAACGCGGTCGCTGGATATTCACTCCGCACCCGGGTGAGGCCGCCACTCTATTGGGATCAAGCGCTCAACAGATACAGCAAGATCGATTTAGCGCAGTCAAGGCCATCAGTGATCGCTACCATTGTGTGGCTGTACTAAAAGGCTCCGGTAGCCTCGTGCAGGCAGCCTACGAAGACGCTGTTTATTTATGTCGGCAAGGTAATCCAGGTATGGCTACTGCAGGTATGGGTGACGTACTCACCGGTATTATTGCCGGTTTGCTGGCACAAGGCCTGTCAATCAATGATGCGGCTCGCTGTGGTGTGCTGGTGCATGCAATGGCAGCTGATCTGGCAGCGCAGGATGGTCAACGGGGATTGTTGGCAACTGATTTGTTTGCCTGTCTTCGTCGTCTGGTTAACCCTGACCAGTCGTTATGACCGATACTCTCAAGCGATGCTCTGAATGGGTTGCTGACGAAGCTGCCATGCTGGCACTGGGTGCGCGCTTATCCCAAGTATTTCCTGATACTGGGCTAATTTACCTGCATGGAGATCTTGGCGCCGGTAAATCCACCCTGGTGCGAGGCTTTATCAAAGCTTGTGGCTATGCCGGACATGTTAAAAGCCCGACGTACACCCTGGTTGAGCCCTACCAGGTTCCAGGTCATAGCATTTACCATCTCGATCTTTACCGCTTGGCAGATCCGGAAGAGCTTGAATTTATTGGGTTTCGTGACTTGTTGACGCAGCAATCCATAGTCCTGGTTGAATGGCCGGATAAAGCCCAGGGACTGTTGCCGGCAGCGGATCTGGATGTTTATATACAATATTCAGCTCAAGGCAGGGAAGTCCTGATCGAGGCTGGAACCGAGGCCGCTATCCATATGATCAATGCATTATGATGGCTTCATGATAATCTGCAATAGTAAGTAAACCTATCTAATGGATTATATTGACTTTTATCCTTTCAATACCTAAAATCAAACTATAATCAAGCCAACATGGGTGCACCATGAAAATAATGGGCAGAATCTCATTACTATTTATAGCAGTACTATCAAGTAGCCTTGCATGGGCCGGCAGCACGTTAATACGTGATGCACGCCTGTGGTCAGCGCCTGATAGCACGCGCATAGTATTCGATGTCAGTGCTCCAGTTGAACATTCCTTATTCACACTCGCCAAACCCAACCGAATTGTCATTGACCTGCACCGGACCAGGTTAGGCAAGAAACTGATCGGGCCACAATATTCTAAAGGCGTGGTTAAGCGTATTCGTACGGCCACTCATAATAAATCAGATACCCGTATCGTTCTCGATCTTGGCGCTAACGTAAAGGCAAAAAGTTTCCTGTTGAAACCACACCAGTCCTATGGACACCGACTGGTCATTGACCTGCAGAACAAAGCCGATAAGCAAGCAAAAGCCAATGTTAAGCGAGTAGCAAAGGTACATAAGAAAAATCAACAACGTGATCTTATTATTGCCATTGATGCTGGCCATGGTGGTGAAGATCCAGGCGCTATCGGTCACAAGGGAACACGTGAGAAAGATGTTGTTTTGGCAATCGCTAATAAATTACAACGCTTGATTGACAAGCAGCCAGGTATGCGTTCTGTGATGATACGCACCAGTGATTACTATATCGGCTTACGTAAGCGAGTTGAGATTGCGCGTAAAAATAAGGCCGATATGTTTATATCCATTCATGCGGATGCTTTTCATGACAAGCGTGCGCGGGGTTCGTCAGTGTTTGCCTTGTCTCAGCGAGGTGCCAGTAATGAAACTGCGCGCTGGCTAGCGGAGAGTGAAAATGCCTCTGACTTTATCGGTGGAGTCAGTTTGGAGGATAAAGACGATTTACTCACTTCGGTATTGCTTGATCTGTCCATGAACGGCAAGGTAGAAGCCAGCCTGGAGTTAGGTGATTACGTATTATCAGAATTGAAAACTGTTACCCGTGTCCACAAAAGCAGGGTAGGCCAGGCAGGATTTGTTGTGCTTAAAGCGCCGGATATTCCCTCGATCCTGGTTGAAACTGCATTTATATCCAATCCTAGAGAAGAAAGAAAGCTGCGCAACTCCACGCATCAACATCGCATGGCAGCATCCATTTTAAGAGGGGTGAACGCTTATTTCAGCCACAATGAAGTACCCGGTACATTGTTGGCGCAACGCCGTCATGTCATCTCCAAAGGCGAAAATCTATCTCTGATCGCCAGTCAATATCAAGTCAGTTTGAAGGATTTGCGTACCACCAATACCCTTAAGTCAGACCGCTTGAGGGTAGGCCAGGTATTGCTGATCCCCGGCGGCTGAGCGCACGCCTGTTAGTAAAAACTCCAGCTCCACCTTCATGAGTTATGTTATGCTGAACTTTTGAGTCAATCAGGTTCGGTTGTCCATGGCAATACGAAAATTACCCTCACATCTTATCAATCAGATCGCTGCCGGCGAGGTCATCGAAAGGCCAGCCTCTGTGGTCAAGGAATTACTGGAAAACAGTCTGGATGCCGGTGCCACACGTATTGATATAGAGTTGCAGCAGGGTGGAAAAGAGCTGATACGTATACGCGATAATGGTGTTGGTATTGCACGAGATGAGTTGGCGATGGCACTATGCCGGCATGCGACCAGCAAGATCGCAACATTAGAGGATCTTGAACGTATAAGTAGCCTGGGATTCAGGGGTGAAGCCTTACCCAGTATCGCTTCAGTATCGCGCCTGATGATCAGTTCCAGGGAACAACAGCAGGAGTCTGCCTGGAGCTTACAAGGCGGTGCCGATGATGCCATAAAACCGGTTGCACATCCGCAGGGTACGACTATCGAAGTCAGGGATCTGTTCTTTAATACCCCGGCACGACGCAAGTTTCTGAAAACGGATAAAACTGAATTCAATCATATCGACAATATTGTCAAACGCATTGCCCTGAGTCATTTCGATGTTGAAATCAATTTCAGCCATCAACGCAAACCGATTTACAACCTGCCTGTAGCTGACACAAGAGAGCAACAGGAGCGTCGCTTGCAACAATTGTGTGGCGCGGCATTTGTGGAACATGTGCTTTATCTTGATAATCACGTGGCGGGGTTGCGCCTGTCAGGCTGGATAGCCGTACCCGCTTTTTCACGTAGCCAGGCGGATTTGCAATATTTTTTTATTAACGGCCGCATGGTGCGTGATAAATTACTCGTACACGCTGTCAAGCAAGCCTATCAGGATGTATTGCATCATCAGCGTCATCCCGCCTATGTGCTGTTTCTGGAGCTTGATCCGATCATGGTTGATGTCAATGCACACCCGGCTAAATTTGAAGTGCGTTTTCGTGAAAGCAGACAGGTGCATGGATTTATTACCCACACACTGAAAAAAATTCTGGCTGAGTTACGCCCGGCAGATCAGGCTGAATCCCTGTTAGCTAATGAAGTAGAGGCCGGTGCATATACACCGACACCAATGCATGCAATGAGTCAGTCTGGATATCAGCAGAGTATCGGCTTGCCCGTGCGCGAGCAGGCCAACGCTTATCACCAGTTTGTAGAATCTGCAATCAGTGTCAATGCTGCCAGTGCGGCAGATAATCATGAAACTACAACAGAAGAATGGCCCCCTCTCGGCTTTGCTATCGCGCAATTACATGGTGTCTACATCCTCGCCCAGAACAAGGAAGGTCTGGTGATAGTTGATATGCACGCTGCGCATGAGCGCATCACCTATGAACGACTCAAGTCATCAATGTCTGGAGATGGAATACGTTCACAGCCCCTGCTGGTGCCGGTCAGTATTGCTGTCAGTGAGCGGGAAGCTGATTTGGCTGTTGCCAGTGAGGCAGTATTTGCCGAGCTCGGTTTTGTTGTCGACCGCATGGGGCCTGAAAACCTGGTGGTCAGGCAAGTGCCGGGTTTATTAAGAAATGCCGATTGTGTTTCCTTGATCAGGGATGTGTTGTCTGATCTTGTCACCTTTGGCAGCAGCCAGCGTTTGCGCGCAGAATTCAATGCCGTGTTATCGACAATGGCTTGCCATGGTTCAGTACGTGCCAATCGTCAACTATCGATCCCGGAGATGAATGCCTTGTTGAGGGACATGGAGGTGACCGAGCGCAGTGGTCAATGTAATCATGGTCGTCCGACCTGGAGGCAAATGAGCATGAATGAACTCGACAAATTATTCATGCGTGGCAGTTAGTGTTAATCATTCTGGCGCATATAAAAATCCATTGAAGTCGACAACACAAAAACCACCCGCAATATTCCTGATGGGGCCGACTGCTTCCGGCAAAACAGATTTGGCGGTCAGGCTGGTACAGGAACTGCCGTGTGAAATTATCAGTGTTGATTCCGCTCTGATTTATCGTGGTATGGATATTGGCACGGCAAAGCCGGATGCCAGTGTGCTGGCGAAGGCACCACATCGACTCATTGATATTCTTGACCCATTAGAATCCTATTCCGCTGCCGATTTCAGAAATGATGCACTGAGAGAAATGCAGGACATCAGTTCCCAGGGCAAGGTGCCTGTTCTTGTCGGCGGTACCATGCTCTATTTTCGCTCATTATTCAGAGGACTTTCCAGTCTTCCCTCTGCCGATGAAAGCGTGCGCGCTAGAATAGAAAGCCAGGCGCGAGAGCAGGGTTGGCCAGCATTGCATCAACGTCTGGCCGTCATTGATCCTGAATCTGCTACAAGAATCCATCCCAATGATCCTCAACGAATCCAGCGCGCATTGGAAGTCTATGAGATAACCGGGTTGAATCTTACCCAACACTTCGAGAAGCAGCACAACGATGAGTTCCCCTACCAGGTACTACATCTGGCTATAGTGCCATCAGACAGAAAAATTCTGCATCAACGAATTGAGCAACGATTTCATCAAATGTTGGAACTGGGCTTCATTGCTGAGGTCGAAGATTTGTATGCACGTAAGGATTTGCATTTTGATTTACCCTCGATGCGTACAGTTGGTTATCGTCAGGCCTTGAAATATCTGATCGGAGACTATACGTATAATGAAATGGTGGACAAGGCGATTATAGCGACAAGGCAGTTAGCCAAGCGACAAATGACCTGGCTGCGTTCCGAGAATCAAGCAGAGTGCGTTGATTCAATGGATAAAACGATGTTTGAAAAGGTCATGAATAGCATCACGCAGGCACGCTTGCTTTAAGCTGTAGTTAATAGAACTATGCTATAATCCAAAGTTATTGGCAGCACATTCATGGTGGTGAATATTTAACGTGTTGTTTTTTAAATAATTATTCTGGACTTTTTGCAGAATAGTGATAAATAAATCTAATTAAGCTAATAATAATATCAGGAGGCCGAGTATGGCTAAGGGGCAATCATTACAAGAACCATTTTTAAATGCTTTACGAAAGGAAAAAATACCGGTGTCTATTTTCCTGGTAAATGGTATAAAGCTGCAAGGCCAGATCGAGTCATTCGACCAGTTTGTTGTATTACTTAAAAATTCAGTCAGTCAAATGGTTTATAAACATGCTATTTCTACTGTTGTGCCTGCGAGAAATGTAAAGATTCCAAGTGCTGATGATAGTCCGACAGACATTAATAATTCCTGATCTTACCTGTATGAGTCATCCTGGGGGCCAGTTTGTTTGATCGTCCCAAGCATGGTGAAAGCGCCATACTCGTTCATATTGATTTAAAATCTGAAGGTCAAAGAGAGCAGCTCCAGGAATTCAAGGATCTGGCGGTCTCAGCAGGCGCCAGTATTGTCAGCACGATTTCGGGCAGCAGGGATACGCCAGACTCACGCTACTTTATCGGCACCGGCAAGGCCGATGAAATTGCCCAGCAGGTCGAAAGTCTTCAAGTAGAACTGGTGTTATTTAACCATACCTTAACGCCCTCACAGGAACGAAATCTGGAGGCCAGACTTAAATGCAGAGTGCTTGATCGTACCGGGCTTATCCTTGATATTTTTGCACAAAGAGCGAGATCATTTGAGGGTAAACTGCAGGTTGAGCTGGCGCAACTGAAACATTTATCCACTCGCCTGGTCAGAGGCTGGACCCATCTGGAGAGACAGAAGGGTGGTATCGGCCTGAGAGGACCGGGTGAAACCCAGCTTGAGACGGACCGTCGATTGATTGGTGCAAGAATCAAACAGCTCAATCAACGACTGAAAAAATATACCGAGCAAAGAAACCTGGGTAGTCGCGCGCGTCGTCGTGCAATGGTGCCTACGGTTTCCCTGGTGGGTTACACTAATGCGGGTAAATCTACCTTGTTTAATGCCTTGACCGGCTCAAACGTATACACGGCTAATCAATTATTTGCCACGCTTGATCCGACATTGCGCAAGCTGGAGTTACAAGGTGTAGGCCATATCGTGCTGGCAGATACCGTGGGTTTTATCCGACATTTGCCACATGATCTGGTTGAGGCATTTCGTTCAACACTGGAAGAGACCTGTGAAGCGAATGTGTTACTGCACGTTATTGATGCCAACGACCCTGAACGTGATGCCTACATTGATCAGGTCAATCAGGTTTTGCAACAAGTGGGTGCTAAAGACATTGCACAAATCAGGGTCTATAACAAGATCGACCTGACTGAGATGCCGGCGCGGATAGACAGAGACGAGCAGGGCATGCCTGTCAGGGTCTGGGTATCGGCGCAAACAGGGGAAGGCATGAACTTGTTACAACAGGCTTTGTCTGACTTCCTATTGCAGGAGAGTGTGCATGGAAGACTCGAGTTAGGCCCCGAACAAGGTAATATTCGCGCAGCATTGTATCAAATAGGTGCAGTGACAGCAGAAACAGCAGGTTCAGCAGGTGAGACCCTACTTGATATACTCCTTTCCAAGCAGGATTTCGCCCGTCTACAGAAAAAATATTCCGTAGATCTGGTATTGAATACGGCAAAGTTGCTAGATCCGGCAGACGACCATACAATGTCAGCCTCGAATTCATAATCAGAGATAAAACAGGTTTTTTAATTACTAATAATATGGAGTCAACTATGGCCTGGAATGAACCGGGTGGCAATAAAGATCCCTGGGGTAACAAGAACAACCAGGATGGGCCACCAGATCTCGATGAGATCGTAAAAAACATGCAAGACAAATTTAAAGGCATTCTGGGCGGAAGAAGGTCAGGTGGTTCTGGCTCGTCAGGTGACAATGGTGCAGGGTTTATGATGTTTATCCCCTTCATTCTCGGTATTATTTTTATTGTTTGGGCCTTGTCAGGGATTTACATCGTTGACCCGGCCGAACGTGGCGTTGAACTCAGGTTTGGTAAATACTCGACCACTACCGGCCCGGGGCCACATTGGCATTTCCCGTATCCGATTGAAACGGCAGAAAAAATCAATGTTGATGAGCTACGTGAATCCACACATAAGGCGACCATGTTGACCAAGGATGAGAACCTGTTGCAGATCGAGTTATCTGTCCAGTATCAGGTCAGTAGTGCGGAAGACTATCTATTCATGGTAAGGGATAGGGAAAAGACCATGCAAGAGGCCAGTGAAAGTGCGCTCAGGGAAGTGGTGGGTTCCAAAAAGCTTGACGATATACTGAGTGTCAGTGGTGGACGTGAAGTGCTGGTACTGGAGACCGAAGACAAAATACAGGCTATTCTGGATCGGTACAAAACCGGATTTGCGGTACGAAAAGTTAATATGAAGAGTACCCAGCCCCCTCAGGAAGTACAGGCCGCATTTGAAGATGCGATCAAGGCACGTGAAGATGAAGATCGCTACAAGAAACAGGCCGAAGCCTATGAGCGCGATATTATCCCCAAGGCCGAGGGTGATGCCCAACGCCTGATTGAAGAATCTGAAGCTTACAAGCGACAGAAAATTGCCAAGGCTGAGGGTGAAACCAGTCGTTTCCTGCAAACTTTGGCCGAGTATTCCAAAGCACCGGAAATCACGCGTAAACGTTTATACCTGGAGACCATGGAAGAAGTATTGTCTCGTTCAAGCAAGGTGATGATTAAAGTGAATAATGGTAATAATATTATGTATCTGCCCCTGGATCGTATCGTCAACCAGACACGGGCAACACTAAATTCTGATGGCACAGCGACCGGGTTTTTGCCAGAACATGGCTCTGCTAGCCGAGGCCTGGAGTCAGGTACTCGACCAGGTTCAGGCAGAGAAAGGGAGGGACGATAATGCCTAGAGCAAATACATTAAGCCTGATCTTTCTGGGTGCTATTGCAATAGTGCTGTATCTTTCGGTTTTTATCGTTGATCAACGCGAGAAAGTAATTTTATTGCAACTGGGGCAGATTATTGAGAAAGAATATGATCCTGGTTTGTACTTCAAATGGCCATTTTTACAAAATGTGCGTCGATTCGATCGACGCATCCTGACACTTGATTCTCGACCTGAGCTGATTCTGACAGGCGAAAAGAAAAATGTCCTGGTCGATTATTTTGTCAAATGGCGCATCTCCAAAATTGAAGATTACTATCGTACCTATGGTGGGCGAGAGTTTGATGCCATGTCGCGTATGGCACAAACTGTCAAGGATGGTCTGCAGGCCGAGTTTGGTAACCGGACCATCAGAGAGGTTGTCTCTGGAGAACGTGAAGAAATCATGCAGAAGGTCGCCCAGAGTGTTGATGAAAAGGTGGGTGAATTTGGCATCGAGATTATTGATGTACGTATCAAGCAGATCGAGTTACCGCCGAATGTACGGGAGTCCGTATTCCAGCGTATGCGTGTTGAACGTGAACGCATTGCAAAAGAGCATCGTGCGATGGGTGAGAAAGAATCCTTGATTATTCGTGCTAAGGCCGATCGTGCCCGAACAGAGCTGCTGGCTGATGCCATGCGCAAAGCAGAAGAAATTCGAGGTGCGGGAGATGCTGAATCGACTGATATTTATGCCAGGGCATATGGTAAGGACCCCGATTTTTACCAGTTTTATCGCAGCCTGCAAGCCTATCGGACTACATTTAACAGTAAACAGGATATCCTTGTAATGGAACCTGATTCTGAATTCTTTAAATTTTTCGGTAGTACTGCAGGAACAAAATAATTCAGAAATCGCAATATCCATGCCGGACATTTTGTCCGGCATTTTTTTTGAGGATTTTATGTTGAACGAGCTATTATCGGTACTGGCATTGGTCATGGTGATCGAGGGAATTCTTCCTTTCCTGAGTCCTCGTGCTATGCGTAGTTATATGTTGCAGATGTCGCAGATGGATGATCGAAGCTTGCGAATTACGGGTCTGGTCATGATGCTGCTCGGCGTTGTCTTGTTGTATGTCGTAAGGTAATTAATCCAATAGCCAGCTTCTGGCGGTAATTTTCCTGTGGAGCCTCACTCCTTGATAGGGTAACGATTCTAAGCCTATCTTTAACAAAGAAAATTTGATTATCGGGTGGAGTGCTATTTTCAACTGGTTTCTGGCGCTGAGCAAGGGTAGAATATGCACGTTTGTGCTCGCAGAAATAACGATAGGAATAACCCTCAGGTTTTGATCATGGCGTTGGAAGATAAAAGCAAAATGACCCGTTGGATGTTGCCGGAAGGTATTGAAGAGGCCTTGCCCGCGCAGGCCGATGTGCTCGAGCAATTACGCCGGCGTTTGCTGGATTATTTCTCCAGTTGTGGTTATGAGCAGGTGATGACGCCTTTTATCGAGTATCTGGAGGCACTGCTGGCCGGTTCCGGCAAGGAATTGGAGGCGCAGACTTTCAAGGTAACCGATGGTTTGAGTGGTCGCCAGATTGGTATTCGGGCAGACATGACCTTGCAGGCTGCGCGTATCGATGCACACCAGATCAAACGAGATTGCCCGGTCAGGCTATGTTATCTCGGTACCGTGCTGCGCACTTTTAATGATGGTTTTGCTGGATCCCGTGCACCCATGCAAGTGGGTGCTGAATTGTATGGTCATGCTGGCATCGACAGTGACTTTGAAATGCTTGAGTTGATGCTGGATATATTGTCCCTAACCGGTATCAAGGATGTCCATATAGACCTGGGGCATGTCGGGATTTTTCGCAGCCTCGCCGCGAAGGCAGGCATTGATAGCTTGCAGGAACAGCGGCTGTTTGATGCCTTGCAACGCAAAGCCATTCCGGAGATCAATGAAATCCTGGCCAGTCTTAATCTGGATGCTGGAATCAGTCAATGCTTGTCAGCTCTTGCCGATCTTAACGGGGGAGTAGAGGTGCTGGCACGCGCACAACAATTACTGGCTGATGCAGGTGACGATGCTCTCGCTGCGATTGAAGAAATGCAACAGATTTCAAGCTTGTTGAAAAACAGAATGCCGGATTTACCAGTGCATTATGATCTGGCCGAGTTACGTGGTTACTCCTATCAAACGGGTATGGTGTTCGCCGCTTTCATTCCAGGCTATGGCCAGGAGATAGCGCGCGGCGGTCGTTATGATGATATTGGTAAAATTTTCGGACGTGCCCGCCCTGCCATTGGATTTAGTGCAGATTTGAAGACACTGATCAACCTGTCTTCAGGCTTGTCTGCTGTAAGCACTGCTGCCATATTTGCTCCCGCCATGGATGACGAGCGCTTACGAGAAAAAATCAGGCAGCTGCGTCAGCAAGGTGAACGAGTGATTGTTGAGTTATCTGGTCAGCAAGGCAATGCTGCTGAAATGGCTTGTGATCGAATACTGAGTCAGGTCGATGGTGACTGGCAGGTTATCACTGCATAGCTTCTTTACTTATTAATTTAATTTTCTAAAATAGACAGGGTTTTATCATGGGCAAGAACGTCGTAGTTATAGGCACCCACTGGGGCGATGAGGGTAAAGGCAAGGTCGTGGACTTATTGACTGACCGGGCCTCTGTTGTCGTGCGTTTTCAAGGTGGTCATAATGCCGGACATACATTGGTCATTGATGGCAAGACAACCGTTTTGCATTTGATCCCATCCGGTATCTTGCGTGACAACGTTTTGTGCATGATAGGTAACGGCGTTGTCTTGTCTCCCGAGGCACTGTTCCATGAACTGGATGAACTCGAAGCCAATGGTATTCCCGCTTCCGGTCGTCTCAAAATCAGTGAAGCCTGTCCTTTGATTCTTCCCTACCATGTCGCACTGGATCAGGCGCGTGAAATTGCCCTGGGTAAAAAAGCCATTGGTACAACCGGCAGAGGCATAGGACCTGCCTATGAAGACAAGGTATCACGTCGGGGTATTCGACTCGGTGATTTGTTTAATGTCGATCAATTTGCCAGTAAGCTCAAAGATGTCATGTCTTACCATAACTTTGCTCTCGAGCACTACTACAAGTGTGACACAGTAGATTACCAGACGGTGCTGGATGGAATAATGGCGATGCGCGATCGTTTGCTGGCCTTGGTCGGTGATGTGCCGGAGCTGTTATATCAGGCCCGCCAACGCGGTGACAGCATCATGTATGAAGGTGCCCAGGGTACCTTGCTGGATATCGATCAGGGTACCTATCCTTTCGTTACATCATCCAAT
Source organism: uncultured Gammaproteobacteria bacterium (assembly GCA_963807455.1). Taxonomy (GTDB): domain Bacteria; phylum Pseudomonadota; class Gammaproteobacteria; order JAADHQ01; family JAADHQ01; genus JAADHQ01. Next base: position 42,061 of record CAWECS010000026.1, on the reverse strand, counting down.
ACCACCTCGGGAGGTGCTGCCTGTGGAAGTGGTAGTGGGCCGATGGATATCGATTATATTCTCGGCATTACCAAAGCGTATACAACACGCGTTGGCAGTGGCCCTTTCCCAACCGAGTTATATGATGGTGAAAGCTTGAAAGACGCGGATGGTGAGCATATGGCCACCAAGGGGCATGAATTCGGTGCAACCACGGGACGTGCCAGGCGCTGTGGCTGGTTTGATGCAGTGTCATTGCGACGAGCCATACGAGTGAACAGCATCAGTGGCCTCTGTATTACCAAGCTCGATGTACTGGATGGGATGAAAACCCTGAAGATTTGTACCGGCTATCAATACAATGGCGAGCTACGTGAAGTGCCTCCTATCGGTGCAGATGCATTCGCAGAATGTGTACCGGTTTATGAAGAGATGGCAGGCTGGTCCGAGTCTACCGTTGGCGCAAAAACTTATGATGAGCTCCCCGCAAATGCCAAGGCTTACCTGAAACGGATAGAGGCCGTGGTTGATGTTCCGGTAGATATTATTTCTACCGGACCGGACCGTGAAGAGACCATTGTTTTAAAACACCCGTTTGCATAAAGATGGTCTGGTGAGGCGTGTCGTAAGACACACAAAAAAGGCCCGGCAATATGCCGGGCCTTTTTATTTCGATCTAATGTTGTTCAACTCACTTGCATTTGAGGGCAGATTAAATCCAGGAAATTTTATCCGCCCGGTTTTAGTTGATTGTTAAGGACTTAAGCGCCAAAAAATCCAATCAATTGGCAAAGGCCGAGTAGCAACTATCGGCCTCGACAACCCAAGTAAAATATTCTGATGGGCGTCTGAATTAAGTCTGCAATGCTGGAGTACAAGTCAATCAACCTGATAATTATTTCAGTGGGCATAAAGTGCTATTCAGTGTCTGTGTAAAAACGATGAAATTTTATCCATCCACATTTGTCCAGTTTAGGAGATCGTCCTGGTACCGATAAATATCTGCTGACTGCATACACATGATTATTATCAGTTTCAGTCAGTTTCATTTCAGTTGGCCATAAAAAAGCCCGGTATAAACCGGGCTTTTTTCGTGATAGTGGGAGTTTTTTTTAAAATCAGATACCTATCTTTTTCTTGATGGCATTGATAACCGCATCACTATCGGTGGCTGCAACAGTTAACAGCATGCCTTCTTTTTCATAGAAGCCGGCAAGAGGGGCTGTTTGATCATTGTAAACGTCAAGACGATTACTGATGGCTTCTTCGGTTTCGTCATCACGTTGAACAACGGCGCCGCCACATTTGTCGCACTTGCCTTCTGCTTTCGGTGGCTTGGATTTGACGTTATAGATTTCGCCGCAGTCTTCACAGGTGCGACGTGTGGTCAGGCGATCGAGAATGACATCACGTGGAACATCGATATTGACAACGGCATCCAGTTTTTCGCCCATATCAGCCAATAATATCTTGAGTGCTTCGGCCTGTGGGATGGTGCGCGGGAAACCGTCGAGCAGGTAACCATTCTTGCAATCGTCTTCCTTCAGACGTTCGCCCATAATACCCATGATCAAGTCATCTGAAACCAGTTCACCGGCTTTCATGGCGGCCTGGGCTTTTTTACCTAACTCGGTACCCGCAGCCACCGCAGCGCGCAAAATATCACCAGTTGAAATTTGTACGGAACCATCAATCTTGGTAAGCAGTTTAGCTACCGTGCCCTTACCTGCACCGGGTGCACCTAGTAGAATTAGTTTCATCGATATTCTCTCTTTTGTTGAATGTGGTAATTACCTGGATCGTAAATGTATATAATTACAAGGGTTTAGGCAACAAAGAATATTTCTATATGTCTATCATAAATCTATTTTTTAGTTACATAATGACTTATTATTCAATGCGATAGCTAATATACTGGTCATTTTGACCTGACATGAATCAGAGCAGTTTATGCTGAATTTTATCCTCCAGGGTTCGTCAGCGTCGTCAGATAACACAATCAGGGGAAATATCGAATCGATGAGAGACATATTTTGACTGGCCTGCGGATCGACAAATGGTTATGGGCAGCCAGGTTTTTCAAAACCCGAAGCCTGGCATCTGAAGCGGTTAATGGTGGTAAAGTGCATGTGAATGGCCAAAGGGTTAAGCCGGCCAGAGCCCTGCAAGTGGGTGATCAGCTGGAGATCCAGCGTGGGCAGGAATGCTTCGAGGTGATAGTACAGGCAATCAGTAGCAAGCGCGGTCCGGCGAAAGAGGCCGCCAGGCTCTATAGCGAAACCGAACAAAGCAGAATAAAACGAGAACAGATGGCGCTACAGCATAAGCTCGATGCCAGCATGCGTCCGCATCACGATCGCAAGCCCGGTAAACGTGATCGTCGCCATATCATTCGCTTTACGCGAAAAGAATAATAGTAAAGGGTTCAATGTATGACACGACCGATCACCCCGTCCTTGACAGTGGATACGATTATTGAATTGCAGGATAGAGAAGCATCACCGATTGTATTAATCGAACGTAAATATCCGCCTTATGGCTGGGCATTACCTGGTGGGTTTGTAGATGTTGGGGAGACCATGGAACAGGCGGCCATTCGTGAAGCCCGTGAGGAAACCGGTCTCGATGTCAGTTTGAAAATATTATTAGGACTATATTCAGACCCGGCACGCGACGCCAGAGGGCATACCGTCAGTGCAGTTTATATTGCCAGTGCCAGCGGTGAACCTGTTGCGATGGATGATGCGGCAAACATAGGGATATACAGCCTGAACGATTTACCTGGTCTGGCTTTTGATCATGATCGGGTGCTACAGGACTATCAACATTATCTATTAACGCAGCAGGTAAAAAAACTATAATAATGTTATGCAGAGACTTCTGAGGTGATGGAGTCAGTGGCTTGTCCGGTCAGTTTCTTAACCAGCTCACGCAAGTTGTCATGTTGCGTGTACATTTTTGATAATACCGCATCGACATCATGAATATTTTCCGACACTTCATGCGCTGAATGTATGATGACAGCAACAGGCGGCTTCATTTTTTTAAGTTCCTCAACCAGATCCAGTCCTGATCCATCCGGAAGCACCAGATCCAGAATAGCGAGATCAAAATGTTCAACAGCCAGTTTTTCCCGCGCCTGAGTAAGATTATCAACATGGGTGATATTGGCTACATTGGACAAAATTTTTGCAACGATGAGCGAAATATCAGCATTGTCTTCAATGTGAAGGACATCTGGTAGTGAATTGGCATGCATCTTAATTTACCCTAGTAAATATCATCTTTAAATGAGTGGTACATTAGGGCTTGGTCAACATTAAAGCCCCTGTTCACGCAGTTTGTCGGCAATTCAACGATTCTCTTGAGTAAATTATTCAATAGAATAGTAAAATTTGGTTAACAGGCAAATTAGAATCGCCTTATATCCCACCTTTTTGATAAGATATGGCATTAACAGAGCAGCTGATGTCTCAAATATAGCTCGGCCCTGATTTATTAAACATTTGCATGGAGGTTAGATGCGCCCAGCACAGTTGTTTTCCATATTGGAAAAAGAGTTTTTGAGCACCCACAGTGGTCACCATACCCCCGTCATGCTATGGGGCCCGCCGGGTGTAGGTAAGTCTCAGCTCGTCGCCCAAGTCGCTGAAAAACATGACGTTCCGGTTGTTGATATCCGGCTTTCGCAGATGGAACCCAGTGATTTACGGGGTATCCCTTTCCGCACAGAGACTCAGGTTGAGTGGGCCATTCCCTCCATGTTGCCTGATCAGAGTCGTCATGGAGCTGAAGGCATCCTGTTCCTGGATGAGATCACATCCGCGCCACCCAGTGTTTCAGCAGCTGCCTATCAGTTGATCCTGGACCGTAAGCTCGGTGCCTATGAAGTGCCTCCTGGCTGGGCTATTTTCGCTGCCGGTAATCGACAGGGCGATCGTGGCGTCACCTATAGTATGCCGGCACCTCTGGCGAATCGCTTTTCTCATTTCGAGGTTGATGTCAATCTGGATGACTGGGTAGCCTGGGCTTACCAGCACGATATCGATGAACGTCTGATTGCTTTCCTGCGTTTTCGTCCTGAACTATTATTCGATTTTGATCCGGCGCATAATCCGGTGGCGTTTCCTTCGCCACGCTCCTGGGAATTTGCACATCGTGCCCTGCATAAATTCGGAGATAATCCCCAAACCCTGATCGGCACATTACAGGCTTGTGTCGGACCAGCAGCCGGGATTGAACTGTCAGCATTTGTCGATAATCTGGATAAACTACCGGATATAGATGCCATTATTCGCGGTGAAGCGGTAGAAGTGCCCAAGGAAGTGGATTTGCAATATGCGGTGGCCTCGGCATTAGTAGGACGTGCCATCAAGGCCAGCGGCGAAGGTGATGGACAGGAAGTGATGGGTCATATACTGGAATTTGCCGGCCGCTTCCGCCAGCGCGAAATGGGTGTCATGCTGGTTTCTGACATGCACCGGGCGATTGGCCAGGATTTATTTTCTGTACCACAGTTCTCGCAGTGGGCGAAAGCTGTGGCCGACGTCATGTTATTTAATTAATGAGCGAAGCAACCGAAACCAAGCTCAGTGCAGCACGAACTCGCCTGATTCTGGACAAGCCCTTTCTGGGTGCATTGGTGTTAAGGCTGCCGATGTTAAAGGCTAACCCTGGCTGGTGTAAAACCACCGCCACGGATGCTAAAACATTTTATTACAATGAAGATTATATCAATCAACTCAGCCTGGAGCAGACGCAGTTTATTCTTGCCCATGAAGCGCTGCATTGTGCCTTGTCGCATTTTTCCCGTCGTCAACACAGGATCAAGCATCGTTGGGATCTGGCTTGTGATTTTGCCATCAACCCTATTCTGATTAAAGATGGTTTTACACCCACAGCGGACGCACTTTACATGGATGTGTTTGATGACATGACGGCCGAAGAAATATATCCATTGCTGGATGAAATGGATAACAAACAGACTGAAGATCAACATATTTATGATGACGACGACGCCAGCCAGGATCAACAGGAACCACAAACCGGCAATAGTAAATCGCAGCAAACACCGACGGGTGAAGGGGCCGGCCAGGAGGCAGAACTGGATGAAAATCTGGGTGGAGGTGCGGCACAACCACCACCATTGAATGGTGAGGAAAAGGAACAGTTATCGGTGCAATGGCGTCAACGCATGGCCGGTGCTGCACAACAGGCCATGCAAGCAGGCAAAATGAGTGGCGCCATGGCGCGCCTGGTTGATCACCTGTTACAGCCCCAGCTTCCATGGCGTATGTTGCTGGCGCGTTACATGACCTCGATTGCCCGTGATGACTACAACTATTCACGCCCCTCGAGACGAGAAGGCACGGCTATATTGCCGAGCTTGCGTAGCGCCCAGGTTAATGTTGTTGTTGCCATCGATACCAGTGGATCGATTTCAGCTGCGGAAATAGAAGAGTTTATGGCCGAAGTTGATGCTATCAAGGGTCAGGTCAAAGCCAGAATAAGCCTGTTGGCCTGTGATCAGGCACTGGATGAGGATGCGCCCTGGGAGTATGAATCCTGGGATAGTTTTCAAGCACCGAAAAAGTTTCATGGTGGCGGAGGTACCAGTTTTACGCCGGTATTTGATTGGTTAGTAGCTGATTTGCGTCAGGTTGACCTGTTGGTCTATTTCACTGACGCAGAAGGTACTTTTCCATCGCTTGAACCAAATTATCCGGTCATCTGGTTAGTTAAAGGCAAGGCCAGAGTCCCCTGGGGTCAGCGCATTCAATTAAATTGAATAAAAATAACGACTAAGCGTCAACACCAGTCTTGCTTTGGCAATATGTGATGCAATTGTCTGCAAGATCATTTTTTTTGCATTACATTTAAGTATATTGTCAGAACATTGCACACAACAGGACAACCCTGCTCATGTCCATTGCCACCCGTATAGCTGATTACCTTGCCCAGCATCAAGTTAACTATGAAACCTTAAAGCATGAATCTGCCGCAAGTTTAATCCAGGCTGCCAAGTCATTAAAATTATCCGAACAAACAGTGTTACGGGCGCTCGTGCTAAAAGCGGGTGAGCAGCTGGCATGTGCAGTATTGCCACTCACCTACATGGTAGATTTCAAGGCCCTGGAACAAGCCACAGGCAAACAATATGAACCGGTTGCAGTATTGTCAGTCGCTGATATTTTTCAAGATTGTGAGGCTGGCGTCGTGCCTGCTCTAGCGAGACTGTATGGCATTGAGACTTTTTATGATCGTCAATTATTAAATATGCAATCCATTGTTTTTGAAGCAGGTGCAAGTGATGCATTGCTGAGGATTAATACCGAGGATTTTCTCGCGCTTATTGATGGCGATCAATTAATGTCCTTTGCAAGGCCACAAGATGAGCTTCGCTATCAAAACAGTCAGCAAGCATTGGTATTAAGCCAGTTCACCCCCGATCATGAACTACATCAGCGTTTAAACGAACTATATACATTACCTCCTGTTCCGGTATTGCTTCAGGAATTACAAACTTATACACAGTCAAACAGTAGCGACAAATCAGCATTGTTGGCCATGCTAACGAATCAACATGAGCTTGCTGTTCAGTTACAAGGCCTGGCAGTGACTGCTTTTTTATCACCTGACCATGTGGCTGGCAAGGTATTATCGACCAGTGAGGCAATCGACAGCTTAGGAATAGAATTGAGCGTAGCATTGCTTAAAGGTTTGCTGGTATGGCAGACCATACCATTACCCATGGATGGGCCTTTAGGAAAGGCTGCATTGTTAACACATGCCTGTTTGTCTGCCCAGCTGAGCTACAGTCTGATGACATGCAGTGGTGGTATTCGTGATGTTGAGCCAGCGCTCGCATGTCAAACGGCCTTACTTCACAATGCCGGTTATCTGTTATTGTCACATCTTTTCAAACCGGAATATTTTTTATTCAACCGCATGGTACAAGCCAACCCTGATATACCCGTAGTCGAAATAGAAAAGCAAATGCTTGCTTATGGTCAGGCGAGTGAAATCATCAAAAAGGGACATGCTGAATCGGGTCTGTGGTTAATGCAACACTGGAATTTTGAAGAAGTTTTACAGACAGTATGTCATCAGCATCACAATACCGATTATAGTGGTCCGCATCAAGAATATGTTCATCTTTTGATATTGGTCAATTATTTGTTAGGTATTCATGGATTGGGTGAGAAATGCTCAAGTGATTTTCCGGAAAAAAGTATTAAAATACTGAAATTGGATGATCAATGTGTCAATGATGTTAAAAAATCAATTCTAAAAAAAGGGTTTAATGAGATAGAGCTGTAATCAATAGCAATCTGCTTCATTTAAGTGCATAGTATGAAAAACTGGTTTGACATAATTATTTGGTCTTTGACTTTAGTTAATTAATTATTTGTTGAGGCATACAGACAATACGTCGGAAATAACTAATGAAACTATAAGTAAAAAATATCAATGCCGCGCAGATTGAAGGAGTGTATTTAACAGGGCCGTGCAATAAACAAATTCCTGCTGGATGAAATTCCTTAAAGCATTGTCCAGGTAAAGAATATAGAAAAAAACTATGTCGATTGATTTCATTATTGCAAATGATGTCGATGAAACAATCAAACATATAGTCGGACATGGGGGCATATCTGGCATCAGCTCGAAATTATTCTGTTGCCTGTATTTGCCATCAACAAAATGCTCGTATGTCGCCACGACAGATAACATGATACACAGGAGAGCAAGTCGACAGGGAAGAAGCAGGCAACAAGCGATAGCTGATAGCATGAGCCAATAGAACCACTGCAGGACTCCTGCTCTTCCCGGTCTGACAAAGATGCAAACACATGGTCGAGATTAAAAAATTAAAAATTTTATCTGGAAGCTATAACTGTGACGAGCACCCCATTAATTGCTATATAAATCAATGTATTATGATATTCTTGATGTTAAACATGGTCCAATATTGGATGCACATAATTGATATTTATCAGGAATGCTGGCAAAAATCAGAAAATTTCGATTGTGAAGATTACCTCAATGTTGTTAAAATGAATTAAACATAATAATAAAGCAGGGAGATCTATCGGGTATGGATGCTTGTTTTAGGTAATTTAGCTAAATTTAAGATTTCATCGCTGAGGAGTAGCGTTGTTGGGAAATCCACAGACATCAAGTAATGCAGGTATTCAAAAGGCACTTTATGTACTGGAAGTGCTGAAAGGCCTGCCTGCGGGTGATGTTATCTATCATCAGGTAGAACAAATACTAATGGATCTTCAGCAGCATCAGGCTGATGTAGAACGTACTTATCATACTATTTCGCATGCCTTGCTGGATGCCTATATCCAACATCTGAATCCTGCTTCACCCTTATATGTGCAGGCCTCTATTCTGCAAAGACGCCTGGAACCCCCGATCTGGTCATCTGATCTAAATGCTCTGCGTTCGCAAGTCGACCTCTATGCGGATCACATTTTGTCTATGCATGATTTAGATCAGCAAAAATTACATGAAAGCCTTTCGCCGTTACTACAGCCTCCACATCAAAAAACCAGTGATAAAGAATCAGTGGATGAGCCTACTATATCAATGACAATTTCAACCCAGGAAAATGCAGAGCCATCACCTGATCTGGCTGATGACATGGAATCGACGATTTCAAAAAATCAGCAGGTTGGTGTAGTGCTGGATTTACTAGCGACCGAGTTGCTGGACATGGAAGAAAAAGAAGGTATAGAACCCTTGCGGGACAGGATGAAAGAGCTGGTCGGTAAATTGAAAGATAGCCAGGGTGATCTGCTGGGAAACATGAAGGCCACTATCGATTTTATCACCAATGCTGCAGGTGACAGACACAAGCTTGATCAGGAACTCAAACGTGTGCGCAAGCTCAGTATGACCGATGAATTGACCGGGCTACCTAATCGACGTGCTTTTCTGGACAGGCTTGAAAATGAATTGGGTCGTGTGAAAAGACATCATGAGCCTCTGTCCCTGGTACTGATTGACCTCGACGACTTCAAAAAAGTCAATGATACTTACGGCCACACTGTCGGTGATCATGTGCTCAAGTGTTACGCTGAAGATGTGTTTAGCCTGTTTCGCCAGTACGATCTGGTGGCAAGATACGGGGGTGAAGAATTTGCCGTGCTATCGCCCAACACAGACATGGATGGCGCCATTTGCTCACTGGGCAAGGCCATGGACAGGATTAAGAGTCTTCGCTGCGAATTTAATGGCGACTCGGTCATGGTGCCTTCTTTCTCGGCTGGCATTGCTGTGTATCGTGATGGAGAAAATATCGATGCCTTTATCGATAGGGCAGATCAGGCGCTATACCGTGCCAAATCACTCGGTCGTAACCGCATCGAGACAGCTGCCAATTAAGTTCTTGCCACGATATTTTCCACTTTATTCAGCGTAAATCCAGGGCTGCAAAGCTATCCTGTTGAATTATTTGCCATTATTTCAAGTTTAATTATATTCTAATATTCATGTACAATAGCTTCTTTTTGTTATGTAAATCAGGAGCGGCTTGTGGCTACAATTGAATTAACCAGTACCAACTTTGATCAGGTTGTCAGTGAGAATGATTACGTAATCATAGATTTCTGGGCGCCCTGGTGCGGACCTTGCAAAAGTTTTGCGCCGATTTACGAGAGTGTCTCTGAAAAGCATGACAACATTGTTTTTGCCAAGGTTAATACAGAAGAACAGACTGATCTGGCGGCACACTTTCAGATTCGTTCAATCCCGACATTAATGATTTTTCGTGAGCAGATTGTCATATTCTCACAACCCGGCATGTTACCCGAACAGGCTTTTAGTGAGTTGCTGGAAAAAGCGGCTGAACTGAATATGGATGATGTTCGCAAGCAAATAGAAGCAGAATCAAAAGAAACCGAACAGGTTTAATTTTTTTTCGAGTAGGAACCAGATATAAGGGATTAAGGACAGGAATAGTCAAAAGACTTCTTCACAGCGGATCAAGGCAAGGCAGCATCTTGCTAGTCCCTAGTCCCTAGTCCCTAGTCCCTAGTCCCTAGTCCCTATATCAATTAAATGATCCCCGCGAAAGGCTGTACAGTCACTTTGTCCCCCACGGCAATGCCACTACAATCAGCATCCAGAATAATGAAACAATTAGCGCGACTCATGGATGTGAGTATGTGCGAACCTTGCACACCCGTGGTCTTAACCACTAATTCACCTTCCTCGTTGTAGTCAAGAACACCACGTTGGTATTCGAGTCGTCCGCGTGCTTTTTTCAATGTGCTGAGACAGGGAACCTTTAGCAAAGTTTTGAAAGCGGCATCCATGCCCATTAATTTTTGTAATGCAGGTTGCACAAATTGATAAAAGGTAGCCATGGCTGAAACCGGATTACCCGGCACACCAAAGAAGGCTGCCTGATTGATTTTACCAACGGCCAGAGGCTTGCCCGGCTTCATGGCGACTCGCCAGAAATTAACTTGCCCCAGTTCTTCCAGGGTTTCCTTGACGTAATCTGCATCACCTACTGATACTCCGCCGGACGTGAGCACGGCATCGGCAATTTCAGCCGCATCAGAGAACGCTTGCCTGACATCTTCACGACGGTCCTTGATGACGCCCATATCGATAATATCAACGCCTAGTCGATTCAGCATGCCATATAGCGTGTAGCGGTTGCTATCGTAAATCTGTCCTTCTTGCAGAGCTTCTCCAACACTTTTTAATTCATCACCGGTAGAAAAAAATGCCACGCGTATTTTTCGCATGACCATGACCTCAGCCAGACCTAATGATGCTAGTAATCCCAGTTCTGCCGGGGTGATCAGTTTCCCACGTTGTAAAATGGTTTGCCCGATACGCATATCTTCACCTATGCAGCGCACATGGTCACCTTTGCGGTGTCCAGGATTAACAATAATGCTGTCACCTTCACGGCTAATTTGTTCTTGCATAATAACAGTATCAGCCCCATCAGGAATTACCGCGCCGGTCATAATACGAATAGCCTGTCCACGTTGCAGTGATCCTGTAAAAGGATTACCGGCAAAGGAGTCACCCGCCAGTACCAGTCTGGCCTCACCTGAGGCTGGACAATCGGCGCTATTGATAGCATAACCATCCATAGCAGAATTGTCGTAAGGAGGTACATTAATGGTGGACTGGATATCTTCTGCCAGCACACGATCAAGGGCATCACGTATGGCCAGCTTTTCATGGCCCTTTACAGGAGACACCGCATCGAGAATACGTTGTCTGGCTTCATCGACACCGAGAAGACCAGCTGTCATCTCATCGCAGCCTTGATTGTTTTTTGAGTGAGTCTTGTTCATATTATTTCCGTTTATGCATTAAAAAATTTTCGTTAATAAACTGGCATATTTCTTCGGCATTATTCAAATCCAGTACCGGTATAGAATGATGAGTATCTTTCGAGTCAGTGGCTATAGCAATGATATTGCTATCATCAGGATACAAGAGTGGTTTGCTGCAATCACTGCGCTGCAACTCAATCTTTGGGAAGGGGGCATGTTTAAATCCTTCGACCAGTATGATATCCAGGGACGCGCTATCGAGCGAATCAATACTGCTGTTTAGATCAGTATCCTTGGCCTCATCATTTTCCTTTATCAGTACCTGGCGATAGGGCGAAGCAATCAGGGTTTGGCAGGCACCTGCTTTGCGTAACTCATAACTGTCTTTCCCGGGCGTATCAACTTCAACATCATGGTGCGATTGTTTTATCAGTCCTACCCTGATTTTTTTTGCATGCAACAATGATATTAATGCTTTAAGTAATGTAGTTTTGCCGGTTCCACTAAAAGCGGCAAAGCCAACAACCGGAACAGGTGCTTTTAAAATTGTATTATTCATGCCCTGTCTGCTGCTCAAAGCGATATAAATCGTCTGCTGAATTAATATTAAATAATGATTCGTCTTTCACTGATACGGTACTCAATTGTTGTGCTTGTACCCAATCCTGGACTTTATGTTTGCCTGACTGCAAGTACGATTGCAGACTCTCACGAACGCGACTATGCATAATGTTGATCAACGGTTGCAGTCTGTGTTGTTGACGAATGCAGCAGATATCAGCATTTTCTGCGTAAAGCTGCTGCTTTAATTGGGTCACCAGGTTAGGTGGTAATTTAGGCATATCACAAGGTACAACCACCAGCAGGGCATCGTCATGGATTTTCTCCAGCGCCGCCAATATTCCAGCAAGAGGCCCGGCATAATCGCCGAAGCTGTCTATTAGCACAGGATGGCCCAGTGCTTGATATTGCTCGAGGTTACGATTGGCACTGATAAATATATGATCGACCTGGTGCGAGATATTCTCAGTGCTGTAATCAATGAGCTTGCGCCCATTCACCTGCAGTAGCCCTTTATCCTTGCCTTGCATTCGCCGTGCCATGCCACCTGCAAGAATAACGGCATAAACTGGTTGATGTGGAAATGATCTCAAGTCTAGCCCATCTTTAGCGGAATGTGCCATCTGGCAGTAAAAAAAATAAGAAAAATCATAAGGATGTAAATTATATCCAATCGGAGAAAAAAAAGCTTGCATCTAATAAACAATTTAGCATATTCTAATACTCGAATTTATGGTTTAGCTTATATATTTTCTTATCACAATAAATTTCGCTTCATTGAGGAGATCAAAAATGAAATTCAATAAAATCGTAGTAGCCGCGGCTCTTATGGGTGTTAGTTCAGTTTCCAGTGCATGGTTCGGTGGTCCTGGTTTTGGTAATGGTAACGGAAACGGTAATGGATATGGAGACGGCAACTTCAGCTTCAATATGAATGCACGTTCAAATGTACAGGGTTCCGGAAATGGAAATGGCTACGGTTATAACAATCCTTACTATGCACCAGCATACGCACCAGTACCTGTAATGACAGAAGAGCAGAAGAAAGCTTCAGCTGATCACTACAAAAAGGCACAGGAGCAGCACAAAGCAGCTTTTGAAGCACAGCAGAAATCACGCAGCGAAATGATGGCTAAAATGGAAGAGCAACGTAAAGCGTCATTTGAAGCACAGAAAAAAGCACAAAGTGAAATGATGGCTAAAATGCAAGAACGACGTAAAGTGGCTATGGAAGCACAACAGAAAGCGCGTGAATCTCACATCGCCATGATGAAAAAGCGTCATGAAGTAAAATAAGCCTGTATTGGCCAGTCAATATCAACAGCAATTCATGTCGCAATTGAAGCTGGTATATTGATGAATGACGAAAAAGGCCTCACAGTAATGTGGGGCCTTTTTTATCGAATTATGATTCATTCACAAGACAGCAAATGAAAGCGCCGGGCTCCTCAATACGATTAAATAGCAATAATATCCAAGGATCTTTGTTTACTTGATGCTCTTGTTGCAATCGTCTTTCAAGCAGAGTCTTATGACAACGTAACTAACGATGAAAAAGAACACAATGCCCAATAGTGTAATTTTATCCATTATAAACATGGAGAAACCTCTAAATTAAACATTAATAATATTCTAATATACAGCTTAATATTGATTATTCAAGCTAGAGAATGATATGGGTATTTAATATGCAGGGTGTAAGCAAATAATTATCAATAAAAACAGTAAGATAAATAAAATATGATAAATGTCATATATTTGTAAATTAATATATTAACAGGTATTGATATATTGATATATATAAGCTAATCTTCATCTGTACTTGGAGTAAAACAATTAAATCAACATTATAAATTTCTTTTTTGGAGATAAAACATGAAAAAAATCACTACTATATTTGCAGCTGTTACATTACTGGTTGCCGCAGGCTCTGCAAGTGCTTGGGGTTGGAATCCTTGGAACAACGGCTATGGTAACAATGGCTGGGGTAATGGTAACGGTTTTGGCGATGGCGACATGTCTTTTAGCATGAACACACGTGCAAATACAGGTATGTATGGTAATGGTAATGGTTATGGATATGGTAACCCTTACTATGGTGGTGGTTACGGCGCTCCTTATGGCGCTCCTTATGGTGCCCCTTATGGCGCTGCTCCTTACGGCGCTCCTTATGGTGCTCCTTATGGCGCTCCTCAGGCACCAGCAGCTCCAGCACCTGCCAAGTAATCAAGCCTCTGCTTGATCAATACATGCACAGGGATGTGTTGTGTATTAGCCGGGCCTCAGCCTGACTTTATTTCAGAAAAAAAATTTACAGAGTTTTCATTTGAGTAAAAAATATTCATTCAGCTGACAGCATGTCCTGGATAATGGTTGATATGCGATAAGCTAGACTAGCTTATGTCGACTGATATTTTAGTAAATCGGAAAAAGGAAAAGGAAAAGGGAATGCATCAACAAGACTTCGACTGTGCCGCGTTATCATTAAAGGCACTATCTCATCCATTGCGACTGAAGATATTGTGCATCCTGGGTAGAAAAGCGTTGTCAGTCAGGGAGCTGGCTGATAGTGTCGGTAGTTCTCAAAGTAACGTATCGCATCACCTGTCAACGCTTCGTGACAAGGGTATGCTGGTTTCAACCAAAGAAGCAAAAAATGTGTATTATCAATTACGCGACACCAGAATATTACAAATGATCGAGATGCTGCATCATATTTACTGTATGAAGCACGAAGAAATTACTTAGCGCTAATATTATAAAACATTGATCTACAGCGAGATTAAACAGAAAAATTGCAGACAGAATTGCGTTATGCAACACTAAGCGGATTATTTCAGGCTCAATGGCCAATCTTGACCTATTGGGTCTACTACAGCAATGAAAATGACTGACCTGTGTCAAGTCGAGATGTGATTTTTATAGGCAGAATATAAAATCAACTTAAAGTAACATGGCTCATTTTTTATAATTCAGAGCCAGGCTTGTGACATATTAATGACCAAAGGAGATAAACATGGCTGATCTTTTCTCGCAAGAGTGGATGGAATCCTACATGCAAGCATGGAATGCAGAACCTGAGCTGGCCGAGAAGCTGGCAACTATAAATTTTAATTCTGTTATTGGCTATGGCTTCGATGATGATGGCGATCCCACGGGCGTTTTGGTAGTGGAAAATGGCCACGCAGTGAGTGCCGGTGCTTTTGCGGGGCAAACCTTGAACTGGGACTTGAGAGCCACTCCGGAAAACTGGTCTAAATGGATGAAAAAGCCACCCGGTATGATGGGTCTTGGTATAGCCTATACTTCCCGTAAGCTTAAATTTAATGTTGGCGACTATTCTGCTATGGTCAAGGATCCCCGTATGGCCGGGCCATTTATTAAAAGCTTTGGTGTGATGGGTCGTGCATGAATGGCATCAGATCTTATGGCTTGTAATTAATAGACAACTGATAGCACATGACTATCGGCAGATAATCGGGTCCAACGGGTAAGACTTACAATGATAAAAACATATTTACCTAGCATTATTTTTACCAGCAGCATCATTGCCGCTGGCATAGCCACAGCGGCGGCGCCCTATCAGAGTAGCCAGCAAAATCCATATATGTCGGGTAATACTGGCAACTTCACTAATAGTCAGTCCATGCCTGCTGGCAACTATCCCGGTAACTATCCCGGCCAGAGTGCCTATCCGACAAGAATGATGCAGCCACAGAACAGCGGTATGCAAGGTAATCAGTCGAACTATCAACAACCTGCGCCAGTCTTCCAGCAAGGCATGATGTATCAAGCTACGCCTAATTCATATATAGATCCTGTTTATTATGTAAAGGCCTTGCCAATGAATAGTACCGTCAAGCTGGGCGGAACCGTGATTCCGTTCAAGGATGTTACCCTGGCCGCGCAAATACCTGGCAGGGTGGAATTTATTGCCGGCAGTGAAGGTGACTTTATGGAGGAGGGCCAGGTATTAGTCACCATTGATGATGATGAACTGCTGGCCAAGCGCCGTTCTGCCCTGGCGGAACTCAATAATGCGGAATCTGCGATTCGAAATGCACAGGTACAGTATTCTCGTGAATTAATTTCTCCTCAATCAAAAAACATTAACCGCAGTCCGGGCATGGGCATGCCGTCGATGTTTGATCAGTTCTTTACTCGTGGTATGGGTAATCAGATGGGTTATGGTAATCCGGGTATGGACAGGCATGCCGACTTGTATTCACAGGCAACCGCAGTCAACCAGGCACAGGCGCGTATGTTGAGATCACGCTCGCAGCTCGAGGAAATCGACGCCAAGCTACGTGATACCCGTGCTATCGCCCCGTTTTCAGGTCTTATTGTCAAGAAACTTGTCGAGGTCGGTGACACAGTACAGCCAGGGCAACCGATGCTTAATTTTGCTGATACCAAAATATTGCAGTTGAAGGTGGATATACCTGCCCGCCTGATGCCGGGTATTCAGCAAGGTTTGATTGTTGATGCGCGACTGGATGTGGGTGATAAACATATTCAGGCCAAAGTGGCACAAATTTTCCCGATGGCTGACGTGCAACGGCATACGGTGACTGTAAAATTCGATTTACCTGAGGGTATCCCGGGCGGTCCCGGTATGTATGCTGAGGTGACTGTTCCCAACGTTAGTGTTGCGCCAAGAAATGTCATTATTGTCCCGGCGACCGCTATCCGTCAGCGTGGAAGCCTGAATGTTATTTATCGTTTGAATGAAGCTAACAAAGTGGAAATCAGATATGTACGTTTGGGCGAAAAAATAAATGAAAACATGGTCGCTGTGCTATCAGGTTTGCAAGATAACGATCGAATTTTGACCAATCCACCCGGCAATATTAAATCAGGTTGGAGTCTGGATGAAGCAGGCCTGGGGCCAGCGAGAAAATAAGCTGCCGCATGACACTTGCGATGTTGCGTATCAATTCCTAAGAGTGCAAATAAACAATGCTGTCATTAGATTTGGTATGTGAAATAATTTAAGGCATAAGTTTAGATGAGCGAACAATCAGAAAAAAAATCGTCTTCCAATGGTCAGCCTGAAGCGGAAGTATTAAGCACTGAACATCTTGGTTTGGCAGGCCGGCTGGCCAGAGCATTTATTAACTCACCAGTGACCCCTTTGCTGATGGTGGCTTTCCTCGCTATCGGTTTGCTAGGCTTGTTTTTCACTCCCAGGCAAGAAGACCCAAAAATCTCCGTGCCGATGGTGGATATTTTTGTCCAGTACCCGGGTGCTTCTGCGGAACAGGTTGCCAGTCTTGTTACTGATCCCCTGGAAAGAATCATGAGCGAAATACCCGGCGTTCGCCATGTCTACTCTGCCAGTCAGCGTGGCAATGCGATTGTAACCGTGCGCTTTCTTGTGGGTGAAGAGCTGTCAGAGTCTATTGTAAAGGTCCATGACAAATTACAGTCCAACCTGGACAAGATGCCGCCTGGCGTCAAACCTCCACTGGTCAAGCCAATTGGCATAGATGACGTGCCTGTGGTGACCTTGACTTTGTGGTCAGAGACGCAGGATGACGGCTTGTTGCGTACCCTGGCACTGGATGTGCTGCAGCGATTGAAGGAAGTGCCAGATACCGGTACGGGTTTTGTTACAGGTGGTCGTACCGAGCAAATCCGTGTCGAAATATCACCAGAGCGACTGGCGGGTTTTGGGATCAGTATCGATCAGGTGGCCAATACCATACAGACTGCTAACGCAGAACGACATGCGGGTAGTGTCGAAGGTGGTAACACTTCAATGAATGTCTACACTGGAGCATTTCTGTATTCAGCAGAAGAAGTGTCTCGTCTGGTGGTGGGGATTCGCAAGGGTATGCCGGTTTATGTGCGTGATGTAGCCGATGTCATGGAAGCGCCCCAGGAAACTAATAAGATGGTGTCGTTTCATAGTGGCCTGGCATACGAAGGTTCTTCCCCTTTGACCAGTGCCGCTCCAGCGGTGACTATTGCGATAGCAAAAAAGGTGGGCAGTAACGGCGTTACGATCGCACATAATATCCTCAAGCGACTGGATAGCCTGAAAGGTAATCTGATTTCACCCGACGTGCATGTCGAAGTCACTCGTAATTATGGTAAGAGTGCTGATGATAAAGTGAATGAACTGTTGACTGCCTTGTTTGAAGCAGCGGTAGCCGTCAGTCTGTTGTGTCTGATCGGCCTGGGAGTACGCGCGGCCTCTGTTGTTATCACTATTATACCTATTGTTATTTTAGTCACTGTCTGGTCTGCCTGGGTGCTGGATTACACCATTGACCGTGTCAGCCTTTTCGCGCTGGTATTTTCCATTGGTATTCTGGTGGACGATGCGACGGTGGTGGTCGAGAATATTTTTCGGCGCTGGCTGAAAGCAGGGCGTACAACGGTTGATATTGCCATCGATGCGGTGCGTGAAGTGGGTAATCCTACCATACTGGCAACGCTGGCCATCATTGCGGCAATGTTACCGATGGGGGTGGTCAGCGGTTTGATGGGTCCTTATATGCGCCCGATTCCCGTGCTCGGTTCGTCGGCCATGTTTTTCTCTCTGATTGCAGCGTTTGTTTTTGCTCCCTGGTTAGCGATGCGCGTTCGGCCGCAACTGAAGGCGCTTGAAAAAGCGGAGAAGCGTGAAGCTAAAACCAATGAATTAATCGGACGTTTTTATAACCCCTGCATGAAACCTTTATGTCAAGGGGGGAAAGCGGCCACTATTTTTCTGTATACACTCATCATTCTGACCTTTCTTGCTTGCTTCCTGTTCTATACCAAGGACGTCACCGTTAAAATGCTTCCATTTGACAACAAGCCGGAATTTAGTGTTGTCATTAATATGCCTGAAGGTGCTGCGTTGCCGAAAACGGCTAACGTCACCGCACAGTTGGCTGATGCACTAAAAAAGATTCCCGAAGTCACCGCCTTGCAAACCTATGTGGGTACAGCTTCTCCATTTAACTTCAATGGCATGGTACGTCATTATTATTTGCGTCAACATCCGTGGGAAGCCGATATTCAGGTGATGTTGCTGGATAAAAATGCCAGGGAACGTGCCAGTCATGATATTGCCGTTGATGCACGCCTGTTATTGAATACATTTATCGAAGAAAACGAGGAATTAAAGCGCTCAGGCGTGCGTATACAAGTCGTCGAAATGCCTCCCGGCCCCCCTGTTTTGCAAACCGTGGTAGCGGAAATTTATGGTCCCAGTGCTGAGGTGCGTCGTCAGGTGGCCAATGAAATGACCAACATCTTTGAAAAGGCTGAAGGCGTTGTTGATGTCGATAATTACATGATCCAGCCGCATAAATATTGGCGTTTTGAAGTCGACACTGAAAAAGCGGTCAGGCGCGGCATATCAGTCGATACGATAAATAATAATCTGGAAATGGCGCTGGGTGGCTACAAACTAGGTGATGTAAAACGGGCGGTTGTGCTGGAGCCAACATATATTGTTATTCAGGTGCCGTTGGCAGCGCGCTCGGAAATCGAGCGACTGGAAACATTGCCGGTGACGAGCGCGTCCAGTGGCGAGACGATTCCTTTGGGGGAGTTGGGAAGATTTGTGCTGGCGGAAGCCGAACAAATTATTTACCACAAAGACCTGCGCAGTATTGAATACGTGACTGGAGAAATGGAAGGAAGATTGGGCGCGCCGATTTACGGTATGTTTAATGTCGAAGACTTGCTGGAAGATTATAAAACCCCGGATGGAGTCACGATTAGTGGTATGCCTGGTGGATTGATCGGACCACCTGAAGCCAATAATCAATCCGGCTTTGAATGGACAGGTGAATGGACCGTTACCTATGAAACCTTCCGTGACATGGGCATGGCATTCATGGCGGCACTATTGCTGATATATGCGCTGATTGTCTGGGAATTCAAGAATTTCAAACTCGGCGGTCTGATCATGGCACCCATACCGTTGACATTAATCGGTATTATTCCGGGCCATTGGGTCATGAGTGCTGAATTTACCGCGACATCCATGATCGGTTTCATCGCGCTGGCGGGCATCATTGTAAGAAATTCTATTTTGTTAGTGGAATTCGTCATTCAGGAAGTGCGGGAAGGACATGAAATCAAGGAAGCCGTTATCAAGGCTGGTCAAATTCGCATGCGTCCTATTTTCATAACGGCATTAACATTAATGGCGGGCGCATTTGCCATTATTACTGATCCTATCTTCCAGGGCATGGCTGTGAGTTTGCTGTTTGGTACGGCTGTTTCAACTGTATTAACATTAGTGGTCATTCCGCTGGGTTGTATCTCTGCCCGTAAGCAATTTTTCTTGATGGCCGGTGTGGAAATGCCAGCCGAAAATCTGGCGGAGCAAAAAGCAAAAACGCCGCTATGGATGACCATTTGGTCGCTGTTGGTGACTATTGTCACCTGGATATTTTACTTTCTCAGAACAGTTTACTATTTGCTGCGTATGGCCGTGGACAAAGCCTTATCAATGTGGCGATCCAGAGGTGATGATGGTGGTACGCCAAACAATCCGTCTGGCGGAAATCCTTCATCGAATTCTCCATCGGGTCAAGCCAATGATGAAGCAAGTTCGATGATGCAAAGTAATGCTGCCTCGAGTTCTGAAACAACAGCAACAATCAAGCAAGATCATGCCGTATCTCAATCCATTGCCAATGAAGAAATAATAGAAATAGCTGAACAGAGGAAGGCAGTTCCAAAGAAAGCAGAGTCAAAGAAGGCAGTGCCGAAGAAAGCAGCGCCAAAGAAAGCAGAGCCAAAGAAAGCAGTGCCGAAGAAAGCAGCGCCGAAGAAAGCAGCGCCGAAGAAAGCAGAACCGAAGAAAGCAGCAGCCAAAGAAAGCAGCACCAAAGAAAGCAGCACCGAAGAAAGCAGAGCCAAAGAAAGCAGAGCCAAAGAAAGCAGAGCCGAAGAAAGCAGAGCCAAAGAAAGCAGAGCCAAAGAAAGCAGAGCCAAAGAAAGCAGAGCCAAAGAAAGCAGAGCCAAAGAAAGCAGAGCCAAAGAAAGCAGCACCGAAGAAAGCAGCGCCGAAGAAAGCAGCGCCAAAGAAGGATGCTTCCAGTAATGCTATTGCGTCATCCATTAAAAGCAGCGATAAGCCGGCTCAGACTGATGGCAATGTTTCAACCACTAAAGCGCCTGGCACGAGAGATGCACGCAAGCGACGCGGTATTCGCCTGAAAACAGATTTGGGTGACTGAATTTAGCTATAGATATTGGTTTGGAGATTTTATTATCATACGCCAATATAATGGCAGGTAATGTTACGCGGTCTTTTTTCTTGATGCGAGTATCCGATAATTTAAATTAAAGGGTGGTGACTGAATAATGAATGCTGGTTCTGAGATTCACGAGAAGAGGATTATTTAATGTTGACTTTTTATTACCGAGTATTCGCCATACTGGTAGCCAGTTTCTGTATTACTACAGAACTTGTGGCTATCGGTCCTGAGATGTCCAGAGAAGAATTATTACCGCCACCTCCCGGGCCTTATCAGCTTGACCCTGAGCCAATGTCAGCTACTATTTATGAACAGGGTGATAATGAAGCAGTTCAATATCCCCAGCGAACTGATGAATATCATGGGTATAATGGCCCGCAATATTATCGTGGGTCTCAGCAATATCAATATCAACAACCTTATGCTCCACCTCAAGGTTATTATCCGCAACAAAGAGGGACTTACGGATATGGTTCACAGCCAGATTATCAAGGCTATCAAGGCTACCAAGGTTATCAGCCTGGTTATTATCCAGGTCAGGGATATTATGGTTATCCAAACAGGTAAATGTCAGTTTCAAGCAGTCAGCGGCAATTCTATGGTAAATATCCAGAGTTGATGAATATGGATCATGTTTGTGCTTCGATATCCCGGATGCTCATCATTGTTGTTACAATTTTGGTGGGCCTGACGAATGCATCCGCTGATCAACGTGTCAATCCATGGTCATATCCGGGTAGTGTTTCTCCATATGAAGGCAGGCGGCCATGGTCCAATATCCCGCCAGGACAACAGCGCGAGGCCAGACAATATTATCGCCAGGAATATCCAAATAATCAGCCGCGTTATCGCCAGCAGCGGCCTTATCGGCAGCCGCCATATGAACGGCCATATAGGGAGTCATATGAACAGACCATATTATCCGTCTTCGCCTGCTTATCAGGGTTATTCAGGAGCGCCTTATTTTTCACCCTACTCTGGAGGTTTAAATCCCTATAATCCATATGGCATTTCTGGATATGGAAATGGATCAGGGTTATATCCCGGGCTTCAAGGTGGTGTGTTACCAAATGCTATCGATCCCTACACCGGAGGGTACTGATTGAGTTTTAGATGATGTGTATCAATAATATAATTGGTAGCTTGTGAGTATAATATTTGTTAATTAAGTATCCTGAATATGTATTCATCAACTTGATTTCACTGCAATGTGAATAAGAGTAGGTGGTGCTAAATAGGAATGTGCTATGTAACTGACCGGCTTCAGCAGTTATATAATGTTTGCACTGATTGGAGCATCAGCTGTTCATAGCTAGTTTATGCCATGAATGAAAACTGTTTTTGATTGGAGGAACTGTACAATGAAAAAAACGTTAAAAGTATTATCGGTAGTCGTTGCGCTTGGTTTTGCTGCAGCTCCGTTGAGTTCTGCACAGGCTTGGTGGGGCGGTAGCCCATGGGGTGGTGGTGGCCCATGGGGCGGGAATAACAGTGGTTGGGGTGATGGCTCCGGAGACGGTAGCATGTCCTTCAATATGAGCGGACGTGGTAGTGGCTATGGTGATGGTCGGCATCGTGGTTATGGCTATGGCGGATATCCTGGCTATGGCTATGGCGGTTATCCAGGTTACGGCGGTGGTTATGGCGGTTATCCAGGTTACGGCGGTGGCGGTTACCCAGGTTACGGCGGTGGTTATGGCGGTTATCCTGGCGGCGGCGGTTATGGTGCTCCTTATGCGCCACCACCAGCACCACCACAAGCTGCGCCTCAGTCAAAATAATAGGCGCCGGATTAACGCAGGCACAGGGACGTGCCTGGTTGATTTAATTATAAAGAAGGTTTACCCAGCATATGTTCATCCATTCAAGGGCAGTTATTCAACTGCTGTTTTTAACATTAATAAGTCATAATGTTGTTGCTGCAAGCGTAGAGTTTTCTGCCACCGCTGTTCAGCAATTCCCGCAAGGGCAAAAAAAAATAGCAAAGATGAATGTAGGGCAAGATGGCGTACGTCGTGAATATGTTTATAACGACCAAACGATTGTAGAAATCTATCGACCTAGCAAGGGTTTGCGTTATCTTGTATTACCGCAACAAAAAACCTATGAGCTTGCAGAAGCCGATAAGACCAGTACGGGTATGAATCAAAAAAGCCCACCATCAACAAACCCTTGTACGGGTATTGTTGGAGAAAAATGCAGATTATTAGCGAAAGAAAAAATAAACGGCCGTAATGCCGACAAATGGGAAGTCAGCCGTGTCATTGATGGTAAAGCGATCAAGGCACTGATCTGGGTGGACATTGAAAGAGGCCAGGCCTTAAGGCAATTTTTTCCGGATGGTAGCGTTGTTGAATTGGTACAAATGGATTCCGAAAAAATTGGAGGTCGTAACACAGAGAAATGGGTGTTGCATTCCAAAAGACCTGATGGATCTTCGGAAAAAACTTTGCAATGGTTTGACCCGGAGCTAGGTATTATTATCAAAGAAGTCATGCCGGGCGGGTATATTCGTGAGTTGACGGACATCAAGCTGGGCAAGCAGTCTGAGCAAATATTTGAAATCCCGGCGAATTACAAAAAAGTAGAATCAGCAATGCCTAAACAGTAGCATTGTTGTCATATCAGACACTCAGCGATTATTGATTATTTTAAGAGCGTACTAACATTACAAGACTGTGCTAGCATATAAATAATAATGATTGTTATCATTGGATTGAAATGGCCTGAATTCTGGCCTCTAATACCAATGAGTAATACAACAAGTTATTAAGGACTCTATGTCAGACAGTTTTTTATGGCATAGAGAGTTTGTAGAATCAAACAAAGCCGGAGAATAAGCAATGAAAAAAACGATAGGCATTTTTATTATAGCTTTAAGCAGTGTTCCGCAATTTTTATTGGCGGATATGGGTGGCATGCAGCATCCAGTTCCAGGGCCATTTTCATCCTATAACAGTAATCCAGCTTATTCATCTTCAATGTGGCAGGCAAGGCAAATGTATCCAGGATCAGCTTGGCGGTCTCCGGCCTATCCAAGGCCGATGCCGGGTTTAAATCAGCGAGCTTCCTATCCTCAACGTGCACAGGCCCCGCGCTGGAATCAACGCCAGTCCATGCCGGCCCGTCAGGCGATGCGTCCACCGATGCAGGGCATGCAACAACGTCCAGCTTATCCGCAACGAGCACAGGCCCCGCGTTGGAATCAACGCCAGCCCATGCCGGCCCGTCAGGCGATGCGTCCACCGATGCAGGGCATGCAACAACGTCCAGCTTATCCGCAACGAGCCCAGGCCCCGCGTTGGAATCAACGCCAGCCCATGCCGGCCCGTCAGGCGATGCGTCCACCGATGCAGGGCATGCAACAACGTCCAGCTTATCCGCAACGAGCCCAGGCCCCGCGCTGGAATCAACGTCAGTCCATGCCGGCCCGTCAGGCGATGCGCCCACCGATGCAGGGCATGCAACAACGTCCAGCTTATCCGCAACGAGCACAGGCCCCGCGCTGGAATCAACGCCAGTCCATGCCAGCCCGTCAGGCGATGCGACCACCGAGGCAGGGCATGCAACAACGTCCAGCTTATCCGCAACGAGCCCAGGCCCCGCGCTGGAATCAACGTCAGTCCATGCCAGCCCGTCAGGCGATGCCTGGTTTTAATAGATGGTCTCAGAGCCACGCACAACGACCAAAGGTCAATTACAACAATGCGTATTTTCAACGACCTGCGACCCCTGTAAACCAAGCATATATGCCACAGCGACCACGCCAGGCCTTGAATCATATGCAATATCAGCCGTCATTAGGTCACGCGCCTGTTAGTAAGGCTGCCTATGTGAGATAGTGAGATTTTGTATGCACGCAACCACTCAGGTCATTGTCAGTCGGTCGAGACTATTTAAAAGTCTATTGGCAGCGTTGTTTTTTACTGTGACAATGACACAGGCGGTTGCTTATTATCCCAATGCGCCCTGGGGAGTACCTTACAACCCTGGTGCAGGCTTCGGCCCGGCATTTAATAACCCGTACCCTCGGGCGCCGGGCTATTTTAGAGGGATTCCCTATGCAGGAAATCCCTGGCAGCGACAATTTGCTTATCAGCGACCCTGGGGTAAAGTGAATGGCGGTATGACACCTGATGGAACCTTCTGGATTAATATCCACTTTGGCGGTAACTACAGAGACTTGCAATACCTTATGTCCATCATGCAGATGTCAGGTGCTTTGCAAATGAATATGGATGGTCAGTCCCATTCACCTCTTGACTTCTCCAGTCGTCAAGATGATCTCTGGCCTCTGTGATAGCCTATTTTATGATAAGTGAGTTTTAGTTTAGATGATCACTGTAATAGCAAATTTGAAGGGTGGCTCCGGTAAGAGCACGGTTGCTTTTAATCTTGGCGTCTGGTTGTTGAAAAAAGGACATCCTGTGGCAGCCTATGATCTGGATCCGCAAATGACCTTATCCGACATTGCCGCCGTTCGCCAGGAAGAAGGCTACTCACCACCCTTGCAGGTTTATCTGGCACAGGATGCGCTGGCAGAGCACCTGCAATATCACCCGGGTGAAGTCATTGTGGATGTAGGTGTCGCGAATATGCCGCGAATGAAAGAAGCTATTTCTGTTGCTGATCGGGTTATTATCCCGGTGCCACCCAGTCAGCCGGATGTCTGGGCGACACAACGCTTTCTGAGTATGATCAAGGAAGCAGTTAATGGTGAAAATCACCCGGAAGTATTGGCCTTTATCAATCGTGCAGATACTCATCATGCAGTACGCGAGTCAGATGAGGCAGAAGAAGCGCTTGGGATGTTACCCGGGGTTAAGCTGTTTCCACATCGACTCTATCAAAGGACTATATTTCGTCGTTCTTTGAGTGAAGGTTTGGCGGTATTCGAAATCTGGCCGAATTGTAAGGCGGCCAGGGAAGTCGATGCCTTTGCCAGTGCGCTGTTCCCGGACATTGCCAAGGCAAGTTCAGGTAAAAAATAAACTTTTGGAGATTTCACTATGAAATGGTTTAGCTTCATATTTCGCCACGGGCTTCTTGTAGCAGTTGTTGTCGGTATCGCTATCGCCTATGTATACCGATATCAGCTATTTCCACGCTTTTTTGAACAAGAGACCGTGACTACGGTGGCTTCAAATGAAGTCGATAAGCCCAATACACTTGACGCAAAAACAGCTGCTGACCAGATAACAGAGGTCCAGCAAGAAGTTCAAACTTCAGTTGAAGAAAAGTCAGCTTCATTGACTTCGGACTTAACATCGAATCAGCCCTTGCCATCTGTTGAGCTGCAATCAACAGAAGCAACGGTGATGAAAAATGCGCAAACCGAAGTGGCAGCGGCGAACACTAATGCTGATGTATTACAGAATCAATCTGTAAAAAGTAATCAGGCAAGCTCCGATTCAACGCATACAAATGCGGATAAGCCAACGAAGCCAGATGAGGTGGTTAAACCTGCGAGTGGAACCTCTACTGCCACTGCTCAAACTGATAGTAAAGCGAGCCCGGGTTTAATGGTCGACCCCATGAGCACCATGTCAGGTATGATAAAAAATCCGGCACAGTCTATGTCAGGTATGATGAACAATCCCGTTCAGGCGTCGAAACAAGCGATAGCGGGAGCTGAGAAGCCCCAGGATGAATCCTCCGTGCAGACGCCACCCGTGAAAGCGCCGCAATACCAGCCAATGAACAGACCTATGGCCAGTCCACCCATGTCTACAAGAATGCCAGCGCAGGCACCGAGTCAAACGCCGCAATACCAGCCAATGAACAGACCTATGGCCAGTCCACCCATGTCTACAAGAATGCCAGCACAGGCACCGAGTCAAGCGCCACAATACTCAGCCAATGAACAGACCTATGGCCAGTCCACCCATGTCTACAAGAATGCCAGCACAGGCACCGAGTCAAGCGCCGCAATCTCAGCCAATGAACAGACCTATGGCCAGTCCACCCATGTCTGCAAGAATGCCAGCGCAGGCACCGACAGGAACCGGGCGTCAAATTCCTCAACAGGCTCAGCAGTTGATCAGCATGGCGCGCAAAGCTTATTGGCAAGGTCAGTACGAGCAATCAGAAAATTACTATAAGCAGGCGATAGAAGCTGAGCCAGCTAATCCTGATAGCTATGGTGAACTTGGGAATGTTTACTATTCACAGGGCTTATGGGATGAATCTGGTGAAAATCTTTACCAGTCGGCGATTAGATTGCTTGACCAAAACAGGCCAGATAAGGCTTATAATATGTTATCGATTATCCAGGGCTTGAAACATAAACGTGGCGCTGAACTGGAAACCCGTTTACAGGAATTTCAGAGTAAAAAAACCAGATAAGTTCTGAAGAATTGACTGGTTAAAGTGAAAGTGGCTGTGTATTTCAGAGAGCCAGTTTAAATTTAAAGCATGGAGAATTATATATGTCTATTGTCAGAAATTTACTTGCCTTGATTGGATTTGTTGTGCTTGTTTTAATTGTGGTCGTGATTGTGCGTTATTCCAGTTTAATAAAATTGGCCACAGAGCTCGATCCTAAGGCGGGTAGCGTCTATCTGGAACTGGCCACCAAGCTGGCAGAATCCGGTAATGCCGCTGAGGCTACTGTCTGGCGTAAGCAGGTAGATGAAGGTATGAGCGCTGACGATGTTGAAGATGTGATGAAGTCCGTTGCTAGTGAATATAATATCAAGAATGTCGGCGAGCTTCCCTTGCACAAACAAGTGGCCTCAATGAGTGGCAAGCCTTATCGATATGCAAAGATCTTTATGTTTTGTGATGCACTCACCGCATCCAGAATGATGGATTATAGTGATGCATTTTCTGCCTATCTACCCTGCAGAGTCAGTTTGATTGAAGATCAAACCGGCAAGCTCTGGATTTATACGCTTAATATGGATTTAATGATTCATGGTGGTAAAACCCTACCGCCCGGGCTGAAAAAAGAAGCGGAGCAAGTGAAAACGATTATTACTGAGATCATGAACCGAGGCGCCACCGGCGAGTTTTAAGCGGCTTCTTATTCATGCTGACCGACATAAAATGATAGAAAAAATAAGATCATTAGATTATAATATAATGAATTATATCTTGGTGAATACATGACAAATGAAAAGACTCCAGATGAACCCGGCAGTGATAAGTCGGGAGAAGTGACAGAGGGTCATTTATTACTGGAAGACGAGGCTTCGGTTAGCAGTCTCGAAAAGATCTATGAGGTTTTTGCTGCCAGTGCCAAACGCTGGGAAGCAATTGTATATCCTTCATTATTCGCCTTTATCATCCTCGCAGTCTATGGGTTTTACCTGATATTCAGTTTAACTAATGATGTTGATAGCGTTGTTGATGAAATGAAAGTCATTTCAAGTAATATGGTGTTGGTATCCAAAAATATGGGTACAATATCCGGTAGTGTCTCACGTATGTCGGGTAATGTGGGGGTTATGACGACTTCAGTTCAATCAATGGATCGTGAGCTGGGCATGCAACTAACCGAGATGCAACAACTCAATAATAATTTCTCGGAAATGAATCGCTCGGTACATATCATGACCGTCGCTGTGAATCAAATGCGTCGTGATATGTCTGTCCTGAATAATAATGTATCCAGACCCATGAATTTCATGAATTCTTTTATGCCATGGTAGTCTATCCATAACTCTTAACTCAATCAGAAACTGGAATACACGATGTGGTTTGCATCGAACAGCATAAGTAAACGCCTAAGCGAATTGGAACACCATCTTGGCAACGAGAACCCGTTGCTGGTGACTGTGGTCAGGAGCTTTCACAAACTCGACAAAGTGGGTTATGCCACGGGTTTGCTCAAGCCTGAACAATCCTATGCAAGCCAGTTGTCATGGTGGCCATTGATTTCTGTATTGGGTACATTCTCGGCGGGCAAGTCAACATTTATCAATCATTTTCTAGGTACAAAAATTCAGCAAACCGGCAATCAAGCAGTCGATGATAAATTTACTGTTATCTGCTACAGCGAAGATTCAAACTCCAGGATATTGCCCGGCATAGCACTGAACGCAGATCCTCGTTTTCCTTTTTATCAGATCAGTAAAAGTCTGGATGAAGTGGCGCCGGGTGAAGGTAATCGTATCGATGCCTACCTGCAATTAAAAACATGTTCGAGTGAATTTCTGCGTGGAAGAATACTGATAGATTCGCCAGGCTTTGATGCCGATGCTCAGAGGCAATCCATATTACGTAGCACAGAGCATATTATAAATCTTTCAGATCTGGTGCTGGTATTTTTTGATGCACGTCATCCTGAACCGGGGGCAATGCGTGAAACACTCATTCATCTGGTCGCCAATACGATCGAACGTCATGACTCGACAAAATTCCTGTTCATACTAAATCAGATAGACACCGCAGCGGGTGAGGATAATCCTGAGGAAGTGGTAGCCTCATGGCAACGAGCGCTGGCACAGGAAGGACTGACAGCCGGTAGGTTTTTTACTATCTATAATCCTGATGCAGCTGTGACAATCGAGAATGATGAGTTGCGTAAACGTTATGAAGCAAAGCGCGATAGAGACCTCGCCTTGATCCACGAACGCATGTCGAATGTCAGCACTGAGCGATCCTATCGAATAATCTCATTGCTTGATCAAACTGCAAAAAATATTGAACATAAATGGATGCCAGTCTTAAGAGATTGCCTGGGCAAGTGGCGTAATACCGTATTATGGATAAACTCGGCTATTTATGCATTGCTGGCAATCATATTTATCTGGATAAGCATTGCACTCGATTACTGGGATGGCTTGCATTTTTCTCCTCCCTGGTTACAGAGTATTAGTGGAATCGGTTGGCTGGCAGTCATTATCACTCTACTGGGGATCTCACTTGCCTACTTGCATTTTATGGTTCGACGATTTTCCGCTAAACGCATAATACGCTCAATCCTGCGCCAGCATGACACAGAAGATGCAGATAGACTGGTGAATGCATTCAAGAAGAATACTCGTCCCTGGCGAAGTATTTTTGCCAAGGAGCCCGTTGGCTGGAACAGGCGTTCGAAAAAAGCGTTGAATGATATTATTAAAGAAGCGGATACTTTTGTGCAGATGTTAAATGATCAATTTACTAATCCATCGGGCCATATAGCAAAGGATGAATAGGTATTAATGCAGCTTATTAAGCGAATGATCTATGCTTTGTTGAGCAGTGCCCGTGATTTGCTCCCGATCATTATAGTAGTTACTTTTTTCCAGTTATTTATTTTACAGCAACCCTTCCCTAATCTGGGAAAAGTCATCTCAGGTATTATATACGTCATGATAGGTATGACGTTGTTCATCAGGGGTTTGGAAATGGGTCTGTTTCCTGTCGGTGAATCAATGGCCTATGACTTCGCCAAGAAAGGCAGCCTGTTCTGGCTGCTGTTGTTTTCTTTTTTGCTCGGCTTTGGTACGACTATTGCGGAACCAGCCCTCATAGCAGTAGCTAACGAGGCAGCCACCGTGGCGGCCAATGGTGGCATGATTGCTGCTGATGATGCAGCGAAAAAAGACTATGCCTATGGACTCAGATTAACCGTCGCTATCTCGGTTGGTTTTGCGATCCTCGTCGGCGTTATTCGAATCTTGAAGGGTTGGCCAATCCATTACCTGATAGCACTAGGATATCTCGGTGTCATTATCATGACTGCCTACGCCCCGAAAGAGATAATAGGCATAGCTTATGACTCAGGTGGGGTCACTACTTCAACTATTACCGTGCCACTGGTAACGGCCCTGGGTGTCGGTCTGGCTTCAAGTATCAGCGGTAGAAATCCGATGATTGATGGATTTGGTCTGATTGCTTTTGCCTCGCTGACACCGATGATTTTTGTCATGGCATACGGGATGATGATTTAATGTCATTTCTGGCAGAATTGTTTTTTACCACCCTGGCTACCGTTAAGGATGTTTTGCCCATCGTTGTCATCATATTTGGCTTCCAGTTTTTCGTCATCAAAAAACCATTACCCAATCTCAAAAAGATAATTATTGGTATTAGCTATGTCATTCTGGGCCTGTCATTTTTCCTCATTGGTCTTGAAGAGGCTTTGTTTCCTCTGGGGCGTTTAATGGCCCAACAATTGACAGACCCTGAGTTCATTCGTGCAGGTCTGAATTCGGCAGTGGAAGTGTTGCAATGGAGTGATTACACGTGGGTTTATATCTTTGCTGCCGCTATCGGTTTCTCAACTACCATCGCTGAGCCTTCCCTGATTGCAGTGGCGATCATGGCGAATGATGTTTCCGGTGGCAGTATTGGCAAACGCGGCTTAAGAATTTCAGTGGCT
Organism: uncultured Gammaproteobacteria bacterium; assembly: GCA_963807455.1. GTDB lineage: Bacteria > Pseudomonadota > Gammaproteobacteria > JAADHQ01 > JAADHQ01 > JAADHQ01. The sequence goes on along the minus strand of CAWECS010000026.1, from coordinate 10,685 downwards.
ATTGGAGTTGCGATTGGTATTACTCTGGGTGTTTTCAGGATTATCACCGGTACTCCACTTCATTATTACATTATCGTGGGCTATATTATTGTCATCATACAAACGTTTTACGCACCTAAAATTATCATTGGACTCGCCTATGATTCGGGTGGCGTGACGACATCCACAGTCACAGTCCCGCTGGTGGCAGCATTGGGGCTGGGTCTGGCCTCGACCATACCTGGCAGAAATCCGTTACTGGATGGATTCGGACTGATTGCCTTTGCCAGTTTATTCCCAATTATGTCCGTGATGTTCTATGCGCAATTAAGTGCCTGGCTTGCGTATAGAAAATCAAATAACCCAGCTTTAAAAGATGAAGGAGGTGAATAATGCACTTCAAGTTAATAATCGCATTTGTCGAGGATGACCGCACGAATAAGATCATGGAAGTAGCCAGAGAAGGAGGGGCAACAGGGGCGACTGTCATTAATCATGCCAGGGGTGAGGGGCTGAAAAAATCAAAGACATTTTTTGGACTGAGCCTGGAAACTCAAAGAGATGTCGTGTTGTTTCTGGTTGAGGAGCATCTGAGTAGAAACATACTCGAGCTCATTAACGAGGTTGGAATGTTTGAACAGCGCCCGGGTAGCGGTATTGCTATTCAGATTGATGTAGAAGACGCCGTCGGTGTAGCTCAACAAGTTGAAAAATTGAGCGAGACTGTGGAGGAGGAGATATGAGTGAGAAAGAAATAGTTCGCGTGAAAAATGTGATGAAGCATGATTTTGATATGATAGACGGTATGGCCACTATTTCAGATGCACTTAATACCATGCGACATGTAGAAACAAAATGCTTGCTTGTCAATAAACGACATGAAGATGACGAATATGGCATGTTATTGATTTCTGATATTGCACGACAGGTTGTCGCTCGCGATCGGTCGCCACAACGCGTGAATGTCTATGAGATTATGGCCAAGCCGGTTATCAGTGTTGATCCGGAAATGGACATCAGATATTGCGCCCGCTTGTTTGAGCGATTTCATTTATCACGTGCACCCGTACTGGATGGTGGTAAAGTGGTCGGTATTATCAGTTTTACTGATATGGTATTAAAGGGCCTGGTTCGTTAGTTTTTGAAGTGTTACAGCGTGGAAATGTATTTATGCGGTTATCAAGACTAGCGAGAATACCATCGCAGGATAGAGCGTTGATTGAGCGCTTTTGCGATATGTTGTGGATGGAAAATGGACTAAGCCCAAATACATTATCCTCATATACTGCTGACCTTGCAGGGTTGTCTGAATGGTTGAGTGCCAATGACGCTGAATTAGAAAAAGCCAGTAGAGAACATTTGTTAAAGTATTTATCTCATCAAATTACCAAGGCAAGTAGCCCGCGGACAACGGCGCGTTTGCTTTCTTGTATGCGGCGCTTTTATCAATACCTGGTGCGCGAAAATATTATATCGAATGACCCCAGTGCGCAGATAGAATCCCCCAAGCTGGGACGACCATTGCCGAGTAGCCTGACCGAAAAAGAGGTGGATGAATTGTTACTGGCTCCCGACCTTGAAACACTGGAGGGTTTCAGGGATAAAGTAATGCTCGAAGTTCTGTATGCAACAGGCTTACGTGTCTCTGAGCTGGTGGGTTTGAGTGTCGATCAATTGAACCTCAGGCAAGGCATAGTACGAATAACGGGTAAGGGTAACAAAGAAAGACTGGTTCCACTTGGCGAAGTGGCCCTTGATTGGTTGGCTCGGTATCAAAAAGAAACACGTAAGCTTCTGTTGAAGGCACGAGAATGTGATGCACTCTTTCCAACCAGGCGAGGTGCGGCTATGTCACGTCAGGCATTCTGGTATCTGCTAAAGCGCTACGCAAAAATTGCTAATATTCAGACTCCCATATCACCACACACGATGCGCCATGCCTTTGCATCGCATCTATTGAACCATGGTGCTGATCTCAGGGTAGTGCAGTTACTACTGGGCCATTCTGATTTATCAACCACACAAATCTACACACATCTGGCCAGAGAGCGTTTAAAGAACCTGCACGAACAGCATCACCCCAGAGGTTAATAATGCCCCTAAAATGCGGGTTTGTGGTCTTTGTGCTAGTTTATCGCCGCGTCAGGGTTTATTATTGCCGCTTTGAACTTTTAAACAAGTCCGGGTCTAACGTTGTTATGAATAAAATTATTATCAAAGCTATTGTTTTTATTATCTGTTTTACTGGTTTTTTCAGCAGCTTACAGGCAGCTGAGGCCAAACAGAGCACTCTTAACCCTGAATTTAATAAGGAGCTGGCCAAATATTTCCCCAACGTCAGTCCTGATAGCGTTCAGGAAACGCCAATTAAAGGTCTATACGAAGTCCTGATTGGCCCCAGAGTCTATTATTTCAGTCCCGACGCACGTTATCTGATGGCGGCTAATATCATTGATTTAAAGTCTGGAGTTAATCTGACAAAACCCAGATTGTATAAAGCGCGACAAACTGCACTTGAGCAAATCGGTGAAGAAAATATGATTATATTTTCACCGGAAAAACCTGAATATACACTAACGGCCTTTACTGATGTTGACTGTGTATATTGCCGAAAAATGCATTCACAGATCAAAGAGTATAATAAACTGGGTATTGCTATCCGCTACCTGTTTTTTCCCCGCGCCGGTATAGGATCCGGTAGTCATAAAATAGCTGTTTCTATCTGGTGCGATAAGGATAGAAAGGCCACGTTTACCAAGGCCAAGGCAGGGGAAAAAATTGCTGACAAGAGTTGTGACAATCCAATAGAAGACCACATAAAGCTTGTCAGGCAAATGGAGCTGAGAGGAACGCCTGCATTGCTTTTGCCTTCTGGCGAGCTGATCGAGAGCTACATTCCACCCGCAGAATTGTTGAAGCTATTACGTTCGAAAGCAAAATAGAGTGTCTATAGCTTTTTTTCGCTGTAAGCCGACTGCGGACTAGTCTGATAATCGTGTAGGAATTTTCCTACACGTAGTTATTATTAATCTAAATATTGATTGTAAATAACTGTAATTAAAGTAAAAAATACTATTACCAAGATCTATATTAGAGTATTGTTAATTATAGCTAATCATTTATAACGCTTGATTAATTACCAATTAAGTCCAGAATGAGTTCATAGCAGGGTGGCGAGGGAGTGACCCAGGGAGATGTCAAAAGGACTTGTGAGGATAAGGATTTCCTAAGAAGGATACAGGCGGCCGTTTTTAACGGCCGTCTTTTTTTTGCACATGGATGTGCTTATGTCGCGAAGGCCACGGACGGCCGAGAGCGACGTCTCACCGGATTTATCCAACGTTCTACGTGCTATATATGCGCCAGAATGGCCTTACTGGTTTATACCGATTTTTCCTAAGGATTGGCACTATGGTCGCGAAGGCGAAGAACACGGATGTTCAAATGCCGTGGGCGCATGGATGCGCAGGAACGGCCAAGGACGGCCGAGAGCGGCTCTCACCGGATTTATCCCAGTCATTTTTCCTTCTGTTTCTACGCCTGAGATATTATTACCGCCTATATGATTTTTTCTAAGGATTGGCACGACGGCCGCGAAGGCAAAGAACACGGATGTTCAAATTACCGATGATTATATTTCTAAAAGTTTGGCAAACGGACCACTTGTCTATTTTCTTAAGGATTGGCCTAAAACCCGTGGGCGCATGGATGCGCAGGAACGGCCACGGAAGGGCGAGAGCGGCCCCACCGAATGTATCGCCGTTATTTTTCCTTCTGTTTCAGTGCATGATTGTTTAATGCCGAAGGCGAGGAACGCAGATATTCAAATGACTGTTAGTTGTATTTCCAAACGATGGGCTCTATACCAGCGAGTAGCTGGATTCACAACAAACCCTCTGGCGCACGACTACTTAAAGAGCTGTCCTTAACGTTCCAGATACTGCAATTTATCCGGTTTGCCATCCCATTCTTCAGCATCAGGCAGGGGTCCTTTCTGTTCTGTGATGACTGGCCAGATTTCGGCCAGTTCGCGATTTAATTCCAGGAAGTGAGTTTGATCCTCGGGTAAATCATCTTCAGCAAATATGGCCTCGGCTGGACATTCAGGTTCACATAAGCTGCAATCGATACACTCTTCCGGGTCAATAGTGAGGAAATTTGGACCTTCATGGAAACAGTCAACCGGGCATACTTCTACGCAATCGGTATATTTACAGCGAATACAATTGTCCGTCACTATATATGTCATTTGTCGATAGATCCTGAAAAATAGTAGAAAGCTTATGTTACTCGTTTCAGGATGATTTTGGAATGCCTGCTGACGTATTCAGTCATTTCAAGTACATGACATTACAATAAGAAAGTAATAATGTAGACATGTCAGTGATAGCAAAGTTGGAATAAAAGTCAGATGTATGTAGAAAGGGTATTTCCTGCTTAGTGGCCAGGCCGATAGCGGTGCTATCTATTCAGGTTGATAAACAATATAGCGATTACGCCCGGATTCCTTGGCCTGGTAAAGAGCCTTGTCGGCGAATTTGATCAGATCGATAAAGTTCATTTGATCATTCGGCACTAATGTAGCAATACCCTGGCTGATAGTGATTCTGTCCGAGACCTTAGATGATTTATGTTCAAGGTTTAATGCTTCAATAGCCTGTTGCAGATTTGTTGCCAGCTTTGCAGTCCCTTCTGCATTGGTTAGCGGTGCTATTAATACAAATTCCTCGCCGCCATAACGAGCGAGAAAATCAGAAGGTCGTGTTGCTGTTTTATCCAGGGTTTGTGCTACCTGGGTTAAACATTCATCACCCTTGATATGTCCGTAGGTATCATTATAGGGTTTAAAATAATCAATATCGATGAGGATAAGTGAAAGTACAGTCTGGTTACGCTTTGCTCGGTTCCATTCCTTTTCCAGGTTTTCATCGAAAGATCGGCGATTGGCGATCCCGGTTAATCCATCAAGAGATGAGAGTCTTTCAAGTTCGGCATTGGTTTTTTGCAATTGTTTTTGCATTTCACGTAAGGCAAAAAAAGCGGCATTACGTTCCATTTGCAGCAAGTAGTGTTTGGCGTGTGAGTGTATTCGTGCGATCAATTCAATTTTATCAGGTAATTTGACCAGATAGTCATTTGCACCCATTTGAAAAGCTTCTTTTTTTACTTCCGGATCTTCCTTGCTGGACAAAACAATAATCGGAATGTCTTTGGTGGCATCATTGCCACGATAAAACCGCACCAGGGTCATGCCATCAATATCAGGTAACACCAGATCTTGTAATATGATAGTAGGTTGCAGTTCACAGGCGGTACTGATGGCCTTGGCAGGTTCCTGGCAATAATGAAATTCCATGTCTTTCTCATCGGCGAGCATACGCTTGATACCTTCAGCCACCATCGGCTGATCATCAACCAATAGCACTTTGATTGATTGCTTATATAAAAGGTCTTCCTCGTAGTCGAATGCATTTTCTTTCATATTCTGGTAGGCCCGTTATCCCTGCGCACTTGTTTTCGTGACTTGCTTTTGTTGGGATATGCTTTTTATTATTGCAGCCGCGATGTCATCAATCGGTAGAATCATACGAGCAGCATTTAATCTTGCGGCCGCACGCGGCATACCATATACAGCACAGGTTTCCTCATCTTGCGCAATGGTTATTACATTATTATTCTTTAGTGCCAGTAAGCCTTCAGCGCCATCGTTACCCATGCCTGTCAATAGTACACCCGTTGTCAGGCCAGGCCAATGCTGGTTGATGCTGTGAAAAAATATATCTATAGACGGGCGATAGGCATATTCGACAGGATTAGATGTGTAGTGGAATTCGAGATTATTATTGATCTTTAAGTGCTTGTAGCCTCCAGCGATATAGACTTTGTTGATTTCAGCCATGCCACCTTGTTTTGCTACACTCACCTGCAGTTTGCATTGACCGTCAAGCCAGTCTGCCAGTCCTGCTGTGAAGTTTTCATCTACATGTTGAATAATGACAATAGTCGCGGGTAAATTGGCAGGTAGTGTAGATAATAGAGTGGCAACTGCGCCTGGGCCACCTGTAGATGCACCTATACATACCATTGGATAGGATTCTTTCGTAGGAGTATTGGCCTTCTCAATGCTAGGTTGTTCCTGCTTTTTGTCCCGTGGGCGGATGACGATGAGATTATTAATGACGGAGAGTTTGTGTAATAAGGGCTCAATACCTTCTGATCCACTATCGGGCGCAAGAGAAGGGGTTGAAATGGCATCCAGTGCACCATAAGACATAGCTGAAAATACCATATCGGCATTCTGATCTACACTGGCAGTCACCACAACGATAGCACAGGGAGAGTTTTTCATGATCTCGCGAGTGGCATCGACGCCATTCATGACTGGCATGAACAAATCCATTAGAATTAAATCCGGTGTGTCTTGCTGTGCTTTTCTCACCGCTATCTCGCCATCCTCGGCATCCCATATCACCTTGTGCTCACTATTCTCATGAATAATTCGTGCTAGCAGCATTCGGATCATTGCCGCGCATCGGGGCAACCTTAGGACCAAGGAAGGTGAGTCTAGCTACGAGTCGGGCGATTACCTGGTTTATAATAATGAAGACAGATCCGATGGCTACGTTATCGACAAGGCCACCTTCGAACACACTTACCGTTTTGTAGAAGAGGTAACACACATGACCGTAGATGAATACCTGAATGACCGAGTGCAGGGCCAGATCGACTGGTACGATAAAAAGTCGGGGTGGAACCAGAAGCGCTATAAGCAGCTCCAGTTGTGTGCAGTCATAATGGGCTCTGCGATTCCACTGTTAACGGTGGTCAGCTTTAAAGAGTACGAAATGGTGATCCGATTGCTTATCGCTACGCTCGGGTCAGTAATCGCGGTGGTCAGTGCCGTTATGAGCCTGTATCAGTTTCAGGACAAGTGGGTGAAGTACCGCGCCACTGCCGAAGCGCTCACTCGTGAAAAGGTGTGGTTTCTAACCCAGTCGCCACCCTATGGCGCCCATGCCGACGCCAATTTCAAGCTGCTCGTCATGCGTTGTGAGGGCGCCATGGCGGACGAACACTCGGATTGGATGAACACGGTATTGCCAAAGGAAGTGGCTGGCACTCCGTCCGGCGGGACTAAAAACCCGACCCCCGCAGACGGATCAGGTTAATCTGACGCGCGCTGCATTCCAATCGATCTGCTGCGTCAATGCGATAACATTATTTCGGAGGATAATCCATTAAACGGTTGTTACTCCCGGCACAGTGTTTTTTGACAAAGCACGTATTTTTTTGCCGCTGGCATTGCGATTCCCTCCTCAATAACCATCCACACTGTGATGATGGGGTTCTGGTTTTCGTCAGCCGTCCAAGCGGCCCGGTTTAAACCAAAACGTTAAATAGCTGCACTATCTTTACCTGATTCACCCGCAAAAAAAGAAAAGGGGACTGAAAGCTCGAATCTGAATTTACTTGAATTTCACCAACAGGGCGTTTATCGTACCTATACGTATCTTCTTTGATTTCGGAGTTTGAAGGCAATAATAATTGTCGATTATGAAGTTCAATCAACCTCATTTAGAGGGAGCCTGAATGAATACGAGAAATATAGAATCCACAGATAAAGGTTATCAACTAAGCGCCTTGCAGGATGTTCCTGACCTGCGCGACTTACCCTTCGAGCCGTCGCTCAACAAATTACGTTCAGCTATCAGGCCTCCGACCGGATTAGTCATTCTTGACCAGAAGCAGGAAGGCGCCTGCACCGGGTTTGGCCTTGCGGCGATCATCAACCATTTAAAAATGATGCGCGGCGAAAAAACAGCCGTCAGCCCAAGAATGCTCTATGAGATGGCCAGGCTGCACGATGAATGGCCAGGTGAAAATTATGCCGGTTCCAGTTGCCGCGGGGCGATCAAGGGATGGTATAACATGGGCGTCTGCAGCGAGGCAAAGTGGAAATACCGGGAAAATGATCCAGGAGTGCTGACCGTTGACCGGGCCAAGGAGGCTCGCAAACATACCATAGGCGCCTACTATCGAATTCAACCGCGAATCGTCGACTTCCACGCCGCGTTAAACGAGGCGGGAGCTATTTTCTGTTCTGCGAATACCCATCGTGGCTGGCAGTCGCCGAATAAGCAAAACCCAAAGATCAACTACCCGCAAGAACCCATGGGCGGCCATGCCTTTGCCATCGTCGGTTACAACGCCAAAGGTTTCTGGATACAGAATTCCTGGGGCAAAGACTGGGGAAAAAATGGCCTTGCACTCTGGTCCTACGAGGATTGGCATGAAAATCTGATGGATGCCTGGGTGTTCAATCTTGCGCTGTCGACCCCGCTGATCTGGCATATGCCCAGTTCGGCTGAAAAAAATCGCAGTGGAGTGTCGTTAAAACCGTCACCGCCACGCAGCGAAATAGCGGGTCATTTCATCCACGTGGATGACGGAAAATTTCACGCCCAGGGTCGTTACTGGAGCAATGCCGAGGATGTGCGCACCACAGCCAGACAATTGCTCAAGAGTAAAAACAAATACAAGCACCTGTTGTTATATGCGCATGGCGGCCTGAACTCGCCGAAAGACTCGGCCAATCGTATTGCCGCAATGAAAGAAACCTTCAAGGATAACGGCATTTACCCCTACCACTTCATGTATGACACCGGGATTCTGGAGGAGCTGAAGGATGTTATTTTTCGTCGCAAGCAAGGGATGGAGGACCGCGTTGGTGCTTTTAGCGACTGGACCGATAAGCTTCTAGAGTGGGCGACCCGGGTACCCGGCCGCGCGTTGTGGCGTGAAATGAAATCCGGCGCCGCTTTACCCTTCCTGCCCGATGCAGCCGGCACACAAACGCTGCAAATATTTCTCGATGAGCTTTCGGCCAGCACTTCGTCAAAACTAACCATACACCTGGTTGGGCACAGTACCGGGGCAATTTTACTCGCTCATCTGCTGACAGCTCTGGAGGAACGTGCCCCGCAACTGCGCCTGGGTAGCTGTTCACTGCTGGCGCCAGCCTGCTCGGTTGGCTTGTTTCGTAGCCATTATTTCCCATACTTGAAAACTGGCGAAGGTCATTTCGGGCTCGACAAGATGCAGATTTTTAATCTGAACGAAAAACAGGAAAAGGACGACCAGGTCGGCGTGGTATACCGGAAGTCACTGCTCTACCTTGTCTCCAGGGCTTTCGAGGAGGAAACACCGGAACAAATTCTGGGGATGAAAAAATACTCCGAGCTGCTAGCTAGTGAAGTGGACATTGTGGATATCGGCGATCGATTCGTCATCCAGTACAGCAGCCAGAACCCTGGCAGCGCAACACAGAGCACGACTCATGGTGGATTCGACAATGATCTGATGACGATGAATAGTGTTCTGGAGAGTATTTTAGGCCGGCAACCGGACAAACCCTTTACCCGCGAATCACTCGACTATTAGGGAGCGTAATATGGCCAATTTCACTCAGGCATACAAACTCACCTCGGCGCATGAAGGTGGTTATGTCAAAGACCCTACCGATCGCGGCGGCGAAACTTACAAGGGCATTTCGCGCGTCCATCATCCGCGCTGGGGCGGCTGGCGAAAAATTGATGCAGCAAGGAGAAAGGCTGATTTCCCCGGCCTGCTGGACGGCGATAGGAGTCTCCAGGCCATGGTTAAATCCTTCTATAAAGAAAATTACTGGGACAGGTTTCTGGGAGACGATATTGCCGACCAGGAGGTTGCCAATGAGCTCTATGACACCGCCGTGAATATGGGTGTTCGGCGATCCGTGCGATTTTTGCAAAATGGGTTGAATCTGCTCAACCGAAACCAAAATAATTATGGCGATCTGGTGGTCGATGGTTGGCTAGGTCAGACTACGCTCGCCAATTTAGTAAAATATACACGTCTGGATGGTGACTCGAAGGCATTGCGCAAGCTGCTCGATATACAGCACTGAAGAGAGAGAGAGAGAGAGAGAGAGAGAAGAGAGAGAGAGAGAGAGAGAGAGAGAGAGAGAGAGAGAGAGAGAGAGAGAGAGAGAGAGAGAGAGAGAGAGAGAGAGAGAGGGAGAGGAAGGAGAGAGAGAGAGAGAGAGAGAGGAGAGAGAGAGAGAGAGAGGGAGGGAGGGAGGGAGAGAGAGAGAGGGAGAGAGGGAGGGAGGGAGAGAGGGGAGGGAGGGAGGGAGGGAGAGAGAGAGGGAGAGAGGGAGGGAGGGAGGGAGGGAGAGAGGGAGGGAGAGAGAGAGGGAGAGAGAGAGGGAGGGAGGGAGAGAGGGAGAGAGGGAGAGAGAGAGAGAGAGAGAGAGAGGGAGAGAGAGAGGGAGAGAGGGAGGGAGAGAGAGAGAGAGAGAGGGAGAGAGAGAGAGAGAGAGAGAGAGAGAGAGAGAGAGAGAGAGAGAGAGAGAGAGAGAGAGGGAGAGAGGGAGGGAGGGAGGGAGGGAGAGGGAGGGAGGGAGGGAGGGAGAGAGAGAGAGAGGGAGGGAGAGAGAGAGGGAGAGAGAGAGGGAGGGAGGGAGGGAGGGAGAGAGGGAGAGGAGAGAGGGAGGGAGGGAGGGAGGGAGGGAGGGAGGGAGAGAGAGAGAGAGAGGGAGGGAGGGAGGGAGGGAGGGAGGGAGGGAGGGAGAGGGAGGGAGGGAGGGAGGGAGGGAGGGAGGGAGGGAGGGAGGAGAGGGAGGGAGAGAGGGAGGGAGGGAGGGAGGGAGGGAGGGAGAGAGGGAG
>CAWECS010000025.1:0-25566 GCA_963807455.1 uncultured Gammaproteobacteria bacterium | reverse complement strand
GCCTGTTGGAGAAATTGAAGCACTGGCCTTGCCCGGTGAAGCTTACCAGCTTGCCTTTACTCCCGGTTTGATCACCCAGGTGTTCGAACATAATGGGCAGCCATTGCTGCCGAATCCGGCTAATGTGCCTGGAGGATATTTATCCAGTCAGGACTTGAAGGCCACGGGTGTTTTCCCAGGCGCTGACCCCGATGATCACTGGTGGATACCGGGAGGCCGTGTTTTTCTGTCACCTGACAGCAATGATTCAGGTGTGCAGGAACTGGCCTATGCACGCCAACACTTTTTTTTGCCACACCGCTATCGTGACCCGTTCCATACCAGTCAGATTAGTACCGAAAGTTTTATTACTTACGATGCCTACAATCTGCTTATCCTGGAAACCCGTGATGCACTGGATAACCGGGTTACAGTGGGGGAACGACTGATGAATGGGGGTCTCGACCCTGCCAAACCCGGGAACGATTATCGCATGCTGCAGCCTTGGCACATAATGGATCCTAACCGCAATCGCACTCAGGTTGCATTCGACATCCTGGGTATGGTGGTGGGTACTGCTGTTATGGGTAAGCCGGAACAGACTCAGGGCGATTCACTTGATGACTTTAACACTGATCTTGGCGTATCAGAAATTATTGATCACCTGAGTAATCCACACACAGATCCACTCGCCATTATTGGTCATGCGACTACACGGCTGGTTTATGATCTTTTTGCGTACCAGCGTAGTAAGGATCTGCCCGCTCCAAAACCGACCGTTGTCTATACACTGATGCGTGAAACTCATGATGCAGATCTTGAATCTGGCGAGCAGACCAGGATTCGACACAGCTTTACTTACTCGGATGGGTTTGGGCGCAAGATTCAGATCAAATCGCAGGCGGAACCAGGGCCAGTAGTAGAGGGTGGGCCAATAATCAATTCACGTTGGGTGGTTAGTGGCTGGACGATTTTTAACAATAAGGGTAACCCAGTGCGTCAGTATGAATCCTTCTTCAGTGCTACGCATGAATTCGAATTTGGCATGCAGGTGGGTGTCAGTCCGATTCTGTTTTACGATCCTATGGAGCGTGTCATTGCCACACTACATCCCAATCATACCTGGGGTAAGGTAGTGTTCGATCCATGGCAGCAAAAGAGTTGGGATGTCAACGATACGGTGTTACAAGCTGAGCCGAGAGACGATGTTGATATAGGAGGTTATTTTGAGCGCATTCCAGAGAGTGATTATATGCCATCCTGGTATGACAGTCGTATAAATGGCCAGCAAGGAGCGGAGGAAAAATCGGCAGCAGAAAAAACTGCCTTACATAATGGTACACCAACTATTTCCCACTTCGATTCTCTTGGGCGGGAATTTCTTACAATCTCAGACAATGGTCAAAAGGGGAAATACGAATCTCGTGTAGAACTGGATATCGAGGGTAATCAACATGCGGTCACTGACAGCAGTGATCGGATCGTCATGAGCTACAAATTCAATTTGCTGGGCAGCGTGCTTAAACAGATCAGTATGGATGCGGGCTCCCGCTGGATGTTGAACGACATTGCCGAAAAACCCTTGTATGGTTGGGATAGTCGCAATCACCGTACGCGACATATCTATGATGAACTGCAGCGTCCGATAGAGATGTATGTGAGTATAAACGGCAAACCTGAAACTCTTGCCGAAACGACAGTCTATGGTGAGTCTTTATCAAGTCCTGAGCAATTTAATCATCGCGGTCGTGTCTACCAGGTTTTTGATAGCGCAGGGATGGCCACACACGGTAACTATGATTTCAAGGGCAACTTGTTGAGCAGTCAGCGTCAATTATTGAAAGACTACAAGAAACAAGTTAACTGGGCAGAATCTCCGCCACTGCAAGCTGAATATTTTAGTGATAGCACCCGTGTGGATGCATTAAACCGTGCTGTGCAGATTGTGGCACCGCATAGCAACAAACAGGGTACCAGGTTCAATATTATTCAGCGGACATATAACGAAGCAAATTTACTAGAACGTGTGGATGTCTGGCTGGAACAAAGTGTTGAATCACAAGGCTTACTCGACCCAAGCAATGCCGATCTGCATGTGTTGGAAAATGTTTACTATGATGCCAAGGGACGTCGAACACGTATTGAATATGGAAACAATATTGTTACAAGCTATGAATATGACCCAGTTAGTTTTCGTCTGATCCGGCTACTTACAACTCATATCAATACTGGTGATGTCTTACAGGATTTACACTATGTCTATGATCCTGTTGGTAACATCAGCTCTATACGCGATGATGCCCAGCAGACGGTCTATTTCAATAACCAGGTCGTCGGGCCGCACGCACAATATGTCTACGATGCTATTTATCAGTTAATCGAGGCTGGTGGAAGGGAGCACCTGGGCCAAAGTGGCGGTCAGCGTAACTCTCCTGTTTCTACCGGTCACTCCGATGTAGCACGTATTAGCCTTGCTCATCCCAGTGATGGTAACGCCATGGGTCGATATATACAGGAATATGACTATGACGAAGTGGGAAATATTTTATCCATGCGTCATAAAGGAACCGATCCGGGTCACCCTGGTTGGAAGCGCTGCTACCAGTATGCAGTCGACAATAACAGACTGCTCAGTACTGGAGCGGCGAATGATGCGCAAAATCCTGATAGTCCCTGTGCAGCTCACTATGCAGCTACTCCAGTTCATATGGAGCAGTATGAGTATGATGCGCACGGTAATATGATCGAAATGCCGCATTTGCCAGCTATGGGGTGGGATTTCAAAGACCAATTGCATTTTACACAAAGACAAGTGGTCAATAACGGCGCTACAGCTGAAACAACTTATTATGTTTATGATAGTTCTGGTGCGCGTATAAGGAAGGTAACTGAAAAGCTAAATGGTGACAGGAAGGATGAGCGCATATATCTTGGCGGCTTTGAGATTTATCAAAAATTCAGCGGTGATGGTTCAAGCATAAAGCTGCAGAGGGACACGCTGCATATCATGGATGGTATGCAACGTGTCGCTATGATTGAAACAAAAGTCATCGATACCGGTAATGATCCTTCACCAATTCAGCTTATTCGCTACCAGTTAGGCAATCACCTCGGCTCAGCCAGCCTGGAACTGGATGACGACGGTAAACTTATATCATACGAGGAGTATTATCCCTTTGGTAGTACGTCATACCAGGCAGTTAACAAGAATATAAAAGCGGCGGCCAGGCGATATCGCTTTACCGGCAAGGAGCGTGATGAAGAAACAGGGTTGCATTATCACGGAGCGAGGTATTATGCCAGTTGGTTGGCAAGGTGGACGAATACAGACCCGATCGGCCTGGTGGATGGCGTAAATCTTTATACCTATTCCATGAATAACCCTGTCAGATTCACAGATCCCAATGGTACGAGTGTCTGCGATGAAGGCGATTGGTTTTGTTCAATAGGGGAGGCAATCGTTGGTGAATCAGAAAATCCGGTAGCCAGAGGTGTTACCGATGCCTTAGCAAAACGAGGTGAGGCACTCTGGAACATGCCATCTGCGATTTCACAAACATATGAAGAAGAAGGTTTGACGGGGGTTGTAGTCACTTTAGCAGAGGGGGCGCATGGAGTTGTCAAAAACACCGGGGAGGCATATGGAAGTCTCTGGTATACCGCACTAAATGAAGATGTAGGTGCAGAAACAGATTACAAAATAGCCGGTCAGAGCACAGAAAGTTTTGTTGGTGCAGCCGATGTGGTTTTACTCGTTGAAGGAGGAGCAGGTGCTGTAAAAAAAATATCTAATCTTGGTAAAAAACCATTAAAGCCGGCGGTTCTACCGAAAAAAGCCCCGAAAGTGAAACCTAAACAGCCAAAACCCAAAACCAAAGGCCCTGGAAATACCGAGAGGATACCGGCGAATAAGCCAGCAGCTGAAAGTGTGCCTGCGGGTAATGCGCCAACTCAAAAGGTGAAGATAGGTGAAGCAATAACGGAAAAGGTGAAGATAGGTGAAGCAATAACGGAAAGAGTTCCAGTGGGTAAAGCGCCAACTGGAAAAGTGAAATTGGGTGAGGCAATAACTGAAAGAGTGAAAATTGGTGAGGCAATAACTGAGAGAGTGAAAATTGGTGAGGCAATAACTGAAAGAGTGAAAATTGGTGAGGCACTAACTGAAAGGGCGCCTGCAGCCCAGGCGCCGGCTAAGAATGCACCTCCTGCTAAGGCTCCGAAAACAACGAAGCCTGCTAAACCTTTACCAGGACAAAAAAATCCTGTGCAGATCATACAATGGACTCCGGCTCAACTACAGGCCCTGGAAGCAATGTGGTTACGAATAAAGCAAGGTCTGGTGAAATGAAAGATAATTTCTTTTTTATGATAATTGAAACTTCTTTTAAGGAATGGATGAAGAAATGAAAACACTACTAAAGCCTGTTGCTATCAACGAAAGATCGTTAAACGTAGGTCTATTACATAAGGCCTTGCAAGCATTGGGAGTACCTGTAGATAAGAGGGAAGTTGATCAAGGCAAGGCGGGGAACGATACACTCAGAAAGGTGCGTGCCATGCAGGCGCGATTGAATGTAGCTGTAGATAGTTCTACTCTGTTGAACGAGGCTTCTGTCCTGGCGTTTACGCGTGCCATGAAGAAAAAAGGTCTGATGTTAGCGAGTCATTCGTTTAGCGTGACAGGGACAGTGCGACTGCGCTCAGGGGAGGTAAAAAAACGTCAGCGGTTATTTGCATTTGATCTAGATCTGCGTGGTGTTGCAGATTATCGTACAGTAAAAAGTCTGGCGGAAATCCGGAAAAACTCTGGTTTCGAGTTCCTCGGTGAGGCTGTTTCAGATAGTAGGGGAAATTATCTGATTACTTTTTACGCCTGGCAATATAGACAGGCTGAACGCAAAAAAGCAGATGTTGTGGTATACGCCATCGAAGGAAAGGATGTTGTCGGGCGTTCGCGTATGATTAATTCAGAAGATTATTCTGAAAAGGGCATGGTACGCAAACTCGACGTAATTATCACAAAGGAAGATAAGCGAACAGAATATAAGGAATTGATGAGAGCACTGAATGCGTTCCTCAAGCAAAGTGAAACCAGTTTTGTTGAAATTGCAAACACACGTGATCAATTGGTATTTACCGCGGGTGAACTAAATATCGAGCTTGCGCGACTTTTTATTGCTGCGAGTGCAGAATTACTTGTAAATCAGGATGCGGATCGGCAGATTTCTCACGAGCTGCTGTACGGAATTGGACGGCAAAATATCAGGCTTAGCTGGCCAGCTTTATTAAAACAACCAGAGCAAGGGCTACTCAAGGCCATAGCAAGATCGATGGGCGAGCGGATTATTCGCAAGTTTAAAAAAAGTGAAATCACTGCTTTTATACAAAACCTGCGGGCATGTGCCGGGAAGCACATACTGGATGACAAGGATGCGGATGGTGTCAATAGGCTTAATGCGATGCTCTCCTATGCGTTACCGGAAGGGAAACAACGTCTTTCTTTTGTAAATGCTCTAAGCAATTATAAAGGTAATGACCTGGGTGAATTCTGGAGTAAGCATCTTCCTGATCAGCAGGAATTCAAGGGCAAGCCCAAGCTTGTATCAGGTTTGCTACTGACACAGCAACTTATCCTGCTCAGCGGCAATCATCAACCTATGATCAAGGAGCTGCAGGTAGGAAGAAAGTTGACCTCCGTGACTCAGTTGATAGATATCAAAAAAAATGACTGGCTTAAAATCATCAAAAAAACCGGTGTACCCGATTCCATAGAAGGTAAGAATAATGATGAGAGAATAGTTCGGTATGCTGAACTTATTTCAGCGCAGCTCAACGCAGCGTTTCCTACCTTGCGTATTGCTAAAATGCTAAAGGATAATCAGCTTGCGGTTAAAAACAACAGGATTGCAAAAAGTATCAGTACTTTTCTTTCCAAAAATACGCAGTTTGATTTTACCGAGTCACGCATCCATGATTTTGATGACGAGATCAAGGCTGTTGCCGAAGATGATTTCAAAGATGTGAGAAGCGAATTAATGAAGGTTCAGCGCGTATTTCAGGTTAGTACATCAGCAGATGCCATGAATGTGTTGATGGCCAACAATCTAGGTTCTTCCTATAGTATAACAAGCATTCCTTGTAAGAGTTTTGTTAAGCAATATGGTGGCGTATTAGGAGGCGATAATGTGGCGTTTTCGATTCACCAACGTGCCTCACATATTAGTACAAAGGCAGAAATGAACGCCATGCATATGATGGAGTATACCCATGCTGCGACACCGTCTTCTATTATGGACAGGTTTGGTATCTACGAGGCAAAAGCTGCCCTTGAAAATCAGGTGCCTAACTATGCGGAGCTATTTGGTAGTCCTGATATTTGTGAATGCAAACACTGTCGATCGGTCTATAGTGCAGGGGCCTACTTTGTTGATCTCTTACGTTTTCTCAGTCGTGGAGAAACTAATAAACTTGGTAAATCACCATTGCAGATGCTGGTTACGCGTAGACCAGACCTGCTTCACCTGCCACTTACCTGTGAAAATACCAACACTATTATCCCGTACATCGATCTGGCCAATGAGATCATGGAGTACTATACTACCAACGATTCGCTGACAAATTTTGAAGGCTATAATACGGGTGAAGCCACTAGTGCTGAATTGCGTGCAAATCCGCAACATCTCAATATTGAGGCGTACCGTAAGTTGAAGGATGCGGTATATCCTTTTTCCCTGCCATATCACCAGCCGCTTGATGTTATCCGGACCTATAGTGACCATCTCACGGTGAGCCGCTATGATGTTTTGAAGGCCATGAATCCCGACGCAGATGCTATTACAACACGGGCCATGGCGGCTGAAGCACTGAGGCTTTCGCAGGAAGATTACGCTGTGCTTACAGGTGAAACCTTTGATGCAACAGCAGACACATTAGATTTACATAAGTATTATGGTTATGAAACTGCTACGGGCTTTGCCTCCATGCAGGATGAATCTGATTCTGATGGAAACCCCAGAGGTATCAGGGTCGTTTTGGAGCGCACAGGTCTGGCCTATACAGATCTTGTAGAACTTGTAAAAACCCACTTCATTAATCCATATCAAGCTACACTGGATTTTCTTGAAAGGATTTTTTCATCAGCCGCCATCGACGCCAATACCCTTTATATACGACTGGGGAAAATTGAGGCGTCATTACTCGACCCTGCAAATGATGCCGATATTGTTAACGCATTAAGTGAGTATAACACCTCAACTGGGACCAATATCACCACTGACGAATTTGCACAATGGGTAACAAGCCACTTTAGCCTGTTTCAGCAGGTCATTACACTCTATGAGCCTGATTCTAAATGCGCCCTGGATACGACCTTACTAAGAAGTATACAGAGTATCTATGAAGGATCCGCTACCCCGGGATTAAACAATGACGACTGGTCGAAAATGCATCGATTTATCCGTTTGTGGAGAAAACTCGGCTGGAGTATGCACGATACAGATCTTGTGCTAACCGCTGTTGGTGAATCTGATATTAATAATGAGGCAATCAGCAAGCTTGAAGCAGTATCGTTGTTCAAGGCAAATAGCAGACGTCCGCTTTATCAGTTAGCCGTTTTGTGGGGCAATATAGATACCTACGGTAACAAGTCATTATATAAAAAACTGTTCCTCAACAAGGCGGTTCAACAGATCGATGAGGCATTTAAAGCCGATGTCTGGGGTAACTACTTAAAACAGGAACAGGACGGAAACGGGGAACCTATAACACTGGCAAGACATCAATCGACATTACTTGCTGCCTTCAGGATAAGGTCAGAAGATCTGGAGGCTATTGTCGAAACTGCCAGGGTCATTGATGGCGGCAACCCCCGTAAGCTTGCTATGAGTACAGACATACTCAATATTCAGAACATCAGTAGCATTTACCGGTATGTGATTATGGCAAAAGCGGTAAAAATGCGTGTTACCGATTTATGCAGTCTGATAAACCGATTCAATATTACACCTTTCAGTATATGGGATATCCAGGAGGGAAAATTCACCAGTATTTCACCAAAAAACACTTATGAATTCTACAAGCTGGCGACATCATGCAAGGCAGCAGGCTTCAAAGCTCAACAGTTGGAATATATACTGAACGGCAATCTCCCTGCAGATTCAAAGCTTGGTCTTGATAGAGATAAAATTCTTCAAACCGTCCAGACTATCCGTAATAGCTTTGCAGTCATTGAACAGGAGCATTCCCAAGCCCCCGATATGCAGCTGAACAGTGAAATCCTGAGCGCAAAACTATCGCTCACCTTTCAGCCTGAAAAGGTCAGTCGCTTGATGGGTATAATAGAGGCCAGCGCATCTTTTGAAGCCATCACTGACACTAATCTTAATCTGAGCATTCCTGATGACCTGGCAAATAAATATACCTATGTAGAAGGCAGCGGCAGGCTTGTGTGTACAGGTATCATGTCTGATAGCGAACAAAGCATGCTAAAAAGCTTACCCAACAGCAATATTAACTTTCAGGCGGCTGTTGATGAATTGTACGCAGCTCCTGCCAGCTTTATCAGCGAGAACTTCAATGGTGTTTTTACTGACCTTGGCGGGGCAGAAGTGACACTGCTTGATCATCCTGCTCAATCCGCTGTAACAAGTCTGGATGACAGGCTCGACTATGTCTATCAGCTGTTTCTCCCGGTACTGAAAAATAAATTGCGCAAGGATGTCATTACTCAGCATATTTCTGCGTTAATCGGTCTCAGTGATGAAGCGACTGCTTTGTTGATCGCGAATGATATTGATGCTCTTCTTACTGACCTTTCTACTGATGGATTTTCGACCACATATTACAGTGATGCCAATTGGAATACCGTTGTCCTTGAAAGGTTGGATAGTACTATTGATTTTTCGTGGGGCAGCGCATCTCCCGATCCACTGGTGCCAGTCGATAGTTTCAGTGCAACATGGAACGCCTATATTGCCGCGCCTGCAAGCGGTGAATATACCTTGGTGATAGATGTCGAGGAAGCGGATGATGCCTTCAGGCTTTACCTCGATGATACCTTGATTCTCGATAAAGTATCTGCTTCCACTGACACTTCCTTAGAGGTAGTTGTCTATCTTAACGCTGCTCAAATGCACAGATTGTCAGTGGAGTATGCGGAAATCACACAGAACGCCGGTATCCAGCTGCGTTGGAAAACAGATACCATGGCCCTAGTCATCATTCCAGCATCTGTGGCATATCCCGCCAGCATCACTGATGCGTTTGTAGCACAAGCCTCTGTGTTTCACCGCGCTGGCATGTTTATTAAAGGCTTCAATATCAGTGAAACTGAACTTAAACACTTTATTAGTTATGCTGCTGATTTTAGCAATATTAATTTTAAATTACTTGATGCCAGTCATTGGCAACGCATTCATGACTATACAATGCTGAGAAATTCTGTCGCACAGAGCCGGTCTTTGTTAACAGATGTTTTTGCCTTGGCCAATACGCCCAGTCCATTACCGGCTGTTGATGAGCTCAGTGGTTTGCTCTATCTGGCAACTGACTGGGATCAACAGAGCCTGCACTATTTGATTAATACTCATTTCAGCCTAGGCATTGAGGATTTCAAGAACGAAGTCGCATTTAATCGTATTAAAGAGATCATGGAGATTGTAAGAAAAACAGGTGTTTCTGCTAAAATGATAGCCCACTGGGCTGCTGCTGAGACAGACTTTGATGAACTTCATCGTACTGCCCAATTGCTCAAGAATACAGTCAAGGCAAAATATGAAAGGGAAGACTGGCTCGATGTTGGCGCAAATTTAAGTGACAAAATCAGAGAAAATCAAAAGTGGGCTCTGATTAATCATCTGCTGATGCAGCCAGCTATTCAGGATTGGGGAGCGAGGGATGCAGATAGTCTGTTTGAATACTTTCTTATTGATGTGCAGATGGGCGCCTGTATGGACACTTCGCGGATTGTACAGGCCAATGCAACACTGCAGATGTTTGTTAGCCGCTGTTTGTTGAATCTGGAGAGCGAGCAGTCAAGCGGGAATGAAAAAGGTGTATCGCCCGGGGCAATAGACAAGGACCGTTGGGAATGGATGAAAAACTATCGGGTATGGGAAGCCAACAGAAAGGTTTTTTTGTATCCAGAAAACTGGTTAGAACCTGAATGGCGCAGTGACCGTAGCGATTTCTTCAGAGAACTTGAATCATACCTGATGCAGAATGATATTACCGAGCGTAGCGTAGATCAGGCCTTTCGCCACTATATTTCAAGCCTTGGTGAGGTTGCCAGGCTGGAAGTGTGTGGCATGTATGAGGAGAATTATAAAAACGGCAAACTCAAACTTCTGCATGTCATTGCGCGCTCCCACGCTACACCTTATAAATTCTTTTATCGAACCTGGAGTAAGTACGGTAAATGGAGCGCCTGGGAAAAGATTGAGCTGGATATCCGCAACGTCGAAGACGGCGATAAAAGTGGGGTACATCTGATTCCAGTGGTATGGAAAAATAGGTTATTCCTATTTTGGCCTGAAATCATCGAAGTTACGGAGGAAGATACTTCAGATGAAACGCAAACAATAAATGATATAGGCGAAACGGTTCCTGTCGCATCCCTCAGACCCCTGACATGCTGGGAAGTGCGCCTGGCATGGAGCGAGTACATAGATGGTAAGTGGAGTTCGAAGCAAATCAGCAAAGAATTCATCAAGCAGGAGCAGCAGTGGCATTACCGTCCGGATGAGGCGGGCATGAGGTTTGCTATTGAGTTCGAACCTGAGAACAGGTTGCGAATCTATCTGGTTATGGAAAGTTCAGCCTGGAGTGAAACCGATGTCAGGGAATGGTATCTGGACGGTTTTTTTGAATTGACTGATATCAGCTCGATGATTGAAGCGAACAGCGGCGGTGCCGGTTGGGCTCATGAAGATTGGTCCCAGGTATATGAAACTAATTATATGAGTGTGTCCGGCTGCTCGGATTTACAACTACGCAATGATGTTTATTTGAAGAAGAGTCTATGTCACAAACTGCTGTTGACCCCTACAGAAGAAAACTTTGCTCCGAAATTCCAAACTCCATTCTTTTTCAGTGATATCTACAGGAGTCGGACTTATTTTGTACGCCCAGTACATGCCAGAAAATCTGTGCAGGTAAAATTTCCTGAGAAATATTATCCGCTATTTCCCGGTATAGTAGATGATAGTGCGTTCACCATGCCTTTTGAAATACCAGATGTCGGGCCGGATGATTATTTGCCGCAAGCGCGGACGATGACAGTACGCTCAGGCAGCGTATCAACGGGATCTGGGGCTGGCTTTGTCAACAATGTCGGAATGACGATAACACATGTCGATGAGGCATTCAGTGCTGCCTATGACGTTGGGCATGCAGGTTTGGGTATGTTTTCCGAAGCATTCAAAAAGGGTCTGGAATTCCACACCTTTTACCATCCGTTTTCAAGTGATTATGTTACCAACCTCAACCAGGCAGGTTTGCCCGGTTTGATGCAAAGCGATACTGAAATTTCTTCGGACGATGGAACAACATTTGAAGGCAGCTATGATCCCAATTTTATATTTGGTCTGATACAAAAACCATCAGATTTTGATGTCAGAACTTACTACAAGGAAAATGTCTGTTTTGATGCTTACGGGGCCAATAGCCTGTATAACTGGGAACTGTTCTTCCATGCACCATTATATATTGCTACCAGGCTTAGTAAGAATGGTAAATTTGAAGAGGCCATGAAATGGTTTCACTATATTTTTGACCCGACTACTGATGACTTGCCTGGTACTGGCGAGAGTGAGATCTCCCGCTATTGGAAGGTGTTACCATTCAAGACCACTCCGGCTAAAAGTCTTGAAGACTGGTTTCGCGATCTTTCCCCTAACGCTGATCCAGCCAAGGAAAATGCAATCATCGGTGAATGGCGCGACAATCCTTTTGATCCACACCTTGTGGCAAGCAACAGACCGCTGGCCTACATGAAGCACGTCGTCATCAAGTATGTGGAAAACCTTATTGCCTGGGGTGATTCGCTGTTTAGACAATTTACCAGAGAAAGTGTCAATGAGGCGTTGCAGATTTATGTGATTGCAAACCATATTCTTGGACCTCGTCCAGACTTTGTACCCAAACGTGGAGAAATCAAGGCAGAGTCATACGATAGTCTGAAAAACAAATGGGACGATTTTTCCAATGCGCTGGTTGAACTCGAAAATATTTTCCCATTCAGTAGTGAAGTCAATGTAAGTTCTGAATGTAGCGGAACCAATCTGCTTGGTATAGGTGCGGCTTTATATTTCTGTATACCGGCAAATAACAAATTGCTGGAACACTGGGATACTGTGGCTGACAGGCTATTTAAGATTCGTCACTGTCAGGACCTTGAAGGGGTAGAACGCGAATTGGCATTATTTGCACCACCCATAGATCCGGCTGCATTAATTCAGGCCGCATCGCAGGGATTGAGTCTGGGAAGTATTCTGTCAGATATAAGTAGTCCTCCGCCAATTTACCGCTTCAGTTATCTGATGCAAAAGACCAATGAATTCTGTGCGGATGTGAAAGCACTGGGTTCAGCACTGCTGGCTACTCTGGAGAAAAAGGATGCCGAGGAACTCAGTCGCCTGCGCGCCTCGCATGAAACCAATATGCTTGAACGCGTAACTGAGGTTAGGGAGAGGCAGGTGCTAGATACCAGGGTCAATAAAGAAAGCCTGCTCAAAGCCCGAGAGATATCAGTATACCGTTTGCAGCATTTTAACGCACTTATGGGCAATGAAGCTGTCTCGGTTCCGGCAGTCCCGACTATCGGTGCGAGTCTGGTAGCAGATAGTCGATTGCCGGGAGATGCAAGTATTCAAGTGATTGATACCGATGTGGATGTGTCCTTAGTGGAAAGTGGCGAGCGTGGTGTGAACCTTATTCCAAAAGAAATGGAAGAACTGGAACAGGCTGAAATTGCCAGTGATTTTCAGGACGCTGCTAATGTCACTGAAACTATCGCCAGCGCCATGTATTTTATTCCGGAAATAGGACTGGGAGCTATGCCGTGGGGTGTAGGCTCAATGAATGTTCTCATCTCCGGTGCAACTATCGGTATGGCGGGCTCAGCCGTAGCCAGTGCTTTGAATGCCCTGGCAGCAATGAACCAATATGATGCCCAGCGGGCAGCTAAGCTGGCAACTTATATCCGCAGGGAACAGGACTGGTCATTACAGGCCAACCTGGCGTTAAAGGAAATCATTCAAGTGGACAAACAGATAACGTCGGCTGATATTCAAATTCAGGTGGCTGAAAAAGAACTGGAAAATCACACGCAACAGATTGAAAATGCCAAGGGAGTAGAGCTTTTCCTAAAAGACAAGTTTACCAACGATGAGTTGTATCAGTGGATGAGGGAACAGTTGTTTGCCATATACAAACAGAGCTATAACCTTGCCTATGACATGGCGAGAAAAACTGAAAAGGCATACAAGTTTGAGCGCGGAACGGAAGTAGCAAGTTTTATTCAATACGGTTACTGGGATAATTCGAAACAGGGACTGGCTGCAGGTGAAAAGTTACAGTTGGCGCTAAGGCAACTGGAAAAGTCATATCTGGAAGAAAATCGCCGGGAGCTGGAGTTGAGTAAAAGTATCTCCATGTCTCTATTGAATCCTTTAGCGCTTATAGAGCTGAGAGAAACTGGAAAATGTTTCCTGTCCCTGCCTGAAGAGTTATTCGATCTTGACTTTCAGGGTCATTATTTCAGGAGAATTAAATCGGTCAGCCTGTCAATTCCATGCGTAGCGGGACCCTATACTACGGTTAATTGTTCATTGCGTTTATTGAAAAATGTAACACGTACTAATACCTCGATGAACAGTGAAGGCAAGTATGAACATGAAAATGATGAAGGACTGTGGATTGAAGATGACCGATTCCGTTCTACCTATATTCCGGTAACATCTATCGCTACCAGTACCGGACAAAACGATAGCGGTATGTTCGAATTCAATTTTATGGATGAGCGATACCTGCCATTCGAAGGTGCAGGAGTGATTAGCGAATGGAAGATAGAGCTTTCTACAGAAAAAGAGCTCAGGCAGTTCGATTACTCAACAATTTCTGATGTGATTTTACATATGCGCTATATGGCTAGAGAGAATGGTGGTCTGTTTAAGGAAAGTGCTATCACTTATATCAAGGACTTTATTGCAAATACCGCAGAACTATCAGACCAGCCATTGATGCGCATGTTCAGTATGAAGCATGAATTCCCGACAGAGTGGCACAAATTCCTGTATCCCGCCACAGAGGGTGGGGAGCAAGTTTTGAGTTTTACATTAGGAAAAGAACATTTCCCCTTCTTCGCCCATGACAGGGGCATTACTCTGATGAAGCTTGAGGTGTTTGCTAAATGCACCCAGGCTGGAAATTATCACATGGTTCTATCTTATATCAACTTCGATGAGGATGCCGTTTTCTCTGCGCAGATCACAATGCCTCAAAACGACACCTATGGCGGCGTGAACAAGACAATAATAGGAGTGAATGATGCAGGGCTTAACCTGGAAGAACTTGATGTGACTGGTGAAATGACTATGAAAGTTAAACACAGTTCAGCTCTAGATTATACAAGCCTTGCTACCTCGCCAGGAGAAGTAGAGGATATATTTATTGTATTTCATTACAAACTAACTGAAAGTTAATGTAAGCAGTTAACGATAGATTTGGAAAAACTGGGTTAGAGAGATATTTTCTCTAATATTTACACTGTTGATATATGCTATGTCTCTTTAGAAATATAAATATTAAATCTCCCCCGTCTCTGTACGGTTTAGCAAAGCCGTTCTCTTGGCAGGGAATAGTAAATGGAAACTCGTCCCGTGTGTCGCTTACGAAAAGAGCTCCACGTAATCAGATACGCCAAAATCATCGCCATTTGGCCCATTCAGGCGGGCGGTTGCATTGTCATCAGACGTCTGTAGACCCTTTTCATTGCGATAGATAAAGAATGCTATATGATCAAATGCCTCACTTTTTCGGGTATTCCTTCTTAATAGCATCTGCTGCTTAGGATGCAGGTCAAGAAATGGGAAATTTACCTGTGCCGCGTTTTGCCCGGTCAGCAGCGTACTGTTTAGCTTAGAAGTTGCTAGATGATGACAGAGAGCTTATTGTCTGCATTATCGAACATCATGTTTAAGTCCGCCATGAGAACCATATTTTTGAAATACATACGTTCCGATGATTGAGCGTATGGGCTGCCATGAGAGCGAAGCAAGTCCAAGCATTTAAAAGCCCGGTAATGACTATTACGAGGGTAATAATATAAATTGTGTGTAGCTAAGGTATAATTTGTGCGGTTTTTGTGCAAATTCTGATGCCCGCATAGATCCACAGATACCTACGCAGGAATAAATAACGGCCCCGATGAGGCCGCTAAAATATTGAATACCAATTGGTTTCTACTGATTATGATGGGTTACGGCTGGTTCCGTAATCCATTGATTTGGTGGAGGCGGCGGGAATCGAACCCGCGTCCGCAAGCCCTCTGCCATCTGCTCTACATGTTTATCCACGCCTATTAATTTAACTGGACGCTACCCGGCGGGCAATGGAAGACGTACAGCGATTTCGATTAAGTTTTAACGAATCCACCTCGAACAAGCTTCATCGCGATCCTATGAGATATGACCCCTGGAACCTGAACGCATAGACACGGCTTCAGTCAGAGGGCTTTAAACCGGTTTTTAAGCGGCTAAAGCGTAGTTGTCGTCGTTGGCAACTATAGGTTTTACAGCTGGATTTAAGAGGTAGTCTGTTCCTCTACATGCACATCAGGTTTCGCGACCCACGTCGAAGCCAGGTCGCCCCCATGTAGCTAAGTATGGGGGTTGTTTGGGGCTTATTCAAGTGTATTGAGGGTGTATATTTTGTGGGAATTACCTGGCAAGTTGCTAGGGACTAGTAGCTAGGAGCTAGGGAGATCAACATCTAGCCGTGTTTTAGGATTCTGGCTTTTTCGCGTTTCCAGTCCTGGTCTTTCTGGGTGGCGCGTTTGTCGTAGTCTTTTTTGCCTTTGGCGAGGCCAATTTCCAGTTTAACTTTGCTGTGTTTCCAGTACAGGGCCAGTGCGACCAGGGTATAGCCTTTACGATCTATGGCGCCGACCATTCGGTCGATTTCCAGTCGATGCAGCAAAAGTTTACGAATTCGTTTGGAATCAGGGTTGGTATAGGCAGCCGCGGTTGCCAGTGGGGTAATGATCATGCCTGAAATAAAGGCTTCACCATCTTTTATAAAGACATAACTCTCGGCCAGTTGCACCTTGCCTTGTCGCAGGCTTTTAACTTCCCAGCCTTGCAGGGATAAGCCCGCCTCAATGCGATCCTCGATAAAATAGTCAAACTTTGCCTTTTTATTGAGCGCGATGGTACTGGATGGTTTGCCGGTTTTTTTGGATTTTTTTGTAGCCATCGAGGAATTATACAGTTTATTAGCGAATTATGAACCTGAATGATGATTAATACATGCGGGCGTCAGAATGACGTTTGTATTTGATTATGATAGGGTATTATCAAATAATAATTGATTTCTTGCCTATAGAGCGATCATCTGCCTGTGTACTCAGGGGAGTGGAAAATGAAAAAAAATATGCTCAGGATTTCTTCTTTTTTTCTGTTGTTGGTGACGATCTTTTCGTCCTGGTCAGTTTTCGCTGAAGAAGTCGGGGGAACGACCAGAACCTTGAATGACTGGTTTGGCTTTATTAACGAATACCTGGCAATGGTATTCTTTTTCGATGTCATGCCGGGCGAGGCCAGCATGCCATTTATTGTTGCCTGGCTTATAGTTGGTGCTGTGTTTCTTACGATACGCATGAGTTTTATCAACCTGCGAATGTTCAAGCACGCCTATTTGATCCTTCGTGGTAAGTACCAGGTGCCGGGAGCGGAGGGTGAAGTGACTTCATTCCAGGCACTGACCACCGCACTATCAGCAACCGTTGGGCTGGGTAATATTGCCGGGGTCGCAATTGCCATTATTATTGGTGGACCCGGAGCCACTTTCTGGATGATAGTTGCCGGTTTGCTGGGGATGACTTCGAAATTCACCGAAGCGACACTCTCGCAAATGTACCGTGAAGTGCGGCCTGACGGGCATATTATGGGTGGAGCGATGGAGTACCTGTCGCGTGGCTTTGCTGAAAAAGGTTGGTCAAGAACGGGTAAGGCATTGGCTATTTTATTCTGTTTTCTGGCTATTGGTGCATCTTTGGGAGGCGGTAATGCTTTTCAGGTGAGTCAGGCATTGTCGGCTGTTAAGGAACAGGTACCTTTGATTGCTGAGCAACCCTGGATATTCGGGGTGATCATGAGCTTTATGGTGGGTATTGTTATCATCGGCGGTATCCGCCGTATCGCCCATACTGCCGAGGCCATTGTACCTACTATGGTACTGATCTATTTGTTGGCCTGTTTATGGATCATCATTAGCAATGCGGAATATGTCCCGGCAGCCATTAGTATCATTTTCACCGAGGCATTTACACCAGCCGCCGGTGTCGGTGGATTGATTGGCGTATTGGTTCAGGGCTTCAAGCGCGCTGCATTTTCCAGTGAGGCGGGTATTGGTTCTGCTGCCATCGCACATGCAACAGCCAGGGTAAAATATCCGGTCAGGCAGGGTATTGTGGCACTCATGGAGCCATTCATCGATACCGTGGTTATCTGTACGATGACAGCTTTGGTTATCATTATCACTGGCGCTTATAATTCCCCTGAAACAGCAGAGTTTGTCAAAGCTAAGGAAGGGGCGGCGTTGACGGCCTACGCCTTTGGTACTGTCATCTCCTGGTTCCCGATTATCCTGTCAATATCAGTGGTGTTATTTGCCTACTCAACGATGATCTCATGGTCATATTACGGAGAGCGATGCTGGACCTATCTTTTTGGTGAGAAATCATCCATGGCCTTTCGCATCATATTTGTTATGTTTGTTGTTATCGGTTCGGTTACCAGTGCCAGTAACATTCTTGATTTTAGTGATCTGCTTTTATTGGGTATGGCATTTCCTAATTTTATTGCACTCTATCTGTTACATGGTAAGGTCCGCGCAGCATTGATCGATTATCTAAAAAAATTACGTTCCGGCGAACTGGATGAGGAAGTGGGTTTAAAACGACACTGATTGCACTGGTTCCTTTGGCTGATAATAATAAAAAATAGTGAGTCAAACATGAATAATGAACAGGTCACACATCATGGAGAATGGTCTGGCAGCTTAACATTTATTCTGGCTGCCACGGGTGCGGCTGCCGGCTTGGGAAATATATGGAAGTTTCCGTACATTGCCGGTGAACATGGCGGCGGTGCATTTGTCCTGTTGTATGTTTTTTTTGTCATCGTTATCGGCATTCCTATTTTCATGTCCGAGCTGATGCTGGGCAAGCGCGGGCGTCTCAGTCCTTATCAATCTATTGCTAATATCGCCAATGAGGGTAAGCACACCATGAGTTGGGCGCTTATCGGTGGTCTGGCTACTCTGGCGGGTTTTCTTATCCTGTCTTATTACAGTGTAGTGGCGGGGGAAGTCATTGCCTATATGGTGAGAACGTTCAACGGAAATTTTACAGGGCAAAGTGCTGATGGTGTTGCCTACCTTTATAATAATTTCCGTGCAAACCCTGAAGTCCTGTTGGCCTGGCATACTGTATTTATGGTGATTACCTGTATGGTTGTTGCCAGGGGTGTGAAACATGGGCTGGAAAAAACAGTCATGATTGTCATGCCTTTATTGGTTGTCATGTTGTTATTGATGGTGGCTTATTCTTATCAGTCCGACAGCTTTATTAATGGCGCCAGCTTTTTATTCGATATCGATTTCAAAAAATTAATTTATACAAGAGATGAAAACGGCCTATATATTGCCGACATGAGCGGAGCTTATCAGTTTACTTTTAATGGTATCTTGACTGCCATGGGGCATGCATTTTTCACCCTCGGTATTGGCGTTGGTAGCATGATCATTTTCGGTTCTTATTTGAAGCAGGAAATTTCCATCGCCCGGGTGACAGTACTTATCGCGACGGCTGATACTGTGATAGCACTTTTGGCCGGACTGGCTATTTTCCCGATAGTTTTTGCCAATGGCTTGTCTGCTTCGCAAGGGCCTGGTTTGGTATTTACTACGTTACCGATTGCATTTGGGTCAATGGATTATGGCAATTTGTTAGGCGGCTTATTTTTCTTATTATTGTTTTTTGCAGCTTTAACATCGGCCATCGCATTACTGGAGCCGAGTGTCAGGTGGGTAATGGAAAAGCATCAGATGACCCGCGTTCAGGCGACCAGTTGGGTGGGTGTCACCTGCTGGTTTATTGGTATTATTAGTGTGTTTTCTGTCTCGGGTACAACGCTACGTGATATACTGACGCAGATAGCTGTCATTCTGGATTCGACTAATGTCGATATGCGGCATCGAATCTATGATCTCACTGCTTTCCAGATGATTGATGGAATGGTCACACTGGTTATGTTGCCTTTAGTTGGCCTATTGATTGCTGTCTTCTATGGATGGATAATAAGCCCCGACTGGTCTCGGGAAGACCTGAATGCTAAAAGCTTTATTTACAAGACCTGGCAGTTTCTGATTCGCTATGTTACACCCATACTCGTGGTTGTTATTTTTGTTATCGGCTTGCTGGGGTGGATAAAATCCCACCTGCTGTATGAGTCGGTGTTTTAACAAACTGGAGTTGACGTGACAACTATTCACAGACATGCACTTACCCAAAACAGTGCAGAGCAAATGTATGCGTTAGTGGATGCGATTGAAGACTATCCTGAATTTTTGCCATGGTGTCGATCAGCAAATGTAATCTCCAGGGATACCGATGTTGTGATTGCAAAGCTGGAGTTGGCGAAAGGTTCGGTGCACAAGGAATTTACTACACGTAATCGTTTAATGCCTGGAAAAATGATTGAGATGAAACTGGTCGAAGGACCATTTGATCACCTTGAGGGTTTCTGGCGTTTTCAATCCTTGGGAGATCAGGCTTGCAAAGTGGTTCTTGATCTGGATTTTGATTTCAAGAATAAAATGCTGGGCATGGTGATTGGCCCGGTGTTTAATCAGGTGGCCAATACGCTGGTGGATTCCTTTTGCAAGCGCGCGAGTGATGTCTATGCATGAACAGCAAAAAATTAAAATAGAAGTGTCCTATGCCTTGCCAGGTGAGCAAGTGATATTGCTAAACCATGTCGATAGCGGTACCACCATTGAGCAGGCTATCAATCTGTCCGGTATTCTCGATCATTTTCCTGATATTGATCCAGGTAATGTGAATAAAGTAGGTATTTTTGGCAAGCTCGCCAAGCTGGACAAAGTATTGCAGGATGGAGATCGAGTCGAAATCTATCGCCCTTTAATCGCTGATCCGAAGGAAGTACGACGAAAACGTGCAGCAGAGGGCAAAGTGATGACCAAGGGTGCTGCAGAAAAGAGTGCTTCGTCGCCTGAATAACAGGTGAATCATCACTTGATAATGACCCACTAAACCATATTTATTATAATGATATATACTTGCGTAGTGAATTTATTTATTCATCCAGTTCATATTCGTCTTCGTTACCGAAGAAGCTGATCCAGATACGTTTTAGCCAGCCCGGTTTTTCCTTTACTGTGGGATTAACGGTAATCACTACCTGCTTTTTATATTCACTGACATCATCGCCAGCCGTTAAATCAGGCTTAATGCTGCCAGTGGTTTTTACTAGAATATCCCTTTCAAAATAGAGAGTTATATTCTCCTTAATCGTATCGCCACGACCTGGATTGAGGTGATAGGCATAATCCCAGCGATCCGCGTGAAAAGGATCAGTAATGGTGGGGCTGCCAAGGATATACTGAATCTTGCTCTTGTCCATGCCCGTCCTGATCTGGTTAATATCTTCGCGGGTGAGGATATTGCCTTGTTGTACCTCGATTTTGTAGGCAGGGATGTAGTTAGAACAGCCAGTGACAATAGATACCAATAGACATACAATAAGAATGAGAAGCTTTTTCATTTATAATAACAACACATTATTTCATCAGGGGCAGATGATAACTCATGCAAATTCTGCTGACCATATAAGACGGGAAAGAAGTTGGAATCAAAAGACTTGCGAAATGCCGGACTCAAGGTCACCTTGCCCAGAGTCAAAATCCTCGAAATCCTCGAAAACAGTTCCGAGCGCCATTTTAGTGCTGAAGATGTCTACAAGCTGCTGCTCGAGGCAGGTGAGGAAATAGGGCTGGCCACCGTTTATCGCGTGCTCACCCAGTTTGAGACGGCCGGATTGGTCACACGGCATCATTTTGATACCGGGCATTCTGTGTTTGAAATGAACCTTGGGAACCATCACGATCATATAGTTTGTGTTCGCTGTGGTCGTGTCGATGAGTTTATTGATGAAACCATCGAGAAGTTACAGCATGAAATATCGGAAAAAGCAGGTTACAAAATGACCGATCACTGTTTATATATCTATGGCATTTGTCAGGATTGTCAAAAGCTGGATTAACCTCAACAATTTTAGTTTGCTGTGAAGAAATTCTAGTCCACAGATCTTGAATGTTTGAAATCCAATGAGGTATCCTTAGCGCAGATTATTCTGTATTCATTCGTGCAATACAAAGGAGTGGTAATGATTTCGGTGGATTCGCTTAGTCGTAGTTATGGTGACTTCACAGCTGTTGATCAGGTTTCATTCGAGATAGGCAAAGGGGAAATAGTCGGTCTTCTTGGGCATAATGGCGCCGGGAAAACCACTATCATGAAAATGCTGACAGGCTATCTGGAGCCTGACACCGGTAGCATTAACATGAACGGCCATCTCATTTCTCATGAGTCAGAACGGGTCAAGTCATTGATCGGTTATTTACCTGAAAACTTACCTTTGTATCCTGATATGCTCGTTGCCGATTACCTGGAGTATGTCGCTGGTTTGCGTGGACTTAGAGGTTCGCGTAAATGGCAGGCCATATCCAATGCAGTTGAACAAACTGATCTCAATAGCAAGTTAATGCAACCCATCGCCACGCTCTCACGTGGTTTCAAGCAAAGAGTGGGTGTTGCCCAGGCTATCTTGCATCAACCGGGTGTACTGATTCTCGATGAACCCACTAACGGCCTGGATCCTACGCAGGCGACGCAGATGCGAGCCTTGATCAAGCGCTGTTCTGAGCATGCCACAGTCATACTGAGCACGCATATAATGCAGGAAGTCGATGCCGTCTGTGATCGCGTCATGATTCTCAGGAATGGGCGCCTGGTCGTCGACGAAAGTTTGTCGACCCGGGGCCAGGGCAAGATTCTAATGCTGGAGACAGATGTAGACCAGGATGTTCTCAGAGCTGTCATCGATGATCCGTCAGAGATTGTCAGTGCAGAATTAAAAGATAAGCACGATGACATTTATCTTTATGCGGTGCAACTGGCTGTGCATGCTGAACCCAGGCAAGCGGCGGCATCGATGACCCACATGCTGGTAGATGCAGGTCATAGTGTCCATGCCATCTACCCGTACAAACGTGACCTTGAATCCCTGTTCAGGAAAGTCAATGCAGGTAAGGAGTTATGTCGATGTTGCTTGACAGCGATACACGCCTGATTTGCCGTAAGGAATTAACGCTGTTCTTTTCATCGCCGATCGCCTATTTGTTTCTCGGTGGCTTTATTGCCGTGATGCTGTATCTTTTTTTCTGGGTGGAAACATTTTTTGCAAGAAATATTGCTGATATCCGTCCCTTATTTCAATGGATGCCCGTCATACTGATATTTTTGGCGGCAGCACTCACCATGCGTATGTGGAGTGAAGAGCGTCGTAGTGGCACACTGGAGTTTGTATTAACGTCACCAGTACGGATATCACATTTTGTACTAGGTAAATTTTATGCCTGCCTGATTTTGTTGTTGATTGCATTACTGCTGACATTACCGGTAGCGATCACTGTCGCAGTCATAGCAGAACTGGATTGGGGGCCGGTATTATCGGCTTACCTGGCAGCCATGTTACTGGGTGCTTCCTATTTAAGCATAGGGCTTTTTGTCAGCGCCAGAAGTGAAACTCAAATAGTCAGTCTGATTGTGACGACATTAATTTGCGGCCTATTTAATCTATTGGGCTCATCACTGTTAACCGATTTCTTTGCCAGCCATACCGGCGAATTATTGCGTTTATTGGGTAGTGGTTCGCGTTTTGAATCGATAGAGCGCGGTGTGATCGATGTTCGTGATTTATATTACTATCTGAGCATTACCATCGTATTTCTTGTATTAAATGTGTTTACGTTGAAAAAACTAAGCTGGGCCAATCATGGTAATAAATCGGCACATGGCCGATTAACGCTATTGTTTGCGTTATTGGTATTGAACCTGTTGCTGGCCAATGTCTGGTTGTATCCGCTGGACCAGTTACGTATTGATACCACCCGTGGAAAAATATTCAGTCTCACCGATACCAGCAGGGATTATCTTTCACGCCTGCGTGAACCGATGTTAATCAGGGGATATTTCAGTGCCAAAACACATCCTCTACTGGCTCCATTGGTACCGCAACTCAAAGATCTGTTGAATGAATATGAAGTGGCGGGCAAGGGCCGAGTCAGGGTTGAATTTCTGGATCCGATTCAAAATCCGGAAAAGGAGGATGAAGCCAATAAGAAATACGGTATCAAACCAGTACCACTGCAAATCACAGACAAGTACCAGGCGGCACTGGTTAATTCGTATTTTAATGTGCTGGTGCAATATGGCGATCAGTTTGAAGTGCTTGGCTTTCGTGACCTGATTGAAAT
Source organism: uncultured Gammaproteobacteria bacterium (assembly GCA_963807455.1). Lineage (GTDB taxonomy): Bacteria > Pseudomonadota > Gammaproteobacteria > JAADHQ01 > JAADHQ01 > JAADHQ01. The sequence continues at coordinate 1,752 of CAWECS010000025.1, read as the reverse complement.
CAAGGCAGCAGCGGAAACTGATATAGAAGTGCAACTAAGGAATCCGGAATACGATATCACCCGTTCGATCAAAAAAGTACTGTTTGCCTATCAGTCAGGCGGAAATTTATTCGAGCAAATTTCTGACAATATTACTGTCTCGGCTTATATTTCATCTGCGCAGCGATTACCGGATATTCTTAAAAAACTAAAAGCCGACGTTGCTGATTTACTGGATGAAACACAGGCAAAGTCTGCTGGAAAGTTGCAGGTGCGCACGATTGAACCGGAGCAGGCGACTGGACAGCTAACTTCGATGTTGCTACAGCAATATGGTTTTAAACCGATGTCGACCAGTTTACTCGACAAGAATACTTTTTATTTTTATGTCGTGCTCGAAGGTAAGGGACAGGTAGTCCAAATACCGCTACCGGCAGATTACAAAATTGATGCTTTTAAACGAAATTTGCAGGCAGGACTGAAGCGATTTGCCGCTGGCTTCCTGAAAACGGCAGGTATTGTTGCTACCGAGAGAAATTCCTATCTGGCGCAGATGGGGGCAAATAGTAATGGATTCCAGAAACTGAAACAATCATTGCAGGCTAATTTAAATGTCAAGGATGTCGATCTTCAAAAAGGGGAAGTTCCAGGCGATATTGATATTCTGCTATTGCTGGCTCCAAAGGAGCTATCTGAATCTGAGCTGTTCGCCATCGATCAGTTTGTTATGCAGGGGGGTACATTAATAGCAGCTACCTCGCCATTTTCTGTAGAAATAAAAGACAATAAATTGATAGCGAACAATCAAACTTCAGGATTGGAGGCATGGTTAAAACATGCGGGAATCCGGATTGATGAAAGCTTTGTTATGGATCCCAGTAATACATCATTTCCAGTACCTGTCACCAGAAATGCCAATGGATACAGTTTTCAGGAAGTCAGGATGCTCGACTATCCTTTTTTCATGGATATTCGCGAAGGGCTGGCATCTGATAATGCTATTGTTGCAGAACTTGGTCAGTTAACCATGCCCTGGGCATCACCCATCATACTGGACAATGACACCAACAAGGACAGACGTGTTGTACCTTTGTTAAACAGTTCCTCTAAGGCCTGGACTTCAGGGTCCCTGGATGTCATGCCGAGAATGGGAGTGGATGGAAAGAAACCGTTTCCACCAGCATCCAGTCAAAAAACGGAATTAGTGGGTGTCATTGTAGAGGGGCAATTCAAGACCTTTTTTAAAGACAGGCCAGTGCCAAAACCTGAAAACAAGCAAGCGGGATCAACTGAGAATGAATCACCAGCATCCTATATGAGTGTTATCAATCATTCACCTAAAACTGCCCGGGTCATGTTATTTTCCTCGAATGAATTATTGCAGGACCAGTCAATCCGCTTGCTGACTTCCGCTCAGGGTGCGACCTACCTGAATGCTTATCAGCTTGTTGCGAATGCGATTGACTGGTCTCTGGAGGACAGGGGCTTATTAAAAATTCGTTCACGTGGACATTTTAATAAGACCTTGCCGCCGATGGAGAGGGAGCAGCAACTTGTCTGGGAATACGGTAATTATGGATTGGCCTTACTGGCTATTATCGTCATTGCCCTGATAAGACGTTTGCTACTGATGAGAAAGAAAAAACAGTACCAGTCGCTATTGAGTGTAAAAGGTCAGGATTAATGTTGTTGGGAATTAAAGCACAAGGGTTTATTCTGCTGATGCAGTTCATACTGATTGCAGGCTTGTTTGCCTATCAGGGTGAGTCAGGG
>CAWECS010000024.1:0-311912 GCA_963807455.1 uncultured Gammaproteobacteria bacterium | reverse complement strand
AAGATATTGCCGGCATGATTATTCAATTCATTGAAAAGAACTCACGACAAAACAACACACGTACAAAAGGTAAAGGCTAGTCGTAGTGAAGGATGATGCAATTAAAATTAATGGTATCGATATCTGGCGCGGTACACGAGTAACGATCGACCTGCCTGCAGGTCGTTTATACACGCATGCAAAAATGTCAATGCCCGTTCACGTTGTCAGAAGCAAACAACCCGGGCCGTGCCTGTTTGTCAGCGCTGCTATTCATGGTGATGAAATTAACGGTGTTGAGATCATTCGTCGACTATTGAAACTCCCCGCATTAAAAAGACTCAGGGGAACCATTATCGCCGTACCCATCGTCAATATTCATGGATTAATCAGTCACTCACGCTATCTACCCGACCGTCGCGATCTGAACAGGTCATTCCCTGGCTCGGAAAAAGGCTCTTTAGCAGCCAGGCTTGCTAACCTGTTTATGCAGGAAATAGTCAGTCAGAGTACTCATGGCATCGATCTTCACACAGCCGCGATTCATCGTGATAACCTGCCTCAGATTCGAGCAAACCTGGATGATAAAGAGACAGAAAGACTAGCCAGGGCATTTAATGTTCCAGTTATCCTTTCATCCAATTTACGTGATGGTTCATTAAGGGAAGCAGCGGCAGAATATGGTATTCCTATGCTGTTATATGAAGCGGGTGAAGCGCTTCGATTTGATGAAGTATCCATCCGTGCCGGAGTCAAAGGCATTATCAATGTCATGCGAACACTGGACATGCTACCCCCTTCTCGTAGTAAATCGAAAAACCACATTAAACCAGTCGTTGCTCGTTCCAGTTCATGGGTACGTTCACCGGATAGTGGCATTTTACGTGCGATGGTAGCGCTTGGTAGCCGCGTGCATAAAGACACTTTGCTCGGCGTTGTAGCAGATCCCTTTGGTGAAACAGAAACCAAAATTACATCGACTTTTAAAGGCATCATAATCGGCCGAACAAACTTACCTCTGGTCAATGAGGGTGATGCGTTGTTTCATATCGCACGTTTTGATCAAGTACATGAAGCAGCCATCAAGGTCGATGACTTTCAAGAGCAACATTCACACGAATTAATGCCTTCACCGCACCCGGAAAGTCCAATTATCTAATACGAATTAAAAAGTGACTCAACTTATCAAATATATTAGAAATCATTGACATCGGCGCGAAAAACAGTAAGGTCAGAAACTGCCATGAATTTTATGAAGCAGTAATACTGGCGCGATAAAGCAATTCATTGAAAGGTATATGATGATGTAAAGCAGGCGTGGAATGGTGCAGGCAAATGATATTTAATAAAACAACCATCAGCAAGTCTACCGTCATTACACGGGGAATATTATTCTCACTGATCTGGTGGGCTCTCACTGATGGAAACACGCAATCCTGGTGGATCGGTGTACCGGCAGTGTTACTTGCGGCTATATCCAGTGTTGTGTTAGTGCAACCTGTAACATTCATTTGGTACGAGTTTTTCAAGTTCGTACCATTATTCCTTATCCACTCTCTCCTGGGTGGTGCAGATGTTGCCCGACGCGCCTTTCATCCAAAAATGCCTATCGCCCCTGACCACATTGAATACCGACTACAATTACCAGCAGGACTGGCGAGAGTGTTTATGCTAAATACCGTCAACCTTCTGCCTGGCACATTAAGCACCAAACTAGATGGCAATATGTTAAAAGTTCATGTGCTCGACAAACACAAGGATTTTCACAGCGAGCTCGTAACAGTCGAAAAAAGTGTAGCCCGAATGTTTGCGATCCCATTAAATGACTCTGCAAGAGGTGTATGACATGAATCGATTCAAGGATATTCTTTGTGTAATGGAAACTGGTGTAGCTTGCCAGTCCGTTATGCAACGTGCTGTCACGCTGGCTGAGAACAACCAGGCCCGTTTGACAGTCGTTGAAGTTATTGGCCAAGTCTCATCCGGCATCGGCATGCCGAAGGGTGGTCCTATCGCAGCCGATATACAGACCGCCATGGTTAACGCCATCACAAAAGAACTTGAATTACTGGTTGATCCATACCGTAACCGGATCAAGATTCAGACCAAGGTACTGACAGGCATTCCTTTTCTGGAAATTATCCGCGAAGTATTACGCAACGGACACGACCTGGTGATCAAGGTTCCCGAAGCTCAGGATTGGATAGACCGGTTGTTCGGTAGTGATGACATGCACCTGCTACGTAAATGTCCATGTCCCGTCTGGCTGATCAAGCCACAGGTGGCAAAAGCTTATCGACGTATTCTGGCAGCAGTGGATGTTGATGATGCATGTCCTCCCGCTGAATTGAAATCACAGCATGCGCTTAACCTGCAGATTCTTGAAATGGCAGGTACCCTAGCCTTATCTGACTTTGCCGAGCTACATGTCGGACATACCTGGGAGGCTGTGGGTGAAAGTGCGATGCGTGGTCCTTTTATGCATACATCTGAAGATAAAATTATTGCCTACGTCGAACAAACCAGACGGCATCATGCAGCGAGTCTGGATACTCTTATCAATGAATGGACCGCTCATGCTGATAAAGACGCCCTGGATTACCTCAAACCCAAATTGCATCTGGCGCAAGGGCTGGCACGAATGGAGATCCCGGCATTGGCGAAACGGATCGAGGCCGATATTGTTGTTATGGGCACAGTCGCCCGCACTGGTATTCCAGGATTCATTATGGGCAATACAGCGGAGACCATTCTGAATAACATTGATTGCTCAGTGCTCGCAATTAAACCTCCCGGCTTCGTAACACCCGTCACACTGGAGAAATGAACACGCATGCATAACCTTTATTTCTTATTAGCGATATTCCTGTTGCTAAATATTGGTGCTGGTTTGTATCGCATACTGAGTGGCCCGAGTGACGCCGACCGCATGCTGGCCGCGCAATTATTTGGCACTACTGCAGTTGCAGTATTGCTGTTGCTGGCTCAAGCAACTGCAACCCCTGCCTTGCGTGATGTGGCGCTGCTGCTAGCGTTATTGGCCGCAATCACAGCGGTCGCTTTTGTACGTAGAGCCTGGCCTAACCAGGAAACAAAGCCTGATGCTGAGTGATTATCTCGCTGCCGCACTGTTGATTGCCGGAGGTATCTTTTTTCTTGCCGGCACCTTGGGCCTTTTACGTTTTCCGGATGTGTATACTCGCCTTCACGCCTTGACCAAGGCCGATAATGTTGGCCTGGGGTTGATGATATCAGGGCTGGCGATACAAGCTGAATCATGGGCTGTGGTGGTTAAATTATTTCTAATCTGGATATTGGTGCTAATCGCCGCAGCCAGCGTTGCCCATTTGATCGCGAGAGGCGCATTACATAGAGAGATTCGCATGTGGAAGCGATGAATATATTGGCATGGACGTTCGACAGTCTGTTGTGCATGGGCTTGTTATGGTTGGCCTGGAAAGCACTCGCCTGCCCTGATCTTTTCAAGTCCATTGTATTGTTTATCGCCTTCGGCCTGCTGATGACACTGGCCTGGGTGCGTCTGCATGCACCTGATATCGCCCTGGCTGAAGTGGCTATCGGCGCTGGTTTGACTGGTGCCTTGTTGCTCGGTGCATTGGCAAGATTACGTTTAACCGAAACCAACAATGACATGACAATAAAACCGGAAAATATCAACCAGAATATCCTGTCTTTCCAATGGTTGCCATTAGTGATCCTGTTATTGGTTGCTGCCGGGCTCGCCTTCGCTATTTTGTCATTGCCATCTTTTGCTCCCGGGCTGAGCGCAGAGGTGAACGCGAATATCGAGACCAGTGGTGTAAGCAATCCGGTAACAGCAGTGTTGCTCAACTATCGTGGTTACGACACGCTGCTGGAAATGATTGTGTTACTAGTAGCTTTGCTCGGTGTCTGGTCATTAGATAATCAAGCTCCGCATGCCGAAACAACTACAGGTCCGGTACTGGATTACCTGTCACGACTGTTGACGCCGGTGTTATTTTTGGTAGCCGCATACCTGCTGTGGGTCGGCGCCCATGCGCCTGGTGGCGCCTTTCAGGCAGGAGCTGTGCTTGGCGCTGCGGGTGTACTATTGATATTGGCAGGTTGGCGCTTGCCTGGTCGCTTAGCATCACTTCCTCTGCGAATTTTGCTGATAACAGGTCCCGGCACGTTCGTTACCGTCACTGTACTCACATTGCTGTTTGAAGGGAGCCTGTTGAAATATCCGCCAGAGCAAGCAGGTATATTAATCCTGATACTGGAGGCCACAGCAACCCTCTCCATTGGTGCAACGCTGGCCGCGCTGTTTCTCGGTGGACGCCCTACAGATAGTCAGGAAAACACATGAGCTCTGCATACCTTTATGCACTGATTGGTGTGGGACTTTTTTCGCTCGGGCTATATGCCCTGATCGTTCATACTCACTTATTGCGCAAGATCCTGGCGATTAATGTTATGGGTAGCGGGGTCTTCCTGATATTGGTGGGACTGGCCAGGCGTACAGGTGAAGCACCACCGGATGCAGTACCTCATGCTATGGTCATTACCGGCATCGTGGTGGCTGTTTCGGCCACTGCCCTGGCACTCACTTTGATGTTAAAACTGAGCGCGCAAAGTGGTAGTGCCAAACTTCCCGGTGATCAGTGAGAGTAACCCGATGACTGCGGTATTTATGCTAATTCCCTGGGCAGCTATTCTGATTCTGCTACCGTTAGCAACAGGTATGACTTGCTTCCTGTGGCCACGAGTCGCGAAGACACTGGGACTGCTTACCGCTTTTGTCATCACACTGTCTGTTGCAGGCCTCGGCTGGCAGATCCTCGAAAATGGCGTCTATCGTCACGCCGTTGGTGGCTGGGGCGCTCCGTTAGGTATCGAACTGTATGCAGATGGCCTGAGCCTGTTGATGCTCACAGCCACTGCCCTGGTGGGATTCGCCGTCAGCGTTTATTCGACGGCTTATTTCAAAAAGGCGGATGCAATCCACTTCTGGCCGATCTGGTTATTCCTGCTAGCCGCTCTGAATGCGCTGTTTCTTTCAGCCGACATTTTCAACCTGTATGTAACCCTGGAGTTGATAGGCCTGGCGGCAGTAGCGTTGACTGCACTAACGGGTAGCAAGGACGCGCTGAGCGGGGCCATGCGCTATCTGCTGGCGACCTTGCTGGGTTCGCTGGCATATCTGCTGGGTGTTGCATTGCTCTACCATAATTTCGCCAGTGTTGACATCGCTACACTAGCCATGCGCATCGACTCCACACCAGCAGCATGGGCAGCGCTCGGCCTGATATTTTCCGGGCTGGCGCTGAAAACAGCATTATTCCCATTACATTTCTGGCTGCCGCCTGCCCATGGCAGTGCCCCGGCACCCGTCAGTGCGATGCTGTCGGCACTGGTGGTGAAAGCCTCGTTCTATATATTGCTACGTTTATGGCTAACGATCTTCGGCTCTATCGGTGGGGGCGTCGACACATTACTCGGTCTACTCGGCGCCATGGCAGTGCTATGGGGCTCCGTTCAGGCCCTGCGTCAGACAAGGTTGAAACTATTGGTGGCCTATTCCACAGTCGCCCAGATTGGCTACCTGTTCCTTGCGTTTCCACTAGCTATAGCATCCGGGGTAACGGCGTGGAGCGCAGCTGCATACCTGGCACTTTCTCATGCCTTGGCGAAGACAGCCATGTTTCTGGCGGCTGGCAATCTGTTGCGCTTTGGCGGGCATGATCGCATCGCGGATCTGGATCGGGTGGTTCAGCGCCTACCGCTGACTGTAGCTGCCTTCGCATTGGCCGGCGTCAGTATTATCGGACTACCACCGAGCGGAGGATTTATTGGCAAATGGTTGCTACTTGAGGCAGCCCTGACACAGCAGCGATGGGATCTGGCAATTATCATGATCCTTGGCGGTTTGTTGGCAGCGGCCTATGTATTTAAAGTGTTGGGGCACGCCTTTACACAGGCACCCCTGCCACACGAACCTATAGCGGTCCACGCCAGCATGGAATGGGCAGCTTTGCTACTCGCATTCACAGCGATCATGTTGGGTTTCCTGGCACCTTTGGTATTGCCGCTGCTTAATATCGGTCAGCCATTCGCCACTATCGGGGTCGGACCATGAACTGGGATGCATGGATTCCACTGTTGATGGTAGCGAGCTCGCTGTTGCCCGGTTTGATTATCTTCGGCCTGGCAGAGGAAAGGATTCGCACACGTACAGTACTCAATCTGACTGGCGCCCTGGTTAAACTTGCATTTGTAGGCTGGATGTTATGGGGTGTCTATGAAGGACATCATTATGAAACGCGTCTGGCGCTGTTACCTGATCTGGATCTGGTGTTGCGGGCTGGCCCACTGTCGTTACTGTTCGTTACCCTGTCCAGTATACTGTGGATGGTCACTACCGTTTATGCCATCGGCTACCTGGAAGGCTCTCCCCACCGAAGCCGCTTCTTTGGTTTTTTCAGCTTGTGCGTGACTGCTACTGTTGGTGTAGCGCTGGCCGGTAACCTGATCACTTTTGTGTTGTTCTATGAACTGCTGACGCTGGCCACGTATCCACTGATAGTGCATCGTGGCACTGAAGAGGCCCGCCGCGCCGGGCAGTCCTATCTTACCTATACGGTTATTGGCGGAGCCCTGCTGTTATTCGGAACGGTATGGCTCTATACTTTAACGGGCACGTTGGAGTTTACCCCGCGTGGATTCCTTAATGATCTTGGCGATGAACACCGACCCGCCTTGATCATCATCTTTGCCCTTCTGATTGCCGGACTTGGTGTAAAGGCCGCATTAGTACCACTGCATGGCTGGTTACCGCAAGCCATGATTGCACCGGCCCCCGTCAGTGCACTTTTACATGCGGTCGCCGTGGTCAAGGCTGGCGCGTTTGGTATTATCCGCGTAGTCTATGAAGTATTCGGTGTGGACTACGCGGACGATCTGGGTGTTACCGGTCCACTCGCATGGTTAGCAGCATTCACAATTATATATGGTTCCTTACGCGCGCTATTCCAGGATGATCTCAAGCGCCGCCTGGCATTTTCAACAGTCAGTCAGGTATCGTACATCACGCTGGGTGTCGCCATTGCCGGACCTGTCGCTGCTATTGGCGGCGTGGTACACCTCGTGCACCAGGGCCTGATGAAAATTACATTATTTTTCTGTGCCGGTAATCTGGCAGAGACCCTGGGTATCCACAAGATCAGTGAAATGAATGGTGTCGGTCGACGCATGCCCTGGACCATGGCGGCCTTCACGATCGGCGCCTTCGGCATGATCGGCGCCCCACCGATTGCCGGCTTCATCAGCAAATGGTATCTGGGACTGGGAGCACTGCAAGCCGACCAGAGCTGGGTCATCATTGTACTCGCCGGTAGCAGCCTGCTCAACGCTGCCTATTTTCTGCCCATCCTGCATCGTGCCTGGTTTAAGGAACCAGCAGATGCCTGGCCGGAGGATCATGACTTCGGCCGCAAGGAAACGGCCTGGGCGCTGTTGCTACCACCGTTGCTGACGGCAGCTATGGCCCTGGGTGTGGGGCTGCTTGCATCAATGCCCTTCAGCCCGCTGGAGTGGGCGAAGTTGATCGCGGCACGGGAGTTCTATCGGCCATGAATGAAACAACTTATGATTTTACCTTATGGATGGTGGTAGCCTGGCCTTTGCTACTCGCTATCCCTGCGCTGTACTCTCGCCTGCCCTGGCCTCATCATCTGGCCATCTTGCCTGCTATGTTATTGGTTGCGTTTGCTGGCGACACATCTCTTGAGATGCCTCGAATCCTTTTAGGGACAGGATTTTCACTCGATGCAGAGGTCCGCTGGATACTGGTAATGACCGCAGTGATCTGGCTATTGGCCGCAACTGTCATGCAATCGTGGAAACACGTCACTATAATTAATCGTGCAACACCCTTTTTTCTAATCACTCTGGCTGGAAACCTGGGCGTCGTTTTGACATCCGACCTGATCGGCTTCTTCAGCTTTTCGGCATTGATGGGCTACGGTTTTTACGGGCTAATGTTGCAGAGATCTAATGAAGAAGTACAGCGCGTTGGACGTCTCTATCTTGGCATTCTGGTTATCGCTGATCTGATTCTGTTCGAAGCCCTTTTACTTGCAGCATCAACGACAAACGATTTAGAATTCGAGCCAGTTCAGATGGCAATGACAGGAACTTCTTCCTCACAATTTTATGCATGGATGGTCCTCATTGGATTTACATTGAAGGCAGGTATCTGGCCAGCGCATCTATGGCTGTCAATGACATTCAGATCTGCATCGGTGTTAACGACCTTGTTACTGGGCGGTGTTCCGGTCGCTATGGGATTACTCGGGATGATCCGCTGGTTACCATTGGGAGAGCATACGTTTTTCACGCTGGGCATGGCTATGCAGTTGATGGGTATGACGGCTATACTATATGCGGTGATCAGACTTCTGGTACATCGCTCTATAAAAATGCTGCCTGCCTGGGTGAGCATTGCTACCACCGGGTTGTTTATCGCCGCTCTAGGAACAGGACTGACTAATCCGTCTATATGGCGACAGTATGAGGATTTCACTTATCCCTTTATTGCCATATTAGGAATTTTCCTGACGGCATTGACCTTCACCATCAGTCGGTTGGGTCATTCATGTAAACCCCCTGCCCATGCTCTGCCGCAATCGAGAATTTTGAGCCTGCTGACTGGAGAATGGATAAATGTAATTGAGAAGCGCATTGGCGACAGATATAGTGGCCTATTGTCCCGGCGTATCTCACCGCTGAAGGAACAAATACTACATCTACGTATCTCTGGCTGGCAAAAAACATTTGAGCTTACAGGCGGCTGGGGTTTCAGAATTACGATGTTTGTGCTAATTGGCTTGATGTTGGCATGGTTAGCAGGATAATTATAATGTTGGATTATTTGTTTTCAGACAAGCCCTGGCAATTAATTTAGCCAATATAATTGATTAATGAACAGGTAGATTCCACAAGGAGAATCATCATGACAACCTCGGTAATGTCCAAAAAGGAAACACTGGATACTGAACAGTTGCGCAAGATTGACGCTTATTGGCGCGCCGCCAATTACCTGTCAGTCGGCCAGATCTATTTGCTCGACAATCCATCTATTGAAACAACCACTCAAAAAAGAACATGTGAAACCCCGGCTACTCGGTCATTGGGGTACGACACCCGGCCTGAACTTCATCTATGCCCACTGTAATCGCATCATAAAAAATCATAACCTGAACATGATCTACATCGCCGGACCGGGTCATGGTGGCCCTGGACTGGTAGCCAATGCCTGGCTGGAAGGGAGCTATAGCGAATTTTATAGCAATATTGGTATGGATGCCGATGGCATGAAACGCTTGTTCAAACAGTTCTCCTTTCCCGGCGGCATCGGTAGCCATGTTACCGCGGAAACACCGGGATCTATTCATGAAGGCGGCGAACTGGGCTATGCCCTGTCGCATGCCTATGGGGCTGCCTTCGATAATCCGGATCTGCTGGTATGTTGCGTGGTCGGTGATGGCGAAGCGGAAACCGGACCCATGGCGGCCTCCTGGCATTCCAACAAGTTTCTCAACCCGGCACATGATGGTGCGGTGCTGCCCATTCTGCATCTGAATGGCTACAAAATTGCCAACCCTACCCTATTGGCCCGCATTGGACATGATGAACTGAACAAGCTCTTTATCGGCTACGGCTACAAACCCTATTTCGTCGAAGGTTCTGATCCAACAGAAATGCATCAGAAAATGGCGGCACACTATGGATATCGATCATTAAAGAAATCCAAGACATCCAGCATGAGGCGCGCGTCAATGGCAAACTAACAACGACCGCTCTGGCCGATGATCATTTTGCGTAGCCCGAAAGGCTGGACGGGCCCGAAGGAAGTTGACGGCAACAAGACCGAGGATTACTGGCGCTCACATCAGGTGCCGTTCTCGGACATGGTCGACAATCCAAAACATCTCAAACTACTGGAAGATTGGTTAAAGGGCTATCACCCCGAAGAACTATTCGATGACAGCGGTTTTCTCAAGCAGGAGCTGCGTGAACTCGCCCCTCATGGACAACATCGTATGTGCTCCAATCTGCACGCGAATGGAGGCAAGCTCTTACGCGATCTGAAAATGCCCGACTTTCGTGATTACGCTCTGGAAGTCAAAAAGCCTGGACATACGGTGGCCGAGTCAACACGGGTAATGGGACAATTCCTGCGCGATGTCATGAAACGCAATTTAGCCGACCGCAATTTCCGCATCATGGGGCCGGACGAGACCGCTTCCAACCGACTGGGTGCCCTGTTTGAAGTCACTGATCGTAGCTGGATGGCCGAAACCTTACCCGAGGATGATCATTTATCTGCTGATGGACGCGTCATGGAAATCCTTTCCGAACACACCTGTCAGGGTTGGCTGGAAGGCTATCTATTGACTGGACGTCACGGTTTGTTTTCATGCTATGAGGCATTCATTCATATCGTCGACTCGATGTTCAACCAGCATGCCAAATGGATCAAGGTCAGCAAAGAGATTCCCTGGCGGCGACCCATTGCATCATTGAATTACCTGCTCACCTCACATGTCTGGCGCCAGGATCATAATGGCTTTTCACATCAGGACCCCGGCTTCATTGACGTCGTTATGAATAAAAAAGCCGACATCATTCGTGTGTATCTGGCGCCGGATGCCAACACACTGTTGTACATTACCGATAAGTGCCTGCGTAGCCGCGATTTCATCAACGTTATTATTGCCGGCAAACAGAAGCAGCCACAGTGGCTGGACATGGATGCTGCCATCAAACACTGTAGTGCCGGTATTGGTATCTGGGAATGGGCCAGCAACGACCAGGGCGACGAACCTGATGTGGTACTGGCCTGTGCTGGTGATGTACCTACTCTTGAGACCATGGCTGCAGTGGATCTATTACGTCAACATGTCCCAGAGCTCAAAGTACGGGTCATCAATGTGGTGGATCTGATGACATTACAACCCAGGGAAGAACATCCCAATGGCCTGACCGACAAGGATTTTGATACGCTGTTTACTACGGACAAACCGATTATTTTCGCCTTTCATGGTTACCCTTATCTGATTCATCGTCTCTGCTATCGTCGAACTAATCATAAAAACCTGCACGTGCGTGGATATAAAGAAGAAGGTACCACCACGACACCGTTTGATATGGCAGTGCTGAATGATCTGGACAGGTTTCACCTGGTCGGTGATGTTATCGATCGGGTCTCCAAGCTGGGTTACAAGGCGGCATACCTGAAACAGTTCTTGCGTGATAAACTGGTCGAGCACAAACAATACATCCACAAGCACGGTGAAGACATGCCTGAGATTCGCGACTGGAAATGGCCCTATTCGTAATCTCATTCACCCATGCAGGCATGGATACGACAGCAACAGGAATCATCTGATCAGATATGAATAACGACATCTCAATCGCCTACTTTTCCATGGAAATCGGCCTTGAATCGGCCATCCCCACTTACTCAGGCGGTCTTGGTGTATTGGCTGGTGATACTTTACGTGCAGCAGCAGATGCAGATATCGCTATGGCCGGCATTACCCTGCTGTCCCGAAAAGGTTATTTTCGCCAACGACTGGATGATGAAGGCCAGCAATCAGAAGAGCCGTCGCACTGGCCAGTCAATGATTACCTACTGCCTCTGGATGCAAAGGCGATTGTAGAAATCGAAGACCGGTCTGTCACCGTGCATGTATGGCGCTATGACATCAAGGGATGCAATGGGCGCATCGTTCCGGTTTATCTTCTCGATACCGATGTAGAGGCCAATTCAGATTATGACCGCACCCTGACCGACCAGCTCTATGGTGGCGATGATTACTATCGACTCTGCCAGGAAGCCATTCTTGGAATCGGAGGAATAAGAATACTGCGCGCGCTTGGGTTTACGAATATCGAGCGCTACCATATGAATGAGGGGCATTCCAGTTTACTGGTGTTTGAACTCACGGCTGAGTTGGCTCAACGGCAAGGTGACAGCAAAGCGACGACTGCACATATTGACAAGGTCAGGCGAGAATGTGTTTTCACTACTCATACACCCGTGACTGCAGGACATGACCGCTTTCCTTTATCAATGGCTCATCGTGTACTGAAACAATGCAAGCCATTCAAGGACTGTGCCGAAGATGTGTGCTATGACAATGAACTCAATCTTACCCATCTGGCATTATCAGCCAGTTATTATATTAACGGGGTTGCCAAAAAGCATCGTGAAACCTCGAGGAAAATGTTTGAAGGCTACCAAATCAACTCTATTACCAATGGTGTCCATGCCTATACCTGGGCCTGCGATGCCATGCGCGTCTTGTTCGATAAAAAAATCCCGGACTGGCGAGTAGATAATCTGAGTCTTCGATATGCTATCAGTATCGCCCACGATGACATCTGGCAGGCTCATCAATTGGCCAAACACCATTTGATTGAGTATGTAAACAAGGTTTGCAATACCGGTATGGATCAAAGTGTCATGACGCTGGGATTTGCACGCCGCGCTACCCAGTACAAACGAACCACACTGATTTTTACCGACCTTGAGCGCCTGAGAAGTATCGCTGATCATTGCGGGCCATTGCAGATCATATTCGCGGGCAAGGCACATCCAAAAGACATACAAGGTCAGGGGTTAATCCGTGAAATATTCAGAATTAAAAAGTTTCTGGATAATGACATCCACATTGCCTATCTTCCTGACTACGATATGGACATTGGCCGGTTAATGACATCCGGCGTTGATCTCTGGCTGAATACGCCCCTGCCACCCATGGAGGCCTCCGGCACCAGTGGCATGAAAGCGGCCATTAATGGTGTTCCTTCATTTAGTATTCTGGATGGCTGGTGGATTGAAGGCTGTATAGACGGCGTCACCGGATGGGCTATCAGTAATGCCGAACAACCCGCAAAAGAACCAGCAAAAGAGGTCGATATCACTGCTGACCATGAGGCGAATATACTTTATTCCCGCCTGGAAAACATCATCATCCCCATGTACTACCATAACCGTGATGCCTATATTGATATCATGAGAAATGCGATAGCTATCAATGGCTCATTTTTCAATACCGAACGCATGATCAGTCAATATGTCACCAAAGCTTATTTCAGGTAAATATATTCACATCCGTCAGAAGTTCAAATTCTCAATATCTTATTTTCTTTATGGCTCATGGCACGAGTCAATGTTACTGAACTCAATAGAAGTCATGAGTTTAGTTATAACCTTTCAGTTAACCAGTAAAAACCAAAACCCGGTATGACCAGAGTACTCTTGAAAATATCGGGAGTCTGGCCTGTGTAAAGATCAATCATTTGCGTATTATTATTGGCCCAATTACCCACATCTCCCAGATCCAGATGCTGGGGTTTGCCATCGAAGTTCGCCACCACTAATACCTGTTCGGCTTGTTTCATAAGGTTATATCGTCCGAATACAAATAGATGTGGATTCTCGACTTCGATGAGTTCACGATTATTAAAATCGGCAAATACCTCTATCTCTTTACGAACAGCAATCATTCTTTTCAATGCTGTGAATATTTTGTACTCAACTGTTCCAGGAATATTTCTGTTCTCGGCTTTTTGCCAATCAATGTTAGGTCGATGCACCCAACGCGTATCGACCGATTTATGCGGATCGTCGAGGTATGAAGTATCATTTAATACACCAAGTTCATCCCCATAATAAAGCAAGGGTATACCACCAAAAGACATAATCATGCTATGCAATAATAAAATGGTTTTAATGGCATCCTCGATCGCTTCAGGATCGCCCAGTTCCAGAGCATATTGTAAACCGGCAAGCGATGCCAATGAACCAGAGATTCGCGCATCGCCCGTCTTTTCATTTTCTCCAAAAGGAAACCCACGCGCGTGGGATTCATTAAATTTACCGGTATAGTAATCGAAGAGAAACTTACGGTGATTATTCGGTTTATAACCTGCCAACAAAATATCGCTGTCATCAAAACCCAGACCGATGTCATCATGACAGCGCACATAATTGAGCCAGGTAGCACGTTCAAGTTTAACGGGCAAGCTTTTGATGCCCTGGTTGAGTAATTTTGCGTTTTTAGTCGCGACGGCATCCCACAACAGGGCCATATAGGTAGCGTTATAGGCAATCTCACATTCTTTTGCGATCACTGCATCCTCGCCAAAGTATTTAATCACTTCAACCGGTGCGACTATTGCTTCAGCGATGTACAAAACACCGGGCGCCGTGACCTGGCAGCAATCCTTCATTAGCTGCAGGATTAAGTGAGCCTCGCGCTCATTCTGACTTGTACTACCGATCTTTTTCCATAAAAAGGCAACCGCATCGAGACGCAGGATATCAGCACCTTTGTTGGCCCAATGCAAAATGATATCAAGCATCTCGATAAACACGGCGGGATTACTGTAATTCAGATCCCATTGATAGCTATTAAATACAGTCATGACCCAGCGTTCCATCTCTTCATCCCAGGTGAAATTACCGGGTGAAGTTTGCGGAAAAATTTCCGGCATGCTCTGCTCAAACATATCAGGCATATTGCGTGTTTCAAAAGTATAGTAATAATCCTGAAAGACAGCATCACCGGCGCGCGCACGTTGCGCCCACTCATGTTCATTCGAGGTATGGTTAACAACAACATCAAGCACCAACAGGATATCTCGCTCACGCATATCAGTAGATAATGCAGTCAGGTCCTCCATGCTACCTACGCGTTGGTCTACTTCGCGAAAATCACTGACAGCATAACCACCATCACTATGTCCTTCAGGGCAGCGCATAATGGGCATGATATGAACCAGGTTAACGCCTAGTTCCTGAAAATATCCCAGGTGATCGCGCATACCTTTCAGGTCGCCGGCAAAACCATTACTGTAAAGTGCCATGCCAAGCCATTTTTGGCTGAGAAACCAGTTATGATCCTGTTCGCGCTCCATATCCAACTGCTTCAATTTATCGGGTCGGTTGATATATTGGCGTGCCATTCTCTCAACAAGATGCAGCGCCTGGTCTTCAAAATCATCCCTATGACCATAGAGACGTTCAAACAGCGAATGAATCGCGTAAAAATTAGCGCCCAGACGAGTATAGAAATGCCGCAGATCCTGTTTACTAATCTCGTTTTTCAGATTATCAAGAATGTTATTGAGTAGCGTGTGTGAAACCTGTTCGTACATACTTTACCTTTTATATTATCGCTATTATTAATCAGAACTCACATGCATTGTACGCGAATTTTCAAAATTCAATTCATCAATTTGTTTGTCAGCCAATCATCTGAAACAATTCAATGACCCGATTTATTAAAGGCCTGATAAAACTCCGGATCACTTGATGTTGCGCCACGTAATCCCACCACGGCACTGGCAAATTGTTGGGCCGCATTGAGTGTATCAAGTAATGGCCATTGAGCAATCAACCCATGCAGATAAACAGCCGTAAATGCATCACCTGCACCGACAGTATCAATAAACTGCTGGGCTTGTGGTGGTTTAACACTATACATTTCACCCTCGTGACTACGCACCATGGCCCCCTGCTCACCACGAGTGAGAATTAATTGTTCGAGATTGTATCTTTGCTGAAATTCAGACATGTCCCGCTGAATATTTCCAGTCACTGAACCCAGCTGTTGAAGCTCGTCATGGTTAAGCTTAACCCAGGTAGCTTGATGTAACCACTTTGACACCTCATTTTTATGCCAATAAGGTGGACGTAAATTGACATCTACAAATATCGACAAGTTCGGATTTGCCGCCAGCTTTTCAAAAGCCTGACAGGCAATAGTATTTCGCAATCCCAAGGTGCCATGATACAGAATGCCGTCATTTTCAGGCATGACAACTTCCGCAGCATCAATAAAGTCATAGGCGCAGTCCGGGGTAATATTATAGTGTGGTTCATCCTCAATCAGCTGCACATCAACACGTCCGCTGCGATGCAGTGGATCAATTTGTACAGAAGATGTATCCATGCCCCATGTCTTCATGGCTGTGATGATTTTCTCACCTAACTCATCTTTGCCTACTCTGGATACAAAACGTGGCCGATCTCCAAAGGCTTGCAAATGCCAGGCAACATTAAAGGGCGCCCCGCCTAATATTTGCTCACCATCAGGAAAACAATCGAATAATACCTCGCCAAAAACAACAGGCTGAATTTTATTATTCATAACAAAATCCCCCAGGTCGCAACAATTGACGAAAAGCAGGAACGAAATGACAAACACCTTCCAATACACCAGCAGAATAATTGCCATTCATATTGGCATTTTTACCCGTCGCAAGATAAAGCGATTTAAAATTGCCATTTTTCTCTGCTTGTCTTTTTGCGGTTGTTCTGACTTCTTCTGTCGCATTGGCGACCAGAACAGATGGAATCGGACTTTCCAATACAGCAAGATCATTGCCACTATCACCAGCAAAGACCACCTCGTTTAATGTATAACCCAATTGCTGACGCAAAAAATCAATGGCATGCACCTTGGTGGCATTTCGTGGCAACACATCCAGAAGACCTATGGCTTTTGGCTCATCGACACTCCATATCAAACTGGCCTTTACACCACTGTCATCAAGTCGCTGCTGCATAATGGAGAGCAAACTCTTTAGCTTTACATGCAAAGAAACATAATAACTCAGTTTATGCGTATTTTGCTTGTCAGGTTCCTGCAGATCAAGATCTGGTATGTCGATAAACATCTGTTTCAATTGCTGATGACTTTTACCTTGCCAGTCTTGATCAATTTCATCCTCCCATTGCTGCAGTTCCTGCCATGCAGACCCATTGATACGATAGATTTTTGACCCTACATCGGTAATAGCAAAGTCAGGAACAGGTAACTCGTAATGCTTTATTGCTTCTTCAACCAGATCCTGATGGCGACCGGTTACATAGGTCAATACAACCTGGGGTTGTCTACAAAATTCAGTAAACTGTTTACGTGCTAGCGGATGTTCTGATTGCACGCCATTAGGTATAATGGTCCTGTCCATGTCAGTACAAAGCAATAAGCTCAGCTTACTCATAAGCATGCTCAGTCTCTCTGGGATCTTTGCAACTATTAAAAAAATCATAGTATTGCAGAGCTTCGAGTATTCCTGCAGCAAAGGGCTTGCTGGCAAAGTAAATACGCTCTATATCGATCAGCTGCGACAGTTCTTCATGATGACGGTTCGCGACGACTGCCGCCAGGGTATTACCTCGCATCATATCCTCATCGGCACCGGAACCCCCGGCAACAAAAATACGTTCCAGTGGAATCTGCCAACGTTCAGCAACATAGCGTAGCGCCAGACCTTTTGACGCGCGCACCGGCAAAACATCAAGGTACTGTCCAAATGCCATATGCAGATGTGCGGACTGCTCTTCTTTATGCAAAAGACTATTGATTTCCTCGATATCAGGTGCAATATCCGGATCGATATAATAGCTTATTTTAAAGCGACTTTGCTCTGATTTCGGCTGCAGTTTCAGTCCAGGTAATTCTGCCAACACCGGTTTTACTTTATGCGGTGTCCAGTGATAATCAAGATGATTACTCCAGGCGATATCGGCAGAAAATTTTGGCGCATAATAGATTTCAGTACCACCACTGGTAATCAATACATCGGGTTCCGGCATATTATATTGTCGCATTATTTTCAAGGCGGAATCAAAGCGTCGTCCGGTGGCAAGAGCGAAAATGCTAGACTTACGATGCTGACGCAATACCTCAATCAATTGCCGCAGGGATTTCTCATCGCCCGTCAGGTTTTGATCCAGGTCACTAACAATAGCACGATCACGATAGAGCTCCTTACGGCGCTGAATAGGTAATCGTGTCAACACTTCTGATCTCTCGGCAATAGGACGTATGATTGACAGATAGCGTTCAGCATGAGCATCCCATGAGTAGTGCGCGCGTACACCTTGCAAACCCTGTTGCGCGCATTGCTGCCATAATTTTTTGTCCTCCAGTAAATTCAGGAGCGCATTTTTGATGGAATCAGGCTCCAACGGATTGATCAAAAAACCATTCTTGCAATTGCCTAAAATATCCTGTGGGCCACCATCTTTTGTCACGACAACAGGAAGGCCTGAGGCCGCAGCTTCAATCAGGGTAAGACCAAAAGGCTCAGTCAGTGCCGGATTAACAAAGACGCCCCCTGACGCTGCTGCGATCCTGTATAACAGTGGAACCTGTTCGCGTTCATGATATTTTGGCATGCAGACTTTACAATAAATATCGTAACGATCTATAGCAACCAGCAATTCATGGAATACTTCCTGTGCACCATCATCAAGATCATCTATGTCTTCACGGTTTCCAGCCACCACCACCAGATTGGCTAACTCCTGCAATCTGGATGACTGTCCATAAGCTTCGATCAAGGCAACAATATTTTTTCGTTTATCAGGTCGCGACAGGGCCAGAATAATTGCTTTATCGGGTTCCTTCAAATGTCGAACTATGCCCTTGAAAAAAGGCGTGTCCAGTTCATTACCTGCGGGTGGCATGAAATGGTTTAGATTTGTGCCAGGCGGTACTACACGCATTTGATCGGGTTGATAGTGGTCGTAGAGTTCGTACTGCTCTTCAATTTCCTGATGAGTGCTGGTAATGACACGTTCTGCAGAAGCTAATGCCATTTCCTCGGCCTCAATACGACGTGTCATATTATAGCGCTCTTCCACCTCCAGCGTAGAGAGACCGCTGGCCAACAGGTGATGACGTTTGACACGGCCCAGGGAATGACCTGTATGAATTAAAGGTACGCCCAACTGATTTGCAAGACTAGTGCCGACATAACCCCCATCGGCATAATGGCTGTGGATAATATCCGGTAACAATTCCCTTTCGCGAAAATAACGGGCGACATTATCAACAAAGCCATCCAGATGATCCCAGAGTTGTTCTTTCGGGATATATTCCTCAGGTCCGGCATTTATGCGCACGATGCGTAAGTTATCTGAAAGCACTTCGATTGGCTGAGCATAATCATCAGAGATATCATCATCAACCACGCGTCGAGTGATGAGATCGACCTGCCTCACATCTGGGCGTCGCGCCAATGCTTGTGCCAATTCAAGCACATAAAGAATCTGACCACCAGTGTCTGCATCACGACCTAATTCCAGATTTCTGCCCCGGATCAGGCCATGAATACTAATCAAGACAATATACAACTTGTCTACTTGCTCACTCATACCCGGATTTTTCCTTTTTTACTGCTCCGATAAAATCTTAGTAGACCATATCACAAAATAATCCAATCTTCCTGATCTTCTCTACATTCGTAGTATCCATGTAAACACTTCCGTGTGCTAGAATTAAGCGTATCTTGCAGATAAGAGCGCTGTTTATGGATAATACAATTAATGCCCTGGTTAGCCAGGCTAACAAGATCATCCTGGACAAGGAAACACAGATCAAACTGGCCCTCTCGTGTCTGTTTGCTCGCGGTCATTTACTCATTGAAGACTTGCCCGGCATGGGAAAAACCACGTTGGCACATCTGCTAGCCAGCTTGATGGGTCTAGACTTTAATCGCATTCAATTCACCAGCGATTTACTACCCTCCGACATCATTGGCGCTGCTGTCTATAACAGCGACAGTGGAGGCTTTTCATTTCATCCCGGACCTATCTTTACGCAAGTGATTCTGGCCGATGAAATAAATCGTGCTTCACCCAAGGCGCAAAGCGCGTTATTGGAAGCCATGGAAGAAAGACAGGTCAGTACTGAGGGTGAAACACGTGAATTGCCCGAACCTTTCTTTGTTATTGCCACTCAGAATCCTGCCCACCACATTGGCACCTTCCCCTTGCCAGAATCGCAGTATGATCGCTTTATGATGCGCATTACACTCGGTTATCCATCACGCCAGGCTGAACGGAGTATTCTTATCGGACGTGACAGAAGCATCATGTTACAAACCATGCAAGCTTGCATGACGCCAGAGCAAGTGCTTGCTTACCAGGCAAAAGTGCCACAGGTACATGTTTCCGAGCCATTACTGGATTACCTGCAGGATCTGGTTGACTACAGCCGTAGTGACAGACTGGAGGGAACAGGACTGTCTCCGCGTGGCAGCATTGCCTTGTTGAAATGCGCGCAAGCCTGGGCATTTATTGATGGTCGTGATGCCGTTATCCCGGAAGATATACAAGCCATTCTGCCGAGTGTCGTCAATCACCGTCTGCGTCAAAGCACAGCAGACCCCTCCCAATCTGCGATTGATGTGGCACAGGAACTAATGCAATCTGTCGCTATCCCCTGAAGCAATGACAAGTCTGGCCGAAAAACTATCGACACGCCAATTACCCGGACCTGAACAGGAACCCGTTATTCTGCATCGACGTAGAATTTATATTTTACCCACTCGCTACGGCGGCTTGTTTGCATTGCTTTTATCGCTGATGCTGATCGGTTCCATTAATTACAATAACAGCCTCGGTTTCGCACTCACCTTTTTAATGGGAAGTGTTGCATTGGTTTCAATGCTGCATGCGCATCGCAATTTATCAGGACTGCAAATTCGTAGTGGCACTACTGAATCGATATTTTGCGGACAGGCCATCACCTTTCCGATTGTGTTGACCAATCGGAATGCCCTTGACAAGATCTCCATATCACTGACTAATAAGGATAGCGAAACCGTCCATATTACGGTCCCGGCAGCCAGCACAATAACTACCCAGCTGACCCAACCATCACAGCATCGAGGGCGCAGGGCTCTGGGAAGAATAAAGATATCGACCGAATATCCACTGGGTCTATTTCATGCCTGGTCCTGGGTTCATCCTGACGCCAATGCTGTTGTCTACCCTGCGCCTGAAAAGAATGCACCACCACCCGATTTTGAAAGCGATGGCCAGGAACAACAACAGAATAATTTGCGCGGACAGGATGATTTCGCCGGCTTACGCCACTACCAGGCAGGAGACTCAATTCGCTCCATAGCCTGGAAACAGAGTGCCCGCGGTACTGGCTTGTTTACTAAACAGTTTGCCGGCAGTGGCGGCAAGACTTTATGGCTGGACTGGGAATTGGCCGCCACTCACTCATTGGAGCAGCGACTCTCACGGCTTTGCCAATGGGTGATTTTTTGTGAATCATCAGGCAGTGACTATGGCCTGCGCATACCCGGCTTTACGCTTGCCCCGGGCAAAGGGCACAAACACAGGCATTTGTGTTTATCGGCACTAGCCTTGTTCCAGCAGACAGAACCCGTTGCATGAAAACTCCAGCCATCACCAGCTTGATTACCCCTGCAAAAATGAAATGGATTCTGATTTGTCAGGCTGCTGTGATATTGCCTCATGCACCAAATATGCATGTATGGGTGAGTGTTTTTTGTTTATTCATTGCCTTCTGGGGTTACTTTACTATTTTGGGTAAGTGGCTTTATCCGGGTTTGATAACACGCATATTGATAGTCATCTTTTCTTGTGCAGGAGTCGGCTACTCTTATGGCACCCTGATCGGACGAGATGCAGGTGTCGCTTTATTGATTATTATGCTTTCTCTGAAGCTCATCGAATTAAAAACGCATAGAGATGTGATACTGTTTGTTTTTCTTGGCTATTTCCTCGTGGTCACCAATTTTCTGTTTTCGCAGTCCATGTTCATGGCGGTGTATATGTTATTGGTTTGCATCGGGCTAACCAGTACCTTAGTCATGCTAAGCCGACATGAAAAACAACTCAATATCAAGACCAATATACGTGTAGCCGGCACACTAATATTTCAAGCCATACCCTTGATGCTGGTTTTATTTGTTTTATTCCCGCGATTACCCGGGCCACTGTGGATGATGCCCAGCGATAAAAGCCAGGCTAAAACCGGTTTGAGTAACAGCATGAGCCCCGGTTCTATCAGTAATCTGATCCGCTCTGATGCGGTCGCATTTCGGGTGAAATTTAACCAGCAGCGGCCCGCATCATCCAAACTATACTGGCGCGGTCCTGTACTGACCCATTTCGATGGCACCACCTGGAATATAAAAACATCACTGCTGGAAAAAGAAGCCGCTGCATTTGCTTACAAGGGTGACAAGACTGTCTATACCATCACCATGCAGCCACATGACAAGCGCTGGTTATTTGCTTTGGATATGCCAGTTGATATTCCTGCAAACAGTTACATTAATGATGAATACAGTCTGGTAGCCAGAAAAGATGTAAAGGAAATCCTCCAATATACGCTAAGCTCATATACACAGTTTCAGATTGGCAAAGATCCACAACAAGTACGAAGACGCCAATATTTGCGCCTACCCGGCAGCCTCAACCCGAAAACCCTTGCCTGGACAGAATCCATACGGCAGCAATACAGCCATCATCGAGATCGCGCCGAACATATTCTGCGATATTTTCATGATCAGGAATTCATTTATACGCTAAACCCGCCACTATTGGGTCAGCACTCCATTGACGACTTTCTGTTTAACACACGCAAAGGTTTTTGCGAGCACTACGCCGGTAGCTTTGTTTACTTAATGCGCGCGCTAGATATTCCTGCCAGAGTGGTACTGGGCTATCAGGGCGGCGAATATAATGAACTGGCTGATTATATGATTGTGCGACAATCTGATGCCCATGCCTGGGCCGAGATATGGCTGGAAGATGAAGGATGGGTGCGCATCGATCCTACTTCAGCCGTAGCGCCTGAACGTGTTGAGACCGGCATTGATGCAGCCCTGCCCGATCGGGTTTCGAGTGGCGGGCTGATACGCAGTGTCAATCCTGTTTTCAGGAACATGATCCTGTACTGGGACTCATTAAATTATAACTGGCATCGTTGGGTACTCGGCTACGATGCCAGCAAGCAACGTGGCCTGCTTGAGCGACTGGGCATTGACTCAGGTAACTGGAAAGATGTGGCCATTGGTATCATTGTTACCATAGGTACACTGATACTAGTGATTTCCTTATGGATGCACCTGCGTAACAGACAAGCCAGGAAAGATTCCATATCGCGCTTGTACCAACTTTTTTGTCAACGCCTGGGACGCATCGGATTTAATCGTAAGGAATATGAAGGACCACAGGATTTTGCCACACGTGTGCTTCAACAACGCCAGGATCTTAAAAGACGACATTGAATTAATTACCCTTTTTTACACTGCAATTACGTTATGGGCGTAATCCACCTGAACAACTTTTTGCACAGTACAAAAAACGTATCCGGCAATTTAAACCTAAAACTGATTGTCCGGTCATCGCCATGAGCATGCAGTGCACCGGCAAATCACGCTGAAAATTGACATCAATTTACCGGTTGACAGCTCCAGCGGAATTCGGCAGTCTAGTGGCATGTTTAATAAACCTGCACATCTAGTAGCCTGCCGCGTTGTCCGCATTATGTGGTCAATCGTCAGTCTGTGTGCCTACAGGTAAAAATTTTAGATAATCCAGAATTTTTTATACTAAACCCAAGGCCGCAGACCCCAAAAGGATCTGCGGCCTTTTTTATTGATTCAACAAAAACAAGGTCTGGTTATGTCAGTCACAACAGCTTACCTGGGAATTATTATTATCTGGTCTACGACACCGTTGGCGATCAAATGGAGTGGTGATGGTCCTGGTTTTTTATTCGGCTTGACTGCACGTATGCTGATTGGCACAGTGATTTGCTTGTTAATCCTGGCATTTATGCGTGTGCGTTTGGATTGGAACAAGAATGCGTTATTAACATATCTGGCAGCCAGCCTGGGTATCTTCGGTTCCATGCTATGTGTGTATTGGGGAGCCCAGCACATCACTTCGGGCATGGTATCCGTACTGTTTGGCCTGACGCCACTACTAACAAGTGTATTCGCGGCGTTGATTCTCAAGGAGAACAGTCTCGATCTGGTAAAATTGTTCGGAATTTTCCTGGCACTGTGTGGACTTGTGCTCGTTTTTTATACCGACATCGCACAAAGTAACTATGCCTATATTGGTATATTGTCCGTTGTCTGTGCAACAATATTACACTCATTAAGCACTGTTCTGGTAAAGAAAATTGACAGTAAGTTACCCGGACTTGTGATTAATACCGGCAGCCTGATTGTTTCCAGCCTGTTATTCATCGTGGTGTGGTTTGCCAGCAGTAGTGACTTCCCGCAAATCCTTCCATTCAGGTCTGGAGCTTCAATCCTGTATCTGGGTATATTTGGAAATGTCATTGGCTTTACCTTGTATTTTTATGCCTTGAAAAACCTGGATGCCAGCAAAATAGGTCTGATACCGCTCATCACCCCGGTATTGGCGTTGCTCCTGGGGTATGTTTTGAATGCTGAAGCGATTGGCTTGACACTGATCCTTGGTACTGGCCTGATTATGCTCGGCCTTGTATTCCATAACTGGAAAAAACCACAGATGGTTACACTGGACTAAACGCTAAACAGATGAGTTTATATAAGAACATATTTTCTCAAGAAAAAATCAGCTATTATTGTGTCATATAACAAGGAGGCCATTATGTACACAACGCTGGTTCACGTCTATGTCAAACCGGAACATATAGAAGATTTTATTGAGGCAACCCGCATCAACCATGAAGCATCTATCAAGGAACCCGACAATAGAAGATTTGATGTACTACAGCAAGAAGATGAAATCGGGAAATTTGTCCTGTATGAAGCCTATGCCACTAAACAGGCCGCGCATCTACACAAGCAAACAGATCATTACTTGCAATGGCGCGAAAAGGTCGCAAGCTGGATGGAAAAACCAAGGCTCGGCATTGTGCATAAAGGCCTTTTTCCGGCTGAATAGTTAGAATACAAAGGTAGCAGACCCCTATGCAGATACCCTCATTTTCCATTGCCCGACTACCCAGAATAGAATTTGGTAGCGGCAGCATCAGGCAACTACCACTAATAGTACAAGCATACGGTCGACGTATATTGATGGTGACCGGGCATCAATCAACTGAAAAAACATCACAGTGGCAGTCCATATCAGCATGGTTACAGCAATCGGATTGCACTCACTTCCATACACGTATTACTCAGGAACCATCGCCAGAGACCATAGATGATGCAGTCAAACAATTCAGGAAAAATGATATAGATGTTGTCATTGGCCTGGGCGGTGGCAGTGTACTGGATGCTGCCAAGGCTATCGCCGGCCTACTCCGAACTGATCATTCTGTCATGGATTTTCTCGAAGGGGTTGGGCCTGAACTGCCCTACCCCGGTCCAACAGTGCCCTTTATTGCAATCCCGACCACCGCGGGTACTGGCAGTGAAGCCACAAAGAATGCGGTACTTAGTGTCCAGGGTAAAGACGGCTTTAAAAAATCATTTCGCGATGAGAGACTGGTACCCGAATATGCCATTGTTGACCCGGATCTTTTAGCCACCTGTCCGCCAGAGTTAATCTCAGCGAATGGCATGGATGCCCTGACACAATTAATGGAGTCATTTGTGTCCACCAAAGCCAATACAATGACTGATGCACTTGCCGTCAGTGGACTCAGGGCTTGCCGCAACGGTTTACCCGACTGGTATTTCCAGACAGGCGATCAACAACAGGCACGCGAATCGATGGCCTATGCGTCACTGATTTCAGGTATTAACCTGGCGCAGACAGGACTGGGTTCGGTACACGGCCTGGCCTCTCCGCTCGGTGCGTTTTTCCCGATCCCCCATGGCGTCGTCTGTGGCACGCTGGTCAGTACCGCTACACGTGTCAATATAGAAGCTATGCAGCAACGTGAGCCCGACAATCCTGCACTGGAGAAATATGCCCGTTTGGCAACCATATTATGTAACCGCAAGTTCCGCGATCCTGAGAATGCATACACCGCATTGTTCGAACTGCTGGAAGACTGGACCGAAGGCATGCAGTTAAAAAGGCTTGGTAGTTATGGCGTGCAACAACAGGATTTTGACCATATTGTTAAAAACAGCCGCGGCAGCAGCATGAAGACCAATCCGATAGTACTGACTGATACAGAAATTGATAACATACTGGCCGAGCGCTTATAGCTAATCGGGATTAAGAATATATACAGCTCAATCTAATTCGTAACAGCGCCGAAAATCAGGAAATATCCGGCATTGTAAAACACATGCATTATTATCGGTGCTGCGAGGCTTTTATATTGATCCTTGAAATATCCGAATATGAGCGATGGAATCAGAACCAAAACAGCCCATACAGGTGGATGATTAATAAAATGTAACGCACTGAATATTATGCTGGTCAGAATATTTGCATAACTCAGTATACCTACACTACGATCAGCCAGGTATTTGCCAAGCTGCTGCTGCAGAAAACCACGAAAAACGATCTCCTCGATAATAGGTAACAATAATGCAACATACAGATATTTTACTAGATACTCGCGAAACCAGTTGAAGTTGACATCAATATTGAAGAAATAGATCAGGCATACCCAGAATGGTATCGCTGCCAACAGAAAAAACCAGAAGCCAATGCCCTTGTAAAAAACTGTTTGCATTAAATATGAATTTCCCTATTTTTATTACCTTCCCGCTAGCGCCGTCATGCGATGCGAGTCATGTCCTGCAATTTGTAAAAGGCCTGCACTTTACCTGTCAGGCATGGCTATCACATCATAACACTGCTGAACAACAGGCATAGCGGCCATGCAAGCTATTGAGCTATTGAAATTACCTCTTTGAGCCTTTACCAAAGCGCTTCATGATACTGATAGAAAAAAGATGCGAATCTTCATCAAACAACTCGGCCTCTGCACGCAGAGATATTCCATCAGGGTCGCCGTATTCCAGACCGACACCGAGAAGCAAATGCTCATCGTGAATACGCCTGTAATTGACATCACTGGTATTTTTCATAAAGCCAATACCGGCCTTGAGAAAAATAGAAAAATCGGTACGCTGAAACCTACCCTGATCACCTTCGCTATTATATAAATAATACAGTGCGTTAAAACCAAAGTCCTGATATTCAACCGTGCCATTTGGTATCAAGCTGGCCTCGCCAAGGTCGGTAATATAGGCCTCAAGACCCAGTCTTTCACTCCAGTCATAACCGGCATATAATTTCCAGCCATTGCTCTTGTCGTCAGATACATTATATATTGTATTATTGGAATCCGGTTCCAGACGGGATATACCCATGCCAACACCTGCATACCATCTGTTTGCAAAATCTGTATCATCCGCCCATAACGGCACAGAGCAAAAACAGACGAAAATTAATGCAATATTATTGACATATTTCATTTTATTTTCCCTTGACCTTTCTCATTCTTGCAAACATATAGAATATCGATATCAGCATGAAAATTGGTAATACAGGATCTATACGCTGATGATTTGCTACAGAGCAACCGCCACCAATACCGTTCAAACCGGTCAGAATACCGATAGCTGACTCGCGATAGTCAGGTATACCATCACCATCCCTATCCAGCGGTATTAACGGTGTAATCGTTGTTGCATCATCACGTCCATCACCATCGCTGTCCGTGAAACCATCAACCATGCCATCATTGTCGGCATCGATAGCACCCGCCTCAACTCGGTCATAGATATTATCATTATCACTATCGACTTCTAGACGGTCCGGTATACCGTCGCGATCGCTGTCCATGTCGATTAACGGAGTTGTGCTCGTAGCATCATCGAGTCCGTCAGCATTGCTGTCTATCAGATTATCGACCTTGCCATCCGCATCGTTGTCACTGCCACCCGCTTCGGTGATATCAGGTATACCGTCATTATCACTATCGAGATCTATATAGTCCGGTACGTTGTCGTTATCTCTATCATCAGTACCTTCTATGGCATCAGGTAGACCATCGTTATCACTGTCCAGGTCACGGAAATTCGCCACCCCATCGCCATCGGTATCAATGCTTCCTTCAATCACATCAAGGATCGTATCACCATCGCTATCCGGGTCTCGACGATCTTGCAGACCATCATTATCAGTATCGGGGTCCGGTAGTGGTGATGCCGCTATATTGTCATCCAGGCCGTCATTATTGCTGTCGAGCTGGTTATCGACCTTGCCATCTGCATTGCTATCAGTTCCGCCTGCCTCGACAAGGTCCGTGATACCATCGTTTTCACTGTCCAGTTCGAATGCGTCGCTAATACCATCATTGTCCGTATCATTGCCAGCCTCTGTTAAATCGGGAACACCATCATTGTCGTCATCCAAATCAACTGCGTCCAGGATGCCATCATTGTCTCTGTCATTATTGTCCTGGAAGTCCGGGATCCCATCACCATCACTATCTGACGTACTCAGTGGGGTCACCGCCGTCATATCATCGTAACCGTCACCATTTAGATCACTGTAGCCATCAATCAAGCCATCGTTATTAACATCCATACCTCCTGCTTCGAGCAGGTCATTGGTGCCATCGTTATCACTATCCAGCTCCAGGCGATCCGCGATACTGTCATTGTCACTATCTGTATCTGCTAACGGTGTGGATGCAACGCCATCATCAATACCATCTGCATTACTATCAAGCAGATTATCAATCATCCCGTTGCCATCGCTGTCGCTACCACCGGCCTCTTTAAGATCGGGTATGCCGTCATTATCGCTGTCCAGATCCAGATAATTGGGAATACCATCACTATCATTATCGGCCATACCCTCGCTTGCATCCGGGATGCCATCATTATCACTATCGAGATCCTGATAATCAGGTACACCATCCTGATCGGTATCATTCATCGCCAATGGCGTCGTCACGACCGTGTCGTCAAGACCATCTGCATTGGCGTCACTGAAACCATCGACAAGACCATCATTATTAGCATCAGTACCACCCGCCTCGACCAGGTCCTTGATACCATCGTTATCACTATCCAGCTCTTTGCGGTCCGGTATGCCATCATTGTCAGCATCGCTATCCGGCAATGGTGACGTCGCCAGGCTATCATGCATACCGTCACCATTGACATCAGTCAGGTTATCAACCAGACCATCAGCATTACTGTCAACGCCACCGGCTTCGTTGATATCCGGGATACCATCATTGTCTGTATCCAGGTCAATGAAGTCCTGAATCCCATCATTATCGGTATCCGCACCCCCTTCAACAGCATCGCTAACGCCATCATTATCACTGTCTAGATCCAGGTAATCAGCGATACCATCGTTATCACTATCTGTATTAGTCTCGATGGCATCCTGAATACCATCATTATCACTATCGGGGTCCTGGAAGTCCGGAATTCCAT
This sequence comes from uncultured Gammaproteobacteria bacterium, assembly GCA_963807455.1. Classification (GTDB taxonomy): domain Bacteria; phylum Pseudomonadota; class Gammaproteobacteria; order JAADHQ01; family JAADHQ01; genus JAADHQ01. The sequence goes on along the minus strand of CAWECS010000024.1, from coordinate 282,731 downwards.
CGCCATCTGCATCGCCTGTGCCTTCATCGGCATCCGCGATGCCATCGTTATCGGCATCTGCCTGGGCGGCGAATACCACGGCGGCAGTATCAGCCATTGTATTTCCGGCACCATTCAGCGTCGCACTGATTGTTGCGGTCGCGGCTGCAGTGGAACTGGTTAATGTCGCTGTGTAGGTTCCATTACTGTTGTCAGTCACACTACCTAATGTTCCTGCTGTGCTTGACAATATAACCGTATCGCCTCCTGTACTCAGATCGTTACCAATGGCGTCCTTGAGTTGCACAGTGATCGTTGTAGTACTTGCACCATCTGCAGTGATACTGGCATCCGCTGCGCTTATGCTGCTCGTTGCGGTCGCTGCCGCACCAGCGGTAAATGCAACCGTCTCGGTGTCGCTAATTATATTCGCGGTACCATTCAGGGTAGCACTCAGGGTAGCCGTCTCGATCACAGTCGAACTGGTTAATGTAGCCGTATAGGTACCATCACTATTATCGCTTACATTACCTAGTGTTCCTGCTGTCGTCGACAATACGACTCCATCACCACCAGCAGTCAGATTTGTACCGCTGGCGTCTTTCAGTTGTACGGTAATGCTTGTCGTACTTGAACCATCGGCATCGATACTTGGATCCGAAGCAGTAATCGTACTGGTTGTCGTGGAAGCCGTGCTGTTTATGAATGAAACTGTTTCTGTATCGGTTATTGTATTGCCCGCGCCATTCAAGGTCCCGCTGATTGTTGCTGTTTCAACCGAAGTGGTACTGGTCAACGTTGCCGTGTAAGTACCATCGCTATTGTCAGTCAAAGAGCCGAGTGATCCCGCTGTAGTAATCAGTACCACAGCATCGCCGCCTGAAATCAAAACAGTCCCATTGGTATCTTTCAGTTGCACGGTGATAATACTGGCACTGACACCATCAGCAGATATATTTACTGGTGTAGCTGTGATCGTACTGGTTGCCGTGGAAGCCGCGCCAGCAGCGAATATTACCGATTCTGTATCGCTAATCGTATTACCAGTCCCATTAAGAGTAGCGCTGATCGTTGCGGTCTCAGCCGTGGTGGAACTGGTTAATGTCGCCGTATAACTACCGTTATTGTTATCAGTTACTGCGCTCAGAGTTCCAGCTGAAGTCGATAATACAACCGTGTCGCCACCTGTACTCAAATTATTGCCATTGATATCTTTCAATTGCACAGTGATGGCTGTCGTGCTTGAACCATCGGCATCGATACTGGGATCCGCTGCAGTAATGGTACTGGTCGCTGTCGAAGCTGAACTGCTGATAAACGCAACCGAATCCGTATCGGTATTGGCAACGCCATTCAGCATAGCGCTGATGGTCGCAGTCTCTACTGTGGTAGAGCTGGTTAATGTGGCCGTATAAGTTCCATTACTATTGTCGGTCACACTACTCAATGTACCCGCTGTGGTAGACAGCACAACCGTATCACCACCAGTACTCAGATTGTTACCATTAGCATCCTTAAGTTGCATGCTGATGGTCGTTGTACTTGAGCCATCGGCATTGATACTGGGATCTGCTGCTGTAATAGTGCTGGTTACTGTCGATGCAGCACCGGTAGTAAATGCAACGGTATCTGTATCACTCAACGAAACAGCATTCAAGGTTCCGCTAATCGTTGCGATACCTGCGGTCGTGGAACTGGTCAATGTCGCCGTATAGCTGCCATCGCTGTTATCGGTGACTGCACTCAACGAACCTGAACTGGTATTGAGAACCACAGTGTCACCACCTGAACTCAGGTCGTTACCATTGGCATCCTTGAGCTGCACCGTAATACTACTGGTACTACTGCCATCGGCTGTAATACTGGCCGGCGAAGCGCTAATAGTACTGGTCGCCGTTGCGGCAGCACCGGCCGCAAAGATCACATCGGCCGTATCGGTCATCGACACAGTATTCAGGGTACCACTGATGGTCGCGGTACCCGCGGTCGTTGAACTGGTCAGTGTTGCTGTGTAGGTACCATCATTGTTATCGGTAACAGCACTCAAGGTACCAGCGTCTGCATTAAGAACAACTGTATCCCCACCTGAAGTCAGATTACTGCCGCCGGCATTTTTAAGTTGCACAGTAATGGTACTGGTGCTGCTACCATCAGCAGTGATACTGGTTAGTGATGCGCTAGTAGTACTGGTCGCCGGCGAGGCCGCAGCAGTAGTAAACGTCACGGCTGCAGTATCTGTCATTGATGCAGCATTCAGGGTTCCGCTGATTGTTGCAATACCTGGCGTCAGTGAACTGGTCAATGTCGCCGTGTAGCTACCATTGCTGTTGTCGGTGACTGCACTCAACGAACCTGAACTGGTATTAAGAACCACAGTGTCACCACCTGAACTCAGGTCGTTACCATTGGCATCCTTGAGTTGTACTGTGATGCTACTGGTACTGCTACCATCGGCTGCAATACTGGTTGGTGAAGCAGTAATCGTACTGGTCGCCGTTGCGGCAGCACCGGCCGCAAAGGTCACATCGGCCGTATCAGTCATCGACACTGCATTCAGGGTACCACTGATGGTCGCGGTACCTGTGGTCGTTGAACTGGTCAGTGTTGCTGTGTAGGTACCATCATTGTTATCGGTAACAGCGCTCAAGGTACCCGCGTCTGTATTAAGAACAACTGTATCCCCACCTGAAGTCAGATTACTGCCGCCGGCATTTTTAAGTTGCACAGTAATGGTACTGGTACTGGAACCATCAGCCGTGATACTAGTGGGTGATGTACTGCTTACACTGGTAGAGGCTGACGCAGTCGCATCAATCACCAGCTCATTGCTACTGATATCCGATGCACTGTTGCTCGCGCCATCGGTTGCAGTAGCCAATACCTCATAGGTATTATCAGTCAATGCATTACCTGACGGTATTACCAGAGTCCAGTTATCGCCGATCGCCGTTAATTCCGGATCGGTTCCCAGCGTATAGGTGACACTGTTCACTATCACGGTAAATCCACCTGCCGCATCCGACGAAGGATAGGTGCCTGTAATACTAGGCGTCGTATCTGTACTATTCAGGCTATTTACCGTTGGTGCTGGTGGCGGAGTTGTGTCTACAATTCCGCTTGAATTAATCGGATCACTATAGATATCCAATTGTGCGAATGTGAGCGTCCAGTCATCAACCGATGATTTATTGATGCCGTTAAAATCAGAATTCAATGAATTGGTCTGGGTTGAGGTTAATGAGACGAGCCTTAGCTGTGTAGTCTCTGTGAAGGTAATACTCTTGGTCGCCAGATGGGTGGATAAATCATCAACAGGAATGGAAAAGCTTACGAATACATCGGTATTACCATCTGCATCAAGGTCATTATTCGTATCCCAATCCGGGTCATTTGCTGCACTAACTAGTGCAAAATTGTAGTTGCTTGCAGCCTGGGTATAAGTAAATATAGAAGATCCGATATCACTGGTACTGGGTGAAACATTTAAATCAGTACCAACATCATGAATTTTTATATCACCTGCCCCCGCTGATAAAAAGGCATCCAGTGTATCATCTCCATCAGCATCAATCCCGACCAGAGTAAATGCGGAGTATGTAGACTTGGTTTCATCGCCAATACGTATACGCACAGACAGTATGTCATCTGCTGTAGGATCAGCTCCGCCCGTTGTATTGTTCGTATCATAGTTAAAATACACTGACGCGTGCGTACTATCACCAATAACTTCTGTGCCGGCCTTATTTGCCTGTGTATCGGAGACATAATCGAAGGTAAGGCCTTTTTGTAACGTGGTCCAGGCTGAACTACCGGCAAGATCAGTTGTGGCAGCGAATTGACTGGGCGGACAAACACGTTAATAAAATTGCAATTGCATAAAAAAATCTATACTTCATGATCTTGTTTATCCTTCCAATATCGTACATTTAAATTTCAAACCCTGTATATACAGTGTTTGTTATCTATTTCATCGTTGTTGATTGACATTCAAGCAAAAACTTTGAAAAATCCTATGATTTATACATTGCTGCTGTACAGGCGAGGTTGACCATAAATTGCTTTCATGGCCAATATTTTGACACTTATCGCTTATAGAATTATTAAAGCATTATATTTGCCACCAGAATTCCTTGATCTATTAATCGGCACTACCCGCTGCTTTCTATAGGAAAGAATTGTGAAATACTGTGAAATACAACCGATACAGTCTAATTCTGTCTTAATCGATAAGCTTCAGGCATAAAAGATTATCGATACACAGATTAAGTGTCGACATAGCATGAAAACCAATTAGTCTACTAAAGAGCCAGACTATAAAGGAAAGGCAGTTACCAATGATTAGCAAACAACAATTATTATTATGGTTTTATCTGGCGACACCCGTATTTTATCTGCTGGATACACTATTCGGTTGGGATTTACGAATTTCTTTTCTGGATGATAAACCTGGATGGAAATTTGCTTATTACCTTTTTTGCCTGGGCATTGGTCTGCTAATGTGGAAATGGCGAACTCTCGAACCCATTCTGGGGATCATTGAAGGTGGAGTGAACATGCTGTTACTGACCTTGAGTGTCTTACTGCCTTATTATGCCGCTATTGATGCTATATCGAGTGGAGAAACGGTGCAACACCCGTTAAATACTTTCAGCATTATTAATTATCTAATATCAGGCCTGTTTCTTTTTATCAGCATGCGTTTGCATAGTAACAAAGCTGAATTTTAATAGTGGCTTATTGCCTTCTAAGCTTGATCAAGGTGTAACCCAGATCAACATAGTCATTCACTTGTTGCGGACCTGTTGCGGAAACAGTCACGTATTGCGGGAAATGCTTCAGCCTCGACACCATTCCAGCCGGCGAAAGTCTGACATATATGCACAGGCACATTGTCTTTAGTAGAAAGTTCTTTGACTGAATCGTGCACTTTTTGGTATTCCCCTTGCTTTTCTTTCTGCAATGCAAATTGCTCTCTGCCATGTGTGACAACAGCGACATCCAGTCCAGGAAATTTCTTGCGTAATGTTTGGGTATATTGTTGTATTTGCGGGATGGCCCATTGCAGGGCACTGGCATCCCCCGAGGCAATTTCAAACACCACGCCTGCGGGTGCTTGTGCCTGGAGCAATAGCGCATTAACCTGATCACTATGAGTGGCAGCAGTGACTGTGAATGCTAGCAAAAAACCAGTGAAGATTAATGGCAGCTGCTTACTAATAAACCTGTTTATCATAGACCGGATCCTTTTTACTATGATGATGTGACTGCTCACATCATCATAAGTTCCAGTGCCAGGTTTAGAATGAGGCTATATTTGAACTGCGTTGTTCAGTATCCCCTGTGATGATTTGACTGGATTTTGTATGATAGTCATCCACCAGTTCTTGCAGGGTAATACCTTCAAGGAAAGTATACATTTTCTGGCTGAGGTTTCCCCACATTGCATCAAGCACCTCTTGTTCAGAACCCTCTTCAACAATCAGGTTCTCGTCATGCTTGGATTTTTCATCATTGATAGCAGCAACAATACTGGCAATATCCAGCTCGGAAGCAGACTTGGCCAGATGGTATCCACCGCCCGGGCCTCGGACACCACGAACCAGGCCTTTGGCTCTCAGTTTGGCAAACAATTGCTCCAGATACGACAAGGATATTTTCTGGTATTCCGATATATCAGCCAAGGTAATTGGCTTTTTGTTCTCGTTCAGTGCCAGTTCCATCATAGCAGTAATGGCATATCTTGCCTTGGTAGATAGTTTCATTTCAACACTCCTGCATGCAAATGGCATGCACATAAACACATTAATCGTAGTGAATTTTCAAGCATACTTGAAGTATTGATTACCTGAGTGAATCAGTCAATGATAATGATGTGACAAATTGTAAAACTTTACAAAAAACAGGCTTTAAATAAGCAGGACAATATTATTATAATATATTTCAATCACTTAACGAATTGCAAGCTCACAGGATCTATATTAGCCACAAAAATATTTATCCATAATAATTGTTTTTTTCTGAATCAGGGGTGTATCCCCTGCTTAACCAGAGCGGTCTTATCCTGCGAGTATTCAGCCATCGAACCATCATAGAGCTTGATGTTGCTGTATCCCAGGTGTTTGAGGGTCAGGTAAACCTGTGAGGCACGATGTCCTGTACGGCAATAAAGCACCAATGGCTGGCTTTTATCTTTAACACCAATTTTAGCCAGGCTATTTTGTATTTGGCCCTTGGTCTTCAGCACAAAGCCTTTTTCAAAGGCCACGCTGTCATCCCATGACCACAAATGTGCACCTGGTATGTGCCCAGTTCTCTTATACTTGGGATAACCCAGGTACTCCTCTTTTGAACGCACATCAAGAAACGTCGCCTGGTTTGCATCGAGGGCTTTTTTGACACCCATCAGATCTATTTCGTTGTTGTAATTCTTTTCAGTCGCCGCATAGACAACAGGGCTTTTGTTTACGTCTTTGTTATCGACTTTTCGCCCTTCAAGAATCCACTTTACCAGGCCACCATCAACAATAGATACTTTATCATGCCCTATACGCTCAAGATCCCAATACAAACGGCCTGCATTCAGCCCGCCCATGTCATCATAGATGACGATATGTGATTGTCGACTGATGCCCAGAATACCGAGAATCTTATAGAGACGCTGATCCGATATTCTAAGCGAAACCTTGTCTTTTTTTCTTTGTAACACCAGGTTGCCGTAGCCAAGGTAAACAGCGCCAGGCACATGAAATCGTTGATACTGGGTTGAATCACTACTCATATCGACGACGACCACATTGGCATCATGCATATGCTTTTGCAGCCAGTCTGTATCCACCATTATGTTCGATGCATGGGCAGTAGTGCCTATCATCAACACCAGGCTAACGAGGAATTTAATATAAGCGTTCATGAAAAATCCTTTTTTATTGGCTAGAGGCATTCTGTCAGGGAAGACTGACTTTCTGCTGCTGTCTTGTCAAAACTGAAAATGTGTCCTTGTTGTAATGAAAAACGCAGCCACTTTTCGACGAATATATTGCTTTCCCAGCGACAATCTACGTAGGGGGCTCTATTAGTATGACTGTGCTCAACCGACATAAAACCGGTTTTCATACAAGCCAATGCCTCCGCCTGACCTGTATCATGATACATTTTGATGGTTAATCCCGGATCAGCCACTTTCTCACCACCCGCATCCGGAAAGTAATACGTCAGTAGTAATGTCGTGGTATATTTGCAGCGCTCGAGTATATCGAGGTGCAGATCGAGTGAATCCTGTACTTTGGACACCATAGAGTCTGGTAATTTGTCCAAATCTGGTAGTAATAGGCCAAGCAAATGAAAATTGCGCTCATAAACGTCCATCAATCCGGCAAAACTACGTTGCTCCATCATATATTTGAGCTGATTGCGCTTTACTACATTCATTATTAAATCATATCATACTGAACAGATATTCCGAGTTAAGCATTACTATTTTTTTACTTAGAGCAGATTAAGGAAATTACTTCATGCAGGTCAAGTCTATACCCACTACCGCTTATAAAGACCAGAAACCGGGCACATCAGGCCTGAGAAAAACCGTTAAAACTTTTAAGGGAAATAAAGCCTATCTGGAGAATTTTGTCCAGGCCATATTTGACAGCATCCCTGAAAAACAGGGTGCTACTCTGGTGGTAGGTGGAGACGGACGTTACTATAACCTGCACGCCATCCAGGTCATTATAAAAATGGCCGCCGCCAATGGATTCACAAAGGTCATTGTCGGCAAACACGGCATTCTTTCCACGCCGGCGGCCTCTGCCATTATCAGAAAAAATAATGCCGTTGGTGGTATCATTTTATCGGCCAGTCACAACCCGGGCGGCCCTGATGGCGATTTTGGTATTAAATTCAACAGCGCTAATGGCGGACCTGCAGCAGAGAAAGTGACCGACAAAATATTCACCTATAGTAAAAATATCTTTCGCTACATGATGCTCGACACCACTGATATCAATATTGATGAGTGCGGTCAACACAAGGTAGATAAAACCCAGGTGGAAGTGATTGATTCTGTTAGTGACTATGCAGATTTAATGCAAAGTCTGTTTGATTTTCCCAAAATAAAATCATTGCTTGCAGGTGGCGAGTTCAGCATGGTATTCGATGCCATGCACGCCGTCACCGGGCCCTATGCAAAAGAAATTATTGAAAACCAGCTTGGCGCGCCCGCTAAAACTGTCTGGAATGGTAAACCCCTGCTTGATTTTGGTGGTGGCCACCCGGATCCTAACCTGGCACACGCCAAGGAACTGGTGGAAGCGATGTATAAAGACAATGGGCCGGATTTTGGCGCGGCTTCGGATGGAGATGGCGACCGCAATATGATTCTTGGACATGATTGTTATGTGTCACCCAGTGACAGTCTGGCCATTATTGTTGCGAATGCACATCTCGTACCTGGCTACCAACAAGGCCTGAAAGGTGTTGCCCGGTCCATGCCAACCAGTCAGGCTGTCGACAGGGTGGCAGAACATATGCAAATCCCTTGTTATGAAACGCCAACAGGCTGGAAATTTTTTGGCAACCTGCTGGATGATGGCAAAATCACTATTTGTGGTGAAGAAAGTTTTGGTACGGGTTCAGATCATGTACGCGAAAAAGATGGTCTATGGGCTGTGTTGTTCTGGCTTAACCTGTTGGCAGAAAAGCGTCAATCTGTAAAAGAAATACTCAAGGATCATTGGCGACAATTTGGTAGAAACTATTATACCCGTCATGACTATGAAGCGCTGGATAGTAAAAAAGCCAATGATTTAATGCAATACCTGCGAGCTAACCTGCAGACCATCAAGGACATGGACTTTCAAGGCTATCAAGTCAGCGAATGCGACGACTTTGAATACAATGATCCAGTTGATCATTCCATTAGCGCGCAGCAAGGTATACGCATTCTTTTTGATGATGGCTCGAGAATCGTTTACCGCCTGTCGGGTACCGGCACCGTAGGCGCGACCCTGCGTATCTATATCGAAAAATATGAGCCCGATAGTAGTAAACAGGATATTGATACACAACAGGCGCTGCATGAGTTGATAAGCATCGCAAAAGATATTACTGAAATTGAAAAGCGCTTTGAGCGTTCAACAGCCGATGTGATCACCTGACAATAAGGATGTTTTGCACATGAAATATATTCGTCAATTTTCCAATATTGGTATTGAAGATGTACCCCAGGTGGGTGGCAAAAATGCCTCTCTGGGTGAAATGTTCCAGGCACTGGCTTCCTCCGGTGTCAAGGTTCCAAACGGATTTGCCACTACTGCAGAAGCCTACTGGTATTTCATTGATGAAAACAACTTGCGCGCGAGGATATTCAGTTTGCTCGACGGGCTTGATATCAAGGATATAACAGCACTTAAACAGTCTGGTGCAATGATAAGGCAATGGATTATGCATGCCTCCATGCCAGATGAGTTAGTCAGGGAAATTAGCGCAGCCTATCAACAATTCGAAGTTGAATATGGCGAACAATTTGATGTCGCCGTCAGGAGCTCGGCAACAGCAGAAGACTTGCCCAATGCTTCTTTCGCCGGACAACAGGAAACCTATCTTAATATTTGTGGCATTGACAGTTTGATTTTGACTTGCAAGCGGGTGCTGGCGTCTTTATTTACTGATCGTGCCATTGCCTACCGCGTCCATCAGGGGTTTTCACATCATGACGTGGCTCTCTCTATTGGTGTTCAGAAAATGGTGCGTTCCGATATTGGCTCTTCAGGCGTGATGTTTTCCATTGACACTGAATCGGGATTTCGTGATGTTGTCTTCATTACTTCAACTTATGGCCTGGGTGAGAACATTGTCCAGGGCAAAGTTAATCCAGATGAGTTTTATGTACATAAGCAGACGCTGGAAAAAGGCTTTCGCCCGATATTAAAACGACAACTTGGCGAGAAAGCCATCAAGATGATATATACCGGCGACGCCCATGCCGGTATGTCGACAAAAAATGTCCGCGTGAAACGCGAACTGCGCGAACAATTTTCAATTACTGATGATGAAGTACTGGAACTGGCACGCTATGCCATTGCCATTGAAAAACATTATTCAAACAAAGCGGGTCATCATCAACCCATGGACATCGAATGGGCCAAAGATGGTAATAATGGCGAGCTCTACATTGTCCAGGCACGACCCGAAACGGTGCAAGCAATACAAGACCGGAATATTCAGGAAATATATCAACTCGAAGCACGTGGCGATATTTTACTGACAGGGAAAAGTGTTGGTCAAAAAATTGGTAGTGGCAAGGCCAGAGTGATACTGGAAGCAGCTCAGATGAATGATCTAGAGGATGGAGAAATCCTGGTCACAGATATTACCGACCCTGACTGGGAACCGGTGATGAAAAAAGCGTCTGCCATCGTCACCAATCGAGGTGGTCGCACCTGCCATGCTGCCATTATCGCACGTGAACTGGGTATACCCGCGGTGGTTGGATGCGGCAATGCGACGCATGCTATCGAGTCACAACAGGAAGTCACGGTATCCTGTGCTGAGGGTGATAGCGGCTATATCTATGATGGCATACTTGATTACCATGTTACACGACATAGTATGATACTGGAGAAAACACCCCGCACTCATCTAATGCTAAATGTTGGTAATCCAGAGCGTGCGTTCACGGCTTCACAGTTTCCCAGCAACGGCGTTGGTCTGGCGCGACTGGAATTTATTATCAATAGCAGCATTGGTATACACCCCAATGCAATCCTCAAGCATGGTTCATTGCCGAAAGACATACAGAATAAAATTACTGACATTTGCGCGGGATATCCTGACTATCGCAGTTTTTATATCAACCGACTGGCAGAAGGCGTTGGCACCATTGCCGCTGCCTTCTACCCTCGTCCGGTCATCGTTCGTATGAGCGACTTTAAATCCAATGAGTATGCATCACTGATTGGTGGCGATCACTTCGAAGTCAAGGAAGAAAACCCGATGATCGGTTTCCGTGGGGCTGGACGCTATGCTTCAGCGAACTTTAGCGATGCTTTTTCAATGGAATGTGCTGCCATGAAACAGGTTCGCGAAATCATGGGCATGGATAATGTTTCTGTGATGTTGCCCTTTGTTCGTACCATTGATGAAGCGAAAAATACATTGGCTATTATGGCCAAACAAGGACTCGAACGAGGCCAGCAAGGTTTAAAGATATATTTGATGTGTGAAATTCCTGCTAATGCCCTGCTGGCTGACGAATTCCTGCAGTACTTTGATGGCTTTTCCATTGGCTCAAATGATTTAACCCAGTTAACATTGGGCGCTGATCGTGACTCAGGTATTATTGAAGGCTTTGATGAACGCAATGAAGCTGTTTTAAAATTAATGCAGATGGCTATCGAGGCTTGCCATAAACAAAACAAATATGTAGGTATTTGCGGGCAAGCACCGTCCGATTATCCGGAAATTACGCGCTGGCTGGTTGAACATAAAATCAGCAGTATTTCCCTTAATCCCGACAGCTTATTAGCCATGAGTAAAGTCGTACTGGAGATGGAAGAAAGTATGCACTAACATTATCATTGAATTTACCTGGGCCATTTAATTTATTCTAAATGGCCTATCTTCCAAACCTGTAGTTCATGCTATGATTCACTATCCATTGCCATCATGGATGATTGGAAATACAAATACATATATTCATGACTAACTCACGAGGATTTATGTCAGACTTACCATTACCACTTATACTGGAAGCCGATGATCTGGAAAAACATCTTGGCGAACCTAACTTACTTATTGTCGATCTTTGTAAAGATGAAACGTATCTGCAATCCCATATTCCGGGTGCTGTGCATCTGCAATATCCGCGTATTATTCATGTTGAAAAACCGGTCATGGGGCTGGTACCGGATGATGAGACGCTAAGCCAGATATTGGCATCGATAGGTATCTCACCCGACACCCACGTGGTTGCCTATGATGATGAAGGTGGCGGTAAGGCCTGTCGTTTTCTATGGACTCTCGACATCATTGGTCATGAGCATTTTTCTTTACTGAATGGCGGACTGCATGCCTGGGCCAATGAAGGCCACCCACTCGATAACCAGGCGGTCACTGTCAATCCCGGCCACTATCAGGCACACGTTGGAGACAACGGCATTGCTGACAAAACCTATATACTCGACCATCTGGAAAACCCGAAGGTCGTGTTTTTCGATAATCGATCCATTCAGGAATACACCGGTGAAAAACGCTTCACTGAACGTGGCGGTCATATACCACATGCCATCAACCTGGACTGGATGCTGACCATGGACCAAAGCCGTCATCTGCGACTATTACCCGATGAGCAACTGCAAGGCATACTCAATGAACTGGGCGTCACAGCCGATAAGGAAATTATACTTTACTGCCAGACACACCACCGTTCATCGCATACCTATATGCTATTGAAGCATCTTGGCTATAACAATATCAAAGGTTACCCTGGCGCCTGGTCAGAATGGGGTAATTTGCCTGACACACCGATAGAAAGCTGAATCAAATCCAGTTGGATAAAACAGCAGAGGCCGTGATAATTCACGGCCTCTTTTTTAAATAATAGTTTTACTCTAAATGCTATTTGAAAAAATGTTCTCTGTAATATTTTAACTCCTGTATGGAGTCACGAATATCATCCATGGCCAGATGTGAGCCTTCTTTTTTCAGGCCCGCAAGAATGTCAGGGCACCAACGGGATGCCAGTTCCTTAATGGTACTCACATCCAGATTGCGGTAATGAAAATATTCTTCCAGGTCGGGCATGCTGCGCGCCATAAAGCGCCTGTCCTGGCAAATGCTATTACCGCACATAGGTGAATTACCAACAGGCACATAGGGTTCAAGAAAATCAATGGTTTGCCTTTCTGCATCCAGCTCACTGAATGTGCTTTTGCGCACACGCTCAATCAGCCCTGATTTGCCATGTTGCTTGGTATTCCATTCATCCATGGAATTCAGAATCTCGTCGCTTTGATGAATCGCCACCACTGGACCTTCGGCAAGGACATTCAATTGTGCATCGGTAACAATAGTGGCAATTTCGATAATATAGTCATTCTGAGTGTCCAGACCTGTCATCTCCAGATCTATCCAGATTAAATTTGTGGGGTCTTGCGTCATAACGACATCCTAAATACGGTTATAAGTTTAAATATTTATCAAATAGGGCTTGAAATCATGGTGATTCTGCATCACTTACATTAACATAACATATTATTTCAATTCACATGTTAACAAAATTAACGGCAGCAAATGATAGCAATGAATACTCTGAGTCAACTTTTTATCGTCATGGTCATACTCACTCTGGCCATCCAGTTGTGGCTGGCAAGTCGCCATATCCGTCATGTAGAGAAAAATCGATCTGCGGTACCGGATGAATTCGAAGGCCAGATCCCTTTAGAGGCCCATCAAAAGGCAGCCGATTATACTGTCGCACGCACCCGTTTTGGCCGCATTGAAACCATTCTAGGCAGCATTTTAATACTGGCATGGACCCTGGGTGGTGGCCTGGAGCTGCTTGACCAGGCCTGGCGTCAAATGCAATGGGACACGATCTGGACGGGTATAGCTTTCATGCTCAGCATCATGCTGATTATGTCCGTGATTGAATTACCTGCTTCCTATTACCGAACATTTGTCATTGAGTCACGTTTTGGATTCAACAAAACCACCCTTTCCACCTTTGTCGCCGACCTGTTCAAAGGCATGCTGGTGACTTTGTTAATTGGCACACCTTTGCTATGGGTTGTGCTGTGGATCATGCAGAGTAGCGGTAGTCTCTGGTGGCTATACGTTTGGGCTGTGTGGTTTGGCTTCAGCCTGTTTATGATGTGGGCCTATCCGGCCTTCATCGCTCCACTGTTCAACAAATTTGAGCCACTGGAAAATAGTGAGTTGAAAGATGGTATTGAAAAGTTACTGACACAGTGCGGGTTCAAAAGTAATGGCATATTCGTCATGGATGGCTCTCGACGATCTGCGCATGGTAATGCCTACTTCAGTGGTATTGGCAATAAAAAGCAGATTGTGTTTTTTGATACATTAATGAAACAACTAGATGGCGATGAAATTGAGGCTGTGCTTGCACATGAACTTGGCCATTTCCGTATGCATCATATTCGTAAACGCCTGATTAGCATGGGCCTGATCAGCCTTGCCAGCCTGGCCATTCTGGGTTGGTTGATTAACCAGAACTGGTTTTATACCGGCCTTGGTGTCAGTACACCATCCACCTACATGGCGCTGATGTTATTTATGATCATGGCTCCGGTCATCGGTTTTTTCATGACGCCATTAATGTCCATGCTATCACGCAAACATGAATTTGAAGCGGATGCTTATGCCTCAAAACAACGTAATGCCGACTTGTTAATCAAGGCATTGGTAAAAATGTACGAGGAGAATGCCAGCACATTAACACCCGATCCTATTTACTCTAATTTTTATGATTCGCATCCACCGGCACCTGTGCGCATTGAACATCTGAAAAAGCAGCTGCAAACCGCGAGCTAGGCATAATGTTACTCAGGGAAAAAAACTGCACCCCGCTAATTAATGTAGCTCCATTGGATAGAGAACAAGCCGATGTCCTGCTCTCACAACTAAACGAAGAGTGGGCATTGGATGCAAACCATAAATGCATCTTTTTTGATTTTCAATTCAGTAATTTTCACGAGACCATGAGCTTTGTCAATGCACTCGCCTGGATTGCTCATCAACAGGATCACCATCCTGATCTTGAAGTCGGCTACAAACATTGCCTGGTGCGCTATAGCACCCACTCTGTGGGTGGGCTTTCCGAAAACGATTTTATCTGCGCAGCCAGAATGGAAAACCTGCTGTTGTAATTGCGTTATCTAATGGCTCAAAGAAAACTTAACAAACAGCAAAAAAACCGCATCCGCGCACAACAAGACAAAACCCTGAGCAATATCCACCAGGCCAGCACTGATACCTCGGTCAACAACCAACAACTGCAAGGCATCGTCATTCAGCACTATGGCAAACAGGCTATTGTGGAAAATAGCTCAGGCGATCTGATCGTCTGCAAGATCCGCCAGAACCTCGGTAGTATTGTTTGCGGTGATCGAGTTATCTATCAAATCAGTACCGAGGACCAACAAGGCGTAATTCTTGCCATCGAAGTACGCGACAGCGTCCTGGTGCGTCCCGATTTCCGTCGAAAGCCAAAAGCCTTTGCTGCCAATATCAACCAGATTATTATTGTCGCAGCGCCCGTGCCCGAACTGAGCGAACACCTGCTGGACAGATACCTGGTAGTCATTGAATCACTCGCCCTGCCCGGCATTATTGTCATTAACAAGAGCGATCTTTTGTCAGAGACTGAACTGTCTGTAATAGAAAAACAATTACAGACTTATAAGAATATCGGTTACCCCATCACTTATACCAGCGTAAAGACAGCGCATGGCCTGAAGCAATTACAAACCATTTTAAAAGACAAAATCAGCATTCTGGTTGGTCAATCTGGCGTGGGTAAATCGTCCTTGATCAATCAATTGCTACCTGATCTTGATCTGCGTACCAGTAAACTCAGTCAGGCTAATCACGGCAAACACACCACATCATCATCGACGCTATACCACCTGCCATTTGGTGGTGACATTATTGATTCCCCGGGTGTGCGCGATTTTTCGGTCTGGCATATCAGTGAACAACAAATAAGTTCCGGTTTTATTGAATTCAAACCCTATCAGGGACTATGTCGTTTTCATAATTGCAGACATATTAATGAACCTGATTGCGCTATTAAGCAGGCGGTTGAAAAAGGTGAGATTTCTGAGCGCCGTCTAAAAAGTTATCAGATTATGCTGGAAGAGATTGAGCAAGTCTAAACGGTGAAAAACTGATTATTTCCCAAAGCTGATAAGTTTGTTGCAGCTCATCCTGGCGGCCAGTCCATGATACGTCCGGCCAATACATGTAGATGAATATGAAATACCGATTGCCCGGCCAAGGCATTGCAGTTCATCACCGTCCGGTAACCTTCTTCTGCAACGCCCAGATCATTCGCTATGGCTTTCGCAGCCAGAAACATCTGCCCTACTCTGTTGGTATCTGACTCAGTCAGATCATTGATGGTGCTTATATGTTGTTTTGGAATCACCAATACATGAACGGGTGCTTGAGGATTAAGATCCCGGAATGCCAACACCTGGTCATTTTCATAAACGATGTCCGCTTTTATTTCTCCATTGACCATTTTACAAAACAGGCAATCTGTCATGCTTTACTCCCTTGTGTCATTTTATGTGTTGTTTACTCAATTCTATGATACGCATATCAACTCTGTCACCACTGACTAATAATTTTTTTGCCGGGGAATGAGCCAGGTAAACCTATTGGATAAAAACAGGGAGCCTCTGATCAATCCATGAATTGATCAGAGGTTCCCTAGACATATTCATCTATTAGCGGTCGTGTATTCAACAACGAGTTGTTCAAGTCTTCATTATCCAGGTAGGACTGGATGGCCTGACGACTGCTGGCGTCAAGACCTGACAAATCAGGCCGGGCACTGCGAGCTTGTTGCTCAAAGGTATAGCGTGTTGAGGCGTTTTCTGAATTAGGCTTGCGTTTGCCGGCATTCAGCACCTCACCCTGTAAAATTCTTTCGTCCGGGTTTTGTGTGCCACTGTCGCGTGAAGATAAACCCGTTTTATTGCCAGCAACCGGCCTGACACTCCCGGTTTGCGGAAATGTGGGCGGGTAATAATAAGGCACTGGATATGCAGCTATTTCCATGTATCTATCAACGACTTAAAAGAAAGACATAGTTATCCCGTGAGTTTAGCACATGTTCAGGCTTTTTTTTCAGATGCGGGCATCCGGATGTGCCATTATCACCCATCGGGATGGTGTTTAATGCAGGCTAGAGATCGCGTCGGTCACTAAATGCTTGAGAAAGTGTGCCACCATCAACATATTCCAGCTCTCCGCCCAACGGCACCCCGTGTGCCAGACGAGTGGCTCTGATGCCGCGTTTTCTGGCCATTTCGCTGATATAGTGGGCCGTAGCCTCACCCTCGACAGTGGGATTAGTCGCCAGAATAAGCTCTTTTACAACACCACTGTCCAGGCGCTGTGCCAGCTGTTCCAGTCCCAGTTCCTCCGGGCCAATACCATCCAGAGGAGACAGATGACCCATTAATACAAAATATAGACCTTTGAATCCAGTGACTTTATTCACCAGCATCACATCGGATGGATTTTCTACGATGCAGAGCATGGATTCATCCCGTCCAGGATTGGAACAGACAGAACAACGCTCATCCTCAGTTAAAGTGCGGCATTTATTGCAGTGCCCTATGCGCTCGACTGCTTCACTGAGAACACTGGACAAGCGCCTGGCACCGTCCTTGTTCCTTTCAATAAGGTAAAAAGCCATTCTCTGGGCACTTTTTGGCCCGACACCGGGTAAAACCTGCAAGGACTCAATCAATTTGTCGATCAACGGAGATAAGGACATGAATTTTTATCTAGAAAGGTAATTTAAATCCAGGTGGTAACGGAATACCCGCCGTCATGCCTGACATTTTTTCCTGTGTGGCCGCTGCCACTTTCTGCACCGCATCGTTAACGGCGGCTGCAATCATGTCTTCCAGCATGTCACGGTCTTCCCCGAACAGGCTATCATCTATCTTGATGCGGCTGACCTCATGTTTTCCATTCATACTGACCGTCACCATGCCACCACCTGATTGCCCATCGACTACCAGGTTGGCCAGCTCACCTTGCGCTTTTTGCATATCCTCCTGGATTTTTTGCGCCTGCTTCATTAAATCACCCAGTCCACCTTTCATATTATGCTCACTCTCGCTTGATATAATTAATATATATTTAGATCGTTAAAAGAAAAACTTAATCCACCGGCCTGATCACAGCGGCATCCAGATCGGCACTAAAGACATCCTTCAACTCCTGTACAAAAGGATCATTGATAATAGCCTGTTCTGCAGACACCTGTTTTTCCTTAAGCAGGCGTTGCTTCTGTGCAGCCGGTGTTTCCTTATCGGAACTGGCTATTTTGATATCAACTTTAACTTCCTCATTAAAATACGCTGCCAGTGCCTGTTGCAGACGCTGGCTGGCACTCTTTGTACATATTTGTTCGTAGGCAGGATCAAGTTTTAACTTGATAATATTACCCTGACGTCCTTCAAAAACGCTATGCGTAGCCAGTTCCTTTGCCACCGCCTTCAGGCCCAGTGCCTCGATAACTTGTCCCCAATCCGATGTGTCACCTTCTGCCACCACCGTTGCCTGATTATCAGAAACAACCGTCTTTTGAGTGTCTGGCCTGGACTTGCTTTCAGTGGATACTTTTGTAGATGTCGGAGCTGATTGCTTGAGTACAGGCTTTACGACCGAAGAGGTATTGGCTTCATAGGGCTTGAAGGCCAGCATTCGTAACAAAACCATTTCCAGACCGGAACGCATATCAGCGGCCATCGGCAAATCACGATTACCAATCAAGGCAATTTGGTAATACAACTGAATATCTTCAGCCTGCATAGACTCTGCCAGACTCATCACCACTTCCCTGTCCCCCTGGCTATCATCAATACCTTCCGGCACCATCTGCGCCACGGCTGTTCTGTGTAGTAATGAAATCAGGTCAGCCAGAATCATTTGAAAATCAGGTGATTTCTCCGAGACCTGTTGCACTACTTCGAGTACCTGCTTGGCATCACCGGCAATCACTGCTTTGAGAATATTTTCAACATGATGATGTTCAATAGTACCCAGCATATCATGCACTTCACTGGTCTTAACCTCACCGCCACCATGGGCTATGGCCTGATCCAGCAAGCTGAGTGCATCGCGCATACTGCCATCGGCAGCGACTGCAATGGCATACAAGGCTTTGGATTCAAATTTTATTTTTTCCTGCTTAAGGACAAACTCCAGATGACCGGCAATCGCATTGACGGGAAGCCGCTTAAGATTAAATTGCAGGCAACGCGAGAGGATGGTGACGGGTAACTTTTGCGGGTCGGTAGTGGCCAGCAAGAACTTCACATGAGGCGGTGGTTCTTCCAGTGTTTTCAACAAGGCATTAAAACTGTGGTTGGACAGCATGTGCACCTCGTCAATCAGGTAGACCTTGAAACGTCCACGCGTCGGCGCATATTGCACATTTTCCAGTAATTCGCGGGTATCTTCTACCTTGGTTCTGGATGCGGCATCCACTTCGATCAAATCGATAAAGCGGCCATCGTTGATTTCCTGGCAAGCGCTACAAACTCCACAGGGATTAGAGCTGATGCCCTCTTCACAATTGAGAGACTTGGCCAGGATTCGACCAATCGTGGTTTTACCCACCCCGCGCGTACCCGTGAAAAGAAAAGCATGATGCAGGCGATCATTATCCAGAGCATTAATTAATGCCTTTAGGACATGCTCTTGCCCGACCATCTCGGAAAAGTTTTTCGGTCGCCACTTTCGTGCCAGAACCTGATAATTCATACTGGGGTCTCAACAATCAATCATTAAATACAAGCTGATATTCTTGTGTATTTTTCACTCTTAATGGAATAATTATAAAGCATTTGCAATGATAATATTTATGTTTTTTTTATTATATTACAGTCACTTATAAATTAACTTATCAACAAGCCCGTCGTTTGTGGATTTTATCACCAATAGCAGGAAAAACAGAGAGAAATGGAGGCGGCTAATGCCAGCCACACCCCGGCGCCCGAATCCACTGTTACCGTTGCTCCCTTCCAGGCCTGGCGGAGTTCACAGCTTATCGTCGCGAGGGGACCAACACTAGCCACCATAGACTTACATCGCCGGGGATGATAACAGACATAACCGGTAAACTTCAATGAAGGGTGCAGGAAGGCCCTACTTGTTGGCATTTTTTCGAACCGGCTTGATATAACCGAGGTTGCTGTCGCACGTCCGTGTGCTTCGCGACCATAGTGCCAAACATATGAAAAAATATAAACGGTAACCGGCGCTTCCTTGTGCAATGGTCGCTCTCGCACGTCCGTGTGCTTCGCGTCACCGGCACTTCCATGTGCAATGGCTTCAAATCCCTCCTCGTCAGATTTTACTGGTTTTTTCCTAGCAACTAGCTACTTGTACCTAGCTACTATTTTATATGGCGGAGATTAGGGGATGTGCAGTCACAGATGGCACATTTGAAATAAATAAGCGCTGAAACTCCGGGAGGGATTCACTCGGCCCTTCCTGGGCCTCGCCCCTGCAGGGCAGCGCTCATCGCGCTGTGAAAAATGCCGTCCTTGGCATTTTTTCGAACCGGCTTAATATAACCGAGGGTTCAAATCCCTCCCCGTTAACTAAACTGGTTTTTACCTAGTACCTAGCCACTCGTACCTAGCTACTATTTTTTATGGCGGAGAGGGAGGGATTCGAACCCTCGGTACGAGTTAACGTACACACACTTTCCAGGCGTGCTCCTTAAGCCGCTCAGACACCTCTCCAGTTACTTCATTTAATTACTTCTTTATACAGTCATTCAACTTTGAGAACGGAGCACGCCACGTGCTCGTTACTCCGGGCTGTCCATGCCCTCTGCCCCTGCGGGGTCGACCTGCGGTCGATCAAAATCGTTCCCGACGATTTTGTAAGCCGCTCAGACACCTCTCCAGAATTTGGAACGCGCAAGTGTACCGCTGATACTGCTTTTATGCAATTTGACTGGCTATTATCTCGTGGATGATTGGCTTATTTTCTGCCAAATTCGATGGCTTTTGACACCAGAGTAGACAATGCCTTGAAGCCTTCATAACTTTTTTGATCCAGATGACTGTCTTCGAGGTGCCTGTCGGCGTAAACGATACCGAGTGGCTTGCCCTGGACGAAAACTGACATGGCGTAGAATTCCTGAGTATTAATCAGTGTTTTGAAACTTTCCGGTATCAAAGGCCATATTTTTTCATTATTCTCCCTGCTCACCCATACACTTCTAGCTTTCTGCAACAGTTGTGTAAACAGGTCTTTATTGCTCAAATCGACTTTCACTGAAAACTGACTAAACACAGGATCACTGTCCGCTCCATGAATATATCGCCCTTCAAGGCTGTTCAGGTCTTTAGTCAATAAGGCAAAAACGACCCGATTCAAACCGAGCCCGTCATGTAATCCGGCCATACCTATTTCTACAATATCGCTAAGTGGCGCTTCCTGTTTGAGGAATTTACTCAGCGAGGCTTTGGCAGCATCAAACATGAATTTCTGCGGCATCAGACAAAAGTGCTTGCCGGCCTGCTCGTCTCTTTTGTTGCCATGGACGGTGGGCCATTCTGCAGAAGTCATTGGTAATAAAGCAGCAGAAGGTGAAACCCCGTAAAAAGCTGTTTCCCGTGCTACTTCCAGTGCATTCTTGTGTACTCTTTTAACTGCTTCATCATAGCTGATGTCCAATAAACCACAAACAGATTCAAGACATTCAGTCATTTCATCGGTATACCAACCGGTTTCAGACAAGTGCACCAGCTGGTTTGCCAGCTTTACAGTTAATGCTCTGGGGTTATGCGCATCTTCGGCTTGTAAACACTCATAGACCATTTCAGGTAATTTCCAGGTTTCAGCAATCCGATGCCCTAACTGCTCCTGACTAAAACCAAGTACGACATATTGCGCTTCATCATCCGGTACCTGCTTTTCCCATTTTAATTCATGTACAGCCTGCATCTGTTCACTGGCATATAGCCACATCACCATCGCACCGATGTCATGTAAAAATGCGGCAACGAATATCTCTTTGGGTGTCATGTCACCACGACAGATGGCCCAATCATAGGCCTGGTAAGCAACATGGTAAGCACGCGCAACTATTTTCATGTAGCCTTTTTCTGCTTCGCTTTCACCTGGTGGGCTGATAGTGGGAAATTCGTCCGTCAGGCTGCGCATGGCATTCATGCCAATCATCATGGCTGCGTTCTCTACCGTAGACACTCTGGTACCCAGACCACCTTGCCTGCCCGAGTTGGCCTTGCGCAAGATCGCTATGACACCACCGGGATCAAACAGAATATCCGCGCAAAAGCGATCCACAGAACGATTCAAATCATCATCGTTAAGGTTTTTCAGGATTTTATGGGTCGCTGGAAACACAGGGAATATTTCATTCGCCAATTGATCCAGCCATTCCTGTAATCCCATGGTCTGTGTAAGTTGCGGATCACTCATAGATTTTTACGCTTAATAAGCCAGATAATCCTTCTATAGCTGAGATTTCGGCAAAAACCATAAAAACTTGACTGTTTAACATAAATAATCAGCTATTTAGGCTGCATTTGCATCAAGTTTTCTTGCTTTGGACAATATTAGAATAATAGCGCTCTTCAGGGCGATTATATTTAAAGTTGATGCTGCTCTGGTCGATAAATGGGACAGTTATTAGAGGAATAGTCACTTAGTATTAAGGAACACGCATGAATCTGATTTTAGGTATTGTTATCGTCTTTGGCTGCGTGGCCGGCGGTTATGTGCTTTCTCATGGTAATTTGATCGCCCTGTGGCAGCCGTATGAGTTAATCATCATATGCGGAGCAGCCTTCGGCGCATTTATCATTGCCAACCCGATGAGCATTGTTAAGAAGACATTCAGTGGCGCGATGTCTTTGCTCGGCGGCTCGGCCTATAACAAGCAGCTGTATATGGATTTATTGACGCTGATGTTCGGCATTTTTCAAAAAGCGCGAAAGGAAGGCTTGATGTCCATCGAAGATGACATCGAAGACCCGGAAAATAGTACTTTGTTTAGTGAGTATCCAAAGGTCATCAAGGATCACCATATACGTGATTTTATCACTGACTACCTGCGTATTATTGTCGGCGGTAACATGAATCCGTTTGAACTGGAAAACCTGATGGATGTTGAAATGGATAATCATCACCACGAAGCCGAAACAGTACCTACCGCAATTACCAGAGTTTCAGATGGTATGCCCGGTTTTGGTATCGTTGCCGCTGTATTGGGTATCGTCATTACCATGGGGTCCCTGGGTGGTCCGGCAGAGGAAATAGGTGCGCATGTGGGTGCAGCCCTTGTGGGTACTTTCCTGGGTATTTTATTTGCTTACGGACTACTGGGTCCCATGGCCAATATGCTGGAATCCCGTATTGCCGAAGAGGCCAGCTTTTATCAGGTCATGAAAATCTGCCTGATGGCCAATGTTAATGGTTATAGCCCACAGATTTGTATTGAGTTTGGACGCAAGGCCATGCCTTCGTCGATGCGTCCCAGTTTTGCAGACATGGAAACACATCTAAAGGAAAGCAAGTAAATTTCCTAACAAACTGATTCTGGCATGGAAGATAAAAAACAACCGATAGTCATCAAGAAAATCATTCAGGGGGGGCATGGTCACCATGGCGGCTCCTGGAAGGTTGCATTTGCGGATTTTGCCGTGGCAATGATGGCGTTCTTTATGGTGCTTTGGCTGGTGGGTCAAACTGACGCCAATAAACGTGGCGGTATCGCAGAATATTTCCAGAACCCGAGTATGGTACGCGGCCACAGTGAAGCTCCCACGGGCTCAATCGGTCCTGGTGGAGCCGGCATGAGCCTGATTTCCTTCGGCACTTCAATTGAAATGCAAAAATCCGATCCAACCATCATCGAAAAAGTACGCGATGGAGGCATGGCCTATGTCTCCTATGACAAACTCAAGGAACAGAAGCGACTCGAAGCGCTGATGGAAGAACTCAAAGAGCAAGTCGGTCAAAATCAGGCATTAGAGCCCTTTAAAGACCAATTGTTACTTGAGGTAACGCCCAATGGTCTGCGCATACAAGTTGTCGACAAAAAAGACCGACCTATGTTTGACAGTGGTAGCGCCAATCTCAAATACTACACTGAAGCGATACTCAATGAACTGGCAAAGACCATCAATAGTGTACCCAACAAAATCACCATCAGTGGCCACACAGATGCCAGCCCGATGTCGAAACGTAAAGGTAGCTATACCAACTGGGAGCTATCCAGTGACCGTGCCAATGCCGCACGCAGGGCACTCATTGAAGGTGGACTCAAAGCAGAAAAAATCGGCAGGGTCATCGGTCTGGCTTCTACCATTCTGTTCGATAAAGAAGATCCTTTTAATTCCATCAATCGCCGTATTTCAATCGTCATCATGAAGCGCGAAGTATCTGATCTGGTCAAACAGGATGATGAAATGAGTGCCATACCAACGGAACTCATTCAGGGCACAGCGGGTATGGATGCGGTCAAGGATAACCTGTCTCTGCCCTTATCCAGTGAAAGCCTGGAATTACAAAGTAATCCACGATCATCCAATATTGAGGCAACGACTGACACCAAGCTGGGCATGGATCTTGAGATGCATGGTTTACGCGATGATGATAAAAACACGGGTGCGATAGATCGAACAAACAAACCTGCAAGCGATACAAAAACCAGAGGTAATCAATCTGATCAATTACCCGCCAGCTTTAGAGATGGCAGTGAAACCAATAAAAAGCAACCTAGGAAACGAAGAGAACCCAAGTCCTTTATTCAGCTACCACCGATTATCGATCCAAGTTTATTACCTCAAAGATAGCAAGAGCGGTCATGGCTATTCATCTGTATTTGCCATGATGTAAAAGCACTTTGTTGATCTGGCATTCCAGCTCAGTATTGATATCTGTTATGATATGATTATCGTAAACTCAAGCAATGGTTTAAACATGTCTCCCGCGCAGCATTCAAGCATAGAAATCTGGCATATCCCGATAATATCAGACACCTCGGCCAGCCACTATCTCAGCACTCTGCTACCCGCAGATGAGCAATTGCGTGCTCAACAAATAGCTCAGTCCCATGCAAAGAAATATTTATATCACCTCACATGCCGCCATGAGAGAGATTATCGCAAGACATCTTGAAATTCCTGCGCATGCAGTTGAACTGTGTGCTGATGAACAGGGCAAACCGCAAATCCAGGGCAACAAAACATTATTTTTCAATCTCAGTCATACTCAACATTATGCCTTGTTAGGACTTTCACGAGACTGTGAAATTGGTATCGATATCGAAAAAATAAATCATCAACGCAATAGTCTCGCTATCGCCAAACGTTTTTTTTCAAAAAACGAATATGCCTGGTTAAGTAGAAAAGATCCAGCGACACAAGTCACATGCTTTTATCAACTATGGTGTCATAAGGAAGCTTATTTAAAAGCAAAGGGCACTGGTTTACAGGGTGGCCTGTCGTCATTCACTTTATCAGAAAATGATTTACTCGATACTGCAATGATCACTGATCAAGAAAATCAGGCATGGTACTTACGCTCCATCAATGTTCCAGTAGCATACCAGGCTGCGCTAGCCGCTAATTGCAGCAATAGCCATATTGAAATTCGGCATTGGCAAGCGCCTGATCATTGGTAATATTGTCGTACTGAAACCGGTCAAGCTTGATCCAGTTGCTCCCATTTTTCGTAGGCTTTCGATAGACGGGCATCAATCTCAGTTATTTTATCCAGTGTAGACTTGATCAGGTCTTTTTCCTGTTGATAAAAATCGGATTGACTGACTTGAAGTTGCAAACGATCTTTTTCTGCTTCCAGTCGTTCAATGAGTTCGGGTAACTCATCCAATTCCTTCTGGACTTTATAACTAAGCTTTTTTTTAGCAACTTCTGACTGCTTGATACCCGAGCTTTCATTTTGTTTATTCTCATTGACACTTTTGCGATCATTGATTGTCTTGTTATTCTTCTGTCTCAACCAGTCTTCGTAGCCTCCCACATATTCCTGCACATGCCCTTCTCCTTCAAATACCAGTGATGATGTCACCACGTTATCCAGAAAAGTTCTGTCGTGACTAACAAGAAGCAAGGTACCCTTGAATTCAAGCAACAACTCTTCAAGCAACTCAAGTGTATCAACATCAAGGTCATTGGTAGGCTCATCAAGCACCAACAGGTTAGCAGGTTGCATAAATGTCTTTGCCAGCATCAGACGATTTCTTTCACCACCTGATAATGCCTTGGCAGGCGTATTTATTTTTTCAGGAGGGAAAAGAAAATCCTTCAGATAACTGATGACATGGCGCGATTGTCCATTGATAGTAACAAAATCCTGTCCATCATTAAGATTATCCTTGACTGACTTTTCCAGATTGAGCTGGTCACGTTGCTGATCATAATAAGCCAGTTGTAATTTTGTACCCAGAATAACTTCACCTTGCTGTGGTTCCAGCTGCCCCAGAATCAGTTTTAACAAGGTGCTTTTACCCGAGCCATTAGCGCCAATAATACCTATACGGTCGCCACGAATAATGCGCGCAGACAGGTCGCTGATAATCTTCTTTCCTTCATATTGAAAACAGACATCTCGTAAATCGGCTACTATCTTGCCAGTCGTTTCGCCCGCCTGTACTGTCATATTGACATTGCGTTGTTTTTCTTGTCTCTGAGAACGTTCTTTACGTAAAGATTGCAATGCACGCACACGCCCCTCATTACGGGTTCTTCTGGCTTTAATGCCCTTGCGTATCCATTGTTCTTCCTGAGCCAGCTTTTTATCAAACTGTTTGTTTGCTGTTTCTTCTGCTGACAATTCCTGATCTTTGCGCTTTATGTATTCATCGTAATTTCCGGGGTATGACCTCAACACCCCTCGATCGAGCTCAATAATACGGGTGGCTAAATGACGCAAAAAAGTTCGGTCATGGGTAATAAACATTAATGTGCCTGGATATGCCAACAAAAAATTTTCAAGCCAGGTGATCGATGTGATATCAAGGTGATTGGTTGGCTCATCAAGTAAAAGTAATTCAGGCTCATTCACCAGCGCCTGTGCCAAGACGACTCTTCGCCTCATGCCACCGGATAGTTCACTCATTTTGATGTCAGGATCAAGATCCAGTCTGGATATGACCGTATCGACCTTTTGTGTCAGACTCCAACCTTCCTCGGCATCCAGTCGTTGTTGCAGATCAGCCATTTCAGATAATAATTTTTCCGAGTGATCAATCGAAACCTGATGTGCTATTTCATGATAGCGTAGGATCAGCTCACCCAACTCACCCAGACCATTGGAGACAATTTCAAACACACTGAGTGACTCATCTTGCGGTACATCCTGTTCAAGATAGGCCACTCGAGTGCCTGGCCTGAGCCAGATATTACCTTCATCAGCCTGTTGCTTGCCGCAAATCACCTTCAATAGCGATGATTTACCCGCGCCATTTCTGCCGATCAGGCAAACACGCTCCCCTGATTCAATTTGTAAATCAAGCTGATCAAGCAATGGATGATGCCCATAAGCAAGCCCTATGTGGTCCAGACCAAGTATATTCATATTGTCTTTATTGAATCCTGAGAAAACTATCTGTATACGATTATGTAGGAGGTAGATTAATGATTATTTAAAATGTTGCTTATTTTACACCATTTATCATTGATGTTTTTGCATCACTGTATCAATCAAAACCCGGTAATCGCATAGGGTAGAAATCATTAAGGGCTTTTTGTTAAATATGTATGACAGTATTACACTAAAATAAACAGCTTATTCTTGAAATAAGATGCAAAATGATATTTATCTTATTGATTAATATCATAATATAGGCTATATATTAAATACTAAGCTGTCATCAGCCGATGACTATAATGGTTGAACATAAATCTTGAAGACTGGTTTGAATGAGACAATTTTGCGCAAACTGATAATGACCTGTATTGCTATGCTGTTGACTGCCTGTTCATTTGAACAACAGGAGAGCATTGTCGATCAAATTCGCAACAATGGCGAACTCGTTGTCATTAGCAGAAATGGCCCTACCACTTTCTACCGTGGGCCTGATGGTGATATGGGGCTGGAGTATGAATTGGCCAGCAAGTTTGCAAAATACCTGGGGGTCAAGCTCAAACTAATTACACCTGATAATTTTGAAGATATTATACCTATGATTGTTCGTGGTGAGGCCCATCTGGCTGCGGCCGGTCTGACGGTAACCAATAGCAGAAAAAAGCTGGTTCGGTTTGGGCCTGAGTACCAGAAAATCACGCAACATCTGGTATACCGGTCAGGTAATAAACGTCCCGAGAGTCTGGAAGATATTCTCGATGGCCAACTTGAAATTACCGCCGGCAGCAGCCATAGCGAAAGATTGCTGGAACTATCGAAGACTCACCCAGATCTGCAATGGAAGGAAAATCGTACTTTAAGTAGCGAAGAGTTGTTGAACCTGGTCTATGAACAGGTTATCGATTATACCGTTGCAGATTCTAATGATCTGACCTTGTTTCAACGTTACCATAAAGAGGTGAAGTCTGCTTTTACCATCAACAATACTCAATCACTCGCCTGGGCGATGCCATATAGTAAAGACGATTCACTGCTTGTCGAAGCCAATAATTTTTTTCATGAGCTTCGCAAAAAGGGCGAACTCAAACAATTACTTGAACGCTACTATGGTCATGCCGATCAATTAGGTTTTGTTGGTACAAGACTTTACCTCAGGCATGTTAAAACCAGGCTGCTGGAATATCAGCAAAATTTTGAAAATATGGCTTTAAAATACAATCTCGACTGGCGCTTGTTAGCAGCAATAGGCTATCAGGAATCGCATTGGCGTCCGGAGGCCAAATCACCGACAGGTGTTCGAGGCATGATGATGCTCACACGGGCTACTGCGAAACAGTTGAATATCAGTGACCGTCTAGACCCGCATCAAAGTATAGAAGGTGGCGCGAAATATTTTCGTCGCATGCTGAACAGAATGCCGGCACGCGTACAAGAGCCGGACAAAACCTGGATGGCTTTGGCTGCCTATAATGTAGGCTTTTATCACCTTGAGGATGCTCGCATCCTGACCCAGGAGCGCGGTAAAGATCCGGACAAATGGATAGACGTTAAGGAAAGCCTGCCATTACTGAGCCAAAAAAAATGGTACAAGAAAACTAAATATGGCTATGCCCGAGGTAATGAGCCAGTCCATTATGTTGAAAACATTAGAATATATTACGATCTGCTGGTGTGGCAAAAAAATCGGGAAGCATCTCTGCAGAACACGCCACAAATAA
Organism: uncultured Gammaproteobacteria bacterium; assembly: GCA_963807455.1. Lineage (GTDB taxonomy): Bacteria > Pseudomonadota > Gammaproteobacteria > JAADHQ01 > JAADHQ01 > JAADHQ01. The sequence goes on along the minus strand of CAWECS010000024.1, from coordinate 253,680 downwards.
CTCTACCTGAAGTGGATTCTTCTGTTTTTTAAATAAGACCAAATTAAACAATCATGCTGGCTGTTGTAGTCATGCTGCTTCCGGCGCGTAAACTATTTTAATCTTTTTTGCTCAAAGAATGATTGCAACATCAATCGGCATTCTGTTTCAAGTACGCCGCCATCATAGTCTGGTTTGTGGTTGTGAAAAGCTTGATCGAAAATACGCATAACACTTTCAACAGCGCCGGTCTTTGGATCATAAGCACCAAAAACCAGTCGTTTGATGCGCGCGTGAATCATTGCGCCTGCACACATGGTACAAGGCTCCAGAGTGACGTAAAGTGTTGATCCCGGGAAACGATAGTTACCGAGCATAGCGCCGGCATTACGCAAAGCCTGAATTTCCGCATGAGCGGTGGGATCGTGATTAACGATCGGCTTATTCCATCCCTGCCCCAGTATCGCATCATCTTGTACCAGCACAGCACCTACCGGCACTTCCCCTTCCTGCTCTGCTTTTTGGGCCAGTGTGATAGCCTCACGCATCCAGAAGATATCGTCAGGCACTTTATCTACTCACAAACCGATTATTCCACTCGATTGTAAACAAGCGGCAAAAGTCCAGTATTGGCGCGGGTTTCCCGGTGGTCATAAGTGTCAATATCATGAAAAATACCATTATCATTGTGTTATTGATATATGTTACGTTAATTAGCAATATGACCAAACAAGTAAAATTGGAACGCCTTGTTGTCATTGTTCATTCGCGGCGTTGGCCTTCATCACATCGGGTCGATAACGCCTATCAAACCGATCCCCTTCGGGTAGAGATAATCCGACAGGGTGGTGGAGGATCAAGCTCCCCTCCTCGACACCTTCCTGGCCATCACAAATCACATTATACATTGTCTTTTAAAGACTTTATTCCATTAATTTCTATACCCATCTTCCGCCATGGTTTCCGTAAGACATCCACTACCCCTATTTTCTGAATATGCATTAGGACCTGATTGAATGTCAGCCAGGCTGCCTTCGGGCGGTGTTTACTTACAGTAGTGAAAAATTGTTCGGCTTTCTCTGGCTCACCCTGTATGGCATGAATATGGCCGAGCTGTGAATTGGCCTCACCATGTAAAGGTTCCTGGTCGAGTATGCGCTTGAGGCGTTGCGTCCAGGTCATGACCGCCCGACGTTCAGCCGGCGAAGCGGAATAGGCAATAAGAGCGAGGCGCACAATGAGACAGGCCCACTCAGAGGATTTGCAACTATATTAAATGTTAATACATCGTTAAATGTACTATTGAATACTTTTATTCAGGGTAAAACATACTTACTATCAGTCCTGTGTTTACACGCCAATCTTCAATTGCAGGAGTGATGTAGAGATGAATACGAACAAACAAAACAAATATTTTTTAAGAATATTATTGAGCCTATTAATGGCATTGTCACTTCAATTCGGCGCAGCTAATGCCATGGCAGAAACGGTTAACATTAATAAGGCCGATGCCAAGGCACTTGAGGAAAACTTAAAAGGTATTGGTCCAAAAAAAGCCAATGCCATTGTAGATTACCGTAAAAAACATGGCCCATTCAAAAGCGCCAAAGACATCAAGAATGTCCCGGGCATTGGCGATGAAACCTACAATCAGAACCGAAACAATCTCTCTACCACCAAAGGACTAACCCGAGCTACAGAGAGGAGCAACGAACGTTCTACGCATCGTGATGAGAGCAAGACCTCTCCTGTAGACAGAAATAAATCCCGAGATGATGGGGATGACAAAAAAGCCAAGAAAGACAAAAAGGCTAAAAAGGACAAAAAAGTAAAGGATGACAAGGACTCTAATAAAAAGCCTAAGAAAGATAAAACAGCCAAGAAAGATAAGAAAGCTAAAAAGGACAAAACAGCAAAAGATGACAAGGACTCTAATAAGAAGGCTAAAAAGGACAAAACAGCCAAGAAAGATAAGAAGGCTAAAAAGGACAAAACAGCCAAGAAAGATAAGAAGGCTAAAAAGGACAAAAAAGCTAAAAAATAGCAACCCTATCACCAGGACGTTACAGGTCAATATCTCAAATTGTTATCAAGCAATCCTCCGTTTAGACCCCATCTATGATGGGGTCTTTTTTTATTATTAATCAAAATAATTGGGGGCAGTGAGCAATTTACGCTTATATTCAAGCCTGATTATATTAGAAACAATTGTTCTCTGACCCCGTTTTCCCTCAATGAAGGGCGTTACAGCTTCTTATACCCATAGTTCGCAGAGAATAATGGTTATGATTTGCGCCCCAGTTGAACGCTCTAACGAGCCCCAACATCGGCGTTCTGAGGTTTGGTACTGATGATCTCATCATCTAGCCAGCGATGCAGCATTACCCCGAATTCAGTCGCGACATCGGCATCAGGAAAATCTTTTTCCAGTGTTTCACCAATGGCCTCAAGCGTGTCTCCGCAACATACACGGGCTATAGCTGCAGATTCAATATTTGCCAGGCTCCGAAAATGGGGTGAATGGCCTTTGCGCCAAATCAATATGTCGATGGGTTGCGGCAGCCGTTCTACAACGGGAGGCACCTGATCCTGGTTGATAGCATGCCAGATATCCAGGGTATTGAAGTGTTGCGTGCTGATACTGAGTGTCGGCACAGGGTGCAAATGGATGTCTTCATTTCCCTCGCTGGCAAGCTGTTGCAAGTCGTCGAGTGTCATGACGGCACTGCCGGCACCATCAAATGCTCTTCGCAGTGTCCAGTCCATCAACGCAAGTTCTGAGACTTCCTTGTCATCGGCAAGTCGTTCAGCGAGGAATGAGGGAAAGTCTTGGCCATACAGGCCAATATTGGTGTATGTCGAAGGGTGCGACTGCACATAGTCCGCAGCGAGCTGGTGAAACCAGTCATCACCCAGGTAGACGGCCGTATGTTCAAACGTATCCAGTAATACATCTATCAGGCGAATACGGTAGGCGTTGTGATAAATGTCCAGGCGCTCTCTCGCTGACAAGCCACGCGCTGATTCGCTAATCCAGTCTGCGCCTTTGCACTCGGTATCAAATAAGGCGCGTTGAAAATCGATTTGTAATTCTTTCAGGTTCATAGCGCTGATTTTTTTGTTCAGCACATCATCGGCAATCGCCCGAGCCATATCCAGTTCAGCCAGGAGTTCTTGCAGTGATGGAATATTGTCATCGCGTTCGATCATGGTGGGCACATAACCGAAGTGAATCAGTGCCTGCCGGTAGAGATCCCAAACGCCGTCACAGACCGGGTGGTCATGCGTATCGATCAAATGGTCGCCATTGTTCTGATGGCCTGCCAAATGAAACTGGCTAACGCTTTCAACCGGGACCCCTTCAATAAAGCTGGCAGGCGAGAAATCATGATTAAAGGCGCTGACGAAGATGTTATTGATGTCCAGTAATAACCGGCAACCCGTTGCCTGGCAAACTTCTGTCAGAAATTCCCATTCGGTCATTTCAGACGATTCGTATTCTACGTAGCTGGAAACATTTTCTAAAATCAGGGGGCGTTGTAGCACCTCCTGTGCCTGCTCAACATTGCGTTTAACGACCTGCAGTGCTTCAGCGGTATAGGGAAGAGGCAGCAGGTCATGCAGATTACGCCCGTGAACACCCGACCAACACAAATGATCGGACACCCACATCGGCTCTATGCGTTGCTCAAGTATCTTGAGTTTACGTAAATAGTCTTTATCCAGACCATTAATGGACCCGATCGACATGGATACACCATGCATCACCATCGGGTAATTGGCACGAATTTGATCAAGCATGGCCAATGGTTTACCGCCATCGACCATATAATTATCAGAAATGACTTCCAGCCATTCCACAGGCTGTGGCTCAGCCAAAAAATCATTATAGTGCTCAGTACGCAGCCCAAGCCCAAAGCCGGAAGTCATTTCCATTCCCCTATTATTAAGGAATTACTTCTTAATGTCAGCGATAACGCCACCCTTGTCCAGACAGTCTTTGGCCTTCATACCTTTGAAGCCATGTGTTTTACACTTATTGTGGCCTTTGCAGGCATGCTCAGCAGTCTTACAGTCTGAGTTGCCTTTGCACGAATGCACGCCATAACAATGCACCTTATCGCCAGCACCGATAGCAGCGCCAGAGCTACCTGCAGGCGACGATGTTGCCATTGCAGTTGAGCTCAATGCCACTGCCAGGGCAGCCGATGCAAAGGTGGCTTTAGTTATACTGTTTTTCATAATTTTTATTCTCCTAAAATATTGATTCTGAATTGAAATTAAAAACAATGTTTATGAACACCGAGCACTCTTTCATGTTATCAGTCGGGCTCAAAACTCTGAATCTAGTGCAACTGGATTAGTTTCATGTATTCCGAAAAAATCCTTAGGCGAAATTGTAGTACATATGAACGACCTAAATAATCACTAAAGTTTCACAATTTGGTTATTTTTGTGCATCAATTGATAGATAATTAATCAATATCATCAATATCATCAATCTCTTGAATAAAAAATTAGCGGTGTTCAATGGCAATAAGGAGGAAAATGCACCAATATGCGCAGCCCAAGTTTATATTTAATAAAGGCGATGATATCCCATAAAATGAGATACAGATTCTCGTAGAGAAGATATTCTTATTGTATTTAGTACCTTAACAAAACTGCTATTCCCACTCGATGGTGGCAGGTGGTTTGCCCGAAATATCATAGGCGACACGTGATATCCCTTCCACTTCATTAATAATGCGTCTGGAAACCAGTTCGAGAAATTCATATGGCAAGTGCGCCCAACGGGCCGTCATAAAATCAATGGTTTCTACAGCACGCAACGCGACGACATAATCGTAACGGCGTCCATCGCCGGTAACACCGACTGATTTAACCGGCAGGAAAACTACAAATGCCTGACTGACCTTGTCATATAAATCATTATTTCTTAATTCAGTAATAAAAATATCATCTGCCAGCCTGAGAATATCCGCGTATTCTTTCTTGACTTCACCAAGGATACGCACACCCAGCCCAGGACCAGGGAATGGATGACGATAGACCATGTCATAGGGCAAGCCCAACTCCACACCCAGTTTACGCACCTCATCCTTAAACAGTTCGCGCAGAGGCTCACATAATTGCAGCTTCATATCTTCAGGTAGTCCGCCGACATTATGATGCGACTTGATCAAATGCGCTTTACCGGTTTTTGCACCAGCTGATTCTATTACATCTGGATAGATAGTCCCTTGTGCCAACCATTCTACATTGGTTAATTTCTCAGATTCTTCCTCAAAAATTTCGATGAACATATTGCCAATTATCTTACGTTTTTTCTCCGGGTCTGATTCACCTTCCAGTGCCTGTAAAAAACGTTGTTCGGCATCCGCCCTTATCACCTTTATCCCCATATGTTCCGCAAAAGTTGCCATGACCTGATCGCCTTCATTGTGTCTTAGCATGCCATTGTCGACAAACACACAAATCAGCTGATCACCAATCGCTCGATGCAACAGAGCTGCAACCACTGAAGAATCTACTCCACCGGACAATCCCAGTAACACCTGGTCATCGCCTACCTCTTGGCGAATTCTGGTAATACTGTCTTCAATAATATTCTCTGCTGTCCATAATGAATCGCAACCACAAATATCATGCACAAAACGATTAATGATTCGTTGCCCCTGACGAGTATGGGTCACTTCCGGATGAAACTGTAATCCATAATAAGCACGCTCTTCATCAGCCATGCCTGCCAATGGCGCATTGTCGGTTGATGCAATGGCTTTAAAACCATCGGGTAAACTGGCGACCTTGTCGCCATGACTCATCCAGACATCAAGTAAACCATAACCTTCTTCACTGGTATGATCTTCTATGTCTTTTAATAATCGTGAATGCCCGCGTGCGCGCACTTGTGCATAGCCATACTCATGCCGGTCCGAACTTTCTACCTGACCACCCAATTGTGCTGACATGGTCTGCATGCCATAACAAATTCCCAGTACTGGTACACCCAGATCAAACACAATTTGTGGTGCTCTCGGTGTTTCTTCCAGCGTCACGGTTTCAGGGCCACCGGAAAGAATAATGCCATTGGGCTTGAAACCTTTAATTTCCTCTGCGTCGGCATCGTATGGGTATAATTCACAATAAACACCGGCTTCGCGAACACGGCGAGCTATTAACTGTGTATATTGAGAGCCGAAATCAAGTACCAGAATACGGTCTTGATGAATATTGGCATGTGCTTGTGTGGTCAATGCTGTTTTCCTGTGAGTTAAATTATTCCGTCAAACACTAAACTGAGGCTATGCCTCATCACGTCTGAACAAGAACCCTAACTATTTATTCAGTGCGGTAATTGGGTGCTTCTTTGGTAATGGTGACATCGTGGACATGACTTTCACGCATACCGGCACTGGTCACCCTGACAAAGCCTGGCTTGGTACGCATACAGTCGATATCCTCACAGCCTACGTAGCCCATGCTGGAACGAATCCCACCCAGTAATTGATGAACGATGTTAAGCAAAGGGCCTTTATAAGGTACCCTGCCCTCAATTCCTTCCGGAACCAGTTTGTCTACATTACTGCTTTCCTGAAAATAGCGGTCACTGGAACCTTCTTTCATTGCACCCAGTGAACCCATTCCGCGGTAAGACTTGTAAGAACGACCCTGAAATAACTCGACCTCACCCGGTGCTTCTTCTGTGCCTGCGAACATACTGCCGATCATGACACAGTGAGCGCCTGCAGCCAGTGCCTTGGCGATATCGCCTGAAAAACGAATACCCCCATCCGCTATTAATGGTATGCCTTTTTTCTTCAAGGCCTCAGCCACATTAGCCACGGCGGTAATTTGCGGCACACCAACCCCTGCCACAATTCGAGTCGTACAAATCGATCCCGGACCAATACCGACCTTGACGGCATCGGCACCGGCCTTGACCAGATCCAGTGCAGCCTCGGCAGTGGCAATATTGCCACCAATGACTTGCACTTGAGGGTAGGTTTCCTTGACCCAGCGAACCCGGTCAATAACACCTTGCGAATGGCCATGTGCAGTATCAACAACAATCACATCAACTCCCGCATTCACCAGCGCTTCGACGCGCTCCTGAGTATCGCCACCAGTACCGACTGCAGCACCGACTCGCAGACTACCTTGTTCATCTTTACAGGCATTGGGAAAATCCTTGGATTTTTGGATATCCTTAACGGTAATCATGCCGCGTAACTGGAATTTGTCATTAATGACCAGCACTTTCTCTATTCTATGTTTATGCAACAAGGCCTTGGCTTCATTACGAGTGCCATCTTCCTTCACTGTCACCAGCTTGTCTTTGGGTGTCATGATACTGGAAACCGGATTATCCAGCCCTTGTTCAAAGCGCAAATCCCTGCTGGTAACAATACCGACCAATGATTCACCTTCGACAACCGGAACACCGGAAATATTATGTGCATGGGTAATATCCAGAACTTCGCGTATGCTGGTATCCGGTGTCACCGTAATAGGGTCCTTTATCACCCCACTTTCAAACTTTTTAACCAGCCGCACCTGCAGCGCTTGCAGCTCAGGTGACATGTTTTTGTGGATAATACCCATGCCACCTTCCTGGGCCAGGGCGATGGCCAGCCTGCCCTCGGTCACCGTATCCATGGCTGCGGAAACCAGTGGGATATTGAGCTCTATTTCTTTAGTTAGCCTCGTCTTAAGGCTGACCTCACGTGGCATCACGGTAGAGTGTGCCGGGACCAGTAATACATCATCGAACGTTAGAGCTTCCTGAATTATTCTCATGTAGGGCAACCATTAGCAAGTGTATAAGAAAACAGTAAATTAGCTGTTGATTATAGAATTTGACGCGCCTAAGGTAAACCGGTTATATATAATTAGTAGCGATAAAAGAGCAACTATTAACGGCTATATCCTGCTGGGGAAACAAATACCCATAAGCTGCCCCCTCAGAAACGAATAAATAGCTGAATCTATACCACTTTGGAGGAAGATAATGAAAAAAACCGCTTTTGCCCTCAGTATGGCACTAATATTGGGCACTTCGTCAGCCATCGCCGATGCCAGCAAACAAGATGCTTCTAATGCCATACAGGATGCAATCTCAGCCAACAATAAAGCTGCCGAAAAAGGCTTTGAATGGAGAGATACCTATAAAAAATTACTCGGCCCTGCTAAAAAAGCCTATCAGGACGGCCAATATGAGAAGGCTATAAGCCTGGCCAATACGGCAAAAAGTCATGCCTTGCTGGGACTGTCCCAGGCTGAACAATCTGCCAATCCCAACACTCTCTAGACTTTGATAGGCATGAATAAATTAAAGGCCGGGTCTTACCGGCCTTTAATTTTTACGCTACCATGCCAACATGAATGAATATGACAGCCATCAGGAATTCACAACGCAAAAACAGGTGTATTCTGTCAGCCGTCTCAATAGTGAGGTACGCGCACTGCTGGAAGGCAGTTTTCCACTACTCTGGGTAGAGGGCGAAATATCCAATTTTTCCAGCCCCTCTTCCGGGCACTGGTACTTTTCATTAAAAGACCAAAAAGCGCAGGTTCGCTGTGCCATGTTTCGCAATCGAAACCAGCTACTACGTTTTCAACCTGAAAATGGCATGCAGATATTGGTCCGGGCGCGGGTCGGATTATACGAGGGGCGTGGAGAATTCCAGCTCATCGCAGAGCACATGGAAGAAACCGGTGATGGCGCATTAACCCGGGCCTTTGAAGCACTTAAACAAAAATTACACCAGGAAGGTCTGTTTGAGCTGGCCAATAAAAAAGCACTCCCTTTGCTGCCACGCACCATAGGCATTATCACTTCTCCGAGCGGAGCAGCCATAAGAGACGTATTAACTGTATTAAAGAAAAGATTCGCAGCGATCAATGTGATTATTTATCCGGTCAGGGTTCAGGGTGAGAATGCCGCCGATGAAATTGCCGGGATGATCCAGATAGCGGAACAACGTCAGGAATGCGATGTTTTACTCATTACCCGTGGCGGCGGTTCGCTGGAAGACCTCTGGGCCTTCAATGAGGAAGTGCTCGCTCGGGCCATATATCATTGCCAGCTACCCATTGTCTCCGCTGTGGGACATGAAGTAGACTTTACCATTGCGGATTTTGTTGCAGACTACCGTGCACCGACGCCTTCTGCGGCTGCAGAACATCTCAGTCCGGATCAAAATGAATGGATGGACATGCTCTCGCAGCAACTTCGCTCATTACGAAAATCATTACAACATCATCAGCAAAACAACCAGCAACAGTTACAACATTTAACAGCAAGATTGACGCAACAACACCCGGGAATGAAACTTAAACAGTGGATGCAACGAGTGGATGAGCTGGAATCACGCCATCGACGATCTCTACAACACCAACTTGAAACGCAACGATTCAAACTTGAAAAAATGTCGGGGCAATTATTTCGCTATTCGCCTATCAATAAGCTCAAACAACTCGAACAGCAACGCCAGCAATGTTGGCATCGTTTGCAACGCGCCATGCAGTTGAAAACAAAACATGGCCGACTGGCATTATCAACGCTGAGCCGCGCCCTGGATGCCATCAGTCCATTAGCGACACTGGAACGTGGCTATAGCATTTTACAGAAACAAGATAACTCGGTTATCACTAATCAACAGCAAGTTGAGCAAGGCGAACAAATCATGGCGCGCTTATCGAAAGGCTCACTGAGCTTGCGAGTAGAAGACAAAAACTAATCTTATGACTAATTTCACCTCTCATTATTTATTACACGGCTTTTTTCTACTGCTATTGGTATCCATATATCATAACGCCTATGCTATTCCGCAATCACATGCAGTACCTGGAGGTATTGTCGTTATACCCCTCGGCAGTGAAGCAAATAAACCGGCCGCCAGTTTCAATAAACGTCGGGTAATGGTTATTCAGAAAGAGCAGCAATGGTATGCCATCATCGGCCTGTCACTGGGCATGAAGCCAGGAAAGCATTCCCTTAAAGCCACCAAAGGCAATACTACTGAAACAATCGCATTTAATGTCTATCATAAAAAATACCCGGAACAACATATCACGATAAAAAACAAACGCATGGTAAATCCTAATCAATATGACATGAAGAAAATCAATAAGGACAAAACCAGTATAAGGCGTGCATTAAAACACTGGCGGGATAGCGCATCGATTGAATTACAATTCATCAAGCCTGTTAACGGTGTAGTCAGCAGCGCATTTGGCTTGAAACGGTTCTTTAATGAACAGGCCCGAAAGCCACACAGCGGACTGGACATAGCAGCAAGCAAAGGCACGCCCATCATCGCCCCAGCCGCCGGCACAGTGATTGAGGTCGGGAACTATTTCTTCAACGGCAATACCGTGTTTATAGACCACGGACAAGGGCTGATCAGCATGTATTGTCATCTTGATAGTACAAAAGTCAAAAAGGGACAGCAGGTGACACAAAAGGAAATTATAGGTGCAGTGGGCAAGACAGGCAGGGTGACGGGCCCACATCTGCATTGGTCCATTAGCTTGAATAACACGATGGTTGATCCATCTCTGTTCTTGATGCAGGAAAATAGTCTGCCAAGCCGATAATCTATGCATTAGATCCCTTGGGGCTAAAATATAATCATTGTAATACCGGCATCGCGATCTTCATCAGGCTCGCATCATCAGACCCCGCTACCGGAAGACAAAAACCGTCATCTCATCACCTGTATTAAAATCCTGTTATGTTTCATTCTATCGATAAAATCATTGATATATCATAGATATGCGTTAATAAATTCAACCTGAACGTACAAAAATTTCAACTAGCATTCATCTCATTGACTTTTTCAGTAGAAAAGCATATTAGATGTCAACGGAACTAAAACCCTTTATACAAATCCAAAGTTATGTATTAATATATTGGTATGACCGCCATGAAATCTATTCATAGAAAAGCAACTACCCCAGGTCTATTATTATTGATCTTTCTATGTGGATGCGCCGGTAAGGCATCAGTGCAACCGCTTGCCTATGAGATGATAAAACCCGGTGCAACACTTGTCTTGAATGAAGCCATTCGATTTCCAGCCTATAATGCTGCCGTCAATATACAAAATGGTAAAGTCAAGGGGGGGTTATTCAGCATTGATAACTACCATCCAAATTGCAGACTTGAATTATACTCGCAATCACCTAATGCGCGCATTATCAATCCGGACCGTTTTACGATTTACAAGATTCACACCAATATAGAATATGTGATGAATAAACCGGTTATGCTTGCCGGGCGGGGATGGCATATGGCAGATGGAACGACTGACCAAATCTATATTACAATTCTTTATCTGAAGTCAGAGAAACAAGCTGAAGTTGAATTACTTTCCTGCCAGCACTGGGAAGATCCTGGCCATTTTCCAACACACTTATCCCTAGATCAAATCAAGCAAACACTTGATGGATTATTTATAGTGGAAAATTAACCATCATGACTGCATAAAAACACCCAGGTTTATGTGCATCAAGCTGGTTTATTCAGGTATTGTGCGTACTAGCGTTATTTTCTGCATCGGGCTTAGCATCACTGGTGAAGTTAAATATATTGGACTTTAATTTGCAAGATGGATTCAGGTCGATTTCGTCCTGGCTGTATTGCCTGCCTTTTTTCAGCGCAAAATAATGCGTCGCTTTCGCTAGTGTCAGATTCAAACTGGCCACTTGAAAACTTTCACCTGCTTGCAATAACACCTTGTTTTTAATTCGCTGTCTATTGATCCATAGTCCATTGGTACTATTGGCATCGATTAAGTAAACACCGTCTTTCGTCACAATTAGATCGGCATGGTATCTGGAGGCATGCTTATCCATTAGCACTACATCCGAATGAGTTGATTTACCCAGACGATGTTTTCCCTCACCGAGTTGGTGCCTGATAACATTACCCCGACTGTCCCTGATTAAAAGCTCTATCAAAATAGCATCCCTATCCCGACTGGTTTCAAATAATAGTGCCCATCAATTTTGCTCAACGAAAGCTGTATAGCACTTAACAATACTATATCCTATATTAGTATTTAATTAAATACTTTTAACTATATTTTGCTGGGATTTGCCAGGATAGCGAGATAATAAGAATTAAAAAAAACATAATGAATAATTAATCCATTATTTTTCAAACATTTAAATGATATTGCTCAAACAGGATTTATTTTTTGCGTACATGCTTAAGCGTGCGATTTTTGCTCTTGAGCTGACGCTCTGTCAGTAGATTTCTCTTACCTTCAAACGGGTTTTTACCTTCCTTAAACTCTATACGCACCGGGGTTCCTACCAGTTTAAGTACCCGACGAAATGTATTGATCAGATAACGGCGGTAAGCATCAGGCGTCGATTTTACCTGATTCCCATGGATAATGATGACCGGTGGATTCCTGCCGCCCTGATGGGCATAGCGGAGTTTGATTCGTCTTCCCTTTATCAAAGGCGGCTGATGTTCTTCTACCGCACGTCGAAGAATCTCGGTTAATTTTGGTGTCGGTAATTTACGCGTGGCTGAGGCATAAGCTTTTTTGACAGAATCAAATAAATGACCAATTCCAGTGCCGTGTAACGCAGAGATAAAATGCATTTCGGCAAAGTCCAGAAACGACAGCTTATAATCAAGTTCATGTTTAATTCTTTCTTTTTGTTCTTCTTGCAGACCATCCCACTTATTGATAGCCAATAGCAACGCACGCCCTCGTTCCATGACAAAACCCAGCAGCGTGGCATCCTGATCGGATATTTCCTGCTGGGCATCCAGTACAATAATCACAACATGGGCTTCTTCTATGGCCTGCAATGCTTTAATCACACTGAATTTTTCTATGGCTTCATGTACCTTGCTGCGACGACGTACACCCGCTGTATCAATCAAGGTATATGCCTGCCCGTTTTTTTCAAACGGAATATAAATACTGTCACGAGTGGTACCTGGCATGTCAAAAGCCAATACACGCTCTTCACCAATTAAACGATTCACCAAAGTCGATTTACCCACATTGGGTCTACCAAGAATGGCCACTTTTATCCTGTCCTCTTCATCCCTGCCTATCTCGGTTTCAGCAGTTTCCGGCAAACTGTCAAGGATTTGTTCCATCATCTGCTTAACACCACGTCCACGTGTTGCAGCTATGGGTAGTGGCTCGCCAATACCTAACTCGTAAAAATCACTAATGGCGGTATCACTATTGAGACCATCTACCTTGTTAGCCACCAGGATAATAGGCTTCTTCAACAGGCGTAATTCTTTTGTGATCATATGATCAGATGCAGTCACGCCACTACGGGCATCCACCATAAAGACAATAACATCAGCTTCTTCAATGGCCAGGCGTGTCTGTTGTGCCATCAACTCATCTATGCCTTCCTTGTCCCCACTTAATCCGCCAGTATCAACGACCAGATAAGCAGCTCCACCTACTTTGCCCTGCCCATATTTTCGATCACGTGTCAGACCAGGATAATCTGCTACCAATGCATCACGTGTTTTGGTGAGAAAATTAAACAAGGTGGATTTGCCGACATTGGGTCGGCCTACAAGAGCAATAACAGGGATCATGATTTGATTACCTTAGAGATGAACTACCTGGCTGCCTTGAGTTTGAATGCAGTCAGTTCACCACCCTTGCCAAGACTAATCAGGATATCATCGAAAACAACCGGATTAACAGAGAAACCTTCTGTATCGCCACGCATTCGCGCTACTACTTTGCCATCATCCTGATTTAACCAGTGCAAGTAACCTTCAAAATCACCGACGACAACATATTTATCATGTGTGACCGGGGCTGTCAGAAAACGGTATTGTATTTCATCCTGTCGCCACAATGAGGCACCATTACTGACATGCAAAGCCCATATCTGGCTACTGGCATCGGTGATAAAAAGTTGAGACCCCATAATACTCATACCAGTATAGGACGACAGTTCTCGTTTCCAGATCAATTGCCCCTGATCAAGGCTGATCGCTGCAATATTGGCCTGATATGCAGCCGCATAAACCACCCCGTTATCAATTACAGGGTCAGCATCAAGATCTACCACCCTCTCCAACTCAGTACGACCACGAGGAACTGCAACGGTATTTCGCCAGTTCTGGTGTCCATCGGCTAAAGAGATTGAAAAGAGCTGACCATTATCAAAGCCACTAATAACACTGGCATTTGATATAAGCGGCTTGCTGGTGCCTCTGAGCGTTAATGAGGGTTCTGCTTTTTTAAAATCCCATATCTTGCTTCCATCTTGCAAATTTAATGCGGTCACACGCCCATCACTGGTACGAATAATCGCTATCTCTTTACTGATTTCAGGGACAGACAAAACTTCACCAGTCAATTTTACTGACCAAAGCGGTTTACCATCAACAGCCTGATGGGCTATGACTTCAGCATTACGGGTACCCGCCAGTACATAACCTGAGCCAACGCCAGGCCCGGCAGTAATTTGTTGTTTGGTTTCTACGTCCCAGATTGGCTCTCCATCCTCCAGTTTGTACGAACTCAAGTGGCCATCACGCGTCGCAACAAACACCCTTTTGTTATCAACTGCAGGAATTAACCTTAGCAATTGGTCACCACTACCGACGCCTGTGCTCAGAGACCAAATTTTTTCCAGGGAAATGGCATTTTTGATATCGACCAATTCCTTCGGTGGTTCAACATTTTCATCACCACCGAGATAGTCACTGATCCATGTACAACCATTGAGTATCATTGAAAATAGCAGGACTAAATAAAGTTTCATTGTTTATCGCTGCCTATTGTGACCTGGAAAGGTCATCTATCTTGTATTGTAATGCGGGATTTATCGTAGTACCGGCTGGAATCTGTAACGCCGCCTTTTGATAAGCCAACAAGGCTTGCTTGGTATCGCCTTTTTTGACCAGAATATCGCCTTTGAGTTCTTCATATGAAGAAGCAAACTGAGTACTCCCAGCCGCGCTAAGCAAATCATAGGCTTTATCCAATTCGTTGATAGACAATTGCACCCGTGCAAGCCTTAGGATCAGCAAGTGTTTAAGCTCGGGAGTTTTTGCACGATCAAGCCCCCATTGCAAATGAGCCTGGGCAGCTGCAACATCTTTTGCATCCATTTTCATTTTTGCCATAGCCAGTGCAGCATAGATCGCATAAGCATGCTTCTCAAATTGAGTAGTGATTTGCTGCGACAGTGCCTCAGCCTGCTCTGGTTTCTTCTGCTGAATTGATAGCTCTAGCTGATTATATAATGTCGATGCCTGTACTGACTGATTGAGTTGATAGTCTTGCCACCAACGCCAACCAAACAAAATGGAAAGACCCAATACAATACCAAAAATGACTGATTTGCCATTTTCCTTCCACCATTTTTTCATTTCTTCTACGCGTTCTTCATCCGTTGCATAGTCCACTGGCTTTTCCTCTAGCAAAAATGTGGCAAGCAATGCTCGCCTGTAAATTAAGATAGTTCTGGTAAATTTCGCTGAACTCAGGGCTCATAGGTAAAAATTGACCAGAATTTCTCTGGTATTATAAATCAGTTCAATTAATCATATAAGCTTAAATTGTTCCCTGTTCTATCAAATCACTGATTCGGGCAGATAATTCGGCCATCGGCAGTACTTGTTGAGCATGATCACTACGCAGGTATTTTAGCGAAATTTCTGACTGTTCCAGTTCACGCTCGCCAAGAATAATGGCAATACCGGCACCACTTCGATCAGCCCGTTTCATCTGCGCCTTTAAGCTGCCGCCACCACAATTCAAAATAAGTCGCAGGTGACTATTATTTGATCTCAGCTCTTCAGCCAGCTGCATAGCCTTTTGTTCTGCCAACTGACCCACATTAATAAAATAGACATGCGGCCTGCCTTCTTCAGCTTGTATGCCCTGCTCTTCAAGCAGGGCGACAAGACGTTCTCCGCCCATAGCAAAACCACAGGCAAACGTGGGTTTACCGCCTAATTGCTCCACTAGTGGATCATAGCGACCACCCGCACAAACTGTACCCTGTGCGCCAAGAAGATCAGTCACCCATTCAAAAACAGTGTGACAATAATAGTCCAGCCCCCGAACCAGGCGCGGATTGATCTGATACTCAAGTCCATTGCTGTCTAGCAATTGAAGCAAGCGCTGAAAATGTACGCGTGATTCATCACCCAGATAATCGATCAATTGTGGCGCCGATTCGATCAAGTCTTGCATGGCCGGATTTTTACTATCCAGTATTCGCAGTGGATTACTATCCAGTCGTCGCAAACTATCTTCGTCCAGTATTTCCTTGTGGCGGGAAAAATATTCGACTAATCGCTGACGATAATCCGCTCTTTCTTCTGAGCTACCCAGTGTGTTAATTTGCAGTTGAATATCACCTAAGCCCAGTGCAGTCCAGATACGTGCGCAAACGAGGATGAGCTCAGCTTCAATTTCTGCGCCATCCATGCCAAAAGTTTCTACACCAAATTGCTGAAACTGACGATAACGGCCTTTTTGCGGGCGCTCATGCCTGAACATCGGACCCGTATACCAGAGCCGCTGAATCTGGTTATATAACAAACCATTTTCTATACCTGCCCTGACACATCCTGCCGTTCCTTCCGGACGCAGGCTCAAACTATCTCCATTACGATCTTCGAATGTATACATCTCCTTCTCAACAATATCAGTCACTTCACCGATAGAGCGTTTGAATAATTCTGTTTTCTCAACAATAGGCATGCGAATTTCCTGATAACCATAGGCCACCAGTGTTTGCTTCACTGTATTCTCAAGACGCTGCCACAAAGGCGTTTGTTCGGGTGTGGTGTCATGCATACCGCGAATGGCTTGAACGCTTTTTGCCATAATTTTCCTATTCAATTATTCCCTTGCGGGAAATCAATATTAAACTGACTATAAACTCAAGTATTCCAAAGATATATGGAAACTCGAATCAATCTTTCACCACCTGACACGAGCCTGAAGACGTATAGACCGGATAATAATACAAACGGCCTGAATTATAGCTAAAACTTGCTTCACCGGGAATGGGCAGTACAAGGTATCTGGTAATTACAGTATTCTGCTCAAGAGACACTGACCTGTATAGTGCCAGTGTCATCAGACTGCTGTTTTTTTCTTTCTACTGCGGCTCGAATTGTTCTTTCCAACTCATCAACCAGATTTTCGTTAACAACCTTATGCGATGGCTTGCCATCGATATAGAGTAAATTGGGTGTACCACCAGTCAAACCAACTGTCACTTCCCTTGCTTCACCGGGTCCATTGACAACACAACCTATGACCGCAACATCGATTGATTCCTGGATATCCTCCAGGCGCGCCTCCAGTTCATTGACCGTACTGATGACATCGAAATTTTGTCGAGAACACGAAGGGCAGGCAATCAAATTGATACCTTTGCTACGCAGATGCAGGCTCTTTAATATATCAAAACCGACTTTTATTTCTTCGACCGGATCAGCTGCAAGTGATACTCTAATGGTATCCCCGATGCCATCTGCTAACAGCATACCCAATCCTATTGATGATTTAACTGCACCCGCCCTTGCACCTCCTGCTTCGGTAATACCGAGATGAAGCGGCTGATCAATCTGGTCTGCCAATAAGCGATAGGCCCCCACCGTCATAAATATTTCTGAAGCTTTTAAACTGATTTTAAAATTCTGGAAATCCAGTCGGTCAAGAATATCAATATGACGCATAGCGGACTCGACCAGCGCCTCTGGTGTTGGTTCACGGTATTTTTTTTGCAGGTCTTTTTCCAGCGATCCTGCATTAACGCCAATTCGGATTGGGATCCCATGATCGCGTGCACTATCGACAACGGCTCGTACCCGGTCTTCCTTGCCTATATTACCTGGATTGATGCGTAAACAATCTGCGCCCAGCTCAGCAACACGTAATGCAATCTTGTAGTCAAAATGAATATCGGAAACTAATGGAAGGTTGACTTGTTGACGTATTTTACCAAAGGCTTCAGCTGCATCCATGGTGGGCACTGAAACCCTGACAATATCGGCGCCTGCGTTTTCCAGCGCCTGAATTTGCTGCACCGTTGCATCAACATCGCAGGTTTCGGTATTGGTCATACTCTGCACACTGATGGGTGCATCGCCACCAATGGCGACATTACCTACCATAATTTGTCGAGATTGACGACGTTTGATTTTATGTACACTAATCATGGATATCTCATCATTAAGTCATTGGATTATTCATTAATCTCGCCAAGACGAAATTTCGCCACTTTGCCACGAGTATAGGGTGATAGATCGACTTTAGCACCATTTCGCATCAATATTATTTCCGGCGCATTACCTAATGTCAGTTTGAACGGCGGTTTACCTGAGACTGCCAGACGATCACCTGACTTAACCATTCGATAAATTAATCGCTGACCCAAAGCATCCCTGACATCCACCCATGAGTCTGCATTGAATTCCAGCTTCAGCTGGTCAAGTTCCTGGCTATCATTCGCCTGGGCTTGTGGTTCCACTTGAGCTGGTTGTATCCGCTCTGGTGCCTGTGGCATTTCCTCTGCACTATCAGCTACTTGAGCTTCTGCAGTAACAGTATCGATATTTGACCCAGATGTTGGTGGCGTTTCTACTTCAGGTGCCGCTACAGCAGCTAGCGATGGCTGACCCGGTTCTGCAACATCACTTTGCATTGGTTCTATTGACGGATTCAAAAATGTCGAACTCATGTTTTCATTGGCAACAGGTTCTTCATTATCTGTTTGCTCTGTTTCTGAGGACTGAGAAAACCAGATAATAACACCCAGACATATCACCAAGGCGATACTGACAAGAGGAAGAAACCAACTGCGTTTGTCGCTACTACTATTCCTGCTTATAGGCCCTAGATGTGCTGCATCCAGTGAAATGCTTGCATCTGTGCTCTGAACCAGCTGGCTATAACTCTCACTTATTTTATTGGCATCAAGGCCAACAAGTGCAGCGTAACTACGGATATAACCACGTACAAAAATAGGCGCCGGAAGTTCTTCGTAACTATCATTCTCAAGAGCATTTATCACTTTCATGCTCAAACGCAATCGGCTGGAAATATGTTCTACAGTAAAGCCACGGGACTTGCGGGCTTGCTGTAATAAGGCTCCCGGAGGTTTTTCTTGTATCTCCGGTTTATCATTTTTATTATTTTTATCATTCATTCTTTTTTCCATTGAAGATATAGTCTTGTTTCTTCAGAATCCGGAAATTTCCTTTTCAATAATAGTGCATGGCTCTCCATGGTGTTGTTGTCGCCGAGTTTGTCTTCCACCTGAACGCTGGCCCATAGGCTGGCAGCATCTGGTTCGACTACGGCATGATATCGTTGCAGGTAGGCGCGGGCGGATAAATAGCGCTTCAATTCAAGGCTAAGGCGTGCCATTTCCAATAATGCCCCAGGTAATACGGGATTGTCACGCAATGCAGCACGGAAATATTTCTCAGCCTGCACCTTGTCTTCTGTACACTTGCCGGCATTTAAATAAGCATATTCAGGCGTTTGATAAAGAGGATTTTTTGTTGCCAGCAGGAATTGTTGTTCTGCATCCTGAAAGCGCTTGCGTTGACACAGAAAAGCGCCGTAGTTGTTTCTTATGCCAGAATCATCGGGATTGATTTTTATTGCTTTGTCAAAGTTTTTTTCTGCTTCATCAATTTGCTCCAGACGCATATTTAACAAAGCCATACTACTGTAGGCCTGGGCATTGGCAGGATTCTGACGTATCGCTTTTTGTAAACGATCCATTGCAGTATTGTACTTACCCTCTTTCATGTAAGTAATACCTAATTCGACATTGATATTGGAGGATCGGTCAGATTTATCTACCTTCTTTTCAGTGGATGCACAGGCTGCCAACAGGGTATATAGAATGATAAGTGTTGCTATCCGACTATATCTCATTGTAATAACTCCCTGACATCAAGCTTTTGCTGCTGAATTTTATATTGTCTTCTCGTGCGATCATGAACCTTACCTACCAGCTGCCCACAAGCTGCATCGATATCATCACCACGTGTTTTTCGTACAATAGTGGTATAACCCGCCGCTATGAGTATATCCTGAAACGCCTGAATAACTTCCGGCCTGGAGCGTTGAAAATCAGATTGCGGAAATGGATTAAATGGGATCAAATTTATTTTCGCCGGCACACCTTCCAGAACCCTGGCCAATTGCTTTGCAAGCTTGGGAGTATCATTGACCCCGTCAATCATAACATATTCAAATGTCACTCTCCGTCTTGCTTTACCTTCAACATAATGCTTACAGGCATCAAGCAACATTTTTATGGGATATTTTCTGTTGATAGGTACCAATTGGTCCCGTAATTCATCATTGGGAGCATGTAGTGATACCGCCAGACTAACATCGCAGACATCGCGCATTCGCAACATCATCGGAACCACGCCTGAGGTACTTAGTGTGATACGTCGTCTGGATATACCGCAGCCGATATCATCATTCATGATTTCCATGGCGCGAATAACATTATCAAAATTCATCAATGGTTCACCCATACCCATCATGACAACATTCGTCACCGGAAGATTGGCAGGATGCCTGGAGATTCCTATGGTTTGATTAGCAAATATAATCTGGGCAATAATATCACCCGTGCTTAAGTTACGATTAAACCCCTGGGTAGCCGTTGAACAGAAGGTACAATTCAAGGTGCAACCCACCTGGCTGGAAACACATAATGTACCCCGCCCTTTTTCCGGGATAAATACTGTTTCGATACGGTTTCCATCCTGCATCTCCAGCACCCATTTACGGGTTCCATCCACAGAGGGTTGCTCGGACACACATTTCGGCATGCGAATTTCAGCCATAGTTTGCAGTCTTTCGCGCAGTGATTTACTCAGATTGGTCATTTTGTCGAATTCGACCACGCCTTCGTGATAAATCCATTTCATTATCTGAGTGGCGCGAAAAGGCTTCTCTCCCATAGCGGAGAAAAATTCCTTTAATCCTTGTTGATTAAGGTCTAGCAGATTCACTTTTTCAGTTTTCGTTTGCATGCATACCCTGCTGGTCAATCAACGTAGATAGAATCTATGGCATAACTTTCGTCAGTTCCGCTAGTTATATCGGCCCCATCACTATCTTTATTAATGCACTTGTAGATGATCTTCGTGATTCAGACCAGACACAAAGTAAAATAATATAAACCCGCGTAATGACGCGGGTTTATTGACAAAATAATTTATCTTTATAAGTGTAACTCTGCTTTTAATTTCAAGCAATTAGAGAAGATAAATAGTCGTTTTATGAGCAGAATATCAAAAATCGCTATTTAATAATAAGTTACTTTATAATATTTCTTTAAGTTATTGATTATTATATTATTCTCTCTCTTCAATCCAGGCCATTTGAATAGCTTCCAGTATTTTCTCGCCGGAATGCTGCGGATCATCATCAAAATCTTCGAGGTCGCAGACCCACTGATGCAAATCGGTGAAACGGATCGTTTTCGGATCTATGTCGGGATGCGCCTCATCCAGCTCAATAGCGATGTCCAGGGTATCTATCCACTTCAGGCTCATAATGACCTCTCCTAATGATTTTCTGAAACCATGTTGATGGTGTATTTAGGCACTTCCACCACCAGGTCGGCATCGCCAATGATGGTTTGACAACTCAAGCGTGAGTCAGGCTCCAGCCCCCAGGCCTTGTCGAGTAAGTCATCCTCATCTTCAGTCGATTCATTCAGTGAATCCAGTCCTTCACGAATATAAACATGGCAGGTGGTACAGGCACAGGACTTTTCACAGGCATGCTCAATATCAATATGATTCCTTAAGGCAGCATCACAGATCGTCTCGCCTTTTTCAGCTTCGATCACAGCCCCTTCCGGACACATTTCCTCATGGGGTAAAAATATAATCTGTGGCATTGCTTGCTTCCTCTCTATATTGAATCATTTTATGATTCAAACTCTTCTACATTATGACCGGACATGGCATTTTTTATACTGGAGTTCATACGTCTTTCAACATAGGCATCACAAGTTTTCTCCAGATTTTTGATCGCCGTCTTTATTTTATCAACATCTTCACCTTGATTGGCAATAACCAGCCCAGACAGAGCATGATCAATTTGTTCACGCTCCTGCGCATCCAGATATTGATCTCCATCAGTAGCCAGCGCTGCATTCAGCGCCTCAATGACACGCTCCGCCTCGACTTGTTGTTCGCGTATTTTTCTCGAATGCATATCATCTTTGGCGTATTGCATTGAATCACGCAACATTTGCTCTATTTCCTGATCTTCAAGACCATAGGAAGGTTTGACCTGAATACTGCTTTGTGCGCCACTGGTTTGTTCCTGCGCAGTGACACTCAAAAGCCCATCAGCATCCACCTGAAAGGTTACGCGAATTCTCGCCGCACCGGCCACCATGGGCGGTATATCGCGTAATGAAAACCTCGCCAGTGAACGACAATCCTGCACCATTTCACGTTCACCTTGAAGCACATGGATCGACATCGCTGTCTGGCCATCCTTGTAGGTAGTAAACTCTTGTGCGCGTGCAACAGGAATGGTGGTATTTCGATTAATCAATTTCTCTACCAGACCACCCATTGTTTCCAACCCGAGTGATAAGGGTATAACATCCAGTAACAACATTTCGTCATCAGGTTTGTTGCCCGCCAATACATCCGCCTGTATGGCTGCACCCACTGCAACTACCTTGTCCGGGTCAATATCGACCAATACCGGTTGTTTGAAAAACTCTTCAACTTTCTCACGTACCCGGGGAACACGGGTTGAGCCGCCTACCATGACGACTGCTTCTACTTCCTCCAGGGAAATACCGGCATCACGTAATGCGCGTCGACAGGGGCTGATGGTTTTTTTGATTAATGCATCAATTAACTCAGTCATAACAGAGCGGGTCAGTTCACCTTGCCAATGTGTTCCATCCATGCGTTCAATATCGAGCATGACCTGCTCTGAATCAGTTAAGACTTCTTTGGCACGGCGTGCCTCGTACATCAGTCGTCTGATCTGGGCATGATCAGCATCATCATTGATATCAGCCTGACTCATCAACCAGCGTGCGATGGCCATATCCATGTCATCACCACCTAGCGCACTATCGCCAGCAGTAGCCATCACTTCAAATACACCACGATTCAGCCTGAGTACGGAAACATCAAAGGTTCCGCCACCAAGATCGTAAATAACGATAATACCTTCTGATTTTTTATCCAGGCCATAAGCCACCGCTGCCGCTGTAGGTTCATTCAATAATCGCAATACATTCAAGCCGGCCAGTTTGGCCGCATCTTTGGTCGCTTGTCGTTGCGCATCATCAAAATAAGCGGGCACAGTAATCACCGCGCCTGTCAATACATCACCCAGGGTTTTTTCAGCGCGCTGACGTAAGCTTTTGAGAATCTCTGCAGAAACTTCAATAGCACTGACATCACCACCTGCTGTGTGAATACGAGGTACTACGGAACCATTATCGACAAAGTCATAGGCGCCGAATTCTTTCTTGCGAATATCATCGATACCTCTGCCCATCAATCGCTTCACAGAGACGATCGTATTCATTGGATCTTGCGGGGCCGCATCCTTAGCCGACTGACCAACATCAACTGCATGGTTCTGCCTGTAACGGACAACGGAAGGAAGCAAATGCTGACCTTCATCATCTGGCAAGGTTTCTGCAAGACCACTACGTACAGTGGCCACCAGAGAATTTGTCGTACCAAGATCAATACCAATCGCCAGACGGCGTTGATGCGGTGCTTCGGTTTGTCCAGGTTCTGATATCTGTAATAATGCCATAATACTTTTCTGACTGTTTAATTATAAATGCTAGTTTTGCCTACACTGAAAACCCGCCAGGCACATTCTAAATATGATAGCCCATTGTGTTTGCAATCAATGCCTACAATTCATCTTCAAGTCGCGCTTCCAATGACTCAGCTTCAGATTCCATCTTACGCAGGAACTGCATTTTTCTGACCTGATTTTTGGCTTTCTCCAGGTCATCGGCTTGCTCAGAAGATAACAGTGCTTCAAGCACCTGGGTATTCTCGTGAACCAGTGAATTGACTTCGCTGAGTATATCAGCAACTGCACTCAATGGATCGGCATGCTCATTGATCTCGGACAAGGATTCACGTAATTCCATTTGCTGCATCAGAAATTGCGGATCTGACAAGGTGGTTTGCTCATCATCCCATTGCACACCTTTCAACTGTAGCAAGTACCGGGCTCGCTCCAACGGGTCTTTCAGTACCCTGAGCGCTTCGTTGATATGGGTGGCGTATTGCAGGGACAGCCTGCGTTCATGTTCACTGCTATTGGCAAAGCGATCGGGATGAACTGCTTGCTGAATTTCTCGATAACGTTGCATTAAGGTAGCTGTATCCACTGAAAAGGACACCGGAAGGCCAAATAAGTGAAAATAATCCGAGGAGAGATCGAACGACATGATCAGTATGTTTTTTCTTTAGGCTAGACGGTAAAACTTTCACCGCAGCCACAACTGTCTTTAACGTTAGGATTATTGAATTCAAATCCCTCATTCAGACCATCGCGCTTGTAGTCCAGCTCGGTACCATCAAGGTAGACCATGCTTTTAGGGTCAACGATTACCTTGATTCCATGCTCCTCGAATATTTGATCATTCTCATCAAATTCATCCACAAATTCGAGAACATAGGCCATACCGGAACAACCAGAGGTTCTTACACCCAGTCTCAGTCCGATACCTTTTCCCCGACTATCAAGAAAGGTTTTGACTCGATCTGCAGCTGCTGCCGTTAATGTTATAGACATTTTAAATACTCGCTAGATGATAACAAGTGGGCCATTACCAACCCGATTAACTGGAACTCTTGCTCTGGTAGTCTTCGATAGCGGCTTTAATGGCGTCTTCAGCCAATACAGAACAATGCACCTTGACCGGTGGTAGCTCAAGCTCTTCTGCAATATCGGTGTTTTTAATTTCACGCGCTTCATCCAGCGTCTTGCCCTTGACCCACTCGGTTAACAGTGAACTGGAAGCAATGGCAGATCCACAGCCATAGGTTTTAAACTTGGCATCTTCAATAACACCCTGTTCATTGACCTTAATCTGCAGCTTCATGACATCACCACAGGCTGGCGCTCCAACCATTCCTGTACCGACTGTTGTATCACTCTTGTCATACGAACCCACGTTTCGCGGATTTTCGTAATGGTCGATAACCTTTTCACTGTAAGCCATGATATTTCTCCTGCTATAAACTACTAATTGAATTTATTAATGTGCAGCCCATTGAACCTTGGACAGATCAACACCGTCTTTAAACATCTCCCATAATGGAGACAGTTCACGCAGTTTCTCAACCTTGTCGCGCATAAGCTTGATGGTGTAATCGACATCATCAACAGTTGAAAAACGTCCAAATGTAAAACGAATAGAGCTGTGTGCCAATTCATCGCTACGGCCCAGTGCGCGTAACACATAGGAAGGCTCAAGACTGGCAGAGGTACAGGCAGACCCGGATGATACAGCCAGATCTTTAACCGCCATAATCAGCGACTCACCTTCTACAAAATTAAAACTGATATTCAGATTGCCGGCTATACGTTGATCCAGATCGCCATTGAGATACACTTCCTCCATGTCTTTCAGACCATCCCACAATCGATTGCGTAACATTAACAAACGTTCGTTATCAGCAGCCATTTCCAGCTTCGCCAGACGGAAAGCTTCACCCATGCCGACTATCTGATGCACAGGCAGAGTACCTGAACGCATTCCACGCTCATGACCACCGCCATGCATCTGCGCTTCCAGTCTGATACGGGGTTTACGACGTACATACAACGCACCAATACCTTTAGGTCCATATATCTTGTGCGCCGAGAATGACATCAGGTCAACCTTAAGCTCACCCATGTCAATTGGTACCTTGCCAGGGCTTTGTGCAGCATCGACATGAAATATAATGCCACGCTCACGGGTTAACTCGCCGATGGCTTTAATGTCCTGAATGACGCCAATTTCATTATTCACATGCATGATTGAAACCAGAATAGTGTCATCACGCATGGCAGCCTTTAATTTATCCAGATCAACCAGGCCATTAGCTTCCGGATCAAGATAAGTGACTTCATAGCCTTCGCGTTCAAGCTGCCTGCAGGTATCCAGCACAGCCTTATGTTCAGTCTTGCAGGTGATAATGTGCTTGCCCTTTTTCTTGTAGAAATGGGCCACACCTTTAATAGCGAGGTTATCAGATTCTGTAGCACCAGAGGTCCAGACAATCTCTTTAGGATCAGCATTAATCAGTTCAGCTACATTGGCACGTGCGTGCTCAACAGCTTCATCTGCTTTCCAGCCATACTCATGCGATCGTGAAGCAGCATTGCCAAAGTTTCCATCCATAGTTAGACAGCTACACATTAATTCAGCCACTCGCGGGTCAACAGGCGTTGTTGCCGAATAATCCAGATATACAGGTAATTTCCTGTTACTCACTTCACCACCTCTTTCGATAAATTTTTCACAAAACAAATACTCCCGCGCTTACAGTCCAGCAGTAATTTTGTCTTCCAGTGTTACTTTTTGTGACTGCTTTTCTGTCTGACGCTCGGAAACTTCCCTGACATCCTCACGAGCTACCAGATTACCCAGAGAAATACTGTCGAGAAACATATATATCTGCTCACTTAGATCCATCCATAAATCATGGGTCAGACAACGCTCATCATCCTGACAATTACCTAAACCACCACAGCGGGTACTATCCACTTTTTCGTCTACCGCGATAATAACTTCAGCGACAGCAATATCATTCGCGGGACGGCTGAGAGTGTAACCTCCACCAGGACCACGAGTACTCTTGACCAGCTCGGACTTGCGCAGGCGTGTGAACAGCTGCTCCAGGTAGGAGAGTGAAATACCCTGTCGCTCGGAAATTTCCGCCAGTGATATCGGCCCTTTATTCTGGCGCAGGGCCAGATCCAGCATAGCAGTGACCGCGTAACGGCCTTTTGTTGTCAGTCTCATTGCAATATCCTGCAAAATTGAATAATATACTAATACAGACAGAGAAATAATGTCTGAGTAATTTAGTAGGGATTATATAGATCCTGACTAAAACAGTCAAGTATTATTCAAGCCTGATTACAACTTCTCTTCTACGCTCGGCGAATCTTCATTAACTTCTTGTTTTTCTTTATTAATATTGCTGCTTGAACTGACTGCACTACTGATTTCACAGGGTCCCAGATCAGGTACTTCCATGTCGGCGAGTTCTGCTCCCATACTCTTTATTGCCCCACACATTTGCTCGAGTCTCTGGTCCATTGTATGGATATGATCGAGCATATTATTAATAGCATTGGCAACCGGATCCGGCATTTCATCATGCATGCCATAAGCATCAAAGCCAATTTTGTCCGCAATGGCTTTGCGCTTGCGTTCCAGGTCAGATTTGTTCTCGGAGATTATTCGACCAGGGACACCGACAACCGTGCTGCCCTCGCCCACATCTTTTAGTACGACTGCATTAGAGCCAATGCGTGCGTTATTGGAAATGACAACAGGTCCCAGTATTTTAGCCCCGGCACCCACCACCACGTTATCACCTAATGTAGGATGTCGCTTACCTTTCTTCCAACTGGTACCACCCAGTGTCACTCCATGATAGAGCGTACAGTCATCACCTATTTCTGCAGTTTCGCCAATAACAACACCCATACCATGATCTATAAAGAAACGACGCCCAATACTCGCGCCAGGATGGATCTCGATACCGGTAAACCAGCGTGCAAACGATGAAAGCCAACGAGCCAGCCATTTCAGGCCTAAATACCATAACCAATGTGTCAAGCGGTGAAACAATAAGGCGTGCACCCCGGGATATGAGAAAATTACTTCAAGCTTGCTGCGGGCAGCAGGATCACGCTCAAATACACAATTTATATCTTCACCAATGCGTTCAAACATACAATTTATTCCGTTAACTATGACCTGGTATCTGTCATCAATTATTTCTCAGTAGTAATAGTATACACCTGTCGGCTAAAAACCATTACTTTCCAGCCACCTTATCTACTGCAGTCAAAATACCCCTGAGTATATTGATCTCAATTTCATCAGGCTGTGCACGATTAGAACAGCCTGCGTAAGCGCCGCATCAATTTTCTCGGTTGCTCAGGATCAAGAAAATCTATGCGGATTAATACGGCCTCCAGGTGCTCATAGAAACGCTGCACATCCTCCTGACTGGCCGGGCTATCATCCTGTGCAATTTCTGTTAATCCCAATATTCGTTGCTCATAGGAGAAAATCTCATAAGCCATCACTTGCACAGCTGCGGCCAGGTTCAGGGAGCTGAAATTTTCATTGGCAGGAATATGGACCAGATACTGGCACAAATCCAGCTCGCTATTCGTCAATCCAGTACGCTCTCGGCCGAAAACCACGCCTACCGGGGAAGAATGACTCGCTGTAACAATTTTATTTGCCGCCTCATGCGGGTTAAATTGTGGCCAGCTGAGTGTGCGTAAACGCGCACTGGCACCCAGCACCATAGTACAGTCGGCTATAGCTGATCTGAGGTTATCAACCACGACCGCAGCATCGAGAACATCATCAGCGCCGGCTGCGCGAGCAGTCGCATCACTATGTGGATATTTTTCCGGGGAAACCAGGTATAGCTGTGTCAGACCCATGTTTTTCATGGCCCTGGCTACCCCGCCTATATTACCGGGATGACTCGGTTCAACCAGAATAATTCGTACGTTGGAAAGCATGGGCGCTTCACTATAGGTGGCTTATCGACAGACGATAATATCAAATTTATAGCTTCCCGGCAGCCAGTGTCTCCCTGCTGACTACTACAAAACCTCGCCTCGAGTTTATTTAATGACATCAATTTACCAAAATAGCGCATATCTGCTATGCTAGCGCCTGTTTCAATCTCTGCTGACAGGTTCGCCATGCATCCCATGCTCAACATTGCCATCCGCGCTGCAAGAAGTGCCGGAAATACCATCATGCGCTACGCAAATCGCGTTGACACGCTGGCAATCACTGCGAAAGCCAGAAATGACTTTGTCACCGATGTTGATAAAATGGCTGAAAAGGACATCATCTCCACCCTCCGCCGTTCTTTTCCTGATCATGGCATCCTCGCCGAGGAAAGTGGTGAAACCCAGGGCAAGGCTGAGTATCTGTGGGTTATCGACCCACTCGATGGCACCACTAACTTCATTAGGGGATTTCCTCAATTTGCTGTCTCTATTGCCCTGAAGCATAAGGGGCGCCTGGATCAGGCTGTCGTCTATGACCCGGTTAGACAGGAGCTGTTTACTGCATCCAAGGGTGCGGGGGCACAATTGAATAATCGTCGTTTGCGCGTCACCAACCAGACTTCGCTGGAAGGGGCGCTGCTCGGTACGGGTTTTCCGTTTCGCCAGCAAGAATATCTCGATGCCTATCTTGGTATGTTCAAAGCCCTGTCCCCAGATACTGCCGGCATCCGTAGGGCCGGTGCTGCCTCTCTGGATCTTGCCTATGTTGCTGCTGGCAGACTGGATGGTTTCTGGGAATTCGGTTTAAGCGAATGGGATATGGCTGCAGGTGCCCTGCTGATCAAGGAGGCGGGTGGAATTGTCACTAATTTCCGCGGCGAAGACAGTTACCTTGAAACCGGTAATATCATCACCGGCACACCCAAAATTCACCGCGCCATACTGAGAAGCATTCAGGAATTCATTCCTGACAATGTTGATCGACACTGATTAAATACTCTTCGCCAGTGCCACCTTTTGACACTTAATCAATTGAACATTAGCTGTTAAAATACTATTTTGTCACATCCTTAAATACCATTTTTCATTAAAATAATATACTTTCAATTTTTTCGTTTTCTCTTTGATATCTCAGGTTTTTTACAAATTAAATAAGCCAGAAATCAACCCGTGTTACTCATCCAGGCCGCGATGCTACTTAAGTTTTTAGCTGCCAGTGCCGTTAATATACTTAATATGAAAATGGTAAAATGATTGATAAACAGGCTGTAAATCATGTCAAAAAAAAGTTCAACTGGTCCGGTTCTGGGTCCCAAAGCAATGGAAATGGTCATGCGTGACGTGTTAGGCGGGATGCAAGACCTTGCTGTGATGAAAAGTTTTGAGTCTATCAGTAATGTTTTTGAAATTATCTCCATCATACCCTGTGAAGACACGACGGATGACTATTCGGATAATGATGTGTCGAATGATAGCGCTGAAATTATTCCGTTCGTTGGACTGAGCAAGGGCTAAACAAGTACATCGAAACACTGATAATTTGATCTGTTTATTTGAAACACGTCGTTATATTACCCCATCGATTAATATTCATTTCAACTTTCCTGCATTTAAATTGATACTTACCAATGGCTGCTATTTCATTATCTGTGTTTATTGACAGATAATAAGATACTAATTTGGCTGTATTTTTTAGTAAATGTTGACCAGGGCTATTCACTCGACCTGTTACTTGTGATATATAAATATAATACTCACAAAAAACGTAATAGTTTACGAAATGACAGGTCATGAATGAATAGATATATATTGTCACTGCTTGTTCCCCCGATCGCCGTCTGTCGCTATGGCTGTGCCGGCTGTTGTGCGGCACCGATTTCGGTGTTCTGGATTGCTGGACTTGCTAGTCTGGCATATGGCTACCTGGGAGGTCCTTTACAACTAAATGGCATCAGTTGGTACACGATGGGACTGGGTGCGATTCTATGGGCTATCGCCTCACTATGGGCCTTGATAACGGTCCATAATGTAAACGGTGAACTGTGTCAATCGAAGACGAATAAGCTATGCACGAAAATAACGCCTAAACTGGATGAGTCTGATCCGCTGGACGAGATTCGTAAAGCGCATTAATTTTTATCAGTATTTTATCAGCACCGCGAACCAGACCGTTGCAACTTTATGGTGATACGATAGCTGCCGGGTTTCAATCAGCCATCATAAATAGCGGCGCTACAGGCTCAGGGGTTTTCTAATTCTTCGCCTTCTTTCTGCACCGGCATCAGATCTGCTTTACTGACTCCCAAACGCAAGGCAACGCTACTGGCCACGTAGATAGATGAGTAGGTACCGATAAGAACTCCCACCAGCAAGGCCAGTGCAAATCCATGAATCACTTCTCCACCAAGAAAGAATAATGTAATCAATACCAGTAATGTAGTTAAAGATGTGACAATGGTGCGAGACAGTGTCTGATTAATCGAATTATTCATGACATCAACCGGGGTCCCTTTACGCATTTTGCGAAAGTTTTCACGGATTCGGTCATACACGACGATAGTATCATTGAGTGAATAACCAATCACTGCCAGTATTGCAGCCAGTACAGTCAGATCGAAGCCAATCTGGAATAAAGAGAAAAAGCCCAGCGTAATCAATACATCATGCACCAACGCGGTTACTGAACCAATAGAAAAGCGATATTCGAAACGTAGCGTGACATAGACCAGGATACCGATCAGCGCATACAGCATCGCTAAGCCACCTTGCTCGGTTAGCTCTTCACCAATCTGCGGGCCCACATACTCACTTCGACGTAGCATCAACTTCTGGTGATTTCTCCTTGAGAGCGTTAATGACCTGCTGACTGATATCATTTTGCGAAATACCTTCACGAGGTGCTACACGAATTAACACTTCTTTACTGGTGCCGAAATGTTGTGCAGTGGTATTGTCAAAGCCTTTACCCGATAAAGCCGCTTTCACTTCAGCCAGATCAGCACTGTCTGGATAACCCACTTCTACCAGTGATCCACCGGTGAAATCAATGCCAAAATTTAAGCCATTAACAAATAAAGAGCCGGCCGATATGAATAATAAAATACCGGAAAACATCATTGCGTACTTGCGCTTTGACATGAAATCGATATGGCTATTTTTAATTAATCCAAACATGTTTTTTCCTGTTAAATGACAAGCTCGATCAAATCGACAGTTTGCTGTACTTTTTTCCCGCCATAGATCAAATTGATCACAGCCCTGGTGCCCATAATGGCAGTAAACATTGAGGCCAGAATCCCTAAAGATAGTGTCACCGCAAAACCCTTGATCGGTCCGCTGCCAAAACTGAATAATACAACCGCTGCTATCAATGTGGTGATATTGGCATCCGCAATGGTGGCGAAAGCCTTTTCGTAACCGGAATGAATACTGGCTTGCGGACTATTACCAACACGAATTTCTTCACGTATACGCTCAAATATCAGTACGTTTGCATCAACAGCCATACCCACCGTCAACACAATACCGGCAATGCCGGGCATCGTCAGGGTCGCTTGTAATAATGATAGTAGTGCGACGACAATAACCAGATTCAAAAACAACGCCAGATTGGCGATCAAACCAAATATTTTATAGTAGGCTGCCATGAAGATCAGCACCAATATAAAACCGATCATCACTGAGTTGAAACCCTTATCAATATTGTCCTGTCCCAGACTGGGGCCTACGGTTCTTTCTTCAATAATTTCTATTGGCGCTGCCAATGCACCTGCGCGCAGCAGAATGGCCAGGTTTCTGGCTTCATTCGGAGACTCCATACCGGTAATCTGAAAACGTCGACCCAATCGTTCCTGGATGACGGCAACATTAATGACTTCTTCTATCTTTTCCCTGACCTTGACAGGTTTGCCATCCACCAGTTTGGTTTTGACCTTGGTCTCGATGTAGACAACAGCCAGTGAATCCTTGACATGGTCCTTGGTGAAATTGTCAAAACGGTTACCACCCCTGCTATCCAGATTAATCGTCACCGAGGGCTCGTTATTACGCGAATCAAAACCGGATGAGGCATGGGTAATACTTTCACCCGTGAGCTGAACTTCCTTACGTAATAATACCGGCTTACCTCTGCGATCATAATAGATGCGTGTACCCGGTGGCGCCCGGCCTTTTTCTACATATTCCCCCACATTGAGGTTTTGCTCATCCACCAGATGCACTTCCAGTGTCGCTGTCGCTCCCAGAATATCCTTGGCTTCATCAGGATTCTGAACACCCGGCAGTTGAACAATGATGCGACGATCGCCATTTTGCTGGATAACCGGTTCTGCCACACCCAACTCATTCACGCGATTCCTGAGTGTGGTTATATTCTGGGTCAGTGCCGCCTTGCGTACCGCAACACCCGCATCCTCTCTGAGTTCGGCCTTGAGGTAGGGATCACCCTTATCGTCGAACTCGCTGAATTGCAGATCACGTAGACTGCCTGAAAGCAATGACAACGCTTTTTGTCTGGCTTCGTTTTGACGAAAACGAATAACGATGTCCTGGCTGAGCGTGACGCCGGCATGACGTATGGTCTTGTCACGCAGACTGGTTTTGATTTCGCCAACGAAGCGTTGTTTTTCTTTCTTGATAGCTGCATCCATGTCCACTTCCATGAGGAAATGAATACCACCTTGCAGGTCCAATCCAAGAGACATCGGTCTGGCATTAATCGAACGCAACCACTCGGGCGTTGCTGGCGCCAGATTCTGGGCAACGATAAACTTGCCATCCAGGGCCAGGTTTAACTTGTCAGTGGCCTTCAGTTGACTTTCGGAGTCAGGAAAACGGATAAGTAGCTTCTCACCAGTAAGCTCCATACTTGAAAACTTGATATTCGCTGCTTTCAGACTTTGCTCAATTTGTGCGCGCTGTTCCTTGTCCATCTCATTGGCGCGCAGCGGCGAAATAATCAGTGCAGGGTCTTTACCATAAAAATTGGGAAAACTATACAGCGCACCAAATATCAGCACAGCAATAATGACCAGATACTTCCAAGCGGGATATTGATTCAACATGTAAAAAACGACCCTGTTATATTTTTATTAGCTACTTTTAATGGTTCCCTTGGGCACCACAGTGGAGATCGATGGTCGTTGAACCTTGATCTCGACATTGTCGGCGACTTTCAAGGTGGCATAATTATCATCAATATCAGTAATGGTACCGAGTATGCCGCCATTGGTGACGACTTCATCTCCTTTAGCAAGACTGGCCACCATGTTTTTGTGTTCCTTGGCGCGCTTGCTTTGCGGGCGTATTAGAAGGAAATAAAACACAGCAAATAAGATGATTAATGGCAAAAAACTCGTCAGACTAGCTGCTGGACCCGCGGCTGCTTCAGGTGCAGCGGCTATGGCTTCTGTAATGAAGAAACTCATGATTTTCTCTCAACTTCTTGTTGTTAAATTAAAATAATACTGTTCAGAAATGGGCTAAACTTATGGCAAACCCGAAAACGAGGCACATTATGACATATAAATGTGTAATTTCATAAAGCTTAATCCAGCTCTCATAAGGTATGGAGTGCAAGCCATAACAGGACTGATCCTGCAGGGGTAAAAAAACCAATTCTAATTATAATATCAATAGCTTATATCCAGGATGCTAGAAATAAACCGATTCTCATGGGCGTGCAGCTGAACGCTGTGAATAAAAATCATCGACAAAAGATTGGCAATTGCCCTGCTCAATCGCATCACGCAGACCCGACATCAAGCTTTGATAGTAATACAGGTTATGAATGGTATTGAGATGTGCACCCAGGATTTCATGGCATTTATCCAGATGACGTAAATAGGAACGACTGTAATTCTGGCAGGTATAACAACCACAGTGCTCATCCACTGGCCGGGTATCATTGGTATAGCTGCTATTGCGTATCTTCACGACTCCACTATGGGTAAACAGGTAACCATTACGAGCATTACGTGTCGGCATCACGCAATCAAACATATCAATACCACGGACAACTGCCTCAACAATATCCTCCGGCGTACCCACCCCCATCAGGTAACGGGGATGGTCGGCTGGCATATCCGGTACTATCTGTGTCAGGATTTGTTCACGATCCTGCTTCGGTTCGCCCACGGACAACCCGCCCAGCGCATAGCCTTCAAAGCCAATATCGACCAGACCCTGAAGAGAACGCTGCCGCAAATCAACATACATCCCCCCCTGAACAATGCCAAACAAGGCCGCGGGGTTATCAGCATGCGCATCACGACTGCGTTTAGCCCAACGCAAGGATAACTCCATTGAATCCCTGGCTTCCTTTGCAGTCGCCGGGTATGGCGTACATTCATCAAAAATCATCACAATGTCAGAGCCCAGCTGACGCTGAACCTGCATGGATTCTTCCGGACCCATGAAAATAGAGCTGCCATCAACAGGTGATTTGAATGCCACCCCCTGCTCGCTGATTTTGCGCAACTTGCCAAGGCTCCATACCTGGAAGCCACCGGAATCCGTCAAAATAGGTCCTTGCCAATGCATAAAATCATGCAAGTCACCATGCGCCTGAATCGCCTGTGTACCCGGACGTAACATCAGGTGAAAGGTATTACCGAGGATAATTTCAGCGCCAGTCGCCAGCACATCCTCCGGGGTCATTGCCTTGACCGTGCCATAGGTACCCACGGGCATAAAAGCCGGCGTTTCGACCGTGCCACGCTCGAAGCTCAATTGCCCCCGTCTGGCCTTA
Organism: uncultured Gammaproteobacteria bacterium; assembly: GCA_963807455.1. GTDB lineage: Bacteria > Pseudomonadota > Gammaproteobacteria > JAADHQ01 > JAADHQ01 > JAADHQ01. The sequence goes on along the minus strand of CAWECS010000024.1, from coordinate 218,157 downwards.
CCATCTGTATGCAATAAATTAAATTTCATGATTCAATTTTGTTATGAGTTTGTGTCTGATTGACTATATTTAATCAATCGATCTCTGCCTTGTATCTTTACTCTTTTACCTTTCCCCTGCCATCAATATACATCGCATCGCCATAACTAAAAAACCGGTATTGCTGTTCGACAGCATGCCGGTAGGCCTGCATGACATGCTCATAACCGGCAAAGGCACACACCAGCATTAACAGGGTTGATTCGGGCAAATGAAAATTGGTTATCATTGCATCGACTGTTTTAAAGTGATACCCAGGGTATATAAATATATCGGTATCACCACAATAAGCTTCAACATGTCCACTATGCGATGCAGATTCCAGCGCTCTGACAGCCGTGGTTCCTACCGCTATAACACGACCACCTGACTGCTGCGTAGCCTTTATTTTTTCGCATACATCATCCGTCACTTGCAGCCACTCATGATGCATGCGATGGTCTTCTATGTTCTCTACACGAACCGGTTGAAAGGTACCAGCACCCACGTGCAAGGTCACATAAGCTTGTTGAATACCTTGTTCTGATAGTTTGTCGAGCAGGGCCTGGTCAAAATGCAAACCGGCTGTGGGAGCAGCGACTGCGCCGGGTTCGCTGGCGTAAACCGTCTGATACCTTTCCTGATCTTGCTCTTGATCAGGTCGTTGTATATAAGGTGGCAAGGGCATGTGCCCGATTTCATCCAATAGTTTCAGAACAGGCAGTTCCGACTCGAAACATAAATGAAACAAATCGTTTTCGCGGCCGATGACACGCACATGGGATCCATTTTCTAATAGAATCAAGCTATCGATTTTAGGTGATTTGCTGGCCCGAATCTGCGCCAATACTTCATGCTCACCCAGGAGCCTTTCTATTAATATTTCTACTCGACCGCCGGTCTCCTTATGCGCAAACAACCTTGCCGGTATCACCCGGGTATTATTAAAGATCAGCAGATCACCCGCTTGTAATTGCTCATGTATTTGTCTGAATTGTTTGTCCTGACAATCACCTGTTCGAGCATCCAGACATAACAAGCGGCTATCGGCCCTTTCCCGGGTAGGAAACTGCGCTATCAGGGCGTCGGGCAGGTCAAATTGAAAGTCCTTTGTTTGCATGGCGGCGAATGTTACCAGCTGAGGTCAGCAATTGCATCCGCGACATTTATTTGCCCTGACGGCAGAATTCTTTATACTATGCCATCTCGCCCGTCCCTGCTGTGGGTGAGACAGATTTAAGCCGGGGTGGCGGAACTGGTAGACGCAGCGGATTCAAAATCCGCCGGTGGTAACACCTTGGGAGTTCGATTCTCCCCCTCGGTACCAATCATGGTTAATCGGTCGGATTTCCAAACCAAACAATACTGCCAGGCTAGGGAACGCTGATTGCATCCGGCAAATTATTATAAACCTCATCAAATGTTTCGGCACCACGCAATACATCGACAACGACCTGTAATGGTTCGGCCAGTACCGATTCGAAATCGATTTCATTTTCATCTTGCAGGGTAAACGCCAGTTGTTCAAGTGGCGGCAGAAACTGGGCATTGACACCTTCCTTGTTACCTCTCGCATCCATACGATACCAACCAATATCTGCAAGATAGACGGCATTCAGACCATGAAGACAATACGGTGGACCATTATCATTAATACTCAGGCGCTGATAGCACAAGCCGGCAGGTATTTGATTGGCGCGCAGCAAGGCTGCTAACAAATGACTTTTGGCATAACAATAACCTGTTGCATGCCTGAGTACATCAGAGGCAGTGCATGTTACCGGGTTTAATCGGTAATCGCAGCTATGTTTGATATTGTCTCGCACCCATTCGAAACAATTTTTAGCTACCTGTGTTGCATTCTCACAGCCCTCGCCCAATTGTTTAGACAAGGCCAGTATCTCAGTGGTATTCCAGTCTATAATCTCTGAGGATCCCAGGTATTTCTGCATCATGCTCGCTCGCTACAATATTAATTAATCCGAATTTAATGATGCATCATACAACAAAATGGAATTGTCGTTGGACTTGGCTTTGTACATGGCAAGGTCGGCATGGCGTAGTAAAATCTCACTGCTGTCACCATGATCGGGATACAGGGCAATACCGATACTGGCGCCTATTTTACAATCATGACCGCTCATTGACATTTTTGACTGTAACGCATCCAGTAATTTTTGCGCAATGGCAACTGCATCTGACACTTCCTTGAAACCCTGAATCAATAACACAAACTCATCTCCCCCCATGCGCGCTATCGTATCTGTCTTCCTGACTGCCTCCAGAAAACGCTCGGATACCTGCTTTAATACCTTATCCCCAAAATCATGCCCAAGTGTATCGTTTATATATTTAAACTGGTCCAGATCAATGACGGCAACGGCAAGACGTTCCTGACTTCTATCACTCACATATATCGCCTGTCGCAGGCGATCCATTAATAAGGTGCGATTGGGTAACTCCGTCAAGGCATCATGCATTGCCTGGTACTTGAGTCTGCCCTCTAAATCTTCTCTGACCAATATTTCACGTTCCAGTTGTTTATTGAAAAGCTGCAATCGATGATTTCGACCTACAACATAGGAACTTGTGGTTATCAACAGCATCAGCGTCAGCAAAAAATAAATGAACCAATGCCAATACTGGCCAAGGATATCTTCAAGCTTGACCTTGCCATAGGTGCTATAAGTGCCCACCTGAAGTTCCTGCATGAGCTCATGCACTGACTGGTAATCCAGTGGCGAAGTCCACCCTGTTATTAATGCTGTACGTGCAGCATAATCATCTCCTGGCATGCGCAATAAGGCCAATGTTACATCCTGCGCCAGTTTGATTGATACTTTTCTAGTCGCTGCAAAGGGCCACTCGGGATAAAGCCTGGTGCTCAAACGTTGATGAAAATTATGATATTGCTGTGGATTTAATATTCTGAAATCACGCAAATCAATATCACCCGATCGACTCATACGTTCGAGAACACTGGTGCGCACAGTGCCTGCATCAACCTCACCATTACGTACAGCATAGACAATTTTGTCCTGTGGAAAACTGGAGAATGTGACCTGCTGGAAATCGCGATTCGGATCCAGACCCATTTCTAGTAATTCACGCTTAGCCATCCACCAACCACCAAAAGCATTGCGGTGCACGGCCATGAAACTCTTGCCTTTTAGATCTATCAATCCATTAATATCAAGCCGATCTGTACGTGTGAATATAACGGCGCCGAATTCAGTCGATGAGCCACCATTGGAACGATTTAGTAGTGTTGCCAGACGTCGCACGCCGTAATTCTTTTCCAGGGTGGCATAGGAGGCAGGATTTGTCAGGATAAAATCTACTTTTCCATTTTCAACCAGCGATTCGATATTATCATTACTGACAGGTACAATCTTGAATACATAATCGGAGACCTGCCCCGACAAATAGGCCGCCATAGGTTTCCAGCGTTCCTCTGTCAGCTGAGAACCCCTGAAAGCCAGTACGCCTATATTGACAAGCTCTGCGCCGTCATCAAACTCTGATGCTTGCAACGTCATCACGTTTACATACAACAGCACAAACAACACTATAAGCTTGCGCATTTTAATCACCTCGAAACAAACAACCGTATTATTATAATAATTACTTATTAGTGTAGTACATCAACCGTCTGTTGGCGCCAATTAGTCGAATCAAGTAACCTGTAAAGATGTTAGCCTACTGTATAAAATAGATTTTTTATCTATTTATCGTACTTTAAGCTACTCATCATTATTTACTTTCAACCATATTTTAAGTATGCAAAGACAGAAAAAAACATGACGATGCGACTATTAATCGCTGCATAAACAGAAAAATACTGGATTTATACAGACACCTGATCAATTAACATAGAGCCAATTGAGCAACGCCAAGAATGAGTTCTGAATGACAATAAACACTCTTTAGATCTATGGGTTTTTACTTAATAAAGTGTTTCAATGCCACTAAAACATGCATTTAATAATTTAGATAAATATGATGTAAGTACGCTACAGGATCACAAAAAGATCTAGTAGTAGACGATGGGAAGATCAATAAAAAAGGTAGACCCCTGGCCTTCGATGGATCTAAAGCCAACGCGGCCACCCTGCTTTTCGATAATATTTTTTACAATGCTCAAACCCAGACCCGTTCCTTTGACCCGCTCTGTTTTTTTTGCAGTACCAAATTGTGCAAACCTGGAGAATACTCGATCATGATTGGACTCGGGAATGCCCTGCCCATGATCAGTTATGCTGATACGCGCATGGTCATCTATCTTGTCTATACTGATGATAATTTCATCATCACTGGTTCCATACTTGATCGCATTGGATAATAAATTGGAGAGCGCCTGCTCGAAACGGGATGCATCAACATTGACAGTGAGATTATCTGCATTGACCTGTAGACGACAACTGGCATTGAATAACTCCGCATAGGCAACATTATTATCAATACAAGTTGATACCAGGGGGGTTAATCCCTGTGTTTCTATATCAAAGCTCATTTTACCTGCTTCAATTTTTTGCAGGTCAAGAAGATCATTGATCAAAGTAACCAGACGATCACTATTCTTGACGGCGATATTGACATATTGCAGGGTTTCATCAGTAATTTTACCAGTATGGCCATTTTTGATGAGGTCCAGTGAACCTCGGATAGAGGTTATCGGTGTTCTTATATCGTGACTGATGACTGCGAGAAAATTTTCTTTATTTTGTTCGGCTTTTTTTCGTAATTTTTCTTCCCGGCTGGTAAAAACAAACATGGCGATGCTAACCAACACAAATAGCAAGAATATCAATAATGATCGTATCAACAGCTTATCTGTAAAATCTTTAAATAAATCAGGCATCGACAAGTCAACAGCATGCCAGACAGTATCGGCAACCTCACTAGAAAACAAGATGCTTTTTTTCTCATCTTCAGATAAGCGATAATCATTACGCTCCCAGTTTATTCGGGCACCATCTGATGTGACTTCAATAAGGTTTGATACAGCGGGGTCGATTAGCATTAACTGATGACCCTGCGTTTGCGCACTCTCCAGCACCGTGCCGAGTACATCAGCCTGGAAACTGATAAATAAAATAAATTGTTTGCCTTGTACATTTAATGGCGCCAATACATCAAAGTGATATACCTCACTGTTTGGATGAATGCGCGGTAATTGTTCACCATCAATGACAAACTTTTTCAGGTCGCGCTTACACAAATCACCTACATAACCTTCAAAATCCTCGGTAACTGGAATCCCCGAGGAATCGGTAACAGTAAATGTGAAATGGTTTGGAAAATGGCTGGCAATGTGATCACTTAATCGCTGTTTTATATCACTATCGTCAGGGTCGCTGGCATAGCTGTTTATCAAGGCCTGATTTTCTATGGCAAATAATGATACCAGCCGCTTTTTTTCCTTAATAAAGTCGGCAATGGCTCTTGACGCAGAAGACGTAGATTCCTGCGCAATGACTAAATGATAGGACTTGAATTCATGCAATCGTTCCTGCCCCATCCACAGTAGCAGCAGGATAACGAGAATATTGATGCCTAGTAAATAGACGATATACTTACGCATATCTCTCCTTGAATTCCGCTATTTGATTCTCTGCCAGGTACACTGCACCAGCCCAACCTGGTAACGCACTTTTTTAGCAATGCCTTCACATGATAACATATTGTATTTTCTGATGTTTTTACCTGATAATATACGATAAGGAACCATTGCCCGGTTGTCTGACAAGCTGGTATCAGTATCCTCCCTGTTGATTTCTGCTACTTGCCATAATCCTTTTTACCCAACTCTCCGTTACTGTAGCAGGCACCCATACTTAGTTGCGCTGGCATCAGGGCCAATGCTTAACCCCCAGATCCGGCACAGTTCATTATTTCGGCTTGGGACGAAAAATCTTGATAAATTCTTCATTTGCCTGCAAAAAAGGGCCTTCAATCAGATCAATGCAGTAGGGTATAGCGGGGAATACTGCATTCATACAATCAGCAATCGCCGACGGCTTGCCAGGCAAATTGACAATCAGACTTTGGCCGCGAATCACCGCTGTTTGACGTGATAGTATGGCAGTTGGCACATATTGCAGTGACACTGATCGCATCAGCTCACCAAATCCGTCCATTATTTTATCCGCCACTGCTACTGTCGCCTCAGGTGTAATATCACGTTTGGCCGGGCCCGTACCCCCGGTCGTCACTACCAGGCAACAGCCCTGCTGGTCACACAGCTCTTTTAGCGTATTTTCTATTAACGTCTGCTCATCCGCAATGACTCGCGGCACGGCATGCCATTCTGAACTCAAGGCACTTGTTAACCAGTCAGTGATCGCTGGCCCACCGAGGTCCTGATATTCACCACGGCTGGCACGATCCGATACAGTCACTATGCCGATACGTGCTGATTGCTTTTTCATTATTTGTCTCTTCAACTGCTACAAAATATGGAAGTCTATCTTATTCATAATTATTGAGAAAGCGAGTAAATGAAGACATGTCGTCTATGCCGCTGACATAAGCATTCGAGTGAGCATGTTGATTTCCTCTTTGGCTTCATACAATAGCTCAATACTGGCATCCGGGCCTATCTGGAACAAGGGCAACTTCCTGAATGAAGCGACATCCTGTAATGCAGGGGCTTGCTGATTTTCTTTGCCGAACTGACTGTGCATATTGGCTACTATGACCAAATCAATATAATTAATTTCTTCATCAGGCTGATACTGGTAGTTGTTTACCTCTTTGGGAATATTGATAAGGCTATCATCGAATCCCCATTGCTTTAGCACCAGAGTGCCGAGCTTCTTTGCCAAACGATCAATCAGCTCATTGATTAACTGGCGATTGGATTTTAAATCAGGGTAATCAGCAGCGTAGCGTAAAATAGGAATAGCACCAATATTATACACCAGGCCTGCAAGCAAGGCCTTGTCAGGTATCATGCCCAGGGTAACCCTGGCCAGCACGTAACTGATAGCGGCCACTTCACTACTTTTATTCCAGGTGTTACGGGCTATATCACGAACCACAGCAGAGCCAATCTGGAAATTTTGCCCAAGGGAAAAACTCATCACCAGATTTCGAGTCGTGCTCATGCCTAGACGGGCAACAGCAGTACGACAATCTTCCACGCCGCCATGACTTGCATACAGGGCACTATTGGCCACCTGTATTAATTTAGCAGCGAGCGCAGGATCCATTTGTATAACTTTGGCCATATTGGCTATGTTGGCATTCGGGTCGCCAACGTATTTATTGATATTGATAGCGACCTCGGGAAGACTAGGCACCTTTAACTTACCCTCTCTGAAATCTTCCTGTATACGAGTGACCAGCTCCTGTACTTGTTGCAATGTTTACTCCTGTGAAGACACTGCATTATTGAACATGCAAGCGCCTGATTGGTAACATCCTGGCATGGATTTAAATTAGATACTACATTATTATTTTACTGTAATCTATTGTTATATTTAATATTTTACTAACTATAATTCTTCATATTAACAGGTAAGCGCCTGGCGCCCCAATGACCCGGTTGAGACTCAAACAAGCCAGCGCACCGGGTTCCACAATGCCGGCAGCAGCCTTTTTCATCAAGATTCCAGTCAGATAAAACATACCAGTCGCGCCCTATTAGTGGTTGCTTGCAATGATGACAATAAGTGCTCTCACCCTGCTTGTCATGCACATTGCCGGTGTAGACGTAATGCATGCCATTTGACAGCGCTATCTCTCGGGCACGAGTCAGAGTTTCAGGTGGTGTCGCCGGTATATCCATCATCTTCCAGTCGGGGTGAAAAGCGGTGAAATGTAATGGTACATCCGGGCCCAGGTTTTGCACTAGCCAGCGACTCATTGCATCCAGTTCCTGCTCAGAATCATTTTTACCGGGTATTAATAAGGTGGTGATCTCCAGCCAGACATCCGTTTCATGTTTAATGTATTGCAGCGTATCCAGTACCGGCTGCATGTGCCCGCCCGTCAATTTCCAGTAAAAATCATCAGTGAAAGCCTTGAGGTCGACATTTGCAGCATGCATATACTTGAAGAACTCCTTACGCGGCTCTTCATTGATATAACCGGCAGTAACAGCCACTGATTTGATATCCAGTTTTGCACAGGCCCGGGCTACATCGATTGCATATTCCATGAATATCACCGGATCATTATAGGTATAGGCAACACTGCGACAACCCAGTTCTTTTGCCACTCGGGCAATTTTCTCTGCTGAGGCCTGGTCCGCGAGTGTATCAATCTCCCTGGATTTACTGATATCCCAGTTCTGGCAGAATTTACAGGCCAGATTACAGCCTGCTGTACCGAAAGAGAGCACTGGAGTGCCAGGTAAGAAATGATTCAATGGTTTTTTTTCTATCGGATCAACACAAAATCCACTTGATCGGCCATAGGTCGTTAATACCACTTGCTGATCTTGACTGGCACGAACAAAACACAAACCGCGCTGCCCCTCATGCAACTTGCATTCACGTGGACAGAGATCACACTGGACTCTGCCATCATCAAGTTTGTGCCAGTATTGTGTCGGCGATGTGTCTTGCAATCTTTCTGTCATAGCATACCTTCGAGGAAAAGCTCAGATTGTCATACGGTTACTATTTCAGTATAGCGCTTGCGTTGTGTTACAGGTAGCGGTTTAAAGTCAGCATTATTTTAATATAATACTGTTGTCAGCTATACTTAAGTTATCTTCAATGTTCAAAGATGAGTGACGCCATGCATGACCGACAACCCGCTGTTGCCGGGATGTTCTACCCAGGCGATCCAGCAGAACTGGCCGCGGCTGTAGAACATTACCTGGAACCCTCCTGCAGGACCGATATTATCCCCAAGGCAATCATTGTTCCGCATGCCGGCTATATATATTCCGGACCCGTTGCCGGCTCCGCATATGCATGCCTTAAACCACTTCGAGAGCAAATATCACGTGTTATTTTACTGGGACCCAGTCACCGAGTACCGGTTATCGGGCTTGCTACCAGTAGTGCTAAGCATTTCATAACTCCGTTAGGTGCTACAGAACTCGATCAGGAAGCCATCCATCAGATACAGCAATACCCTCAGGTACATAGCATGGATGAGGCCCATGCATTTGAGCATAGTCTGGAGGTTCAACTGCCGTTCCTGCAAACAGTCCTGGGTAATTTCAAGCTAGTGCCAATAGTGGTGGGTGATGCCTCTGCAGAAGATGTCAGCACGGTACTGGACAAGCTCTGGGGTGCAGAAGAAACACTGATAGTTATTAGCTCTGATCTTAGTCATTACCACGATTACAACACCGCCCAACAGATGGATGCGCGTACTTCGCATGCCATAGAAAGCATGAATTGGTCCGCTATACAATACGACGATGCCTGCGGCAGAAACCCCGTTAATGGATTGTTACAACTTGCGCGTCAACGCAAGCTGCATGCACAAACTATTGATTTGCGAAATTCAGGTGATACTGCTGGCAGCAAAGACCAGGTCGTCGGTTATGGTGCCTATTTATTTTACCCATGAGTTATCAGTCTTACAAAAACATCATTCTTGAGACGGCCAGAGCATCAATCCGACACGGCTTTCAACATCAACAATCACTTAAACCGGATATCCACTCCATGCCCGCTGCCTTACTGGACCAGGGTGCGTGTTTTGTGACATTGGAAATTGAGCAGGTCTTACGCGGTTGTATTGGCAGTCTTGAAGCGTATCGACCATTAATTATTGATATTGCCAACAACGCCTACGCCGCTGCCTTTTCTGATCCACGCTTTGCTCCCGTCAATGAAAACGAGCTATCACAACTAGACATTGAAGTTTCCATACTGAGGCCAAAACAGGCAATGGAATTTTCGGATGAAGCTGATTGCCTGAATCAGACTACGTCCTGGTACAGATGGATTGATATTGGAAGATCAGGGCAGACGTGCCACATTTTTACCTTCGGTGTGGGAATCACTACCAGATAAACAAGACTTTATCAGCCATCTGAAACTCAAAGCCGGACTAGCTGCCGATCACTGGTCAGATAACATCAAGATTTATCGATACAGCACGGAAATGATCAGTGAGCAAAGTTAAAAAAGTCATCAGTCCTGAGCAAGCAATATCGATAGCCAAATTCAGCAACGCTGTTTTATTGCATGAGTACAAAGATGAACATGGGGCAATCAGTGTTTATGAGAATGATCAGTATCGCTGGATACAATCAGGTGCGGGTAATATACAAAGCGCAATGAACAAGGATGATTTATCGAATCCGGTTTTACCCTATTTCCCTGCATTACTGTCCGCCCTGCTTTTCTTGCCCGCACCACAACGCACACTGGTTATTGGACTTGGTGGAGGTGAGTTGATACGTTTTTTCAATCATAATTTTCCTGCTACTGATTTATTCGCCATAGAAAAAAGCCGGGCGATGATTCATGCCTGCCATTGTTATTTCCAGCAAAGCGCGCCACCTATTGATGTCATAGCTGCTGATATTTGCACCTATACCAGTCATCGTGATCAGCGCCCTTATGATATGGTTTTTCTTGATGTCTATGGGGAAAACAGCTTGCCTGATTGCCTGCATGAGAAAAACTTTTATGACAAACTATCAAACATGTTAAGCGTAGAAGGCGTATTGTCGATGAATTTGATCGTCAAGGATGAGCATGAAGCAATAGAATTGCTGACATTAATCAGAAATGCCTTTAATAAAATGACATTATGTTTGTCAGTAGGAAAACATATGAATATGGTTGTGCTTGCATTCAAGCAATCACCTAAAATACAGACGCTTAAACAGCTTAAGAAGAATGCCGTTGACTTGAACGGCTCTACACGCATCGACTTGAATGCATTAATTGAAAATATTTTTTCGAATAACCCTAATGACGGCATTAGCCTGGGTCTTTAGTTGTCAGGCTATGCTTGTGAATGGATAATTCTAGTCACTACTCATTACATACACCCTTCAAGTTTGACAGACAGAGGCTGCCATCAATCCATATGGCTTTAAATAAATTAGCATTATTGAAATCAGCTCTATCAATGGCGGCATTTCTCAAGTCAGCATAGGATAAATCTGAATTTTGAAAATTAACATCACGGCAATCTGCACTTCGCAGGTTAGCCCCTTTTAAAATTGCATTACTTATGTCGGCAGCACGCAGCTTCGCCAGCCCGAGATTGGCATAGGCAAGATCGGCATAACTTAATTCGCTATCGGCTAGATTGGCTGCCGTCAGGTTAGTATTGTTAAATTGCGCCTTTCGCAAGTTTTTACCGGCGAGCTGAACGCCTTCCATTTGACAATGATTCCAGTTAACACCAGGTACAGGACTGCTATTACAATCGGGTGATAATACATCCAGCTTATTGGATTCGATATATACAAACAGTCCCAGAATAAACAAACCGGCAATAAATATAATAGCAATGGTTACTGGCAGCCTGGTCTTTGTTTCAGGCAGATAGCTATCCTGAATTTTGCTTCTGCTATCTCGATGAATGCGTGTATTGTGATCCTCGAGTTGCCTTCTGTCATTACTGTTTCGTCTGCCCTGAAATTCTCCCAATTCAATACGGCGCCTGTCTTTGGCGCGTTCATCTTCCCGCAGCTGGGCCTGTAGCAAGCGCTGTTGATCATCTTCCGAGCTGATGTTGCGCATTTCTTCGGGTATCAATTCCGGCACATGTTTGATCGTTAGCCAATCACGTTTGTCATAGCTGACTTCATCTTCCTGCTTGAGCCTGCCAATTAACACAAATCGTTGAATCATGCCGATAGTGAAAGGGCCTTTTACCCCATTTTGATTGCGGGTATACCAGAGATATTTTGATTTTTCTTTTTTTGACATGCCATTAAGTAAAGCAGATATTATGCCGATATTTTAACTATTGAAGTCAGATAAAGTTGTCTAAAATTAAAGCATGATGATCAATCACCACACCAGTAGCCAATGTAAATAATTCAATGAAAATCCCCTCTGCGAGCACGCTTTTTCAATCATTAATTGTTACCAAAACATCGGGGGAAACGCCCAATTGGCAACCTGGACAAACACTCCAGGCGACGGTCTTATCCAACCTGGAAAATGGCCTGGTTAAGCTGCGTATCGGCGCCACTATTTTGACAGCTCAATTTGAAGTCAGTGTCAAAGCAGGAGAAAAACTCACACTTGAAGTTATTTCTCTGGGGGAAAAGCCCCTCCTGCAAAGCGTACGCAATGATAGCTTACAACAATTGGTTGAAGCCGCGATCCGTCAAACATTACCGCGACAACAAAGCCAGGCTCAACTGCTAAGCCACATTGAAGCATTTATCCAACAAAAACAATTGCCCAGTTTACCTGACAATGTACAAAATGCACTAAAAAATCTCTATCAATCATTTCCAGACAGGCAAAGTCTTAGCCAGGCAACAGGTGTCAAGCAAGCTTTCATGCAATCAGGATTATTTCTTGAGGCACGGCTCTCTGGTCAACAATCATCGACACCTGTCAATATCAATTTGGATATCAAGGCGGGGTTATTACGACTGCAACAAGCTCTGCAACAACATTTTAACGTGGCACAGACAGCCCGCTCAACACCAGCACCTTTGGCGGCTAACAATACCTATACCCCCGCCTCAGTTCGTATCGGATCTGAATTGCCTGGCGCCGTTGCAAACCCATCAGCGCCACTTAATCGAAATAGTTTTCCAGCGGCTGCCCTAAACCCGGGAAGACCCGCTGTTACAGTGACACCCTCTGTAACAACATCGACGCCGACACCTGCATCTACACCTGCATCCATCGCAGCATCCGTATCGACACCGGTATCTGTGCCTACATCTACACCTACATCTACACCTGTACCTACATCTACACCTGTACCTACTATCTACACCTGTACCTACATCTACATCTACATCTACATCTGTATCTACACCTTTACCTACACCTGTTAATGCAGATTCGGCCGCTAAAACAGTACCACCACCCGCTACTGCAACAGCAGCCACACAAGCAACACCAGCTAAAGCTGAGAACCCACTCGCAGCGAACCCGGGGACATCACAAAATTCAACGTCTCCGCTAACAAATTCTCAACGCTTGATGACAGGTCTGACATTGCCGACATTAACCCAGACAGGCACCACAACACCTTTACAGAATGTTATCAATAATAGCCCTTATATTCTGCCTGCGCATATCGCTTTCAGGTTAAATGTTGAATCTGCAGAAAACCGGCCATCGGCGCGATTTTCCCGGCTCGATAATCTGACCAAAATATTAACCCTGTTTCTAAAGGATGCAGACTCATCACTTGCTCGTATCCAGCTCAATCAGCTCTCGCAGCATCAAATAGAGCCTGAGCAAAAGCAGGCATGGCTGTTTGAAGTACCTGTTAAGCACAAGGAATCCATTGACCTGTTTCAATTCAAGATTGAAAAAGACAATGCAAAAAATCAAAACGAATCAGATGAAGAAAAAACCGGCTGGACCGTTCATATCAACTTTAATATTGAACAGTTAGGGCAAGTACACAGCAAGGTAAGCATTCATAAAAAGCAGGTTTCAATCATATTCTGGACAGAACAACAGCAAACTACCACGGCTTTTCAACAACACTTACAAACTTTACAGCACCAGCTTGAAGATGCGGGTCTGGTGGTTACCCATCTGAATTGTATACTGGGAAAACCACCAGAGCCGCAAAATGCATTTATTAACAAAGGCGTCCTCGACGAGCAGGCATGAAGAAAAAAAATAACAAGGCAGATATTGCAGTCACGCTTCAATATGACGGCAAAAATGCACCCAGAGTCACGGCCAAGGGTGAAGATGAGATCGCTCGTCAAATACTGGAAGTAGCCAAACAACACGATATTCCTCTGTATGAAGATGTGATATTGGCACAGGTATTGTCACAAATTGATTTGGGTGAAGAAATACCTCGAAGCCTGTATGTGACCGTCGCCCAGGTCATTGCCTTTTCGTATTTAATGGCAGACCGTATTTGTCCATTGCCGCCACAAAATACACCGGCGAAAAAAATGCCTCTATTGCTATCACAAACAAAAAAAAGGGACCTGACGGCCCCTAAACTTGAGGAAAATAAATCGTTTATTGTTCTAGTGATATTGCTCGGATGTGTCGCTATCAGTGTTAGTTTCACCATGTATCATCATGATCAGATCCGCTTCTCCCTTACTGAGATTACATACTGCCATCAGATCTTTAGCACTCGACCCTTGATGTACCATACGGATAGCCTGCTCATAGGGTCGCTCTGAATGTTTGTTGTTTTCCAATAGCTCTTGTCGCTCAATAATTCGACGGGTGCGTGTCTCCAGCCTGTGAATTCGAGTATCCTCGCCTACCGCACCGGTGAACAAGGCACAGACATCATTTTTCAAAGTATCGACTATTTGCTGCTGCTGAATTAAGCTTCGTCGGAGCTGCATGATTTTATACTGACTGCTGAACAAGACTATAATCGCAATCAAGCCTGTGAAGATTAAAGCAATCGTTGTAATATTTTCAATCATGTCTGAGACCTCTACACATATTCGTCTATATGACCATCGTTATCATCTTTACGAGGTTCTTCATCCTTGTTTTGTGGCTGCTTTTGCTTTTTTTCATCTTCCTCAGCATCATGCTTATTTTGCTTTGGATTCTTGTCATCATGCCTTACTGGCCACAATGGCTTCGTCGGCGTTATATTGGAGACATCATCCAAAGCAGCATCCTGATCAGTAATTATCCATTTCTTGCCATTCATCCTCTGACAGCAATTTGTTAATGTCGATCAGTATCAGCAACTGACTATCCAGTGTCGCTACTCCTTCAATGTATTTTGAACTCTCATCATTGCCTACATTGGGAGATGTCTCCACCTGATCACGTTTCAAGTCAACGACCTCTGCCACACTATCCACCAGAATACCGACCACATTATTGTCTGACTCGAGTATCACAATACGGGTAGAATCATCATTCTCAGTCAGTGGTAGCCCGAATCGTGAGCGTGTATTAATCACGGTAACGACATTGCCACGCAGATTAATGATGCCCATGACATACTCGGGAGCACCAGGCACCGGTGCAATCTCGGATACACGCAGAACTTCCTGCACCTGCATCACCCGTATACCATAGGTTTCATTGTCCAGTTTGAATGTAACCCATTGAATTACCGGATCAAACCCACTTTCCACAGCCTGATTCATACGCCTACCCTCTTCTTCAATCTATTCTGGTGATTGTCGATGCTGTTGTCTTAACAGCTCATGTCAAAATTCGGTCACCAAATGTTTATATAGTTTTAAATGCAGTTTTCATGCCATTACATGAAGATCTGCCCCATTTTTACTGCTTTAATACGTTCACTTTCCTTCCGATAATTGCTCTGATAACACGTCTGTATCCAATAAGGCGCACAAGCGCTCGGAAATTGTTCCGGCTAGCCAGGGACGCTTGCCGGCTGCTGTTCGCCAGCGTACGTCGCTGTGAGTAAGCGTTATCACTTCACCGACATCATCACAGGCCAATCCCCAACGCCCTTCATCCATTAGGATAATTTTCTTTATGCGTTCTTCTGATGACGCCAGCTGTTGCATTTGATCCGGTGGCAAAATCACATGCGCTGTATCCATGACCTTTACATTCTTGCCCAGATGTCGCAGCAAACCCATAAAGGCATTGCTATGTCCCGGCATCGGCGTTAAATTTTCATTCCAGGGAATAACACCATTTAATTTTATTAATGGTACTGCCAGGCTGATACCAACAACATGAAACATCAGGCATTGAAATTCCTGTTCCGCCCACACCGGTACCTGTTGTAAATTAGCGCTATTGTTATTGACGCCATTTTCAGTTTCATCACCAGCCGCAATCTCCTTATGACGAGATTGAGGACCGGCTGATTCGGCATCAGGCTCAGGACTATCATCGGTTGTTTCTTGCCTGGCCGGACTTTTTTGTTTAGGAAATACCTGAACAACATTGTCAGGAATATCTTCCGGCAGAACTGCAGGAACCTCTTGTAAAAGATCTTCCAGGTAAGACATGACGGCACTTTGCTGCGACATCAATGTTGTATTTTTTTTATCTGAACGATTCATTGTATAACGGCCTTTTTCTCCAGTGTTTTTCCTTGCATGATGTCATCCAGCAAGGATGAATAAGCACGAGCACCGCGTGCGCTTACCCTGTAATGACTAATGGGTATACCTTCCCGACTCGATTCTCTGAAACGGGTATCAATAGGTATAACAGAATTCCATAAATGCTCGGGGTAATTTTCACGTAGATAGCGCAAACTCTCGACTGATGCACGTGTACGCTTATCATACATGGTAGGTACGATGGTATAGGAAATTTCAATAGACTTGGCGCGTTCAATCATCTGCAAGGTATTCAACATTCTCTCCAGACCTTTCATCGCCAGAAACTCTGTCTGTACAGGAATGATCAATTGGTCACAGGCAGCCAATGCATTCACCATCAACACTCCCAGCATGGGCGGGCAATCGATAAATACATGGTCATATTTGTCAGTAAAATGCTTCATTACATTGACCACCGCCAGGCCCATGCCACTTTTAGCACCTAACTGTTTATCCAGTGTAGCAATCGCTGTTGATGCCGGAAGAATATCCAGATTCTCCATTGAAGTTCTACGAACAATCGATTGCGTGAATTGATCATCAAGCTGTGTCGTTTGGAAAATATCATACAAACTGGGCTGAATACTTTCCGGGTCATAACCAAAGTAGGAGGTCAATGAGCCATGCGGATCCATATCAATCAATAGTGTCCTGGATCCATGTAACACACACAATCCGGCCAGTGATACGGCTGTCGTTGTTTTACCAACACCGCCTTTCTGGTTAGCAACACTCCAGACCTTCACCGCGCTATCTCCGTGGATGCCGAAGGCACTCGAACACCTTCTATTGGTTGACGACCAATATGTCGTTCACCGGTCTCAGTATTCAGTGATTCCTGTCCGATTGGCGTAGTCACCCGCACTGACTGCGCCGGTGCTGTGTTGCCCTGCTCCGATCCGTTAGTTATAGCAGCAGGAGGTGCGGGATTATAAAACCTGCTTTCACTCAAAGGTGACTGGATAATTTCAGGTGCCGGCTCCTGGATTTGATTTCGAATACCTTCAGATGTTTCCGGGGTAGCCGGCTTATCAAAGGTAATGCCCCTGTTCATGCGATCGCCCAATTGCCTGATGGCTTCCATGACTTGAGCCTTGTCTTTCAAGACAGGAACAAAAATAACCACGCGTCGATTTTTCTGACGCCCATCTTCGCTATTATTGTCCGCAAGCGCGCGATATTCACCAAATCCGGTCGCAGAAAGCCTGTCCGGTGACATACCTAATTGCGCGAATAATTGCACGACACTGGCAGCGCGTGCAGCTGAAAGTTGCCAATTTGAAGGAAACACGCTACTCTGGATTGGAATGTTATCTGTGTAACCCTGCACATTCACCTCATGTGGAAATGGCATCAGGACCTGGGCCAGTTTTTGCATAGCCGGTTTTGCCTGCTCCGACAAAACGGCATCACCACTGCCAAATAGAATACTTGCACTGATCTCGATTTCGACACCATATTCATTGGAATTAATCTTCACCAGACCCTTGTCAGAAATTTCAGCAACAGATGCACGCAACTCCTCGAATAATATCTTCAATGGCTTATCACCTGCCTCTTTGATGTCACCCATGCGTTTTTTTGGCACAGGTGCAGGTGAATCAGAACGATCGATGACAACTGGACGTTTGATGAATTCTATGGATTGAGGATCACCACTACGCTTGATTTCGCCCACCTGGATCGGCTCCAGGGTTCTTGCAGAAACACTAAAGGCATTTGTTAGAGATTCTGATAGCACTCTGTATTTACCCTCATTAACCGACGAAATAGCATACATCACCACAAAAAAAGCAAACAACAAGGTGATAAAATCAGCATAGGAGACCATCCACCTATCAGGATTTTCTGTTTCATGAATCCGCCTTGTTTTGCGTCGCATTTCTGTGCATTCCCATGCTCTTGATTACAACAAATAACCCTGTAATTTGGTTTCTATATTGCGTGGGTTTTCTCCCTCTGCAATTGAGCTGACGCCATCCATTACCATTTCCTGATAACGTGTCTGCGTATTCACCAATGACTTGAGTTTGTTTGATACTGGCAAAAAAAACAGATTCGCTAAACCTACTCCATAGATGGTGGCTACAAACGCAACCGCAATGCCGGCACCCAATGCTGCCGGATCCGCTAGATTATTCATGACATGGATTAATCCCATGACTGCACCGATAATTCCTATTGTTGGTGAATAGCCGCCCATGGACTTCATACACCCTTGCTGCCTGCATGTGCGTCTCTTCCTGGCTATTAATATCCACTTCGAGAATGCTGCGAATCGTTTCGGGTTCACTGCCATCAACCAATAATTGTAATGCCTTACGCGACAGTTCATGTTTTTCATTTTCAGCAATGGTCTCGAGTCCCAGCAAACCTTCTTTACGCGCAGTCTGACTCCAACTGACGATTTTTTTAATGGTCGCTTCAGCATCAAGCGCAGGTGGCGAAAACACCCAGGAAAACATTTGCATAGCACGCATAAAAGTAGCGCGTTGAGTCTGTACCATAATCGCACCGAGAGTACCACCGAGCACGATAACCAGTGCCGTCAGCTGCACTAATGTCTGGGTCTTACCACCTTCAAGAATATTGCCACCAATAATGGCAGACAATGCCACCAACAAGCCCAGCAAGGTCAATATGTCGATAGATTTAAACATTACTCACTATCTGTGAGCTGATGCTCTGCAATGGTAATATCTTTTCAGCAATACCGGCTTCTGCTATCGCCATAGGCATACCATAGATAACACTGGTTGCTTCATCCTGTGCCCAAATTGTCGAACCACCTTTTTTTAATAATTTTGCACCTTCACGACCATCGGCACCCATGCCAGTTAAAATAATGGCAAGCGTGTTAGACGGCACAGCTTTGGCTATTGAGCTAAAGGTGACATCGACACAAGGCTTGTAAGTCTGGGAAGCTTCACTATCACGGATACGAATGCGCAGTACATCTCCGCGCCCTTCTATGGTCATTTGTTTTCCACCCGGCGCCAGTAATGCCAGGCCCGGTTTAAGCAGGTCGCCATCTTTTGCTTCACGAATGCTTATTTTACTCATCTGGTTCAGGCGCTTGGCAAAAGCCTCGGTAAACGAACCTGGCATATGCTGCACAACCACAATGGGTACGGACAAATTAGCCGGTAGACTGGTCAATACTTCCTGCAATGCTACCGGACCACCTGTTGATGCTCCTATAGCAAGTAGTTTAATTTGTCCGCGACAAGCTGATGGCGCAGTTCGTGATGCAGCTGAAGCTGATGAGGATGCGGATGATCGCGCCGGTTTATCGGAAGATGCTGTTTGCGCACTAGTCGTAACAGGTTTCCTTGGACGTGCTGGTAATTTTCGAATACCAATGGACCAGACCCGGGAGCACAATATTTTTGTAACTTCATCACGCTTGTTTGATAATTCGTCAAAGTTTTTTGGCAGATAATCAATAGCACCCGCTTCAAGTGCTTCAAATGTTGATTGCGCACCTTCATGCGTTAACGACGAAAACATGAGAATAGGAGTGGGTTGAATTGACATGATACGCTTAACAGCGGTTATGCCATCCATCACAGGCATTTCTATATCCATGGTAATAACACTGGGCTTAAGCTCCTGTGTCATCCTGATTGCATCACGTCCATTTGCAGCACTGCCGACCACTTCAATGCGTGGGTCCGTTGCCAGCATTTCAGTCACACGGCGGCGAAAAAACCCCGAGTCGTCTACAATCAATACACGTACTGACATTCACTTTATCCCTACCGACCGGTATGTGCACGCATCAAACTGGGTACATCTAATATCAATGCAATGCGTCCATCCCCTGTGATTGTTGCACCGGCAAAGCCATCCAGCCCATGTAACAGATGGCCAAGCGGTTTAATAACTACTTCTTCCTGACCAACGACTTGAGAAACTACAAAGCCGATGCGTTGACTACCAAGATGGGTAACCACCACTTGTTCTTCCACTTCACCTTTGTCTTCATGCTCATCCATGCTGGTCACCAACCACTGATTGAGGTAAAACAACGGCATGGCCTTGTCTCTTACCATTACCGTTAATTGCCCATCAACGACATTGGTTTTAAATGATTCAAGATGAAAAATTTCATTCACACTGGATAATGGTAAGGCAAAATTACGTGCTCCCACTTTAACCATCAAGGTGGGCAGGATGGCCAGTGTTAATGGTAGCTTTATACTCAGCGATGTGCCTTGCCCCAGTGTCGCATCGATATCAATAGAACCATTCAATTGCGCGATGCGTGTCTTTACCACATCCATGCCTACGCCGCGACCCGATACATCTGAAATTTCTGTTTTCGTAGAAAAACCAGGATGGAAAATCAGCTCATAGCATTCTTTATCTTCGAGGCGGGCTGCAGTTTCACTATCCATTAGACCTTTTTCAACCGCTTTTTCCCTGAGCACATCCGGGTCCATGCCAGCGCCATCGTCGGTAATCATTAACAGAATGTGATCACCTTCCTGCGCGGCAGATAATACGACGGTGCCTGCACGTGGTTTACCTTTTTTCACGCGCGCATCCGGCATTTCAATTCCATGGTCTACTGAATTGCGCACCAGATGCACCAATGGGTCAGCCAATGCTTCGACCAGGTTTTTATCAAGATCCGTTTCTTCACCCACCAATTCCAGGTTAACTTCTTTTTTCAGGCTGCGGGCCAGGTCTCTCACCACTCGCGGAAAACGTCCGAATACCTTCTTGATAGGCTGCATACGTGTTTTCATCACCGCTGACTGAAGATCAGATGTGACTATATCCAGATTGGAAACTGCCTTTGATACCTGCTCATCATTCATGGCTTCTTTTAAGGTATGCAGGCGGTTACGCACCAGCACCAATTCACCCACCATATTCATAATGTCATCGAGTCTGCGTGTATCCACTCGAACAGTCGCTTCTGCCACTGGCTTGGATGGTGCTTTACTTGCAACAGGTTCTTTTACTTCCTTTTTGATAGCCACTACTTCTGCGGCTTCCTTTTCTGGCTCTGGCGCTTTTTTTGGCGCGGGCTTACTTACTTCGGCTGCTGCATCTTTATCAGCCTTGACAGTCGGGCCTTTGCCATCTCCATGCAACTGATCCAACAAGTTATCAAATTCATCATCGCTAATTACATCAGAATTGGAATCTGCTGGTGTTGCAGCGGCCGGTGTTTTATTCTGTGTTCCCTCAGTAGACTCAGTTGGTGATTTTCCATCTCCATGCAATTCATCCAGTAATGATTCAAATTCATCATCACTGATTACATCAGAGTTACTTGCGCTAGCTGCGGCAGCTGGTTTTACATCGTCTTGCGGCGGATTGGAACTGGAATCTTGCACGCTATCCAGTAATGCTTCAAATTCGTCATCTGTGATGTCGCCTTCAGCATTCGTGTCGGCACTTTCCACTATAGGCTCTGCTACTTCAGCAACTTCCTCTTTAGGCGGCTCAGCATCACCTTCCTGTGTCATTTTTTCAAGAGCCACCAACAGCTCATTACTTGCCGGGCTAGGCTCCTCACCTGCACTGGTTTGTTCAAACTGGCCATTCAATATATCGAGCACTTCGAGGAAACGGTCCATCATGGCCGCATTAAGTGTCTTGTCTCCGGTACGCAGCAGGTTGAACACATCTTCAGCACGGTGACAGACTGCCACCATGGCTTCCAGTGCCAGAAAACCCGCGCCACCTTTGATGGTGTGGAATCCGCGGAAAACCGCATTGATCATATCAAGGTCGCTCGGGTTTTGCTCGAGTTCGACTAGCTGTTCATTCAGCTGCTCAAGAATTTCCCCCGCTTCTACGAGAAAGTCTTGTAATATTTCGTCATCCGCTTCAATTGCCACTGATCATCCCCTTAAAATCCCAGGCTTGATAACAGGTCGTCTACATCATCCTGCCCGTCTACTGTTTCACTTGCATGTGCCACTCCTGGTACCACTGGTCCTTCTGCCAATATGTCTCTTTCTGTTTCTTTTGCCTTGCTTTCATTGGCTTTTGCCGGAGCACCGGACATTTTAATCAAATCCACCAAACCTTCTTCTACATCTCTTACCAGCGTGATGACACGACGTATGATTTGGCCAGTCAGGTCCTGAAAACCTTGTGCCATCAGTATGTCATTGAGCTTTTCATTCAGCACCACTGTGCCGGTCGAAATTTTCGGGAAGAATTCATCCAGGTCTCGTGACAGCTCACGAAATTCATCAGCAGTCAGTTTTCTGTCTTTGAACTTGTCCCAGCGCGACTGTAATTCCAGTGATGATGCCTTGATTTCATCAGATAATGGTAGAGCGTCTTCAACTGCAGTGAGTGTTTTATCGGCCGCTTCCTCTGTCATCGTGATGACATGATTCAGGCGTTCCTGAGCATCCGGAATTTCCGATTCGGCAAAACCCGCCATCTTGGAATCCAGCTTGAAATTGTTTAATGAGTCGTGCAGCTCTCTTGTCAACTTGCCCATTTCACAAAACAGATCCATTTCACGAAGACTGGCCAAATCATCCATAATAGCCCTTGCATTGTCTTCATCACCAGATTCAATGCTATCAATCAACTTGTGTGCATGGTCGAGCGTTACTTCATTAATTACTGAGTTAGATTCACTCATTTAATTTTCCCCTGCTATATTTATGCGCTCTCTAATCGCTCAAAAATTTTGTCGATTTTTTCCTTAAGCGTTGCCGCTGTGAATGGTTTGACAATATACCCATTCACACCCGCTTGTGCCGCTTCCACGATCTGATCTCGTTTTTGCTCTGCCGTCACCATCAGCACTGGCATTGAGGCAAGTTTTGCATCAGCACGAACAGCTTTGAGTAATTCGATTCCCGTCATACCCGGCATGTTCCAGTCAGTGACTAAAAAATCAAAGTCATTGGCCTGCAGAATGGGCAGCGCTGTTTTGCCATCATCTGCCTCCTGGGTATTGTTATATCCGAGATCTCGCAAAAGATTTTTAATAATTCGCCGCATGGTTGAAAAATCATCAACGATCAGGATTTTCATATTATTGTCCAAAATAACCTCCTAACAAGGATTACTAATAGCTAAACAATCTGTTTGTAGATGTACGATGACATCTTAATCCTTGGATTTCGGGAAAAACTCCGTCATCCGTGCACGTAGCCTGATCAAGGCTTGCCCATGTATCTGGCATACCCTTGACTCGCTAACTCCCAAAACCTCTCCAATTTCTCTTAAATTCAACTCTTCATCGTAATATAAGGACATGACGAGTCGTTCTCTTTCAGGTAATCCGGATATGGACTCTGATAGGCCTTGCTGAAAATCATCATTTTGCAGCATTTCCATTGGTCCTTGTTGCTTGGTTTCCGCCACGGAATCACAGCCACCGTCTTCACCAAAAAATCCAGGGTCCTCAAAACTAAATACTCGACAACCCGCTGCATCCTGCAAAATCTGATGATATTCGTTGATTTCCATGTCTAACTGCTCTGCTACTTCATGATCACGAGCATCGCGACCCATATCATTTTCGATCTTTCTGACCGCTTCAGCGACCATCCTGACCTTTCTATGCACGGATCTCGGTGTCCAGTCTGAACGTCTTATTTCATCCAGCATGGATCCACGTATGCGAATGCCTGCATAGGTCTCGAAACTGGCACCCTGTTGCGGGTTATAGTTACGTGACGCCTCCAGCAAACCGATCATGCCAGCCTGGATCAGGTCTTCTACCTGAACGCTGGGCGGCAGGCGACTCACCAGGTGATAAGCAATACGCTTGACCAAGCCAACATGCTTCTCTACCAGATTGTGCTGTTCTGATGGATCCTTAGTTGCAAACATAGCGTATCCGTTCATATCCTTGACTCCGTTTTTGCCTGCTGCGATCGTATGAGTCGCTCTACGAAAAATTCCAAATGTCCTGCTGCTGCATCAGGTCTTGGCCACTTATCGGCCTTTTGTGCCAAATTCTTGAATGCCATGGCTGATCTACTCCTCGGGTAGGCATCTACGACAGGTTTTTGCTTCTTTATGGCCTTGCGTAGATAGTCGTCATAGGGGACTGTGCCCATATTTATTAGGGTTGCGTCAAGATAGCGATCTGTCACCGCCACCAGTTTGTTGTATAACTCCCGGGCCTCCTGGGCACTGTGAGTCATATTGGATAAAATCCTGAATTTTTGTACGTTATAATCACTATTCAGAACCTTGATAAGCGCATAGGCATCGGTCAGAGAGGCAGGTTCATCACAAACTACCACCACCACCTCCTGGGAAGCCTTTGCAAAAGCAATGACGCTGTCATGGATACCTGCGGCAGTATCGATAATCAATACATCCACATCATTGCTAATTTCACTAAATGCGCGGATAAGACCGGCATTTTCCATCGGTGTCAGTTCAGACATCTGCTTGATACCTGATGCCGCTGGAATAATTTTTACACCATTGGGGCCATCCACAATCACCTCTTCCAGGGTACGCTCGCCCTTTAATACATGGAAAAGGTTATATTGAGGTTTGAGACCGAGCATAATATCGACATTGGCAAGACCCAGGTCAGCGTCCATCACCAACACCTGTTTGCCCCTATCCGCTATGGCCATAGCCAGGTTGATAGACACATTGGTCTTGCCAACTCCGCCCTTACCACTGGATACTGCTATTACCTGAACCGGCTTGGGATCTGTCAATCGGCGCAGCCCCGCGGCCTGGTCCATCACTTTTTCAGACATGAGCATTAGCCATATTCCTATTTATATTCATAGTATTAGGATACTTTTCTGAGATCATTTCTTGTTGCTGCATCAGGCTGACCGCGCGACTAATCATGCTGTGAGCGCGCGCCGGATGCATATCTTCGGGCACCCTTTGACCATCGCTGAAATAGGCAATCGGGAGTTGGTAGCGAATCAATGTCGAGAGTGCGTCACCGAGAATGCTGGTCTCATCGATCTTGGTCAGAATACAGCCTTCAAGTTGGGATTTGCTGAACGTCCTCGTGACTTCACGCAAGGCGCTGGCCTGGGTGTTAGCCGCCATTACCAGGTAGGTCTTAATACGACTACTACAATCGCTCAGGGTTTGTAATTGTTCACTTAGATGGATATCACGCTGGCTCATACCAGCCGTATCGATTAACACCAAACGCTTGTCAGCCAAGTCTTTAAGTCGATCTGATAATTCCTTGGCATCATTGACTGCATAGGTGGGCACATCAAGAATTCGACCAAAATTCATCAATTGTTCCTGCGCGCCAATACGATAACTGTCAGTCGAGATCAATGCCACCTGACGATTACCATGCCTTAAACTATAGCGCGCAGCTAATTTTGCCACACAAGTTGTTTTACCTACTCCGGTAGGACCCACCAAGGCAACAATACCGCCACGGGTCAATATATCATCATCTGTGACCTCAATTTGATGAGACAATATACCCAGCATTTGATGCCAGCCTTGCTCAATATCTACATCTGTGGGTAACAATGCCACCAATTCCTGTCCCAACTCGCTATCGATTCCTAATTTTTCAAGCCTGCGAATAATAGCGGCTTTATCCGGATCTCGACGTTGAAAATCGGACTGGCTAAAGTGCGATAATTGACTTTCAAGCACACTACGCAGATTTTTTAATTCACTTTTCATCTGGATCAGCATGGGATCTTCCATCCATTCAGCTTGTTTACTGCTGATATCGGAATTTTGCGTCACCGGCTTGTCAGACTGGGTGTTCGCAGATGCCTGCGTATTAGCGTGGTCAGTCGATCTAGTGGCTTTATTGTTATCAGATGGGGATCTCATTTGTGAGAAAAGAGATTCGTCGTAATCAATAGCCGAGACAATCTCGATACCACCATTGAGTTTCCTGTTGGATAATATGACAGCATCGGGGCCGAGCTCTTCACGTACATTCCGAATTGCCTGTCGCATGTCCTTGGCAAAAAAACGCTTTATTTTCATACGACTATAAACCTCTTGTCATTTGGCAATGCTTGCCGGTTGTTCGGTAGCCAGTGTTTACTGCTACGCTGCTGGTAATGCCTCACCTAACGTGGCCACCACCCTAATCTGCTTATCATCCGGTACTTCGTTGTATGACAAAACATGTAACGAAGGTATCGAATGCTTAACCATCCTTGCCAGCCACTCCCGAAGTACAGGAGCGATAATCAACACTGCGGGCTTACCGGATAATTCAACTTGCTGAACATTTTCCTTGAGTGATTGAAACAAGGTCTCAGCCAGCCCTGGTTCAATTCCCGCATTAGCTTGATCAGTGCCTTGTATACTCTGTTGCAATAACTGTTCCAATCCTGGATCTAATGTCATTACTGATAATTCTGGTTCCATGCCATTGATATTCTGAACAATTGCCTGTCTCAAGGCAGTTCGTACAGACATACTTAACATGACGGGGTCTTGACTCTTGGGCGCCAGGGCCGCCAAGGTCTCGGCTATAGTTCGCATATCCCTGATGGGTACTTTCTCTTCCAGCAAGCTTTGCAGGACGCTGAGCACAGTGCCTAGAGGCAAGAGTTTGGGTACCAGATCCTCGACCAGCTTGGGTGCAGCTTTAGCCAATACATCCAGCATTTTCTGCACTTCTTCATGGCCCAGTAACTGGCTGGCATAAGATTGTATTATCTGGCTTAAATGGGTGGCGACGACAGTACTTGGATCGACGACGGTATAACCCAGAGTCTGTGCCTGTTCACGGTTGCCTGCATCGATCCAGATGGCTTCCAGACCAAAGGCCGGATCTACTGTCTTGATACCCGTCATTTCACCATAAACCTGGCCTGGGTTAATGGCCATGAATAGATCAGGATATATATCTGCCTCCCCCGCAGTCACACCATTGATGGCGATACGGTATGAATTCGGATTCAGATCAAGATTATCCCTGATATGTACGGGCTGGATCAGAAATCCCAGCTCTTGCGATAATTTACGTCTGACACCCTTAATACGATTCATCAGCTCACCATTCTGATTACGATCAACCAGCGGAATAAGTCGATAACCTACTTCTAACCCAATGACATCCACCGGCCTGACATCGTCCCAGGAAAGGTCACGCATTTCTGCGGGCTCTTCTTGTGTAACAACTTCTTCTTCCTCTTCGACCGGATTCTTTTCTGCCTGCAATCTGAAATAGCCAATTGCACCTATAGCCGCTGCCAGGGACAGAAAGGCAAAGTTTGGCATACCCGGGATAATGCCCATTGATGTCAGAATACCGCTGGTAATGAACAGAATTTTTGGATTACCGAACAACTGGAATACTGCCTGCTTGCCGAGCTCTTGTTGCCCTGATACACGCGTGACAATAATGGCCGCTGATGAAGAAATTAATAATGCAGGGATTTGTGCGACCAGACCATCTCCAATGGTCAACAAAGTATAGTTTTTGACGGCTTCAGATAATGGCAATTCATGTTGCACCATGCCAATTGTCAAGCCACCAATAATATTAATAAACAAAATAAGAATACCGGCGACAGCATCACCGCGAACGAATTTACTGGCACCATCCATTGATCCATAGAAATCCGCTTCACGACGCACCTCATCGCGTCTTTCGCTCGCCTCTTCCTGGGTGAGCATGCCAGCATTCATGTCTGCATCAATCGCCATTTGCTTACCAGGCAATGCATCCAGTGTGAATCGAGCGGTGACTTCTGCTATGCGACCGGCACCTTTGGTAACAACAACAAAATTGATGATCACCAGAATAGCAAACACCACCAGTCCGACTGCATAATTTCCACCGATAACAAATTCACCAAACGCCTCGATGACTTTTCCTGCAGCTCCGGTTCCGGTATGACCTTCCAGCAACACTACACGGGTAGAGGCGATATTCAGTGCCAGGCGAAACAAGGTAGTAATCAACAGCACTGCCGGAAAAATACCGAAATCCAATGGTCTTAATACATATACACCGACCAGCAGAACAATCAGTGATAGGGAAATACTGAATGTGAAAAACATATCAAGTGCAAAAGGTGGTAATGGAATAATCATCATCGCCAGCAGCACCAGGATCATAACTGGAACACCCAGACCCTGTTGACTGACACGCTCGAAACTGGATGAGAGACTTGCTTCTGCCATAAAGACCTCAATAATTAAATGCTATATAAACAAGACGTTAGCTAACGAAAAAAAACATGCGTCAATTTAACGTCAAATAATGATCACTATGAGGGTTAGTGCAAAAACTGTACCGGGTTAAAGCAGTGGTGAGGGACTAGGCGTTAGTGGCTAGTGGCTAGTGGCTAGTGGCTAGTATAAAAATAATTATAATATATATAGAATCTTCGACAAAAGTATGGCTGCAGGTAAAAATATTCCCTACTCCGGGTATTAAATATATTTAACGCTTGTCTTTCCACATGTCATCAGGCACATCCAGGTCCGTGGGCATGTCGGGGGGATTGACTCCCGCTGACGTAGCGTGCTTGAGTTGATAGATATAAGCCAGTATTTGTGCCACTGCCAGGTATAAACGCGTGGGTATTTCCTGATCAATTTCTGTTGAGAAATAAACCGCCCTCGCCAGAGGGGGCGCTGAAACCAACGGTACATTATTTTCTGCAGCAATTTCACGGATACGGGCAGCGACCAGTTCAGAACCCTTGGCCACCAGTTTTGGCGCACCCATTTTCGAGTCATCATACTTTAGTGCCACAGCATAATGTGTCGGATTGGTAATAACGACATCAGCCTTGGGAACCTGTTCCATCATGCGCCGCATCGCTGCTTCCATTTGCAGTGTTCGTATCTTGTTCTTGACCTCGGGATTGCCTTCAGTATTCTTACGCTCGTCCTTGACTTCTTTCTTGGTCATACGTTGTTGTTTTTTATGTTGCCAGACCTGAAAAGGAACATCGATAGCCGCAATAAAGATGATCGTTGAACAAACAGCGAGAAAATACCAACCAACCATTTGTGTCGTTTGCGCGAACGCTGTTGCAAATTCAAAACGACTTATTCTTAAAATATCATCGAACAACTCAATGATAAGAATAGTTGACAAGCCAGCCACCAGCAAAACCTTTAATATGGATTTGACCAGTTCCATCAGCCCTTGAAAACCGAATAGTTTTTTCATGCCTTTCAACGGGCTCATATTAGATAATTTTGGTTTAATTTTCTTACTTGAAATAGTAAATCCACCGATCATCATCGGGCTGGCAAAAACGGATATCACCAACAGTATGATCAGTGGTGCGATCAAAAGGAATGCATCAGCCATCGTAGCAATAGCACTATTTAACATCAACATGGGTTCATAAATTACGCGACGATCAATTGTCAGCGATGTTCGAACTATGTCTGCCAGGCCATCACCAATACCTCTTCCCATTAGCAGTAAACCACCAGAACCGGCAAGCAGGATCAGAGTTGAATTTAATTCTTTTGAACGCGGAACCTCCCCTTTCTGTTTTGCATCCTGCAATCGTTTTGCGGAGGGTTCCTCACTTTTTTCCTGACCATCTTCGTTTTCAGAAGCCATATCAACTCAACCCCAGAATTAAATGCATGGTATCAAAAGCCTGCTGTATCATTTGCATAAATCGGGGTAAAAGATTCGGCAAGGTCAGATAAATAACCAGAAACCCGGCTATCATGGTAGTCGGAAAACCAACAGCGAATATATTCAGTTGAGGTGCTGTCTTGGTCATGACACCAAAAGCAATATTGATAAGCGTGATGATCATGATCGCCGGTAGTGCTATTAATATACCACCCATAAATATTCTTCCACCCCATAACGCGATTTTAAGAATACTATCCTGCGATAATCCTACCGGCCCAACTGGTAGACTGGTAAAACTGTCGATAACCACCTGAATCAAAATTAAATGAACATTCGCGGCCAGAAATAATAAAGTACCGATGATAGTAAACAGCGTGCTCATCACAGGTACCTGCACACCATTGACCGGGTCTACCATATTGGCAAAACCCAATCCCATCGGCATGGAAATACTACTACCACCCAATGAGAGACTGGCAAAAGCGAGTTGTAACAAAAACCCCATGGCAAGCCCTAAAACTATTTGCTGTAACAATACCAACAAACCGGTTGCACTTAATGGATCAATGTATGCTGTCGCCGGTATTAGTGGTACTGCAACAAAAGTGATGGCCAGGGCTAACATCAGTCGAATTTTCACAGGCACAATAGTTACTGCACCATAGACCGGCGCCGCCATCAGTACGGTACTGATTCTCACAAATGGCCAGAAATAGGCACTGATCAAGTTAACGAGTTCATGACTGCTTATGGTCATCATTACCTAACCAATAAGATTCGGGATATCTTCAAAAATCTGTATCATAAAGTCAGTAATCAAGGTCAACATCCATGGACCTCCTGTCGCTAATACCAGCGCAAGTACAATTAATTTTGGTATAAAGCTTAATGTCATTTCCTGGATTGATGTGACGGTTTGAAACATACCGACGATCAAGCCGACAACCAATACTGACAACAACATCGGTGCTGCCAGTAATGCAGTCACTTTCAGGGCCTGTTGACCTACTTCCAGAACAATGTCAGGTGTCATGATTGAATACCTCTAGATTGCAAAACTCGAAACCAGGGTGCTCATAATTAACGACCAACCATCAACGAGTACAAATAACATCAGTTTGAATGGCATTGATATCAACATTGGAGATAACATCATCATGCCCATCGACATTAATACACTGGCCACTACAAGATCAATGACAACAAAAGGAACAAAGATAAGGAAGCCAATCTGAAAAGCCGTTTTTAATTCACTGGTGACAAACGCGGGCACCAGTATTGACATGGGTATATCTTCCGGTTTTTCAAATCTCTCTATATTGGCAAAGCCACTAAATAATGCCAGATCAGACTCGCGCGTCTGTTCCATCATAAAGGTATGGATTGGTGCCTTGACTTTCTCCAATGCTACTTCGGCAGAAATTTTTTCATCCAGGTAAGGCTCGATCGCATCGATATAAGTTTTTTCAATGACCGGCATCATAATAAACATACTCAGGAACAAGGATAGTCCAAGAATAATCTGTGCTGATGGCACCTGCTGGGTGCCTATGGCAGTACGCAGTATGGATAACACAATGGCGATACGAGTAAAGGATGTCATCATCATGACGGCCGCCGGGATAAATGTCAGCGCCGTCATCAGGAACAGGATTTTTATAGTAACAGAGTATTCCTGACCACCCGTTGCGGTTGGCGATGATGTCACCAGCGTCAGGTTTTGTTCAGCCAGCACCGCAGTACTTAAGAACAACAGCGAGATCAAGAAAAAGATTTTTTTCATCTCACTTCTCTTTGTTTAGTATGGACTTAAGGCGCTCGGAAAAGCCAGTCTGACATAGCCCCTTCTGCATCAATAGCTGTGATCGGTTTTTCGAGCACATGCAAAGTCTGTACTCGGCCGGGGGCGACACCCAATACCAACTGCTGCTCTCCAATCTGAACCAGAACAACGCGTTCACGCGCACCCATTGAGACACTACCAACAATCTTTAGAAATGCATTTGATCTCAGTGTGCCTGCGCCTAACCGCCTCATCATCCAGGCCAGTATAAAGATAACCGCCACGACCAGCACAAGTGACAAAACCACATTCATGACACTCTCTCCACCGACAACAGGTTGTTTTAAATGTGATTCCACAGGATTTTTTAGCTGCGTTGACTGCATCGGCTAAACTATTAGGGGTAAACATCAGCATGGAAATAAAACCAATGAAATTTGTGGAATCAGATAACTGAACCATTTCCGATAGCTGAATGAAATGCCTACGCTCATGATTTAAGTAAATCCATATTTGGTTGATTTAAAAAGAGTGACTCATGCTGTATTGATTACCTGAGTTTTTTCACCCTTTCCTGTGGGCTGATTATATCCGTCAAACGGATACCAAATTTCTCGTTCACTACAACCACTTCACCATGTGCAACCAGCGTACCATTGACCATGACATCCATGGGCTCACCTGCGAGTCGGTCTAGCTCAATGACTGAACCCTGGTTTAACTGCAGAAGATTACGAATACTAATATCGGTTCGACCAATCTCCATGGATAAAGTAACTGGAATTTCAAGAATAACGTCAAGGTTTACTTCGTCAGAACGAATGTCAATATCTGCTTGTAATGACTGCATCTCGGCTTTTTCGACATTTACCTTTTCTTCTGCCTCGGCCTCGGCCTGCTCATCAAAGGCTGCGCCCCAATCTGCATCACCGCCTGCATCGGCAGCTTCTGCCCCTGCAGAAGCTTCGGCATCGGCCTGCTCATCAAGGGCTGCGCCCCAATCATCGCCACCTTCAGCTTCGTTATTGTCTTCTATATCATCGCTCATCACATATCTCCTGAATCATTGTTTTCAGGTTTAACTTACAAGTTTGATTTTTTCAGTTATCTTGACGGCTTTATTACCGCGGGAGACACCAAATTTTCCTTTATATAATGGCAAATCCTTAACACTCAGGAGCACTTCGTCAGGCGCATCAATCGGTATAATGTCACCTTCCTTGAAGTTCAGCACTTGTTGTAAACTGATCTTTTTATCCAACATAGTAGTACACATACTAACTTTGGCTTCTTTCATTTCTTCCTGTAGAGAATCCGCCCAGCGTTCGTCAATATCTGAACGGTCACTTTGAACGCCGGCATCAAGCTCTTCCCTGATGGGTTCAATCATTGAGTAAGGAAAGGCGACATGCATCTCTCCACCACCGCCATCCAGTTCGATATGAAATGTTGTCACGACTACCACTTCTGTCGGGCTGACTATATTGGCAAATTGAGGATTCACTTCGGAATTCAGATATTCAAATTCTACAGGCATCACCGGTAACCAGGCTTCCTGCAGATCAGCAAATGATTGTTTTAGCAACATCATGATGACCCTGTTTTCTGTCGGTGTGAAATCACGGCCTTCAATCTTGGCGTGTCGGCCTGATCCTCCAAAAAAATTATCCACCACGATAAAAACCAGTTTCGGGTCTATCACAAACAAGCCAGTGCCTCTCAATGGATTAACCTTGACTAGATTGAGACTAGTAGGTACAAAAAGACTGTGTATGTACTCCCCGAACTTTAACATTTGCACGCCACCCACTGCGATTTCCGCCGTGCGTCTTAACATATTAAACAGACTGATACGAAAATAGCGTGCAAATCGCTCATTAATCATTTCCAGCGTTGGTAAGCGACCACGTACGATTCGATCCTGACTATTAAAATCATAAGAGGATGCGGTACCATCATCCATACCTTCATCACCACCGGTATCAACATCATCACCACCAACACCATGGAGTAATGCATCAATTTCGTCTTGTGATAATAAGTCTGATCCCATGTTACTGCCCTACTATGCTATTAAAGTAAACTGCTTTAATAATAGGTTTGCCTGTCGCTTTCTTTAATGCATCACGGACTACTTTCAGGCTTTCTTCAGTTAACTTGTTTTTCCCTTCAGTGTTGTTGATATCGTTAAAGTCGAGACTACTGAACAACATATTCAAATGATGCCTTAATACCGGTGAATGCTTTCTGACTATTTCCAGTTCACTTTCCTTACCGACCATGACACTCATGTTGACTTGTAAATAGCGGATATCGCTTTCTTTGCCATCGAGGTTAACAACAAAAGCGGGACTTAAATCCATGTAAGCGACGGCATCGCCTGAAGCTGCTGATGATTCTGCAGCCTCTTCTTCTGCCTGTTCTGCTTTCTCAGTAGTGGCTTCAGCGGCGGCTTCAGCCGTAGTAGCTGCTGGTGCTGCCTGCTTGTCACCACCAATCAACAGCAGTGTCAACGTGATACTAAAACCAATGAGGAGGACTCCAACCAGTGAGAAAATAATAATGGATTTCATTTTCCCCCCTCCTTTCTTTTTACCTGACTCTACGTCTAGATCCAGGTCTTCATCGACTTTCGCCATGTTTATTTCCTCATTTGAATTATGTTTCCTATGATTGATTTAGCAAAACCTATGCCAGTATGAGCTAAGTATTAAATCCTTTTTATTCAATGACTTATATTGTCAATTTTTAAAGCGACATTGTCTTGACGTTGAAAAGCCATTTTTTGTGTCGGCATATTGGCAGCATGACGGGATCTGTGATTAATTACTGACTAGTAGTGAAAGAGGGAATAGCTTGAAATCGGCTTCTGGATAATATCTCCTGGTGACCGATTTAGTTGGTTTATTCAGCTGAAGATTTATTCTATCAACTCGCCAAGCTGAGCGAATAGAGCCTTGAAAATCAATATTTATTATTTCCACCGCTAAAACAGGCCGGCTTTGGACTAGGCATAATAATCAATAGCAGACAGCATATCGCCCTGGTCGGATAGTATAATCTCTGACGACATCATCTCTTCTTCATCTGCCCGTAAGGCGTGATCTGGATTATGATGCTGCCCCGGTGTGTGCTCGGCATGCTGTTTCTGTTGTTGAGCATTGGTGTTTGTGGACACATTGAATTGTTCCAGCTTAACACCTGCCTCATTTAACATTTCGCGTAATCTAGGCATCGAAGCCTCGATGATGTCCCGAACAGCACCATGTTGTGACATAAAGCTGATATTCGCTTGATCATTTTGTATCGCTATTTTCACTTCAATAGTACCCAGGTGAGCCGGAGTCAAGCGTAATTGTACGCTTTGCAGGCCTTCTTTTGTCACCCATACCATTTTGTTTGCAAATTCCTGACTCCATTTGGGCCTATCAATATGCTGTTGCAGTTGCAGAGTTTCCATTGGGGTTTTCAGGCTTTCTGTTACCATTCGAGCACTGGATTCAGATACCAATGCTGTATTCACTGCTGGCATTTCCTTACCTATCTGGCCCAAGCCTTTTTCGATAATACGGCTAAAATCCTGCTTTTCATCCATTTTATTGATCGGCATCTCAGGTAAACTGGATAATTGACGTTGTTCCGCGCCACCATTGAAAGCATTTTCGTTACTCGTCGATGTTGGAACAGCAGACTTTTCCTGAGGGACTTGCGTCATGGGCAAGCCCTGTATAGTTGATTGCAGTGGTTTTTGATTGATGGATACATTAGCCTGCAAAGCAACTTCAGCCTCAACTGTAGGCACTGTACCCGCGACAGTAATGCCTTTTAACAAATTTGTTTCAGCACTGACCCCGGGTGACATAATGTTTCCTGAGAATACTTCCGATACTGGCGCAGGGATGATGGCTGTGCTTACTGGTAGATCGTTTTTCAGTGGTTCAGTTGCAGTAGTCTCTTGGACCGGGTGCAATGGCAGTAGTCATTGGACTGGGTGCAATGCTGGTTTGCACTTCTTCCTGGATCAATGCAGGCATCATCAACTGAGGCAGCACGCCATCAGTATTGGCATCGGCATCCATTTCCGCTGTCTGCAATGTTGGTGTATCTAGCGGCAAGCTTTTTCCTGTTGGTGGCAGATTTTGACCGCTCACCGGCAGTCTTGTTGCGAGTGCTTGTTGTCCGGCGAGTGTCGATTCGACTGCAGCATCTGTTGCTATAATGCCTTGCTGCGCCAAAGAGTCCGACAAAATACTTGTAAATTCATTAACTTGCGAACCTTTCACAGTTGAAGGCAGTATATTCCCTGGCGTAGACTCTACAACTGATGGGGTGTTGGCGACGCTTATTGTCAGTAAATTCATGGCACCTTGTCTCGCTTGGATAATGATAGTTATTACAAGAGCAAGTTACATGCCATTTTGTTCCTCTATGCGGCTAATCATCACCCCGAATCAAACCTAGCTGAATAGCCCTCTCATCCAGTTCATTTTGCTCACGTTTTTCCTGCTTTTTTATCTCTTCATGCTTAAAGCGATCAACCACCTTATCCAGTGCCTTGCTGTGAATGCGGGTATTCATCCAGCTTTCCTGACAAACATGACAGTCGCCGGCAGCTTGGGTAATACGATCACGTTGCTGGACAATAGCCAGATTCAGCTTTTGAAGAAATACCCGATATTCATTTAAACGTTGCGCATCTAGTCCCTGACTACCTTGAGACTGAAATTTACGCGCATACTCTTCACGGTATGTGATTAACTCAAGTAGGCGTTCACGCTGCTGCTCAAGGTAGTTTTGCTTCTGACCCAATAAGCGCGCAGCATTTTTTTCCCTGCCTTTTGCTATATCGGCAACAGATTGCATACGCTTGGCTCGCTTTACCATTCAATACTCCCTTTTGCCTGACTCTGATTGCATCATTCGCCACTCTATTGCGGTATCACTTCCATTAAATCATTCAAGCTATCTTGCAGATGAATTGGCATAGTCATGTCCTGTTGTAGAAAATCCATCAGCTTGGGATGAAATTGTATGGCTTCATCAATGCGCGGATCGTTACCTTGTTGATAGGCACCGACACTGACCAGATCACTATTTTGCTGATAGACTGAATAAATCTTTTTGAAACGCCGCGCGACATTCTGGTGATTGATATCGGTTATATCTGTCATGGCACGACTGATGGATGCCTCGATATCAATGGCCGGGTAATGCCCCGCCTCTGCCAGATCACGTGACAGCACTATATGACCATCCAGTATGGCTCTGGCAGCATCTGCTATCGGATCATTATGATCATCGCCTTCCACCAGCACGGTATAAAATGCTGTGATGGAGCCACCACCTTTATCACCGTTACCTGCGCGCTCGACCAATTGTGGAATACGTGCAAATACTGAGGGCGGATATCCCTTGGTTGCCGGTGGTTCACCAATAGCTAAAGCGATTTCTCGTTGAGCTTGAGCAAAGCGCGTCAGTGAATCCATTAATAACAAAACCTGTTTACCTTGATCACGAAAATATTCGGCTATGCTGGTCGCCATCATCGCACCATGCAGCCTCATTAATGGAGGATTATCTGCCGGTGTGGCAATAACCACTGCGCGCGCCATACCTTCTTCACCCAGAATATTTTCTACAAATTCCTTGACCTCACGACCACGTTCACCAATCATACCAACAACAATCACATCGGCCGTTGTATAACGCGTCATCATTCCCAACAACACACTTTTACCAACACCACTACCAGCAAACAGACCCATTCGCTGGCCTCGCCCGACCGTCAGTAAGGCGTTGATCGCGCGCACGCCAACATCAAGAGGTTCCCGTATTGGACTACGCTGAAGCGGGTTCATTTGTCGGCCGGTCAGAGGTGATGTTTGTTCAGCTCTCAAGGGCCCTTTGTCATCAAGCGGCTTACCCGATCCATCAATCACTCGCCCCAGTAACTCTTTACCTACAGGAGCGTAAGAGACATTATCGACCGGTACCACCTTGGCATTCGGGGTTAATCCCTGAATATCACCTGTTGGCATCAAATAGAGTTTTTCGCCTGCGAAGCCTACCACTTCAGCTTCTATATTTTCGTTATTTGGGCCAGTAACAACACAACGTGCGCCTATGGCGGCCTGGCAACCTACTGCCTCCAGTGTTAACCCAACCATACGCGTGAGTTTTCCCTGGACAACATGCAGGGGTCTGGAGTCAATTTTACCGTGATAAGATTTGATCTTGTTGACCCAGTTGCCTGTGCGATTGGTGAGGTGGCTGGCATCAGACAAACTGGCATTCCTTCTGGTCATTCATCAACATCTTCCTGTCTCTCTCCAAACACATGTGCAAACAGTTGATTGAGTCTGGTCTCGAGGGTTGCATCAACCTGAGTGACATCCGTGATCACCTTGCAGCCTCCACGACTAATAAGCGGATCTTCAATAATATCCCATGCATTATCCTGCTCACCCAACTTGTAAAATTCATGTACCAGTGACGCATCTTCTGGATGCAGGCGTAACTGTAAATGCCGCGAAGCCACGGGCAAGGATTCTATCGCTTCACGAATTACCGCCATTACTTGTCCCGGGTCAGTTTTCAGCTCTCTTCGAACCATCTGCTTTACCAGAGATTTAACCAGTAAAACCAGTTCTTCATCTACCTGCGTATCCAGTTGCGCGAACGGTACTGACAATGATTGCAATACGCTATTAAACATATTCATACGTGCCTGGATTTGTTCGGTTGCTGCTGCCAGTCCTTGCTCCACCCCTTGTTTGTAACCATCGGCATAAGCTTCTTCATAAGCCTGTTTTTGGAATTTCTCAATTTGACTGGCGGTTAGAATACTATTGCTTTTGCCATTCTCACTAATGTTAGGCAGTATCCAGGATTCGCAATCGCCGTTGGGGTCTTTGCCGATCACTTTAGACATATTGTTCGGTACCCTTGCCACCCAGTACAATATCACCACTATCTGCCAGTCTTCTCGCAACAGTAAGAATTTCTTTCTGTGCACCCTCTACTTCACTCAACTTGACCGGTCCTCTGGATTCAAGATCATCACGTAACATTTCTGCTGCACGTTTGGACATATTGGTGAATATTTTCTCCTTAACCGCTTCATCAGCACCTTTCAGTGCAAACACCAGCGATTCTGTCGATACTTCTCTTAACAACGCCTGGATGCCTGTATTATCCACATCAGCAAGGTTATCAAAGACAAACATCAGGTCCTGAATTTGATCGCCGAGATCACCGTCAGTTTCGCGGATACTATCCATAATATTGGATTCAACAGCGCTCTCCATAAAGTTCAATATATTGGCAGCCGCTTTAATACCTCCGACGGAAGAGGATTTAAGATTGCTATTACCAGAGAATTGTTTTTCCATAATTTCATCCAGTTCCCGCAGCGCCTGTGGCTGGATACCGTCCAGTTGTGCAATGCGCATGAGAATGTCTGATTGCGTCTTTTCCTGTAGTACGCCCAGAATTTCCGAAGCCTGGTCGGAATCCAGATAAGCCAGGACAATAGCTATTATCTGTGGATGTTCGAGTCGAATGATTTCCGCGACGGCACGTGGATCCATCCATTTCAGGGCTTCAAGTCCCTTGGAACTTTGACCCATCAATACACGATCGATCATGCCAGAGGCTTTGTCTTCACCCAAGGCTTCGATGAGCATATTTTTTATGTAATCTTCACTGCCTATGCCGAGTGCCGTCTGTTCACCGACCACCGTCATAAAATCATCCAGCACCTCGCCAACCTGTTGCTTACTGACATTCTGCAAGGTGGCCATAACCTGGCCAATTCTTTGCACTTCCTTGGGCCCCATTAATTTGAGCACTTCGGCGGCTTCATGCTCGCCGAGGCTCATTAACAGGATCGCAGCGCGCTCTGCTCCAGATGTACCACTACTATTGTCAGCCATCACTTGCTACCCATGTTTTAACCACCTGTGCCACTTGTCCCGGATCCTGATTGACTAAACCTTTTGCTGCCTGTAATTGATCTTCCATCTGGCCCGGAGCTGCCAATTGGGGAACATTACCGCTTCCATCTGATGTGATATTGACCGTATCTTCACCGAATTCGCCGCCACTATAACCACCTGCTTCAGCCAGTCTTAATTTCTGTTCCTGAGTTCCCTTATCGGTCAAACTTCGTAATACAGGTCGCAATACCCCAAAGATTAAAATGAGTACCACTAATCCACCTAAAGCCTGTTTGATAATGTTATGTACCCATGGTTTCTCGAACAAGCCCTGCTCTGGCAGCGCTTCCTGTTTTTCCGGGATATAGAATGAGGCATTGATGACATTAACACTGTCACCACGAACACTGTCATATCCAACGGCTTCTTTAACCAGTGTTTGTAAACGTGTGATGGCAGCATCGTTCAACGGCGAGCGTGTCATATTTCCATCAGCATCCTGTTTTTGCAGATCATCCACCAATACAGCAACAGAAAGCTTGCGAATAGATCCTACCGAAGATCGGGTATGACTAATGGTTTTGTCCAACTCGTAGTTACGTGTCGTTCTACTATTGCTACTGCTGCCACCTGAACCCTGGTTGGCATTATCCTGACCCGCATCATTAGTCGTTCCTCCAGCCGGAGGTTGATTGGACAGGGCACCCGGTATGCCGATAGCGGCTCCCCTACCACCACTGGATTCTGTCACTAACTGTTCACTACGCAGCGCTGGCAAGTCCGGGTTATAACTTTCGCGTGTCTTTTCAGTCATGGTGAAATCCATGTCCGCCACTACCTGCGCTCGCACTCGTCCAGGCCCTACAATCGGTGATATCAAGTCTTCTATGCGTCTTTTGTAGTTATCTTCCAGTTTTCTGGTGAATTCAAATTGGCCTGCAGTGGCCGACATCATATCGTCTTTTCTTACCCTTGAAAGCAGATTGCCCCCTTGATCTACCACGGTGACACTTTCAGGTACCAGCCCAGGTACGCTGGAAGATACCATGTGTGCAATCGAGGCGATTTGGCCATCATTCAGATGATGGCCGGCATATAAATCCAGTACCACGGATGCTGTCGGCTTTTCTTTCTTACGGACAAAAACCGAGCGCTTGGGAATAGCAAGGTGAATACGTGCACTTTTTATACCCCGCATCGTCATGATGGAACGGGATAATTCTATCTCTACCGCATGTTGATAGCGCGCTTGTTCTATAAATTTACTGGTCCCCAGCTCCTGTTCTTTGTCAAATAACTCAAAACCTACGCCGTTACCTTTGGGTAACCCTTCAGAAGCAAGTTTGAGACGTGCATCATGAATCTTTTCCGATGCGACCATAATAGCGCCACTGCCCTCATCCACCTGGTAGGGAATATTCGATTTTTGCAGGGCATCCAGAACCTGACTGGTATCGGTTCCCGATAAATTGCCATATAGCAAGGTATAACTAGGTTCTTGCGACCACATGACGACGGCAACACCCAGAGCGACACTGGCCGCCAGGCCTATCATCAAACCTAATTGACGAAGGACGGGTAAGCCTGAAAAACCCTGTGCTGTTTCAGCTTTTATGACTGCCATAATTATATTTCCAAATGGTTATTCAACGTGAGTATGCGGATTATTTAATCGACTTTATATCTGCATGCGCATGATTTCCTTATAGGCATCGACCAGCTTACCTCTCACCTGCTTCATGGCTTCGAAGGAGACACTGGCTTTTTGCAGAGCCACCATGACTTCTGACAAATCTGTATTGGGATCTCCCGACTGAAAAGCTTCACTGAGCTGTCCTGCATTTTTTTGCGTGGCATTCACTGTATCAACAGATTGTTTTAAAATACTTGAAAAATCAGCACCTTTCGTCGCATTTGCTTCATTGACAGGTGCTGACTGCGCCTGTGCCTGTGTTGCCATGGCTCGCATTTGATTGAGTACATTTGAAATATCTATCTCGCTCATAGATCCTCCTGAACTTGACTTGTCATCACAGTCTTGATTATTTTGTTAATATGTCGTTTTATATGCATCTTTCGCACCAACTAGGCCGGTATCTCTATACCCATCTCGCGCAATCTGGCTATTTTGTAACGTAATGTTCTTGGGCTGATACCGAGTTTCTCGGCGGCATCTTTTCTGCTGCCACTGACTGATTTCAACACATCGACTATGACTCGTTGCTCGCGGGTCTTGAGGTCCTCGCCCAGTTTTAGTGATTCATCAATGTCCTCATCGTCATTGGATGCGCGCAGCAATTCTTCTGCATCTGAACTTGCTTGTTCTGCTTCAAAACAAATATCACAGGCATCAATAGTGTCACCTGCCATTAATATCAATGCGCGCTGTATTACATTATCGAGCTCACGAACATTACCTGGCCAGTCATACTCAAGTAATTTTTCGCAGGCTTGCTCTGAAAATACCGGCCGAGGTTGGCGGTTTTTAGCCCAACGTTGTAACAATTTTTCGGCGATGGGAAGAATATCATCTTTCCTGGAACACAAAGGAGGCAAATGTAAAGGAAATACATTCAGGCGGTAAAATAGATCTTCACGAAAACGGCCAGCTGTCACTTCATCACGCAAATTGCGATTGGAGGTAGCGAGAACGCGCACATTGAGAGGGATAACTTTTTTTCCACCTAATCTCTCCACTTCGCGTTCCTGCAAAACACGCAGTAACTTGGCTTGCAGTGGCAGACTCATTTCAGAAATTTCATCAAGTAGTATAGTACCTTCATTAGCTTGCTCAAATTTACCCGGTGTTGATGTATATGCACCGGTAAATGCGCCTTTTTCATAACCAAATATTATCGCCTCAAGCATGTTTTCCGGGATGGCGGCACAATTGATTGCAACAAAAGGGCCATTCAGACGTGTCGATTGCTGATGTATAAATTGCGCAAACACTTCTTTACCACTACCACTTTCTCCGGTAATCATTACCGTGGCATCACTGCTGGCAACACGTTTTGCTAAATCAACCAGACGACGTGTTTTACCATCCTCGGCAACCAGGGATGAGTACTGCTCATCTTCATCATCAATCGTATAACGCTTAACCAGCGCCAATAAAGAATCAGAA
Source organism: uncultured Gammaproteobacteria bacterium (assembly GCA_963807455.1). Taxonomy (GTDB): domain Bacteria; phylum Pseudomonadota; class Gammaproteobacteria; order JAADHQ01; family JAADHQ01; genus JAADHQ01. Next base: position 175,596 of record CAWECS010000024.1, on the reverse strand, counting down.
TCGAATGGTTTCACGAGGTAATCAGATGCACCTTCGCGAATCGCCTGTACAGCTTTTTGGATGGTGCCATAAGCTGTCATTAATACCACAGGCAAATCTGGACGGCTGGATTTCAATTGTTTCAGTAAACTAAAGCCATCCATAGGTTTCATTTGTACATCACTGACAACGACACTAATCAGCTCATGGTCAATAAGTGATAGCGCTGCATTACCATCAGTGGCTGAAATAACAGGATATCCCGCCAGTTGCAAGGTATCACACAAGGCTTCTCGTAATGACAGGTCATCTTCTACTACTAATACTGAACCTAATGACATACTTTGGTAACCCCTTTCAAGATTGCGTTATTTTTACAAGTTAATAACTTGTATTCATATGATTGATGCCGCTAGGCAACATATTGTCGTTATCTGCTAATGACATGGTGATTTCAAAAGCTGCGCCTTTGGCTTGATGCAGACAGCGAATACCGCCATGATGTGCACGCATGGTAGCTTCTGCGACGGCAAGCCCCAGGCCTGTTCCTTCTGTGCGTGTAGTAAAAAATGGCGTAAATATTTTTTCGGCTATTTCTGCCGATATGCCTGGGCCATTATCCCTGATCAATAAAACAACCTGGCCATCGTTAACACTTTTAATATTGATATCAATAGCGACATTTTTTCCTGTTGCTTGTATAGAGTTATTCGCCAGGTTGAGCAATACACCCACTAAGGCATCCTGATCACCCTGTAACTGTAAGGATCGAGCGGGACTTGGTAGTGTTAAGCAACCATTCACTTGCTCTATCTGAGGCTCGATGATTTTACTGAATTCTTCAAACAACTCGCTCAGTTCTATTGTTGCTGCGACAATTGAACTGCCACGAGTAAAACGCAACATATCATTCACCATATGTTCAAGATGTTTCAACCGCTCTACTACTTTGAATGACATTCTTTCGCGGTCTACCTGACTCAGGGATTCATTCTGAAAATTGGATGCGTATAACAAGGCTGTCGATAGCGGTGTGCGAATTTGATGTGCCAGGCTGGCTGCCATTTCTCCCATTGCAGCCAGGCGGTCTTGTCGATTTAATACGGTTTTAAGCTCGTGCTGTTCACTGACATCCATCAGCAGCACTATCTGACCGGGTTCAGCATCAAGAGAACGGCGCGACAAGGTGACATGTTTACCGCTTTTAAGCGTCACTTCACCACAATCTGTCATGCCCTGATCAAAGTGTTCTGACATCACCACAGACCAGTTTTTACCAGGCAATTTTTGCTGCAGTAATTCCTCTGCCATAGGATTGGTTTTGGTAATAATGCCTTGGGCATCCAGAAGTAAGACACCGCCGGGAAGTAAATAAAGCAGATGCTCCAAACGATCGGCGAGTTTTTCCTTTTCAGCCAGCTGCTGCAAGCGTTCACTGCGGGCCGCAGCCAGTTCTTCTTTCAGATCACTGACTTTATTTTCCAGATCGCGGTAGGAAGATTCCAGTTGAACAGACATGCGATTGAAGGCGGTAAATGCCTGCTGCAGATTATTGGCCTGTTCAATGTTGTGTTGCGACATAGTCGCCCCTCGCTTGTTTGATTTAACTTTACAAACTTAAGAGCAAGAACTATGCCTAAAATAGAATTTCTTAAATTACAATGAGATAAAAAGTCTACTCTCAGGAGGAGTCAAATTTACGACGCTTCAATATTTCTCTGAAGGCCGTATTTACGGAGTTTTTCTACCAATGTGGTTCTGCGCATGTTCAATAATTTGGCGGCATGCGCCACCACGCCATCGGCTTCATCCAGGGCCTGACGAATCAGGCTTACTTCCATATTATTTAAATGTTCTTTTAGATCAATACCATCTCGAGGTAAACGTGCATCTGATGAAAGTGCATCGCCAATATCTGTGACTGCGGGTACTGAATCAGCATAGACGGCGGCGGTACCGACACCATTTTCAGGACGATATTTTTCCGGTAATTCATGAACATCAACCAGGCCGAAAGGAAAAAGAATGGCAAGTCGCTCGATCAGATTGGCCAGTTCGCGTACATTTCCCGCCCATTTAACCTGGCACAGTGCCATCACGGTAGCGGGCGTCAGACGCACAGAACCACGTTTTTCGTGTTCGATACGTGAAATCAGCTCATTGATCAGTAGCGGGATATCTTCGACACGTTCACGCAATGGCGGCATTTCTATCGGGAAGACGTTAAGGCGGTAATATAGATCCTCGCGGAATTTATTCTGTTTAATCTGCTCTTCGAGATTACGATGAGTCGCAGCCACCACGCGCACATCAATATCAATGCTTTTGCTACTACCAACGCGCTCAATCACACGCTCCTGTAGCACCCGTAGCAGCTTGACTTGCATGGGCAGGGGCATATCACCAATTTCATCCAGAAACAATGTACCGCCTTCTGCCATTTCAAAGCGTCCTTGTCTGGCACTGATTGCACCGGTAAAAGCACCTTTTTCATGACCGAATAATTCACTCTCTAACAAATCAGGTGGTATCGCACCACAATTGATAGGTACAAAAGGTTTGTCTCTGCGATTAGAATAGTAATGGATGTTCCTGGCAACCACTTCCTTGCCAGTACCTGATTCGCCAAGAATCAATACAGTCGCCTCTGACTCAGCTACTTGCTCTACCAGGCGGCGTATTGCCTTAACTTTTCGACTGCTACCGACCAGGCTGCGAAATAATTCCACCGGTCTTTTCGAGGCTGATTTTTCCCGGCTTTCCCTGAACACCTGGGCATTATGCAATGCGGTATTGATATTGGCATGCTTAAACGGGTACTTGATAATACCGATGATCCCCAGGTCATCATTTTTTGCCGGCATTTCTGCCTCATCATTGGCAATGATAAACTTGGGCAAGTTGGGATCTTTTTTATTAATGCTGTTAATCAGTTTCTGGCTTGAATCTTTAGTGGCCATTTCACCCAGGATCAAGGCATGAAAGTTATCTGATTTTCTCAGCGATTCAGCATTGAAATCCTCGCTATTTGTCAATTCAACTTCATAATCAATAAAAGTAAGCATTTCCTTTAACTGCTCACCTCTGGCTTTATCTGCATCGATTACCAGTATTTTATTAGTCTGCATCACTCTCTCACCATGTTCGACCACATTATTAGTATCTACAATTAACTTGTTGTCTTTATTAGTTAATGTTTTATCACCTGATAGTTGAAGTAAAACACTACTGGGTAAAGATGTCAAAATTTTGTCGTTATAGAACGCATAAATGTGCAATTTTGCTACAAGTTGTTTAATTTTAAGGTATTTAGTCGGCCAGCGAGGCCATTTTTTGGCTTAAAAACAGCATCAATCCTTAGCTGTTTACCAATAGATCTGCGAGCTGATCGTGACCTGGAGATTGGGCTAAAGATAGGCTTAACGTATGGATGAATGCGGCTTGCGGCCTGCCGCAATACTGCGGCGGTGGTTAAGAAAGATAAATTTTTCAAGCAGCTCCTGTTCAGTTGCTTCCAGCATGCAAATGGACACTGTTATCGTCCCGGCCTTTATATCACTGACACGGCAATACAGTTTTAACGGGTAGACGGACAAGGGATGTATATACAGTTGAACCAATAACAGCTCAGAGGGCCTGATGTCGGCAGTATCATGTGCTTGCCATGCAATGACATTGCTGCCCAGTGTGACATCGGCAGTAGCGGTGGACTGTTTCTGTTTTTGAATAACGGAACCCAGCAATGTCAGCAAACAATCCAGTTTTTTATCCAGTCTGGAAGCATCTTTGGAATCAAATGAATGATCGTCCAGATGAACATGTGAAAGCTCATCAAGTAATAAAGCCTGTCTTAGGCATTCATGGTTATTTTCAGAAAAGTGGTGGATGGTTTCTTTGTCAGGCAGGGCTTCTACAGGATTCCATTCAATGGCCAGGTTGGCCTTGTATTTTATTACGCTCTCATCCATGTCAGCACAATCTACGCGTTTTTTATACTATCAGGCCAGTTTCTTATAGGCGAATTGCGCTTTCTTGCCTCGTTGTATGTGCGTCAGCGTATCGCCCAGTTTGTCGATATCTGTTTTGCCAAGAGCCATTATTTCTTTGTCAATTGACATCACTTTCATAATACCATTGGCAATCCATTCAGCCTCATCCAGTTTCGGTGAAATGGAAAAGTAGGTTTGCATTTTTGATTGTCGATCTGTTTCCAGCGATATGACCGTGTTCCATTCACCTGATCGAGCATGCGCCAACATTTGTTGCGTCATGTCAGTAATTTCTATCCATGTAGCCTGTCTATTCATTATGCATCTCTCTACTTGTTTTCATAGCAAGTATCATATGATCAGAGCTTGCTGGCTTCCCCGGCAATAGCATCCCATCCTGCTTTAATTTCTGACATCAAACCATGAACTTCATCAAGATAGTCAGGATTATTGTTGACATTGGCTTCCAACAATCGTCGATTCATATAGTCATATAGCGCATCGAGGTTTTGTGCGATTTCACCGCCCTTTTCAAAATCAAGGCTACTGCGCAAGCCATCAACAATGGAAATGGCCGAACTTATAAAGCGACCTTTTTCTGCAAAGCGATTTCTTTGCATGTGTCCCTTGGCGGTACTGATGCGGTCAAGTGCACCTTCCATCAGCATCTGCACCAGCCGATGAGGCGAGGCATCGGTAATATTGTTTTGCACACCTACCTGCTTGTATTCGTTGAGTACTGACTGGATATTTGCGTGAGTCATTGATGCACCTTTATTTTGCTTTTTCGACATTATTAAAAGTTACGCTTTGTTAAGCTCTTATCTCTATTTTATCGACACAATCACTGTTTTTCTGTAGTAAAAAATCAGTTATTGTTGTTAAAATTTGGCAGCGATGCTAGCTGCGACTGCAGGAAATTACCGGTACTGGACAGTGTACCGATCAATGCATCCAATGCTGAAAATTGTGATCGCAAACGATCTTCAACCAGCTGCATTCTATATTCTTCCCTGTCAATTCTTGAATTTGTCGAATCGATTGATCTGTTAATGCCATCTTCTCTGGCGTCAATCAGCCCATCTTCTTCCAGGATGGAAGCGGCTGCCGCTTGCAGACGAAAAGCAAAGCCCTGGTTATCGTCTGTGAACAGCTCAGCCAGTCCTTCAAAGTCGCCATTGATCGCTGATTCAAGGTCTGTTGCATCCAGTGTCAGCTTACCGTTTTTATCAAATGCAACACCCACTTCTACCAGATAGTTCTTGGTGGTTGTCAAACCAGTAGGTGGCGTATTAAATACACTGCGAAGGCTGTTTTCGATGCTGAGCAATGCACTGTCACCACTCAGGCCATCGGCACGAAGTCCATTCAGCGTGTCTTTCATCGAATTATAAGTATCGACAAATGCCTGTACTTTTTCTTTCACCCCTTCACTGTCTCGTTCCAGTTTTAAATTGACATTTCCTGTTGTGGTGTCCTTGAGATTGAGCGTTACTCCGCTAATCGCATCCGAAATGGTATTGGTGCTACGAGTAATGGTAAATGTATTATCAACAATAATTTGCGCATCCAGATCAGCAATCACATTGATAGTTGTCGGGTTAAGATTCCCGACGTCGGCTGCAGTACCTGATAAGCTGATGGCATTGTCGGTGCCGGTGGTATCCGAGGTAAATACCAGATAATTGTTAGTCGCGTCTTCCGAGACGATGCTTGCAGTTACACCCGCATTGTCGGCAGCATCATTGATAGCATCGCGTAGACCTTCCAGGGTTAGGGAACCAGCACCGGCGATAGTAAAGGATTCCGCACCGATGCTTAAAGTCAGATCACCACCACCCACTGTGCTGGTGTCGGTATCGGTAAAAGCCTTGGAGCTTATTTTGTGGGCTTCAGCTAGACGATCCACCTGCACATTGTAAGTACCTGTTGCTGCAAGACTGGAAGCCGTAGCTGTAAAGGCATCTTCATTGGCAGAAACGGCAGAAAATAATTTGAAATCAGACACGCTGTCGAGATTACCCATGGCGGTACGGAATGTCGAAACCGCGGAGCTTAACTGCCCGTAAGAGCTTAATTGTGCCTGATAATCGTTTTTCTTTGACTCAAGACGGTTTAATGGCCGCCTTTCAAATGCCACAAGCTGGCTAACGATGCTTTCGACATCGAGACCTGAACCAACTCCAGCAGATGTTATTGCCATATTAACTATACCCCGTTCGTTTTTATATATGAGTGCAACATTGATGCCAGAATCAGGCTTCCACTTCCAGTAATGCCCCTTCCAGAGATTCCTCAATCGATTGGGCTATCTGCAAAAGCACTTCTTCAGGTATTTGCCTGATGACTTCTTTACTTTCAGAATCAATGACTTTTATAACCGTTTTGCCTGATTCATCGTCGACACTGAATTGCAGGTCACGTTGAATTTGCTGAACATAATTATTGATTCTGGCAATGGCTTTATCCAGTTCGCCTTCTTTAGCTTCACGATTTGGAACGGACTCTGGCACAGGATTGCCGACGACGGCAGATTCTTGCCCTTTTGTATCTAATTCGGATAGATTTTTGGCTGGCACAGTTGATGTGGCAGCTTTCACTTCCACTCGTTTAGGCGTTACAACGTTGGTCGTTGCAAGCGCTTGGGTATTGGCTATCTGTTGACTATTTACTGTATTCATATATACACCTCTAAGTATATATAACTAGCTACTTAACTTTGCGGCAACAGCCCGGGGGAAATCCCCCGGACGAACATCATCCATAAAGTTATTGCAGCAAGGACAGTGCAGCCTGTGGCAAGGTGTTAGCCTGTGCCAAAATTGAAATACCAGCCTGTTGCAAGATCTGTGATCTTGTCAGATTGGCAGTTTCAGCTGCGAAGTCAGCATCCTGTATACGACTACGTGCTGCAGTCAGCGATTCGTTAAAGGATTCAAGGTTAGATATTACTGCCTCGAACCTGTTCTGTACCGACCCGAATGTGGCACGTTGGTTCGTGATCTCGGTAATTGCAGTATCCAGACTAGCTATAGATGCAATCGCACCTGCTGAAGTGCTAACACTGACGGTACCTGTCGCTGTTAAACTAGCAGCATAACCAGCAATACCGGTTACTGTTGCAGTTGAAACACTAACCCGGTTATCAGCTGTACTATCAAATCCGACCTGGAAGGTCAGCGTGCTAGTGGCGCTGAGTAGTGCCTGGCCGTTGAACTCGGAAGTCTGGATGTTACGCGACAGTTCCTGTGTCAGCTGATCGACCTCTTTCTGGATCTGCCCACGTTCATTGTCACCGATCGCTCCATTCGCTGCCTGAACAGCCAACTCACGAATACGCTGCAGGTTGTCTCCTATCTGACCGAGTGAAGTTTCAGCTGTCTGACCCAGTGAAATACCGTCGCCTGCATTACGAATGGCAACCGCATTACCGCGGATCTGCTTGGTAAAGCCTTCAGCAATCGCCAGGCCAGATGCATCGTCTTTGGCACTATTGATTCTAAGACCTGATGAAAGACGTTGTAATGAAGTTGTTAAAGATGATTGCGTCTTGTTTAAGTTCCTGATGGAATTGATTGACGCCAGATTACTATTGACTACTAATGGCATGGTAAATCTCCAATACTCTCAAGAACCGGCAGATACGTTCAATATTTGTCATGCCAGTCCTGTTTTTCTTAGCGGATATAGTAATCAATGTTGTTACTATTCACCGCTCCCACACATATTAACGGCAGGCGGCAAATGATCTTTAACGTTTCAGTAAAAAAAATTGGATTCACTCGAAGACAATAAGAAGAAATTTAATTGTCATAGATATCAATGGTTAACAACACATAAATATCTATTACAATTGTTTTTATATGGGCTTATGAACGTAAAATAATTAAATTTAATTTAACACGGTGCATTACCTGCTTATTAGTTTCCTGCTTTCTTGCCAGATATCCTGGTAGGCACGCTTCAATTCACTGGATAAAAGATTTTCTGACCAGGTCTCTACATGTTGATCCAACATGTGATTGCTTAATACCCATTGTTTCAACTCATCACCTTCTTTATAGGCCGCATCCAGGTCATGAATACGCTCACGAACAGCCGCTATCCAGGAGGCCGCATCATTATCAACGCGTTTGACCGGTGCATTCTGGTAGGGGAAGATATCTGTACAGATCACAGGCCAACCCATGGCACCATATTCCAGTAATCTTAAATTACTTTTAGCTTCATTGAATGGATGCTGCATTAAGGGTGCAACAGCCAGATCCAGATTCAAGGATGCCAATTTTTCTGCATATTTCTCAAAATCAAACTCGAAACCATGTACCTCTTTAACATATCGTCTTATGCTATCAGGGCACATACCAAAAAATATCCAGTCTATTTCATCTGCTGTACTTTTTACGACTTCCTCAATGAATGCCAGGTCATCAGAATGTTGTTGTGCCCCTGCCCATCCTACCCTTGGTTTTGGACCAGCATGCCTTTCCGAATGGAGATTCGACCAGATATTGGATTCCAGGTAATTTGGAATAACAACGATATCATCGATCATGTTCCCGCACAGATCTCTTAAGGGTTCGGTACTGACAATTAGTCTGTCACATAACATCAAACCCTTTCGTAAACGTGTTCGGGCATTCGCAGGAATATTTTTTCTGTATTCATTGCCTTCAGGTACGTTGGTAATCAGATCATCCAATGCATACGTAATATAGACGTCAGTCATATTCTTATACTTTTCCAATGCGTCAAGCGACGAGTCGCCGAGGAAGTTTTGCACCAGGATAGCATCTGCCTCGGTTCTGATTAATTCAGATAACGTCAGAATACGCTGGGTCTGATGATGAGGGCTATATGTAAAGTCAACCTGTGCAATACCTGCTCTGGCCAGCGACCTTAGTGGTGCCTTGACACGGTATTCACCGCTTCCACCACTGACAGGCATACCAAAAATGCGCGGCCGCTCCTTGCTTGCACCATACCAGTTTATAACGCATGAAAATTCAGGTTCTGGTTGTGTAACTGATAGAGACAAATTTTTGTTATAACAACTATCATTGGCAATAACATCTTTCCAACGTCGTATCATTGTTTCCTGTTCTTTACGAAATCCAATAATACGCTGGTATTTATTTTCAGCATTACTTTGTGTTTCTACCTGACTAACCGAACCATGATGAAGCAGAACAGCGTAAGGCGTCCATAGAACTTTATAACCAGCCTGTTTAACCTTTAGACAAAAATCAACATCATTATAAGAAACCTTCAGGCTTTCATCGTCCATTCCGCCTACTTGATTATAGATGTCCTTTCTAGCCAACAGACAGGCACCTGTGACAGCAGAATATTCCTGATCGACCTGCGCCCTGCTCATATAACCAGGATCCTTCAGATCTATTGCATTGATATAAGGATGGCCTGCAATATCATCCATGCCAATAACTACACCTGCATGCTGTATATTTCCAGAACCTGGAAACAGCAGCTTTGCTCCAACAATACCGACATCCCGGCGTTGTGCATGTGTCATCATTCTGCTCAACCATTCCGACTGGATCATAACGGTATCATTGTTCAGTGGTAACACATAGTCACCCTGCGCATGCATGACACCTAGATTTATCATGGCTGCAAAATTGAATTCAAACGGGTACTCGACAATTCTTATTTTTTCCTGATATTTTTTACTCATTAGCGCATAAAAATCGTGCACATCCGGGTCATCACTACCATTATCAACAACAATTAGCTCATAATTAGAGTACGAAGTCTTGTCAAACAAACTTTCAACACATGGCTGCATAAATTCCAGCATATCGCGCGTTGGAATAATGATACTGACAAGGGGTTTTTCTTCATGTCTATAAATAACGCGTAGTGTTTCCGGCAAATACCCCTGAACTATGCTCACATCAACCAGCTGGTGTGCAAAATAAGAATTTAAAACAGACTTATGTGTATCCTCATTGTAAATTTCGTTATTTTTTACAAAATGAAATAACAAATCATTAATATGTCCAACAGCACTCTCACCATGTTTATTAATGAGCCTTAAAATCATGTCATAGTTTTTAAAACCATCATCAACAGAATACCCGCCAACATCAATAATACTTTTCCTTTTGAAAGCAACAGCATCACCAATATAATTCATTGAGCAAAGGTAATCGAAATTTAAATCCGGCTTAAAGAACGGATTACTGTAACAACCATCATTTTCATAATAATCATGATCCGAGTAAATACATTGCCATTCTGGATATTCATTGGCATAATCAGCAAAAACCATCAATGTGTTGACTTCCAAGCTTGTCCCTGCCTGCAACAATATAACCCAGTCTGATTTCGTATCCGTTATTATGCTGTTGAGTGCATCAGTATCATTACTTTTATATTGATACCATGCAATATTATCGATATTGTTGACTTCATCATTATTGCAGGCAAATTCTGCAACAATGGATAGCTTCCACCCCTTATAAAACTGTGTGGCCAGACTGTCAATGGTATCCGCCAGTTCAGCGAACTGATCATCCTCAAGCAGACAGACGAGATGAAATATTGGCTGATAGCTCCATCCTCGGTACATTCTCTCTGCCAGTATCTGCGCATCAATCTCAGACAACGCATGTTGCTTGCACCAAATTTCATATTTTTTTGCTGCGTCCAGATGATTCGCATCATTTGTATTGGCACTAATGCCTGTATTCATATTAGACAATGATGGTTCTATACTATCAGCTTGAGGATTTTGCTTATCCGTATTCACTGACACTGACTTTGTTACTGCCTTGTTTTTCATATCCCTCGGCATCGGATTACAATCCAGCCGGTGATATACCTTGTTTTTAACAGCGCTTATACTTGATATGCCACCACGAGCGACCAGTTCATTAGCTATCTGACAATGGTCAATTTGAGTGTGTTCATCAAGAGCAGGCAAAACATCTATCACGTTCCCCCTGATAATAAATGAAAGCTCAGGCATATCGGCGTGCTGAGTGTCTTGCGAGTTCGTATTGCCTTCATTCTTAAAATATTTAATCTGGCCATCATTATCCATGTAATCCATACCCAGATAGATCATGAGTGCGTCCAGATGTTGATTGAAACACTTGACCGCCAGGGATAACATTTGTATGTCGAACTGATCACCAGGCTTGATAAATCCAACCCAGTCCGCGCTGGTCTCACTGATGGATCGCTGTATTGTTTGCTGCCAATCCTGTTCTACGATCACCCACTCCAGATTATCCATTTGATCATAAACAGGGCTATCACTAGCGGCAGTCGATATCACCGTCAGTCCCCACGACTTATAATCTTGCGTGAGCAAACTGGCCAGACTGGACTCAATCAATGCCTCCTGTCCGTCACCCGCAAGCAACAGCAAGTGGATTGATGGAGATATATCCATAGATGACTGATCGTCATCTACAAACGAATCACCATTAGAATAGGTTTGAGGAATAACCTGATTAATTTGACAACCGGCATGCATGACGTTTGCGTTTTCTACAGTAATCTGAATATCTTTATCCAGTAACAGTCCTCTGTATACATCTGCGATATTTGATTGACCATGCTCTATCATATAATGAGATGCGACTGCATTCCTGGCATTATTACCTATTTTTGTACGCTCATACGGATGCGTAATAAGGTAATCGATCGCTGTAAACCACGACTCACTATCATGGGTGGCCAAAATACCGGTTTCATAGTTAATCACTGAGTCAACATAAGGCTCAAGGTTGGTATAAACACCAGGAATACCGCAATAGGAATACTCCATCCATTTAATATTACTTTTGGACTTGTTAAACGGATTGTTTTCCAGTGGTGCCAGCGCAATATCAATATCAAGATCCTTAATAATATTGATATATTCTGCATAGCTTGCCATCATATTAGTAAAATGCATGTTGGCTAAGGATTTCAGGTTCTCAGTTATACAACCCATGAATCTAAAACTGATTTGGTCACCATATTTCTCTGCCAGTCTAAACAATGCATCTTCAATAATAGCCAGATCAGCAAGATGTGTTGGTGTACCAAGATAGCCTATAACAATCCGCTTTTGAGCAGGCCTTAGCGACTTCGACTCACCCCAACTGCCAACATCCAAGCGATTTGGTACAACAAAGATATTTTTTGCATACGGTGCGTAGTTCGCGGCCAGCTTGTTGGTCGAAACAACCACATTATCAACACGGCCCAGTAAATCAAATATATAGCTTTTGATTTTTGCGGATTCAGAAGCACTGGGATTCAGTTCTGGCATCGAACACAATAAATCATCTATTTCATAGATGACTGGCTTACCCGATGCCAACACCATCTCGATAAAAGGCCATGATTCCTTGCACGGAAAAAAACGATGAAAGATAATTGCATCCGCCGTACTTAGATGCGAATCATCAAAACTCATCTGATCACCATTGAATTGGACCCCCCAGACAAGTTCCACTTCATCACCGAGCAATCTCAACGGCGAGTTGACACGTAGTTCCGCGCATGCCCAGGCGGGTTGCTCAAATGTATATAAGACAATTTTAGCCTTACTTTTTTGTTTTTTCTGATGATTAACGGAATAAGTCACTTGACCTTCCCTGAGTGTCGCACACACCAGGAATTGTAGCGCTCTGTAAATCATCCATTCTCCCTTGGTTATATCCTTGAACACAATCTTGCCCAGGTCGATACTTTGCACCTCGCCTTCCTGTAAGGATATTTCCGGCACACGGCCGTCTAAAGTCATTGACCATTTGACGGTATCATAACCGGTGTCATCAAACATCTTGGTGATTTCATCTCTGGTGAAAAAACGGATATGAGTTATATCCAGTAACCCCTGACTTTCGTAGGACCAACGCCCGGAGGCCATCTCAGTCATGAGCCATGCATTTTGTGAATTTGGAATACTGACTATCACTTGGGCATCTTTTGTCAAGAGTGGTTTGATCTTATCGAGTACCGCCCAGGGATTATATAAATGCTCCAGTACGTCAGCAGCAATAAAAGTATCAACTGTACCGAATTCAATGCCCAGCTCACTGATGTCACAACTTTCTATGTTCTTGTTGATCACACCATCTATGCGTGTTTTGGCAATTTCAGCTGCTTTCGCATTCAGCTCCACGCCATACACAGTTACACCCGGGTACATTTTTTTTATGGCCTCGCCGGTTGCACCAGCGGCACATCCCACTTCCAGAACCACCCGAGGAGCATGTTTAAATAGCGGAAATAACTCTGATCTAGGCGTACCATGATATAACATATCAATATCGACATCGACATCCCGATCGAGGGTTTTCCACAAATAATCAACACCCGGTTTATCATTTGATTGATCATTGTTCATACATGAGTCCTCCATCAGAGACGCCAGTCTGCTCTTGGCATCACATTCATCGCCCAGAGAGATAAATTTTTTGTTTTCAAAAAGCTTTTTAGTGTGCATATTATAAATATGTCTGTCCCTGACATGATTTATAATACAATCTGACAGATCATCCATTTCAACTTCTATGACACCGTCAGTTCCAGCAAAACTCGGTCCTAACAACCAACCTGATTTCGTAACAAGATTGATTGCCGGAGTTTTTGCGTAGGCAGACTCAATTGCAATATTGGAATCCACCGAAATTGTGATATCAGCGCCTGTAACAAGTATTTCTGTATCTTCTTCTGTATAGGCAACATTGCCACTTATGGATAATTCAGAGCTCAAACGCTGTATATCATCTACATTCATTCCATTTGTAGCAGGCCTGCCTTTGATAACCAGACATACATCATATCCCTTGTGTACTATGGCACTCACCGCATGCAGCACCTTCTTCAAGGTCTCGTTGTATACAGCCGGGTCACAGTGATCTGTCAGATTCGCTACCCACGTAGTAAAAAATGCAATGATATAAGTATTCTTTTGCAGATGGTATTTATTCCATATAAATTCACGCAGCTGCGCTCTCCTGGCTCTTAAAGGCTCATAGACATCCCAGGAAGGAAGACCTGTTATAGAAATTGTATTTTGTTCAACCCCCAGGTCCTGCAATAGTTCAACGCACCTTTCATTAACTGCTCCATATACATCGCAATTCGCTACTGCATGTACAGTATATGCTCGTGCCAAACCCGTACCATGAAGTAAATGCAATACAGGTATATTCTTTGATTTTGCCCAAAGTACCAGCGCTTTCATCAGGCCTGTATATTCTTCATTTACGCTAACCAGGCTTATGTCATATCGGTTACATACCTTTTCCAGTGCATAAATCCTGCTCATTAGAGGCAATATGCTGTTACGCACATGCGTTTCAACCAGGCCAGTAAAAACACCCTGATTAATTTCTCTGTCATGGCAATATTGACTCCATTCATCATTATTCATCATCTCAGAACAGGCGATTATCCGCTCACTGGCATCACGATAAAGTGCAGCAAGATCCTCTTCTCCCAATTCCTGCTCAATTACTATCAATTCAGCGCCCAGACTGGTTACTACCTGCTCAAGTTCTACTGAATAATGATCCGCGAATGTAAGCACATTAACCGGCTTACGTTTCAGGTACTCGTATAATCCGTCGATGTTCTTGTTCCAGAATACAGAAATGATAGCTTCTTTCTTCATATTATTATTTAGCCCTGATGATTTGATCTGCCCTAGCGAGTGTATCTTTCATCAGGTCATACTCGATACATTGACCAAGATTTACACCCTTGAATTCCAGAAACTGACTGACTGCAGGTAATTGATGCCATGTCTTGACCAATTCATCTACCCTTTCATCATGAATCGTTTCCTGCATCCAGCTTGATTGTCTCTTTTTATTGGTATCATTCAACAAATGATTGATATCTTCTCCATATTTGAAGTGATAAAATGATGACAATCTATACCAGAAAACTGCACAAGGAATGTGCACCAGTAACTCATTCAGCCTGTTGAGAAATTCTTCGGGAAAATGTTTTTCAAGAATTACCTTTTTGGCTTTTGATTCCTGAAGCGCACTGTTTAGCCCGCTTTTGTGTTTGGATGACTCGTTGTTATTCTTGCGTATAGCAATCCATGTAGTATTTACATATTTCGCATCTAAACTGGAAAAGAAATGCAGATTCAGTAATAAGTACAGTTCGGTCAGGTCACTATTTTCACCTATCCAACTCACAATTTTCCGCCAGCCGTTATAATCAATATCCGTAGACTGACATAATGTAGTAATAAATCCCGGTTCTTGAACATCCATGAAGTTATAAACATCGTATAACTCAATCTTCAAACTATGCAGAAAGGGTATGAAATTAGTTGCACCTTCAGTGATGCTGGTATCCGAATAATCTGTAGCACTACTGGATAGATATTCTGCTGAGTCGACCTGGCAAAACAATTTCCCGTCAGCTGGAAGCAAATCAACAATAAATTTGATGAATAGTCGCCATTCAGGCAATCTGTTCAACCTGCCACGGATTTCGATTTCATTAATATTGTCTGTCAATGAATTGACAAAATATTCGATATTATTGTAATTATTCGCAGAAAAGGTTTTACTATGACGGTTATATGACACCACGATTTTATCTTGTTGTTCTATATGTATTAAGCAGCGAAAATCACTGGAAACACCCGTAAAGTTGTTCCAGAATAGATCCTCTATAGCATCACGGTCAGGTAATACAGCTGCAGCATGGTCCATAGTGATAAAAATCCCATAGGATTAATAATAATGGTGTTATTAATGCAATACTTGTGCCGCGTGAAGACTTGACAGCTGCACCTCTTATTCAAAGGGGATATCGAGAGCATATGGCAATGATATGCTCACTATATTGAGCAGCCATAATTTACAATTGTTAATTTATATTAACCGTCTATAGATCCGTAGGATTTATGACAGACACATGTGCATATGCTGTGTTGCATACAAGACACCATTACTCGCTCCGGCTAACAAACATCCCAGATGACAACGCAACAGGTTTTTATATCTGGCAAGTCATAAAACTGCATGGCCGACTGGAGCTTCAAAACAGCCATTGAGGTTGCTCGATGCCAATGCAGGCAAGATTGTGAGTTGTTTTATATATTTAGAGTTACTTGCTGCGTAAATTTCGATCTTATTTTATGTTCAATCTGCATCTTCAAAAGACGGATTTATATCATTGAGGAAATTCAGTATATTATCCTTGTTATTTTTACTTGGGCGCTGTTTTAGTATGGCGTTTACAGAATCCCCCAGGATTTTGCCATTTCTTGCATCCTCCAGTTTATAAAAATCCTGCGCTTTTACCGAAGTCAGATAGACTCCATAGCTTTTATTGTCTCTGAAGCCTGCATTACTCCTGAAGCCATCGATTTTAAAACCGATCGTTGATAATGTATTGACCCATTTCCATAATCCTTCATGCTGGCCGGCATATAATATGTCCAGATTCAACCGATCAAATGCATGCTTCATGATTAATGACATTGCCTCAATCGCCGGTGCTCCTGGTATCCGATAGGGGCCCATTACTATACCGATTTCTGCTGTACGATTCAGATTATCAATGTTTTTCAGGCTTACTACGCCTATATGTCTGTTACTCTCAATGTGAATAATACTGAAAATCAGGGAAGAACTCTTCTGCAGCTCATTTATTATATATTTTACCTGTTTATCCCTGCTGACCGGATAAACACCGTGCACAAGATGTTTTGTAACTGTTGGATCATTAAACCATGTATGCCACTCGCCATTAATAATATCTTTTTCTATATCAGGCTCACGCAAGCCAAC
This sequence comes from uncultured Gammaproteobacteria bacterium, assembly GCA_963807455.1. Taxonomy (GTDB): domain Bacteria; phylum Pseudomonadota; class Gammaproteobacteria; order JAADHQ01; family JAADHQ01; genus JAADHQ01. Next base: position 158,840 of record CAWECS010000024.1, on the reverse strand, counting down.
AGTAGTTCCTTTCAAAAAATAGTCGTTACTTTGCTTTTCATTCATTCTTTAACCCACTCGTGTAATGGTACCATGTAAAGGTTATTTTATTTTCTCAAGGTTGTTCCATACCTTACAGAAGGCCTTGATAATCAGATCAACATCCTGATCAGATAAATCATGCAGACACATTTGAAAACCCAGAAAACTTTTTTCCTGCAACTCCTCTGCAACGGGACATATACCTTTTTTATAATCAATATCTCTTTTACAAATCTCCGATGTCCATGGAAAACCTTTTGAACCATACGCAATTTTTTTCTGGAACATGGGCAAAAGGTGCAAATTTACATATCCCGCAGCCAATCCGCTGATACCTTCTGCCTCTAGTGCCGTTAATATCTTTTCCCTTGAGACATCCAGCTTTTCAATATCAAGTATTATTGGATAAATATAGTACACATGAGTATTATTTTCTTTGACGATGGGTAAACGTAAGCCCTCGAGGTTTTTCAATCCTTGAGTCAGTCTTTCTGCCGCCATTTGCCGCGATTGTACGAGCCTGTCGAGCTTTTTCAACTGCTCAAGCCCTATTGCACATTCGATTTCCCCCAAACGAAAATTATATCCGATCATATTAACCAGATTTGTGACACCCTTGCCTGCTACTACCGCTTCTGCATGATTACGGATCAATTGCATTCGCTCTGCCAGTTCATCATTATTGGTAACAATTATACCTCCTTCGCCTGTATGAATATGCTTATGATAATTCAGGCTATAGCCTCCAATATCCGCAAGGGTTCCCGCGTGTTTACCGTAGACCATCGCTCCTGGTGACTGTGCAGTATCACAGATGATTTTCAGATTATGCCTGTCGGCAATTTCTCTCAAAGCATCGATATTAACCGAGTGACCGAATATATCAACTGCCATGATAGCCCGTGTATATTTGGTAATATTTTTTTCCACAGAAGCTGGATCAAGGCAAAATGTTTCAGCTTCGATATCTGCAAATACAGGAATTGCATTCCAGTGCAGGATAGCAGTAGCACTGGCACACATCGTCCATGGACTTACAATGACTTCATCTCCTGGCTCAATACCAAGAGCACCAACTGCTGCAATCAGCCCTGATGTCCATGAGTTGACCGTAATAGCATGCTTGACTCCAAAATATTTTTCGCAGGCACGTTCAAACTCCTGTACCTTCTCACCACCGTAGAAATCTACATCCCAGGTGCCTAGAAAACGTGACAACACTCCACTCTCAACAACTTTTTGCACCGCCTCTGTTTCTTCGACACCGAGCGGATTATATCTGTCCAACTCACCGGATATGGATTTTGGACCGCCGAACAATGCCAGATCTTCTTGTTTTGCATCTTGATTCATCATAAACCTATTTTTTTATCCGTTTGCCCAGCATGAATAGCCTTAAATAAGTACTCCGCCATCTCCCAATCCTCATATGTATCTATATCCTGCACAAGATACCTTGGCAAAATAACCGGACATGAATCCTTTGCATATAGTTTAGGCTCATTCATGAATTTTTTACAATCCACCCAGTAAAATTGACCAGCGTCATGGTATGCTTCTTCCAGATCCTGCGACCTGACTAATTCATTTTCAGGCCAGAACATCTCCAGACTGCCATTGTTATTGATTTTTAGCGCCCTGAAAATTGGAAAAGGGAATGTTGTTACCGAGAAGCAGGTTGATGATTGATATTTATTGATCAGTTCAAATCCTTTCCTTATATATAATGGCTCGACAAAAGGTGCCGTAGCATATATACAACATGCAAACACAGGTGTGGATTTATTATTCTCCAGCCATTGTATTGTATGACAGATTACCGGAGCTGTTTCAGTATGATCATCGCATAATTCTTGCGGGCGATAAAATGGCACTTCGGCGCCATAACTTCTTGCAACATCTGCGATCTCGTCTGAATCAGTCGACACAATAACTTTGTCGAATATATTGCTATCCAGTGCCGCCTCTATTGAATAAGCGATAATAGGCTTGCCAAGAAATAACTTGACATTCTTCCCCGGTATTCGCTTGCTGCCACCTCGAGCAGGTATAATCGCTACATTCACTTTATTATGTACCTCAAATATATCTAATGGGTAAAATTCCGGATCAACTGATAGATATTTTCAACAGCATTACGGTGCAACTCTATTTCGTCACGACATGGTTTTCTTTTCAGACTATTACATCGATCCAACCATGTTAATACCATCTCATCCGCGCGCTCTTTTTTGTCTATCAGTGTTACACCGTCCCGGTCACCGATCATTCGTAAAGAATCATTCCTCAAACCGGGCTGAATACTGAGTATCGGCAAACCCAATAGCCATGCCTCATACAATAATGTCGACGACATGCCCACTACGGCAGTTGTATATGGAAGAAGATCCCTACCCCTGATATCTGAGACGACTTTACCCCACTTACCCCCTCCAATTTCGTGCCAGTACTTCTCGACTTGCTTACTGTCTTCTCTTGGATGTGGCAGTATACATACCTGATAGTTATGTTTTGTATGGGACAGAGCATCAATAAATATCTTCAAGGTCTCTTTTTCTGTATATCCACGATACCTGCTATTATCTTCCAATGTATTTCCTTGGTCCTCGGACACAGGTTCAGAAACAAAAATTACAAGTTTTTTTTCCTGGTTCAGATCAAATGACGTCAATCCTTCTGCACAGTTAACATTAGCAATCTTGTCATATTGTTCAATGATATCCGCAAATGCTGGCTGGCCTGTTACTTGCACTGTTTCATTATGCACACCTTCCTGAATTGCCTTTTGTCTGGCATATTCATCTGGTACGACATAGACGGTTGGTTTGAATAAATCCCTGTTATCAAGCTGCATTCTGTCCAGATATAAGTTCCAGTAATCAAGGACATGAATTGTGGGTATGTCCAGTTTTTGCGCCGCACGTGCTATTTGCAAAGGTAATGTATCTTTAACATTAACAGAAAATATCAGTAGTTCTGTGTTATTTCTCACCAGAATATTGCATAACTCGTCAATCTGACCGCTACTTCGTTCAATCCGATGCCATTCGTGTTCTGGGACTTCAGCCATATAGCCAATATTAAAAACTGATACAGACAATCCACGTTGGCTGCAGAATTCACAGACTGGCAATAAAGCACGTACACTACCTACTTCACTGGCGGCAAATACTATACTCATGCCAAGTTCCTTGCCGCGACTCTATCTATCAACATCTGCGAATGCAATGACGTTTCCAGGTTACTCATTGGCTGATCGCCTGCTTCATGTGACAGCACCAGATCCTGTAACGCCTTATCATAAGAATAATCAAATCTGCCCTTGCCCAAAATACATTTATCTATTTCAGATAGACGATAAAAACCAGGAAACAACTCATGTTCAATTTTTTCTTCCTGCTTTACTGTCATACCACCATGTAAAATTGAAAAGCGGGCATTCTGGCAAGTAACAATAATATCTATATTATGGTAGGGAAGATCACATCCATTGATTATTACTCTGATACCGGAACTAAAGCGTAGTGCGAATGACGGATTTGAGTCATTATTATTTTCTACCCACAACAGCTCATAATCTTGATCACCTAGAATATAGAAAACCATATCCAGCATATGCATTCCATTCACGACAAGCCCTTTGGAATAGCGTATTTCCATATACTTTGCATCTCCAAATTGTCTGCTATGAATGACTTGCCGTAATTTTTGATAGCTCTCGGTGTATCTACGTTGATAGTTAACCAATATTGTACTGTTGCTTTCACCGCTGTTTTTATTGATTAGCTGCTGTATCTGTTCTGCAGTCTCGGCTGGGGGTTTTTCAAGCCAAATCATCGGGACACATTCGGTCAGTAATGTATACATCTGCTCAAAATGAAAGGCCGTTGGTGAGCATACAGAGACAATATCCGGTTTCTGTTCTTCGAGCATGTCCGACAACTCATCATAGACTGGGAGAGTGAACTTGCCTTGGAACAATTCATTATCTTTGCTATCAGGACTGCATCCTGCCACCAGTTCTATGTTTGGATTGTTTGCATACGCGGCTGCATGGCTCAGACTTTCACCTGATTTTGCATCGCCTGCCATTTTCCAGGCAATATTACCCAGACCAAGCAGGACTGAGCGGTATGTTTGCTTCACAATTGTATCCTGTCATGAATAACAGTTATTATCCGATTACATCCCATGATAATGGAGTGCCACGAGACAAATCCCGATTAACACGTTTACCTAGAAATTGATCAATATATTTTACAGGCAAGCCATATCCAGGTCGTATTGCGCGCAGATTTTTCCTGCTCAGGATATCGCCCTTTGTTAAATCTTCGGTTATATACAGCGATCTACGAAACACCATTGACGACTTTTCAACACTACCAGGCCCATAGCTAATATCTCCAACCGCTTGCCAGGCACGATTGCACTCTTCTGCCAACATCTGCATTTCTTCCGGTTCCATTGAAAATGCTGCATCAACACCACCATCTTCACGTTTCAATGTAAAATGTTTCTCAATTAGAACAGCTCCATAGGCAACACTGGCAACACCAACACCAATGCCATGCGTATGATCTGACAAACCAACATGACAGTTGAAAAGATCTCTCATATGCGGAATAGTCATGATGTTGCTATGTTCAGGTGATGCCGGATATGTACTGGTACATTTCAGCAAAATCAGCTCCTCACAACCATGACTTCTTACCGTACGGACCGTTTCATCGAGTTCAGCTATACTAGCCATACCAGTAGAAATAATGACCGGTTTTCCAGTCGAAGCGACTTTTTTCAGGAGTTGTGTATCAGTATTTTCAAATGAGGCAATTTTGTAGCAGGGAACACCAAGTTCTTCGAGATAATTAACTGCAGATTCATCAAAAGGTGTACTGAAACAAATCAGCCCATGAGCATGGCAACGCTGAAATATTGCCTGATGCCATTCCCATGGAGTATGAGCTTCATGATATAACTCATATAGAGATTTTCCATTCCACAGACTATTTTCATCTGTTATGCGAAAGTCTCCATCCCCAACGTCAATCGTCATCGTATCTGCTGTATATGTCTGGATTTTTATACCATGAACACCCGACTTCGCTGCACTATCGACCAGTTGCAACGCACGATCGAGTGATTGATTATGATTACCGGACATTTCTGCAATAATCATAGGTGGACTACCTTGTCCTAACCGTATTCCACCAATATTGATATCTTTGCTTTCCATCTCATTTCTTCTTTTTAGTCAGTTGTATTTCGTACCTGCATCCATGAAGGTCAAAAAAAGCAGGATAACGATCAGGGTCTGAGACTCTCAATAAATCAAATTGCTCTACTATTGACTTACTAGGATCCAGCCTACTATCTTCAGGTGTTCTTTTTGGGTAATATGTGCTTGCCTCTTCAGTCTGTTCGATTGGCTTAACCCGATCAATATTTATCAATGCGAAATCCATCAATTTTAATTCTACCTGAAATAATACATCATTAATTTCATTGTACAGCTCATTACCCTTTAGAGAGACAACTTCCTTCTTCCAAATACGCCCAGAGTCAATCTTGTCTTCTACCTCCAGGAGTGTGACGACAATCTCGTTACAACCTTCTAGTATTTGCCAGATATGTGGTGACCAACCACGACCTGCAGGAAGATTACTGGCATGTATTACAAGGCTGGCTCTGTATTTATCACGAATCTCGGTTCCGATTAAATCACCACATGAGATAAGAAAAAGAATATCACCACCAGTAAGATCACTCGCATTTGTATGCAATTCTATTTCATGTTTAGTACGATTATTGCTTACCCATTTCTCCAGCAAAGGGTATACTGGATGCATCTTATCAGAAGAAAGAATAGAAGCTCTCATGACATGGCTTCCATTGCATCAACAACTCTTTCTACTCCTCGCCCATCGACCAAAGCTTTACCTTGTTCAGACATTTTCTTTATTTCATCTATATTATCTAGAAGACTGGATATCTCTGTAACCCATCGTTCTACACCTATATCAGCACTGTTGCCCAGATATTTTACTGCTCCTGCTTGATGCACTGATTCCGCTATTCTTTCCTGGTGAAACGCAACTGCAACAATAATAGCCGGTAGCCCCAATGCGCATCTCTCCCATGTACTGGTACCTCCTGCGCCTAACGCCAAATCTGCCCTAGACATCATTTCCATCATATTATCAATCTGACAATAGTAATTAGCGTTATCTAATTTCTCACATATCGATTTAATATCATCCTTGCTTGGGTTTGACATACCAACAACTACATTATATGTAACATCCGACAAGGCTAATATTTGCAATGCATCTAAAACCTTGGCTGTCTCATTCGTTTTATCTGCGCCCCCAAAGAAAACAAGAATATTTCGAACAATACCATTTCGACCCGATGATGATTTTCTATGAGCAGAAAATTCCGAGCTTAACATGGCATATTCCGGACCCATTAATTTTTTACATCTGGCAGGTAAATAATCATCATAACGACATTCCATATCTTTATAAAGATTCTGATCTATTATGATATTACACTCATGTAAACGATTAGCTAGATCATCTATTACCATAACTTTATCCACACAAGTACTGACCTGCTTCTCCCATCGCGCATCAATTCCATAGTGATCAACAATCAACCAATCGAAAACCCCCTCTTCAGAAAGAAGTTCCATGGTCTGTTCCGCATCGATATCCCACTTAACGCCGAGCCAATCCACGTACTCTAAGTTACCACTCTTCTGTGCAAAACTCTCTGTTTTATCAAGCTCCAATACATGATGACCACGCCCTACAATGACATCGATTATATTCCCTTGGTGTTTTCGCGTAAGAAAAAATGTTTCATGCCCTCTTGTTCTTAAATTATCCGCCAACGATAAACAGCGCATAACATGACCTATGCCTATATGCAGTCCTGCATCAACACGTATCGCAATTCTCATGCCTGCTCAGTCTCATGCATACTCATCAGTGCATGATACATTAACTCTGCATACAACCAATCTTCGGGCGTATCAATGTCCTGCACACGATGTCTAGGCATGAAGAACGGCACAGAATTCGATTCAAATATAGGTTTATCTCCTGCCCAGGTATCAGTCCTGCCCCAGTAGAACTGACCGGCATCATGATATCCTTCTTCAAGATCCAGGGAACGGGCACTCATGCAATCAGGGGAAAACATCTTCACTCGTCCGTTTGATAACATTTTTAATGCGCGCTGAATAGGAAAGGAAAAGCTTGTCACTGAAAAGACATAATCGCATTGCTCATGTGCGATCATCGGTTTCCCACAGAATGTCTTTATATTTTTTCGTGGGATGCGTTTACTACCACCGCGCGCCGGTATGACGGCAACATTCATATCATGGCCTCTTTAAGACTCAATACTACTATATCCTGCTCTTCGTTCGTTAGTGCGGGAAACAACGGCAGGCTTATGGTTTCAGTGTAGTATTTTTCGGCTTCGGGAAAATCACCTTGACGAAATCCCAGCCCTTCATAATAGGGTTGCGTATGGACTGGAATATAGTGGACATTAACACCCACTCCTGATTGCCGCATTCGATCGAAAATGCACTGCCGCGATTGTCTGCTTTCTGCCTGATTTATTCGAATGGTATAAAGATGGTAGGCAGAATAAGTATCCGGGTGATTCCACTGCACACTCAAAGGCATATCGGCTAACAATTGGTTGTATCGTTTAGCCAGTATCTGTCTGGCACTGACAAAATCGTCCAGCCGTTGTAACTGTTGCAGACCTAATGCTGACTGTATATCGGTAAGACGGTAATTAAAGCCAAGTTCTATTTGCTGGTAATGCCAGGCGCCCTCTGACTCTTTTGTCATCTCATCGGCATGCCTGGTAATGCCATGCGTACTCAGTCGCCTCATTTTCTCTGCCAATACATTGTCATTAGTCATCGCCATGCCACCTTCTCCGGTGGTAATGATCTTGACAGGATGGAAGCTGAAAACAGTTATATCGGAATAACGGCAGCTTCCAATCGGTTTATTATCGTATTGTCCACCGATCGCATGGCTCGCATCTTCAAGAATTTTAAAACCGTACTGCCTGGATAATTTTGCAATTTCCTTCATTTCACATGATTGTCCTGCAAAGTGCACAGGTACAACTACTTTAGGTAATTTCCCTTCCTTCTGCGCAATTTCTAGTTTGTCCTTCAAGGCACTGACGTCAAGATTCCAGGTATTGCGATCTATATCAACAAAATCCACAGTAGCGCCACAATATAAGGCACAATTGGCTGAGGCAACGAAGGTATTTGGTGAGGTCCATAAATAGTCACCTGGACCCAGTCCCAGCGCTAGACAAGCAATATGCAAGGCTGAGGTACCGCTATTCACCGCCACGGCATGAGTAGCTCCACAATAATCAGCTACAGCCTTTTCAAACAGACCCACCATCGGGCCTTGCGTCAACCAATCTGACTTCAGTACATCAATGACGGCATCAATGTCTGCCTGAGATATATCCTGTCTTCCATATGGAATCATTAAGCACCCAACTGGTTAAATCTGATGATCTCATCAGTAACCAGAAATTCACTATTCGTTCCAGAATTATAGCAAAACCCCTGGGCTACCGGATTACCCTTTTCACCTATGTTATTACAGGCATAGTCAATATCGCCTCCTGTAAATTTTATCGATGGTTTGATCACATAATGGTCATCAAAAGCAACCGTTAAATGTGAGTCATCTTCAGGGCACATAATTTCGTGTAGTTTTTCGCCGGGACGAATGCCGACTATTTTCTGCTCCAGATCAGGTGCCATCGCCCTGGCGAGATCTGTGATACGCACAGAGGGAATTTTGGGTACAAATATTTCTCCACCGGACATGCGCGCAAAATCCTTTAGCACAAAATCAACCCCTTGCTGTAAGCTGATCCAGAAGCGTGTCATGCGGTCATCTGTGATGGGTAAGTGATCAGAGCCTTCCTTAATCAGTTTATTAAAGAAAGGAACAACAGAGCCCCTTGAACCCACCACATTTCCGTAGCGTACGACAGCAAACGACGTTGTGTGACCACCGGCGATGTTATTGGCGGCCACAAACAGCTTATCCGAGGCTAGTTTTGTAGCACCATATAAATTAATCGGGTTGGCTGCCTTATCGGTAGAAAGGGCAATGACCTTTTCAACATTATTATCAAGAGCCGCCTTGATGACATTTTCAGCACCATGAATATTGGTCTTGATACATTCCATAGGATTATATTCAGCTGCCGGCACCTGCTTCATAGCCGCGGCATGGATAACCATATCAACTCCACGCATTGCCTGATTGATGCGCTCAGCATCACGCACATCACCAATGAAGTATCGCATTTCAGGCTCGTTGAAGATCTGCTGCATTTCAAATTGCTTTAATTCGTCGCGTGAAAATACGATGACTTTTTTTGGATTGTACCTTTCCAACAAGGTTTTGGTAAGCAGATGACCGAATGAACCTGTACCACCCGTTATCAAAATTGATTTATCATTAAACATAATATTTACCCGATATATACCTGTAATTCTATGATTTCATCTAACAACAGGCATATAACAACAATGAAAATAATTGACCCAAAGCCATTAATAAGTTGACTGATTCAGTACAATGCAATAATTATTCCTATTAACATTTTCTTTATAATCAATATCTTATAGTTATTTTTAGTGCATGCAGCTCGTTATCGACAGATAATTGACACCGTTTCTTGCCACATAAACGTGTTTTGACCCTGGATCACAGGAACACGTTAATGGAAACTATTGGCTTAATCGAAACTAGAGCACAAAGTCGGGCATAAGAACATCGTCTGGAAAAGAAGCAAAATGACACCAGAAAATAAAATTAACTTGCCTGCATAACCAACAGAGAAAAGACAATACACATTAATTACATAACGTCCATTGCGCCAACGAGTGGATGAGATCAGAAATGATAGGGCAGACTAATGAACGAAATGAAATGATTCCATAGACTCAATAATATACTTAACCTGACTATAGGAAATTAAACAAGGACAAACCCTGAATGCGAACATAAGACTGTTGTGCAGCTTCCAACCCGGTACGCCTAAGATTAAGCTCGGTAATGGCTTCAGCGAGGTCCAGATCTTCTATATCAGACAGTAATTCTTTGCTTTGTATTACCACACCTTCATTTACAGTATTTTGATTTTCTATAGAATTCAGTCGGGCCCCTGTCTTTGAACGAAAATTAGATATATTGTCCATGATCGCATCGATATCAGCAAGATTAGCGCCTGATTGCGTATCGCTCTCAAGGGAAGTCGCAAGGTTATAAACAGCACTAAATGCATTCTCTGTCGTATTATCGACATTAAAGAATAAATCAAAACCATTATCGCTATCTTCAATACTTCGATTAGGGCCAATGACAATTTTTCTTTGCCCTTGATCCCCTACATAGGTATAGCTTCCATTGCCTGCATCAATGACCGGACTTGTATCACCTTGGAAACCAGAGAAAAGATAATCTCCACTACCATCTTTACGAGATGCCAGACTGATCAACTGACTAAGTTGTTGGCGAATTTCTGATGCAATAGCATCTCTATTATCCTGACCAATCGGGTCATTTAATCCTTGTACTGCCAGTTCCCTGACGCGTTGAAAGGCGTCAATAAAACCAGTGAGCGTCACATCTTGCGCTGCAAGCCTGGATTCAAGGATATCCGCATTACGCTTGTATTGCTCATTAACATCGATGACTTGCTTAAGGTCAAGAATACGCGCTGACCCTGATGGGTCATCAGAGGGCGAAAGAATTTTTCTACCAGTTGATATTTTTTGTTGTATCTGACTCAACCTTGCTTCCTGATCAAGCATGCGTCTAACACTCTCAAGTTGAAACTGTGATGTGGATATTCTCATACCTTACCTCGAAACCGCACCAAGCAGACTCTGGAAAAGCTCATCAGCTGTGGTAATAATGCGCGCCACTGCCTGGTATGCCTGCTGGAAGCGAATTAAATCAGCGGCCTCTTCATCAAGATTAACACCTGATATCTCAAGTTGTGATGATACCGCACGCTCATAAAGTACTTGGTTGGCATTCATGGCAAATTCTGATCGCTTGGTCTTGACCCCTATTTCGGCTACCAGTTCGGAATATGATTCCTGATAATTAGCACTACCATTCGCAACTGATTTTTGTTCCTGTAAACCAATCAAAGACAATATATTACGATTGTCACCGGAAGCATTGTTATTGACATCGACTGACAAAGCATCACCATTGGCTGGTGTACCCGTCACTGTGAATTGATAAGTGCCAACACCTGTCAAGACCACTTGATACTGGGTGCCACTATCAGTGGCCGGATTATAGGCTATAGTGGCGGCGGCTGGTGTTGTTGCTGCCCCTGGACTGGCTACAAAAGTATTGCTACCACTATCAAATGTAAATGTAATAGGTGCTGTTGGTAAACTGCCCGTATTACTAATGAGTGCATCATTGACAAACTTGGCGTTGCCTGTGTTTGCAGCGGCTCGAGTGGCTATTAAAGGTGATGCAGCGGCAATCTGACTGGTATTGGTGAGTGCAACACCAATGTCACGCGCGGCTTTTCCTGCAGGAGATACCAGAAAACTATCGCCTGTGGTAATACTTGTTCCACTGGTCAAAGCCAGGGTGAAACCCTCTGAAGCGCTGACAGTAGCCGAAAGTGTTGCCAAACTGGCAGAACTACCAATGATACTGTTATCACTTAATCTGGTCAGCGAATAGACATTACCTGTACCAAAATCCAGCCGGTAATCGCTGGCTTGTATTAAATTACTATCTGAAACACTGGCCGTGTATACATGATCCGTCGATACAGCATTATTGGCATTGGAGGCAGCAATAGTGCTGGTTAAGTCAGTAAAAAAATTACCACCCAATGTATTATTCGAATCATAACCTAACTGATGCTGTGCATTCATGTCTTCAGATAGAGTCAAAGCGACACGACCTAACTGGTTATAAGCTTTATCCAGCACATCATTTCTGAACAGCAAGGCACCACCGAGCTTGCCACCTGTAATCTGATTGGAAATATTGACGGACGATGATCCAACTGCGATACCCACTTCTAATTCAGTAATGTCGAAATTATTGTTGGATGTTGCTAATTGTTGGCTTCTGGTACCGACGACCAGGCTTTGTCCTTTTCCGATAAAGACATTAACCGAGCCATCATTTTGCGTGACGGTTGTCAGGCTCACTAATTCTGCCAATTCGTTGATCATTTTTTGTCTTTGATCGATCAGATCATTGGGTGGAAAATTACCGTCGCCACCACTGGTTAATAAAATATCCTTATTTATACTGGCTATTGAGCTTGAAAGACTGTTTATATCATTAATTGCAGATGATATTTCCGCATTAACACCCGTTTTCAGATTATTCAACCTTGTATAGGTGTCATTAAATACCGACGTTAAAGCTTCTGCTTCACTCAACACCACCTGTCTTACCGGCGTAGAACCCGGGTCCGTCGAAAGATCCTGTAGTGATTTGAAAAATCTCTGTAATACTGGTGATAGCCCGGCATCCGGGTCTGCCAATAAATTATCCAGATCACTGGAGAGTTTGTTCAATGTTTCCTGTTCATTGAATAAAGAAGTATTACTAGTGACTTGGTTCTCAATAAACTGATTATAAATACTGGTGACTGCGGCTACTTTTACCCCTGATCCTTCGAATCCTGCACCGGTAAACTGTGGTGTTTGTGTAGAGAGCTCTACTCGTTGACGGCGGTAGCCTTCAGTATTCACATTAGCGATATTATGACTGGTAGTCGATAGCGAGCGCTGGTATGCGAGTAAGCCATTGACACCTATATTTAATAAATCGGCCATAATATATCTGCCCTAAATCCCGTTACCATCAAGACCATCGAAAATATTACTAAATTCCTTTCTTTGCATTATATTCTGTAATTTACTCGCGTATTCAGGGTCAGTTGCGTAACCGGCTTTTTGCAATTCTATGGCATATTGATCCGGGTTTTCAGATTGTTCGAGAACACCTTTATAACGTTGATTATCCTGTAAAAATTTCACATAATCCTGCACACTTTCTTTAATCGATTGATAGGAGCGAAAACCTTCCCGTGTACTCACCATTAGCCCATCCTTAAACTCGAGCGTATTAGCGATAGCCTGATCACCACTCCATTGCTTACCTGATTTAATACCAAATAAATTGAAACTACTTTCACCAGTTGAATTTTTAATCACATGCTTACCCCAGCCTGTTTCAAGTGCTGCCTGGGCAATGACTACTTTGGGACTAATACCGCTTTCCAGTATGACATCTTTTGCAACATTCCAGATTGTCTGTACAAATTCAATCGGGCTATTAAAGCTGGGCATTTCCTGTGCTTGATTTTTAGCTTTTGCTATAGCTTGTTTATCTGCAATCTCGTTGTCAATTTTCGCTAACAAATCTTTATCTAAATATTTTTTCTCATTGACAATTGCATTTGAATGCTCAGGCAGTGGATGGGGCTGTGTATGCCAGCGGTGTGCTGAATCAGGTTTTGATGGTAATTGTTGTTGCTGACTCACCGGTACCATACCACCCTGAGCCATCATTATCTTGGCCAGGCCAATACCGCCTTTTTCAGCCAGATTCATGGCTACCTGTTTATCAAACAAATCATAATACATCGCTTTGTCATTACCATATTCTTCATCCACCTGAATGGTTTTCCTCATACCGGACAGCATCATCTGTAGAAAAATAGCTTCAAATTGTTGAGCAACTTCCTTTATCGCCTCTTTATCACCGGAATTGACCTGCCCCTTCAGTGCCTTCAGCGAAGACAGCTCAGTGTAAACATTGGCATTCTGTGGTATTGAAGGAGACATTTATATTATCCTGTTAATAAGCTAGATAACGATCAAATCAGCGCGTAATGCGCCCGCTTGCTTTAAGGCTTCGAGAATAGCAATAAGATCTCCAGGAGCAGCGCCTACTTGGTTGACTGCCCTGACTATTTCATTGAGTTTTACTCCTGGATTAAACAGGAACATGGGATTATTCTCCTGTCGAACCTGGATGTCAGTGGTTGGAACTACCACTGTTTGACCTTCTGACAATGGTGCAGGCTGACTGACCTGCTCACTTTCAGTAATAGATACGGTTAAGCTGCCATGTGTGACGGCAGCGGGCATGACCCTGACATGACTACCAATAACTATCGTGCCTGTTCTTGAATTCACAATAATTCGAGCCGGTGCATCTGCGGGTACTACATCTATGTTCTCAAGTAACGACACGAATGCGACGCGTTGTGATGCATCTTTTGGGGAACTGACTTTTATAGATGTGGCATCTAATGGCTTGGCAATTCCTGGACCAATAACATGATTAATCGAAATGGATACTCTATTTGCTGTGGTAAAGTCCGAGGTGTTCAGGTTAAGGACAATAAAATCCCCTTGAGTAAAGGCATTGGGGACCACTCTTTCAACCGAGGCGCCATTGGGTATACGGCCAACGCTGGGAATATTAACGGATACCTTGGAGCCATCACTACCAGATACTCCAAATCCACCGACAACAAGATTACCCTGTGCTACTGCATAAACCTGGCCATCAGCTCCCTTTAGCGGTGTCATTAACAGACTGCCACCCTTGAGGCTTTTTGCATCACCCAATGATGACACTGTGATATCTATTGATTGACCGGGTTTTATAAATGCAGGCAATGTCGCATGAACGGCTACTGCCGCAATATTTTTTGAGGACAAATTAACATTCGCTGGCACTGTTATACCAAAACGAGTAAGCATATTTTTAAGGCTTTGTTGGGTAAACCGTGTACCACCACCGGTGCCATCAAGCCCAACTACCAGACCATAACCTAATAACTGGTTAGAGCGAACTCCTGCGATTGACGCCAGATCCTTGATTCTTTCGGCGGCAGCATTACAGGTGAAGAAACCGATAATAATTAACAGTAATAGTCGGGCTTTAAAATATTTTTTCATTTTATTATCCTGCACTGGCTAAAAAGGCCAGTATTGACTGTTAAAGAATCTGGCCAGCCAACCCATTCTGTTGGAATCTGAAACAGCACCTTCACCACTATAGACAATCCTGGCATCAGCCAGCTGAGTTGATGAGACCGAGTTATTAACGCTAATATCCGTAGGCCTTACAATACCGCTGATTTGAATATATTCATCCCCCTGATTGAGTAGAATTCGTTTTTGCCCTTTGACAAATAAATTCCCATTGGGATATACCTCTGCCACGGTCACTGAAATAGTGCCATTCAACGCATTACTTTGCTCACTGTCGCCTTCGCCGGTAAATTCTTGTGCAGACTCAATATTGGCTCCAAGTATATTACGACCACCATATGTCACCCCGGCACCAAAAATTGTTGGTGTACCTAGATCCGTGGTGTTTTCCTTTTTAGTACTTGTAGTGGCTTTTTTACTGGCATTGGTTTTCTCAGAAAGCACAATCGTCAAAATATCGCCAACCCTTCTTGCTTTCAAATCCTCAAATATAAAGCTACTGGCCTGCGCCTGGTAAATAGATCCCATACTAATCTGCGATGTTTTTACTGGCGCCGGATTGGTCGCTTTATACTGATTCGGCAAGGGCTTAGCTTGATTGACAACACAACCACTTAGCATGGATAGCGCCGTTACCAGGACGGTCATTGTTAATAATTTGATATTCATTACTTTCATATGCTTTTTCCTGGCAATATTATTATGACAAGAACAATGCGATTATCATGCCAACTTATAATTGCTGTGAGGCAAACTGCAACATATCATCTGTTGTTGAGATGGCTTTAGAATTCATCTCATAGGCCCGCTGGGCTTCAATCATATTGACTAATTCCTCGACCACATTGACATTTGAACTCTCAAGAAAGCCTTGAGTGACTGAACCCAGTCCTGATGATGCCGGTGCTGCAGTTTGCGGTGTACCACTCGAAACCGATTCCCTGTACAGATTTTCACCGATGGCTTCAAGACCTGAAGGATTAATAAAGTCTGCCAGTTGTAATGTACCTATTGATGTAGGCGTTGCTGAACCTGACACCAGTGCTTCGACTACGCCATCAGTACCAATCGTCAAGCTAATTGTATTCGCAGGTACTGTCAGGCTAGGTTGCAAGCTGTAACCGTTGGATGTTACTACCTGCCCTTGTGAATCAGTCTGGAATGAACCATCACGAGTATAGGATGTTGTTCCATCCGGCATTAATATCTGGAAAAAACCACGACCTTGTACGGCCATATCAAGATTATTCTCAGTATTGATGATATTACCTTGGGTATGTATTTTTTGTGTGGCAACTGTACGTACACCTGCACCGAGGGACAGTCCTGAGGGCAACTGCGTATCTTGAGATGACTGTCCGCCTACCTGTCGAAGATTCTGGTAAAGCAGATCTTCAAATACTGCCCTGCCGCGTTTAAAGCCATTAGTATTAACATTGGCGAGGTTATTGGAAATAACCGCCATACGTTTCTGCTGGGCATCAACACCTGTTTTTGCTATCCAAAGAGCCGGATCCATACATTACCTCCAGAGTAAACTAGTTTTCATTAACTTAATGAAAGTAATTTTGCTGATGTGCCATCATTTTCTTCCGATGTCTTCATCATTTTACTTTGCATTTCGAAATTTCTTGCCAATTGAATCATATCAACCATGGATTCGATAACATTGACATTACTACCTTCTACATATCCGGAAACGACTCGGACCGATGCATCGGTTTCCGCCAGCGATGCATCTTGTAGATAAAACAAACCATCGCTATCTTTTTGTAAGGATTTTTCATCGGGGTTGACCAGCTTGATCCTGTCGATGACCGCCAGAGATGTGGAATCCTGTCCTGTAGGTACAACTGAAATCGTTCCATCTTCGCCAAACACTATTTTACTGGAAGGTGGAATACTAATGGGTCCACCGTTTCCAATGATCGGGTGTCCTGCAGTGTTAGTTAATAAACCATTCTGACTGATTTGCAAACTACCAGAACGTGTATATCCTTCCCGGCCATCACTGGACTGAACCGCGATGAAACCTTTACCCTTCAGTGCTATGTCCAGATCAGTACCCGTATGAATATGTGTTCCACCTGAAAAATCAGCACCGTCTTCACCAATCACAGAATAATTTCTACTTGCCTGACCTGCACCAAAAACTTGTTCGTCCTTGAACGATTGCAAATCTGCCTTGAATCCTGCTGTACTGACATTAGCCAGATTATGAGAATTAATGGCTTGTGCATGTAATACCTGCTTCAGGCCAGACATTGATATGTACAGCATTTTATCCATATCTCAACTCCCTTAATTGATTAATGAGTAGCATCATTCAATCATTACCTGATATTAATAATAGTCTGAGTGACTGTATCAGCGGTCTCGATGATTTTGGCATTGGCCTGGAAATTTCTTTGCGCAGTAATCATATTGACCAACTGCTCCGTCAGATCGACATTAGAACCTTCCAAAGCACCTGACTGAATCAATCCCAGTGGCCCTGTGCCAGCGGCACCCACCAATGCAGAACCCGATTCAAATGTTTCCGACCATGTGGTATCACCCAATTGCGACAGGCCATTCAAATTACTGAAATTAGCCATCGCTACCTGCGCCAGAGTCAAGGATTGTCCATTGGTATAGCGTGCAGAAATAATGCCATTATCACTCACATCCACGCCACTCAATCTGCCGGTTGTATAGCCATCCTGCAATAATTCATTGACACCGAAATTAGTACCGAACTGGGTAACGTTATTGATATCAATATCAATATCAATAGGTGAAGATCCCAGACTGGCAATAGTGGTGGCATCATAATTCGCGATCGCCCCGGTACCTGGACTGACTGTATTTATGGCACCATCTGCGGTGAATGTAATTGTGACGGGTGATGGTGGCGTCAAACCACCGGTTCCACCTGCTGGCACCATTTCATTATCAGTACCTGATGGATCAGTCAAATAACTATACATGTTCCATGTAGAAGCGCCGCTCTTTTGAAAATACATGGTTTGCAGCAAAGCATTACCACGGGAGTCATAGGTAGTCAGCGATGTTGAATGATTGTAGGTTGACGGAGTATCTTTGTCGAAATTAACACCAGGAGCCACTTCGGATGAATCCAGGTTGGCAGTCAGAGTCACTGAAGTGGAAGCATTCGGTGGCAGGTCCTGTGTAGTCAGTTGAATATCCCCCAGCGCCCCCGTAATATTACCCGTTGCATCAGCTTGGTACCCGGTCAAACGCTGATTTTCACTGTTGACAATATAACCCTCTCGATCAACACCAAAACCACCGGCACGACTGTATTTGATTGTACCGCCTTCACTTAATCTGAAAAAGCCCTCTCCACTGATGGCCATATCAAGATTATTATTTGTAAAATCAATATTGCCCTGAGCGAATTCCTGTTTTATCGAAGAAATCTTCACGCCGGCACCGGTCGCATTCGACGACACTCCCAGAGTCGAAGAGGCATAAATATCTGCAAATTCAGCTCTGGATTGTTTAAAGCCGGTTGTGCTGGAGTTGGCAACATTGTTACCAATAACCCGTAAATCGGCTTGTGCTGCATTGAGTCCACTTAACGCTATTCTGAATGGCATAATAATGCTCCTGTTTGTGCTAACTTATCTGTAAAATGTCTGAGAATTTACGACTGCCCAGATCACGAATATTGACATTCACTTCTGTACCATTACCTCCAAAAGAAATACTTTCCACTGGAAGATTGGCATAATTCTTTACTGCTATATTTTCACCGTCGATCACGGCATCGACTATCACCTTATAACTGCCAATCGGTGCCAATGTGCCGTCAGGCAGACTTCCATCCCATTGATAACGTGTCACCCCTTCGCCGAGAGCACCAAGACTAAAATTGTGTACCAGTTGACCGGTAGCATTGTAGACAGAGACATTAACCTTTGATGCCTGGTCAGGTAATTCCACCGCTGCATTCAGTCCTTCATTATTCAAAGGGACAATATCTGCCGGTACGAGTACATTACGGTTTATAAGACTGGCAGCCTGCAGACCCTGGTTGGGAACCATTGATGTTGAGAAATTATCAAATGATTTTTGTAAATCCTGGATGCCCGTCACGGTACTGAACTGGGCGATTTGTCCGAGGAATTCACCGCTTTCCATTGGTTTGAAAGGATCCTGATTTTGAAGTTGCGTTGTCATTAGTTTCAGGAATGCATCCTGACCAATCTTGCTTCTATCTTCTGCAGTAGGACTGTTGGCATTTATACCCAGACCTTGCAATACACCTGAATCGATAGCTGTTGTCATAATATACTAGCCTCACTCACCCAGTTTTATTGTTGCCAACATTAATTGCTTGGCGGTATTCAGCATCTCAACATTATTTTGATAAGATCTTGATGCTGATATCATATTGGCCATCTCTTCCATTACATTGACATTCGTCTGATAGACATAACCCATTTCATTGGCCATTGGATTATTCGGTTCATATCGTCTTATCGCTTCCTGATTACTCTCTTCAATCCTTACCACGCGTACACCGCTTGCTTGTGAATCACCACTTACGTCATGCATAACAGTGGCAAAAACAGGATTTTTCGCACGGTATAGATCATTTTCGTTTCCACTGACATTGTTCGAATTTGCCATATTACTGGATACAGTATTCAGTCTCGTGGACTGTGCGCTCATGCCTGATCCGGCTATATTAAATACATTAAATAAACTCATTCATTAATTCTCCCTAAATGCATTCATCATGCCCTTGAATTTCCCAGTGAGAAAACGCAAGCTTGTTTGATAACGGACAGCATTTTCAGCGTAGGCTGATTTTTCCAAATCCAGATCAACGGTATTGCCATCCAGCGAAGGTTGATTTGGTATTCTGTACTTTAATTGCGTGCCCATGGTGCTGGTACCGAATGAAGTTATATGTGACGAACTGGTTTTACTCATCACCAACTGCTCGCCTTTGGTACTTTTAAGCACCTCTTTAAAATCGACATCCCTGGCCTTGTATCCAGGTGTATCAGCATTAACGATATTGGAAGATAGCGCACTGGCACGGCGGGCCTGAATCATCAGTGCCTGTTCATGATTACCCAATGCTTTATCAAAATTTATTGGCATTTTCTTTTTCCATTCTGGTTTTCTTGTTGGAATACTTTGCAACAGGCGTGCCAATGCAGACAAACAATTGAATTCAATGGAAATAGAGGATATTCAGACGATCAAAGACTGGCCAGAGCGGCAATGTTTACCGTTAGGCGGCAAGAATTGTAGGATAAAAATGGCCTGGCGGATGCCAGGTACTGACTCAGGATTTTAACTGGTAAACGACACCACCATTGGTTCTGACCATATCCAGCTTGTCGGTAATTCCGGTAATGGATTCAGAACCACCCAGGAATATATAACCTCCAGGGTTGAGGCAACGACACATTTTTTCAATAATTTCTTTTTTTGACTCGGTTGAGAAATAGATTAATACGTTTCTGCAAAAAATAACGTCAAAACGACCCAGCAGACTATAACTTTGCAGAAGATTAAGTGGCTTGAACTGTATTCTTGACCTGATATTTGGACTGACCTGCCAGAAATTAGGCGTCTCCTTGAAGAATTTCTTTTTTCGTTCTGGTGTCATCCCTCTTGCCATTGCCATATCATCATAACGCCCCTTATCTGCGGCACTGAGTATAGCTGGAGATATATCTGTCGCTATGATTTGTACATCTGAGCTTAATGCCCCTGGATTTGAAGACTGGTACTCACTCACTGTCATACTGATTGAATAAGGCTCCTGTCCTGATGAACAAGCAGCTGACCAGACTCGAATTGAAGTACGCCTGCTTTTACCTATTTCAGGGAAAATTCTTTCCTTAAGGGTATTAAATGGGTGAATATCACGAAACCATGATGTTTCATTGGTTGTCATGGCCTCCACTATTTTATTAGTTAATTCGCGCGATTTATCTTTATTCAATTGAATTAAAAGCTCACCCAATGATGCCAGTTTTTGCTCTTTTAATAATTTATTCAGACGGCTTGTGACAAGATACTGCTTATTGTCTCCAAGTACTATTCCACACATGTTTTCCAGATATTTACGGAAATCTTGATAGTCTTTTGTACTTAACTCATTTTTTGCTGCTTTCTGTATCATCAATATGGCCTATTTATAACTATCCCTGAATAGTGTGTCCGGAATTATTTTTTTCCATTTGCAGAAAGGATAGTCTGCTTATTTTCGCTGAAATAATTTATATATTAGTTTTCTCTATCAAGTCTATAGTTTTATATTATAGAAATGGTTATGAAGACTTTAGTGCTAACTCATTTTTATAAACATTAACTATACATCTATAGTGGCGTCTTCATTTATCATCTTTATTAGCTCCTTTCCTGTATCTCACTTATTGCTTCCATCACGCTGGTAGCCAGCTCATCTGCATTAAATTTTGCAATAAAACGGTTAGCACCAACTTTTTCAACCATGGCATTATTAAAAACACCACTCAATGATGTATGTAGCATGATATATATATCTTTCAGTTCGGGATCCCGTCTTAATTCTGTCGTTAAGGTGTAACCATCCATTTCCGGCATTTCAATATCAGAAATCACCAAAGCAATTTGCTCCTGTATAGGACCCTGCTTCGCCATTTCCTGAATCTGGTTAAGTGCATCCTTGCCACTCTTGGCCAATACTGCCTCATAACCTATTTGTTCCAAGGTACGTTTAACCTGGTTACGTGCAACCACTGAATCGTCTGCCACCATAATCCTTTTGACCCCTTTGACAGTTGACGGGGCGGCGTCCTCAACCACAGACTCTGACACTTCTACCATTGAGCCGGTCACCTCAGACATCACTTGCTCAACATCAATAATTTCAACCAGTTCATTATCAATTTTTGTCACCGCTGTCAGATAGCTACTTCTGCCAGTCGCCTTGGGTGGTGCCATAATATCATCCCAGTTCATATTGATGATACGGTCAACAGAACTGACCAGAAATCCCTGGGTTGTACGATTATATTCAGCAATAACGATAAATGCATCCTGATAATTTTCTACTGGCCGCATGCCTATGGCCTGCGCCAGATCCATGACACTGATAGTCTTGCCGCGCATATTGGCGACACCTCGAATGACAGGATCAGCATTGGGCATTTTAGTTAATGGCGGACACTGGATGACTTCCTGCACCTTGAACACATTAATACCAAACTGCTGCCGACCACCGAGCCTGAATAGCAATAGCTCAAGCCGGTTGTGACCGGCAAGCTGGGTACGCATATCCACACTGTCTAACAGTCCCGCCATATCAATCTCTCCTGGTAATATTTTTTAAATCTGTGACTTTGTATCGGCTTTATAATGAGTAAACTTAAAGATTAATTTACGGCATAGCTCTTGCATCATCCTGAATAACAGTCATTTCTAGCGCAGAAGTGACATAATATTGACGGCCACTGAAGGTTATGATGGCAACTTATTGTTTTAAAGAGACTTATGATAAATAAACACATATCAATACTCTGTTCTTTTATACTAGTTTCATCTGTAACGATTGTACAGAAGGCTGAGGCTGGGCCGTTCATTGACCATCAGGACATCAGAGTCGCTGTTAAGGAATTTCTAATAGATAAGACACAAGAACTCAAATACGAAGATACACAGATTGAAGTCGGACAAATCGATAATCGACTCAAACTTTCCAAATGCGACAAAAAGCTTGAATTAAACCTTGGCAATAGCCGCTTACCCGGAAATGTTGCTGTATCTGTACGCTGCAATAACCATAAACCATGGAAAATATATACACAAGCCACTGTCAAAGCCTATCAATCGATCTATGTGGCCAATCGACCGATTACACGGGGCACCCCATTTAGGTCAAGTGATCTTGTACTTGAAAGGCGTAACATCACCCCTTTAAATGATAACTATCTGACAGATATCGGTGATATAGAAGGACATATTGCCAAACGCAATATACGCAAAAATGAAATCATCAAACCCTTTCATCTCGTTAAATCAAAATTGATAAAAAAGGGAGAGCAAGTCACTATCATCATTGAGACGGGAGGTATTAGTGTGCGCATGAAAGGCAAGGCAATGAATGATGCTGTGGCTGGTGATAATGTTAGAGTAAAGAACAATAATTCTAAAAGAATTGTTGAGGGTACTGCGATTAATCGCGGTGTTGTAAAGATTAATATGTAGACAA
Source organism: uncultured Gammaproteobacteria bacterium (assembly GCA_963807455.1). Classification (GTDB taxonomy): domain Bacteria; phylum Pseudomonadota; class Gammaproteobacteria; order JAADHQ01; family JAADHQ01; genus JAADHQ01. The sequence continues at coordinate 135,522 of CAWECS010000024.1, read as the reverse complement.
CGATTTCTAAAGTATTTTAGTAAAATGACGATATATAATACTAGCTGTAAACCATCTTTATCCCAGGAGTTTTAAGCATGGCAATTTCTATTAACGACATAAATAATACGCAAGTAAATAACTCCGGGAAGAGTAAACAAGCAACATCTATCAACAAGGACGAAACTAAAGCTGCACTGAAAAATGAAAACGCATCTTCTACAGATACTATTTCGCTAACTGATTCAGCGAAACTCATACAACAACTGGAAAAACAACTTGTCAGCACAGCCAGTTGTCAATGCAGAAAAAGTATCCGAAGTCAGAGAAAATATCAATAGTGGGAACTATGTTATTTCATCTGCAAGAGTTGCAGAAAAATTCACTCTCTATGAATCATATTTACAGGCTGCGGGTTAGGCATTATAACCATGAATAAGCTTACTTGTTTCAATAATTTAAAGAAAACATTAACTAATGAAATCGGGCTATCTGATAATCTTTTAGTGCTATTAAAAGCCGAAAGTAATATATCCCCCAAGGATGCAGAAGCATTGCTAAAAATCAGCGATGATAAAAACAAGATCATTATCGAAATTGAACGTTCTCATAATAACCGCAATGCATTCATTCAGACTTTGGGATTCAGTCCGGATCATGAAGGTACCGAATCTTGCATTTCCGCATGTGACCAAAATTCTGAATTATCTACAATTTGGAAATTATATATACAAAAGATAAAGGAATGTCAGAATATGAATCAGATTAATGGCAGCACTCATGATTCCAGTTTACGTGTAGTGCGACAGGCTCTCTCAATCCTTTATGGCGAACAAGTAAATGAAAACACATATGATGCAAGCGGACATTCACAGTCCAATAGTCTTGGCAGGAGCATAGCCAAGGCCTGATTGAGTCATCTATAATAATATACCCAATAATAATTATTCTGAAGCTTATTTCTTGTGAAAGGCGAAAATATAACAAATCCATTTGAGTCTGCCAGATTACTGGAAATGGTAAGATCAAAGCACACCCTGCTTCAGATATCCATGCCGGGAGTCCCCGAAGTATTTTTTAGTGCCATTCTATCTATTAACCCTGAAGAGAATTTTATCCTATTAGATGAGATTAACACCAAACGTGGGCACGAATTACTACTTATTCACAAAAAACTAAATGTATTAACGAGGATTAACGGTATAGAATTAAGATTTTCTGCAAATCTAGTCAATACCTATGATAAGGATGGGATCGCTATATATAAACTCGAATACCCAGAAAATGTAATCTATCAGCAAAAAAGACAAAGCTATCGTATCAATATTGGACTGGGAATTAATATTCCAATCAAACTAAAAAGAGAAGATGGCATTCCCGTCTATGGCAACATGATCAATCTTTCTGAAACCGGTGCAGGTATAGCACTTAATTCACCCTGCTCTGTACAAATGTCTGAGATACTTCCTTATTGTGAGTTACGTATTGCAGAAGATAATGTCATTACCTGTCAACTGGAGGTGCGATATATCAATACAGATAACAACGAGAAACCTCAACATATCGGCGGACAATTTATCGGTGTCAGCAATTCACATCAGAGAGAATTGAGTAAATTGGTCATCAATTTACAACGTGACTTGATGAAACGTCTTCCAAAAGACGGTTTATGATTCTTATATATCAGACTGGCTTTTTTAAAGATCTTAGATAGGCAATATAATCAGTTTTAATATCAATATCGGGTTTTGCTGAAAGTAATTTACACGCCAACCCCTTCCTCTTTATTCTTAACAATGTCTGCTCGAGTACGGATTTGGTGCTCCAGTGCATATTTTTGAATAATTCCGGGCAAGACTTTCTCATTGCTATCAAGCCATACCCTCCATCATGGGTAGGAATAATAACTACATCGGATTTTGCATGTATATACTGACTAACAAGCTCAATATCCTTAATTTCTATTGTCGGAATATCAGAACCCATCAATAATGCGAATCGGTTCCTGCATAAACCGGATTTTATTGCATTCATCATTCTAAGACCAAGATCAGAACCTGTTTGTTTTCTTAATGACAGATTGAAATCCCTGGCACATTTTTGAAAAAACGGATGTCTGGTATTCGGATAACACCATAATTCAATTCGACATATTTTGCTTTCATGTAACTTATTCAATAACTGAAACAATAATTTCTGATATATCATGGACGCCTGTCGCATACCCAGCGCTTTTCCCAGACGTGTTTTCACTTCACCAGCGATCGGTGCTTTGGCAAACACCATGACGGTGATGAGTTGTTTGCTTGAATTTTGATCAGTCATACAGTTTAGCTAGTTTTTTTGGGTCCACGCCCAAAAAGTAATATAGCCTTAACTTCCACATCAAAAATATCGTCCTCAGCACTCCTCTGGATTGCCAGCGTCGGGATGATGTCATCAGATATTTCTTTGCTATCACAGGTCTGGATATTTTTTTGAGCTTCCTGGTCATATCGATATCTTCCATAATCTCGATATCACTAAACCCGCCTACTCTATCGAACAATTGTTTATGTATAAAAAGACTCTGATCGCCAGTGGATATACCGCTGATGCTCGAACGATAATTAATCATAAATTCTATCACACGGTAAATTAATTGCTTCCCATCTAGTTTTATCTGAAATCGCCCCCATTGGTGCTTATCAAGGTTGATAATAATTTTCAGATAATGCTCAAGTGGATGCAACAGTTCACTGTCAGCATGCAGAAACCAATATACATCGCCATATGCCTCTCTGGCCCCTGCATTCATTTGTTTTGCTCTGCCTTTTTCTGAGTGGATGACACTTATTTCAGAAGTAAACTTGTCATGGTAACTATCATCCGCAGCATCACCATTTACAATTATGATTTCATGGCCGAGACCAGTCATTGTTTCCAGTTGACTGACAAGTTCGATCAGCCTTTGATTCTCATGATAGGCAGGAATAATGACGGAAATATTCATTTAATAGAATCCCTGATGTTCTGCCGCCATGAAAGTACAAAAGACAATTAATTTGTAGGTGTTTCAAACAAAAAAACATGCACAGAAAGATGTGAAAAAACCATCATATTTTCTTACATAGTAGCGCAAATTATTGATATAATCGCAAATTATGTCCCCGTGGCACAACTGGATAGCGCGATGCCCTCCTAAGGCGTAGGTTGCAGGTTCGATTCCTGCCGGGGACACCATTTTAGCAGCAGGAACGTACCTGCTACGGCCTATGTATCCCTTTTGACATCCAGTACATTTGACAATTGTGATAGTTTAGACAGTAACCGACTTAATTGCTGTATACTACCAACCTCAACTGTCAATTTCATTCTTGCCTTATGATCCTTGATATCAGTCATTGTGTTCATGCTGATAACATTAATTTTCTCGTCCGTTAGCACTGCAGTAATGTCCCTGAGCAATCCCTGGCGGTCATATGCTAATACTGAAACATCTACTGGATAAGTTGTTTCCTGATGCAGGCTCCATGAAACATCAATAAGTCGCTCGTGTCCCTGTCGCAGGATATTTGAGCAGTCAGCCCGGTGAATTGTAATTCCTCTACCCTTGGTAATATAACCAATGATTGGATCTCCCGGTGCCGGCTTACAGCATCTGGCCATCGTCGTCAGCAGATTACCAACACCGTATATCTTCACATCCCCTTTGATATCCCTGGCTTCAGTTATTTTTGTCTTTTTCAGAGCCTCGGCATCTGGATTGCGAGGTGTGGTTATTTCCTGAGCGGCATCAGCAATCTGCAACAGGGTTGTATCTCCTTTACCAATCGATGCCGACAAATCCTGTGCATTTTTAAACCCCAGTTTATTCGACAATGAATCTTGATTGATACTGGACAAGCCTAGCCTACTCAATTCCTTATCAAGTATGGATTTACCTGCGCGAGTGTTTTTCTCAAGGTCCTGATGAGTAAACCAGGCCCTGACTTTGGCCTTTGCTCGTGATGTTTTCAGATAGCCCAGATGACTATTTAGCCAGTCTCTACTGGGGGTTCCGGATTTAGTACGTAATATTTCTATTTGATCACCTGTTTTTAATTGATAAGTAAGCGGTACAATTGAACCATTGACCTTAGCTCCACGACAACAATGGCCAATTTCCGTATGGATATGGTAAGCAAAATCCAGTGGCGTAGCCCCCATCGACAAATCCACTACATTACCTTTAGGTGTTAATACATAAACTCGGTCTTCGAATACTTCAGACTTAAAGCGTGTAACAAAATCATCTGCATCAGATTCATCATCTTTCCACTCAAGCAATTGCCTGAGCCAGGCTATTTTTTGCTCATATCCCTGATCATACTTGGAACCTTCCTTGTAACGCCAATGCGAGGCAACACCGAGTTCAGAACGCTCATGCATCTCTTTGGTCCTGATCTGAACCTCAAGCGTCTTGCCACCAGGACCGATTACAGCGGTATGTAAGGACTGATAATTATTTCCTTTTGGCGTCGCAATATAATCATCAAATTCTTTTGGAATATGTTGCCATAATGTATGCACAATACCCAACATGGCATAACAATCTGCGACACTATCAACCAGAATCCTGACCGCGCTAACATCAAATATATCGTGAAATGCAACGCCCTTTCTTTCCATTTTTTTCCATATACTATAGATATGCTTTGGTCTTCCGGATAGCTCAACAGCAATATTGACAACGTCGGCTTCTCGCTGAAGAATCTCAATGACTTCTTTTATGAATTTTTCCCTGTCAAGGCGGCGTTCTGTTAACAAACGTGCAATTCGGGTATAGTGTTCAGGCTGGAGATACCTGAATGACAAATCTTCCAATTCCCATTTAATTTGCCATATACCCAACCTATTAGCCAAAGGTGCAAATATCGATAATGTTTCTGCAGCAATTCTTTTTTGCTTATCAGATGAAAGGTGACCGAGGGTTCTCATATTATGCAGGCGATCTGCCAATTTGATGAGGATAACGCGCACATCCTCCACCATTGCCAGTAGCATTTTTCTAAGACTTTCCGAATTATCCCATTTTCTTTTAGATTTTCCATTGCTGCCAGGTGATGATTCATTAACAAATTCCATTTTCGTTACACCGTCGACTAACAGGCCGATTGATTCACCAAATATAGATTTTATTTGTTCAAGTGTTACGGAGGTATCTTCAACGACATCATGCAACAATGCAGATGTAACTGCCTCGTAATCGAGATGTAAATCAATGAGGATCTCAGCCACTTCAAATACATGGATTGCATAATAACCACCGGATGCACGTTTTTGATGTTTGTGTGCAACCAGCGCCATGGTGGCCGCCTCTCTTATTTTCTCTTTTTGATCTTCCGGATAATGATCGTCCAGTCGTTGCATCCAATCATCAAGCGAAAACAGGCGTTGATTGGTCTGTTGGTTATCGGGTTTTTTAGTGCTAACCATTCAAATAAACTTTTTTAGTCTTTTCCATGCAACAGCGGGGAAAAATAAAAAAACCATCTGAACATTGAATTTTATTATCTACTGTAATCAGACATGAAAAACAGCAGGTTAGTGAATAATAATTTCGTTTCATTTTCTACTATTCCAGTCTGCGAGATTTTTATACTGCTTGTATCCACCACTGGTAACATAATTAAATACATTGTTTAATCTGTTGAAATGTGCAACCGAACCCAACCTCAGCAGCTCTTTTCCTGCTTCGCTGTAAAAAACAAGTGTGGGAGTATAAAAGATACCTAAAGACTCCGCCCATTCACCAGCGGTTTTCTTTTTGCCATTAACATCGATGAGCTTGCTATCACTCCACATATCCAGTTGGACTATATCCAGTTTATGTGTTTTTCCCAGTAGATCATCTCGCGCTAAAGCATCTGCATGCAGTACATCACACGCATGACAATTACCTTGTTCAAAAATAACCAGTAGTGGGCGCTGTGCATGAATGATATTCCTCTGTAACACATAGGGTTGGCGCATGGAAAATTCACGGATATTCAGCATTTTCTTATCAGGCTTATTGATTAATTCTCCGCGTGCTAAATATGCCCTGAATGCTTCATTTCTATAATGATGGTCTGCGACATACTCCAGTGAAGCCCTGAATGTATAGGGTGAATAATAGCCGACCATTCGGTGCACTTCCACACCATCATGATCATAAAAAATAAGTGTTGGGGTGAAATTAGCTTTATTCCTGATTGAAAAATCTTTTTCAGAAATGTTCTCGCCATCGACAGTAGTCACTGTCCGATTTCCTTTTACATCAATAGCAACGACATCAAAATTTTCCTGAGTGTAACTGGAAATATCTTTTTTACCAAAATTGACTTCAAGTAATGCCTTGCAGTATGGGCATTTCTCCATGCCGAAATAGAGCACTAAACCTTTTTTACCGTCTTTTTTTGCCTCTACAATATCTTCTTTCATATCCAGAAAGCTAAGCTTGAACCAATCAGGCTTTCTTACTGGTTCGTCCAATATTGAATCATCAAATCCTGATTCCTCTATTTCTATTTCGGCAAGGACGGATGTATGATACACAAAAAAAAGTATGAGAATACATATTGAATTTTTTAATTGGCTATAGCGATTTGCAACAAAAAACACATCTGCACCTAAATTAAACGACATACTCAACATTTACTTGAGTTTTTATCTATCTATACTTGAATTCCTGACTAATCTGCAAAACAAAATATTTTATTTCAATACAGGCGAACGAACTTCGAACATAATAAAGCCATTCTTTGTTTCCACAGATTCCCCTAGTCTAACTGGAATATTATCCGTATCCCTTTTGATGATCGCTGGCGTACCAGTAACATATTTTACATATCTTGGTAAAATAAGTTGCCAAACATGTTCGATGTTCTGAATCAAAATACCTGGTAAAAGATCTTGTGTATTTTGGTCTTGTCCTGGCTCTAATATAGTAATTGCCTCAGCATGCCGTGACATCTTCACAATTGCTACATCCAATTCACCATCATTAGTGCGATCAAGTCGTGTTATATAGCCTAATTGTGGCAGGCCTACTGAACCATCTTCATCTCGCCGTATCGCAACAATGTGGCCAACTTCCATGGCATGCATGTACTTGGTCTCAATGGTACGTATTAGTAGGCCGGTATCACTATCATTGATAATTTGCCATCGACATTCTATCTCGGACAGCCCTTCATCAAACAACAATGATGAACTCCTTGCTTTTGCATCATGTAAGCCGCTATTCAGTTCCTGGCGGGTTTGAGGTTTACCTATTTCATAGAGTAAGCGATAACTTTCAGCAAGTCCGGTATAGACATCAACTGATTTCGACCCATATAAGCTTTTACGTTCACTGCCTCTCTGCATGAGCGACAGGTTTTTATACAGCATAGTGAGCAGGCTCTGGTTTTCTTCAAGTTTCTCTGCCTGTCCCTGCGGTTGTATCCTCTTTTTTTCTTCTTCCCCAATAAATTTTTTCTTGAGATTAGCATCCAACTCTTGCTCTACCTGTTTTTTTAACAAGGCAAGATTGAAAAAACAGGCTGATTTTGATGATTCTTTTGGCTTGAATAGTGGCGCCGAATCTAGATCTGGGTGAGTAACAACATAATTCTCTATCAGATTTTGCTGGTCATTCATATCGATAACAATCAATTGTTCATTCTTGTGTAAATACTGCTCGATAGCCTGAGTTGATTTTGAAGGCCAACTGGTTATATCAAGCAAACCAAATAACTGAACAGATTTGTATATTGATAAAATACTTCTTTCTAAACTTCTACTATTGAATATCCCGGATGCCTTGTATATCTCAAGCTTTGCAATCATCTGCTCAGGTTCTTTAGCATCAAAAAGGCTGCAATATACAAAATATATGGCATTGAAATCCTTCCAATCCTGTGGAGATAGTTTCTGAAAACGTATCGCCAGAAATCGCTGTAGCCATAGCGTTAGCTCAAGTAATCTGACTGAAACCAGTTGTACTCGATGCTGTTCCTGGTTGAATTTTTTTACCGGTAACTGATAGTCACCGGATAAAATATATTTGTATGATTGAATCAGTTGACGTAAGAAACTAATGCAGGATGTCAGATCTGTTTTACGTTCAGCTTGCTCCGGGAAACTGCCACCCTTTGAGAGATATTTACGGTAAATATCGCTTAATGCGACAGCTGTACTGGCTGATACCACCCCGAGTAAATTCAAGCGTACTGCGGGCTTAAGCTCTACCTTGTTGAGTTGCTCAAGGTATTTAAGTGCTTCCTGAATCTGCTGGGTCTTTTCCCTGGTATAATTTTCCAGGTGCTGCTCGATTCTTGCGGGATTTATGTCCAGGCCCTTCGGCTTAGCCTGAAGCTTGCTGAGATTAAGATTCAAGCTGACTCGACGCAGATCTTCGGTATTAGGAGAACCTTCTTTCTTGAATGGTAAACGAAAATTTGACAAATAATTTTTCATCTATCTTTTTTTAGTTAATACAACCAGTTATGAGCCAACTATGAGAATAATCTATTTTCATCGAAACTGCCATCACTTTCAACACCATGATGAATAAAATCATTCTCGTAATCAACTGTTTCTATTGATTTTTTCAGCATATTTACTGGCTCGGCACTTTACTAATAGATACCAACTTGTTATTTTCATCATAAATAATCCTGAACCGACCTTTTATGCCACTATGGCTAACGAACTTTCGGATAAAGTGTGCAGGAAATTGTACCGTTATATTATCTGATGTCGTTACCATCACATAACTAACGTCTCCTTGATAATATTGTAAAAACTGCTCCTGGCTGATATCAAGATCGAAATAAAGTGTCCTGGATTTATTATTTATCATATGAAATATTCTAAATCAGAATTCGACTATACGCTTGAAAAAGCTTTCACTGAGACTAAGGCTGTATTTTCGTTTAATGGTAACTTTCAAGGTTCACTGGTAACCTGGCATGTAACACTGCACTCCATAGATCCGAGCCAGCAATCACCAGACTCAAAAAACCCACAACCATCACAATTGATAAAAATAAGCCCTGATCCCAAGCGATCCGATCACTTTCATGCCGTGATCAGGCTGAATTTAGTAAAACTCACTACAGCTGATATTCTGAAAACAATGGTTATGCTAAGGCAGTATAAGAATCTTTCTATCGGTGTCCATACATGGAGTACAGGAATGTAATTTTATTGATATAAGTACTCACTGAAGCATATGCCAAGCCCAGGCTAATCATACAATAATGACGTATCCCGTCATCTAATCCACATCAGTTACGACCATCTGTTAATAAATATTTCTTCAGATGGCTCCAGTTTGCCTTAATATCAGCAGGTGCATCATTGGCATTCGCCTTACCATAACGCTTATATAATTCACCGATCAACAATACATTATCAGGCCTGCCTTTAGGAAAATCCGCCTTGTCAGTAAAAATTATTATGCCATCAATAGGCTGATCTGGAATAATCCCCTTGAAAAGATCAATTTTCTGTTCAAGCAAGAAAAACGGATTCTTGAATTTATAGCTTTTTCTATTGATAACCTGGGTCCATTCATTTATTTTATCGGATGCATATATATGTCCGGCATAATCCTTGGTTTCAATAGCCATGACCCCTTGTTTATATAATAAAATATAGTCAAAATAAGCATACTGCTCTTCACCCATATCCAGAGGGATATCCTGGATATAGTCACATGATATTTTCTTTATAATACGCTTCGTTTTGCGTTTGAATGCATTTTTTCTCAGCCATTTCACAATAAAAAATACTGCAAGGCACACAAGGAGCAAAGCTACCAGGAGCAATACAATCTGATTATAATTAATTTTCTCAAGCATTTATCGACATCCTGTTATCCCTGCCAAGCTACTTTACAAATGGCCATTCACGCCATTTCTGCATTAAAGGAAAATATAACCCAAGTTTGATAGTTCGATCATCCATTTGACTTATTATGCCAGCATATTTCTGCATTTGTTGGCTATAACGCTGAACTTCTCTATGCAGATAATCATCAATACCTGCACCAGTATGGGCACCCGTTTTATAATCGATAATCCAGCGTATGCCGTTACTATCGACAAAAGTACGGTCTATGATGACATGCTGCAAATCATTTCCAATCAAGCCGGTTAAAGAGTACTCTGAATGAGCATTTAAATGCTTATCTGAAAGAATCCACTGCCCTCGCGGGTCATCCATACAATTCTCAACTGATGCAAGAACCCTGTTCATGGCATAGTCAAGATCAGACTGCACGACACCTTGTTGTAACAATAAATACTGGCACTTATGTTTAAATTGCTCGGTATTTATAGCTGTATATATTTCCCCTGCCCGACTTAAATCCTGTAACAATTCATGTACGACAGTGCCAATATGTCGTGCTGTTTCACCTGCCCAGTCAAACTCTATTACTTCATCATCCAATGATATTTTTTGTTCGAATAGTAAACATGATTTCGGCGCATCTGGCAACTCCCAGTTTAACGGTAGTCTGCTTAATTGTGCAGCGGGTCTTTCATCGGTAAGTATTTGTTTCTCAATCTTGCTTTGCTCTTGTCTGTCAACATATTCATCAAAAGAGACTTCAAACTGGCGGCCAATGACTGGCCATAAATTAAACAGTAATGAACCGGAAACAGGCTTGCTCATTTGAGCCCCTTTGGCCGTGAATTTACCAGCTACATGTCCCATTATATGCAGTCTTTGGCGCGCACGAGTGGCCGCAACATAGAGCAAACGACTATTTTCATAAAAACTTTTCTGTTTTTCAAATTCACTTAATAGACGATATTTCCGGTTAATCTCACTACCAGTCTGTTTTATCGGCGCCATGAGTAAATCATTCCCATCAGGCTTTCGTGGGCGCTCAATCCACTTCATCAAATCGCTATCATTATTTGATGGTCGGTAACCCAGGCCTGGCAAAATTACCGTATCAAATTCCAGTCCTTTTGATTTGTGAATAGTCATGATTTGCAAAGATTCATCAGCCTTAACATCAGCTAGTGCAAACAGCTTGTCAACAGATCGGTTTAATTCATTATTTCTCTCAGGCAGTGATAGCTTGTCCAGCTTTTCCAATAACTGGAAAAAAACTTCAGCATCCTCAATATCAGTTTGATTATCAAGACAGGCCGGGCCACCCAGAGATAACCAGACTCCTTCTATCCAGTCACGCATGTTTTTGCGATGTATATTATCAAGTCCAGCATGTAGTACCTTGCTTAGACGTTTTATGCGCATTTGTCCTTCATGACTGATGGCAAGAATGCATTCCGGATCCAGCATTATTTCGGCAATAGTTTTTCCTTGATCATTCAAGCAAAGTGAATGAATATCAGAAAGAGCCAGACCACACCAGGGTGCGCGCAATAAGCCCAGCCAGGCAATTTTATCTGCAGGTTGTGACAGCGCCTTCACCAGAGCCAGAAGGTCCTGAATAACAGGACGATGGGACAACATCTCAATTTCAACTGCTCTAAAATTCAATCCAGTGTTTTTGAGATGCTGAACAATTTCATATAAATGCGTGCGGCCACGCACCAGAATAGCGATACTTGCAGATGGATTTTCTTTTCTGGTTTGATGAATAATGTCGACAATCTGTTCTGCCTCATCTATTGCCTGTGAGTTATAGTACGGGTAAATTTCACATGCGTTACCAGGTAATTGCTGATGAAATGCCATTGATTCGGCATAACTGACCGCTCCAGTCTCCATGTTATTATTTTCAGGCATAATATCCCTGAAGCATTGATTGACCCAATCAATTATTCCAGCCTGTGAACGAAAATTCACTTGCAAACTCAGGCTATCAAGTTTGACTTCTCCAATACCATTATCCCAGGCTTCAAGAAATAGTCCCACCTCAGCTTCTCGAAAACGGTAAATTGATTGCATAGGATCGCCAACCAGAAACAATGTTTTTTGATCACCTTGCTGCCAGCCAGCAGTGAGTCGTTTCAGTAGTTCAAATTGGGATTGTGAAGTATCCTGAAATTCATCGACAAGAATATGGCTGATTTTATAATCCAGAGCCAGTGCCAGATCTGTTGGCTGCTGAGGCTCTCCAAGTGCAGTAATGGCCGCACGTGACATGGCCGTATAATCAACACGACCCTCCTCTCTGAACACCAGCTCCAGCTGTGCCGCAGATAGTCTTAACAACTCAAACAACGCTAGCATGGTCTGCCATTCATCATCCGAATATAAGGGTGAAGGCAGGTGACGTATAACCTGTAGTTTTTCCAACACTTCGGGAAATTGCTGTAATTCTGCAAGCACAGTCAGCATACGCTGCTTCATGGATACTAAACGGTTTTTTTCAGGTTCAGATTTGATTGAGTCTTTTGCAGGGAAACCCTGACGTTTGTTAACGGATTTTCTCACATTACCTTCGCTGGTTAACAACAAATCAGCAATGATTTTCCATATAGGCAAAGCAGTCACTGTAAATTCAGGAAATTCTGTTTCAATATTTTCTGTTATTCCTGCGGGTATTGGTTCGTGACTTAAGTGACTGATAGAAAAGTCAAGTAATTCGCTGATCTCTGAATTTAAATGGCTCGGCCATACACTATGCAAGTCTTCCAGCATACTGCTCATCAAACGGGATAATGCGCCCTGTAAACTTTCACGATCAATACTAGGGTGTCGTGGATTTGCAACATGTCGTAACCACTGGTCACGTTTAGCCAACATATTGCAAATAAGATCCTGCAAGTAATCCAGTCGGTTATCCAGATGAGTGACCAGATGTTCGATAGAATCAGACCAGTCAGAATCAGATTCCAGTTCATCAATGGTATTTATTGCTGCTTTTTTATATAACTGCATAGAGTCTTCGGCTATTGCAGGAATTGCACCAAAGTTGGATAGTAATGGCATTTGCCGTACAAGACTACTGCATAAAGAATCGATTGTTTGCACTCGAAGCCGAGCCGGATTGGCTAATAAATTCCATTCTAATTTTTTGTCTCTTGCAAGGGTGTCGCAGGCAAGTTGCCAGGTAACTCGCTGATAATCCCCTTCTGGCATCGGTGATTGATTTGCTTCATTGAGTGCATAAATAATCCTTTCGCGCATTTCACTGGCTGCCTTGCGCGTGAAAGTTATGGCCAGAATTTCTTCTGGTTCATCAACTTGTGACAGCAAGGCCAGAATCCTTTGTACCAATAAGGCGGTTTTACCAGAGCCTGCGGGCGCCTGTACTATAAAGGAGCGCTGCGGATTAATCGCCAGTTGTCTTTGCTGTTGATCAATGATGGTATGACTCATAAGCCATCCTCATTGTCCGCCAGGCTTTCACCTGAATTTATTTGATTGATTCTACAAAATTGCGTCAAACTACAGTATTGGCAAGTAGCCGGGTATTTCAAGGGATCCACCATGGCATTACCTTGCTTGAAATCCTCAGCCAGACACTCGATCGTCTGCGTCCACTCAGCCATCAATTCGCTCCAGTCACCCAGGGTTTTTGTTTGCGACAATGAGCGAAATGATTTAACACCGGGTACTAAGCCCTCTTCTGCAGTAATACCTTTAAAACTAGCTTTCACCGGGTTTGAGCTGGGCAAATACCAGGCCGGCCAGGCGCTGCGGCAGTGCTACGCTATACAATGGCAATTGCGGCTCTTCCGGTCGCTCACCAAACCATTGCGAAGGTTTAACACTGCCAGTCTTATAGTCGATAACAATTCTTTCACCATTTACAAGCTCATCGACTCTGTCAACTTTAAGATTAACAGGCAAGTCCTTAATGCAAACTGATATTTTCTGCTCTGTATTGATCACAGAAAAATCCTGCCGCTGTTTTTCGATTAACAACCAATCATAGACAAAGCTTTGTAACCTGTTTTGCTCCAGCATCCTAAATCGATTACTGACATTGTCATTTAAGCGCTTTTCATATTGTTCGATAGCCTTTTTCACACAAACAGCAATAAGTTGCTGTAACTCATCCTCAGGCATTTTTAATAGTGTTTGCTGATCCTTGACTTTGCTCCAGAAGTTTTCCAGTACCTGATGAATCAAACTGCCACGCTCAGCCGGGTCAAGCCCTAGAGATGGCTCAGTCACTGGCCTGGCATCTAGCCGGCACTCTGCAAATGCCCTGAATGGACAGGCTGCCTGAAGTTTAAATATCTGACTGCCACCTGTTACTCTTTCGGCTGCATTCAATGGAACATTTTTATCATCCCATCTTTCCTGTCGTGCTGCTGCAAAAATAAGATTGCCCCACAATGCATGCTGCCAATGTAATATCTGCTTTGGGGGAATACTCTTAAACTCTGTAATTAACGGACTGGGCCTCAGTATTTCATCCTCATGACTGCCCGGATAACTAAAGATGACTTCAGCAGCATTGCCAATCAGCCTTTGTGTGACCTGTGTTGCCACCTGCAATTCACGTTTGGCGCTTGAGTGCGGCATCAGCTTTTCTCTTTGCAAGGATACCGGAATAAATTGATTTGCTTGAGGTGCGGGTGGCCAGACTCCGTCATGCATACCCATGACCCATAGGTAATCAAACTCCAGACTACTCGCTTCCATCACACCCAGCACCTGAACTGGAACCTCACTGGATTGAGGTTGAAACACTCTTTCACTTATCAACTGTCGTAAACTTCTACAAGCAGTCTGGTATGACATCCTGGAACTGACCGTATCAAGTCTGACAAATTCACCTAGCAATTCATTCCAGGCTTCGGCTGTCTGGTACTCAGTGCTATTTAATGGTCGACCATGGTTGAATTCAAATGTAGATAGCAAACTGCTGAAATGCCTTGCCCAGTTTTTGGCAGTATCAAGCGATGGTAATTTCCTGCTCAAATCCATGAAGCGCTCAAGCATTACAACCAGCAACGGACAATGGTAGGAATTATTAATGTTTTTTGCTTTATCTATAAGTAGTTTCAGGGGAACTTCATGCTTTCTATATTCCCTGCAATGCCTGAGCAATTTTGAGCGGGAAAATCGTTCTTGCTCCCATCCACCAATATAAGGCGAATGTAATACCACTGATATATCCTCAATAGCTATTGAGTCCGGACGCCATTGCAACAATTGCATGCCAGTTTGTATCATCGGGTAATCAATTAACGATGATCCCAGAGAGATATTATAGGGACGATCGTTTTCAGCATTCCCAGGACGCAGTGATTCAGCGACGAATACTCGATCAAATATACCCTGTACCATGAATTTTTTTTCTGATAATTGCGGTACTATGATGCCAATCCTGGTTGAATTGCCTGATTCGACATGTTGACGGGCCCAACGTGCGGCCATATTGATTTCTTCTCTTTCATGATTCAATCTGACAGTGCTGACAGCTGAGTCTATCGGTTTTTTTTCCAGCCATTGAATATGGCATGGCTGTTGTGCAATTTGACAAAATAACGCTGCTTGTTGAGGATTCAACTCGTCAAAACCTGTCAGAATTAATGACTCAGGCAGTGATACCATAAAATTCCTGACACGATGACTTAAGTAGTTTGCCAGCTCAGCGTTGCTTATCCATGCATTTTTCTCGCACATCGTTTTAAAAGACTGACTACACCTGAGAAAAAAAAGGCTGTCTTCATTTTGTGCCAGTGAAAAATCACTATTTGATAATTGCCACTCCTGCATCAGGCGCCAGGCTGCTGCGCATTGTCTGGCAGTGGCAGAAACCTGTAATAAAGCTTTGTTCGCTACTGATTCAGTAATGATTTGCTCCCAAAGCAGCTGCTCCTGCGCCGCGCTGAGTAATACAGGACTTTTATGGTAATCTTCCAATTTCAAGTCACTGGAAATAGTACGTTCCAACCACGCGCCCCAGGGAAGAATATCTGGCGTTTCCCAGACAACAAGCCCCTGCTCTATATTCAAAAGGTCATAGGATTTTTGTAGCGAGCGGGCGAGACGTTGATTACCCGTTATTAATGAAACTCCAGGCTTGATTTTTCTGATAAGCTCGCTGCGGTCGATAAACTCAGGTTTGAGCGGCGCAGTCATGAGTAGGTTCGCATGATAATCATTCCATCTATTATCACTCAAACAGCGTTATTACCCAAGCGAAAAACCGATCGCCATGCACCTCATGTGCATGATGTAATCCACATCATTACGCAAGGCGTTCAATCACTGACGATGAAAGCCAGATAGTTATTGTCACTGCAGTATTGAGACAAGTAATTCACCATCACCTGGATTCAGTGCATGGCTGGATACTGACATATGAGTGACAGAGCGCCCACGTATCGCCTCGACCTGATTCATATCCTGACTGAATGCAGGCACAATTTCGTCGCCATTATTACCTGGTGTTTGTTTGATGATGGAATGATAATTGATGTCAGGATGTATCTGACGATTAAGCCAGGCGAGTATCCCGCCATAAGACTCCGGTACCAGGTCGACCAGTGCTGCACTGGAATCACGCAGATATCGGTAGCGATCGCCACCTGCTATATTCTTTATTAAATCAATACCGGGCCCCGGGCAAAAAAACGGTTTGGAATGCGCAATATCAAGCCCATCCACGGCACGATGACTACCCAGATGAGGACTGGCAATAGTAATTAAAGTATCAATTTCAGGTGCATCTGTCTTGATCAGTACCAGTCGAGCCACTATGCCACCTGCGGAGTGTGCGACAATGCTGATCTTTTCACCCACATGTCTGTTACGAATATAATCAAGCTGCGCATGTAAGTGACTCGCTTGAACGAGCATCGGAGCCTGCGCGGGCAAATGCACTCGATAAAGACTGTTGTTAAACTTTTCCGCAGACGGCCCCATATGGGATATTCCCCCCGGCGTAGTGCTTATCATCCCCGCATCTTGCCAGCCGCTTTTCAGCATCCGCGCATGCACGCCACTGGATAACCATGTATCGGCATTGGCTGCCCAGCCGTGCACCATGACTACAACATCGGCACGTAAAGGTAATAGAAAAAACAGGGTGAAACAAAAAACAAGTGCATGTAACAGTCGCATAGTAACCACCAACAGAATGTTTATTAGATTATATAATTATACTAATAGATAATTGCACTGGCTACTCATTAAGTAACATTCACAAGGAATTTATAATATATATACTTATCAGTATCTTATTATATTTTCTTAAAGCACTATCTTATTTGTAGAAACAGCATGCACTAAAAAGAAGCTCAGATCGAAATCGAAAAGGTCTTTAAAACAGCTTCAGAATATAGAATACAAATGCTGTAACAATAGCAATGGTGACGATCAAAAGGATGATAGAACGCTTACTAATGCCCTGTTGATCGAACGATGCATCAAATTCATCCTTCGGCTGGTATATGCCCTGGTTAGCTTGTACCGGATTAAAACGCGTTTCCACGCCGGTTTTATAGTCAATGGATTTAGGTTTCACAGGGGCTTGCTCAGAGTCAGGAGCCACCGATTTCATTGGCGGCTGTTGACTAAGGGCACCGGTTTCCTGCTTATTCGCAGCAGCCTCAGCAAGCATGGACTTGAGCTTGTCATTGCTCATGGCGATAGTTTCATTCTGCTTTTCACTGTGAGCGGGAGTGTCCGTAGTAAACTTAATATGACAGTTACCGACAGTAATAATGTCTCCATCGTGCAAGGTATGCTTGATTACCTTTTTGTCATTAACAAATGTGCCGTTAGTGCTCCCCATGTCTTCTATGTGACAGGCATTAAATATTGTCACGATTCTTGCGTGATGCCCGCTTAGGGTTTCATCTGTTAAGTGAATTTCATTGTTTCGTGCTCGGCCGATGTTTATGGATCCATGCTCTAGCACCATTTCTTCGATCTGATCTGAATCATATGTAATTATAATTTTGTTCATTCACATCCCATCCCGCTTAATATGTTCGCATCATCCTCCATTAAAAATGCTGTTTAATATAAACTTAGCTTAGTCAATTATTCTTTGTTATTCAATTAATAATAATGAGGAAGGTGCGTCTGAAATACTCATTCAGATTCCTCGTCATCCTTACTTAAAAGATTATCACACTGATGCTAATATTTAATCAACAACTCATCGCTATAATATAAAGTGAAATACCCTTATATTACCCATATTAAAATGCTACATGAGGCGACATAGGCTTGTACTTTGTATGAAACTCTATTTTCCATTTTATAAGTATGGTTAATTGCCTATGCATTTTCTTTGTACTTATGAGTCCTTACTAGACAAACCGATTCAAACCTTTGAGATCGCATTGGATAATGATACTTACCCTGTCATTCTGCTGTTATCAGCCAACATGATAAGGGCTTACCGTAACCAATGCCCGCATGCATGGGTACCACTTAATCTGGCAGATTCAAACTTGCTCAGCGGCTGTCAGCAATACTTGCAATGTTCCAGCCATTTCGCCCAATTCAATATGCTTAGTGGCGCGTGTGTCTACGGGCCTTGTCTGGGGCGCTCTTTGCAGAGACTAAGCATTGAATTGATTGATGATGATGTATTTATTCACCTGATATAGACCTTACATACTTACAACCATGAACTTAACTACTTCGGACACTCCTGTTTTATATTCCTTTCGGCGTTGTCCTTATGCGATCCGTGCTCGATTGGCGATTAAATATAGTGGCATCAAAGTAGAATTACGCGAAATCAGTCTAAAGAACAAACCTGCATGTATGCTGGATATTTCACCCAAAGGAACGGTTCCGGTTTTATTACTGGGCGATAATATTGTCATTGATGAAAGTCTTGATATTATGTATTGGGCTTTATCCATACATGACCCGGATAATTGGTTATCTGCTACACAAACAGGGCGAGCCGAGGAAGCCCGGGATTTGATCCAACATAACGATGAGATATTTAAAACGCATCTGGACAGGTATAAATACGCTGACAGGCATGCGGAGTTTCCACTCGAGTATTATCGAAAAAAAGCAGAAGCATTTCCGGCGATATTAAATAAAAAACTTCAGCAAAGCCGGTTCTTGCAAGGAAACGATTTTGGCTTGACCGATATGGCCATATTCCCGTTTATCAGACAGTTCGCTCTGGTAGATAAAGCATGGTTTGATCAGACAAACTATTACTATTTACAGAAATGGTTGCAGCTATTTCTTGATGCCAGTTTATTTAGCCAAGTCATGAAAAAATACCCTCTATGGACAAATGAGACAAGCATGTATTTTTAAATTTTCTCCATGGTTTACTGGCTTGCAGGCCAAAGCATTAATGAAGCGGAATCCTTTCAAGATATACACACCACAGCAAACAGAAATGAATGTATCACGCCATCAGTTAGTGACGGGTTTGAATTTATATCCTAATGTAGTATTTTAGCTTCCAGTAATTTCAGTGTACTGGAATCAAATAAACCGGGTCGCCCTATCTCATAGCCTTGCGCATAATCGATCGATATACGTTGCAATTGATGCAATATTGCTTGATCTTCTACATACTCAGCAATAGATTTCATATTCATGACATGAGAGACATAGTTAATGGCGTGGACCATCGCCTGGCTGACCTTATTGGTTGCGACATCACGAATGAGTGAACCGTCCAGTTTCACATAATCCACTGGCAGATTCTTTAGATAATCAAATGAGCTCAGCCCCGAACCAAAATCATCGAGTGCAAAACTACAACCGATTTCCTTAAGCTTGACTATAAATTGTCGCGCATATTCAAGATTGGAAATGACCGCGCTCTCAGTAATTTCAAAACATAATTTATGGGGTGATACTTTGGTAATTTTTATCTGCTCCATTATATAATCCACCATTGCCATATCACCCATCGACTGCCCCGATAGATTTATGGAACAGAGATCCAGTGACACCCCGGCCGCTTCATTTTTACAAATGGCTTCAAGTGAATTTTTTACACCCATTTATCGATTTTTGGCATCAAATGATAACGTTCCGCCGTCGGAATAAAAGCCGAAGGCATAATAACCTCCCGAGTACCCTCATCAATCATTCGCACTAAAATTTCACCATGCAAACCAGCATTCAATTGCTTGCCACTGGTTTCTACAATAGGCTGGAAGTGCAATATAAATAAATCATTATCCAGTGCATTTTGAATACGTTGCATCCATTGCATTTTGTCTCTGTGTTCAGCTACTTCAATATCTGCCGGTCTGAACACATGCACACAATTACGCCCGCGCTCCTTGGCGACATAACAGGCTGAGTCAGCCGATTTCAATACCTCGGTGAGATCACTAGTTTCTTCCTGCATAGGCACGACACCAATACTCAACCCTACACGGAATGCGTCACCTTCCCAAACAAGGCGGTATTCTTCTACTGCAGCTCGTAATTTTTCTGCTATTTCTTCAGCCATAGGCAATGGACAGCCCGGCAACAGCACACCAAACTCATCGCCTCCGAGCCTGGCTAATGTATCGGATGAACGCAATAAGTCCTGCATTAATTGCGCTAGCTGCTGCAGCAATTTATCGCCAGCATGATGGCCGGCTGTATCATTCACAGCCTTGAATTGGTCCAGATCTATATAGAAAATGGCATGTTTCTTCTTACCACTCTGGGCTGTTCGCAAAGCCTGCTCGACACGGTTCTCAAATTCAACACGATTAGGAAGACCTGTTAATGCATCATGAGTGGCCTGGTGAGCCAATTGCTTGGTGAGGCTGCGTATCTTGGTAACATCACGAAATACCAGGACAGCGCCAACACACAGTCCCAGAGAGTCATGTATGGAGGCTGCCGTTAATTCAATTGCCACCTGTTTATTATTGTCCTTATGTACCAACATGGCTGGTTCCATAAACTCAACCAGTTTGCCTTCCTCCATCCAATCAATAACAGATAACTCTATATGCTCGCCTTTATCTTCATCCACCATATTCATAATGGCAGACAATGGGTTACCCTCTGCACTGGCGAGATCCCAGCCGGTTAACTCTTCAGCCTTGGGATTCAGGTATTCAACCAGACCATCCAGACCGGTTGTCACTACGCCATCTCCTATCGATGCCAATGTCACGCTGAGTCGTTCTTTTTGTCTGAATACAGCCTCTTCTGCTTTACGTTTGTCAGTAATATCACGCGCGGTGCCTTCAAAACCAGCTATCTTGTCGGCATCATAATAATAATGGCAATTCATGGATACCCAAATTTCCGCCCCGTCTTTATGCCGTAAACATAATTCATAGTTATGTAAATTGCCCATATTTATCTCCAGCTCGTGGATAAAATCTCCACGATCTGAAGGATTAACGAATAATGACGCCATTGAATTACCCAACAATTCATCAGGCAAGTAACCCACCATGTATTCGACTGATGGCGAGATTCGCTGTATATTATCTTCCAGGTCTATACGAAAATAAGTATCCTGAAGATCCTTGAGAATCTCACTGAGTTCGTTCTCGGATTCCCTGATCTTTTCTTCAACACGTTTACGCTCTTCTACCTCATGCATAAGGTCCTGGTTTGATTTTTCAGCCAATTGTTGATTCTGCAAGGCCTGATTTCTGGTATCAGTCAGGTTTTGCATTAACAGGGCATTCTGACGTGTCACCGATCGAATTCGGGAAAGTAAAACATTATGCTTATTGGCTACCACAGCCAGTGTGGTTGAAGCCAGCAGCAATAATAGCCAGACGGCCATTTGCTCTATAGCAAATTCCATGAAAGCGAGATACAAGGGTGCTGCCAATACCGGCAAAAAGAATACGGTAAATGGCCATGGGTGCAGAGCTGCACCAATAAAACTGGCCATCACTACAACAATTAACACCGCATTGAGAACATTTGATGCCAACACAGCTTTTCCAAGCAGCAACTCGGGGTAAATTACTATGGCGCCCCAGATTAAACCATTCGCTAAACTAGCTGTTATTTGCAACAGACCAGGCTCGAGTTCGCCTGCTGCAGTAGGCTTCAATTGACTCTGGGCAATAATACGAATAATAGCCACCGCTGTCAGTGATCCAATCATTACAAGCGGTAATTTTGCGGAGGTGGGCAATACAATACTGATGATAGTAATGGCACTTATGGCCTGAAGTGCCAGCTCTACAAAAAGCAACTGCATTCTCAGGCGCATATCGCCTAATGACGAGCGATCATTTGTCAGTACAGATCTACTCATACTTTTTATTTTTCATCCAGTCAATCCAATAAGGATTGAAGAATAGTCTTATTGAATACATCATTATTGTTGCCGTGTACTCTAGCATTGTATCGAACCTGCCTGCAAGCTTAGACAAGCTTGACTTTGTCTTCAGACATCAACAAAGTATCATTATAAATCACATAAAATATAAACATCCCTACGCCATCATTGAGGATATATATGACCCTTGAAGCATTGCTGAACATCATCAACAATAACAGTAATGATATTGAATTTGATAATGTCATTGAGACCATCAACAGTAATTTCACTTATACACCAACACGCTTTAGCAATGGTATGGATGAGGACATTGTTATCAATGAAGCAGGTACCAATGAGGGATCCTGCAAGATATTCGCCTTTGCACACATGACCGGTTTGAGTAAAGAACAGACGCTTGCATGCTTTGGTAAATATTATCGTGATGATGTGCTATTAGATCCCCACGGTGATAGTCATGCCAATATTCGCTGTTTCATCCGGCATGGCTGGAACGGTATCCATTTCGATTCAATAGCACTCCAACCCATTTTATGAACTGGATGATGCGATGCAAATAAGCCTACTTAGCAGACTTCTAGTGACTCGGCTTTACATTAGCTTATCCTATCTCACTGTATTTACTATTAATATACCCTTTTTACAGTTTATGTGCGTAGGCGCGAACATAAACACAATCATTACATTATCATATGATTATATTTTGATATAGTGTTAAAGAAATGATATTATTCTTATACTTGACGAGGCACATGATTAATCTGGGGAATGGTAAATAGTAATGAATATCAAAGAATTAATTCTGACTCGAGGTGAAATTACACTCGGTAGATCTGAAGAGAATACAATGATGCTGAATGATCAACAAGTCAGCAGCTTCCACGCCAAGATTACCACGCTGTTCAATGCGTCATTTATTGAGGACCTGGGGAGCACCAACGGAACCTTCGTTAATGGAAAGCAAATAAAAAAACATACACTTCATGATGGGGATACGCTACTTATCGGCGAACAAGTCATCACAGTCGTCAAGCCTTAGAGCATGATATCGAATAAATGACATTTAATTATTCAGTGACTGGTTCAAATAGATATCGGTTTTCGCCTCTACCTGGATAAATAATAAATAACTTTAACTGATTCGCTAAACTCTATTATCCCAGGCTCGAAAGAATTTTGCGTAGCCTCCCTGGTTCTATACAGAGCACGTGAGCGAACGTTCACCGGTCCACTAGATTGGTGGTCAATAGAATATACGCTACCAATCTTTTCAGGAATATTTGATACCAGCAATTTTGCCTGTTCGCGAGCATCCTCAACTGCTGCCTGAAACGCTTGTTTTCTGAGGGTCTTTTCTTTTGATGACTCCAGACTTGTAGAATTAATCCGTCCTATTTTAGCACTCAGTATAGTCCGCAATAATTCATCATACTTAGTTAGATCTCTCAATATCACTTCTACATTTCGCGATACTTCTGTACCAACATAGACCTGCTCACGATTCTTCCAATTATAATGAGGTACAATACTTAAATGTGAAGAAGTAATATCTTTTTTGCTAATACCGAGTGATTTCAAATTTGTTATCAGTTTGGCAGTACGTTGCCTGGTTAATTGACTGACCTCTTCTACATCCTGGCCTATATCTATAAGACTCAAGGATAAACGTAAAATGTCCGGCACAGTCGATATTTTATGCTGGCCTGTCACACTAATATGTGGCTCAGAGGGCGTAGTATCAGCAGTGACCGCGAAAGTAACATGAACCAAAAATAAGAATAAAGTTAATATTTTCATGGCAAATGCATACAAATAGTATCAACTATGTGCGAACGTAAAAATTACTTCTTCACCCAGCCACCTGAAGAAAGCTTGACGAACTGGCCAGATGGAGTCATTTCAATTGCTTTCTTACCCGCAAGTTTCTCCACTATATCAACCGAAGTATTGTTACGCTGAGCGATTTCATTATAATGTTGTTTACGCGCATTATTGATGCTATTGATCAACTGCTGGACTTCAGCTGATGATTTGACTGCCCCAAGATAACCGTTTATCTGCTCCCCAACCAGCCCCTGGGATTTCGCTTCTTGCAAGCTTACTGCCATCACTGTTGTCGGTAATAGAGTCAGAACAGTGATCAATGCCAGCACCATAGCCATAAAACGTTTCGCCATATATATTCTCATAGTAGTAACCATAATATTTTAGAAGAGTCCATTGTCTTTTTTAAACATCGCATCCAGATCCTTGTCTACCTGGACCTTGATTTCATGTTCAATTTTCACATTTAAATTAATAGTAATTGGCTTCTCTGGCGCCTCTAACTGTACCGTTGGTGTGCATGCTGCAAGCAAGGCAAACATGATTGCTATAAAACATATTTTATTCAAAACATTATTCATATCGATTCTCTATATTTACGGCGCCTGTCTAGTAAGGATAGCAGCAGATTATGCTGACATCCAGCGACAAAATCATTGATTGGAACGAGGATTATTTAAACGTTCACTAATCCTGTCACTTAATTCATCACCTAATTGCAAACTGCGTAACAGTGCCAGTATATTTTCTTCAACATTTACATTTAAATGAATGGGCTTGCCTCGCTGAAAATCGGGGTTTTTGCCCTGTATCGTCACATTAAGCTTCAGCTTACCATCTGGAGAATAATTTGTTTTAGCATTTAAATGATTGTAATTGAAATTATCCAAGGCTTGTAGAAGTAATTTTATATTCGCATTGGATTGAGCCATACTTTTGACGCGTTCAGTAGCCGCATATCGTAATACACCGCCTGGTAAGCGTGCTTTGATTTGGCCATTTAACATCGACAAACCCGCCGAGCTATAATCAAAAGGTAACTCACCATCGATTAAACCAGTACCTGATAAACCCTGACTCTGTTCAAGCTCAAGTAGTTTTTTCAAATCGAGGTTCTTTACCCGTAAGTTAAATGGATTGTGACTTCTACTGAAATCTATATTAATAATATCTGCTGACAGGGTTCCGCCAAGAGACTGCGCTTGCATGTTTTTAATCATAATAACAGGCACATTGTCTGTGCGCAGTTTAAAATCGCTTAATAATTCAATATCAGTGATCTCAATACCAGGGTTTAATTGATCAATCTGCACACTGGCAGGCCGCTTGAAAGATAGAACATCTGTCCCCTGTAGGTCCAATTGAGTACTCAGGCCTTTGAATAGAGTCTTGCTATAATTTCCACCGAGCTTATCAATACTTAAATTTAATTTTTTAAAGACACGTAGTTTCTTAGCCTCTGCTTTGCCTGTATTACTTTCTTGTTGCCAGGCGAGGTGTCCGTTTGCCGCTAAACGGCCCGCGTTCAAATGCAATGGCAAAGAAGTTTTGACCAGCAATCGTGAGGGCAAATCAGCTTTCATGGAAAAATCAACTGGAAGAATCTCATAGTTCAATCGGCCAATATTAGTAGCAAGATCATGGCGCATATCGAAGCGGCCATTAATATCGCCAGCCGCCGCTTCGAGCTTACCTTTAGCAACAACTATGTTATTTTTATAGGTAAGAGTAGACTGCAATTTAT
Organism: uncultured Gammaproteobacteria bacterium; assembly: GCA_963807455.1. GTDB lineage: Bacteria > Pseudomonadota > Gammaproteobacteria > JAADHQ01 > JAADHQ01 > JAADHQ01. The sequence goes on along the minus strand of CAWECS010000024.1, from coordinate 109,840 downwards.
TCATGTTGATGCCTTTATCATCCATCATCAACGTCAATCCCGAAAAACCAGTTTGCATATTGATTAATAAGCCAGCATGATTGATTCTGAAATCCTGTATAGACAGCAAGGCACCACTGGATTTGGCCGTTAACTCTTCTACATTAATCTTTAGCGGCTTGATATTAAGCTTTAGAGGACCACATGAGAGGCTGTTATCATTAATAGAATAGCTACATTTAGCGGAATGGCTTAATGTTGAGGCAATTGAATTAATTGCATAGTCCCTATATTTTAATGCAGAAACTGTGAATTGAGTATTGGGATTAAATGTGACATTGAGAACATCATTGCGCCACTCAATGTTACCCTTTATCTGTGCATTCATCGAATCCGCATGAATTATTCCAGCATCACTCGAGTTAGCTGAAAACTCAAACAAACTCGTCAAATTAATACCTTGATCAATATCAAACTGCAGGGAGTTGAGGGTGAGTTTGATAAGCTGCTTAGCATCATCATTTCCATATTGTATTTTAAGCATTTTTTGTGCTGAAAATTGTACGTTTTCAGCAATACTAGATTCTCCTGCCAGCCCACCAGGCAGACTGATGCTAAGAGTCTGTTTGTTATTAGCTGACAATGAATTCAATATGGATTCATCGAGGTTAATTAATTTTTTGATGTCTGGAATACACATTAATCGGGAGTCTTTAGCAATATTCCATTTTATCGCCCGTTCCTGAAGTGAGACTCCCACTGTTAACTTTGCATTAACATTTTTGGCATAACCCTGCCATTCCTGCATGACCATATCGATATTCAGATCAGCGTCAATATTGGCTGCCTGCCACCACTGTTTGTCATTAACATCAAGCTCCACGGGCAGCTTGAGTGACATTTGTAAATCCAGCAAGCCTTTGGCATCGTTTACTTGTTCAGCCACACCCCAGGCTTTCAATAGACCAAAGCCACTGGTAAGATCAATATGCGTTTTAATCTGTATTTGCGTGTGTTCATTATCAATCGTATTTTCATTAACTTGTAATTTCATCCAGGGAACCGGGTGCTGCAGGTCACTCAAGCTAAGCTGCAATGATCCACTATTTGTCAGTTTGATATCTGCAGACACATCTGTATAACTAGCTTGCCTAATATCCAGTTTACTCAGCACCTCATCATCAACGACCTCGATGTGTCCTGTTACATCAATTAAGCTCGAAGATTTGTCAGCTTGTTCATGGACAACATGAATATTTTTAAATGTGAGTGATCGAAAAGGGATTTGTGCAGCATGCGGAAGCAGGTCATGAATATTAATAGTCCCGGTTTTATCAACGAGACCAGCAGCTGGGGTAATGACAATGTCTGTTGTCGGCATATCAATACGATCAATACTTCCTGACAACAATCCTGATATAGAGTATTCCAAACCAACATTCTGCAAACTGATATCAATACGGCGCTGTTGACGCAGTGTCGAAAATTTCAGTGTTTTAATACGTCCATGCCGTAAGCCAATAGTCTCTATCATGACAACGGGATCAATCATGCCACTATTTATCAAGGTGAACTTGATTCCTGTGGCTATAAGAATAGGCAAGTTTGTCACCAGTGCCAGTAACAGGACGGTGGTGACAGTCAGTATTATTAATCCTCGTCGTCTGCTCAAACTCGAATTCCTTTTAACTTTATTACCAACTGTTGAATCACGCTGGTCACTGGCTGCAGCGTATGCACTAAAATACGATAGTCAATAAATGGCTGTTATCCAGCAAAAAAAGTATTGAAAAGCACGACAATATACTCTGCACCAGAATCAAAAAATGAACCAGTCTTTTATTTTCAGGTCTGATTGTATTATGTTGTCTGAGTAATCGACATCATCTATGATTAACCCAACTACGACCTGCGCTGCAGGCCACCAGTGTATCTATGACAGGATGACATCATTGCACACAAATAATACCAGTTTGCTTATATTATGGACTGTATTGCTGATGCTGTTAGTAACAGGCTGCTCCAGCAATATACCATTACAAATCAGGCAAACAACCGCAACCAACATAACCCCTGCAGAAGCGCGTCAAAAAGCAGACGTTTTTGCTGGCCAGGCAGTTCGCTGGGGTGGGGAAATTATCAGCATAGAAAACAAGCCTGACTATACACAACTGACGATACTTGCCAAACCATTAGATAACGATGGCAGCCCACAAACAAGCATGCGCCATTCTGGCCGCTTTATTGCACAAATCAATCGTTTTCTTGAACCTTCGCTATATGCCCCAGGACGGGAAATAACCGTATTTGGCAAATTCACTCAGACAATTACCAAAATGATTGGTGAATATCCTTATCAACATCCAGTGGTAATGGTAGACACATTCCATCTTTGGCCCTTACCAATAGAGCCCGAACCTGACTATTGGTATGATCCCTGGTACCCGTGGGGACCTTGGGGACCTTGGCACCACTACCCTTATTCACACCATCCGGCTAAAGCCAGGAGTACCACTAAATGACAAAATTCGGAACAATATTAGTTACTTTGTTGCTCAGTGCCTGTGCGACTACCCCAACATTCAAGCTCGAAAACATTGATTATAATCTCACAGCAAAAAATGCGGCCCTTTCAGTGAATAATATCGGCCATACTATTTTATGGGGTGGCACTATCCTCGCCAGTGAAAACCTCAAGGACAAAACCAGGCTTGAAGTGCTTGCCTACCCGGTCGATAAAGAAGGTCGTCTGAATACAGATGCGCAACCTTTGGGGCGGTTTTACGCAATATATCCTGGCTACCTGGAAACTGCTGAATACAATAAAAATCGCTGGATCAGCCTCACCGGGACTTTTACCGGCATGCAAACAGGTAAGGTTGGAGATGCAGATTATAGCTTTGCAATGGTCGAAATATCGCAATTACATTTATGGACACAAGAGTCCCTGCAAAGTAACTCACCCAATATCCAGTTTGGTATTGGTGTGCTTTTCCATTAAATTATACTATGGTGACCACTACCATAGACTCTACGGCAATCGTCAATTTTACAAATATTTATCATAAATACTAATTTATCAGTGTATACTTCAACAAGCATCCACAGGCGTTCTTCTAACGGGGCAAGGCCTAAGGATTGGGTATATTGAATGCGCAACACAGGAGAAAGGAAATGATAGCAAAATATTTAACGGTTGTTGCAATCGGCACTGTATTGTCTATGCTGTCATTGACAGGTAATGCTGGCTGGAAGGACTGGCTTAATCTCGACTCCGGCAAGGAAACCGTTAAAACTGATACAAAATCCACCCCGGCAGAAAGCTCTACTGCAGGCAGCCTTACGAATTCAGATGTCGTTGGTGGATTAAAAGAAGCTTTACAAAAAGCCACCCAATATGCTGTTACTAATCTGGGTGCTGATAATGGCTTTCTGAATAACCAGCGTGTCAGAATACCCATGCCAGGGAGCTTGCAGAAAGTTGAAAGCACACTGCGTTCACTGGGTGCATCCAAGTATGCAGACGAGTTTGTCGAAACCATGAATCATGCAGCCGAAAAAGCGATTGTGAAAGCAGCCCCTATTTTCACTAAGGCCGTTTCCGAGATGAGTTTCGAGGATGGCATGAAAATCCTCAAGGGTCCGGATAACGCGGCCACAGAATACTTTCGCAGCAAAACAGAAAATAATCTAAGCCAGCAAATGCTGCCGATCACCAAACAAATGACTGATAGTTCGGGTGTTACCTCTTCGTACAAAACGATGATCGATAAACTCGGATTTGCCAAGAGCCTGGTGGGTGAAAATAATGTAGACCTTGATCAGTATGTCACCCAAAAAGCAGTAGATGGTCTTTTTGTCATGGTCGCTGAGGAGGAAAAAAATATCCGCAAAAATCCCGTTGAACAAACCACCAATTTGTTAAAAAAGGTGTTTGGATCTCTGTAAAACAGATACCGGGAACAAGCTTTTTAGCTATTATGTTTTGATGCAGTGACTTAGGGTTTAGCTGCTATTGAGAGTGCGCCATCCTTGATAGTCAGATAACACTGACCTTTTAATACTGCTTGTAATTCCTCGCCAATTAATTTGCGTCGCCAGCCATTCATAAGCTCGGATGTTTGCTCGCCCAATACCATTTGTTGTAGATGTTTACGAGAAGCGAGCTGTACGGGATTTAATTGATGTTCTGCAGCGCGAAAATGTACCACTGCATTCAATAAGTCAATAACCGCTTCCTGCTCAACGCTGGGCTTTGCTGCTCTAATATAATCCGGCAGCGCTTCCGGTTTTGCGTTCCTGTTGTCATTTATTATCTTTAACAGCGCATCACTCCGACGTTTTAAAGTGCGCTCGCCTAAACCACGTATACGCCCTAATGACTCAATATTTGCCGGCTGCTGTCTGGCCATATCAACCATGACATCATCTTTTACAAGCCATCCTCTAGGCAGGTTTTCCTGTTGTGCACATTGCTCACGCCAGGCTGCCAGTGCTTGCAAGGTGCCAAGCTGGCTGCCGCGTAATTTATGCGCTGCTTTCACTCGTCGCCATGCTTTGGCTGGTGGATTGCTGTAACGTGCAGGATCACATAATACTGAAAAGTCATCCTGCAGCCATTCCAGCCGACCTCGCTGTATCAATTTCTGGTGAAGTACCGAATAAATCTGACAAAGATAAACCACATCATCAGCCGCATATTCCAGTTGGGCGTCTGATAGGGGTCGATGAGACCAATCAGCGCGGGTGTGTGATTTTTTCAAATGTATACCGAGAATATCTTCGACCAAACGGGCATACCCCGCCTGTTCAGGATACCCGAGAAGTGGCGCCGCTATCTGTGTATCAAATACGGGACCGGGCAAGCTGCCACGCAGGTGATAAAAGATCTCCATATCCTGCCCGGCTGCATGTAAAACCTTGGTAATGTTCGGATTGTAGATCAGATCCAATACCGGTCCCAGATCACTGATTGCCAAAGGATCAATACAAGCAGTCATTTCAGGGGTGCCTATCTGTAGCAGACATAACTGGGGATAATAGGTTTTCTCTCTCATGAACTCGGTATCAAGCGCCAACCATTCGCAGGACTGTAATCGCTGACAAAGTTCAATCAGTTTTTCTGTTGTATCAATATATAGGGTTTCCATAGGTAGACAGCATAACCTAACTATGAGTAATATCCCAAGAATTACACCTCTAATTAAAACATTATTGCTTCAATCAGTATGCATATGTGCTTAATGGTAGCCATATTACACTTAAAGGAAGGTCATGGATGCAATGCGATAAATATGACAGAGTCTTCAAATTGATTTAAATCTGTTTGCAAATAATCATCAGCAGTAGTCACATGCGTGACACCGAAATGCGACATATCGGATGCAGACATGGAGTAGTAATTACTGGCATTATAGGGGGGCATTTTACCCACCCAGCATATATATTGATTGACGCCGACCATATTGAAAAAGTCTTTTTCAAGATTGACCAGTTTACTTACCTGCTTGCTAATCATTGCCGTGGCTATTGTTAAATCTTCATTGGTACGCTTCATTCTACTTTTAATATTATCACGCCATAGCCCCGTTGCCTGAAGATGATGATAATTACCATGCCATGCTACCAGCGACCCTGGCTGGATAATTTTTTTTCTACCCGCAATAAAAACATAGTTAGCACAAGATGAAAAACAATAACCAGAAACAATAACAACTATATTGTTTTTAAATACCCAGCGACCCAGTTCGATTCCCGCTGCAACTTCTCCCCCACTGGATGTAATAATCAAACGTCTTATATTTCGCCCGGCAATTTCTGCAAAAAATATCTTATTTTTCACAAGACTTATCGCACCAGAATACAAAGCATCATTTTCATTTATCTTTGCCGCTGCTATAGCCGTCGTGCATATAAACGATGCCTTTATCAATAATATTATACTTATACTTTTCCAAGCCATTCTTGATTCACCACGATAGCAATTTTTTACAACCAAACGATGAAGATAGACATTGTTACAATATAACTAACATTGCAAAAAATGTGAACCAGTTCATACTATTCACTCTGAAGCACTTCATAATATGCCTGATGTTTTTGCGAGCACCCAGACATTACATGCATTATAAAACTAACCATGAGTTAGATCCGGAGATCAAAATGATAGACATGAAACAAATCAGAGATAACGTATCCAGCAAAATGAAGGCCAGTCAACAGGAGGAGATTCAAAAGTTTAGTGATATCTCACATCCTGCAAGCCAAAACTCTACAGCCACCCTGGGTGCAAGTATTCAAATCAAGGGAGATGTTACCGGTAACGAAGATCTCATCATCGAAGGCCAGGTTGAAGGGAATATCGACCTGAAAGGTCATAATGTCATTATAGGTAAAAACGGCAAAGTAAAGGCGAACATTGAAGCCAACAATATTATCGTTGAAGGTCAACTCGATGGTGACTTAAATGGAGATGAGAAAGTTATCATACGTGAAACAGGCAATGTACATGGAAATATTATCTCACCGCGAGTCACGCTGGAAGACGGTGCGATGTTCAAGGGTAGCATTGAAATGGAGCCTCGCCAGATCAATGTAGTGAAGAAAGCGGGTAACAGCAATGATACGATCGACAAAAACAAACAAACCGCTTAAGTATTGAACAATTCGCACCTTGAAGGTAATGACATAAATGATGCCATTCGCGGCTAAAACAAATAGTGGGGCAACGCCAGGACAGAATCATCATGTCAGCAAGAGTCCATTATTATTCAGCATTCTTGATAAAATAGATATTGATAAACGTTTTGAAATTCTTGAAACCGGTTCTGCCAGCCGCGATAGCATCAATTACCTTTCACAATATTGGTGTAAGTTATATATCACCGATAGTATGGCTACTTTATGCCAAATGAATACAACTGAACTTGACACGCCATACAAGCTAAATCGAGCATTAGTGAATTCAATGATGCTCTATAAGAATAAAAAAGCCAGTCTGGATTGTTTATTATTTTGGGATTTACCTAACTATCTTCAGCCAGATATTTTTTCAGCATTGATAGCTTATTTGTTACCACACACTAACCCGCAAGCAGTGCTGCATTGTTATCTATATACATCCAGTCTAATGCCTGAGTCTCCAGGTAAATATCAGATATTGGAAAACAGTCAAATCAGGATAGAAAATAGCTCATCTAACACACGTAGCTGCCCTGCTTATTACCAGGAAGCCTTGCAAAAACTCACCTATCCATTCAAGGTCAAACGTTCCATTCTACATAGCAATGGCTTACAGGAATATCTGTTAGCCCGCTAGTTTGACTGATATTGAGCAAAATAAAAAAGGCGCACTATATAGTGCGCCTTTGGCAGTTACAAATAACCCATCGTTATCACCAACAGATGATAGTACAACTCAATGGTTTATGCCGCTGCAAATTGCTCTTTGGCTTCACGAGCGGCCTTGGCCTGCTCTGCGTCATAAGCGGCTCCAGACCACATCATGTCATAGGCAATTTCCTCATTGCCGTTCTCACATAACTCCAGCACCTGTTCAAATAACGGCTGGAATGTTTCTGACTTATGTGATGCTTCGTGCTCTTCAAAAGACTTCCAGAAAGTAATAATTAATGCTTCCTTATCTTTCATCGGGCTATCGATAGCCTGACCCATGGTAGAACCCTCGTTAGAAACCTGACCACTATTCAAAGCAACAAAGCCACCAACAAAACCTGTTTCTGAATGGTATGTTTTAACATTCTCACACAGGAAGGCAACACGCTCCTGTAGATCATCCATCGTATATTCAGGTTTTAAAATAACTCGGTTGATAGTAACGACACCATCATTTGGAAAATTCTTGATTAATGCAGACATATTTACGCTCCTTTGAATATCACAGTATAATTGTATACTAATATAGCTATGGTCATTAACAATGTCAAGACCTCCATACATAAAACTTATAACATATTTTTGGTAATGTCTTTTTTAAGCTATGAACCTGTTTTATATACTGATTATACATGCCCTGCTCATTGCCTGATAACCATAGGAGCATAGATTTAATCGAAAATTACATTAGTAATTCACTTGACTTGACTGACCGGTTAACTATAATTCAATCATGGCACGTTCATCTGACACTCAACAACGCATCCTGGATTCAGCCCGCTCGCTAATCTATGCCAGTAGCTATGCTGATGTTGGGGTGGCGAAAATATGTGAGCATGCGGGTGTCAAAAAAGGCAGCTTTTACCATTTCTACCCGAGCAAAAGCGAGTTGACTATCGCCGTCCTTGAGTCATTTTTCAATGACATGAAAACCAGCCTGATTGATCGCGCCTTTGCGAATAATCAGCCTCTTGAAAAGCAAATCGAGGAGCTTGCCAGATTCGTCTATGAATTTCAGAATGATATCAAACAAAGGACAGGCCATGTTCTTGGCTGCCCCTTTGGTAACCTGGCCACCGAGCTTTCAACAACTGACGAAACTATCCGACGCAAGATTGTTGAAATATTTTCCAGCCTGCAATCTGTTTTTGAAAGCTTGTTAAACAAGGCGACTGAAAATGGTGAAATAAGCGACATTGATATCACTGCAACTGCCAGCGCGATGCTCGCCTACTTTGAAGGCGTAATGTTATTCGCTAAAACCCATAATAATGCAGAGGCGTTAAAACAACTGCTCCCTGCCCTGATACACATCCGTATTACTCTACCCGCTAACTAAAGGAATAGCCTATGAAGATATAAATCCACACTCATTTATTTGACCTACCGGTCTACTATAGTCTAAAAACATATGGAGAAGATCATGAACCAGACAGCTGAAAATTTTACAACGCCCCTGATTACCCCCATTGCACCCGCGAATGAACAGGAACATGTCAACAGCATACTCAATACAGTTAACACTCACATCGGCTTTATTCCTGATGGGCTGCGTTTATTTAGTTTAAGTCCACCACTATTGGAGTCATTCGTCAGTAATATCTCATATTTCAATGGTGCCACAAGCGTTCCACCCTCCCTGATGGCCATGATCCGCTACCTGGTATCATCAAAAGCCAACTGCACATTCTGTATTGACATGAATGAGGGGTTTCTAGCCAACATGGGAGTCGACCTGGAGCAGGTTCGTGCCGCACGTAGCAATCCTGAACTAGCTCCAGTTAACGACAAGGAAAGAGCGTTAATGTTACTTGCCCTGAAATCAGTCGAATCACCTGAAGGGATAACCGCAATTGATATAAAGTCCGTTAGAGATCACGGCTGGTCTGATCGTGAAATATTTGATGTTATCGTTCAGGCTAATAACAACCGTGCATTCAATAATATTTTGCGTACTTTTAATATCGAGCATCAGGGCGTTTATTCCTAGTTCAGTGTAAGTAGCAGTACTTCTTGGATAAGTTAATTCAGCGCAGTTGCTAGGCCACAATATAAGAAATACCCTGGTGACTGCGCTGGTTTACGGAGATAGATATCCTAATATTAGTTATCCTGTCACTTTCAGTTTGCCTATTTTTATTAAAGCAGCTAGCCAACATTTTAATCAGCAACATAAATGACCAGGCTCAGCGTAAATCATCGCCTTAGAATATTTAAAACAACTGATCAATATCAGATTTTATTCGATTGTGCAATATGTGCATTCCTTTAGAATAGCTGCCACATTGATATATCCAATCAGTAAAATAAGTAATTCATCACCACTTGGACATGATATGCAGGCATAATTTATTTAACTCAGCTGCACGCTCCATTGTAGATGCCTCGTTATAACAACGTAATTCAGGTGCATTACCGGATGGTCGTAGGTGTATTATTTCATTATTCTCAAATACCATACGTAATCCATCGGTAGTATCTATTTTACTAACTTGCCCACAACAAGATCCGAATACTTGATTTATTTCAGCTCGATTTTCCGTAAGGGATTGAATCCTTGCATATGATTTATCTGTTGGAAATTCCTGTATACGGCCACTAGCAGTAAAACGACCTGGTAACGCTGTTAGTAGTCCACTGATAGAGCATCCTTGATCTCTGGCCGAAACCAATATCGATAGTATGGGCAGTAACGCATCACGTGTCGGTAATGCTTTAATATCCCTGCCATTAATCTCTACATTACTTGCAAGTAAAACACCACCATTCGCCTCATAACCAACAACGACGTTTCTTTCGTTAATCAGTTCGTTCATTTTCTTAATGACATAGGGTGAACCGATTCGTGTTCGGTACACGTGATCAAACCAGGTACAACTTTCGACAACCGTATTACTACTGACAGGGGTTACGACATTATTAGCTCCTAAATAATGGGCACAAATAACGCCGACAATATCTCCGCGAAGCCAGGACCCGGTTTCATCGGCAATTAAAGGGCGGTCTGCATCACCATCCGTTGAAACGATGGCATCCAGAGTATATTCATCAGACCATTGTTGAGCCAATGCAACATCTTCTTCGCGAATAGCTTCAGTATCTACAGGTATAAAGGATTCTGAACGTGCCAAACACGTAACTGTCGCACCCATTGCTGTTAATACATCAGCAAGTATATCTCGACCAACCCCTGAGTGTTGATATACCCCAACACGCATACCTTGCAGGCATTGGGGCGGAAAAAAATTCAGGTAACGCGCCTTATATAACTTTTCTGCTTCACTGTTGGCTTCTGGCAGCAAGTTCGCATCATTTTCGGGAAATGACTCAGGTAGTGCGACGATTTGTTGTTTAATAAGTTGCTCGTCTTCCTTGAGAATCTCACCATCTGGACGATTGAATTTGATCCCGTTTCTATCATCAGGAATATGACTACCAGTTACCATAATAGAGGCATTGTTGCGAAGCATCGCATAATAAACTAATGCAGGTGATGGTAATCTACCGACATAATCTACTCTGTAGCCTGAATCCACAACCGCCCTGCTGACAGCAGTCAGTATTCTGGTGGTACTCGAGCGCAAGTCACCAGATAATGCTATATCGTCACCACAATGAATCCGATTTTCATGCTCCAGTGCCTGAATGAAAGCTCGGGCATAGGCATAGCAAACTTTATTATCCATTGAAACAACGGTGCCACGTGCGCCACTCGTTCCAAAGGTAACACCACTTGACTCCATTAACTGACTAATCATTACTGATTCTGACATATCACACCTGTTTAGTATTATTATGCTTACCCTATTAAAATAATTATAATTTTCTTAGTAATCTGATCAAAAATTACCTCGATGCCGAAATTTCATTTATTCTATTACGATAATATTATTATATGAAGCTTCTTTTTTGTCCAAATATACATCATATATTTTTACTAGAATACCATAAGCCTGAATCTTATAGTAAGATCACTATTACTCGATGTATATAAATTTATAACCTGATTGTAAATACAATTAACTATGCCCAAAATTACATTATCAACGCTGAATGCACGATATATTCACACATCACTGGGCCTGCGCTATTTAATGGCTAATATGGGTGATCTGTTGGAAAACACCCATATCCAGGAATTCAATATTAATGCCCGACCGATTGATATAGCAGAGACATTGTTATCCAGCGAACCTGATATTATCGGCTTTGGTATCTATATCTGGAACATAGAGCAAACTACAGAGGTGATTAAATTAATCAAAACTGTTTCTCCACTGACCCGAATAGTCATCGGTGGCCCTGAAGTAAGTTATGAATATCATAATCAGGACATTTTGAAGTACGCCGATTATCTTATTACCGGTGCCGCTGATCTGGCATTCCCTGAGTTATGCCAATCAATTGTTAATGGTTGCGCTCCCTCTGAAAAAGTTATTCAGGCGACACTCCCTCCATTAGAGTCGCTGAAACTCCCTTATGCTTATTACACAGATGAGGACATCGCTAACAGAATTCTCTATGTTGAGGCATCCAGGGGCTGTCCGTTCAAGTGCGAATTTTGCTTGTCTGCTATCGATAAAACCGCGATAGCGTTCGATCTGGATTGTTTTTTAAATGAAATGCAAAGTCTCTATCAACGCGGGGCACGACATTTTAAATTTGTTGATCGCACATTTAATTTAAAAATAAATAGCAGCATAAGAATTTTGAATTTTTTCCTGGAAAAAATTGAACAAGGTGATCTATTTCTTCATTTTGAGTTAATCCCTGATCATTTACCAGATAAATTGAAAGCATTGATCAGTCAATTCCCACCCCATAGCCTGCAATTTGAAATTGGCATACAAAGTCTGAATCCCGTTGTACAAGAATTGATTAGCAGAAAACAGAACACTGAAAAGACACGTTTAAATCTTCAATGGCTTCACAACAACAGTAATGCACACATACACGCAGATTTGATTGTGGGTTTACCTGGAGAAGATATACTGTCTTTTTCCAAAGGCTTTGATGAGCTTATTGCAATGCAACCTGATGAAATTCAAGTTGGTATATTGAAACGCTTGAAAGGCACCCCTATAATTCGTCATAGCGACACGTTTGATCTTCGATTTAATCCTTGCCCTCCTTATAATATATTGAGTAATAAGCTTATCGATTTTTCTGACATGCAAAGGATGCAAAGATTCGCACGATACTGGGATATGATTGCTAACTCTGGCCGCTTTCGCCATAGTATAAAATTAATTCTTGGCAAATCCCCTTTCGAAAATTTCATGTGCCTGAGTGACTGGTTATTCAATGAAACCAAACAGACACATAAGCTGGCGTTAGAGCGTCTATTCAAACTTATTTATCATGCAATGACAGAGGCACTACAACTGGACAAAGCCAGTAGTGAAAAGCATTTACTGCTCGATTATCAACGTTCTGGCATAAAGGGAAAGCCCGGCTTTATCCACTCTGATCCACTCATTGATCGTGACCGTAAATCCAGCGTGGCTAAACGGCAAAAGCAACATTTGCACTAATATAATTAATCACTTATCCGATAAAACAAGTACTTAGCACCCGTCAATATCAAGTATTCAAGTAGACAGCCGATCTAGTAAGTAACCTATAATTTATTAGTGTCTTTTTGCATGAAAAGTCAAACACAATACGATGTCATTATTATTGGCGGAGGAATATCCGGCAGCGCATTATTGCATCTGTTAAGTCAGTATACTGACATTAAGCACATTGCTTTAATAGAAAAATACAATTCGATCGCATCCGTCAATTCCCATGCCAGCAATAACAGTCAGACACTGCATTGTGGTGATATTGAAACCAATTATACTTTGGAAAAAGCTTGCCAGGTTAAGCAGACTGCCAATATGGTAGTACGTTATGCTGAGCATTTACCTGAACGTGATAATATATTATTTAAATATCCAAAGATGGTAATTGCAGTTGGCCCTAATGAATGTGAGCTGTTACGTCAACGGTTTTCACAATTCAAGCAACATTTCCCATCCATGCAGTTACTCGATAAGGAAGGTATTGAAAAAATAGAACCTGCAGTAGTCAACGGCAGAGAGGAAGAAATACTGGCGATAGCCATTACTGATGAATTTACTGCTGTTAACTTCCAGGCCTTATCTCAATCATTTATTCAACAGGCCCAACAGAAAAATAATGCTATTGATATTCATTTAAATACACTGGTTAAAGATATCAAGCCCGTGAATGAAGGATATGAGGTCATTACTGATTCAGGATCACATCATGCTCGTTTCGTTGTGGTGTCGGCTGGCGGACATAGTCTTTTATTTGCACAACGCATGGGTTATGGGCTTCATTTTTCATGTCTTCCAATGGCGGGTAGCTTTTATTTCGCTCCGAATGTATTAAATGGTAAAGTTTATACCATTCAAAATGACAAATTACCTTTTGCCGCTATTCATGGTGATCCTGATGTTTTACTACCAGGTAAAACCCGGTTTGGCCCCACTGCACTCGCATTACCTTTATTGGAAAGACATAAACTATCCACTTTTACGGAATTTCTCAGGGTATTCAGGTTGGATATGGATGTTATCAAGAGTCTATGGGGACTTATGAAAGTAGCGGATATTCGTAATTACATGTTTAAAAATATTTTGTTTGAAATACCCGGCATTCGAAAGCGATTATTTCTGCAAGATGTGCGCAAAATTATACCAGAAATACAGTTACAGGATCTGACGTTTGCGAAAAATACTGGAGGCATACGTCCAGTGATGATAGATAAAAAAAACCATAAGCTACATTTGGGGGAAGCTCAGCTTAATCCCGGTAATGGCCTGATATTCAACATGACACCCTCTCCTGGCGCCACCAGCTGCCTGGGTAATGCTGAAAAAGATCTGCGCATTATTGTTGCATATCTTGATGCTAATTTTGATGAGGCAAAGTTTAATCAGGACTTGAAGTAAAAAAGTTAATCAAATAAGTCTTATTTGCCGAATCAATTTATTCATATTTTATTAATTGGCGATGGCGCAATAGGCGTTAATTTCCAGATGTCTTTATTATAATCCAGCATGGTACGATCTGTAGAAAATTTTCCGCTATTGGCGGCATTGTAAATGCTCATTCTTGTCCATCGCTCAGGATCCAGGTAAGCCGCAGCAACACGTTCCTGAGCCTCTACAAAGCTACGAAAATCAGCCGCCGTTAACCAGGGATCGTGTTCACTGAGAATACTCGAAATAATGGGGTCGAAGAGAGTTGCCTCAAACTGATTAAAATGTCCGCTTTTTAGCAGTTTCATCACAGCATTAAAGTCTTTGTCCTCTTCTATGATCTCGGCAGGACGGTAGTTCTTGCGCTTCTCCTTTACCTGAGTTGCATCCAGACCAAACAAAAAGAAATTATCCTCACCTACTTCTTCAAGAATTTCAATATTTGCACCATCCAGAGTACCAATGGTAACGGCGCCATTCATCATGAACTTCATGTTACCCGTACCTGAAGCTTCTTTACCTGCGGTGGAAATTTGCTCAGACAAATCTGCACCTGGGCAAATGACTTCCATCGCAGATACACTGTAATTGGGGAAAAATACCAGTTTCAAGCGGTCGCCAACATCCTGATCGGCATTGATGACATGGGCCACATTGTTAATCAGCTTGATTATTAATTTGGCCATAACATATCCAGGCGCAGCCTTGCCACCAATCAATACACAACGGTTAGTCCAGTTATCGGTATCTCCTGATTTAATCCGGTTATAAAGATGGATAACGTGCAGAAGATTTAACAACTGACGTTTGTATTCATGGATGCGTTTTACCTGTATATCAAACATGGCATTTGTATCAAATCTGACACCGCATTCTTTCTCAACCAGATCAGCAAGTCTTTTTTTGTTACTCATTTTGACCTGGTGCCACTGCTGACGAAACTCCGCATTCTCGGCATATGCTGACAACCCTCGTAATTGTTCAAGATCGCTCACCCATCGATCACCTATATAATCATTCATCAGGCTGCTTTGGCCTGGATTACACATGCGCAACCAGCGGCGTTGTGTCACGCCATTGGTTTTATTATTAAACTTATGTGGCCATAATTTATAAAAGTCACTAAATAGATCTTCAATCAGTAAGCGGGAATGTAATTCTGCGACACCATTGATCGAAAAACTACCAATGATAGCAAGATTGGCCATGCGCACCATACGCACATCGCCCTCTTCAATAATCGACATACGACGAATTCGTTCACTTTCCCCAGGCCAACGTTGGCTAACTTCCTCGAGAAAATGCGCATTGATTTCATATATTATTTCCAGCGGTCTGGGCAACAGTTTTTCAAATAACGATACCGGCCACTTTTCGAGCGCTTCAGGTAGCAAGGTGTGGTTAGTGTAGGCCATGGTACGCTGAACTATAGACCAGGCTTTATTCCAGTTGAACGAGTAATCATCAATCAATATTCGCATGAGCTCGGCTACTGCAATACTTGGATGAGTATCATTCAGTTGAAAACAATGTTTATCCGTAAAATGTTCGAAATTATTTCCATATAATTTTACCCAACGACGCATAACATCCTTGAGGCTGGCAGAAGCCAAAAAGTATTGCTGGCGAAGCCGAAGTTCCTTACCATTTTCACTCGCGTCATTCGGATAGAGCACCATTGTAATATGCTCAGCATCATTTTTGGCGGCTACCGCTTCTGCATAATCACCGGCATTGAATTCCTCCAGATTAAATTCGTCGGTTGATGATGCCTTCCACAGTCGTAAACTATTCACCGTCTCATTGCCATAGCCTGGTATCGGTATATCATAGGCCACGGCCAATACATCATGACTTGAATGCCAGCGTACGCTCAGACTACCATCATGTTCACGATAAAATTCTGTATGACCACCGAATTTAATACGTTGCGTATATTCGGGCCGTTCCAGTTCCCAGGGATTACCATCTCGCAGCCAGTTGTCAGGTTCTTCCAATTGATACCCATCTTTAATCTCCTGCCTGAACATGCCATAGTCATATCGTCAAGCCATAGCCAATGACCGGTAATTGCAAACTTGCGCAGCTATCAAGAAAGCAGGCTGCCAGACGACCCAATCCACCATTACCTAAACCTGCATCGTGTTCACTATCGGATAATTCCTCCAGTTCAATTCCAAATTCATAAAGTGCTTTGCGCACCTCATCAGTAACGCCAAGGTTAAGCATGGCATTACTCAACGCACGGCCCATCAAAAACTCCAGGGAAAGGTAACAGGTCATCTTTGACTCATTAGCGACATAGGCATTACGAGTATTTTTCCATCGTTCCATCAGGCGGTCGCGTACAGTGTACGCCAGTGCTTCATATAAATAATGATTACTACAATGATCCTTGTCTCTACCCAGTGTGCGGTTAAAATACCGCCTGAAATCCTCAGCAATGGTGATACCATCCATCGCCAATGGAG
Organism: uncultured Gammaproteobacteria bacterium; assembly: GCA_963807455.1. Classification (GTDB taxonomy): domain Bacteria; phylum Pseudomonadota; class Gammaproteobacteria; order JAADHQ01; family JAADHQ01; genus JAADHQ01. Next base: position 93,003 of record CAWECS010000024.1, on the reverse strand, counting down.
GCAGTTCTGTTAGCAAGGGGTGGGGGCATTTTTCAACGGGTGAATGATCTGACTGCATAGTAAATTCCATACCTTTTTTAAATTTATTCATTGTCTTTACTCGTGCTTCACTTAAATATCAGCAACAAACATGCCAGAAACCATGCGGAATAAGCCTTTGAAGTAAGTCATAATATAAACCATTCTTATAGCAAATATATCAATTTGCACAATATTAAATCAAAAACATGCTCCAGAAAGCAGCATTTTTATCTCAAAATCAGCATTGGCGCCAATGATTATAAATATCAGCACTTATTCTAGACTGTTATGGGATAATTTGTGGTCGCCATTAAATCTAATTGCGTCGGTGAATTCCTTAACGTTAATAATGACCACATACTACATATAATTATCGGATACTCATGAAATATCATGTTCAGACAGTTACTGCAAGGGTTAGTACTGACTAATACAGTCTGATCAATGTCAGTGGCCTGCTTATTGACAGGATGATGATAATGATGAGTAAACGCTCATGTTCATTCTACTACTTTTAGATATAGACTGAATTCAGCACCGGGGTCACGATTAACCACATCGACACGACCATTCATAGCTTGCATTAACTGTTTCACTAGTGCCAAGCCAATACCAGTGCCTACGGTTTCACGTGTCAGTTCACTTTCGGTTCTATAAAAAAGCCGGAATATTTTTCGGCTCTGATCTTTTGCAACTCCTGGGCCATAATCACGTACATAAAAATGCACTTCTTGATGACGAGTTATGTCACAACCGATATCTATCTGCTTTAGTTCAGCATTGATTGAGAATTTAACAGCATTATCAACCAGGTTAATAATGATCTGGCTAAAATAATCAATATCGAGTTTTGTCTTGATTTTTCCTGTTGCATCATCACAATGTATATTTAATACAAAACCACTCCTCTCTAGCAAGGAGGACACCTTGGATTCAATAATATCGAGTAGTTGAGAAACGCTAACTATTTTCAGATCGAGCTTAATATCATTTCTTGTCATTCGCGCCAATTGTAGTACATTATTTATCAGACGTGTAAGCCGCTCACTTTCATCATAGATATATTCATAATAAGTTTTTCGCTTCTCCTCACTCGCCCAACCTTCCTTAAGCATCTCACCATACATTCGGATCGATGTCAGTGGCGTCTTTAATTCATGACTCACCGCTGAGACAAAGTCTTGCTGCTGTCGAGCAAGATTGATTTGTTTAAGACCCAGCCTATAAATCAGTAAAAAACCAATACCCAGAACCAGCATAATAATTACCGACAGCCAGGTCACAATTACTCCGCCTGGTCCTGCCGGTAAGTTGTTTACACTAAATATTAATTCGATTTGACCCAAAGCCTGTGAGAGACGTTCATGTAATAACAGGGTGCCCTGTAATGTGTCTGAACTGGTGAGGTAAGGTCCTGAATCCCTTGCTTGCAGTACAGCTAAAACATCTCCATTGTAGGCAATAGCTAAATTACTTGCATTGGACACCAATGTTTCATTAAAACTACTGCTAATGACACCAGTAATAAATGGCACAGCTTCTATTAATATTCCCTGAATATAACGCTGACCATCACGCCAGACCTTTCTGTATAGAACAAAATGACCGCTGTCTAGCCGGCTGAACTCATATGCATCAATTTCACTTTCAAAAATATTAACGCTGAGCTCATCAAACTGACTATCATTATCTTTGAGTTGTGTGGAAATAGACGCTGCCTCGGGTAACACATTACGTTCTTTCCTGAGTAGTACGTTTGGATTGATATGTTTTTTCCCTGATCAGTTGTTCGCGCGCTTTGGTTTTAAGCGATTGTTGTGGATATTTCTTTTCCAGCTTAAGATCTTCCACCCTGCCCAGGCCACTGGAGACATTTTTCTTACCCGCTGCTGAAGTCATTTTTTGCTCCTGCAACATATCAAAACCTGCCTGACTCTCTACTTTAAGTTGTTTTTGCGGGGCTTCGACAGAAACACTATTATCAATGCTTATAGCGGGCGCAAACTGTCGATCAGATTCTGCAATTTCTGCTGCAGATGCTGCAACTTCATCATTCTTTTTTGCTATCTTTGGCTGACCAATCAACTGGTTATCATTGAGTGTGCGATATAGCCTGTTTTTTAGCTGCATTCTCTTTTCGTATTCACTGTCGCTAATACCGTTCGATAGGCCTTGTTGCCGCGATGGCGGTATGACCGGTGTACTGAACTTGCCTTGATTATCGATCTGGAAGTAGCCAAGCACTCCCGGAATATTTGAATTAGTGGGGTATTTTGACAAGGGCGAACGCTTGAGAACGCCTGCATTCGACCCTGAAGCCACATTCAAAAAACTGAAGTCTGTAAATGGTCTGGCATTTTCACTACTAATCAGGCCCTGGTAACGACGATCGATACGCTTGACCAGCTCCGTTGCAAGCAGCCGTTGTTGATGGAATGCCTCCCACTTCAACTGTTTACTTGCCTGCACAATCAGGGTAGCCGTTGGTATTGCCAGCGCCAGAAAAAACAGCAGCAATATTATTCGCAGGCGATTTTTATTCCAGATAACGGCGGCACGATAGCTCAATTGCTCACCATAAACCGGTATCCGGCTCCTCGCACGGTGACAAGATAACAGGGATGCGCAGGATCAGGCTCAATCTTACGGCGTATTTTAGCAATATGAATATCGACGGTACGGGTTTCGATATCCATGTTTTTGTCATATCCCCAAAGTTTGCTAAGTAGTTCCTCTCGTGGCACCGGGCGATCTGTATTGGCATGAAGATACTGGATAACTTCCAGTTCGCGCCGGGTAAATACAATATCCTGTCCACCACAATGACCTGACATATTGCGAATGTCGATGCGATCGTTTGCACTGAGGTCTATGATATTGGCAGTCTCCATGCCGATTCTTGATCGGCGTAAGACGGCTTGTATCCTGAGTACCAGTTGGGCGACTGAAAAAGGTTTCGATACATAATCATCAGCACCCAATTGCAAACCCTGGATAATATCTTCGTCACTACTCTTTGCGGTTAACATAATGACTGGCTGCTCGCGGTCCTGTTCGCGGATGCGGTTGCATATTTCTAATCCATTGATACCAGGCAGCATGACATCCAGCAATATCAGGTCATACTTTCCACTCAATGCTTTTTTCAGGCCAGCATGACCGTTGTCGGCAGAATCAGTTTGATAACCATGGTAAACAAGTACATCAATGAGCCCAGAGCGAATAGCTTCCTCATCTTCAACAATCAATATGTGTGCTTTTCTGGACATATAACTGGAATATTAGCAGCTTCGGGACAAAGGCACATGTAAATATTTTGTAAATTTCGGCTGCCAGGTTTTACATTTTCAGGCCTGATAATTCGCCCACTCCCCACCTACACTTGTAAGCAGTCAATTATCAATCAAATGAGGACTATAACATGGCTTTAATAACTCGTATAACCCGTTTATTTCGCGCAGATATGCATGCGGTTCTGGATCGTATTGAAGAACCTGAGGCATTACTGAAGCAATCCATACGCGAGATGGAAGCGGCTATCGAACAAGATCAACTGCAGTTGAAAAATCTGCAATATGAAAATACTCAAACCAATGATCGCCTACAGGAAATTGATCGCTCTCAACAACAATTGAGCAATGAACTGGAAATATGCTTTAAACACCAAAACGAGGTTCTCGCTCGTAAAATAATAAGACGTCAATTGGAGGCGCAACGCTATGCCCAGTTACTGACAGACAAGCAGGAAAAATTCAAAACGAATATGAATAATATTCAATCGCGACTCAATGAAAACCAGATTCGCCTGGAAACCATCAAGCAGAAATTGGACATGCTAAGTATTCATGTCTCTCATACTGAGGGAAACGATGTTTATGCAACTGACATCGCCATTCATGATGACGAGGTTGAGATTGCTTTTTTACATGAAAAGCAACAAAGGAGCCAACATGAAAAATAAAGTGACATTTACAGAAGGCGTCGGTCTTGCCTTACTCATTAGCATTACAGGCAGTGTCTTCTTTAGCGGCATGATTAGTCTGTTTAGCGGCGGTTTCGTTTTTAAAATACTGGTAATGTTTATCAGTAGTGGCTACATCTTTTATCTACTCATGCGCAGTGGCGAGAAGAGTGGAAGAATAACTGTCCTCAGTGCCTGGCTGGCTGCCATGGTGGTCAACTATTTACTGGTAGATTCCACTTTATTGTTTATCAGCATCCATATCACTTCGATCTGGTTGATCCGGTCTCTTTATTACTATAACAGTGTCTTCTCCTCGTTAGCTGACATATTGGTTTCTATGTCCAGCCTGGTTGCTGCTGTAGTCGCATGGAATATTACTAACAGCCTGCTAATGAGTCTTTGGTGCTTTTTCCTGATACAGGCTTTATTTAGTTATATACCTCGCCAGTTCGCAGGAAAATCCGACCCGATCATAGCTTACTCAGCATCCGAGCAGGGTTTTGAAAACGCACATAAGAGTGCGCAAATCGCAATACGAAAATTATCTACACTTTAAATCTCAGGAGAAATATCATGAATAGTAAAATACTTGCAGCAGGCCTGATTGTCATTACTGCCTCAATAGTCAGTTTTTATCCAGATTATCAACAGTTGGCGAATGCCAAGACAGTCCAGGTGAATGCTGGTGAAAAACCCAGAATTCAACTTGCCATACTGCTTGACACCAGTAGTAGCATGAGCGGCTTGATAGATCAGACTCGCAATCAACTGTGGCAAATAGTCAATGAGTTTTCAAAAGCTAAAAGAAATGGTGTCAGCCCGGCACTCGAAGTGGCTGTATATGAGTATGGTAATAATCAGCTTTCTGCCGAGAATGGTTATGTACGCCAGGTCAGCAAACTCACAGGTGAGCTGGATCAGGTATCAGAAGCCTTGTTTTCGCTCACCACTAATGGCGGCGACGAATATTGCGGGACAGTGATTAATACTGCCGTCACTGAACTCAATTGGAGTACATCAGATAATGATATCAAATCCATATTTATTGCCGGTAATGAACCATTTACCCAGGGACCAATAACTTTCAGTAAAGCCATATCTGCAGCCAGATCAAAAGGCATTACTGTCAATACCATTCATGCCGGTGATAATCAAACCGGCATAAAGAGCGGATGGCAACAGGGGGCTCTGCTAGCCGGTGGTGACTATATGAGTATTGACCATAATCATCGTGTTGCTCATATCACCACACCACAAGATAAAAAAATAGACGAGCTCAATGCCAAATTGAATAAAACCTATGTCCCTTATGGCAAAGAAGGTAGTAAGAAAATGCAACGCCAAGCGATTCAGGATGAGAAAAGCAAGCAAATTTCATCCGGTTTAATGGCAAAACGAGCTCACTCCAAGGCCTCAGCGCTATATGATAATTCAAGCTGGGATCTTGTCGATGCTCTGGATAAAGGCAAAGTAAAAATCGAAGCACTTGAAGAGGCACAATTACCTGCCAGTATACAAAAATTGGACATGGATGAACGCAAGGTCTACATAGAAACTAAGGCAAAGGAGCGCAAGGAAATTCAAGTGCAAATTAAAGAACTCAGTAAAAAGCGCAATCAGTATGTCCATGAAAAAAAGCGCGAGCTAAATGCGCCATCTGTTAATACCATCAATGATGCTGTTAGTGCCTCCATACGTAAACAGGGAAGCGGTAAAAGCTATACTTTTGAGTCAAACTAAATGATGGTTTAGATAATAGAAAATATCAATATTTGTTCGTCTTAGCCCCCTCTTATGAGGGGGAACTTTTATAACATCAGTGCGACTTTTTTCACAACAGATGCAGATACCAGCATTGGCAGGTGTCAAAAAATTGCTACCGATCTGCAAAATTCACAACAAATATTTGACGCTTTTCGCTCTATATGTCAAAAACGTCTATAAATGATTGTATTAAATAACTTCTTTGCATCGGCTCATGCAGATAGTCGGCTCAATAATTGATGCAAACATAATGTGATTGAGTAGTTTCAATAAATGAATGGAGCTTAACTTTCGTTTACTATAAAGCAACAATGGAAAGCCATATTCATGATTAGACTGATTGCGTGAAAAATTGCAACCTTAATACTTACTTTATTAACTCATGGTAAACACAATATCGTCATAGAAGACTGTCTTTAATAAAGCAAAAATGACAATATCAATTCTTTTACAAATCATTACAAAAATCATCTTTCACTATTTACGAAATGGCAAGATAATTGCTATGTATAGCCATAATGCGTGCTAATGAAGTTACATAAAGGGAGCTATCTGTAATGACGAGTACTTCTTCTTTAAAACAGTTGCCGACACTGGCCACTCACCTTCAACAATCCCGTTATCATTTCGATGATGATCTTGGTGCTGCTTTTTTTTATATGGCGCCTGAACCAAGACCCAGTTTTAACATAGCCCTGTTAAGAGAACTAAGGTTGTTTCAACAAGCAGCTGCCCGGCAGGTATTACTGGACAATCAACAACAAGGTCAGTCTAAGCTGAAATATACTGTTTTGGCGTCTACTATCCCTGGCATATTTAATCTGGGTGGTGATCTGGATCTTTTTCAAACACTGATTGAAGCAGGCGATCGAGATCAACTTCTTAACTACGCTATCACCTGCATCGATTGTGCACATCAAATGTCAATCAGTCTTGAATCACCTATAACGACCATTGCATTGATACAAGGTAGCGCTCAAGGAGGTGGGTTTGAGGCAGCGCTGTCGTGTAATGTCACCATTGCTGAGCAAGGTACACTATTGGGGTTTCCTGAAGTATTATTCAACCTGTTCCCGGGAATGGGTGCCTATAGCTTCCTGCGACAACGCGTGAACTCTGCTTTGGCAGAACATATTATTTTAAGCGGTAAGCTTTATCGTGCTGAAGAACTTCATGAAATGGGCGTCATTGACATTATCGCTGAACCTGGCAAGGGTGAACAAGCACTACAAGAATATATTCGCCAGGCAAACAAGCGTTCAAATGCACAAGCGTTGATAAGACATACCAGAAATAAGTACAACCAGGTTTCCTATCAAGAATTACATGATATCACTAGTATGTGGGTAGAGTGCGCCATGAATATTAGTAAGCGTGACCTGAAAACGATGAGTCGATTAATCAGGGCACAGAATCATAAGATCAAGAATATGGAGTCCAGGCTAGATAAACAGATTAAATAGTACAGGTAGAGCACATTAATATGATAATAGTTTGGCCTGCTTTATTGCTTCGACATGAGATGTATTAATCACTCGAATTAAAGGCATTAACAACAGGATTTTCAGATTTTTTAACTGTCAAGTCATTAATTTTCTGAAGGTACTCTTGCATGGCTTCCCGTGTTAATTTCATCAATGCTTGCAGCAATTTCACTTCGTTCTGACACTGATCCTTATCGACATTGTTTGATGCAATTTCCTGCAATTTCCTGCATACATCGGCTACCGCTACTGCGCCCAGGTTAGCAGCGCAACCCATCAAGGCATGCGCCCTCTCTCCCAATACATGCTTATCTTCATGATGACAGGCATGCTCTATGTCGCGTAAAAAAACGATTGAATCTTCGAGAAAGTCATCGATCAATTTTGACAAAAAATCAGGGTTGTTATCGATAGCCAGTATCCCGTCAAGAATATTTTTCGAAAGAATTTTCTTGCCAGTCAGAAGATCATCTTCTTTTGTTGCATCTAATTCAGGCTTGATATCTGTAGCAGGCAATTCATCAGTAAGCTGGTCGATCACTTGCAATAACCTTGATGGATCTATTGGTTTGGTCAGGTATTCATCTGTACCGGCCTCTTTACACGCTCTTGATGCATCGGCAGAGATATCTGCCGAGAGAATAATAAATGGCAAGTGCTGACCATCAGACTCCATAAAGCGATGCAATTTAATCACTTCCAGACCACTCTTGGCGGGCATATGCATATCGATTATGGCAATATCAAAATCAGCACCTTCAAGCATATCTAATGCTTGCTCTCCATCATTTGCTAATGTGACATGATGCCCTGCCTTATTCAGTATCGCGCAAATGACTTGCTGATTCACATCATTATCTTCAGCCACCAGTATTTTCTTACCATTCCTTGATGATCGTTTGTTGTCGTATTTAATACTTAAGGATAAAGGTACTGTTGTATCGTTGTTAGGTAATTGCGCATAAAGTGCATGCAATGCATTGAACATGACAGATTGGACAACGGGTAATTCCAACACCGATGAGTAGCCTGCATCTAACAATGCCTGCATGGGTGGAGTGGTGCTTCTGCGAATCAATATGATGCCATTTCTTGATATTGTATTCCGACGACTAAAATCATTGGCAAAGCTAGCCGGGTTTGAGAGACAATGCTCATCAACCAGTATAATACGATGCATATTATTATCACTGGATTGTGAAAGAATATCCTGTTGAAAACTGGCCTGAAGGCCCCAGCCTGTTAACCAGGTACGTAAATTATCCACCAGTTCCGGGTCACGACTGATGATCAGGATCTTACCCTCAAGCGTTTGCTCAGTCGATGTATAGGTCTGTTTTTCAAATGGCAGGGAAAATGAAACTGCTGTGCCCACTCCTGCCTTACTTTGTAAATCAATTTCTCCACCAAGCAATTCTATCAATTGTTTTGAAATAGTTGTTCCCAGTCCTGTACCACCATACTTTCGGGTAATGGTATTATCAGCCTGGGTAAAGTCTTCAAATATTTTGGCTTGCGCTTCTGTGGTGATACCGATACCGGTATCATGCACTTCAAAATAAATATTAGTGGTATTTTTGTCTTCATGTATACATCGAGCATGAACGTCAATACTACCTTCATGAGTAAACTTGATGGCATTGCCTACCAGGTTGATCAATACCTGCCTTAAATGCATATCATCACCGAATAATAAATAGGGTGTATGAGGATCAATATGCACCTGTAATTTCAACCCTTTGCCATGCGACTGAGGTGTTAACATGGTAATTGTACTATTTAGTAATGCATGCAAATCGAAATTGGTTTTATGGATTGATAATTTTCCGGATTCAATTTTTGAAATATCCAGTACATCATCGATCAATACCAGTAAATTATTTGCCGAAGTTTTAATTGTTTTTGCAAAATGATTTTGCTCATCATTCAAGGGTGTATCCAGTAACAAATCAATCATACCGATAACACCATTCATAGGCGTTCTTATTTCGTGACTCATATTTGCGAGAAACTGGCTTTTAGCCTTGCTGGCCTGTTCTGCTTCTGCTTTTGCACGGGTCAGTTTACCCAGTAATGACGCGGTATAAATCGGCATAACGATCAGGCCCACAAACAAACCGTATCCAACCGTGTGATTGTTGATCCAGTAATTATTGCCTTCCAGCACAATAGAAAAGCCTACCAGTGAATGAACCATACCAAGGTATAAATAATTTTTCCCGTAACGGAGTCCATACCCGGTCGTGATCCACAGGTATAACACATAAAGTGGTGCCATGGGTTCGCCGTAAGTGTACATTAGAAAAGAAGTCCCGCTATAGTCAGCAAGCATTCCCAAAACTCGTCTTACTCTGGATTTAGATGGAAATACTGCTATCCATGCCAATATGCTGATTGAAAAAAAACACATCAACGACAACACCACTACACCATCGTAAACCTCAGTCATATCCTTGTTTAAATAACTGTGTAGAAACAGGTAAACAAATAATAGTAAGGTAATGGCGAGACGAAAAAATGCTTGCTCATGCTCGCTGTCAGGACGATTTTTATATCGATTAAGGAACCGGGTCAGCAAACTTGGCTGACTCAATGAACTTGCAGCCATTTTCATTGAAAATATACCCTTTTAATTATGTCTATAATTGGCCTGCACTGATGAAGACGACTGGTGACAAACATCAGTCACGAAGCAGTATTACTGGCAACTATATTTAACAATGTGATGTGAATCTTATCGACAATCCATCGTCAATCTTTAGTGCTTACATCAATGAGGTATACAAAACTTAAGTCATTAATTTGACAAATATTATCCTGCTAATCATAAAGAATTGATGCCAAACCCGTCTTTCCCTGGTTGCGCTCTAAACCAATCCATTCATGTCTTATACATTAGCAAATAAATTGCGCAATATTGTAAAACAAAACTAGTTTTTTTGCTGTTATTATTTCCTGATATCGCTGCTTTAACATTACCGTTTCTTACTTAACACAGCAGCTTTGGGTCGTGTCACTTGTAGCAAGTTTGTGGATGCTGCATCGATATCTAACCAACATCCATGCACTTCCACTACAGCGAGGCTGGCCGTTGTCATCAATTTACCCTTGGCGGTTAGAGGTAAATTTCCGTTAATAAGATACTGCAGAACATGATCAAATTCGGGATTATGGCCTACCAACATCAGACGTGAGCAGGACTCTTCTTGTTCTGAAACAATCTCAATAATGGTGTCAACATCCGCATGATAAAGCCTGTCTTCTATTTTCGGCAGGTTCATCATCCCCTGGAAACCTTGCATCAGATAGTGGCACGTTTGCAGGCTACGCTCGGCTGGCGATGCCAACACCCGATCAGGTACCAGTTTTTGCTCAAGCATCCATGAAGCCATGTTGATAGCATCCTGTTTCCCTCGCTTTGAAATCGGTCGGTCAAAATCTTCACAATCCCGACTCCAGTCCGATTTTGCATGGCGAAATAACAATAATTGATGAGACATATAATTGGTTTCCAATGGTATTCAATGCCTTATGTTGAGTTTGTTATACAGCAAACCAGCAAAATAATAATGACAATATGATGACAATTTAACATCGCCAGATAACAACACTGAGTCAATATTTCACTGCTGGAATCGCAAACATACTTAATAATTAACTAAAATACAATAACTTATACTAATTACCACCATAGCTTACCGTTCGTTGATTTGACAATGACTGATTTATGGATTATATTAGTGAACGTTCACTTATATATTTCCTGGAGGTAATATGATGAATGCAATTGATATGGAATTGGATGCGCGCGGGCTGAATTGTCCCCTACCCATCCTGCGAGCGAAGAAATCCATCAGCCAACTGGGCGACGGGCAAACACTTAAGGTGCTGGCTACGGACCCAGGCTCGGTGAAGGACTTTGAGTCTTTTTGTAAACAAACAGGCAATGAGCTGCTGCAATCGCTTGAACATGATGGCGAGTTTAGCTTTTTGATCAAGAAGCCTGGCTGATGGCTCGGCGCCTGAAAGCAGCTGAGCGTCGCGCATCGATCCTGGCAGTGGCAAAAATTTTGTTTGCTGACCGTGGCTATCATGGTGTCTCAGTTGATGAAATTGCAAAGCGGCTGGGCGTCAGCCCGGCCGTTTTGTATCAGCACTTTGATTCCAAGGAAAAATTGTATGAATCAGTATTGAATGAAATTGCCTGTCACAGGGAAAGTTATGTTGAAGTGGTCGTTGCTGGTCCGGATGATTTTCCGAGTGTATTAAAACGCATGACCATGGTTTATGCCGATAGTGTTATCAACGACCCGGATTACCTGCGCATGGAAATGCAGGCCATGTTGGAAGGTGCTCAATTGGCCCAGCAGTTTTTTGAATCCCGCTGGAAAAGTTTTAGTGATTACATCGAAGTGAGTCTGAATGAACTCGTACAAACCGGTAAAGTCAGGCAAGTCAATCCGCGTCTTGCCAGCTTGATGTTTCAGGGAATATTACGCGAGGCGCTTTATGCTAAATGTATTTATCATTCGGAACGTTATAGCGATCTCAGCGCACAAAATCTAATTGAACAATTAATTGAACAATTTCTTATCACCATCGATTATCATGAATAACCATAAGCAGCCGCGACCATAAGCACTAAATAACAACTACTCAGAAGATTATTCGCTGGTATTCGGCGTTCTTGCCTTTTACAATGATTGTTAAATTCAACAATTCTTGTATATAGACGAAATAACATGTCATTAAAACATTATGATCTTCTGGTTGTTGGCTCTGGCCCTGGTGGCCAAAAAGCTGCCATTAATGCAGCCAAGCTCGGCAAAAGTGTCGGTATAATAGAACGTAAACCTTATCTGGGCGGTGTGAGCCTGCAAACAGGTACCATTCCGAGCAAGGCTCTACGTGAAGCAGCATTTCTGGCATCAAGGTTTTCTGCCCGAGGTATGCGTGCAGATTCGGCCAGGCAACTAATCAAGCATAACTTTCTGTCAGAAACGATTGCAAGAAAAAATCAGATCATTAATCAAAAAGAATCCGTGCTCCTAAAACAATTAATGCAACACGGTATTGCTATTATTCCCGGAGAAGCATCTTTTCATGATGAACATACTCTGACTGTGAAAAGCCCCACCGGGCAAACTGAATTACTACATGCCAAGGTTATCATACTCGCCACAGGATCCAGGCCCAGACGTCCTGTCGAAATACCTTTCGATAAGGAACGTATACTCGACTCGACTTCTATCCTGAAACTAAAGTATCTACCGGAAAGCTTATTGGTCGTCGGCGGTGGTGTTATTGCCTGTGAGTTTGCCACTATGTTTGCACCGCTTGGCGTCAAGGTCAATATCGTTGATTCACATCAGCAATTACTCGCTTACCTGGATAAAGACATCGCTGATAATCTGGTGGATCATATGCAGGAAATGGACATCAAACTGCATATGAATACCCGAGTGAAATCAGTTAAACGACAGGATAACAAGGTTCATGTACAAACTGATAGCGGTACTGAATTCATCGTTGATACCTTGTTGTATGCACTTGGCAGACAACCCAACTATGATAATCTTGACATAGCTCGCGCAGGATTGATCAATGATGACAATGGTTGGATACGTATCAATGAGGACCACCAAACCAGCATTAAACACATATATATCATTGGCGATCTGGCTGGTAGTCCGGCACTGGCATCAACAGCGATGCAACAGGGCTTGATGGTTGTTCAGCATGCATTTGCAGACGAACAACAATCGAAGCCAGCACCATTACCAATGGCCATCTATACGATACCAGAGCTGTCTTATGTGGGTGAAACCGAACGTCAGTTGCAGCAACGTGGCGTCGATTATATTGCAGGTAGAGCCAGCTATGCAGAAACAGCACGTGGGCAGATTATCGGTGATCAGCATGGCATGCTGAAACTACTGGTAGAGCGATCCAGCCGGCAACTACTCGGGGTGCATATCATTGGAGAAGCAGCGAGCGAATTAATCCATGTTGGCCAGATTGCCATGAGTTATCAGGGTACCGTCGACAGGCTTGCCGATAATGTATTTAACTACCCCACCCTGGCCGAGTGTTATAAAACTGCCGCACTCTCCTGCATCGATCAGCTGAAAGCACATGGGAATAGTGAATAGCAACAGTCAATGTATCATCCACCTGGGGCAGTCGTGAGCCAGTGCAACCAGGCATCAAAAAGATTTTTATCCACTGCGGCAACTGCTGACCTGGGTTCCAGCTTGTCAGCAAACACGGGTTCCCCAGCCAGGCTACATGAATAACCCCCTGCTCTGGTAAAAATATATTGACCCGCTGCATAGTCCCATATATTCGAGCGTCCGTGAAGGTAAAGATGCCCTCGTCCAGCGGCAAGCCAGCACCAGTCCAGTGCGACTGAACCAAAGCTACGTTGGGATGCATACGGAATATCGCTCACCAGGCGTGTTGCCAGTTGTTCTGACAAGCGTTTGAAATCAACAATCGCAATACTTTGATGTAATGACAATCCACTATCAACTACTTTCAACGGTTTACCGTTCAGTGTGCTTTCTTGCTGCTCTGTGGCATAAAAACATTCGTCACGAACCGGGTCATAGACAATACCCAATATCACATTACCCTCTTCAATCAAGGCCAGAGATATAGAGAAGTAAGGAATACCGGCAGTAAAATTATTGGTGCCATCAAGTGGGTCCAGACACCAGACTGCTTGACCCGACTGCAGGGCCCCTGCCTGTTCAGCAGCGGTCATTTCTTCACCTAGCAACAAACTGTCGGGGTATATGATTTTCAGTTGTTTCTGAATAAAGGATTGCATCTGCTGATCGGCAAGCGTCACCACGCTGCCATCGGCTTTATAACTTCGCTCGACATCAGTTAAATACGGCATTAAAACAGTTTGTGAAGCTCGCTTGATAAGATCGATTAATTCTTCAATGTCAACATTCATAATTTAGATGTTTGTCCAGATTTGATTCTTGTGAGATGTAATTATAGTTTATTTCATTATTTTTAATGGAGGTTATTAGCACGACTGGCACGATATTTTTAATGATTTCGCACTGACCTTCCTGCCAGCTTCGCGCACCTGAAAGTGCAAACAAGTGTTCCACTCACTATGATGACGAAAACAGGGAGATTATAGTTCAGTTTTTTATTAGCCCAGTAGGCCGCCGATATATCTTCATTTGATCATTAACTTTTATCAGTAAAGCATGTGATTAGCCACTGTTATGTGAACTGGTTCACCTTCATTTTCCGTCTAAACTGCCGATTACTTCAATAGGGAAATGAAACTCGCGTGTTTAATATGCATTAACAATATTTTATTCATGCTCGTTTTTTTATACTCCCCTGTACACATGAATGACATGTAAATTGGATACAATATGGCAGACCAACAGAATTCTATCAAAATTAGTCAATTGTCAGAGTATGCTGCGCGTAACAGCGTGCACGTAAAAAAACTGTTGCGTGACCATACCAATGAGTTATTGACTAAACTGATTCATAACATGCTAGACAAGGCAGATGATACTCTTTTTGAATTTTCCAGCAAGGCAGACTCTGATCGCGCACAACAAACTTACCTCGATGCAATGCGGGAAGTCCGCCTACAACGACATAAAATTGAGCAAGGGTTTTTCTCAGAACTGAACAATGCATTTGAAGTTTTCGAGAAGAAAAAGAAACTGCCGGATTCTCCGCAAACTTCTGCTCCGAATGATGTTGAATCCCTGCAACTCATTGATGATGAGTTGCTGGAAGAAAACATGGCCATCACCAATATGTCTGAAAAGGTCGAGCGATTATTTCAACGCGAATTATTCGAAATAGAATCCAGAGTCAAAGCTGTTTATAAATGCAAAAATACCGAAACCGAAGTCCATCCACTTAGTCCGATAACGATCTCGAATGCATTCGGTAATGCATTCAAATCCATGGATATTGAATTTCATGTGAAGCTGATTATTTTTAAATTATTCGATAAAATTGTTATGAATAATATTGGTTATGTATACAAGGATATAAATGCATTACTGATCAAGGAAAACATACTGCCCAATCTGGCATACACCTACAAACGATCACGCTCAAACCGACGACCTAATAGCGGCTTAAGTTCTAATCCATCAAATAGCCATAGGCAAAATTCAATGGAGGGACACGGCTGGGACAGTGTCGATACTGTCAATACTTCAGACTTCGGCAGCAATGAATTTAATCCCGAGCAACAGCATGGCCGTGCTGCAACAGATAATTTACTATCAACAGATTTCGGCTTTCGCGGCTTTACACCCGTGCCAACACAGGCAAATGGCATCATTGGCACACTAAGTGACATGCAAAATTTCATTAGCAATGAAGGCTATCCCGAAGACCTCAAGCCTACTGATATTGGCGTCAATATCATCAATGGCATACAGCGTATGGGATATACGAGCGTTCTCGGTAAGCAGGCGCTTGATGAAAAAATCATTAACATGGTATCAATGATCTTTGATTTTATACTCGAAGACAAAGCCATACCCCGACAGATCACTGCACTGTTATCAAGATTACAGATACCCTATCTGAAATTGGCACTGATAGATAAAACCTTCCTGAGGCAACCGAGCCATCCAGCAAGACAAATCCTCAATGACATGGCAAAAGCCTCAATTGGCTGGGTTGAAAATCCTAACCAAGGTAACTTGCATCAGGCTATTGAGTCGATAGTAGATACGATTCTTAATGACTATGAGCAGGATATTCACCTATTTAAACAATTACATGAAGAATTTCTTCAATACTGGAAAAAAGAACAAAATACTAATCGCTCCTATGAGGAGAGAATCTGGAAAACAACGGAAGGCAAGGAACGTGTTCAGTATGCCAAAAACAGGGTAGACGCCTGGGTGCATATGTGGTGCTCTCGAGAAGAAACACGAAAACAGGTTGCAACTTTTTTGAAACACTTCTGGAAGAACACTATGCTGTATTGCATGCATAAGTATGGTGAGCACAGTCGTGAATGGCGATATTATATTAAAATCATTAACGCTTTGATTTGGAGCACTACACCCGGGAAAAATAGCGAAGATGTTAAACAACTCATCAATATCACACCATTACTGATACGTGGCCTGAATCGCGGCATGTTGGCAGTGGGTACACACCCGAATACTATCTCGAATATATTCAGGGAAATTTCCAAATGTCATCTGGAAATTATTGAAAGTGGCCTGCAAAACAAGAGCTCAGAAAATGAATCCAGTCATTGTAAAGAGTCAGGCTCACAAGACCACCAGGATTCAACTGATAGCAATGCCGAAATGGCGGCGAAAACAGTAGAAAGTCTTTACCAGCCAACTATCGAGACTGAGCTGGATAAGCCTGACCTGGAAGTTGATGCTACGCTGGAATTACTGGTAAAAGAAGTCACCATTGAGACCTGTGAACCCGACGACAATATCAACGAAGGTCAGATTGAGGATGAATTTCACCAACTGGTATGTGGGCTTGAGTACGGTGACTGGCTTGAGTTTGAACTGGACGGCAAGACGGTCGCGGCAAAACTGGCCTGGAAATCAGCTATCACCAGCAACCATCTGTTCGTTGGCCGTGATGGAACAAGGCTCACAGAAAAAAAGTTGGCTGAAATTGCTGAAGATTTACGTAGCGGCAAGGCTAAATGTATTGATCAAGCACCTGTGTTTGAACGCGCGCTAGACGCAGTTAGTGAAATAATTACAGAGATTGAGCTGACTGATACGCCCTCTGCGGATGAAACCAAGCAGGAATAATTTAATCTCAATTGTAATACTAACTAAGTGAACAGTCCTTCAGGCCACCGAAGACACCGGCAGCATAACTGACACCGCCACAGCAAGGTCCTGCTCATGATCAACCAATAGATCATCTATCACCTGCTCATTTAAACCAGTAATATCCCATGCCTGAGAATCAATGGCCACCAAATCAACACCTACATCCTGCATAAATGCGCTACCTGCCTGAAGGTTAGCAATATAATTAGCTAAATAAACGATGGCGGCATCCACCACATTTTGATCAGCAAGAGCGGGCTCGTGATGAAACTCAATAGCTGAGATCAGGGTGTCAGGCATATTCCATAATTTCAATAGCTCAGCACTGACCTTCGCATGACTGAATCCTATAATATCAATTTCAGCCTGGTGAAGGACTTCTTCATCACCATTGGCAACCATTAGCACCTCACTGGAAAGATCCGGATAGCGACTGTACAACAACAAGCTGCCGATATCATGTAATAGTCCGGCAACATACAAACGCTCATACCCCAGTATTGAGCAACGAGCAGCAATTTTTTTTGCCAGAATGCCAGTGGCAATACTGTGCCGCCAAAAGACCTCAGGAGAAGTTAAATGACAGGGGATATTGGAAAACACCTTGGCTGCGGTGAGCGCGGTAGCTAGATTATAAAGATCATTAGTACCAATGATGGCGATCGCCCTGGAAACCGTATCAACCTGCCTTGCGAGATTGTAGTAAGCGCTATTAACTACTTTCAGTATACTCGCCGTCAAGCCAGGGTCATGCTGTATCACTTCTGCCATATCGGCAGCTGACGCATGTTCATTATGGATCAGCTCATTCATTTTCACCCAAACTTCAGGTGGAGAAACGAGCTGGCTGGATTCCGTGATCAATTGCTGTAGATTTATCGTCATAATGTGTGCAAATTATTGATTTTAATAACTATCAAGCATAGCTCATTGGTGATTTTTTTCATGAAAAATATTCTTGTTTTGCAAAATAAATCTCAAAATTACGTCATTATAAAACCGAGATTACTGCTCTAAGTGAATTTTACATATTACCCCTCTATTTCGACACAGAATGGACCATTTGATTAGCTTTTCTCCATCGAAATTCAAATACAACGAACTATTCACTGCTAAATGGGTCTATCAAGCATGTATTAAGGGGTATCCAATGAAAAAATATCTTTCCAGCATACTAATAAGCATGATTGCTTTGTTATTACAGTACCCAGGCAATGCTGCTGTCAAATCTGAGCAAGGGTCTTATGAGACGGCGATATTGGCTGGTGGTTGCTTCTGGTGCATAGAAGCCGACTATGAAAAACTCAAGGGCATTATCGACGTGGTTTCAGGATACACAGGGGGAAAGATTAAGGCCCCCACCTACAAACAGGTGTCCAGTGGAAACACACAACACATAGAATCAGTTAAAATCACATTCGACCCGAAAATAATAACATATAGTCAGATACTCGACTTCTTTTGGCGTCATATTGACCCGACGCGAAACGATGGCCAGTTTTGCGATCGCGGGCCGCACTACCGCCCGGCTATTTTCTACCAGGGCGAAGCACAGCATCAATTTGCCTTGGCATCAATGCAAAATATTGAGAAAATCAAGCCCTTCAAACAACCACTTAAAGTTGAATTAATCAAGGCCTCAGAATTTTATCTGGCAGAACAGTATCATCAGGACTATTACAAAAAAAATCCACTAAGATACAAGTACTACCGGTTCAGTTGTGGGCGTGATGCACGTGTACGTTCTCTCTGGGAAAAATAATAACTCACCACATTGCAGGGTAATCTATAACATGCTTATACTGACAAATCATACTGACTAAAAAAAGACCATTGATCCCCATGAAAATAACATCTGGTATCTTGCTAATCATCACCCTGATCACTTCATCCATGATTGTGAATGCAGGCATAAAACCCGGAGAAATAGCTCCTGCATTTACCTTAAAGAGCCTCAATGGTGAGAACATATCACTGAAAAATATGACAGCAAAAGGCCACGTCATGCTGGTTTTCTGGGAACCGGAGTGCGTTTATTGTTTTATGCATATAAAAGACTTCAATGCGCTGCATAATAAATATAAGAGCAAAGGATTTACATTGGCAGCTATTAATTTTCTGGGTGAATATGAAGAGGAAATACGTGAATATGTCAGCAACAACAAACTTGAGTACCTGATGCTGACAGACCAGGTAAAAAATATCGACGTGGCCCAAGACTACAAGGTCATTGGCTCTCCTACTATCGTGGTCATTGCTCCAGATATGAAAATTCTATACTCAGGGCACAAAATACCCGCTGTCGAACAATGGCTGGGGCCATAACATAGAGAACGCCAAGCTTTCTGTTATATATCAAATTGCCTTTACAGGTTTATTTCTGGTAGAGGCGGCATCCGATCGGTCATTTTTCCTACGGTTAAACCCAGACGTTTTTCATACACGACGGTGTAGGCCAATATATTGCGCAGGTAATTTCTTGTTTCCTTGAAAGGTATGGTTTCTATCCATACATCAACAGGCACTCCCTGTGTCCGCGACAACCAGTTTTGCACGCGCGATTTACCTGCATTATAAGCAGCAATAGCCAACACCGGGTGCTTCATTAATTGATGCTTGATGTCATTCAAATAAAATACTCCCAGCTGAATATTAAAATCAGCATGATCGAGTTGCCCCAGATTCGATAGCTTTAATTTTAATTGCTGCGCCACCTGTTTCGCAGTGGCTGGCATTAACTGCATTAGCCCACGGGCATTACTTCTGGATAAGGCATTTTCCTGAAATGCGCTTTCCTGGCGTATAACGGCCAAAGCCAACGCCGGATCAATAATAGTACTACGCGTATATTTGTTGATTTCCTTGATGTGTTTTACTGGGAAACGTAAAGACAGATCATCCCACTCCGATATGCCTGCAAGGGTAATGATGGTCTGGTGACTCCATCCCCATTTAAAAGCCAGCCAGGCAGCACTGGCCATTTGCTTGTCGGTAAAACCTGCCGTGGCCAGATTCCATTCGCTTCTTGCTTGTGAAAAACGTTTTAAATTGATTAACTCACGAGCACGAGCCATACCCTTATTCCTTTTCAAAACTTCAACAAAATCATAGTCGATATTCAAGGTTTTGTGATTAAACTCATACTCCTTATCCAGCCTGTCTGCCGCCAAAAAACCTTCATAGCTTCTTTGTTGTGCGATTTTATTAAATAGTAGAGAGGCTTTTTCAATCTGTCCGGTTTCGGAAAATGCACGAGCTTGCCAATACTTCCATCGATCCTGTTGCTGGTTGGAATGACCAAGACTATTGTAGACAGTGATAACCTGTTGCCAATTTCCCTTATGCAAGGCCGTTCTGATTTTCCATTTCTTTACTCTCTCGGAAACGTATTTTTCAGGCACTTTACTCAACCATATTTCTGCGTCAGGGTGAAAGCTGCGCGCCAGACTAATGGCAAGAATTTGTAATATTTTGCCTTCATCAATCGTTAAATGTTTATATTGATTCATGCTATTGGCGAATTGAATAGCTTGATCCGGGTAATACCAGGCAAGTCCAGGGAATTTTTTTTCAACCAGGCGAGAAGCATCTGCATGTGCAAGGGTTTTACTATCCTGCAACAATCTCGGATTTTTATATACCTTTAACCACAAGTCCATTTGCTTACGTTCTGGTTCAGGTAATTGCTTTAGCAGGTAACGAGCCAGTTTATAGTTAGCCTTTTGCAGAGAAAGTCGTATGCGTTGCTTGTACATATCGACTGTAATCAGCTTTTTAGTAGTCCAAAGTTTGATCAACTCATCACACTCATTAGCCAGATCTGACCCGGTAAACCAGATCGATTTAAGCTGACTGGAGCTATCATAGCCACGAATGGTCTTTGCTCTGCCTTGCTCACGCAGACAATGCAGTGCCCTATTACCGGTGTGTCTGTAATGCTTGAGAAAAGTCTGCCATTGGCCTTTCTTTGCAAGTGCCAGCAACCATTTTGTCCTCAGGTTCGCAGAAACCGGAGACTCATCGAATGCATTGATGAAACTTAATACTTCTCTTGATGTTGCCGTATCGGTACGCTTTTTCAGGTCATAATAGCGAAGATATGGATACAGAGGATAATCACGTAGTTGCTTCAACAAGTCCCAATACTGGCTGCGCTGATTCTGTTCTAATGCCTTCTCGGCCCGAACAAATGCATCGCGTTGAAATTCCAGCGTGTTTACATTACCGGATGCAGTGCAAACAGCCGATAGCAATGCGGAAAGGTATAACAGAGTAATAACAAAGCGTTTCATAACAATCAAACGGTGCGCTGCATTCATGTCAATAGATAAAGTAATTATAGCTCATAAAATCAACTATGTAGATACACACTGAATATAATAATTCGGTAAGATTAGGCATTTCATTTGACGACGATTGCTATAGTAGAGTTGACAGGATGATACTCACATTAATCAGGTAATCAGTTGCAGGAATTCCATACGGGTGCGGTCATTATTTCTGAATGAACCTAGCATCATGGAGGATGTAGTCCATGAATTTTGTTTTTGCACTCCCCGCATCATCATACAAAAATGCTGTGCCTCAATAACCACACCCACACCGGCCGCACCAGTGACTTCCTGTACCGCATCCGCGATTTGCTTGGTTAATTGTTCCTGAATTTGTAAACGACGGGAATACATATCAGTGATACGTGCAATTTTTGATAATCCTATCACCTTACCCTTTGGTAGATAGGCCACATGCGCCATACCCACAAATGGCAGCAAATGATGTTCGCACATAGAGTACAATTCTATATTTTTAACAATGACCATTTCATCATTATCTGACTCAAAGATAGCGCCATTCACTACCTCGTCCAGAGACTGCTTATAACCCTGGGTCAGAAACTGAAATGCCTTGGATGCACGCTCTGGCGTTTTAACCAGCCCATCCCGATGAATGTCTTCTCCGACGCTGGTAATCAATGCTTCATATAGCTTCGTTGGATCCATGATAAAAGCCTTGTGATTTCTTTAGATAATGACTGTCACTTTGTCATAGCCCTATCATATCGTCAAGCAATGCTAATGAACCTGATAAAGGCTTGAGTCAGTATTCATTATTTTTTACCAAAATTAACAATGAACACCTACAAAACCAACTTGAGACAATGATAATTTATATTCAAGATTCCACCAAATCATCAAGTTCGCCATCCATATGTAATTCAGTCAGCTCTGAAAATCCACCGATCCATTGTCCTTTTACCGTAATTTGAGGGACAGTTCGGGCATGATTGGTTACTTGTAACATTTCCTTAAGATCCTCTGTGGACAAATCCACGCGCGATTCTTCATAAGGTATGTTCCATTTTTTCAACAGCGTTTTGGTTTTATCACAGATAGGACAACTGGCTGTACTATATACTTTGACATGTGCCATATGGATACCAATTAAATTAAAATTTATTGAATATTGTAACATGCTGTTGTAAAACAGCTATTACCCTTACCATTGCATAGGGTATTATAGTTCTTCCAGGCTCTCCTTGGCCGTTATCCTGACCTCAGCATCTTCGTCATCCAGTAATTTTTCTATTATGGCTTTAACTTTTGTATCATGGGTCAGCATCAGATAGTGACATACATCTGTTCGAATGGCTGAACTGTCATGCTCGAGCATTTCCTCCAACTCGGGAATTATGCTGGTAAGGGCAGCAGTCCCTTCAAAATGTTCCATTACGGCACCAATGCCGATACGCACATTCATCTTGATATCAGGCTTGATTATTAATGAAGCAAAGCCCTGAAGACTGGTTTTACCCTGTTCCAACCATTCGATGACATTTTGCAGCTTTCCATTTTCCATCATGTATTCAAGAAAGTTGATACTGCCATTAGCTTCATATGTCATGGCAATCCAATGGTCCAGTTGTACCGGTGTCAGTACCCCATCAAATTCAAACACACCCAGTTTCAACCAGGGCACTGAACGGATTTTATATTTTGTTGCGGCATCTTCTGTTTCATCAATATTAATAAGGCTCAGACTTTTTATTTGTCCTTCACTTTGTCGCTGCTCAAGCAAAGTCTGTAAAACATGACAATGAGGGCAATGTGTTGACACCAGCAGCAAGGCTTCAGGTTTATCATGCTTGTTTCATATCAAGACTGCTTTATTTTAAACAAAAAAATAATGTATTGATTCGTATTAATCATCAATCAATAAATGACCAAAATAGGCGAACACGCCGATCATAATGCCGGTAACAAACTGCGCATGTACAAGGTAAGAAAATTGCTTGAGTTGCTTCGGCGAATATCGCCAGGATAAAAAAAACCCAAAAATAGCCCTGCCAAATAACCAATGCCAACACAGCAGGAAAAAACAGTATCTGCATTGGTATACCCATCAGGATAATATGCATAACAATGATCACCACCGCGGTAATACCAAAGTAAACATGGGTTCTATTTAGCCAGCCCAGCCATTGATGCAGCACTGGCATATTAACTTGCGGTGTATATTCAGGTAACAAACGCCTTGCTATATGGCCTTTACCCAGCAGGATTTTCATTAAAGTGCGGCCATAGATAAACACCAGTAGCCACAATCCCGCCTCCCCCAAAGCTTCTCCTGCTTCTTCTAAAAATGTTTCACGCTCCTGAAATGGTGGGTAAACCGTATAGGCATAAATAAAGTAGACTACTGAAATAGAAATGAATACAGATAGTAAAAATAAGTAATTTTTTTATATTACTCATATTAGCGGCCTTTTATAATAGACGGATGATACCGGCAAAAAACTTAATATTGGCGATTATAATGATCAAATATGTGCCAGTAAATTTTGACTGAACATTTTTCTAATCTGATTTAAGTAAATCCGCAGCGAATAATGCTTGTCCTTCCTCAAATACAAACGCTCTGAATGCAGCGGCAACAGGTGACAGTCGTTTACCTTTGCGATGCACCAGATACCAATGCCTGAGAATAGGAAACGATTCCACGTCCAGAATCTTCAAACGACCTGTCTCCAGCTCCAGACTCAAAGTATGTATTGAAACGATTCCCAGCCCCAGCCCTCCTTCAACTGCTTGTTTAATGGCTTCATTACTACTCATTTCCATGCCGGTATTTAATTGTACATTATGGGCAGCAAAAAACCGTTGCATGGCAATCCAGGTTCCCGAACCCTGCTCCCTGACAACAAAAGTCTCATTTTGCAGTTTTGCCAGTGGAATGTTTTTCTCATTCGCGAACGCATGATCCGGTGGACAAATAACCACCAGTGGATTTTTCATGAAATCTTCAGCCACCAGATCACTGTCCTCAGGTGGCATGCCCATAATCACCAAATCTGGATCGTTATTTTCAAGCTGCTGCAACAGTGATTCCCGATTGGTGACATCAAGACTAAAACTGGTAAATTCATATTTTTTTGAAAACGCAGCTAGCAATCGTGTGGCAAAATAGTTAGCGGTACTGGCCACTGAAATCGTCAATCGTCCTTTTTTGATGCCTTTAAGCTGCTCCAGAACTTCTTCGGCCTCATCCAGCTGTTTAGCAATGACCTTACTATAATGATACATCTCCTGACCTGCTTCTGTCAGATAGGTCTTTTTGCCCAGCTGATCGAAAAGATTCAAACCGAGATTACCCTCTAGCTGCTTGATTTGCATAGAAACTGCTGGCTGACTTAAGTGTAACTCATGTGCAGCCTGGGTATAGCTCAGGTGCCTGGCCACTGATTCAAACACTTGTAGTTGTCGTAAGGTAACATTCATGGCCTTATACTATAAGCTTTTACTTATGACTTAAATCAATAATGCTTAGTTTACCTTATGGTTATCCTGACTATACTCGTTTCAGTAGCTGCGTGGACTCATTTCGAACGTGAACACAGTGAGATAATCCAGGAGCCTGTCAAATGTGAGCTACGACTCTGTCATAAGGATGCTGATATCATTCTGGAACGAGTACTCGAAGCCATGGAGCTATTACTAGGCGAGCAATTATCAGCGTTACACCCTGACGAAGAATCCGAAGTGATTCCTTTCCATAAAAAGTAAATTATGACAACTTGTGACTAATATTTAGTACATGCTCAGTTTTCTACTCTTTTGATTCGAACCAGGCAGTAATAGCCATCCCGAACACTGTACAAAAAATAATGGCCGGTTTCCCGGCCATTTTTAATTTAGCTATTTATGCAACTTATGAATCATAGCCCTTTTTATGCCCATGATGTCCCTTACCTTTATGCTGATGCATGCTTTTTCTTTTCATGCGCTGCTCACTGGTGAGTACCTGAGAAACTTCACTGTGAATTTTACTTTTCATCAGAATTTTCTCAGTTTTTAAACTTCCCATAGCCTCAGCCAGTTGATTGATCCTGGCTTCATCCATCGCATCCGCATGCATGGCTTGTCGTAACTGTTGGCGACTTTCATGCATTTTGTTGCGTAAGGCCTGCTTTTGCGGAGCATACTTCTCCTGGATCACCTTGATCTGGCTCACCTGCTCCTCGCTAAGACCCAGTTTTTCTGTCATGCGTTCAAGCCGGTATTCACCCCGCATGCCTTTATGTTTACAATGCTTACCTTTATGATATTCACCTTTTTCATACCGATCGTTATCTGCATTGGCCAATCCCAAACCACCCAGTGCCAGACTGCCAGCCAGTAATGTTACCGCTATCTTGTTCATCATTAATCCTCTCATTTAGTATCTATGGATGCTGATTCATATCAGATCTTGAGCATAGCTTAGCCGAATCATAATGTCATTGTGATTCAAGAGCGCGTAAAGCTATGTAAAGATGTGTAAAGGCATCTGTAAGCTTATGATTTTAAATCTATAATTAGCACCAGGCAATGATGATAGATAACTTTAATGGTATAGTAACTTTTATGTACAGAATTTTAATAGCCGATGACGACGTAGAGTTGACTGACTTGCTGACAGAATACCTCCAACGTGAAGGTTTAAGCACCGAGACCGCCAATGATGGCGAGACTGCCTTGAACAAGGCGCGTGATGGTAACTATGACATGGTCATCCTCGACATCATGATGCCGAAAATGAACGGCTTTGATGTATTACGCCAATTACGTATGCACTCCCAGGTCCCGGTGCTCATGCTGACCGCACGTGGAGATGATGTGGATAGTATCGTTGGCCTGGAGATAGGCGCAGATGACTATTTATCAAAGCCCTGCAATCCTCGTGTTCTAATGGCACACATGCGTGCTATTTTACGACGCTCGGATACACCTGCATCAACAGACAGCGAAAGCATCAAAATTGCAGATCTGGAACTTATACGCGGATCGCGACGGGTGCTACTCAACGATCATACCCTGAGCATGACCAGCACAGAATTCAGTATCCTTGAGGTACTGATGGATAATGCCGGTAATGTAGTGAGCAAGGAACAGCTATCTGAACGTGCCCTGGGGAAAAAATTAAGCCCCTATGACCGAAGTCTTGACATGCATATTAGTAACCTGCGCAAAAAGCTGGTGACCGACCCTGAACAGAGTGATCGAATTATCACCGTCCGTGGCGTAGGCTACCAATACGTCGTACCGAAACATGAATAAACTATTTCTGAAAATCCTGCTTTCTTTCTGGCTTGCCTTGATCCTGTTTGCCGGCCTGACCTTATGGATAACTTCACAATATCTGGAAAATACACGCAACGAAAGCAATCAGACAAACCCAAGAGTAAAGCTGGCTGAATATATAGTACAAGCACAACATGCTTTTCAATCTAACGGTCTACCAGGCCTGGAGAATTGGTTAAGGGCACTGGATAAACGCGATGCTATCCCCTATTTACTGATTGATCAAAATGGTAATGACTTGATCAACCGTCCCGTACCTTTCAGGCTTCAACAACGCATACAGCAATATGAACGTCGTCATAGTGATCATGATGATGAGAAGATACAAATATCGGCGACCTCATCGCCAACCCATCGTTGTCAATGGTCAACGTTACCGTCTGCAACCTGATTATCAGAATGTCACATTACCACGACTACTCAATAGACCAAGGTTGATCATCGTACCTATTCTGGTGGCAAGCCTGGTGAGTGGAGTCGTTTGTTTTCTGCTAGCCAGCTATCTGACTGCTCCTATCAGACAATTACGCCTGGCAACTCGCCGCATGGCTCAGGGTAATCTTGATCAACGTGTCTCACCTTCAATGGGTAAACGTAAAGATGAGCTGACAGATCTGGCCAATGACTTTGACTACATGTCTGAACAATTACAAAAACTACTCGCATCACATAAACAACTATTACGTGACACATCACATGAGTTACGCTCTCCTCTGGCCAGACTGCAAATAGCACTGGGACTGGCCAGACAATCCTGTACAAAAAAAGAACTCGATAGAATTGAACGTGAAGCAGAACGCCTGAATGAAATAATTGGACAACTACTGTCATTAACTCGACTGGATGGTCAGTTCCATACCATCAAACATGAAGCTATTGACCTGAAGGAGCTCATTCTGGCACTAACCGCTGACGCCCTATTTGAGGCAGACTCACAGCATCGCCATGTTATATTTAACCCGAAAATATCTGCTACTATTGTTGGCGATAGGGAGTTGTTATCCAGCGCACTTGAAAATATTATTCGTAATGCTGTTCACTATACCAAAGAAAATACCCAGGTAGATATATCACTACACAAGGATACACAAGTCCAGGATCAGGTTATAGTGACTATACGTGACCATGGACCGGGGATTCCTGAAGATATGCTGACACGTGTTTTTGAACCTTTTGTACGTGTCTCAGATGCAAGAGATCGTGATAGTGGTGGATATGGACTGGGTCTTGCCATTGCCAATCGTGCGATTCAATTGCATAAAGGTAAAATTAGCGCTAATAATGAAATTGATGGCGGTATGAGCATCCATATTTTTCTACCCGCTATCAACATAGAGTAAATAATGTCAGCATCCTGATCTTTTGTCTGCTCATTAAACTGATCCACCATGGGGACACAAGCTTCATGCATAAACTTTTACTTAACCGCGACATATACCTTAATTTTGTACAAACATACATACCCCAGGCGCGAAAGTTCCTGTGGATAGTCACGGCTGATATAAAAGATTTACATGTAGAAATAGACGGCAAGTTTGCGCCCTTTCTACAATTACTCTCTGATCTGGTGGAACGTGGGGTGGCCGTAAGACTCATTCATGCAAAAGAGCCTGGACCTCGCTTCCGCAAGGATTTTGATCGCTTCGATGCCCTCGTTAGTAATGAATTATTCGAAAGAATACTTTGTCCCAGAGTCCATACCAAGGCCATCATTATCGACAATGCCATCGCTTTTCTCGGTTCTGCAAACCTGACTGGAGCCGGCTTAGGTAGCAAACATGAAGATAAACGCAACTTTGAGGCCGGCTTTATTTTCGATGAACATGAGTCGATTCAGGAACTGACAAACTGGATAGATCGCCTGTATCTTGGACAATACTGCGCAAGCTGTCAGCGTCGGGAATACTGCCCTGATCCGATTGACGAGGCCCTTTAGCATTAAGCCATGGGGAATGAGAATACAGTCCTTTCTATAACTTATTGTTTTATATATCTTTATCTCGATGAATGAGCTGTCAGCTTTATCGACCACGTGAAAACCAGCATCCAGATAACTGAAACATGATGCCATTTTTTATATTGCTGCTAGCACCCAACAATGGTATGCAGGTACTGCTCGTCATTTGAACTCAATACCCGTTAAAGATTTATCAACATTTCCCGATAAATAGAGCATCATTTGATCAATTCCGGGGTACCCGGAGAACCGGGAGCGCCAGCACCAATGAAGAAAAGTCTCATCCTCTACATGCTCATTTCCTGTACGGCTATTGCAGGTCTTTTTGGCTATGTGTATTTTACACAGTCAACAACAGGAAATACTATCACTTCATACAAGCCTCCCGTTGAGCATATCGATAGCATGATGAGCTCAATTCATGCTATTAGCACACAGTCACTCTCTGCAACAGAAAAACAAGCACCAACCGTCAAAGAGAATATTAAAGTAGCATTGCAATCTGTTAATTCTCATCTTGATAAATTAAAGAAACAATATCCAGACAATCAATCTAAAAAAAGAATCCAGAAGTTTGAAGCCAGTCTGAAACAGTATAAGTTGCAACTCGATCAGAATTGGAAATTAGTTTCAGAAAATAACAAGCAGATAGATCAAGACAGTAATAACAATACAGATGCTGCCTATCAGGCATTACAGACATCTATCACCAGTTTCAAAACCAGGATAGAAAATGATTTAGCTGAAGAAATCGCAAATGAAAAAATAGTTGATCAACTTTATACGCAAATTGAATCGTCATTACCAGAAATTACAATACCAGTTATTGCTCCTGCTATTGAAGAAGATAAGCCATTACAAGTAACACAAGCTCACAGATAATGATGTTAACAAGTCTGTATCAGCCGGTGAAGCAATACAGGAGTCTACAACACAGGCTGCCAGCACTGATGGAACTAATGCTGCAGAAAATCCCCCGGAAACAGACAATGTTCTAACTACGTCAAAACCAGAAGAAATAATCAAGGACACTGAAATTGACAATAGTGTTGAAGACAGCGCTGCTGTGACAGCCTCTATCACAGAAGCGGGACCTGCTGCAGAAGTAGAAACTACTACACAAGTAGAATCTGTTACACAAGTCGCTGCAGATCTCAAACCAGAGATACTAAACGCAGTGAAAGCAAGTATACAAAACCCTGAATTTCTTAAAAGTATACGTAAACGCATAACAGCTCTCAAAGAACTGGGGATGTATCAAGAACGTATCAGCGTGGCTCTTAGTGCTTATCTAAGCAGTACGGTAGCAGCAGAGAATATAACAATACCTGTGTTGACAATTGATAACAATATTCTCAATGATTTTGCTTATAGCGCTGACGTCAATACCATCAATAATAACGTGAGCGCCTTAAAGCAATCTATCAGTAGTGCCATTGATAGCAGAAAAAACGCTGCTAGTGAAAACAATAAAGAGCTACAACGTATCCATGATAAATTAATAGAAAGCAGTGACGCTGTCCTGAAAGACATACAGGCTCTTGTGTTCCTGAAACCGATTGCCAAACCAAATCAGAATCAGAGCCATTTGCCGATGTACTTGATTGCAGCCTGCGTATTCACATTATTATGTATTATCTGGTTAACCATAAAACTAATAAAAAGAAGCCAGAAAGACAGTAACAGACTATCTGAAGCATTAGATTACCTTGCAAAAGGAGATCTATCCTTCAGACTTACCGCTGATAAATCTGCTGATAGAGTTTCACAGCAATATAATCATGCAGCAGAAGAAATAAAATCCATCATAGATAATCTTCAACATGAATTATCAACAATGGAAACTGCTGCTCCCGCGGTTGATGAGATAGAAGATGACTACCAACTACAGGAAGCACTGGATAATCTACAACTCGCACATGATAAATACGACCAGTATGTAGCACATGTTAATTCAGAAAATGAAATGGTTGGTAATTTACTCGAAACCATGCTGAAAGATACCCAGACTGGTCAAAGCGAATTAAATAATACCGTTGAATCAATCCAGAGGCTGGAAAATGATATAGAAAAAACCAACCAGGTCATTAACACCTTAAAACAAAATAGCGAGGAAATTGGCAAGGTTGTTGATGTCATCAGGAGCATTGCTGATCAAACTAATCTATTAGCGCTGAATGCCGCTATCGAAGCCGCACGCGCCGGTGAACAAGGGCGAGGTTTTGCCGTCGTGGCAGATGAAGTCCGTACTTTGGCCAGTCGCACCCAACAATCCACCGAAGAAATTGAGAGCATGATAGACAATGTTCAATCGGTAACTGAGAATGCAGTCACGTCCATGTCTCAAGGTAGTAAACAAGTGGAAATCAGCCTGAGTAAGGCGAATCAGGCCGCAGCCTCCATGGCTAACATTGATGATATGATCATGAAAATATCTGCCAGCCAACAGGACTTGCACAAATGATAAGGCAGTATTTTATGACGTCTAAAGTGTAAAATTCTGCGTAGTTTGCTGACCCGTTAACACGCTGACATTGGCATTACGCAAAAAATTAATATTTTCGCTGGTAGATGGATCATCATCAACAGCCTCACAGGTTATTGATAAAGTATAGTCCCCCTCCTCCATAAAAGGCATTGTGTATGCGAGAGTTGCATTGACACGCGCACTGGTCACCGGATCGGGGGAACTGCCATCGATATCATCTGCGCTAATGGAATTCCCACTGAACACATAAACAACAGCAGTAACATTACCCGTGTTGTCAAAACAGGCTGCGTCTGAGCTTAGTAAACTGGCATCTACACTTCCCGCTATAGTACCTGTTAGCAACGCATCTACCATCCTCAGTTTGGGCCGTAATACATAATCTGTATTATCATCTTCTGGATTATAAAGTGATTTTCGCAAATCAAAATCAATTATGAAGCGGCTAGATGAACCTGGTTTTACTTCGAAACTCTGAGTAACCTGCAAGCCATTATCTTCCCCTGTCGGTATTCTCAGTGGGAAATCTGCGCCATCAACAGTAACGTAAGACGCGTCAATATCAATTTTCAACTCAAGCCCGCTGTAAGTATCTTCTGGTATTGCTTCCTCTTCCAGAAGGACTTCGGTAACACCATCAACCAGCTTGGTTAAATCCAGGGATTTTGCTGATTGGAATTCAATATTGACGATATCACCGCTGGTGGGTTGTAAGTCCACGCCAGTAAAAACAATCACCACAGCATCCGCTGTGTCTACCGGGGCATCAGTCAATGAAAGACTAACGCGCCCACAAGCTGACAACATCATGCCAAGGCCAATGAGAAAAAAAACAGATGTTATCCTGACAAATAACTTTTTCATCGCTAAATACCGAATGTATGCAACTATATCAAACTGCCAAGCTAATCCTTGCATGATGAAATCTCCTCAGTAAATAAATTATAGCACCAGAAAGTTATCCAGAGTGAAAAACAATCCCGAATGACTCACTCTCACGAACGTTTTTTATTTCTATGACTAAAATCCTTGATATCCTTGATTATCATTTCGAACGGGAAATATTGAATCTCAGCATATTTTTGGGAAATTGTATCAATTAGCAGGCGTACATCTGGTATATCGGCTTGATTAAAACCAAGCAGACGATGCATTCCCTGCAAACCACCACAACGAATCTTCATCAACTGCGCATGAGTTAACTCAATATCTTGTGCCCTCAAGTTTAAAATAAACCGTGATTTCTGTGTCAGTTGATTAACCAGATCCAAACAGGAGTTCATTAACTGCGCTTCTTTATTACAGATCATTTTGCCTGAGCAACGATCAGCAAGGCGCGCATGTGGACATTGACACCATTGGCCAATTAAAGGCTTGGAAAAAGGACATAGATTTTCTATTGGTTCATTCATCTATCAGAATAAATTTATTTTATAACATAGTGTCTGGTTAAAACCATTTGAGACATAAACGGCCATTCAATAATTACTGCTGACAAGTGCTAATATTATCACAAGAACAATTTTCATAAAAAATAGTATTTCGCATATCTATCAAAACTGACAATATTACATGATACAATTGACTTCTTTCATCATTTGATCAGATGGTATCGCCGATGGTCTTGAAATGGCCTTTTTTTAAAACTAATAATGCAACAACCGGCATACTTAAGTCGATCTATATATGCTCTTATGCAGGACAAACCATGGTTTCCGTGAAATCAGCTAGAGCACTGCGAGACTGCGGACTTGAAAATGATCGTTATTGTATGAAAAAGGGATTCTGGAAAGTCACTGAGGCCTGTCAGGTCACATTAATTACAGACGATGATGTGAATAAGGCCAAACAACATAAACATGCAAACTTTGCTCATGGTCTTGAGCAAGGTAGCCATCGACGTAATCTGGTGATAGCGGGTATAAAAACAAAGATTTTACAAGGAACTGACTTTCGTATTGGCAGTGCCATATTCAGGTATCATAAACCACGTCCACCCTGCGGATACCTGGACTCGATTGAAGCTAAAGGACTCTCTCGTATTCTGGCAAAACACAGTGGTGCTTGCATTCAAGTGATAAAGTCTGGTTATCTTTCTGTGGGTGACAAGCTGGAAATACTCAAGAGCCAAGCGCTTTGAGCCACTATCAGGCGCTTCGAATGGTCTCTTCTATTGAATTAACAAACTGTTTCCAAGCATCATCATGAACATGACCACTCGCCATGAGTTCCATTAACTGGTAGGCCAGTTGACGTGTATCCTCTGACATTTCTTTTAATTTGACCAGCAAATACATATGGCCACCCTTCTCAATATCCAGGGTTTTTATCAGGCCAAATAACAATAAGGCCTGCGATGAATGTGGAGCGGCTTTGATGATTTCACTGACTTGATCCAGCGGTGAGCTTGACATGTTGATTACCTGATTTCCTGTTTGTAGATTAACCTGATTGTTTTAATGACCTATCTATCCTAAACAAATACATCTTTATAAACTGCTATTTTTCTATATTTTTAAAAATTAGACTATTTTACAATAAATACAATAAGTTGCGTTATACCGACAGGTAAATGAATCTATATCTCTTTTGGATAATTGTCCTATAAACAAAGTTTTATTAATATATCATAAATTCATAATGTACATTAATCATCCCGTGGAGTTTTTATGCCAATTGAAGTCAATGGCCGCGTTGTAGACACTGATAATGAAGGTTTTCTGACTGAACCCAGCGACTGGGACCATTCTGTCGCAGAGGTGCTTGCGCGTCAGGAAAATATTGAAATGACCGATGACCACTGGCAAGTTGTGAAAATTGTTCGGGAACATTATGAATATAGCCAATGTGTTCCTGAAGCCCGGATTCTGCTGAAAACGCTCGCAAAAAAGATTGGCAAGAATCAAGCTACTCGTAAATACCTCTATAACTTATTTCCCTATGGTTATGGGCAACAGGCCTGTAAAATTGCAGGAACGCGAAAACCATTAAAACTCATGCTGGATGTTTAGTAATCTAAGCAGTTTAAGCTTTCATAGCGCGCTGCCAGTATTGATTATTACAATCTTTCTTTAATGACTATCTAGCGAGATATAAACAAAGATATATCCAGTTCACAGAGTTGCACAGAATATTTATCTATTGAAATTTATCAATCAAAGCTTTGGCGCGCTCACCATAACGTAAGATCCATTGGTCTTTAACTATCTGACTCATTTTTGCACCCGATTGTAACTGCTTTTCCAGCCTGAGCAGGCCCTGATCGGATAATCGGTCAGTTCTGGATACACCGGGAGAGGTTTTGCGCTTAGTCATCGTTTATATACATTGCCGAATAGTGATTCACTTATGATGTTCTTTATTATCTACTTTTCAAGCTGGTACCTTGAAAAAAATTCCGCCTGGTAGATGGATAACAAACTACCTCTGACAAGCTTCCATTCCAATGAAACCTGAAATCGTTGAGCATTTTCGGGATCGTCTTATATTGAGCGAGGGTATTGCCTCTAGAGAATCTACACAGCTGCGATAAAATTCGCTGCAAACAAGGGTGGCTTGCAATTAATTTAGAGTTAGCTACAAAAAATTAACCCCGCATTGAAGCGGGGTTAATTCAAGACAACAAATTGTCAAACTGATAGATTCCCAATAAAAGAATTCAGCATACTTGCATAAATTCTATTATTCAGAGATTTTCAGTTTGGCAGGATTAAGCCTGAACGTTTGTTGCTTGTGGGCCTTTAGGTCCGTCTTCTACTTCGAAAGTCACTTGCTGGCCTTCAGCCAATGTTCTGAAACCTTCACTTGCAATAGCTGAAAAATGTACAAAAACATCTTTGCTGCCATCAGAAGGAGAAATAAAGCCGAAGCCTTTGGATTCGTTAAACCATTTAACGGTTCCTGTTGCCATGATAATTACCTCATTGTGTATTTAAAAATTTAACCAATTACAAATCTTACGAGGTAATTAACAGGAGAAACTTAGATAGAACTTCTGACAAGAACCAGGATACGATGTTGCTACGTGAAGTATAATGGGTTTTACAAGGAAAACACATAGTTTTAGAAAAATACATTTAAAAATATTGCCATTTTTAATATTCAGCAAGATCATCTCGAGGCATCCCTATCAAATTAACTGGAACAACATCAAGGCTTAGCTTTTTATGCTTGTTTGTTTGTTCTTGTTTAATATTAAATAAGCGATATTAAATTTAAAATTGATTAAAACCTAACGGGATAACCTGTTATTTTATATTAATACTATAAATAACAATTAGTTAAGTAAGGAATGATCCTGTTCAGCTTTGTTAAATGAGAATAATTATCATTTGCTTTACAGAATCAATCATTTGAGTGCGTGGAAAATATATAAAATTGTTATTGCTGATAACTAAATAAGTCGATGCCTGCTTGCAATACCAAATAGTTATTTTTCAGTTTTTTTATCGGTGATATCGGCAGGTTTGCTTTTATTGGTGATATCAGCAGGTTTGCTTTTATTGGTGATATCGCAGGTTTGTTTTTATTGGCGATATCGGCAGGTTTGCGTCCTCTAGGACTCCAGGTGGATCGAGCCATGGAACTACGTTCATTGAGTTGCTCGGTATATTCGGTGGCATACTCGGTCACATCTTTCAATGAACCTCGTCGTTGTCCTACAATCGTCGAACGTCCATTTTCCAGTACATAGCGATACCATGCCTGGTCATCAGTATCTTCATCTGATGGATTTTTTTCGATGGAAGAAACCTTGAAAGTTACTGCTTTTACTACACGTGATGTATCAGTCATTTGTACTCCGTAAGTCAATATAAGGCATGTAATAAGTTAATCTCATTGCTACTTTTAGCGCCTACCCTTTTGACCTTTTCCACGTTCTTCTTCATATTTAACTTTAAGATACTGCCCTTCATAAGACTTGCCGTCAAGAGCAGCTATGGCAGCACGGGCTTCATGGCCCTCCATTTCCAGAAAACCAAAGCCTTTACAGTTTCCAGAAAACAAATCCTTAACCAGTTTGATAGAACGTACAGTACCGAACTGTGAAAACAGGGCTTGTAGAGATTCTTCGGTAGTAGTAGCGGGCAAACTACCAACAAATAGTTTTTTCATTATACTGCTCCCGATCAGTTATTTATAGAGTGGTCATCTGCATGTTTGCGAAAACCACTCCAGGCAATAAACAAATATCCAAATATTAGCAATACTCATGTAGCCATGAGTCTATCAATCCAGTCTGAATAATCAGGCCTGAACATTAGTCGCTTGTGGGCCCTTGGGACCACTTTCAACTTCGAAACTAACTGACTGACCCTCAGCTAGTGTACGAAAACCTTCACTGGCAATCGCAGAAAAATGCACAAAAACATCCTGGCTACCATCAGAAGGAGAAATAAAACCAAAACCTTTTGACTCGTTAAACCATTTAACTGTACCTGTTGCCATGATAATTACCTCTTAGACTGATTTTATTGGATTGTGTTACGTATCTTAAAGGTAATTTACAGGAGAAAAATTGATTAGAACTTCCGACAAGAACCGATATAATATGTAGTATCACAGGAGTGTAACTGGTTTTTAACCAGAAACACCACCTATTTCTTGGATAATATTGAAATTATTCAATATTATCCACTTCGCTGCCATCGCAAAGTACACAGGTCAAAGTGATATATTTTTGTTAAAACACACCTTTCTGCATGTACTTCTGTTATAATCACAGCTTATGCACTGGTGCACTTCGGTCTGCACCTACTTTCAACAAGGTAATCCTTCCCGATTCACCCGAAATACGCAAGTTAGTTTCCGCCTAGACCGTCCCATACAAATAGTTTTGGTAGGCCGATCCCTGGAGAACATCATAGCATGTCATTTGAATCCCTCGGTCTAAGAACCGAATTACTCCGTGCTGTATCCGAAAAAGGATATAGCAAACCATCCCCTATTCAGCTGCAGGCAATCCCACTTATCCTCGAAGGGAGAGATATCATGGGTGGCGCGCAGACAGGAACAGGTAAAACTGCAGGTTTCACCCTGCCCATGTTGCAGCGCTTGATGTCATCCAACAACAGTACTAACGGTCGCCGTCCTATTCGCGCCCTGGTGCTGACTCCTACTCGTGAGTTGGCAGCTCAAGTTGCCGAGAGCGTGACAAGCTATGGTAAGCATCTGCCGCTCAAATCAACCGTGGTGTTTGGTGGCGTCAGTATTAATCCGCAAAAACAAAAACTGATTAGAGGTGTAGATATTCTGGTGGCGACACCGGGTCGTTTGCTGGATCATGTTGGACAGAACTCGGTCAATCTTTCAAAAGTTGATATCCTGATACTGGATGAAGCTGATCGCATGCTGGACATGGGATTTATCAGAGATATCCGCAAGATCCTTGCATTACTGCCTAAACAAAAACAAACCATGTTATTTTCGGCCACTTTTTCGGAAGACATCAAGAAGCTCGCCAATAATTTATTAAATTCACCTGCACTTGTAGAAGTCGCCCGTAGAAACACTGCCGCTGAGAGTGTTACGCAAGTAGTACATCCAGTCGATAAAAATCGAAAACGTGAACTACTTTCGCTTCTTATTGGCACTAATAACTGGCAACAGATACTGGTGTTTACACGTACTAAGCATGGAGCTAATCGTCTTACAGAGCAATTAAATGACGATGGTATATCTGCTGCAGCAATCCATGGTAATAAGAGTCAGGGTGCAAGAACCAAAGCATTATCTGATTTCAAGTCAGGCAAAGTACGCGCATTGGTAGCAACTGATATTGCCGCACGAGGCATCGATATTGATCAACTGCCACATGTTGTCAATTATGAGTTACCCAACACCGCAGAAGATTATGTACACCGTATTGGTCGTACAGGTCGCGCCGGCAATGAAGGTGAAGCCATGTCCCTGGTATGTGTTGATGAACTAAAGTTACTAAGAGATATTGAACGACTGATAAAAAGAGATATCCCGAAAGATATTATTGATGGCTTCGAACCTGATCCATCTATCAAACCTGAACCCATCAATATGGGCCGGGGCAGAAAACAACCAGGTCAGAAGCAGCATTCAGGGCGGAACTCTCGACAATCCGGCTTCAAGGAACGTTCGCGAAGCAATGAAAGAAGTACAAGCCGAAGACGTAAATCGGCTTAAGTTAAGATCTAAATCCAGTATGGATATCATTCATCATATGACATTTTAGACACTAGCAACACAATAATGTCTGATTGTGAAATTCATAGTATTGATACAATATAACTGGGTAAGAAGGCATATCAGGCCATTCTTGCCCAGTGTTATCATGTCATTCGTTCGAAATAAGACAATATTCTACCTGGTAGCCAGAATT
This sequence comes from uncultured Gammaproteobacteria bacterium, assembly GCA_963807455.1. GTDB lineage: Bacteria > Pseudomonadota > Gammaproteobacteria > JAADHQ01 > JAADHQ01 > JAADHQ01. The sequence continues at coordinate 54,530 of CAWECS010000024.1, read as the reverse complement.
CAGGCTTAAACAAACGGCCTTCAAGATAACCAACATGACCGCCAGATTTCGATACCTCTAGTTGAATATGATCAGGCAAGTCAGCTGATAGCGGCAATATACTGGATGGAGCTATTGGATCATCCAGTGCATGCAGGATTAAACAAGGTTGCGATATCTTTTTGATATAGGGAAACGCACTGCTTTTTTCATAATAATCGCCAGCATCTTTAAAACCATGAATGCGTGATGTAAACAGATCGTCGAACTCAATTATATCCTGACAACCAGCAATAGCTTGCCTATCCAAACCTATCATGGTTTTGTAATCATGTTGTTTAAATTTATCAAGAACTTTTCGCTTTAGCGTCCTTAGTAAATATGATTGATAAAAACGGGACAAGCCTTGAACCATATAACGTACAGACTCTTGCAGTTTGATCGGAGCAGACACAGAAACAATAGCATCAAATTTCAAGGCATCACCCTGCTCACCGGCCATTTTTAATAACATATTACCGCCTAAGGAAAAACCTGCTGCATACAATGGTGATAACGGATAATGCCGCTTCAGCCATTCGACCAGAAAGTCTGCGTCACCTGTTTCACCACTGTGATACATGCGTGGCTTCAAGTTCAGGCGTCCGGAGCAAGAACGAAAATTCATTACCACTGCACACCAGCCATTGTCATGCGCTGTACGTGCCAGTGAATTTGCATAGTGTGATTCTGAAGAGCCTTCGAGTCCATGAAAAATGACCAGGATAGGCATCCGAGAATTGCTATCAGGAATAGCCGTCCAATCGAGATCAATAAAATCCCCATCGGGCAGTATTAATTCTCGACGACAATATAAAAATTTATTAATACGACCGTATGCAACAGCCGCCAGTGTTTGGCAATGTCTATTAGACAACCCTGTCAAAGGTTTGAATGTGGCGACTTCTGTGAGCATAAAATACGAATCTTATATCAAATATATAGCAGTATTATCTCGTCAACTGTAGTATCAGAATCAAGTGGCGTCAAAAATACACTATTCGCTACATTATTCACATGTCATCAACAAGGATGAATAAAGCGGACACATTTTGTAAATATCAGGACTTTAAATCAAGGTGAAATCATAGCTAAAGACCCATCGACCAGCACCTGTTGATTCGGTCGATGGGCCGAGAGCTCAGGCAGTTTCAGCAGCTGCCTCTTTCATTGTTTCAGCCAGAATACCATAGGCAGTGGCCCAGGCTTCTTTAGTATCTGCCGTAAAAACATCTCCCAGGCCTGCTTCCAGAGTCCATAGCAAGGCAGCACCGACAGTATCATAATGCTCGTCCTTAACTCCATAGGCAACATGACGAATACCCAGTTGTTGCACAGCCGGCACAATATCATCCAGCCGGTCAAGACCATTAACGGCTGTATTAATCATTTTCATGAGCTTCTTTCCTTGCTCAGTCATATCACCCTTGAATAGTGGTTTAACTGATGGGTCAAGTTCAAACAATTTACCATAAAAAAGCTCCGCGGCTTGATCAGCAATGGGGATAGCTTTTTCCCATGAGCTTTTAACCAGTGTTATTTGTTCAGGTGTCATATTAGTTCCTCTTAAGTTGTATATAATAATTAGCCAGAGCGACCATGTAATCAACGGCAGCCTTTACTTCTGCATCGGTTAACGCGTCATTACCACCTCGTGCCGGCATCATGGTGTCATCCGGGCCAAAAAAGCCATTAATGGCATGATCGTATAAAACAGCTTTTTCCTTTGTTACACGCATTTCCCATTCTGATGCTTGCATGGGAATCGGTGCACCAGCAACGCCATATCCATGACAGGACTCACAGGTATGCAGCCACACTGCCCGACCCTGTGATAAGTATTTATCCTTGAATTCGATATAGGCATTTCCATCAGCACTGATTGTGAAGCTGGACAATGCCAGGCTCACCATTATCAGGCCCTGGTGCAATGATCGCATGCCATTAACCATCCATCGGTATACGAATCACCACGCCACCCATGACATCACCCAGCTTGAAATCACGCTTCGGCGTATCTTTGTGTTTGTTATGGCAAGAAACACAGACCGGAGCGACACCGGTATCAGCATAGATCGCGGTGAAATAGGTTTTTCCACCCAATGATTCTTTTGCATAGTAATTTTTGCCTTTATTCTCGGCGATAAATTTCAGTCCTGCTTTTTCGACGTCTGTCTTCGGTGCATTCTGCTTATTAATTGGCCATAGTGATTGCAGAGAATAACTGAAATTGACATCGGGCAGTTTCTCAGCACGTTTGGCTACCAATTCTGAGCCAAAACGAAACATCTGCGCTGGCAATACCAGGGCCTTATCATCTTCGAAATGCTCACTGGCCTTGATGACTTTGTCTTTCTTGACCAGGCGATTGACGATTTTTCTTGTATAGATGGTACGATCAGAATCCATCACCAGATGTAATGCATCTGCCATCGCCTTGGCTGAAATCGTCGGCTTATTAAACTCATCACTATCAGCAATTGCAGTACTAATCCCTACAATTGATGCAGCAACACTGATACCCACTAGTGCTTTATTTACATGTTTCATTTGATGCTCTCCTTTCAAGGTTTGTAGTAATATAGTCCGGACAATCCGGTAATTTAAAAATCTATTCTTCCTGAGCCTGTGATAATTCCTGTTGAGCACGCTTTTGATCTTCTGCAGCCAATGCCATGCTTTTAATTTCAACAGCAGGCTTACCTTTAAAATTGTTGTCGATCAGTTTTTTATCTGCCAAGGCATTAAGTGTGAATTCAAGCCCATGACAATGCATACAGGAACTACGGATCATTTTTTCGTTTGGGGATAAATTAGCATTCTGATTATGATCTACCATAATGCGACTCATCCATTCATTAACGTCATAACTAATACGCGGCATATGACAACTGGCACAGGAGACACCACTACCCTTCTCGGCATCTCCATTAATTTCTTTCTGCCACAGTACATAATGTGGTGATTTCTTATAAGCCTGGCTGTGTTCGTCGTCATGACATACAAGACAACTCTCTACAGCAGCTTCTTGCACATCGTAACGATGGGCCGCATGACAACTGTTACACTCTAATTGATTATGTCCGGCATCTTTTTTCATAGGCAAACGCGCATCACTGACTTTCATTGGCGGTAAATTGACTGATAAACGCATACCATGCTTGCCGCGTTTGAAACGATCAACTTCAAGATTATGGCAACGTGCGCATGCAGTGTGATCAGGCTTATCAACCCAGGTAACTTGATTATTACCTTCTTGTTTTATTTCATGACAGGCGCTGCAATTAACACCTGAACCTGCATGCGCGGTATCCAGCCAATCCTTATGCTCTTCAGGTCTGAGGTGATTCCTTACTGGCGCATCAACATCTTTATCAGTTAAACGCTTAAACGGGTATCGGTCGACTGGATAATCTGTTAACTCTTGTAGAACTTTGGAGAACTCGCGCTCAGGCAAGGTTTGTTTAGCTAGCAACTCTGGTTCATTCAAATGTTTGACTAAAAAATCCGTATAGATTGCGCGATTATTATGAAAATTATGACAACCGGAAGAATTACAGGTATCAAACTCCATGTCTTTATGACTAGGGCGATCATCTCCAATATCACTATGACAATGCACACAAAAATCAACAGGCTGCGTGAGTCCGTTTGCATTGGTCATATCTGGCTGATGCTCTGTATGGCAACTGATACATTGCTGCGCATTGATATTTTCAAGAGTTTCGGCGTTACGAGGGTCAGTAAATTTACTACGCGGATGCGAATCGAAAGGTTTTTTTCTGTCATCACCATGACAGCTGGTACAGGCTTTTTGAAAGTCCTCACCATCAGATAAAGAGTCTTTATGACAGGCCGAACAAGCCATACCAATTTGATGATGACCTGCAGTCAATGGACCAGGCATAAATATTGTTTTATCACTTGCTTCAAACATAGAATATGCTAACCAAATAATGAGTCCTAAACTTAATAAAATCCATATCCACAGCAATCTTGAGCGCTGGCGCTTCTCTTTGTTTAACATCACTCAGAACCAGTAGCTCTTGAGGATATGAAAACCCAATAATGCCGGTAGTGGCCAAAGAAGTAGTATATGCGCCCATAAAGATAGCTCTCTTGCCTGGCCAGCCAACTTTTTAGGCAAGACATGTTGCAAACCGATAACACCACTGGCGATAGCACCGACTAGTATCAGGCCAATGAAACACATCATCAGATAAAGATTAATATTAAAACCGAGACGAAATCCTGTATGCGCCAATAAGGTAAATACAGCGATCACACCAAGAGCGACATGGATTGCACGCCAGGAACTGAAATCGCCTATAGTCAAGCGCTTTACTCTTTTACGTAAACTGATCAAGCTAACGATGACACCAATACCCAATAAGGTAAAACCGCTGATTTGTTTGAAAAGTCCATTGCGCCACAATTGATCCCACTGTATTTTTGTCTGCACACTGTCAGCAAAAGGAATGGCGGGGGCCAATAAAATAACAAGCGCAAACACCAAAGACATTATTCCTGCCCAAACAAGCACGCCACTGGCTTTTTCTTCTGCTATTTCATCATTACCTAACAAATCTGCGAGTAGTGGTTTGCAACTACCGCAAACACTAGATGCGCCTGTTTTTTCACACAATGACTCGAGGCTTTGACAGCCTGCTTGCACAGCCTTGCTTAAGGTGCCGCGGTTAGTTTGTGTACATTGACAGACAATGGCACTTGCTGGCCAGGCGTTAACATCAGACACAGTGTCAGCTGACCACAGATCTCCATCACGTAGAAAACGCATACGTTGCCAGGGCCAGATAGTTCGCGAATATTGCGCCATCTCCTGTATTCGACTACTAGCTGCCCAATCACCATAGGCAATAGCACCCACTAAACGATTTCGATGTAATATAATTTTTCTATAGCTGCGATTATCAACGCTGCGCCAATTCAATGATTGTAATTGAGACCCTGTATAAAGATCATTACTAATGCCTACGCTGAAGACAGACACTCCGGCTACTTTTAAACGTGTGACAGATTGCGCGCCTTGATAATGTGATGTACCCCCTGTCAGCTGATGAGCCGCTACACGCGCCTGTTCCAACCCCGGAGCAACCAGACCATATATTTTATCTCTATGTTCACAACACTCACCTATCGCATAGATATTACTATCATTTGTCTGCATTTGATCATTGACCCTGATACCACGACCCACAGCAATTCCAGCGGCGCGTGCGATTTCAAGATTAGGCTTAATCCCTGCAGCAATGACGATGGTGTCACATTCCAATTCGCGGCCAGAACGTAAAAGGACGCCTGTCACGCGCTCTTCTCCAAGTACCTGTTTGACAGAATTTCCCAGGCGTATCTGTATATCTAGTGACATCATGTGCTCGCGTAACAACGCACCTGCATCTTCATCCAATTGCTGAGCCATTAAATGACCAGAATGATCTATAACCGTCACTTCAGTGTTATACTTTTGTAAACCACGAGCCGCCTCTAGCCCCAACAAGCCTCCGCCCAGCACGATAGTACGTCGACTACGTGTACTACGTGCCAGCAAGTGCTGTACATCATCCATATTACGGAAGGTATATACACCGGATTTTTCAATGCCTTCAATAACCGGGATGTGTGGAGTTGAACCCGTAGCCAATACCAGCTTGCAATAAGATTGACGTCGACCATGACGATCAAACACGAGTTGACGTTTTCGATCAATCGATACAATTTCGCAATTATGGTGTTGTACTACCTTATGTTGAACTGCGAGTTTTAATGGATTCTGGATAGCATTGAGATTGAGTTCACCTGTCAGTAAACCGGTTAGTCGGACGCGATTATAAGGTTCCCAGGGTTCGTTCCCGTATATTATAATGGGTGTAGTCGGGTTCTTGCTTGCTAGTTCTTCAACGAATCGAATGCCAACAGGACCAGTACCAATAACAACTATTGGTAGTGATTTGGTAGCAAGGGTGCTGTCATTGTTTTCAGTCAAAACGGCAGCCATAATCTACTCGATCAACTTGAAACATACGCAAATTGATTATCCTGCATCAATGCGTAATATGTGATTGGAATAGATAGCCTGGTTTCAGACAAAAACATCTGATCAGCCTTCATGATTCTTTTGTATGTGTAGCTAGTGGCACTCATGTACTCTCAACAGCCATTTAAATTATTCATAAACAGCTTAGAGCAAAACCTGTGCCACTTTTGGTACGCATCATTTTTTAAATTATAAACAATAGCTTAGGAGAAGTTATTTATTGAATAAATAATTTTCAGGGAAATGGCCTGCGCAGTATCCGGGCAGATAAATTATTACCAGCACTAATATTGTGCAACTGATAAATGCAGACAATATTAATCAGCCGGGATAGTTCAGGGTTTATATACTGGAAAAGTATTGTGTATTTATACGGGCAGTACGGGCTTTCAAAATACCGAAAAATTCAATGTGGCATTAAATTTAACATGACAGAAAATTAACCTATCTTTATGACAAACGCTTACCTGCCAGCGTTGGTATTTTATCAATACGAGTTTCAAGTTTGAGATAACTGACCAGGCGTATGCTGCCCTTATCATGAAGTGTTTGATGAATCTTTTCAAGGACTGCCAGTATATCCTGCAACTCGCCTTCGATATTCGTGCCGGATGCATGCGTTTCCAGGATAAAGTCATACTCTTGTAATAACTCGACAACCTGAGTAATTTCTTTCCTTACCGAAACACCCTGGCCGATAGGGACTACCTGTAATTCTGCCGTTGCTTTCATTATAAACTCACTATTAAAAATTTTTGTAATAACTAATATTAATATTATAAAATCGATTGTTGTATTTTATCACTATTTTAATTATTAAAATCGACGACATACGCCTTTACGACTTGGCTTGCTAATAAATTCGATATAAAGAGCCATAAATTGACTAGATTAAATTTTATACGCTAGAATTAATTCTTTCAGGCTCTGGCTTATCGCAGTCTTTTTTTATCTCATCACGATTCTGGAATATAAAACTGATCAGCGACAAGTATACAGAAGCAACATAGGGAATGGACTGAATGAGCAATACAACTATCCATAGCTTGAGATCCAGCGTATTGGAATCTTCACGCATGCCGAGCACATAAGCTGCCAGCCACAGGGCAATCATCAATAAAAATTCCTCGCGTGCAGCATTCAGCATTTTTTTATTTTTAATTTTTAATTTTTTAGGCGTTCGATAAAAAGGAATATGCTTGGTAAAAAGTCCTGTTATCATCGCTTTGGCAACAGTATGTGATAATGCCAAACCCGCGATAGTGGCTGATAGAATTTGTAGCGAACTACCAACCACTCGTATACCACGATATAGGTAAGCCACTTTTGAAACTTTGAAAAAAAACAGCGTGATAGGTAATAAAGAAAACATGATGAGCGGCGGATCAATCGCCTCGGGGGTGGCGACCATGGCAACGGACCACGACAATGCGATGGCAGTGAATAGCAGGTTAACACCATCCGCGATCCAGGGCAGCCAGCCTGCAAAAAAGTGGAAACGCTGCCCACGGCTTAAGCATGTTTTTTTACGGCCCAGTAACTCACTGGCATGATGCTTCATCACCTGCATAGCGCCATAAGCCCAACGAAAACGTTGTTTCTTATAATCTTGAAATGTATCGGGTATTAAGCCTTTTCCATAACTATTTGGAATATAGACCGCGTCATAACCTGCTTCGAATATCCGCAGGCCCAGCTCGGCATCTTCAGTGATGCACCACTCCCCCCATCCGCCCACTTCTTCAAGCACACTTTTTCTGATCATGGTCATCGTGCCATGCTGTATTATTGCATTGCGTTCATTGCGCGTAATCATACCTATATAAAAGAAGCCTCGGTATTCGTTGTAACACATCGCCTTGAACGTATTCAGGTTATTATCACGGTAATCCTGCGGTGCTTGCACTATCGCTGTTTTTTCATTTTCAAACTGCGGAGCCAGGTCACGCAACCAGTTCCGATCTACCAGGTAGTCGCTATCAATCACTGCGACAATCTCGACATCCTGACTGGTCTTCTCGATAGCAAAATTGAGTGCACCTGCCTTGAATCCAGGCCAGTCCTGCAAATGATAAAATTTAAAATGCGCCCCCAATGATTCACAATGCTCCTGTACCGGCATCCATACCTCCGGATCAAGGGTATTGTTATCAATGACAAGAACTTCATAGTGCGGATAGTCCAGCCTGGACAGGTAATCCAGGGTTTCTATCACCATCTCTGCAGGCTCGTTGTAAGCAGGCATATGTATTGAGATTTTTTTCAAGTGTTCATCATCAACGGGTACGGGAAATATTGCTCTGCGTCTTTCCTTAACCCAAAGCGCTTCTGCCCATTCGTGCGCTTCGATTAACACAACAATAATCACGCCAATCATGCCAACAAGAAGCAGAATACCGACAAAGATAGTCATCGCAGACAGGTATCGATGCGAATAATCATAAATGATCCACACCACAGCGGTTGCAGCCATAAAAGCTATTAAAGCTAGAAAACCACGTCCACGAGCTCGCAGTGTTTGGCTATCGAGCAGTAGCATCGAAAAAGTAATGGCTGCAACGAATATCGATATGACCGCCAGTATATGCCAGCCGGGAACCATAACGATGGGCTCAGAAAACTCGAATTTTGGTTGGCGATCTACATTATAGACACCCCAGTAAGCCCCTACTGCACCTTCTGTTGCTTGCTTCCAGGGCTGATCAAAGGCTTCCATCACATAATAAGTGTAATTTTCTTTTTTGGCACGATCGAGGAAACGCCTGAGAAAAGTAGCTTCATTAGCCGCTGATGCCACGGCACCTCCCCGTGAGCGTCCATTGCTGGGCCAACCGACCTCGGTAATGATGATAGGTTTATCAGGAAATGCTTTTTTTAACCTGTTCATCTTATCGACGACATAGCCAACCGCCGAATCAAGTTTCACTTCTTCCCAATAAGGCAGCATATGCACTGCTAGATAATCCACATGTTCGACAAGCTCCGGATTTTTTAACCAGATATGCCAGGGCTCAGCGGTACTCACCGGCCTTTTCACCTCTGCTCTTACCTGATCAAGATAGCCTATCAATTTTTTAATGGGAATATCATTTCGCAGAATAGCCTCATTACCGACGATGACGCGGACAACATTACGCCAGTTGGTATTGGTAATATCGATGACCCTGCGCACTTCCTCATCATTATGTTCAAGACGTTCATCAATCCAGGCGCCCAGGGCCACGTTAATATTAAATTCTCGCGCCAGGCGTGGAATAGAACCAAATGTACTCTCAACCGTATAGGTACGAATGGCATGAGACTTGCCTTTCAGTAACTCAAGATCTTTTAGAATTTCTTTTTCTGATGGCAGCACACCATCAACCGGGCTCTGCCCTTCTTGCATTGGTTGGAAGGAAAATCCCTGTATGCGATCCGGCCAGGGGGGTTCGGTTTCGGGTATATTAAATATTGCCCACAAACCAATAGAAAGCGATGCAATCGCAAGCATGATAATAACATTGACTTTATTCATATAAAATTCTGGGATTTCAACGGCTAAATGAATGACAACAAGGCTTAAGGATTAATATTTTTTTAATCCGGATGATATAATTATACGATAATCTTGAAAAGTGCGACTTAAAGGCAGCAATACAGCTGTTATTAACACTCATCTCATTCTCATCCATCATCAAACCCATATCCGTGTAATATCCAGCTTCCGATAACCACTGAATACCTATTCTGAGGCATGCGCCATGAGCAAGTAATACTCGTCGATATATGACCGGCGGTCTGGCAAAGGGCGACTTTCGAGATATTCGCAGGATCCTTTGCGGCAATAAGCTCCATCGGTGATGTAATTATATACTACATCGGGTAAATCAAAATGCCTAATCTTTTTTAACTTAAGCGCTCGACCATTTTCGATAATCATCAATGGATTATAGTAATAACTGTTTTTGATATTACCGACGTATTTTAGCGCTCGATAAGTATTTGGGCCATTCCGTAATGGAGGCACATGATCGCTGATCAATATAATTAAACTATTTTTGTCAAGTTTGATTAACTGATTAACATATTCAGCGATCGCCTTTGTTCGGTAGTAAAATTGATTAGCCGCGCGCTGCAAATGGTCATCAGCATAATCAGAATTGACTGTAACAATCTCCGGGCGTAATTTCGGGTCCAGCATATGAGGAGTATGCCCATATATGGTCATCACATAGTTAAATATGGGTGTCTTGTTATTTTCTTTTAGTGTTTTTTCGACATAGGCGAGATTTTGCTTGAATAATACCTCGTCAAACATATACTTTTCTTCTAATACATCACCTGTACTGATATAAGAATCCCCGGTCTCAGTATATTCTTGAGGGAAATGTATCTCACTAAATCCTATACCTTTGTAGGCAGGCAGTGCATTAAAAAAGTTAGGTTTGTAAGCATTGCTGGCTATTGATCGATATCCCATTTTATCGAGCATGCCCGGCAAACAGAATACCGACGAGCCGGTAAAAATATTGAATTCAACACTGGACAACATCTCCAGTGCAGGTACTCCACATAATACTTCGAACTCCGCTTGTGCCGTTGCTCCACCAAATACCGGTGAGCGAGATAAACCGGCTTTTTTTCCGAATAACTTTTCAAAAGCAGGATGAGCGGGATTACGGTTAAAGCGTGCGCGCTGAAATAAACGCGGATCAAGAAAGCTCTCTAATACGATCATATGGACATTACGTCGATTATTCGACTGTTTCAATTCTTCAGAACGTGCGTTAATAGTATCCTCGAATTCTGCCCTATTTCTGTATGGCTCTGTCATCGCCAGGGAGTGGAGTCTTGCCGCTTCAGTATAAGCCAGCATGGTAAAGCGGCCATTGTTTTCAACACTGGCAGCATCAGAATACTTAACCACTCCATTACCCGCTAAATGCACAAAATCAGTATAAGCGGTCGGCGATATAACAATAAGTATTGTCAGCGACATTAATGGCACTGCGCCCAATAGTAGTGGACGTAAATTGTTATAATTAATGCGGGCAACAAACACAATGATTGGAAGAAAGATGAACACTGCGATCAAGATGATATAATTAAAAGATATCACTTGCAGCAACTCAGGTAATTCCAAAAGCTCAATCAAACGTAACACTTTTCCATAGACCAGGAAGTATGCGTCCTGAATCAAATAACTAATGAGTATGGGCATTGCAGCCAATATAGCTCGCCATCGGCCCGGCTTTAGGATGAGATAAAAATAACTATAAAAGTAGAGCAGGAAAAACAGCTCGATCCAGAACCAGGATAACGAGCCGGTATCCAGTCCACCACGACCCGCTATGATTGCTGTATACAAGTACAAACCTAGAAATAACAAGCTATATCTATTGCGCACTATACGCAGAAAAGAAACTGCTGTGAGTGATTTAAATGCATCCATATAATACGGTTTTTCTCGTCAAAATATCAGAAGGGGCTTACCTAGCCGACGAATTGTACCGATTACACCTGCCAATTAACATGAGCAATTTAACACTATAGAATATAGCGCCCTTACTGGCGGTTAGTAAAAAATGGACATTTTAACAATTCTTATAAATATCAATAAATTGTGATCACATTAAGATAATGACAACACTTTATATGGAGTGATATGTGAAGGGGGAATAGAACACTAGAAATTGAATTCGCCAGAACGATATTGGCGTAGCAGCTCCAGGGCTTCATCATAATCACTTTGGCTCATATTAGCTCCCACCACAGAACACAATAAATCTGCGTCCTCGTCACCCTGTTCCAGAGCCAAGGTCAACCAGAAGAAAGAGAAAGCATCATTACGCTCAACACCCCTGCCCTCGGCATAGATCAAGCCTGCTGCATATTGCGCATCAACATCACCGGTTTTAGCTGCTGTGAGTAGTTTTTTTGCCTCTTCAGGGTCGTTACGTAACAGTGCCAATGAATTTAAATTTGCCATGATGCCTCCAAAACGGTGATTTTACCTAACAAAATCGCTAAAATATGATACAATACTTATACACATCCGGGGAAATATCAAGTATGTCTGTACAAGTTGACAAATTATTGCAAAATCAGGAAAACGGCTTATTCCCGATCAGAACCGTATCCGCAGTGACCGGCGTAAACCCGATCACTTTGAGGGCCTGGGAGCGCAGGTATAATCTGATCATTCCCCAACGCACCCCCAAGGGACATCGCCTGTATACCAAGGAAGACATCGAACGCATTGAACGTGTCACCGCTTTGCTGAATCAGGGCATGGCTATCAGCCAGGTTAAACCCCTGCTTGATCAGGATCAGACACCCCATGGAAAAAACACTGAACAGGACTCTCAGGATATATGGCAAAAATACCAGCAGATGATGTTGGCTGCTATCGAGATCTTCGATGAACAACGGCTGGATAGTATTTACAATGATGCATTGTCTCTGTACCCCGTTGATATCGTCAGTTCACGACTGATTACTCCACTGTTGCGAAAACTGGGTGAAACCTGGAAAGAAACAAATTCCGGCATCGCTGAAGAACATTTTTTTACTGTTTATTTGCGCAATAAACTGGGTGCCAGAATCCAGCACATGAATCAACGTACAACCGGTCCACTATTATTGATCGCCTGCTTGCCTGGCGAGCAACATGAAACGGGCATGCTATTATTCGCACTGGCAGCACTCAATAATGGATATCGCACCTTGGTACTCGGTGCCAATTTGCCATTGGATCAGATCCCTGCTGTGATTGAAAAACGCCATTGTGATGCTGTAGTGCTTTCAGGCTTTTCAAAACCTGCCAAAGATTTATTTGCAAAGCATCTCAAACCATTGGTGGCGAACATTGGCATTCCCGTCTTCACTGGTGGCGCACTGGCAAAATCATATCAGGATAAAATCGAATCGGTGCATGCGATATACGCCGGTACGGATATCCATACGGGCCTGGAAACTATAGCCAAAACCCTGAACACCCAAAATACTGGCAGTCAATGAGTGCCAGTATTGTCTGGTTCAGACAGGATCTTCGTCTTCACGACAACCCCGCCTTGCAAGCAGCGCTTGAATCGGGTTCATCGCTATTACCCGTCTACATACAAGAAACAGATCGTCAGGACTGGGCACCAGGTGCTGCCAGTAATTGGTGGTTGCATCATAGTCTGATTTCGCTACAACAATCTTTACGCGCATGTGGCTCAGATCTATTGGTTTATCAAGGCAGTGCCGAAAAAACACTCAATGCCCTTTGTGAACAATTCGATGTATCTCAGGTTTTCTGGAACCGATGCTACGAGCCCTCTGCGATTGAACGTGATACATCGATAAAAAAAATCCTGCGGAATAAAGACATCGAAACAAAAAGCTTCAATGGATCTTTATTATTCGAGCCCTGGGAAAATCTAAAAAAAGATGGCACGCCCTATCGGGTCTTTACTCCATACTGGAAAGCAATGCAAAAAAATGGCTTTCCTCTGTATAGCTTCGCAGCGCCAAAAACATTACCTTCAATATCAAAAAATTTAAAAAATAAAATCCATACAGATATTAAATTACTGAAACTATTACCATCTATTCCGTGGGACAGGGAGTTTTACCACGCCTGGCAAGTCGGTGAAAAGCATGCACTGCATCATCTTGATGACTTCATAGATAATGCAGTTTTTGATTATGCTGATGGAAGAGATATTCCGTCTATCCATGGCACATCACAGCTTTCATCTCATCTTCATTTCGGCGAAATCAGCCCATGGCAAATCATGCGTAGTATAAATGAGTGGAGCTCCCTGGACACAAAGGGAGGTAGTATTAAAGCCGGGGAAGTTTACCTCCGACAATTAGGATGGCGCGATTATGCACATCACCTGCTTTACCATTTCCCTCATACGACTGACAAACCACTTGACCGGCGTTTTGATGCTTTCCCATGGAACAAGCATGGCAAGAAAAGCCTGCAACGTTGGCAGCAGGGCACTACGGGCATACCCATTGTCGATGCCGGCATGCGCCAACTCTGGCAAACAGGCTGGATGCATAACAGGGTACGTATGATCGTGGCCTCGTTACTGACTAAAAACCTGTTAATTCCCTGGCAACTGGGCGCGATGTGGTTCTGGGACACGCTCATCGATGCAAACCTGGCCAACAATACCATGGGCTGGCAATGGACCGCGGGCTGTGGCGCCGATGCGGCACCTTTCTTTCGTATCTTTAATCCGGTACGCCAGGGAGAGCGTTTCGACCCTGATGGCGACTATGTCAGACAATGGGTGCCGGAATTAAAAAGACTGCCTAATAAATGGATCCACCAACCCTGGGAAGCACCACCCCTAGTACTGCATGATGCAGACATCAGACTGGGAAAAAACTACCCGGAACCGATTGTCGATTTAGCAGAAACACGCCGGGCTGCCCTGTCGATCTGGAACGAGTTAAAAAATCACAGCAGATCTTAATTGCTGATCAAGACCAGGGAGCCTCTGATTAATTCGGATTGGACGGAGATCGCAGTTAATAGCGGCTATTAGCAAGATCTCCAACGCAGAGCCAGGAATATTTTAGCCTACAGATGCCTATTCATGAATTGATCAGAGGCTGCCTAAATACTGTTTCTTAACATCAATTCTCTTGGATGCGGATTCAGATAAACCTGCTGGTCAACGAATGGATGTGGATGACGCCTGAAATGATGATTCAGCAAGGTAATGGGTACCACCAATGGATACTCACCCCTGCCGTATGCTTTGATCATATCAAGCACCTCGGCACGATCTTCGGCATCCAGACAAGAGCGCAGAAAACCAAGCAAGTGTTGTAATACATTGACATGTTTTTTACGGCTGGCGCGCTGCTTCAGTACATCCATGATCGTCTCTATATACTGCTGTGAAAGCGCTTCCATATCTGCACGATCAAGCGCTGACAGCATCCGCCCCAACTGGCGATAAATGTGCTGATTATGTGCCAGCAGTAAATATTTATGGCGCGTATGGAATTCGATTAAACCCGCTTTGGTAATTCCTGCCTGCACAAGCTGTTTCCAACGCGAATAGACAAATACGCGGTTAACAAAATTTTCGCGTAAAACAGGGTCATTTAATCGGCCTTCCTCTTCAACAGGTAGTAGCGGATTGTTTTTCATTATCTGCTCGGCAAAAAGTCCTGTTCCCTTCTTTTCAGGAATACCGTTCTCTGCATAGACTTTTACTCGCTCCATGCCACAACTCGGCGAATCCTTTTTAAAAACAAAACCACATAAATCATCTAGGGTATTAGCGACTTTACTACCATAGTCTTTCAGTGGCTGCGTATATTCACTGCCTGCATCACGGCTGCCGATAGCGCGAATATTACCCTTATCATCCACCAGCCTGATGGGCTGCCTGGGAATACCCATGCCGATAGCCACTTCTGGACAATAGGATACAAAGTTAAAGTATTCACTGAGCATATCGTCAATATACCGATCACGCTTATGCCCACCATCAAAGCGCACTTTAGCACCCAGCAAACAGGCACTGACGCCAATGGAAATATTCTTTTCTACGCTGTATTGATTCTTATTCATTATCAAAGCCTCATGATCTGGATTAAAGTTGATCTTCAATTGCTTTTAGTAAACTGGTACTGTCTGGTTCGACATGACTGGGGAAACTGGCCACCACCTCGCCTTTTCGATTGATCAGGTATTTGTGAAAATTCCAGCGTGGCGTGTGCTTGCTCACCGCACCCAGATATTTATAAAAAGGATCGGCATCTCCTCCCTTCACCCTGGTTTTTTCAAACATAGGAAACTGAACGCCAAATGTCAGACGGCAAAATTGCTGTATTTGCTTCTCATTACCAGGCTCTTGGTTGGCAAAATCATTGGACGGAAATCCGGCCACCATAAACCCCCTGCCTTTGAGTTTGTCATGCAATGCCTCCAGGCCTTCATACTGCGAGGTAAACGCACACTTGCTTGCCGTATTAACCACCAAGACCACCTTATCCTTGAATGCCTCACACAGGTGCACAGGCTTGTCAGCAGTCAATGGCCGTTTATAGAAATCCAGCGCCGGCGGGCAAATGCTGTCGGCAGACGAAACAGCTGACGCAACGTAAATAGATATAAACAGCAGCAGATTTTTCATTCAACAAAGCCTCTACTAAATATTTACTTACTTTACAATTACTTATAACTTAATTCGGATTGGCTTGTATCGTTTAATTTTGACTTTTTACACATCCTATGCAATAGTTATACAATACATATACAATTAAATCAAGTTTTGTACAATATTTTTTCACTAATTAATTATGTTTGCAGATATATAAAGAGAGTCGATTATGAATGAATCAAAACTTGCAAGCGCAGAATGCTTTCTGGCCTGGAATTCCTCCTTAGCGTCTCATAAGGACTGGAAGTTCTATCATAAGATAGACTTCTGGCGAGATTTTTTTCCGGGCAATCTCAATGAGCAACTTCACCCGCTAGACGAAGGCGCTGACGTTTCAATCCTTATCAAGGCAGATGAAATATTTCCAGCGCATTCCAGTGACAATATCAAGCGTGTTAAACGAAAAAATATTGCCGGCAATTTTAAAAATCGTCATATCCCCGGACCCTACAAAGGCCGCTATTACCCTAAGGGTCTGCTGGCACACTGTCAGGGCACTGGTACCATCTTGCCGGAGGATATGACACCATTTCGCATTACTGAAATTGAACATGAGGCGGTAGAAGTAAATTTAAACCACCCATTATCAGCCTATGAGCTAACAGTTGGTGTCAATATTAAGAAGGTACTAAAGGCAAAAGAAGAACGCGGCGGCCAATGTAACGATATCGTTTCAGATATAGCTCTGCAAGGCTCGGGTATTCAGTGCCCGTTATCGAGCAGCCATATAGATTACACCACCAATAACAGCTTTGATCGCCTGGAAAAAATTAATGATTCGATGTTTTACTCACTCCCCAGGATGGTACATCACATTGATAGCCAGGCAAGATCCATCATCAACGAACTCTATCGACGACATATCAAACCCGGAATGAAGGTACTGGACCTGATGTCCAGCTGGGATTCTCATCTCACTGGAATTGATGATACTGTAGAAGTCGTTGGCCTTGGCATGAATCAGGAAGAACTACAGGCTAACCAAATATTGCAACAGTTAGATGTGCTGGATTTAAATGATAATTCCAGCCTGCCCTATAATAGCGCCACATTTGATGTCGCGATCTGCACTGTTTCAATCGAATATCTGATTAATCCTATCGAAGTTTTTCAGGAAATAGCTCGTGTACTCAAGCCCGGTGGACGGTTTATTATCACTTTTTCAGATCGATGGTTTCCACAGAAGGTGATTCAATTATGGACTGAATTACACCCTTACGAACGCATGGGTCTGGTACTGGATTATTTTCAACAGTCAGGAGCCTATGAACAGCTCTCCACTGAGTCATGGCACGGCTGGTTCAGACCTGTCGATGACAAATACTTTCCGCAAAAACTATACAGTGATCCCGTATTTTCTGTGCAAGGCGTTCGCAAGTAAATTGATTATCAAGCAGATGAAACTGATAATTCATTCTCATTAAAAATTATCAGACCAGACCTCTAGAGGAGGAATAGCGATGTTAGTCACTACCACAGATCCTATTACCGGCAACAAAGTTGCCAATCCAGAAGAAGCTCCGTATGTCATTGAAGGCAAAAGTGATAGCGCCCTGATAATTTATTTTGAATCTGATGAAAGCTTGCAGGCCTATAAAGAATTTGCATTGGAGTCAGCAGAAAGCAAGTCTGTAGATATTTATAACGAAATAAAAGACAATGAAACCATGGGAACGATAAATTAACAAGAATTTCAGGCAATCCAGATGAAACATCGTATGAGGTATTTTACAGTTCTTTTACTGACTACCGTAGTTCTGTCTGCATGTACAGGATTGCCCGATAAGATAGAGACGGTCAAGGACTTCAATGTTGAGCGCTATCAGGGTAAATGGTACGAAATAGCCAGACTGGATCATTCTTTCGAACGTGGTTTAAGTCATGTGACTGCAACCTATACTCTCAATGATGACGGCTCATTAAAAGTAATAAACAGAGGCTTTTCCGCAGAAAAAAACCGGTTTAAAACGGCCGAAGGCAGGGCGCTTTTTGTCAACAAGGCAGACGTAGGGCATTTAAAAGTTTCTTTTTTTGGTCCATTCTACTCAAGCTACGCTATTTTTGACCTTGATAAGAAAGATTATCAATATGCATTCATCAGCGGTTACAACACTTCCTATCTTTGGTTACTTGCCAGAACACCCAGTGTGAGCAAAGAGCTGATTACCCGGTTTATATCCCACTCCCGGCAACTCGGCTTCGATACCAGTCAATTGATTTTTGTAGACCACCAATAATGACTATAACAATCCAGCATTGAATCAAGCATGAATAACAAACAGGTACTCTTTGGCATATTAGTTATCGGTGATGAAATCCTTTCCGGTAGGCGCAAGGACAAACATCTTGAGAAATCTATCGAGATCCTGACTCGACATGGGCAAAGCCTCGCATGGGTACGCTATGCGGGTGATGATGAATATATGCTAAGTCAACATTTTCGTGAAATAAGGAATCTGGATCATCACTGCTTTTCATTTGGTGGCATTGGTGCCACCATTGATGATCGTACACGCCAATCCATTGCCACTGCCTTTAATCGCAAGATCCTGCGACATCCGGATGCAGTCAAAGAGATTGAATCAGAGTTTGGTAAGCAGGCTTATCCTAATAGAATCCTGATGGCTGACCTGCCAGAAGGCGCACAAATCATACCTAATCCTTATAACCGCGTTCCCGGTTTTAGTGTTGAAAACATACATTGCTTGCCCGGTTTCCCTGTCATGGCCTGGCCAATGATGGAATGGCTGATGCAGGAAAAATACCAGCATCTAAGCCGAAAAGACTTAACACTGGTTACTTTAACATTGATGAATGCCCACGAAAGTGAGCTAATATCACTATTGGAAGAGTTTCAGCAACAATATCCTGCGATAAAAATTTCCAGCCTGCCTACATTTCTTGATACATGGCCAGAGAAAAATAGAGCTTGGCATGCAAGGGCTGGCAAAAGAGACAAGCCTTGCATGCAAGTCAATCAAAAACAGGTTAATTGAAGAAGGCTTCAAAGTTAGCTGAATAGAGCAATATCCAAATATACATTAATGCCAACAACCCTTTTCAGTATAGTCCAGTGACGTTACCGCTTAGTCTTCAGCAAACAGCTCAATCCAGTGTTTAACTGGTACTTCTGTACCACTCTGTAAATGTAGCTGGCAACCTATATTGGCAGTCACAACCATTTCAGGCTGATGCGTTTCAAGCGCCTGAAGTTTGCGCTGCTTGAGCTGGTTGGCCAGTTTTGACTGTAATATGGAGTAACTGCCGGCAGAGCCGCAACAAAGATGACTATCCTTAACCGGTAGCAACTTATAGCCCGCTGCTGTCAGTAATGACTCAATTCGTCCGGATAGTTGTTGCGCATGTTGCAAAGTACAAGGCGGATGAAATGCTATACGCTGATTATTACCCGAAGACAGCTTTTGCATATCTTCTGATGAAATGACTTCACACAAGTCTCGCGTCAAACCGGAAATACGCTTCGCCTTTTCAGCATAGTCGCTGTCATGCTGTAAATGTACAACATAATCTTTAACCATTGCGCCGCAACCACTCGCTGTCATGATGATTGCCTCGACACCATCTTCAATGTATGGCCACCAGGCATCTATGTTTCGGCGCATGAAGTGTTTGGCTTCTTCGGCCGCACTCAAATGGTGACTCAAGGCTCCACAACAACCTGCTGATGGCGCTTCAATCAGTTCAATACCCAGTCGATCCAGTACAGATCTTGTCGCCTGATTCGTTCGCGGCGTCATGACCTTTTGAGCACAGCCGGCCAGCATTAACATTTTACGCGGATGCTTGACTGTTAACAACATTGATGGTTTGTTGTCGGGAGGGTATTTTATTGGCCAACTGCATCGGCAATATGGGCTGAAACCATTGGCCCAGCCTGACAAAAGGCGCAATGCGCTGTGAATAAGGTAAGGTTTGGCGCAGCATCCAGCGTAACAGGCGTTGGCCATAGCTGCGTGGCACTTGTTTTTCAACATACTCACGACCGATATCCAGCAGACGATGATACTGCACACCGGATGGACAGGTGGTCTCACAATTCAGACAAGTCAGACAACGGTCCAGGTGGGTTTGGGTACGACTGCTGACTTCCTCGCCTTCCAAAGCCAGCTTTATTTGATAGATTCGACCGCGTGGGCCATCGAGCTCATCACCCAATATCTGGTAGGTAGGACAGGTCGCTATACAAAACCCACAGTGCACACAGGAACGCAGGATTTTATCCGCTTCCTGACCTTGTGGTGTGTTTAAAAAATCAACAAGGAGATTGGTTTGCATGATTTATAATACATTGTTTTAGATGCATTTGCCGCTCTGCTCATGCGCTCACGCCATCATCAGCGTTAATACAACAGAGAATACCTTAAGCCTGCGATTTTCTTCAGGCGGATTGACGTATTGTCCTGTTTGTTTGTTTCGCTGTCAAAATAGTATATGCCTGGGTCAATGAGCTTTCATCACCGACATTCCCCGGGAAAATAACCACAGGAAGATTCAGTGGTCTTTTGTATTTGCTCGACCTTGGCTTTAGCCTGATGAATAAGTGGCTTGTTTTATGACGATAGCTTCACCTTGAATACACCCACTTCCACTGAACTAACGCATACACGCTGCCCCGCTTTAATACTCTCTATGCCTGCATCTTTATCTATCAAGACTTTCCAGGTAATGCCGGAATAACTGGTAGAACCAGGCTCACTGGCAGTAATATCATTTTCCAACACAAACTCATAGCCGACCAGATCACTGCTATTATCTTTCTCTGATGGTCTATCTCCCTGCAATTTCTTCAAGGGCTTCCACAGCAATGACGTTATTACCCCTGAACTAATACCGGTCGATGCGATACCTGCCACCCATGTTTCCGGTAATACACCTGCAGTCATCAATATTCCGGTGGTGATAGCCCCCAGACCTCCAAACAGAAAAATCCCGGTGGTAAAGCCAGTTATCACTTCAATAGCCAGCATGGTAAAACCGAAAATCAACCAGAATTCACCCTGGTGACTGACAATATAATCAACAATCATCTCACACTCCGGTTATTGGGTAATGGTTTTATCACTATTCAGGGTATTAATAATTGTCATGGCTTCGGCCACTATGTTAGCAGCGTTTGAATTATTCTCTGGTAACAACACAACCGTTGAGTCTTTTGCGATAACACGCTTGGCTTCAATCGCCTTATCGGCAAGGTCTAGCTGGATGGCTTTTTGACCCTCAATAGTATTGGCTACCTTGCCCACCGTTTCCAGCGCTTTAGCCTCTGCAGCGGCCACCGCCAATATCGCCTGGGCCTCGCCTTGTGCCTGTAGAATTTGTTGTGCTTTATCCGCTTCGGCTGATAATACCTGCGCCTGTTTTGCGCCCTCAGCAACATTGATGGCTGATTGCCGGTGGCCTTCTGACTCCAGTATCGTCGCGCGTTTTTCCCGCTCTGCCTTCATTTGTCGCTCCATCGCATCCAGAATGGTACGTGGCGGTTCAATATCCTTGATCTCATAACGCATCACCTGCACACCCCAGGGTTCGGATGCAAGATTAATCGAATTAACGATATTGACATTCAGACTCTCGCGTTCCTCGAAGGTTTTATCCAGATCAATTTTACCAATTTCACTACGCATGGTGGTCTGGGCAAGCTGTGTGACGGCGTAAACATAATTATCAACCCCGTAAGATGCCTTGTAAGCATCCAGTAATTTGAGATACAGAACACCATCTACTACCAGGGAAATATTATCTTTAGTGATAGCCGACTGACTGGGCACATCAAAAGCATGCTCTTTCAGTGACTGGTCATACGCCACTTTATCAATAAAGGGAAATAGCACATTCAGACCGGCAACCATGGTTTTGTTGTACTTGCCAAAGCGCTCAACCACATAAGCGCGATTCTGTGGAACAAACTTGACTGACGATTTGACCAGAATAACAATCAATATAGCCAAGCCTGTCCAGAAGTTAAAAATCACACCCAATAACTCATCAATCAACATTGTTCGCCCTCTTCCATTTATTATTTAGCAATGAGAATAACAGATTAAGCATTAAATACATGACTATTAACGCACAAAACTATAAACGAACATCAACAATAGAATTACCACATAACCTACTGTTTATATTGACATATATAAACAGAATTTAACAACAATCCGGGCTCAAAACAACTATCACCTAGTGAAAAAATGAACAATTTGTCATCTAATACTTGACGAAACCTGGGGACAGCACCTATCTTTTGTATATACATTGTATATTCATCTATCTATTTAGCATTTGGGAAGCGAGTGCGCAATTGGATGTCAAAAGTTATTCGGATTTCAGGCGATAACTTTAATAAGGTGGTGATTTGCAACGATGAAAAAAACTGGCCTTTATACTGGGTTATTTATTTTTACGGCAATGGCAATGCAGTCGTATGCTAGTGCCGCGCCTAATAATGCTTCTATATCCAGTCGTATTGACCATCTACTATCCCGCCTCAACAACCCGCCACATGAATCAATACAGGGAAAACCTGCGCATAGCATGATAGTAGGGTCGGGTATACACATCGAGAATTGTAAAAATTACCCTTATCACAATCAAAAATCACCAGCACAAGGCTATCTGACACTGGCTAATGATATCCGGGATGGCTTACGTATAGGTCTGCAATGCATGGCCGGCAAAGGCTCCGCGGGTTATTTACATTCTTATCATGAAAAACAGGCTGAGCTATTACTGGATATTCTCGAGAATAATCAACAGAAGACCTTTCGCTGTGTAGAAGACAAGACTTTTGCCTATGCCATCGCCAGACCGCCACCCGAATTGTTCAAACAATATACCAATGACCAGATTATTCAGAATATTCCTTATCCTGGCGTTGCCATTGATACCTATCGCCTGAGTGGCTT
This sequence comes from uncultured Gammaproteobacteria bacterium, assembly GCA_963807455.1. GTDB lineage: Bacteria > Pseudomonadota > Gammaproteobacteria > JAADHQ01 > JAADHQ01 > JAADHQ01. The sequence continues at coordinate 31,374 of CAWECS010000024.1, read as the reverse complement.
TCTCACTCGAAAACATGAGCCCAGTACTTACCGTGATTTTTTCAAACTGGATGACCATCAGATTGCCGAACAACTGGCTGGCACTCCACAACGCATAGAACGTTTACATCGCTATAAAAATCTGAAAGCGCTGGTGTTTCATGAAACTGTCCATTGGCTCGGCCATGCCCATACCAACATGAGACCGGATGTTGTTGATTTATACGAAACCTGTTGCTTTGGTGGCAGTGACTTTATATCAGATGCCGATAGCAATAAAGTATTTCAACAACGCGCCTGCGCTATTCTTAAAGATAAAGAATTATGGGATGCAAACGAAAAACAGCAGGCTTATCTCTGGCGAAAAAAACGCTATGATCAGCTGAAATTTGATATGCGCAAGCTATATGATTAAACAGCATGGCTGAATGCACTCATCACCCTATAAAAGCAAACGAATCACACTAAAAGACAACATTGAACAATAGCCAAGGTTCTGATTGTGCGCGTCAACAATTAATAATAATGAGCCTCAGGAGAGGCAATCAATATGACCGACAAAAAACCCCGTAAAAAGCTAAATAAGAAAGACAGTCAATTGGTGATTAGAATTAATCGAAAACAACGAGACTCATTCATTCAGATGTGTGAAGACCTGGATACCAGTGCAGCCAGAGAAATTCGTAGTTTCATTCAGGGATTTATAAAAAAACATACTTAATAATAGACCATCATTTATTGCAGACTGAGCAGGATGCTCTGGTGATAAAAATCCAGAATCCAGGTCTTATACAAATACGGTAGAATTTTTAATGAGAAATACTTTCACGCGGCTATGAAATTCTACTTATCCAAAACGGCCAGTAATATAATCTTCAGTAAGCTGATGTCTCGGGTTAGTAAATATCTTGCTGGTATCTCCAACCTCGATCAGATCACCCATATGAAAATAGGCTGTACGTTGAGAAACACGCGCCGCTTGTTGCATGGAGTGTGTAACAATACAAATAGTGAATTGTTGACGTAACTCATCGATAAGATCCTCGATTTTTGCAGTCGCAATAGGATCCAGCGCAGAACAAGGTTCGTCCATCAATATAACTTCCGGGCCAACGGCAATAGTACGGGCTATACAAAGCCGTTGCTGTTGCCCACCGGAAAGGCTGGTACCGGGTTTATCCATACGATCCTTAACTTCGTCCCATAAACCTGCTTTCTTAAGACTGGTGACGACAATCTCTTCAAGCTCTGTCTTGGAGTTGGCGAGACCATGAATACGTGGACCAAAAGCGACATTTTCGTAGATAGATTTGGGGAATGGGTTAGGTTTCTGGAAAACCATACTGACTTGGGCCCGCAGAGGCACTACATCAATATTTTTACCATTAATATCTTCGTCATCCAGCAGAATACTTCCCGTTACCTTACAGATATCAATGGTGTCATTCATGCGATTCAGACAACGTAGAAATGTGGATTTTCCACAACCGGAAGGGCCAATCATGGCAATCACTTCATTACGGCCAATATCAAGGTTGACATCATGAATAGCATGATTATCCGCATAATAGACGTTAACATCGCGACAACTCATGCGCGGGTTATCAACCAGTATTTCACCTACCGTTTTACGATTCTCGCGTTCTACAGTTGAGGTATTAACCACTTTCACTGGTTCTTCCACGACCGTATTATTTGTCTCGTTCAATTGATACTCTTCAGTTGTTTCCATAATAATACTCACTTATTCCGGTAGTATGTCTGGGTAATTAAGCATATATTACCAGCGCCGCTCAAAACGTTTACGCAGCATGACGGCAATTGCATTCATGGTAATCAGGAATGCCAGCAAGACCATAATCGCTGCCGATGTTTTCTCTACAAATGCCCGCTCCGGGCTATCCGCCCAGAGAAAGATCTGCACGGGTAGTACTGTCGATGGATCAAATGCACCCTGAGGAATATCGACAATAAATGCGACCATGCCAATCATTAATAGCGGTGCACTCTCACCCAGGGCCTGCGCCATACCAATGATGGTGCCTGTCAGCATACCAGGCATAGCCAACGGTAATACATGATAAATCATCGCCTGCATTGGTGATGCACCGATACCAAGCGCTGCTTCCCTGATAGACGGGGGTACCGACTTCAGGGCTGCACGACTGGCAATGATGATGGTTGGCAATGTCATTAATGTCAACACCAGACCACCGACAACAGGTGCTGAGCGCGGCATACCAAAGAAATTAATAAAAACTGCCAGCCCCAGCAAGCCAAAAACAATGGATGGTACGGCTGCTAAATTATTGATATTGACTTCGATAATATCGGTAAACTTGTTGCGGGGTGCAAACTCTTCCAGATAAACCGCTGCCGCCACGCCAATCGGAAAAGAAAGTAGCAGGGTAATAATCAAAGTAAAGAATGAACCCGACGCCGCTCCCCAGATACCGGCTAATTCCGGATCACGCGAGTCTCCTGCAGTAAAAAATATACGATTAAAGCGTCTCTCTAAACGCTGTTCACTATTGAGCTTATCTATCCATCCGATCTGATTGTCCTTGACACGACGATCCGATTCAGCCGAATTTCTATCAATATGCCCTTTCATCAGCATATCGACCTCATCATCCGCCGGCACCCACAGTGAAAGGGTCTGGCCGATCAATTCAGGATTTTGCATCACCAGTTCCCTGAGCTGGTAACTGGCGCCGGTACTCACCAGTCTGTAAAGCTGTCTTTTTTCCCTGCGTGATTGAACTTCCGGGAACATATCCCTTAATGCCGCCTTAACCAGGCCACCATAATCCGCCCTTGATAGTTCATCTATATTTCTTTCGCCCTGCGGATCAATTCTATCTGCATCGATGTAGACATCAATTTTAACGTATGTTTGCACAAAAGCCTGGTAACCATTAGAGACAATACTTCCAAATAGTAAAAACAAAAAAAGCAGCCCCATGCCAATCGCCATTTTGCCATAAAGTTTAAAACGACGTTCGGACGCTCTGCGCTTGCCCATGCCGGCTCGAACAATGTCTATCGTTCTGGACTTATTCGCGCTATTGTTTTTTGTAGTCACCTTATTACTCATATTGTTCTCTATATCTTCGTACGACGTGAAGGGCAATAATATTCAATATCAGGGTAACAACAAACAGCATCAGACCCAGCGCAAACGCTGCCAGGGTTTTAGTGCTATCAAATTCCTGATCCCCTGTCAGCAAGGTAACGATCTGAACAGTCACCGTGGTCACTGCTTCAAGAGGATTCGCCGTCAGGTTGGCAGACAAACCTGCCGCCATAACGACAATCATGGTTTCACCGATAGCACGGGAAACCGCCAAAAGCACGCCACCGACGATGCCGGGCAAAGCGGCCGGAAATATCACCTTACGAATAGTTTCTGCTTGTGTTGCTCCCAGACCATACGCACCATCGCGCATAGCCTGTGGTACTGCATTGATGACATCATCCGACAGCGAAGAAACAAATGGTATAATCATAATACCCATGACCAATCCCGCCGCCAGAGCGCTTTCTGAGGCAACATCCAGCCCTATCACGCCACCCGCATTGCGTATAGCGGGTGCGACTATCAAAGCTGCGAAAAAGCCGTACACCACTGTGGGTATGCCCGCCAGAATTTCCAGCAACGGTTTCGCGACAGCCCTGAATTTGGGCCCTGAATACTCTGAAAGGTAAATAGCAGATAACAATCCAATCGGCACCGCAATGAGCATGGCAATAAATGATATCAGCATGGTTCCGGCAAATAATGGCACTGCACCAAAGGCGCCCGAAGAACCTACCTGATCATCACGGATAGCCGTTTGCGGACTCCATTCCAGGCCAAACAGAAAATCAGTAACAGGTACATCCCCGAAGAAACGTACTGATTCAAATAACACTGATAGTACTATGCCAAGTGTGGTCAGTATGGCGATACTGGCACAGAAAATCAGCAGGCCAGTGAGAATACCTTCAACAACATTGCGCGCTCGCTGATGTGCCTTGATACGGATAAGCGTAATGGCACTGGCACCAATAGCCAGGCACAAAATCACTACCACAAGGGCAGCATGGCTGGTGGTCATTAAATTTTTATAATGGTCAGCAGCAGCTTGTAAATTCTGTTTTGCGCCAACCGAGGTAATATTACCGCTGACAAGATTCTTGATGTCATTGATGACAAGATTCAGGCGGTCTGGCCCGATATTACGGACCTCTTCCGGCAAGCCGGAAACAACAAGATGGGTGATGATGGCGGGTTCAAAAACAACCCACAGCCCAAATATGATCAGTGCAGGAACACCACACCATATTGCCGTATACAATCCATAATAAGTCGGCAATGAATGCAGATTTCTTATTTTACCCTGAGCTACTTTTAAAGCGCGCTTTTTCCCCATGTAGTAAGCCAGGGAAGATAAAGTCAGAAGCACTATTAGTAGGACAGAGAGTTGCATACCGCACCGCTTATTATTTTCTATTTAAAATAACACAGCGGCCGGAACAACCCGGCCGCTGTATCTAAAGCATTGACTTACTTCAAGCTCAATGGAGTCAAGTTCTTGGCATCCATCGCGAACTTTTCACGTTCCGCTTTAGGCATAGGAATCAGACCGCGCTCGGACAGATAACCTTCGTCACCCCAGGCCTTTGCACTGGTGAATTCTGCCAGGTATTCCTTCATACCAGGAATAACACCCACATGTGCTTTCTTCACATAGAAGAACAAAGGACGAGATATCGGGTAGCTATTGTCTGCTATCGTCTCAAAAGTAGGTACAACACCGTCAATGATAGAACCGTGAACCTTATCAAGATTTTGATCCAGGAAGCTGAATCCAAATACACCTAATGCATTAGGGTTTGCTTCAAGTTTCTGTACGATCAGGTTGTCATTCTCACCCGCTTCGATGAATGCACCATCTTCACGAATTCCATAAGCTACCTGTTTAAAGATATCTTTACCTTTTGGAGCCTTGCCTTTTTTCTTTTCAAAAGCTGTCCAGATGCTCATGGGAACACCCAGTTTTGCCATCATGTCCTTGAGTTCCTGTGAACCGCGTTTCAATCCACGTAACGTTTTCAGGTCAGCAATTTTCTTGGCACCACCACCCATGGCTAACTCGTTAAATGCATCGCGTGTACCCGAGGTTGGAGGAGGACCCAGTACTTCAATTTTGGTATTGGGCAGGTTGGCATTTACATCTTTCCATGTTTTGTGTGGATTAGCCATCAACTTGCCATCAGGGCCAAGGATCTTTTTAGCCAATGCCAGGTAGATATCCTTGCGAGAAAGCTTGAATTGCGAGGCTTTCTTGGAATTTGCAACAGCTATACCATCATAACCAATCTTGATTTCAATGATATCCTTAATACCATTTTTTGCACACTTTGCCACCTCAGAAGATTTGATGCGACGCGAAGCATTAGTAATATCAGGATGTTGAACACCAATACCGGCACAAAACAGTTTTAATCCGCCACCTGAACCCGTTGATTCAACCTTGGGTGTTTTGAAGCTGGTGGTTTTACCGAACTGCTCAACTACAACTGTAGCGAATGGGTATACAGTAGAAGAACCCACGATGGATATGTGATCACGTGCAGATGCAGCATTCGCCCCTGTCATCATAGCCGCCGAAAGAACTCCTGCAATGCCTATTGATGCAAGTATCTTGCTCGTTGACATAGTTGTCTCCAATAATTTATTTTTTAGTCAATTAATGACATCTGCTACAGCAAGTACATCACTTGCAGTTGCTGACGTTTTCCAGGCTGTGTGGCAATCATCACGCTATGATATATAAAGATCATGTATGGTCTCAAGCACCATAGCAAATTGCCCACCAGCCAGCGTGTACAATAATGGACATAAAATGTTACGGTTTTACTACAATGAGCGCTCTAAGCTATTGATTATTAATTTATTCAGTAATAATTTCCCATATGTCTAATAATTATCGTATGTGATTGTATTACATGAACATTTTAATATAATCGTCATATCGATTGTATATTTTCTCCGATCAAATCACATTAACAATCTTACCTAACTCGCTATAATTTATGGCTATTAAAATTTCCAGCTAAATTGGCACGACTTTACAATCGCAAAAATTATTTTTTATGACTGTCATATATCACGTCAGTCAAGTCATCATGTGGTCTGTAATAAATACCGCGCTGAATCCTGAATCCATCTCCTTGCACCGTGAGCCTGGAAGCTCTGTTAGCGGGCTGAGTGAAATAAATTTGACATAATGATCCGTTATTTAATTAATTCCTGGCATTTTATATCGATTTACATCAGTCGCTATTTGATGATAAAAAAGAATACTGCGCAAGCTATGTTTCGTGATATTGAGTATATTAAGATGAATCGCTCACTACCGGTTTTTCACAGATTATCGGGGCATCGCTAAACCATGAAATACAATAACGAACTGCCGCCACTCATCAATGCCATGTTGCATCCTGACGCATATGATCATTCCGTCGAACAATGTCAATTGATACAAACTCATATTTCCTGGGTCATTCTGACAGGTGATTATGTCTACAAGCTAAAAAAACCCGTGGATTTTGGATTCCTGGATTTCTCGACACTCGAAAAAAGATGTTTTTACTGTAAAGAGGAATTGCGCCTCAACTCTCGACTGGCACCTGCAATTTATCTGGATGTGGTGGAAATTCATGGCACTCCGGAACATCCCGAATTCACCGGGAATGGTGAAGTCATCGAATGCGCAGTGAAGATGAAACAGTTTCCGCAGGAAGCTCAGCTGGATCACGTCCTTGAACGCGGAGAGCTCCAGTTAATCGATATCGATACCATCGCTCTCATGATAGCCAACTTCCATCAGCACATCGAGAAGTCAGACGCGCAAGCTCACTACGGTGACCCTGAACATGTGTGGCAACCGATACAGGAGAATTTTTCGCAAATTCGGCAACATATCGATAATACCTCGCAGCTGGAATCACTGGCGAAACTTGAAAGCTGGTCATCCTCTACCTATGCATCACTGAAGAATATTTTGTTGACACGAAAAAATGCCGGCTTTATCCGCGAATGCCATGGTGACCTGCATCTACGTAACCTCGCCTGGTATAACGATGCGCCACTGGCATTTGATTGCCTGGAATTCAATCCGGAGTTACGCTGGGTTGACGTCATCAGCGAAGTCGCCTTTTTTGTGATGGACCTGGAGGATCATCAACAAGCCCAAATGGCGCATCGCTTTATTAACACCTATCTGGAAAGCACTGGTGACTATGCCGGCATACAGGTATACAGGTTTTATCTGGTTTATCGAGCCATGGTGCGTGCAAAAGTTGATGCCATCAGGGCTGGCCAGGCTAATATTAGCCCGCTGGAAAAGCAAGCCGCGTTAAAAGATGTTGATGAATACCTGCAACTGGCACAAAGTTATACCACACAGACAAAACCCAAACTGATTATCACTCGCGGACTCTCGGCCTCAGGCAAAACCACTAAAACCCATGCTTTGCTTGAGCTGCTCGGAGCAATACGAATAAGGTCTGATGTTGAACGAAAGCGCCTTTTCAATTTAACCACAGAACAAGATGCGGGCACCGCTATTGGCAAGGGAATCTATAGCAGCACGGCAACAGAGAGAACCTATGAAAAACTGGCAGAATTTGCAGAATTAATCATAGGTGCAGGCTTTACTGTTATTGTTGACGCTGCGAATCTTGAATATGAGAAGCGCCATACTATTCCAGCAACTGGCCACACAAATGCAGGTGCCTTATATTATCCTGGAATTTACCGCAAGCCCCGACACATTACGCCAACGTATTGTCGCACGACATCATGATGCTTCGGATGCTAATCTCGATGTCCTTGAGCATCAGCTAAAGCATTGGCAGCCATTATTAGAACAAGAGCAGGCCTTTACTATTAGCATTGATACGGAACAAGCTGATGATATTCCAGCACTGAATGAGAGCATTACAACAATCGCCAGCGAGCAAATAAAAACCTGACTGCTTGTCTTGTGTTTTTATTCTTAGCTTAAGCAATTATGCCAATAGTTCAAAAGCCAGGGTTAATGTTGCCATCAGGCCCACAAACCACGAAGTCGTTTTCAGAACGGGTACATCAAAGTAATATAAAGGTGCGTAAATCAATCGTGCCCAGAAATAGGTCGCACGGGCTATAGATGTCACATCATTACTAGCTGGTCTGGGAATTGCTGCAGCACCAGACTGGCTGGTAGAAGAAGATATCAAACAAGGATGCCTGATAGAGATCATGACAGACTATAAACCTACTTCACTGGATATTAATGCTATTTATCCACAAAGACGATTTATGCCGGCAAAGGTCCGGCTGTTTATAGATTATTTACAGTCTGAATTTAATCAGTAATGGAGAATAGCGAATGATGTCTGAATCAAAAAATACTAGCTTGAATAATCAGACTGACAAAAAATTAACCTACACGTAAGCGCCTCAAATACTACATGATAATCAGTATGTCATCGTTATCATGCTTATTTATGAACTCATGCAAACCCTGATATCGCGGCAAATGCCCCACTAATCAGCGATACAACAACTATCAAAGTAAGTGGGACACGCAAGCGTGGATACCAATTAGGTAGATTACGCTGACGTGTGGAAATACTGTCAGCAAAACAAAGCAGGACAAAACCAATAATCAAAATCGAATATGACCAGGTTAGTGCTGAGTTCAAAGCCAACCACGCCAGCAAGGCAGGCAAAACACTCAGGCCTAGCTGCATAGAATTAGCATGCGCTGTCATCGCCAGACCCCAGTGTATGGCTCCCATAAATGCAAGAATACAGGCTGCATAGCTGAGCAGTGCCTTGTTGAGTATTTCCTGCTGGCTTGAAGGGACAAACCACATGCCAACACCCAATACAACAAAGGGAATGAGACCCGCATAACCCAGTATGGCTGGCAATGCGGGCACCTTGAGATCAAGTGGCTTCAGTGTTTCTTGCATTTTATGTCAGCTCCAGTTTCTTTATTGAATGATCAATCGATAGCAGCTGCAATGACAGCTCGCCGACATTGCGGCTTGACCAGGAGCATATGCACATCTCCAATGGCGCGTTCGATAAAACCACCTTCGCAATAACACAGATAAAACTCCCACATACGAATAAATTGATCCGAGTAGCCCAGTGACCGGACTTCTTCAATCCTGTTAAAAAAGCGTTCGCGCCAATGTTTTAATGTGGTTGCATAATGAGGACCAATATCCTCCAGGTTATACAGGCGCATATCTGAATTTTGTGTAATCGCTGTCGTCATTGCTGATACGGATGGTATAAAACTCCCCGGAAAAATATAACGTTGTATAAAATCAACTGAGCGCAATGCTGACTTATAACCTTGATCGGTAATTGTAATTGCCTGAAGTAACATCATACCATCTGGCTTTAACAAACGGCTGCATTGCTTGAAATAGGTTGGCATGTACTGATGGCCAATGGCCTCAATCATTTCTATGGAAACCAGTTTATCGTACTGTCCTTCGAGGTCACGATAATCTTTACACAACACAGTAATCTGATCTGTTAGTCCCGCATCCTTCACTCGTGTTTGCGCCAGCTCGAATTGCTCTTGCGAGATGGTCGTTGTGGTAACACGACATCCATAATGTTGAGCTGCGTAAAGTGCAAAACCACCCCACCCTGTACCTATCTCGAGTAAGTGATCGGTAGGCTTAAGATCCAGCTTACGGCATATAGTATCGAGCTTGGCTATTGATGCCTGCTCGAGTGTATCGTCGGGGTGCTCATATAAAGCACATGAATACATCATATTTTTATCGAGAAACAATTTGAAAAGATCATTGCCAAGGTCGTAGTGCGCCTCGATATTACGACGACTGCCAGTGCGAGTATTACGGTTAAGCCAGTGTAGTACTTTATTGAGTGGCTCCTGTAGACGTGCTATGTGACCATCCATACCATCGAGTACTTCTCTGTTTTGCAAAAGAATACGTACCAGAGCAGTCAGATCACTGCAATCCCAGCGCTGCTGAAAATATGCCTCACCAGCACCGACACTTCCACCAAAACCAATATCACTGTAAAACTGTGGGTCATTAACGCTAATGCTGACAGACAATGAACAACGGGCTGGTGAGTTGACCGAATCTCATTTCAGTATCATTTTCTTTAATGATGACTTCTCCATGCTGGAGCTTGCGCATGCGTGCGAGAAAACCATATCGTGATAGTCGATCGAAAATATTTGCCGGTTTATTCTCACGTCCTGAGCTCGGCATGGGTATTAATCGTGTATTCATATATCTTTCACCGTCGGCGGCGCCTCCTTTTTGTCGGGGTGTGTATGAAAAGGAACTTTCTTCAGCCAAAGCCTGAAAGCCTGATAATGAATGGCAACAATTACTTTGGCTGTCATCAATGGATAGATCAATAAAACTCGTGCTAATGACGCAGAGGTTATTGGCTTAGATTCGAGTCGCATAGTGGTATCGAATATACGCGCGTCATCTTTCAGATTCCGCATATGGACCATGAGTTGCTTGTCCGGGGTTGAAAAGTGCCAGTCGTAGGAAAGATCCATTGGCAGAAAAGGAGACACATGAAATTGTTTTTCAAATTGGTGACGCTTTTTTTTCTCACCGCCGAGATTATCATCTTCATGCAAGACGTAACAATGCTGTTCACCCCAAGGAGTATTATTGACTTCAGCGACAATACATTCAAGTTTATTATCACTTTTATCGAAACAATAATAAAAACTAACCGGATTAAAACCATAGCCAAAATATCGCAAGTGCGTTAGCAGGCGGATCGGGCCCGCTGGTCTCTGCCCGGTCTGTTGTTGTACCAGATCACGAACACATTCATGCAACTCACGTTGAGGATCGCCAGTGTGTTTGCGACGATCAAAGAAAGCCAGGTTAGGTCTGTTAACTGACCAGAGCCAGAAAGGCTTGAAAACCGTTGTCAGTTCATCAAGATCGAGATACATCATATACAGCCCATAATGAAACTCATGTTCCTTGGGCTGAAACCGACGATGCCTAACCTGCCCTTCGTAAATACAACTGTGCATGCAGATGCTCCTTGAAATCCTGAAGTGATTTTAATGCACTGACGACACCATCCTCATGAAAGCCATTTCGCCAGTAAGCGCCACAAAAATAAGTACGATTGACACCGTTGATCTCTGAATGTCGGCTCTGCGCCTGAATTCCCTTGGGGGTAAATACAGGATGATCATATTGCAAGCGTTTAATAATGCGGGACTCATCTATTGCTTCTGTATGATTCAGTGTCACACAAAAAGGGTCTTGTGATTTCAGACTTTGCAAGATATTCATATTATAGGTCAGCGTCGCTCTGCCGTTATGTTCGGGTAACAAATGATAGTTCCATGCCGCCCATGCGAGTTTCCGCTTTGGCAAGATACTTGAATCCGTATGCAGAATAGCTTCGTTTTTTTGATAGGGAATAGCGCCCAATACCTCACGTTCGATAGTGCTTGCATCTGTCAACATTTCCAAAGCCTGGTTACTGTGACTGGCAATAAATACAGCATCAAAATGCTCGGCTGCTTGCCCTGCAGTTTTAACCTCGACATGGGTTTCAAAACGCCTCACTTCGGTAACGCGACTATTAAGTCTGATATGATCCTTAAAACCAGCTGTCAGCTTTTTCACATATTCTCTGGAACCACCCTTAATGACAAACCAGGTTGGACGCTCGTTAACACTTAACATGCCATGGTTATGAAAAAAACTAACAAAGAATCTCGCAGGAAAAGCAAGCATTTGTTTTGGATCGGCAGACCAGATCGCTGATCCCATTGGAATGATATATTGCTCTATGAACGACTGACTATAGCGGTTACGCTGCAAATAATCGCCGAGATTGATTTGTTTATCATCTTCAACAAGCAGCTCGGGTGCCTCACGGTTAAAGCGCATGATATCCTGTATCATTTTATAGAATGATATCCGGAAAATATTTCTACGTTGTGCAAATAATGAATTCAGACTGGTACCATTATACTCCAGACCTGTTTTTTCACATTTGACACTAAAGCTCATATTTGAAGGCTGTATGGCTACATCCAGTTCTTCAAGGAGTTTAGTGAAATTAGGGTAGGTCCAGTTATTCATGACGATAAATCCAGTATCTATCTGATATTCTTTCCCCTGCCATTCTATATCATGTGTATGTGTATGGCCGCCGACATAATCCCCTGCTTCAAATACAGTGATCTCATGCTCCTTACTTAAATGGTAAGCCGCTACATTACCGGCAATACCCGTTCCTATAATGGCAATTTTCATGGCTGTTGAACTCCTTGCTGAATGACCTTTTCAGGCACTGGGCGAAGGTCATGAATCAAGTGCAATTTTTGCATTAATAACAAAATATAATAAGTGACATCGATCTCCCACCAGAAAAAGCCTTGCCTTGCGGAACCGGGATAGTAATGATGATTGTTATGCCAACCTTCACCCAGGGTGAAAATAGCCAACAACCAGTTATTTCGGCTGTTATCTTTTGTGTCATAACGCCTGCTACCATGCGTATGTGCCAGAGAATTAATAGTAAAGGTGACGTGATATAACAGCAGCGTTGAAATGACAAAGCCCCAAACCAGCATTTGCAAACCATTGGTGCCGAGCTGAGGATAAGCAACAGCAAGCCATGCACCTATTGCATACAAAAAGATTGCAAGTAAAACAGGTACGAGCATATCAAAACGATCCAGAAAACGAAGTTCAGGAAAGCGGCTAAAATCTTTAATGCGTTCATGTCGTGTGGAGAAGTTTTCCTGTGACAGGAACCAGGCCATATGACTCCAGAAAAAGCCATGTTGCTGCGGGGAATGCGGGTCATTACCCTGGTCTGCACAAGCATGATGATGGCGATGATGAGAAGCCCACCATAGCGGACCGCGTTGCACCGCGCTCGCTGCCAACATAGCAAATATAAATTGAGTCAGTCGAGCTGTTTTAAAAGCACGATGTGAAAAATAACGATGATAGAATCCGGTGATTGCAAACATGCGCAAGGCATAGAAAATAACAGCAGTAATGACGGCCGTTGCACTCCAACCAACCCAAATAACGGCAAAGCAGGCAAGATGCATAAGAATAAATGGTATGGTGCGTATCCAGTCTATTCGTCCTTTTTTAGCATCATCAGTTTCAATAGCTGTATAGCTATCAAACCAGCGCACGATACTTTGCAGGAATGTTGATTCTGTTGGCCTGTTTAGGCGGATCGTCATGGTGTGTGTCCCATTATTACCATTGTTGTGGTACGCGTTTGATCTTGCTTATGTCATATCCCTGCTGTTTCACTATCTCAACCAGCTTAAGATACTCAACTTCAGAGAGCTGCGGCTTACGTGCCATAATCCAGACATAATCACGGGCATTTCGACCAATAATCGTCTGCGTATATTCAGGGTCTATGTAGACAATGCGATAATCTGCCTTGAAGGGCCAAATGAATTGCATACCCCAAATCGCATTGCTGTTGCTGTCTTTAATAAAACCTTTTGGCTTGTAGACTTTGCGTTCACCTTTGAAGCTGTCAGCATTAAAAGAAAATGTAGTGGCGATGGTTTTATCGTCATTTATTTGATAGGACTCGATTGCATTATGCGCACCTTTTTCAATAAAAGTCGGTATATTGGCGATCACATACCAGTCACCCATGAAACGCTTCAAATCCACCTGCTGCATGGTCTTTATTGGAAGGCCTGTCTGACTGCAACCCATAAAACTGATACCTAAAATAGTGATGGTTAGTATGCGCAAGAAACGACCATATTTAGTTTTATCGTCTTTCATAACGCAGGTTCGCTCCATTTTCTGTCGTGGTACTTAAGGCCAACCAATCCTTATCAGCCGAGTACCACAGATCGATAACAAACTGATCACTGATAATTTGATAATGCCTTGCCTTCACTTTGCTATTGCCGAGTGAAATTTCTTCCTCATTCAGCATAAGAGTTTTTACTGCAACATACTCTCCAGTTTGAGTATTCAACAGGTGTGAGGCCTGCAACAATTGTGGATCCCAATAGGCAAAGCTTTTAACACAACCGTTGACAGTGGCAATACCTTTTGGTGTTTCTATACGAAATGCATCGCTTTGCCGTTGACCATCGACAAAAAGTTGACTGCCATTATCATCAGTACTCGTTGATATCTTGCTCAGACAATTATCATTCCATTCTTCCCTGGCACTATGCTGATATTCATAGGCATTGAAAAAAAGAAATTTAACCTGGAAGTTGGCTTCCACCTCCACTATTTTACTGCTTGCTTCTGGTTTGATGATGACACGATGCGAGCCGATTTTATCGCCATCAAGAAAAACATTGTATTGTAAATCTTCAGAAGTTCGTGCACACACTTGCGTATTCATCAAGCTGAAAACAATCAGCGCGAACATTGCCGGCAATTTATTCAAGCCAGTCATCACGATTGATATTCCTTTGCATTTGCAATGGATGCTTTATCTCTGGGTAGCCAGGGAAAGAAGGCATTGGTTTTTTGCATATACTCTTTATAAGCAGGTCGACGATGAATAATTTCACCCTCGAGTAAGGCTACGCCAGAGAATTTAAGCAACAACCAGGACATTATCAGTGGTGCTGGCAACGTCCACCAATACCCAGCACTGACAGCAACAAGATAGTAAGCCCACCAAATACAAAATTCACCAAAGTAATTCGGATGTCTTGTGTATTTCCACAAACCCCGGTTCATTACCGCGCCATTTTTACTGGCACTGGTTTTTTTGAATGACGCCATTTGCGCATCACCTGTGACCTCAAAAAACATACCCACTATCCAAAGCATCACAGCAACAATATCAATCACTCCAACTTCTCCAGAATGAGTAAATACTGTCCATAGTGGCATGGAAATAATCCAGGCCAATACTGCCTGAAAGAAAAATATAATGAAAAGACTCTTGATTGCAAAATTGGGTGAATAGCGTTGACGAATATCCTGGTAACGTGAATCCTCTGGTTTACCATGATTCCGCCAGCTAATGTAAATAGTTAATCTCAATGACCAGATAGTCACCAGAGACAGCAACACAAATTGTTGTACAGTGATTGTTTGTTGTGACCACAGGTAAACAAGACTGCCCAGTAAAAAGAACAGTGACCAGAAACTGTCTACAATACTGGCGTTATGCTTGTAAACACTGATTACCCAGATCAACAATGCCAATCCCAGCATTGCCATCAAACCATAAAGATAAACCAGCATTAGATCATCTCCTTTACAGGTACCGATAGATGCGCATAACCATCAAGGCGTTTTGCCAAAAATAACAGCAAGGGCACAAAAAAGGACCAGCCTATCGCCAGGTATAGTAATGCCATGTTCATATCCGTGAAGTTAACTGCACCCAGGCGATGACCGGCGTAATAAGCAAGCGGACCCGCGACTGCACCCGACACAGCGGCTATTATCCAACGCCCCTTCATCCAGCGCAGAGATACATTCAAGGTGGTGGCAAATAAAGCCCATAAGGCAATGATCCAGTAAGGTGCCAGATTTTCAGACAACATGCCGTTGTTATAACTAATTAACTGCATCCAGACCAAAAAACTATCCCAGATAGCCCCAACAAATATTGCAGCAATAATCAACCAGACTTCTAGTTCAGGAAATTTTGAACGATACACATGCAGCATGACGATCAATGCTGCTATCAATGTACCAAGCCAGGGATAGGAATAGGTACTGCCAAGTACACAGGCAAACCAGCCAATCTGGAACAAAATAAAGTTAGTCAATGTCAGTAGCATTGCTATGCCGTCCTCTAGATTGCTTGACGTTCGAACAAATAATGGCTTACCCACCACTCCTGGCCATTGTTATAGCCAAACAGCTCTTCACAAGCCATGAAAAACATGCGCCAACGCATCCACCATTGTTGAGCATTTTCTGACTGCATAGGTATTTTCCATTATTTTCCAGACTTCATCCTTATGCGCGTCCATATTTTCTAGCCAGGCTCTTGCGGTTTTCTGATAATGCGTCCCATCCCAGCGCCAGCGCCTGAGAAATTTAAGATCTTGCTGAAAGAACAGCGGCAGATCATCACTGGGCATGATTCCGCCTGAGAAAAAATGTTCACTCATCCAGTCAGAGGCATCTTTAGCTTCAAACGCATAGGGTACGGCTCGATGCACAAAAATATGCATGAAAAATTTTCCACCAGGCCTGAGCCAGTCATGGATACTTTTAAATAGTTGAGGATAATTTCGCATATGCTCGAACATTTCCACTGAAACCACCCTGTCGAATTTTTGTTCAGTGGAAAACTCATTCATATCACAAGTAATAATCTCGATATTGTCCAGTGCTCTCTCTTGAGCCGTTTTGAGGATATATTCACGCTGAGAGTTCGAATTGGATACTGCCGTAATTTTGCTTTGTGGATATTGTTCTGCCATCCACAATGTCAGGGAACCCCAGCCACAACCGAGTTCAAGTATGTCCATATCATTGGAAAGATGTGCATGTACGCAGGTATCTTTTAATGCTTCCTGCTCTGCTGTATTCAAATCAGTCGTATCTTGTTTCCACAGACAACTGCTATATTTGCGGTGGGCCCCCAATGCATATTTGAAAAAATCAGCAGGCACTTCGTAATGCTGCTGGTTTGCTTTTTCTGGTAATGGCGCGATGACAGAATTGTACATTGACTGAATAAACTGATACTGGCTGTCGGCCATAGCCTCAGCATCACCGGCCTCAATTTCTGATAGCCTTTGTTTGATGAGCCTGCGAATGCCCAATCTGATAACACTATCAGGTACATAGCCTTGTTCAGTGAGGTCCATCACGTGGTTGTTTTGTTGCATTTTCATTCTCCAGAAATCGTTCTTATACAAGAATTATACATTTCTTGTACATTGTCAAGCATTATAACCTCATAATAACCTGATATACTTTTATATTGTTGTTTTTATTGTTATTTTTACTTATACAGAAAACTCATACGCAACTGCTGATTACAATGGGTACCAGCAAAATGCCAATCAGTCTTTTAGCGCTGAAGATTGATCGAATAAACGATTACGGTTTGATAAAACTAGTTTTATAATTTCAGCAGTAAAGAAAAATACAAAATTATAGTTCTTGATTAAGCGTCGACAATTTCGCCTTGATAACATGATCGCAGTCAGGGACAACAGTTGATCTAAATCAATTTTTCACCAAGTAAGCGAATTAGTCGTTTTTATAATGACATTTGCCTCATACACATCTTCTATAGCTGTAGTCTAAACGACGATCTTACCCGGATAATAATTAATATATGCCACTGCATGTTGGATGCTTTGTTGTCGCAATACTTTATCGGAATGGGTTAATTTTATTCTCGACGAATATTTGTTTATCTTTTCTACTTAAACCACTGTTAATAAAGCTACATGTCAAAGGCCAAGATTTACAGAATGATAATCATGTTGAGAAACATGGGGTTTTATTTTATTGAGCCAGTTAAAGATCAATATTTTTTTTATTAAACTCTCCAGAATACAAGACCATAACTTGTATACTATTAATCGCCGGCAAGCATTATTAAATAATCGTAAAGCAAAAATAACAATCCCTATAAAATATATTTATTTACAAGCAAATAATCAACTTGATATCCACATTTATCATCCACCTCATAGATTTTTTAACAGGCAATAATATATTTACTAGACTATAAATAGACTCCATAGATTTTTAATTAATAAATCAATAATTCAGTGAACATATAATCTTTAGCCCTGCTAATGTAATTTTTATGGATCGAATAACTACAAATATGGAGGCAAGCTCATCATGAATCCGAGCTGTGAAAGACATCATAAATTCTCTATTATTTTTTTCCTACTTTTCGCCTTTTATTACACCCCTTTCACATTCGCTGATGATGATCATGATAAAGATCGTCATAAATCATACTCGAGTCAGCGACTCGTCATCAATAATGCATACTGGAAAGATGAGTATAGCTATGTCAGCGTATCGGGTGACGTTCAGCGTAGAGGCACGATTAGTCTATATAATGCCAACACAGGGAAATTACTCGGCCAGACTAATGCAAATCGTGATGGTGAATGGAAAATGAGCTTACGTATCATTTCTGAAAATGATGTTCCCTGTCGTATTCGCGCTCAATACAGTGATCAAAGCGATGAACGTAATGTTTATAATGCGCCTGATGAATGTGATCACCAGGGTGGTGGCAATCCCCCTCCTCCCCCGAATGTGAATGGCGACTTTACTGTCCTGGCAGCCAATGATCTTGGCATGCACTGTGCAGACCTTGACTATCAGATATTCAGCATCCTCCCACCATTCAATGTTGTGCATGCACAGGTAATAGAAAAAGGGACAGCTAACAGCTTACCTCGAATTGTTGATAACACAACGATAGATGTTTTATATTCAGCGGCCAGTAGCGTTAACGATCCTGCGGGTGCCAATTCAATCAATACGACTAGTCAAAACTTACCGGGCGTATTTAAAACCAATTTCTGGGACCTGAATTCTGCGACTTCAACCATTGGCGGTGACGCCTATGCGCCACTGTATCCTAGTATACTAGCCGTTGACCCGGCCAATTCATGTCAACAAACATTTGATTGCCCTAGCGCATTAAGCCTGTTTGATCCTATTCCGCAGGATGTTGGTATCCCTGTGCCTGATCCAAAAGCACTGTATCCCCTCGCAGGAAGCCCATCATTGGTTATTGATCAACAGGCTATGCCTGGTCTAGCCAATACACCCAGGCTCTTTGATCGATACGATGATGATTTACCCTTTTTCGTCAATTTTCCGTTTGGCAGCCGCATTGAAAACGTTAACTGGTTTGCCGCGGATGGCATACCGATTATGCCCGTTGATGATACTGGTCAATCCAATGCTTACCCATTAATGAAAATTGCAGCGCATCGGCGACAGGATGGGGCTGAACTGGCTTCTGTCGATATTGTACTGCCAGTAGCATCTGAAGCGGACTGTCAGAATTGCCATGTAGAGCCGCTGGACTGCGCCGATCCGGGGTTACCGCAAAATATCATTAGTGATAGCTGTAATGGCTCTGCTATTTCACAGACCGCATTTAATGTGAAAACGCTCGATGATAATCCGCCCGGAGAAACACGCTTGGAGCAACTGTTAAATACGGCCAAAATCAACATCCTGCGTCTGCATGATGTCAAGCATGGCGCAAGCTATAAAAATTGGGACAGCGCGGGTCAGATTAGCACCTTCTCTTGTGATGCTACCAATCCAAATGATGCTAACTGTCTGGTTAACCAGACTCCAGTGCAATGTTCCAGGTGCCATTACTCTCCTGCATTGGATCTGACGCAGTCAGGACCTGTAGACGAACCGCAATCAGGAATAAAAGGACGACAACAAACAATTCATATCAGTATGTCTCGTGCCATGCATGGCCATCATGGTGGATTGCCGCCTTATCAAGGCCAACCGCTATTCCCGGCAATGCCTGAACCCATCAATCGCAGCGATCAGGTGGCACAACAAGTATTGGAACAAACATGCTATCAATGTCACCCTGGAAAGCGGACACAATGTTTACGCGGAGCCATGGCGAGTGGCGGGATAGTCTGCCAGGACTGCCATGGCGATATGCAACAGGTGGGTAATGACTTTACTGCCAACCTTCCAAACACGCCATTCCCGGCGGGTGCTGATCTAACGAAACGCGTGCCCTGGGCAAGTGAACCTGGCTGTCAGTCCTGTCATACTGGTGACGCAGTCAGTAATCTAGCTAATACTGCCGGTACCATTCCTGCAGATGCTAATGGCATCCGCTTGAAGCAGGCATTTTTACAGGGAGATGCGAGCGCAGCACCTATCATAGCTACTAACAAGCGTTTTGCCGAAAATGAGAGTTTATACCGTCTGAGTAAAGGTCACGGCGGCGTCATGTGTGAAGCTTGCCACGGCAGTACCCATGCTATTTGGCCAGTCAGCAATCCCATGGCCAACGATAATGTCGCCTCTCAGCAACTACAGGGGCATAGCGGTACCATTATAGAGTGCACCACATGCCATGCTCCTGGAAGCCTCGGGCTCACCCTGAATGGACCTCATGGCATGCACCCTGTCGGTGATTCAAACTGGAACAGAAATCATGAAGATTTTGCAGAACGCAACTTAAATAGCTGTCGTAGCTGCCATGGTCAGCGAGGAGAAGGAACGGTATTATCACGTATGTCAGTCACACGCACGCTCGTTTGTGATGAAGGCCCAGGATGCAACAGTAATGAGCGTATTACACTCACTAAAGGTACACAGGTTGGCTGTGGAACATGTCATGAGAATGAACTAAGGTGAACATCAAATAATTTTTCTACACAATAATTCAGCAACGAGTCACCCATATGGAGTGCAAGTGAGATTGCTTATGCATCTACAAGTAAAAGTCAGAGAACAATTTTCATCGTCAAGGTGGCTTGTTCTCTGACTTCCTGGTAATTGAATCTAATATGATAGTAGATTATTCATTTTTCTCAATTGGGTACCCGGCCTTTAGCCAATCGACAAATTTCATGTTGACAGCCATGACGTTAGTAAAACCGAGATCCTGGAGTGATTTTGCTGCTAGTGAGCAGCGTCCACTGGTTTTACAATAGAGTATTAGCTTCTTACTGGTATCAGTCTGCTGCGGAAATCCGACATAAGGCCAGATTTTAAACTCAATCACCCCACGAGGAATATTAATAGCACCAGGAATATAACCGGCAGCAAATTCACCAGGCTCACGCACATCGATTATCATATCGAAGTCGTGTTTATCCAATGCAATTTTAAATTGTTCCATATCGATCGATTTGATTGTTTTTTTTGCATTTGCGAGCAATTGATAAACGCTGTCCGGAAATGCCTTTTTGGTCTCCGCTGCAGCCATTCCTGAGAATAGTGAACCAGCAATAAAAAGCATCAATAAAAATTCTATATAACTTCTCATCTTTGCGACTCCTTGGCAGTTTTATATTACTACCTCTAAATAATGTACATCTTGATTGAATAAGTCGATATCTATATTAGCTTGATATAATTTAATATTTCCTGCCACAAATCCAAATATGCCTTGGCGGCCGCACTCGAGTTTGCATAGATATTGACAGGACGCTGCTCAATCCCCATACGTTCAATTTCACTGGCATAGGGAATATAGGTCTTCAAAAAAGAGGCCACTAAAGCGGGTGGCCGCTCAACGATTTGGCGATGCATTTTTTTACGCTTATCCACCATTGAAAAAAATGGCATTATCTTGAGATGCGATAACTGATGCTCTTGTTGATATTTCGTTATTTGTTTGAGTGTACGTAAGGACAAAATAGTAGGTATCGTCGGTATGAGTAAAGCATCAGATGCAGTAAACACACTTTCAGACACCAGAGAGATACTAGGTGCGCAATCAATGAAAACCATATCATAATCATCTGCCAGAGGTTTCAGTAATTTGCGTAGCTTACGTTGGGGCTTGCCTTTTTCCTCCAACAGGATGTCCATATGACGATAGGAAAAATCTGCCGGGATCAGATCCAGATTATCATAATCGGTGCCCTTAATATAATCATCGAGGTCTGTCTTTTTATTCAGAATTTTATCAGCACCACCTTTTATTTTTGACTTGATCCTGAAATAAAAACTGGCCGCACCCTGAGGATCCAGATCCCACACCAGAACACGCAAGCCACTACGTGCAGCAAGATAAGCCAAGTTAACAGCTGTAGCTGTTTTCCCTACCCCACCTTTAATGTTATAACAGGCGTAAATAATCATACTTTTCTTGTTCAATCCATTCTATGAGTTGTTGTGCTTAATTTTTACTGGCTGTACTAACAGTCTGTTTCTTTGCTTTACCTGCTGTTGCATCAGACTTGAAAAGTGACTTAAACATTAATTGGTTTTGTTTATCAGAGAATGCAATAAAACTCTCATTGAAATGTTGACGAATTTCAAGCTGCTGGCTGTGCAATAGATCCATTAACAAGTCAATCGCCTGCCTGGTTTGCTCGGACAAAACCGCCTCATCTGACATCTGCTGCTCATAATGCCTGAGCGCTTCAATTTGTACACTATAATCATGAAAATCACCTAGCATGTTTTGCAATTGCTTCATCGATCCAATCAGGCGTTTAATTTTTGCATGCGTATAAAGGTTTTCATAAAACTCGAGCAGGTAACGAAGTTTTTTCCCACTGATGCGTAACTTATGTAGCTCCTCATCAGCTGAATTGGCCGATATATTATCGCCCTCCTTTAATATACGCCTATACAGTTTCCAGATCTGTTTATCGGCTACCTGCTTAAGAGGCTTTTCTGCATTATATTCAGTTTTAGAAGACCCCAGTGGAGCCGTTAGAAATGCTCTCCAGCTTTGTTTCAGTTTTATATAATCTGGAGAACGAAGGAACGCAACCAACTCTTTATGTTCACGCTTGTTTTTCCTAATCAGAAAATCCCTTAACGGTTCAAGTTGAGGTCGCAGCTCTTCAGGCAAAGATTGCTGATAGCTATCAAACTTGTGTAAATAGACATGCATATCACGTGCAGGTCCTGTGATAGTACCAAGTCTACCAAATTCATCAGCATACACTTCAACAATGTTGATAGGGAAAACATGCTTTAGCTGGCTCAGCAATGAGCGCGTTTTTCGTACGGCCACACGAAAATCATGTAAAAATTCAGAATCAATGTCATTGATAATACCATCTTCATTAATTTCCATGATTTCCAATAGCGTTAGAAAAATATGCCTGAGAGCACCACTGGTAGTCATCTCCGCATTCAGATTCAATTTCAGTCTGGAAAAATAAGCATCTGGGCCATTGCTGAGGAATTCCAAACCAAGACTGATCTGATCTTTACCTGCCACTATAGGTTTGTAAGTCTTCACTAAAAATTTACTTATCTGCTCGAAAGTTTTTGTATAACCTTTGACGGGAACCAGACTGATACGCTTTCCAAGCAATCGATAATGATTATCGGCGAGTACTACCCTGGGGTTTTCTATGAATATATAGAGACAGGTTTTATTGTCTTTATTCACGTAACGCAATCGTTTCACTTTGCTTTGAATTTTCAGTTGTGGCAGTAATGCCCTCACATCTAGTATCGGGGTCAATTTTTGTTGAAATATGAACGAATCAATGTCTGAAACAAACGTTGGAATTTCCTTGAGATTTAATGTACGTTGTTTATCAAGTTGATTGAATGGAGAGAATATTAATTTCTTACCATCTGCGTCCGATTGAGAAAATAATTGTAATTTTTTCCTGAAAAGACGCCAATCAAACGAATCATAATAGATTCTGGTCATTGTCACTGATGTGTCTTGCTTGAGTGAAAACCGATTAAGCAGATCCTTTCGTATATATTCACTGCGAACATTTTGCGGGATACTGAATTCCATTACCTTGCTCATTTTAGTATTATTTAACTCGATATATGTACATAAACCGGCTTATAACGACGGTATCATAATATGTTGCCACAGCTAAGGGCTTTATCAATATAAGAACTGGAGAGAATAATTATAATGGCATTGACAAGCATTGTTCCGTTGTAATATTTTTGTAAAATAGCGTCAATATGTTGGGGTTATGGCCTCTGCCTGTTTTACCAAAAGCTTTTTTACAAGCACTGCTAATGATACTACAGACAGGATATATAAATGTTATGTTTTAGCTAAAACATCACTTCTAACTCGAAAAGACACTATACTTACGTAAGACAATCCTGAATACTAACGTATAATCAGCAACTTAAAAACATATGGCTATTCATGACACAAATATCAAGCGCCGTACATTTTTAAAATTCCTTGCCAGTTTAAGCACCCCGCTCACTTTGCGGCCAACAACACTCTTTGCTGAAAATGCTCAGCAAATCAGGCGTGCTATTCCCTCCAGCAAGGAGCTTTTACCTGTCATCGGCATGGGTTCATGGTTAACCTTCGATGTCGGCAATGATCAGACTGCCCTGGCTTCACGCAGTCAGGTCTTGCAACATTTTTTTAATCATGGTGGCAGCTTCATCGACTCCTCACCCATGTATGGCTCGTCTGAATATGTCATAGGTCAATGCCTTAAAAAGATCAACAACGATAAAAGCCTGTTCCCTGCTACCAAGATATGGACCATGGGTAAAAGTGCTGGCATCGAACAAATGAAAAACTCACAATCATTATGGGGAGTGAATTCATTCAAGCTGATGCAAATACACAATATGCTTGACTGGGAGGATCACCTGGAAACCCTGCAGGAGTGGAAGTCCAGTGGCCGCATTCGCTATATTGGCATCACTACCTCGCACGGTAGACGACATGAAGCATTGGAGCATGTCCTGAGCAGCGAAGTCATTTGATTTTGTGCAATTCACTTATAATGTGATTGACCGCGAAGTGGAAAAACGTCTGTTACCCCTGGCACAGGAACGCGGTATCGCTGTTATTATCAATCGTCCGTTCCGGGGTGGTGACTTATTTGAATTATTTAAAAACAAACCACTTCCCAACTGGGCCAGTGATTTTGATTGTCATAATTGGGCGCAGTATTTTCTGAAATATATTGTTTCGCATCCGGCCGTTACCTGCGCCATTCCAGCTACCTCGCAGGTAACACATATGGATGAAAATATGGGTGCAGGTATAGGACTCTTGCCTGATAAAAAGATGCGTAACAAAATGATTCAATATATCGAAAACTTATAATAGTTACTTACACAAAAGCTTTTGCATAAGATACATTTGCCTGGGTAACACCTTGGCCTGCTCTTGCATTGATACTATATAACGCTTTGACTCTTTCTCAATAGTGTAAAAAGTGAAGACTACCACTGCACCTACCAGAATGAGAGTGAACATACTGACAAGCAATATATTCAGCCGACGAGGTATTTCTGTAATAACCTGTCTGATTTTATATTATCCCAATATTAAAGCCAATCTATTACCAGCCATTCAGTATTATTTCGACGCCTTGAATGGATCAGTTAATATCCTGATTACATCGTATTCCTCATCACTGGTCTTCTCGAAGCCGTCATATTTTTTCGACAAAGCCTTGATGACTACATGGTGCTCTGGCTTTTCAATGTCAAGATCCAGGAAGGCCTTCTGCAACTGCTTAAAGGTCTTTTCATCGATTTTATTGCTGGCTGAGATATTATAGGGTGGTAGATGCGGGGAGCTATACAGTATACGTATACCCTTGTTTTTCCATTTGAATGCCTTGGTGTCTTTGAGGATACCCGCATCAAAATCTTTATTAAGTACAGCACGTACAATATTGTCGTAATGACCCAGAAATTTGTAGCTGCCCAGCTTTTCCAACGGCATATTGGCACCAACAACAACTGCGCGCTGTAATAAAGCAGCTTCATCTCCAAACGCGAAAGATTTTCCTTCCAGATCTGCCACAGTTTTTATTGGACTGTCATCACGCACCACAATCATTAATTGAAAGGATGCCTTTTTGTTGGTCACGGTTTTAGCGACGAGACGAGTATTGCCCTTTTCATGCGAGCGGATATAGGCCACTGGCGTCAGGTATGCCAGATCCACTGTTCCCTGGACTGCATTTTCTATAGCCCCTGCCATATCAGCTGACAATTTGAGTACTACAGGCCGCTTGAGCTGTTCACTCAAATAGTTGATCAATGGCGTCAAGCGTTTGTGCATAACAGCAGGGATATCCATCGCAACTGATCCGAATCGTATCGGCTCCAACACCTGTTCTGACGCTTGAATGGTGGGCAAAAATAGGTTGCTGAGCATAAGCAAGCAAGCTAGGGTCATTATTCTGGAACTGATTTTCATGTGAAATCCCTGTATGTTATCTGTGACTTGATGTGATATTGCTGTTAATTCAACAAGTTACATGAACTAAGCCTAATGGCTAGTCGAATATTCTACGATCCATCTATATATCGACTAAAGCGCTACCATCTGTAGGTAGTCACATGACGTTTACAGACGATGATTACCCCTCTATAACCTGATAATGACTCAGGTTTGTTGATATAAATTGAATCATTTATATGGTTCTACAAGTACATTCCAATAATGGCGGCTTGTTATATCTGCATCCCATAGCAACGAGCTTACTGCGAAGTGACTACTGTTTCAATCAACTAACAGGCCGCAAGCCGTTACTTTCTAGTGTTGAATTCTGCCCCGATAATACAAACCCAATACCATCAAATGGGAAGTGGCATTCGATCACTGAATAAATCTCGGTTACTGGTATTTACTCATACTTGATTTGAATTAAATATAAAATATAGTTCTTGACAGGTAGGTAAAATACAGATATGGTCGATGTAGTTACAGATTTTGTTATTGGTTTTTTTGGTTGTTCCCTCCGTGTTACCCCCCTGATACCCTGTTTCATTTTTGTACACGACACTAATTTTTTAATTTATTAAGGTAGAATATATATGAGCACAGGTACAGTAAAGTGGTTTAACGAATCTAAAGGTTTTGGTTTTATTTCTCAGGACGGCGGTGGAGATGACGTATTCGTACATTTCAATGCAATCCAGGGCACAGGCTTCAAAACCTTGAATGAAGGTCAGGCAGTTACTTTTGAAATAGAGAATGGCCCCAAAGGCCTGCAGGCGACTAATGTTACCGCCTAGGCAACACCTTATCGGATAAAACTGATACTAAAAATCCCGCCTCGGCGGGATTTTTTATTACTGCTTATAACTATCCAGACTTCAAGGCTAACCATTAAGAAGTAATTGTTAGCAGCCTTCACTCTCACATAATCTCATCAAATTCGAGTGCCGCAAGAATTCTGTTAAGGCGGCCCTGCTCTCCTGACTCCTGTGCCGTAGCGTCATTCAGCCTGGCTAATTTTTCGTGCAGCTGCTTCAATTCTTTCTATATAAGTACGATTACAATCAGCTACTTTTCCTTTAAGCATTTCGAGGAATACAGTAATTTCATCAGCTGATTTCACCCATGTTTCGATAAAAAGACCTTCTTTTTCATTTATTTTTGGCGCAGTAGGATGTTTGTGTAACAGTGCATTCAAGTCACTACACCAGTCTGCGGGTGCCTTATGTGACATTTTAAAAAAGATATCGATATAAGGCTCTTTTCTTATGATGGGTGGTCGCCTCTCATCAATACCGATAATTTTAAGATCACTGATACCTTCCACTCTAATTAACTCCTTTACATTACTACATAATACACAGCTACAAAACTAACAAAAAACAATACATACGTAGAACAGAAAGACTTGCAAAACCATTACTTCAATGGCTTAACTTTACAAGCCATGTCACGTAATATTGACATCACTTTAAGTTATTTAAAAAATCAGATAATTTAACGACGTCATGTCATTTGCGAGAAAACTCTTGGTTTCTTTTTTGGTTTTTTTCGCAGCCTTCTTTTCTTTTTGTGTCAGCGCTGGTTTTTTCTTACTCTCTTTATTACTTTTTTGTTCTTTACTCATAGTCTTTGTATCCTGTAAATTTAATATGGAATCAGCAGTTCTGCATGCAGTCATGCAGGATTGGGCCTGAGAGCAGAATGCTTGACACTGACTTGCCAGTAGTAGATATCAGAGGATGAAACCTTTCATACCATGGTGATGAATATTACCGATGTTCAGCAAGAGAAATGCCACTGCGGAATAAGATCATGCTTCATCTACTGTAACATAAAACTGATCTTGGTATTTATTTATTTAATAAGGTCATAATAAAGACAAAAATGCGTTATTATTGAAAGACATGGGTAGATTTATTAAATTCCAAGCCAAGTTTTTTAAGACGATACCCAACCATTGAAGCTTACGAGCAGATGTAATTATATAGTGTATAGCCTGATCACAATTCGTACTCCTCACCGTTAATAAAAGCACAAGACTCATGCTGCCGTTTCGCGACTTAGCGAACATCGATATAGTTAATCACTGTATTCAGATGTGGCGAACAGATGAATCCAAATAGTTAGAAATACCAAGGCAAAAGCACCAATAATATCACTATAAATGACTGGCAAGTTAACACATGATCAACACTATACACTTGATAAAACTCTGCGCTGACCATATATCTAAACAGTTATGTCAATGAACTCTATTATTCCCATACCCGGCTTTTCCGAACCATTCAGCTCTATGACTCATCTTTTTCCTGCCGGGATTTTCCTGTTCCTTGGTATATGGCTTATTCATCGTGGTCGTGATAGCCCGGTGAAAATTGCTTCTTTTAGCATATTTATCTTCTCCGGTGTTTTTCTATTATCGATGAGCGGAGTATTTCACTTGCTGGAACTACAAAGCAACGCCCGCGAAGTATTACAACGCCTGGATCATGCAGGAATTTTTTTCCTCATTGCCGGAACTTTTACTGCCGTACATGGGGTATTGTTTCGAGATATTTGGCGCTGGGGTATGTTGCTGATGATTTGGGCAATCGCGATCAGTGCTATCACGCTCAAAACCATCTATTTCCATGATCTGCCTGAATGGTTGGGACTATCACTTTACCTGGGTATGGGCTGGCTAGGCGCCATTTCCGGCGTATTATTAACGCGACGCTATGGTTTCAGTTTTATCAAGCCGCTGGTCTATGGGGCTCTGGCATATACAGTCGGCGCTGTCATAGAATTCATCCGTATGCCCGTTTTGATCCCTGGTGTCATCGGCCCACATGAAATATTTCACATCGCCGTGCTCATAGGACTGGGATATCACTTCGTCTTTGTTCTAAGCTTTAGCAGAACGCCGATACCCATTCCGATACTCAATCCTAAGAGGTAACTTTTTAAGATCAATAGAAATTGCCCTGCATTTTAGACACAGGCCCGGAATATTCCGACAGTGCTTATACTAAAAAACAGGATATCAATAGGGCCAATATCTCGTCACATTAATCGAGACTGACCCTATTGAAATTGCAGCCTGTTATTTCTTTTCTTCAGAAGCAGCAGGCGCGGCTGGTGCCGGTGGTGCATAGGGGTAAGCGTAGGGTGCATAACCACCATAAGGATAGCCATAACCACCATATGGATAGCCGTAGCCGCCATATGGGTAGCCATAACCGTAGTAAGGATGGCCATAGCCGTAACCGCTACCACTACCGCGGCCACTCATATTGAAGGACATATTACCGTCCCCCCAACCATCACCAAAACCATTCCAGGGACCACCGCCCCAGCCTGGTCCTCCCCACCATGCCTGCGCAGATGAAAGAGGTAAAACAGAAGCAGCAGCAATAGCTGATGCAGCTACAAAGGATTTAAGTTTTAACATGATAATCTCCTAATAAGATTTCAAGAGTTGAGTCAGGAAAAATTCACTTACAAAGAAACGTCACATAAAATATTAGTCTTAGCTTATATTGTCAAGTGTTCATAAGTAAAAACTTCATTAATAATAATTATAAATATTAATAATATTTTTTATGGTTAAATAATCCTAAACGCAGTAAATGCGTTCTGATTGAAACCTGGTGAGAACACCGACATGGAAGCATTAAAATAATTTAAAAAAATACAAGGGCTTAAATTGAATGCCCTCTATATTCGTTTGATCAAAGCCGTGAGCATGCCTACTTACCTGACTTGAAATTGTGTAGGTGGGCTTGGCAATATTGATACTAGTGGCGTCAATGACACCCATATCGGGTCGGGCCCCGCTAAAATCGAGATTGACTCCATTATTACTACTCCAACTAATATTACGGTCGACAGTAATCTCGTTAGTAGAGTAATTGATATTCATGATACGTACCGCCGGATTACTACCCACCCTGATTGTATCGCCTTCAACAATGCCAAATCCATCAGTGAAATAGCCAGCATCTGCGACACGTAAAGTTTTTCCCGTGCCACTATTGATTGTCTTTGGTAAGATCTCCACCTTTGTTACGACATTGACTATCTGCATTCAGCTTGAAAGTCTGATTTAGTACTGGGAGAAGAGCTAACGAATGAAGGTTGTGCCTGGACATTACCATGAAATAACGTACTATTTATTGACTCGATTTCTGTCAGCGACTTTATTCCGACAACATCTACATACGCAAGCTGCGATGTCGCAGATTCATTGCCTGCAACACAATTGCTAGAGAATTCATTATTCAAATACGCATCACCCCAGAAACTTTTTAGTCCTCTGAAAACAAAGTTCGCAACATAATAATTCCTGTATGGTTGGGGACTTATCCCTGCCTTGTAAACAATATTATTTTTAAATACGTTGCTAATTGGTGAACCATAATCATTATTGCCAGCCTCAATTATTAAGGTATGTCAGAAATTTTGTTTAGCTTTATGGTAATGATTACCTCTCAATTATTTAACTCAGCTTGAAAACAAAAGTGCAAGTTGCACGATTGATAATGCAAATTACAAGTCCATTAACTTATTCATACCTGAGTAAATAAAATATTTATCATGAAATCAGTCAATTAAATACATGGCATCAAATCTGCTCTAACTTGATTACAACATTTAAGAAGGAGTTTGATATGAAAACTATAATACAAGCAACAATAAGCCTTTTAATATCTATTCTGCTATCGACAAATTATGTTTACGCTAATCTGCCAAAAAATATTATTGCTGCGTTCCCGTCTGCTAACATTGCACCTTCAGGAATTGTACTAAAGGCTCCCGATATTGCTGAGAATGGTGCCGTTGTTAATATCAGTATCATGCAGATATCTGTGAATAAGAAAAATATACATGTAAAGGAAATCTGGTTATTCGATCATTCCAGGCCAGCTCCGATTGCGCATTACAAGCTTGGGCCAAATGCTCTAGCTGAAGGAATATCGTCAAGATACAAGCTAATTAAAAGCAGCGTGATTTATGCCATTGCCCTATTAAGTGATGGCACCATGATCAGTGGTAACAAAGCTATCAAAGTCACCATTGGGGGATGCGGGGGCGGTAGTACATCAGCAAGTCAACAATATGCTCCGTCAACTTATGGCAACAGATCTGCAGGTAATTTATCGAACATACGACAAGCTGCCGCTTTCTGGGATAATGCTGAAAAATATAGCAGTATCAATAGTAACGGCATCATGCAGGCAGCGCGGGAACCGGTCTCTACTTTCAGTGTTGATGTCGACACCGGAAGTTATAGTAACATTCGACGTTTTTTATTGAAGCAAGGCCAGCTTCCTGTTAGTAACGCAGTGCGGATTGAGGAAATGATAAATTATTTCTCCTATCAATATCCTCAACCTAAAAACCTGAAAACCCCGTTTGCTATCAACACCGAAGTGGGCCCCACACCCTGGAATCAAGGAACTCACCTGTTGCAAATCGGCATACAG
>CAWECS010000023.1:0-219901 GCA_963807455.1 uncultured Gammaproteobacteria bacterium | reverse complement strand
AGCTTGGGATAAAGATTAGCAGGTTGATGGCGGCCGGTAAAGGAATTAGGTCTCTTTTCTAGCATGAAATCGGGACTTTTTAGTATAATTTTTACTATACTCAAGGCTAATGTATAATAGAAGCCAGTCGATATAATGACAGATAGATTGATTATTTTAAGGGAATTGATTAAATGCCGGGTGTGATTCATTTTTTTCTGACTTTGTTGGTTTTAGGCTTTTGTGGATCGGCCTCAGCCGAGATTGCCTATGAGTACCGTACGCCCAAGGGTGTTACCGTTTTCACTGATGTCAAACTTTCGTCTCCATTTAAATTAATCCGGAAAGTACAGTTAAAGTCAAAAAATGATAAGCGTCGTAATTCCTATTCTGCTTATGTGAAGAAAAAACAACAGGAGTACGATTACATCATTCGTATCAAGGCGGCAAAATATTCACTGCCGCCTGAATTGGTACACGCTATTATTGAAGCCGAATCCGCTTACACGCCAGATGCCATTTCATCAGCCGGTGCTGTTGGCATGATGCAGCTCATGCCCGCAACAGCACGTCGATTTGGTGTTACTGATATCACCAATGTGACCGAAAATATTGAAGGTGGTACGCGTTATATGCGTTATTTGCTGGATTTACATGATAGCGACCTGACATTGGCTATTGCTTCGTATAATGCCGGTGAATCTGCGGTTAAACGCTATAACAACCAGATTCCGCCTTACCCGGAAACCCAGAATTATGTCACCAAGGTATTGGGGTTTTTTAAACGTAATTTATAGTACTGTTAGTGCTTGTTACTAAACTTTAATATCGCCTTGTTCTATTCCAGTACGACCAATGCATCCCCTTGCACAATAACACCACCATGCGCTGTAGGGTCGCCTAAGCGGGCGACAGGTAAACCATTAATAGTCACTAGTGCAGATCCGCCTGCGACGATATCAGGGCCACCTGCATTACATTGAAGTTGATCTGATACGCAGGCGACGGGAATTCCATTGACGGTGACATTGCTTTGTCCGCTAATGACAGGACCGCCTACGTGGGGTGTTTTTCCTGCACGGGCAGGGCAGGTGTGATGGTGTCCTATTATCGCGATTGGTTGCATGCCTTGGCTCCGTTGCAGTGATGTTGTTAAACAGGATTCTGTACTTTTTTTATTCGAAGGTCAAACTGGTTAGGAGTATTTTGTGTTTATAGATTAAGTTTGTAGGGATAAGGGAAAGGGTTATGTAGGACAATGCTTACACGCAAAGCGTGGCTTAGTAAAAATATATGAGCGCTTAGTATATGGTTCTATTAAATAGATTGCCGCGCTATGATACTACAAAATTTCAGTATGCTTTGGTCATTGTATGTCTAGGTATTTTTTAAAAAATGGTGCTTTCCGCTCGCAAAGACAAGAGTTTTTATAAAGTATTGTCATCGCGAGCGGACTTATCGCGCGGCGATCTCTGTATCTTTATGTCCTTGCTGTTTTTGACGCTATTATACAAGGACCAACAGATTGCCGCGCTATGTCACTACAATATTTCAGTATGTTTTGGTCATTGTATGTCTAGTTATTTTTAAAAAAGAATGCTGCTTTCCGCTCACAAAGACAAGAGTTTTTATAAAGTATTGTCATCGCGAGCGGACTTATCGCGCGGCGATCTCTGTATCTTTATGTCCAGTCTAATGATGGAGTTATGATACTAGCACCAACAGATTGTCGCGTTATGGACACTGTAATATTTCATTATGTCTAAGCGTTTGTATGTCCGATTACTTTTTTTAAAGAATGGCCCTTGCCGCTCACAATGAATCTATTTTTTTACTGTCTACGTGGTTTAAATCCTCTTGTGTTTTCCTGTCTATCATTTATTTGCATTCGATGGTGCATTGAATAGATAATATTGAGTGAAGTAACCCGTGAAAAGATAATCATCAACAGACGAAAAAAATAATTTTAATTTTTTTTAAAATATTTTTTATTTTTCGGGTAATAAGTTGCCAGAAATACGTTCTCTAACCCCCGCATTTTTATTAGCTCTGCTAAAAGACCTGGCAATTAGTTGCCCGATGCGGGCGAAAAGCTACCTGAAATTTCTTCATTAAACACCCTAAAGCACTGATATTGCTTGTTTTTTGTGTTTGCCTTATTAAAATTTCATTGCTAGTCTTATTCCCGAGGTCGATAAAACATCATCACCGAATAAATTTTTGAGCACAATCTCGACTATGTTCATGTTTGATAATACGAGCTTGGATCTCAATACTTAACTAAACAATAAATGGAGAATTAATATGCCAACACCAGCATATATTTCAATTGAAGGACAAACACAGGGAAACATTACATCAGGTTCTTTTACTGCTGATTCAGTCGGTAATGTTTATGTTGAAGGCCATGAAGATGAGATTCTTGTTCAGGAAATCAAGCACGTAGTAACAGTGCCTACTGATCCTCAGTCTGGTCAGCCTGCTGGTCAACGTATGCATCGCCCATTGATTTTCAGCTGCGCATTAAACAAGTCTGTACCCATGATGTACAATGCACTGGCTTCAGGCGAAATGCTGAGCAAAGTCAAAGTCAACTGGTATCGTACTTCTGTTGATGGCAAGCAAGAGCATTTCTTCAGCACTACACTGGAAGATGCAACGATTGTTGATATCAATCTGAAGCTGCCTCATGCACAGAATCCTGACAACAGTGATTACACACAAATCATTGAAGTTAGCCTGGCATACCGTAAAATCGTTTGGGAACATGATGTATCTGGTACTTCAGGTTCTGACGACTGGCGCGCGCCTATCGAAGCATAATATACCCAGTCTGTTTTACAGACAGCGTATATATAAGGAAGAGGGCTCGTTGAGTCCTCTTCTTTTTTTTGTATTTTAAAATTAATAACATGACCAAAAATTGCCAACTGGTTGGCAAATAATTACCCGAAGGTGTTGACGAATTGTTAATTGCTGGTATATTCATTTACCAGGACGTAGTAAATTTTCACCACATTATAGGGATATTATTTTGATCAAGGTAGATCTAGCAGCACTCATTGGGCGACTCAACACCTTCTGTCGCCACTCATTAGAAGAAGCATCCAGTCTCTGCATCAGCCATCATGACCCGGAAGTCACTGTTGCGCATTTACTGTATAAACTCATCGAGAACCCATATTCAGATGTTCGTACTATTTTGGATAAAGCGAATCTGGATAGTGAAGAGCTGAAGCAATATCTATCCGCCAGTTTTGGTATTAACGACAGCCTGACTGATCAATACCCATCATTTTCTCCATTACTCATCGATGCCTTGCAAGAAGCCTGGGGAATTGGTTCATTGGAGCTGGGTGAAACCAATATCAGAAGTGGCGCTGTTTTACTCGCCATTTTAATGAATGCTTCTCGTTATGTTTCACTGGATGTGGTGCGATATTTTACTGATATTAATCGCGAAGCCCTGCGAAAGGAATTTCATCAGGTATTAACTTCTTCTGCCGAGTCTGACACTGTCGCGGAAGAAAACACCCAGGCAGCGCGTCCACTCACCGATGCGGAAACGCCTTTGGAAAAATATGGCACCAATTTCACCGCATTGGCAAAAGAAGGAAAAATAGATCCGGTTTTATGCAGAGATAATGAGATTGATCTGATGATCGACATTCTCTCGCGTCGACGTAAAAATAATCCTATTGCCGTGGGTGATCCAGGTGTAGGTAAAAGCGCATTAATCGAGGGCCTGGCCCTGAGGATTCACGAAGGTAATGCACCCGCCAGTTTCGCGGACATAGAAATATGGGGGCTTGATCTGGGTGCCTTGCAAGCGGGTGCATCGGTTAAAGGTGAATTTGAAAAACGCTTGAAATCTGTTATTGAGCAAGTCAAAAATTCTTCCACGCCTATCATTATTTTTATCGATGAAGCCCATACCATGATTGGTTCAGGTAATCAGGCCGGTGGTGGCGATGCTGCTAATCTGCTCAAACCAGCGCTGGCACGTGGTGAACTGCGAACCATTGCTGCTACTACCTGGACTGAGTACAAAAAATATTTTGAAAAAGATCCTGCATTAGCACGACGTTTTCAACTCGTTAAACTCGACGAACCCAGTGTAGAAGATTCTGTGCATATATTGCGCGGCTTACGTTCTGCACATGAGCTATCACACAAGGTTTATATCACTGAAGAAGCATTACAAGCCGCATCTGCCATGTCAGATCGCTACCTGACCGGAAGACAATTACCTGACAAGGCCATTGATGTACTCGACACCGCCTGTGCACGGGTATCCACTGGTCTGAACATGCCGCCCAAGCAACTGAAGAAATTACAAAATGAACATCATCAGATCAGTGTTGAAATAGAGCATCTGGTGCGTGACCACACCATGGATGGCCAGCTTGATGAAGAACATATTGAGTCATTAAGAAACAGGCTTATTGAAATTGATGAAGAGATTACTGCCATCAGTTCGGCCTGGAACATGCAAAAACTTCTGATCGATGAACTCATCGAGCTACGGCAAGAAGTGCTGGATGGTGGCGAAGGCAAGGAAAAACTGCATGAGCTACGCGAGGAACTGAAAGAACTGCAAAGCAAAGAATCATTATTGCATGCTGAAGTAGGCAAGGACCAGATAGCCGCCATTATTGCCGACTGGACAGGTATACCACTGAATACAATTACGGGTGATGAACTCGACCGTTTGACTCATTTAGCTGAGCATTTGCAGGAATCCATCAAGGGTCAGGATGATGCATTGCAAACCATCCATCGTCATCTGCTAACAGCCATGGCGGATTTACGTCGCGAAGGCCGTCCATTGGGCGCCTTTTTACTGGTGGGTCCCAGTGGTGTAGGCAAAACGGAAACGGCTATCAAGATTGCAGATTTTATTTTTGGCGGACGTGAATTCATGACCACCATCAATATGTCCGAGTATCAGGAAAAACATACACTCTCACGCTTGATTGGTTCACCGCCTGGTTATGTAGGTTTTGGAGAAGGCGGGGTATTGTCAGAAGCGATTCGCCAGCGCCCTTATTCGGTTGTGTTACTGGATGAAGTTGAGAAAGCGCATCCAGATGTGCTTAATTTATTTTATCAGGCCTTTGATCGTGGTGAGTTTGCCGATGGCGAAGGCCGCATTATCAATTGCAGAAATATCGCCTTCTTCCTGACCTCCAATCTTGGCTTCGACAGAATGGATGTTGACTATGATCAACTCGGCGAAGAAGCCTTAAGAAAAGAATTAATGCAATTTTTCAAACCCGCTCTGTTAGCGCGTATGCAGGTGGTACGCTACAACTTCCTCAGCAGCGAAACTCTGGATTTGATTATTGATGGTCGTCTGAAAAAACTGGTGTTGCAGTTCAAGGATCGATACAACGCACCACTGACAATATCCGAAGGTATAGAACAAGGTCTGAAAGACCGCTGTATCCATCAGGAAAATGGTGCGCGTATGCTTGATGCAGCAATTGAAGGTGACCTTTTGCCACCACTGTCTCTGGCAGTGCTGGAGCATATGGTCACACGGCAAGCGATACAGCAAGCAGAAGTATCCTTGTCGGAAGGAGCATTTATGGCAACGGTAGAGTAGGTACAGAGCATGACTACTACTCAGGAACTTAATATTCTGGTAGAAAGCTCTATCGAAAAGAGTTATAAAGACGCGCTTTCCCGATTTATTGCCAAGGTAAAGTCTTCCTTTAACTGTTATAGCATTTGTTATTTTGAGCTCAGCAGAACACAGGACAGCTTGTTACTGTCTGATTCCACCGTGGCAAAATTGTCTGGTCTACCTGTTACCGATGTTATTTTTCCGGTGACTGCCATGGAAAATCCTTTGGTTTACTCGATGATTTCCAGCAAACCTTACCTTGTTGATAATCCCTTTATGGTTGGCAGGGACACAGACTATGAGCATTTCATCAAACGCTTGTCGCCAACCGGCTCCGTGTTGTGCTACCCGATTTTCTCCGCACAAAAAAAAGCCAGAGGCGTATTGTTACTCGAAGGTGAAAGACAATCCTTAACGGAATTAATGGAAAGTGTTTCATTTAAAACCATGTCGGTCATTTTTGCCAATACATTAAATCTTTATCAGGTTATCGAGGCTAAGAAACATGAAGCCGGTGTTATGCATCGTGTCTCTGAACAGCACAGCCGGGTAGAGATCGACAAACAGGCCATGCAGCAAATCGGTAACCAGTTGCTGGGTAAAAGTGACGTGATGATAAAACTGCATAGAGATGTGATGCAAGTTTCACGATCTGATGTCACTGTTATGTTAAGAGGTGCCACCGGTGTCGGTAAGGATGTCGCCGCATTGGCCATTCATCGTGCATCGATCAGACGTAATAATCCATTTATTGTGGTCAATTGTGCCGCGATTCTTGAGCATTTATTCGAAGCGGAATTTTTCGGTTACCAAAAGGGCGCCTTTGAAGGCGCAAACGATGATAAGGCAGGTCTTATTTCCCAGGCCGATGGTGGTACTTTGTATCTGGATGAAATCAGCAGCTTGTCTTTATCATTGCAGGCAAAATTACTCAGAGTGCTTGAAGAAAAATCCTATATGCCTTTAGGTGCGGAGAAAGAACAAAAGTCTGATTTTCGTTTGATTACCGCTTCGCACCAGCCGCTGGAAAAACAGGTTGAATCGGGTGAATTCAGGCCGGATTTATTTTATAGAATTAATCAATACATGATTACCTTGCCGGTATTACAGCAACGTGTTGACGATATCCCTGTGTTACTTGAACATTTTATTCTCGAATTTATGCAGGAACACCGTTATCACGTTAAAGGCTATGAACAGGGTGTGGTGCAATTACTGCAAGAATACGATTTTCCCGGAAATATCCGTGAATTGAAAAACCTTGTTTTCAAAGCCTGTCTGACGGTAGATCAAGGCAAAAAAATTACAGGAAAGGGCGTACGTGAACATATCAACAACACCTCGTCCATACGTCATGATAATCAATTATCCATAGGTCTCGACCATATGGCCGGCAGTAGTCTGGCTGAATATTGCTCAAGTATTGAGCAAAAGATCATCAAGAAAACGCTGGAACAGTGTGCTGGTTCTAGAACAAAAGCAGCCAAAAAGTTGGGTATTCCTAAAAGGACCCTGGCTTATAAATGCAAAAAATGGGACATTTTCGTTGAATACTAATGCACTCATTAATCCATTGCCTGTGTTAGTGATGGCTATGCTACTGATCATTGTTTTATACAATGGCAATAGTTATGCGTCCAAAAAAACACAAGCTGGTTCTGCTGATGAATGTGTTCGTATTGCATCGTCACTTGATCGTCTGGAATGTTTTGATGCTTATTTCGAATCACCCGTCTATTTAAAGAAGAATTCAGGTTCTAACGGCCGGCAGTCCCAGTATCCCACTGTTTTCAAAATGGCTCTTAATCAGGAGCGATCACGGAATAATAACAATATCACTTTGTTACAAAAGAGCTATAAAGAGCGTGATGATAATGAGCAGCAACGTATTATGTTAACAACCCCGGCTTTATCCGGCTTTATACCCCGGCCTATACTCATTATTAGTTGTGTGCAGAATATTACTCGCTTCCAGATAGGCATGAAAGAAAAGATAGCTGATGGCGAAATTAAATTAAATCTAGAACTCGATGGTAAACCTCGTTACACCGATCATATATGGAGAGTGGTTGGCAATGACCACCTTATTGATGCTGGTCGTGGCCTGCCTGGTATCGAGTTCATCAAGACACTGTTTTATCATCAACGTCTTAAGTTTATCTCTGATAATTCAATCATAGACGGCCTGACCTTTGATATTTCAGCGCTGGCTGAAAAAATCAAACCTTTACGCTATTCCTGTCATTGGTGATGTATGAACGCAGAACAATATAGCCAATACATTACTCACACCATCGACGGCGGTTCAGGCTGTAGCGATGATGATGAAGAGATTACGTTTATCGAATCAGAAATGATGCGCTATGGCACCCTGCATGAAAATAAAATGGATTGGGATGGCATTGAAAAAACCAGTTTGTCGGTGTTGGCAGAAAAATGTAAAAGCCTGAAAATATTATCCTATTTGTTACTTGCCTTGCAGTTTAAGAAACATGGATCTGATTTTTTGCTGAGCCTGCACTTGCTCAGTATTTTTATTCATGCCTACTGGATGGATTGTGAGCCACAACCCGGTGAAAAAGGACTGCCCAGAAAAAGAAAAATGCTCAAGCAAATTATGCTGCGTATTGAACAGGCCTCTGAAAAACTTCGCCTGACAGATGCGGACAGTGAATTGCCATATCAACTCAACAGAAGTCTGGATGAATTAAAATTGGCGCTGGACACCACCGGGTTTGAGTATCACGACTATGACATCATCAAAAGTAATTGCAAACGGCAATTAGAGGTTACCAAGGCACAAGCTCCTGCCTCTCAGACTAGCGCTCCCAAAGCAAGGGTTGCATCAGGTCAGGGCGCTACAACTATTGAAGAAACAAGCCAGGAATTGGGTGACATTCGCATTGATTCAGCGACTGAAAGAGAAACCCGTCAATCACTATTTAAAGTGGCGAGTTTTTTATGTGGCCTGGACAGTAATGAGCCCCTGGGTTATCGACTCAGACGCTATGCACTATGGCACAGTATTTCATCATTACCACCTGATAAAGAGGGTAAGACTGAAATGATGGCAGTACCGATCGACAGGGTTACTGAATATCGGGAACAAACAGATAGGCCGACACCTGAGTTAATGGATAAAATTGAGCAAAGCCTTGCTGCCAGCCCATTCTGGATGACAGGTAACTATCTGGCAGCACAAGCGGCTTTGGCTTTGGATCGTATTGAAGTGGCACAGGCGATTCTTGAAGAAACCAAAAAATTCACCAAGCGCTTACCTAAAATTCTGCAATGCAGTTTTTCTGATGGAACCCCCTTCACTGATGACGACACCATGAACTGGTTAAGTAGTTCTGCCAGTGCAGGTGCAGGACAAGGTGGCGCGCAATGGAACGATGCGCTTGAACATGCGCTTAAACTGGCGAAAAAAGGTGATTACAAACAAGGCCTGAGTTTACTGGAAGAAGGCATGACAAAAGCCACTGACCTTAGAGAGCAAAGTTACTGGCGACTGGTCACCGCTGATTTCATGAGTAAAACAGGTTTAAAAACATTAGGGCAATCCAAGTATATGGCATTGTCTGAAATGGTTAAAGGCATGGATATGAGTATATGGGAACCCTCATTCACCAAGAACTTGTCCAGCCGATTACCGAAGAATCAACTGTAAATGGATATGCGAAATTGAACAGGGATCTTAAAATATGATGTATTTTAGTCGAATATCCAGATACTTTATGTATTTAAGACCTATCTTCAGGCATGTGAAAAATTCCTTGCCGGTGATGTTCTTCCTTGGCTTTGTGTTTCTGTTGGTGGCCACCTGGTGGCTAGGGCCAAAATGGGAACTGGATGGCGCTTTTCCACTAGCCGGTGTGATGCCGCGAACACTGATTACGGTGATCATATTACTCATCGGTACAGTCGGCTTTGTTATATTCTACAGAAGCAGCCTGAAAAAAAGTGAAGAACAAAGACGCAAGGAAAAAGCAGAAGAGGTTGATCCTGGTGCTATCTATATAGAAGCACAGCAAACCGGATTTACCCGATTACTGGCTTTATTGAAAGAAAATATAAGCAGTAAGTTTTATCTGTACAAATTACCCTGGTACCTTGTCATAGGTGCAGAAGACTCCGGCAAGACCAGTTTAATCAATCGCTCTGGCCAGAATTTTTCACTGACTACCGTCACCAAGGCCGGCGATAAGAGTCGTAGCATTCGTCGTCGCAGTGACACTGTTGATCTTCCCTATAAATTTGACTGGTGGATCAGTAATGATGCAGTACTCATTGATCCGGATGGAAAGCTGCTGACACAAAATCATCTGGATGTACGTGACCATGATGAAGAAGGCTTTTTGTTAGAATCAGCCAGAGAAGGCGATACTGATTTGAGTCTGAGTAGTCGCTTATGGACGCATTTTGTTGAGTGGATTGGTAATACGCGTTCGCGTCGGCCGCTAAATGGAGCCGTGATTACTATTGATATTAGTAAATTAATGCATCAACAAGCCTCTGAAAGAAAGGCCTATGCCGCTGTATTACGTACTCGTTTGCGAGAAATCATGGAAAAAACAGGGACGCGTTTACCTGTATACCTGATTCTCAGTAAATTTGACCTGGTAGAAGGTTTTAACAGCTTTTTTCATAATCTGCCGAAAACGCAGAGAGACCAGCCACTAGGTTTCACCTTCACGCTGGATGCCGTGACTGAATATGACAAATGGCTGGATGAATTTGATCTGAGCTATCAGCACTTCAGTCATAATCTGGCTGAACAGTCGTTTGATCAAATGGCCAAGGCTAATAATCAGGAAGAACGTAATCAGATTTTCAGCTTTACGCGCCAGATGGCAGGCATTAAAAACACCTTGCAGGAATTTCTGGCTGAATTACTCGAAAGTGATCAATACTCAACAGCTGCACTGGTGCGTGGTGTTTATTTTACCTCTGTTTACCAACATGGCATTCCTGTTAATGCTTTTGTCGATGCCGCAGCCAAGAATTATAACGTGCCGCTGATACCGCCACGTGCTTTGGAAACATCGAAGTCGAGAACCTTCTTTTCCAATAAACTTTTCTCTCAAATCATTTATCCTGAAGCTGGTTTGGCAGGCGACAACCAACGTCTGACGCATAAGAAAAGAACAGTTATGACAACTGCAAGCGTTGTAGCCTCTCTAGGCGTCGCTATTCTTGTGGGTGGTTGGCATTATTATTACAAGCACAACAAGGACTCTGCTGTTGAAGTGCTGTCCTATACCAAAGCCTTTACCGAAACTGAAATCAAGGATGTGCTTGATACCAGTGGGCGTAATCTGCTTGAACCATTGAACTATATCCGCAAAGCGGCCACTGTTTATGGTCCTTATCGTGAGCGTTTCCCTGTTGTTGCTGATCTTGGTTTATACCAGGGCCGTATCATTGGCCCCAAAGTGGATGAGTCTTATCTGAGTTTACTGGAAAAAAGATTTTTACCCGAACTGGCGACAGGCGCTATTGATGAAATCAATGAAGCCAATGATCATTTGCGTACTCAAAAACTGTCTGAAGAACAAAAACTCAAGATTGACGATAAAAAATTCAGGGCCTTACGTGTCTATAGAATGATTGAAGATAAGGAAAATCGCCGCAATGAAATGGTAGAAAAATGGATGTCTGAGCGTTGGCAGCAACGCTTCACTGAACAAAGGGATGTCAGGCATCAACTTATGCAGCATCTTGAGTATGCGATGGATTATGTGGAAGCTGATTTACCTGAGTTTAAAAATCTGGTTCATCAGTCACAGAGAGAGTTGTTGCGTATACCAGTGAGTGATCGAGTCTATCGAAACATGAAACATAATGCGGAGTTGGATCTAATAAGCCCGCTGGACTTGCGCGCCTATATAGGTCCTCATTTTGATATTGTATACGACCATGAGACTGAAAGAGATAAGCGCAAATATCTACATAAAACCAACTATCGGCCGTCGGTTAATAAAATTAATATGGATTATAAAATTCCGGCTTTATTAACTAAAAAAGGCTATAAAAAATATTTTATCAATCAAAGTGAAAATATAGTTGATCTTGCATTGGTTGACTCCTGGGTGCTGGGATTGCGTGATCAATTATCCTATGTCGATAAAGATAAAACCCAGCTGAAAAAAGAGTTAAGACAACTCTATATCAAAGACTATGTAAAAACCTGGACTAAAGCCATTAATAAC
Source organism: uncultured Gammaproteobacteria bacterium (assembly GCA_963807455.1). Classification (GTDB taxonomy): domain Bacteria; phylum Pseudomonadota; class Gammaproteobacteria; order JAADHQ01; family JAADHQ01; genus JAADHQ01. Next base: position 208,081 of record CAWECS010000023.1, on the reverse strand, counting down.
CTGGAAATCAGAAAGTTTGAAGATGTACCACATGCAGTCACCATTCTTAAGGCATTAAATGATAAATCCAGTCCGGTCAGGCGTCTTTTGCAAGCTATCAAGGAACATAGTGTCGTCTACAATTTGCCTGATGAAACACAAGTCGCTGCGAATGAGGCATTATTGGCTGACCCTGACAGAAATGCTTCGCTGGGCATTACTCGTGCTTTTGCGCCACTGAATAAACTACTCGAAAGTAGAGATGATAAAGCGCCTTATATAGATGAAGTGTTCAAATCTATCGCATTACTGAATGAATATATGAGTAATATCAACGAAGCAACTGACATGGGCAAGGCTTCACTCGATGCTTCTTATGCACGTTTGTCCTTAAAGGGGGCGGATCCCATTTATAACCTTAAGCGCATTGCCAATGGTTTGCCTGCACCACTGAATAAGCAATTATCTGATGTTGCCAGTGAATCATGGCGTGTCGTTCTCAGACATGCTTTAAAAGAGCTGGAAAATAAATGGGACAGCGAAGTCTATAGTTTCTACGCTCAAAACCTGGCACACAAATACCCATTAAATCCGGCTGGCGCAGATGCCTCTCTGGAAGATTTTGAGCGCTTCTTCAGTCCGGGTGGCATACTGGATAGTTTTAACAAAAAATATCTTAAGCTGTTTTTTGAAGAAAACTATGCCGCACTCACATCGGGTGAGGGTGGTGATCCGATTGTCAACAATCAAGTAAAACTGCAATTGAGCAAGCTAGAGCCAATCCAGAATGCATTTTTCAACAACAAGGGTGTGTTACATGTGCCATTTACTGTTGAACCCTTGGCCTTGGCAGGTGCCTACAGACGTAGTGTTTTATATATAGAAGGGCAAACGGTTCCCTATAATCATGGTTCTTCCTATCCTATAGAAATGATCTGGCCTAATACGCTGCGTCGTGGCACTGAAAGTAAGCTAGTGATGGTGAGTAACCAGGGCGTTAGCCGGACATTAAGATTCCGTGGTTCCTGGTCATGGTTCAGATTATTCAATAGTGCCAAGATAAAAGGTACAAGCCGTTCGCGCGTTGATGTTGGTTTTAATATTGAAAATGGTGAAATGCGCTACCGCTTACGATCACCCAGAAGTGATAACCCGTTGTCAAACCGATTATTAAAAGGTTTTGTGTTACCACGAACTTTATTAGCTACCAGACCTGAAAGATTACAAAAGGTCTCTAATGTGAAATGGAGGGATACGTATGATTAATTGTCTAGCGATTACTTGAATAATTGATCAACAATTATGATTACGTAACCACGTATGATTAATATGAGATCGAATTTAATTTGATATATGTTTTTTAGTTTTAATTATGATTTATTTATACTTGACTAGTTGTTAAGGATAATTTATTTTTAACTTAACCATAGAGCAAGGATGCACCTACTAGTGGCCCTGCTTTATACTGAAATAATTACCAGGTAAAGGAGAATACCCATGTCTAAAGATGGTTCCGTCGCGCCTAAAGAGCGCATTAATATAAAATATACCCCTGCAACAGGCGACATTAATGAAGAAGTCGAGCTGCCATTAAAAATGCTGGTTGTCGGCGACTTTAAAGGTCACGAAGAAGAAACGCCACTGGAAGAAAGACCCGCCATTGGTGTGAACAAGGAAAACTTCGGTGAAGTCTTGCAAAAAGCAGACCTGTCAATGGAGTTTGTCGTTGACGATCATTTATCGGAAGAAGAAAATGCAACCATCAACGTTAAAGTTGATGTTGATTCAATGGCGGATTTCTCCCCTGATAATATCACCAAGAATGTACCCGAACTGAATAAGCTGCTAAGTCTGCGTGAAGCACTGGTCGCACTTAAAGGTCCATTGGGTAATGTCCCATCCTTCAGGAAAAAGTTACAGGATCTTCTCGGAGATGATAGCTCTCGCAGTATACTGGCGGGTGAGCTTGAAGCTTTACTTGCACCCAAGAAAGAACAGACAGACAAGGATTCAAGCAATTAATTTAAATAATTAATTAAGCTGATTTGATCAGTCACTAATTTATACAAGAGGAATAACAATGTCTACTCAAACAGAAACAGCTGCCAGCAGCGCAGGCGTAGAGGAAGTCGGCCTTATTGAGCAAATCATGTCTCAAACAAAGATTGACCCACAACAGGAAGAATATGATATTGCCAAAAAAGGTTTGGCAGAATTCATCTCAACGATTATCGATACCGGTGATACAGAGCAACAACTGAACCGTGCCCTGGTCGATATGATGATTGCAGAAATCGATGTTAAGCTGAGCAAGCAGGTCGATGCGATTCTTCATAATCCAACATTCCAGGAAATGGAATCGTCATGGAAGAGTTTGAAAACTTTGGTTGATCGTACCGAGTTTCGTGAAAATATCAGAATTGATATTCTCCACGTGACCAAGCAGGAAATGAAGGATGATTTTGAATTCTCACCTGATATTACCCAAAGCGGACTTTATAAACATGTCTACTCATCTGGTTATGGCCAGTTTGGTGGCGATCCGGTCGGAGTTATTGTCGGTAATTACACCTTTGCACCTACCAATACTGATATTCAACTATTAGGTAAAGTGGCTTCAATCGCTGCAATGGCCCATGCTCCATTCCTTTCTGCCGCTGGCCCTGAAATGCTCGGCATTGAAAGTTATGAAGAACTGCCGAACCTTAAGGAAGTTAAAAGTAACCTGGAAAGCTCACGCTTTGCCAAATGGCGCGCGTTACGTGAAACAGAAGATGCCCGTTACCTCGGTATGACAATGCCACGTTTCTTGCTACGTACACCTTATGATCCAGAAGAGAACCCGATTCGGAACTTTAATTATAAAGAAGATGTGAGTGGCGGTCATGACGAATACCTGTGGGGTAACTCATCGTATTTGCTGGCTAGTCGTATCGCTGACAGCTTTGCCAAGTATCGATGGTGTCCGAATATTGTCGGTCCACAAAGTGGTGGGGCTGTTGAAGATCTGCCAGTTCATCTGTATGAAGCCTTTGGTGATTTGCAAGCCAAGATTCCTACAGAAGTACTGATTACAGACCGGAAGGAATTTGAATTGTCTGACGAAGGCTTCATTCCCTTGACCATGCGTAAGGGTAGTGATAACGCTGCTTTCTTCTCGGCCAATTCAGTACAGAAGCCAAAAATATTTCCAAAGACAAAAGAAGGACAAATGGCAGAAACCAATTACAAATTGGGAACCATGCTGCCTTATATGTTCATCATTAACAGACTGGCTCAGTACATTAAGGTCTTGCAGCGTGAACAGATCGGAAGCTGGAAAGAAAAACATGATCTGGAACGTGAATTGAACTCATGGATCAGACAGTATGTCGCTGACCAGGAAAACCCGCCTGCAGATATTCGCAGTCGTCGTCCTTTACGTGAAGCCAGTATCACGGTATCTGATGCCGAGGGTAATCCAGGTTGGTATACAGTGGCCATGTCTGTACGTCCTCACTTCAAGTACATGGGAGCGAGCTTCGAGTTATCACTTGTTGGACGTTTGGAAAAAGAGTAACCATAGACTTGGTTAATTATCTTGAACGCCAGGAGTAGTTTGGTGAAAGGGAGTTTTCTTAAAAGGGTGGACACTGAAGGTCCACCCGTAAAGAGTGTTGACGAAAGCGATAATATCACTGCGACAATTGAAGCAGTGAAATTTAATTTACAGCAAATACTCAACACACGGCAAGGCAGCAGCGAAAGTGCACCGTCAATGGGCTTGCTTGATTTTAACGATGCAACGGGTGGTTCAACTGATTTTGCCCTTAAAATTGCACGTAATATCAAGGACACCATAGAAGCTTATGAGTCCAGGGTGCGCATTAAAGATGTTGTCTTTATACCAACGCCGGAAAGACCGCTGGACCTGAATTTCAAGATTACGGGTGTTCTTTCTATCAAGCATAAAGCCGAGATTATAACTATCGAGCTTTTGCTGGATGGATTGTATAAGCAATATAGAATTGTTTAGGAGTGAACAATGTCGTTAGATAGGCTCTTTAGGGATGAGCTTGAGTTCCTGCGTTTACAGGGCAAGGAATTTGCTAAAAACAATCCAAGTCTGTCTCATCTTCTGTCAGAAGAGGCTTCAGATCCGGATGTTGAACGCCTGTTGGAAGGCTTTGCCTTTCTGTCCGCACGCTTGCGCTTTAAAATTGAAGATGATTTCCCGGAGTTAACTCATTCCATACTGAACCTGTTATGGCCTGATTATTTAAGGCCATTCCCAAGTGCGACCATTATGCAGTTCAAACCGGTGGTCAAGTCAATTACAAAAAAACAGGTGTTGGAACAAGGTATGCTGATGCGTTCCAAGCCCGTCGATGGCACGGCCTGTCAGTTTACGACTGTGCATGATGTCGCTGTTTATCCTTTGGAAATAACATCTATTGATGCCAGTCATTCCAAACAAAAATCCGTGGTGGCCATGAACCTGAAAACAATGGGTGGCCTGCCGTTGGATTCGATAGACTGTGACCATTTGCCAGTGCATTTATCGGGTAGCGATTTTAATGCATCTACCTTGTATTTGTGGATTACCCATTATCTCGACTATGTCCTGGTGACTATCGATGGCAAAACCAGCCAGATAGGTAGCCAACATATACAGACGCCCGGGTTCAAGAGTGAAGAAGCACTTTTGCCACATCATAAAAACACTTTTGATGGCTATCGAATCTTACAGGAATTTCTGATTTTTCCACGTCGCTTTTATTTCTTTGACATGGTTAATCTATTATCACTTTGGCCTGATTCACAAACGGATCAAGCTACATTTGAATTTCATTTTACCCGGCCTATGCCCGCTAACATGCATATCTATGCTGAAGACTTTGCTCTACATTGTGTGCCAGCCATCAATCTATTCAGTCATGATGCTGATCCTATTATGCTCGATGGTAAGTTAACCGATTACCCATTGAGACCTTCAGGAAATCAACACGAACATTATGAGGTTTTCAGCGTTAATAAAGTAAGCGGTTGGTCAGACTTTAAAAATGGAGAAAGCAACCTGGTCAGGGAATACACTCCATTTGAGTCATTTCAACATGAAATTGAAAGCGCCAATAACCGCAAGGCATTATATTACCGTAATAGAATAAAACCGTCACTTTCACGTAACGGTACTGAACAAAGGATATCTTTCATTCGCAGTGATGAAAGCGCTTTTATTCCTGATAGTAGTCGCGAGGCTATTTCTATCGAACTAACGTGTACCAACAGGAATTTACCCGAGGCTCTGACTGTAGGCGACGTGTGTGTACCGACTGAATTTACACCCTCGTTCGTACAATTCTCCAATATTACCAAGCCAACAGCGGCGCTGTATCCAGTATTGGATGGTGGCTTGCATTGGCAATTAATATCTAATCTTTCACTAAATTATTTGTCATTGCTGGATGTTGATTCAATAAGAACGATTATCAACGCTTATGATTTCAAGGCTCATACAGATATTCAGTCTGAGCGAAATTCACAAAGCCGCGCACTGGCCATTAAAAGTATCGACACAAAATCGATTGACGTACTACTGGATGGACTTCCTATCCGGGGTTTACAGTCAAGTATGCAAATTGATCAGAAGAACTTTTTGTCAGAAGGGCAACTTTATTTATTTGGAACAGTTTTATCGCATTTTTTCGCACTTTACTCCAGCATTAATTCATTTCACTTGCTGGAAGTTATTAACACAACCAATAACGAAACGTATACATGGAAATTACAGAACGGCCGACAACCCGTCATCTAGCTGCTGAAGTACTTAGAAAGGCGCACGGGTATTCTTTTTTCCAGTTAGTGGAGAATCTTCATCGTCTGCATGGTGATGATTTGGGTAAAGATGTGCAAACTCATCCTGCCAATGAACGTTTCATCTTTAGTAACTATGGTGGCCTTGGCTTTCCCTCTACTGATATTACCAAGGGTAATGTGATTGAAAGAGGCCTGGAAGAAGATAAATATCGACTTGAGGTCAGCTTTCTTGGAATTAATGGTGTCAGTTCACCATTGCCTGGTTACCTGCTTGATCAAATGGCTTATGAGTATGGACATGAAATTGGTGTCCGTAATGCCTTTTTTAATTTTTTCAATCACAGACTGATCACGCACCTGCATCGAATCTGGCGAAAATATCGTTATTATGTGTCTTATACCAGCGGTGCTCAGGATGATTTTTCTTCACAATTGTTCGCACTCATCGGCCTTAATGACAAGCATCTACGAAAAAATTTACCATTACCATTGGGGCAATTACTCCCATATGTTGGTCAAATTGCCAGCAAGAGTCGCTCACCTTCCATTGTCTCCGGGATAATTGCGCATGCGTTTCAGTTGAAAAATGTTTCTATCAAGGAATGGGAATTCACTTATGTTGATATTCCCGATAATCAAAAAATAAGCCTGGGAAGCGAATGCCTGTTAGGTGAAAACTTTGTTATTGGAAACAGGGTGCCTAGTAGAAATAGCAAGTTCGTTGTTGAAATTCACCAGCTTGATCAGACTACCTTAAGAAAGTTTTTACCCAATGGTGAACATTTTCAGCCCTTGAAGAAGCTACTGGAATTTTTGATGCGTGATCAATTGTCCTGTGATCTGGATCTTGGTTTACTTCAGGAGGAAATACCTGATCTGGTACTCAGTGAGAATTCGGGTTGTAACCTGGGATGGACAACCATGTTTGGCGAAAGTCACTCTATTAGACGGCAAGCGAATATAAGGATTAAGTTAAGATGATCATTGAACATGAACAAATGCCAATGTTGTCCTTACGCATCACCAATCCTCAAGTTATCGTTGGCGGCACTTATCCTCATTATAATTTTGACCAGCAGGGCGGTACTATTGGTAGTCAAGGCACTAATTGGTTACTGCATGATTATGCCGGTAAAATACAACCTCTGCATGCACAGATACTGATGATTGATAATCATTATTGCCTGACTGATTTTTCCGGCAATACTTTTATTAACGGTTCAACCAAAGGCATCGGTAAAAACAAGATCGTGCGCTTGTCTGATGGCGATAAAATACGCATCAGTAACTACCTGATCACTGCTACTATCACTAATGAAGTAGTCGATGATTATAGCTATGGCGACGCATTGCATGGCTTGGATATGGGCGAAATTATCGACCCATTGGCCGTCACTGACAGTAGCAATATCCTCATTAAGGAAACTGATTATCGTGATTTCCTGCATGGATTGAATGAACCCGAAATAAAGGAAGAAAGAGATCCATTGAATATCATGAATGCTACCAATGATGACAGAACACTGGAAGCTGAATTGATCCCACAAGACGAAGAAATATTAATTACTGCAGCCAGTAATTCCCTAACTGATTATACGGCAACCACACGTGAAGCGTTTTCCTTGCCCGTTATCAAGCCTACAACAGGAGAGTATGATATGACACCTGATGAACCGGATCTGCTGGATTCCAGATATGACGATAAAAAACCAGATTGGTATGCCGATGTAGACTCATCAAAAGCTGGTCAGCCGACTAATTCCAGATTACCTAATCACATCGCTGCGATGCCTTTATTAAAAGGTATGGAAGTAACATTGGGGGAACTGGATTCCAATAAAGCACATGATTTTTTAAGGGAGGCCGGCGAAACCATCAAGGCAACCATCGAAGGAATCATGAAGATATATCAGAATAGTTACGATATCGGCAATGCTTCCACTATATCTTTGTTAAGCCGTAATCTTCAACCCATCGAAGATAATCCTTTAAAACTTAAACAGGATTATAAGCATACCGTACAAACCATGTTCTCGGACGAAAGAAGTTATGTTCATTTATCTCCTCCCAAAGCAGTAGAGGAAAGCCTGAACCAGATAGCGATTCATCAACAGGCCATGCTGGATGCTATTCAGGCCAGTTTGAAGGAATTATTGGCTGCATTTTCACCGGATGTACTATCAAAGCGGTTTGCCCGTTACGCCTCCAAACCACATAATGAGGATAAAAAAGGCAGTGACTGGTCCTGGGTAATGTATGCACATTATTACAATGAGCTTATTTCATCACGACAACAGGGGTTTGAAAAACTGTTCTGGGAAGTGTTTGAACAAACTTATGATAAATCCATGCGTAAAAATATGGATGCACTGTAAAAAAATCGCAATCTCTGATTATGCAGTATTTTTTACATGCATAATTATTTGTTATCAAAGTGGCAACATAGATTGATTTTTTGAGGAATTACTTAATAGTAAATACGAAAAAAACAGGTTTTTCGTATAAAAAATAGAGTTAACCAGGGAAGTATTGAGAGCATGTTTAGAATGATGAAAAGAATTATTATAATAGCACTGATGTCCAGTATGCTTATTGCGTGCACGACAAAAAAACCGGCAACGATGGCTATTGATATTGCTTCATTGCCACCGAGTGAACGGCCGAGTCAGGTGGCCCTGATTATGGTTGCCAGTAAGGATGTCAATACCAATGTAATGAGTGCAAAAGATGAATCGCATGTTTATCTGAAAGGCAAAAGCAAGAAGGAACTAAAAGATAAACTCAATGCCGTTTTGCTTGAGCTGGATGAACAAGGGGACAATGAGCGCGAAGCGACTCAAAAAGCAAGCAACAATGAAATGCCGGAAATGATTGATGGTTCAACCCCTATAGCATTTAAAGTCGTGCAACTCAGAGATGATTCACTGTTATTAAGCGCCGATTATCAGTCCATACGTGAAGATCTGAAAACCTCATTGGGCCAAAATTACGTAAGCCATGAAGATTATGTTCTGGTCCCTGGACAATTCAAGTTTGTCAATTTTATTAACATTGACCCGAAAACACGTTTTATCGCTGTCATTGGCGATTATAACGATATAGAGAATGCAAACTGGAAAGTCGTTACCAAAGTTGAATCCAAAGGCAGTAAATATCCGTTATTTGTTCAACTTCGAAAATCCGACATCGTAATCAGACAGGAAGGATTATAGAATTATGCCAAACCAGAATAAAATCATATGGAGTGAAGGTTTATTCATTAAACCCCAACATTTCCAGCAAGAAACACGTTACATTGAATTCCTGATTAACCATCGATTGAGTACCACCAGTCCCTATGCCTATGGTTTTTCAGAACTTGAGATCAATAAAGAATATCTCAGTTTTGGCAAAATTGCTTTGGTGCGTGCTTCCGGCGTCATGCCTGATGGTGCCGTCTTTGATATACCGGGTGAAACACCATCACCCGAACCGTTGGTCATTGATGATGCCAGTCTTGCTAATCAGACTGTTTTTCTGGCGCTGCCTTTACGTGCGGACGGAGTAGGGGACATACAACGACAGGAAGCCAACGTACATAAGCGCTATATAGAAACCCTGAGTGAAATCAAGGATACTCATTCACAAGATGGCAATAGCACTCATCTTTCCACGGCCCAGTTGAATTTAAGATTTATGCTGGAAAGCGAAGATCGTAGTGCCTATACCTGCATAGCGGTTACCCGTATCAAGGAAAAACGCCCTGATAATACCCTGAGTCTGGATGAAGACTTTTTCCCGACCAGTGTCAGTCTCAATGCTGTTCCTGCTTTGAGTCGTTTTCTGGGAGAAGTAGCCGGTCTGATAAGAGCACGCGCAGAACATTTGGCTGAGCGCATATCTGCGCCGTCGCAGGCGGGTGTTGCCGACGTAACCGACTTCATGATGCTGGTTAGTTTGAATCGACTCACACCGCTGTTTCAGCATCTGACGAAGATCAGGGATCTTCATCCTGAAAGACTCTATACTGAGTTTACCAGTGCCTGTGGCGAACTTAGCAGCTTTGTTGAGAGTGGTCGACTGACACAATTGTTTCCGGCCTATAATCACGCCGAACCCAATGCTTCATTCAAGCCCTTGATTGATACTTTAAGGCGTTATCTGAGTACTGTATTGCAGTCACGCGCGATCTCGATACCGATTCAGAAAAAACCCTATGGTGTGTATATTGCGCCACTGGCAGACCGTACACTGGTCGAATCAGCCGACTTTATTCTTGCTGTTCGTGCCCAGGTTAATAATGATCGTATACGCACGCTGTTTACCCAGCAAACCAAGGTCGCTTCACTGGAACGTATCAAGGAACTGATCAACCTGCAATTACCTGGCATTCCCTTAAATGCATTACCGGTAGCGCCCAGGCACTTGCCTTACCATGCAGGATTCACTTATTTCCAGGTGGATCGTAGCAGCCCGATGTGGCAAATGATGAAAGATACCACTGGTTTCGGATTCCACATAACCGGCGATTTGCCTGAACTGGAACTTCAGTTCTGGGCTGTGCGGGATGAATAAACGGAGACTTGGACATGGATAACAAAGATCTAACTATCGGCGCACAGGATTTGCGCGAAAACCTGTTTTTTGATGAAAAGGCTGAAGCAGCGGGGCAGGACCTTGCCTACTGGGAAACGCCCAGTACCGATATGGCCAACAAGGATGAATTGACCTTTGATGGCGTCAGTCATATTGACTCTGATATTGATCACTGGTTTTCATTACGCGGTGGGAGCATCAATAATCTGGTCGATGCCGCCACGCCACTACTGGGCCTGGTACTTAGAGTGAAACAATTGTCAAATTATAGTGACGTACCACAACTTTATGTACGTGTGAGAGATGAAATAGCCGCGATCATAGCCGAAGTGCAAACTCAGGGTTATAGCAAGTCCAATCAGCTGGCATATCGCTATTGTCTATGCAGCTTTGTTGATGAAGCCATCATGGGAACCCCCTGGGGTGCGCATTCAGTCTGGGCCGAACGTTCCATGCTCAGTATCTACCATGATGAAACCTGGGGTGGTGAAAAATTCTATACCATCTTGTCTCGCACATTAATGGACCCGGAAAAGTATCATGAACTTCTGGAAATGATCTACCTGTTTTTGTCGCTGGGTTTTCGTGGTAAATATGGCGTACAATTTGAAGGTGATGCCGAACGCCAGACGATTATAAAAAAATTGCATCATGTACTGCGCCAACTCCGTGGTGAAGCCCCTGATGAACTAATCGACAGAACCGCCAATGTCAGCAGTCGTAAATATCAACTCAATGACGGATTTCCGCTATGGGGTATCTGGGCAATTGCAGGTGTTGTATCTATTGTTGCCTTTAGTCTCTATCAATACAGGCTCAATTTGATCACAGAAAATGTAATTCAAACTTTACAAACACTATTGGGCTGAAAGAAGTCATTAATAATTAATAATTAATAATAGATCAACCCTCAACCATAAGGACTGGTAATGGCGACACAACACGATAATCGATTTACACTGTTTACCTCAAGCGCGTATCACTTCGATCTGATCGACTTTGAACTTGAGGAAAATCTATCCAAACCCTTCTGCTTAATGATCAGTGCCACCAGCACCGACGCCAACATTGACTTCGGTCAACTGCTGGATCAACCCGTGACCTTCACCCTGTGGCAAAACGACCAGGTCAGCCGACGCGTCAACGGCATCGTCACGCGTATGCGCCAGGGACAAACCGGGTTTCGACGCACGCATTACACCCTTATTATTGAACCCGAACTGGCGCGCACCCGACTGCGCAGCAACTGCCGCATCTTTCAGCAACAAGACGCCATTAGCATTATCACCACCTTGCTGAAAGAAAATGGCAGCAACAATATTCGTTTCGATACTAAGGACAACCACAGCGTCCGCGAATACTGCGTCCAATACCGTGAAACCGACTTCGACTTCATCAAACGACTGGCCGCCGAAGAAGGCCTGGTGTTTCACTTTGAACACAACAAAGACCAACACCATCTGATCTTCAGCGACAGCCTGCATCACGGCGCCGTCAAAAGTGAACTCACCTACAATCCCAAACCTGCTGCGCAACAACCCGAACCGGCCATACGTACCTTTGAATATGCCGAACAACTCAAGACCGACGAACACCGCATGCGCGACTACACCTTTAAGCACCCGCGCTACAGCCTTGAGCACAGCCATCATGGCCAGAACAACCTGCACAGCAACGAAAACAAAATCGCCGAATACCAGAAATACGACTACCCCGGCCGTTACAAGGAAGACGCCCAGGGCGCACCCTTTAACCGTTACCGCCTCGAATATGAACGCCGTGACAGCCAACGCGTCATCGCCAAAGGTGACGACATGCGTCCCGAGCCCGGCCACATCATCGCCCTGAACAAACATGACAATATAAAATTCACCGGCAGCTGGCTGGTGACCAGCATCACCCACAAAGGCAGCCAACCACAAAGCCAATATGAAGACAGTGGTAATGCCCATAATAATGCAACGACGAAGGCAGCCGCTACAGCAACACCCTCAGCCTCATCCCCCAAGGCCAGGCCTGGCGTGCCAAACCCCGGCACAAACCCAGCGTCGATGGCGCCCAGATCGCCCACGTCGTCGGCCCTATTGGTGAAGAAATCTACTGTGACGAACACGGCCGGGTCAAAGTCCAGTTCCCCTGGGACCGCTATGGTGCCATGGACGAACACAGCTCCTGCTGGATCCGCGTCTCACAAGACTGGGGCGGTGGCGCCTGGGGTCACATGGCCATTCCGCGCATCGGTCATGAAGTGATCGTCGACTTCCTCGAAGGCGACCCCGACCAACCCATCATCACCGGGCGCACCTACCACGCCAACAACATGCCCCCGTACGCCTTGCCGCAACACAAGACCCGTACCACCATAAAAAGCCAAACCCACAAAGGCATTGGCTATAACGAACTGCGTTTTGAAGACGAAGCCAAACAAGAAGAAATCTTCATCCACGCACAAAAAGACCAGAACAACATCGTCCAGAATGACGAAACCACAAGGGTAGGGCACGACCGTACCGAAGACATCGGCAATGATGAAACCATCAACATCGGCCACGATAGAACCGAAGATGTCCTCAACGACGAAACCCTCAGCGTCACCCAGGACCAACGCGAAACCATCGGTAGAGACCGCTTTCAAGTCATCGAACGCAACCGTACCACCAGAATCGACAAAGACTTCATCGAAAAGGTCAACAACCACCGCGTTGAAAGCACCTACGCCAACCACCATGAAGAAGTCGGCGGACACTATGTCAACACCGTCAACGGCAATTACTCACTGGAAGTGGTCGACACCATCACCAGCCAGACCACCAAACACCTGAGCACCGCCAGTGAAAAAATGCACATCCAAGGCCCCGGTGGCAGTATCACCATCGACAGTGGTGGCATCACCTTCAAGGCCAGCCAGATCAATATACAGGCGGGGAGTGTGGCGTTTAATGGACCTAGTTCGGGATCGGTAGCTGGCTTGAATTATGATGTGAATGTTGGTAAAGCACTTGATGAAATTATACCTGGCAAGAAAATCACTTATGCTGCACAGGCTCCGTGGGTTGTTCCAGAAGTAACTGATGTTAAAGACAAGGTAAGCGCTGCCAATGAACCCAATATAACTCAACTAAGCTGGAAAGAAGATCGTGTTATGGTAGGCAGTCCGGCAGAATTGATGTTTCAATCGAATAATTTCAAAGCGGGTGAAACAGCGACAATAACCATCTATGAATATAATAACGGTTCAAAAAAAGACAAAGTTGACACAATCCAATACTATGATTAACAGTGGTGACGCTGTGAAACATAGCTTGCCATGGACAAGAACCCTGCAAGAAGTACAGCAAGACCTTAGTAACGATGAAAGTGAAGGTGACGTAGGGCCTCTAGAATATCGTTTTGATGTAGCAACAAAAAGTACCCAATCAGTCATATCTGGCCCCCTAAACTTACTGAAGACAGTGAAGTTTGTCCCCAGTGAGGATAAAATTAAACGCGTACTCAATAAAACAGAGATAGAATTGACAATGGCCGATGGTAATAAACTACGACAGGCTTGTGAGTATGGTAATGTAACCTTTGAAAATGTATTGGTAGGCCCCATACACATAGAAATTTTAGAAAATGAACCAGAAGAAGGAAAATCTGATGCCTAGTTATGATCGAGTGCCAGCGAGTGAGCGTATCAAGATACGTTTACACAATAATAATATTTGTGATTATTATGTAATTGAATCTGAATATATTCAACATATAGTTATTTTAGTACCCGGCACAACCGATCCCATCAATATGTTTGATAATAAACCTGATAAAAAGGCCAATAAGAGCTATACCGATCCCGTCAATATGTTTGATAAAAAATCAGATAAAGAGGCCAATAAAAGCTATTGGGATAAGCCATTTCTGAATGGAATGAAATCATTTGTAAGGAGCCGGAAGATATCAGTGTATTCCGATGAATTTTCATGGACTGGTGATAATGAAATAGATGCAAGAAAAAAAGCCGGTAAAAAATTACTTGAGCATGTGAAAACTCTCACAGGACAATTGCGTTTTGAAAAACTACCTATTTACCTGCATTTTATTGGCCACTCACATGGCGGTAATGTCATCAATGAATACACACAGTTAGCTGAAAACGACCCTGCGCACAAGTTCATTAAGGTAAAAAGCATCGTCTATCTTTCTACCCCATTTTTTACAAAACAAGCACAAATCAATACCAATGTATTACATGAAAAATGTGAGATCATTAATGTCTATAATGACTACGACCTAACTCAGCGATTCGTTGCTAATTTTTCCATGCGCCAAATGCCTGAATTAATTAGTGCATTTGAAGGGCCTACAGAATCTAAAGATCCTAACAAACCTGAAAAGCCTAATGAATTTGATCCGAACAATACGTTCAATGGAACACTAGAAAAATTAGCAGCAGCGCCGTATGCGGATATATTGATTTATTTGTTCAAACGTCAACTTGTAGATAGTGCAGAGTCTCTTGCAGATAATGTGAAATCGACAACTATGCAAGGCCTTAAATACTCCTCACCGATATTATACTATGGCATCAAAATGAGATCTGCTTTAGAACAAGCTACTACACCACAGCAACAGTCATTACCTAGCATTTCTGAGCGTGAGTTTTTAGATGATGTGTTGGATATATTTAAAAATATCAGTCTTTTACTCACGTCAATACAAAATATTCTAAAAAAGTTAAATAAAAAATACCCGAAATTTATAACTGGTGATATTTTAGCTACATTGTCTGATGGAATCCTTGATTCATTGATTATAAATCTTAGCAATCCTATTAAAAATATCGAAAAGCGTGTTAATGACAAAAATCCTGACTTTAGTTTTGGAGGATTAATAGATGATATTGGGCCAGGGATTGGTGATTTTATTAGAAATTTAAATAATTTTTTACAATTTAACCCGAAAGATCCTAGTCATACAAGTGGACTTCGCAGTAATTTCTCTGATGTCATAGGAGAAATACTGCTCACACAAATTGAAACCTTCGATGACACGATGCATAAACCAGACGCCCAATTCAGTACACTTGAAGCAAAAAAGAATGGCGACTTTAATATTACTCATATTAATGTCACAACAAAAGACCCATATCATACTTGTATGGAAAGTAAAAACCACGCAGCCTTTCTCAATAAAATGGAACAGTTGGAAGATGACTACAATAAATCCAATCAACAAGGAGATGAAGGTGCTAATATTCGTGCAGAAATTGTTTTTAACCTGTTGGCACAGGAGCATTATGGTGTTTTCAAGTTGCTCGATATGCTTTTGAGAGTGTTAGGTGCCTTAACAGGCGGCCGTACCGATTCACTCGTTAGGACAACTCGTAAAAATATAGCGCGGTACAGTAAAAAGTTACAAGAAAGAGACAATAAAATCATACATCATGATCTTCGTGCAAAAAGAAAAATGTCGGGTTTAGATTATCTCAATACTGTAATAGTGGCTAAAGAGGTCTATAATAGAGTTCTTGATGACGTGGACAGTTATTTTACTACCCCGTTTAGCTCCGCTAAAGGTGGCATACCCTATTTAGCGGTAGAGTCGCACAGCGTTAGCCGACGCAGCCTACTACCTGAAGTAGCTAATATATGGGGTGCGGTAGATATTATGCCAATAAATAAGGTGGGTTCAAAAGTGCGATCCTATACAATCTCGAGTGCATGTAATGGAAAGTAATAATAGGGTAAAAATTAAGATAAAAAATATTTGTCTGCTCGTAATAAGTATCACACTATGGAGCAGTGTCACCGAGGCCGAGTTTGAGAAGAGCATTGCTATATGTGAGAATCCAACACCCCAGCAACGGCTAACCTATACGCTATTGTTAAATGAATATAATGCTAAGTTCGATTCTAATAGTTGCAAGGACTATTATAATGAATTTAAAAAGCTCAAGGTTATTAGTATAATCGGTAGATCAGACTTACCTCTAGACTTAACACCTTTTGCCGAATTGACTCAGATTGAGCACTTGCTATTATTAGGTGCGCGCTCACTTGATTTAAACCCATTATCTAACTTTAACAAACTTGAATCACTAAGTCTTGAATCAAAAGAATTAAAAAACATAGGAATTATAGCAAAATTTAAGACGCTAAAAGAATTAGAAATAGTAAGATCGAATTTACAAGATTCTGATATTGATTTTATTACTTCCCTCCCAAGTCTATCGAAGCTTAAATTAGCAAGTAACAACCTGGTTAATATTTCTTCTTTAAGTCACCATAGAAATTTACGAGATATTGTATTGTCAGGAAATAAAATAACGGATATTACAGTATTGAGTACACTGCCTAAGCTTGAAAGGCTTTTTTTATTCAGTAATAATATAAGTGATATTACACCTATCCGCCAAGCGACTGGCTTAGTTTTTTTGAATTTAAAAAATAATAATATAAAAAATATATTAGTATTATCTGATTTGACGAATCTTAAAGATTTGAATATAGATAATAATCAAATCACTGATCTAACTCCACTCAAAGTATTGTCAAATTTAAAAAAACTATCATTAATGACTAACAAAGTACAAGATGTATCAGTACTAAAAGGCTTGCCTAATTTGGAATATCTTAATTTCTCTTATAATGAAGTCAGTTACATAGGCCCACTGGTAGGTATGCAAAAACTTAAAGACTTAAGAGTCAGTGGGAATCCATTAAAGGACTGTCCTTCAGGTGAAATCACTTGGCTCTATCAAGGCGTCATTCGTTGCGAAGAGGGCGAGGTTAAAGCAATGGAGCCCGGTAAAAAAAAATAAATAATTTAAATAATGAAAGCCAAGTATTCAATGTTATAAGATTTATATATCTTTATATAGAAGGGCTTTTTAATACATCTAACCTTACACCACAGCAATGATTATCTAAGTAAATGAATGCATTGTTGTATTCAATACCGCTTATTTAAAACACTGCAATAAATAATATGTAACAGATGATGAAGGAATATCATGACAGTCGCAAATAACTTTTCTTTGTCTTTATATTTCCGTCTCATTCTACAGTAATACTAGAAACATTATCCTGTTGCTTATGCAATATATTGATCTTGTTTATTTAAGCTATTCTTAATTATGTCTAGTGTCTCGGTAAATTTTTTCAATAAAATTATAAGAAGGTTTTAAATGCAATTACAACACAGATATTTAGCAATTATTATTCTTGCAATAATGTCAGCTTGTGATAGTGGTTCGCCACCATCGTTGCAACTCACAACTGAACAGACCAGGCATATTAGTGAATTTCAAGATAAGTTAAGTGCCTTAACTAATCCTGCGAGTACGAACAAAAAAGAATTACGCGACTATGTCGGCGCTTTAGCACAACGAAACCTTCAGGGGTCAATGATTAAGCCTTTAGCGGGTTTATTCCGTCAATTATATGAATCTGATAATGAAGATGATCGGTTTTATTCATTAGTTTATCTGAATACCATAAACAAAGATAAGCATTTTGACATTATACAGCGTGCGGTCACAGACAAATCCGGCCATGTTCGTCGTACAGTGGCTGAACTTATGGGGTCTTATCCACAAGAAAAGACACAGCAGTTGTTAGTAAAATTGTTTGATGACGCTGACGCAAGTGTGAGAATTCGAGCGGCAGAGAGTATCAATGATGTCCATTTATTGTCATCAGATGCCCGTAAAAAACATTATGTCGCCAAAAACAGCAATCTTGGCACTGTCACCTATGTAGGCGACAAGCCTGAGATATTGGCAACCCCGTTAGAACAGATTAATGTTACCTCCAATAGGTTTCGCTTAAAAATTACGGGTAATGATCGTATCGAAAGACGTACACAACTCTATGAGAATGCTATGGATCGAGATGAGCGATTACATTTTCTTATTGCTGATGGCGACCTGGATGCGATAAAAGTAATGGCCACTAGCAGGAATTTATTAACAATAAAAGGGCACTCTAATATAGGGGCCCTTAGTATGGCTGCATTGGCTAGCCAGGATCATTTAGTCGAATATTTTATCGATAATGACGCCAATATAGAAGAACAAGATGCAGACGGCAATACACCCTTACTACATGCTGTAGCAGCACAAAGCATATCAACTGTTGATTTATTGATAAAGAAAGGCGCGAATATAAACTATAGCTCATCACCTGGTGAGACAGCGATATTTGAAGCCCTCAAAAGTCAAGATGTTGCTATGCTGTTATCTCTAGTAAAGCTAGGCGCTGATATTAATACACCCTTACCAAATGTCACATCTGGAAGAAATGGTGCTCTGTGGAAGGCTGTCGAGATGCAAGCGCCGGACATGATTATTATGATTATGGATTTAGGTGCAAAAATAGGTATTCTTGATACAGATAACAATACACCTTTAAGTGAGATGATTGATAATTTTAAACTTTATAAAAATTGCTGTACAGAAGAACAAGTTAATGAAGCCAACCTATATGCTCAGGCCATCATTACAATGATCCAAAAGGGAGCTGATATTAACCAAAAAAATGTAGATGGTTTTAGCCCTCGTGATTTATTGAATTTAAAGTTCTACCGAATAGTTAATGGCCTTGAAAATACTCAGGATACCTCGGTTTATAAAACATACTATACGCTTATATCAGATGCGATGAATCAAGAGTAATCGGGGTCAGAACACAGTTTTTGCTAATATAGAGACCCAATAGTACTTATAGTATCCACCTATATCTTGCCATAAGGAGATGGAAGATGTCACGTAAACCCAGATTTCATTTGGCAGGCAAACCACAACATGTTATTCAACGTGGTAACAACCGAGAGCCATGTCAGGCCGGCTAAGCTAGGGCGGCCATATGTCAAAGAGACCGATTCGATATACTATTTAAAATAGTATATTAGAAAAAACTATGTTCTGACCCCGATTAGTGAAGTATAATTACCACTTTTAGGATGATCATACTTTCATGCTAAATTAACAATTAATACAGAGTACATATGGAAATGATTGATGAAAATGGATTTGACATGTCCTGGCTCTCCGCCTTTATAGACACCAACACGTATGACTTCATCACCATTACCTTATCTTTCATTACACTTATTAGTTTTCTTTTGTACAGAAAAAGCACGGGTAATAAACAAAAGCAATTAAAAATAGTCTCGCTATGTTTTATTACTATATTTGTTATGTGGATGTTGAAGGGAAAGCTTTTTAAATAAGAAATAATCTTAACAAACAAAGGAGTGGTTACGTTGGAATATAAAGTGGTGGTTTATCAAGAAGGGATGCTGGGGTCCTTGTTATTGGGTGGCTCTAAAGTTGATCCGGTTAAATTTACTGAATTTCTGAATATGAATGCAAGATCAGGTTGGCGTGTCACTACTATGGAAAAAGATATCCGTAGGATGCTATTGTTTTTCAAGCGAGAAGCCTACGTTGTTATTCTGGTGAAAGAGTCATGAAGGTCGGATCAATAATTTGTGTAGTCATATTTGTCCTTGCGGCTATATTGTCAGTTATGCAGCTATGGTTTGCACCATTAAAGGCTGAAATATTTTTCAAAACCATTGTCACTCTTGGTGTTCTTTTTATAGTTGTATTAGGTATCTCTCTGGTAAAGAAAGAATATATTGATAATAAAAAAATGAAAGATTCTGGGTATATCGACTAGATTACGCTATTCAACGAGGCAAACAATAAGAATAAGTGGTGTCAGAGCAGAATGGCACTTACTTAAGGTAATTAAGCCTTTATCAAGTCATTGTGGGCAATGAGGTGATAGAAAATATCTAATCAAAAGACCCTGATCTGTTCAATTTTGGTCTTTTAGTTTTAGGATGATAACTGATAATTTTCTCTGCAAGTTTGTATTTTTTGAAGGTTGTAATAATTGTAACTAGTAGGTATTAATTTATGCTGTTTTATATCCAAGGTCTGTATCAATTTACGACATACGTTGTATTTGGCGCGCTGCTCCTTACGATCAGCGCTTGTGCTGATCATAGTCCAGACAGTGGCTCGATATTTTCAAGAAAAAAGTCTCTCGGAGGTGATTATTACCGAGTGAAAAATAGTATCTATTGTGGCAAAAAGAAGCTATTGAATGTTGATATTCGCTCATTTCGGCATGTTAAGTGGCGTTATGCTAAGGATAAAAATTTCGTTCATTACTGTGATGTGTATGGTGGTCATTTTTTTAATCGAGTGCCACTGACTCATGTTGTTAAGATTTTTCGTGAAGCAGATCCTGCGACCTTTGAAGTGTTGATTGAAGATGGAAAGTATACGGGTTATGCAAAAGATGCTCAGCGTATGTACTATCATAATAAATCAGTTGTAAACAGTGCAAACGGCGGAGAAGTGAAGTTTATCGGGGGATCACCCGATTTTTATGCCATTGATCGGAAGAATGTCTATTTTAACGGAGAACCCACAAAGGCAGATCCGATTACCTTTAAGCACGTCGGTGGTATATTTTTTCGCGATCAAAAAACTTATTTTACAGAAGGTAAAGCAATCTTTGTTAATCCTTCTTTTGCTGAAGTGCTTGGCCGCAAATACATTAAAGATAAATTGCATGTCTACTTTGGTCGAAAATTTGTCGATGGCGCAGATGCTTGTTCATTTGTCGTGTCAGATGAATTTAATGTTGCTTTTGATAAAAATCACTATTTCAATGAGGAGAATTCGTACAGCCAACCACGGGAAAAATATCAAATTGCTTTGGCGAAGTGGCAGGAATTCTACAGAAAATTTAAGTTGGATAACAGCAAGCTGTGCCCCAAAAAGAAAATCATTATCCCTCGTCATGACGGTGAGATAAGCATAGTCGATTTGTAAGTAATTTGCTCAGATTACAGTTTCCGCTAATATACTAACGATTGCTATCAGACCAGGTTTTCATTAATATGAATAGTGCGGTTGCCTATAGACATTGAAATAAAATAAGTAATATTAATAAGCATGTATTGGAATTATTATTTTTACTCTTCAGTGTCATGGCCGTCAATATGAGGCTAATTTTATCCATATTGATCAAAATGAGATTATGTATGAAAAAATTATTGTTAATTATTCCGTTTTTGCTCTTCTTTGAAGTGAGTTTAGCTGAGTCTGTTATGGACCAGGAATCCATGGAGAAAATTGTTAAGAGTATGGCGCTAAATTCAAAGGGTGAAAAAGGTGTCGTTCAGTTCAGTTACAATAAAATATCAATGTATTTAATTTCTGACGTCAAGCATGATCGTATGCGTGTTATTGCCCCGATAGCTGAGTATAAAAAATTATCTCGTGAACATCTGGATGCTATGCTGGAGTCAAATTACCATAAATCGCTTGATGCACGTTATGCAGTTAGCGATGGTGTGTTGTATTCCGCCTATATTCACCCACTGTCTGTGCTGAGTGAACAACAATTAAGGTCTGCAGTTCAGCAGGTAGCTAACTTAGCAAAGTCATTTGGTAATGAATACTCTAGTGGTAGTTTGACTTTCGGTGATAAAGAAAACAGGGAAAGCAAAAAGAGCGAGAAGGACAAGGATCTTTTATTAAAAGAGAAAAAACATGTCCGCTCAATTATAAATACGATATGAAAGCGCATTTTTATGTCGAATGAAGGGCGTTACTCTTTGTATAAAAGAAATAAGCGCAAGTTTTGATCTAAAATAGAAAATCAATACAGCAAATATTCTCAGCTCAAAGCTGATGGAACATAGACTGTTCCATTGTGTCTTTTTCCATTGGCCCTCGAACTATTTAAAATGTCAAAATATCAAGCATACAACAGTAATCAAACCGGCCGGGATTTCATTTGTTCTGATATTCATGGCCATTTTAGCCTGCTTGAAAGTTACTTAAGTGAAGTTCAATTTGATACGACAAAAGACCGGCTTTTTTGTCTCGGTGATTTGATCGATAGAGGCGATGAATCACCATTGGTTATCAACTATTTAAACAAACCCTGGTTTTACTCTATTTTAGGTAATCATGAGTCGATGTTAATTGATGCCTATGAAAACGATAATGATCAAGTTAAGCAACAGTGGTATCGTTGGGGAGGAGAGTGGGCGAGAGATCTTGATCAGGAAAGTCTCAGCCGCTATTATGAGGCCTTGGTAGAGCTACCCATAGCGATAGAATTGAATCTATTATCTGGCGCGAAGGTTGGCTTGATACACGCTGAGCTACCACTTACCTGTCGTTGGAAAGATGTTGTTACCGCAGTCTCTGCAAAAGGAAAAAGAGATAACAGCACGAGTTCTAAGCTGATTTACGGCATGTTATGGGGCAATGGGGATATTTATAATAGTGAGGCCCAATACGGATATATCAAACCTGTTGAAGACATTGATCATGTTTTTCATGGGCATACCATCATTAGTTCCATTACAACTTGTGCGAATAGAACATTTATGGATCTGGGTGTATACAAAACGGGCTCGTTGGGCTTGCTAGATCCTAATCAATTTTTAAGGAATTCTGGACATCTTGTAGGTATTGGAGGAGGTGAGCTTGCAAAGTGATATACAAGCTGCTGCTCAAATAAATTAACATAAGGATCAATTCCTGCTTTAAGCTATACTCAGTATACCCCCCAAAGAATCATCCTTTATATCCCAATATTATCAAGACAGAATCCATATCCATGACAAATAAATTGCCAATTTGCCAAATTGGACACCCACCCAAAGAATCATTCAATATGTATTTCATATAATATAGCCTTATAATGTGCTTGATTCAGTGGGTCGTGACTTTTATTATAGGCATCAATTTTATTGCTCTACTCACTGTCCGTCCACATACGAAATTTAGGTTTGTCATCACAGAATCTGGTTCAAAATGTTACCCATGCAATCATTCAAGGATTTTAGCGTTAGTGCACTACTTTTATTGCTGTTAGGCAGTGCCTCACAACTGAACGCGCAAACATTCCTGCTACCGCCGATCGATGTGGACGTCATCGGTCATCTACAACACACCACCAGTCGCCATGAGGAAACACTGCTGGATATTGCGCGACGTTACAATTTAGGTTATCGAGAAATTATACTGGCGAATCCGGGTGTTGATCCGTGGTTACCCGGCGAAGGTACTCAAATACTTTTGCCGACCCGTTATATCTTGCCGCAAGCCCCACGCGACGGCATTGTATTAAACGTTCCGGAAATGCGTCTTTATTATTACCCTAAACCAGAACAAGGTAAACAACCGGAGGTAATTACCTTCCCAGTCAGTATTGGTCGGGTTGATTGGAAAACACCTTTAGGTACCACCCATATTGTGGAAAAAACTGCCAATCCGAACTGGTATCCGCCACAATCTATTAAGAAGGAACATGCCGAGAAAGGCGATCCACTTCCCGAGGTAGTACCGGCGGGGCCGGACAATCCACTGGGAGCCTATGCGTTGCGTTTAGGGATACCGGGTTACCTTATACACGGCACTAATAAGCCTTCCGGAATCGGTATGCAAGTGACTCACGGCTGCATTCGACTCTATCCTGAAAACATTGAGTTTCTATTTAAGCAGGTATCGACTGGCACGCCGATACACATTGTAGACCAAACCTATAAAGTCGGTTGGCACGGCGATTCCTTGTACATGGAAGTGCATCCACCACTTGTCGATGGTAAACACGTCATGCCAGAAAACCTGACGCCGATGGTACGTATTCTGTTGAGCGCCACTCAGCAGCGCCCTGATTACAAGCTAGATTGGGAGCGGGCGCGCAGTATCGACGTTGATTCATTAGGTATCCCGATCGAATTGCCCTTGCCACTAGCCACACCATTGACAGACATCGACAAGGGGAAGACCGAGCAATCGGACCAGCCGGAACCATAGCCTGGTATAACGTGCATTGACTTTATAACGAATCCACCCTGGCGTGGCCCACGCTTGAGCCCCAGGATGGATTCCACACTAAAACCAACCTAAGCGGTTGCTTATTTTTCCATCGACTTCTTAAACATACGGTCGATCTTCTCGTTGGTTTGCTGGCAGCACGCGTTCGCTTCACCGGCAGATTGCAATGCCTGATCGGCGGTTTGTTGTGCTCTGTCAGCCGCCGATTTGGCCGCCTCAGCAGTCTTGTTGCGCTGACTCAGCTGCGGCTTTTGCCGCTTCCACACTCTTCGTCAACTCACTATTATTGGCACAACCCGCGGTCAAGCCAATGAGTGCGGCCAGAGTCGTTACTTTCAAAGTTCTAGATAGCTTGGTTTCCATGTTTGGTTTCTCCTTCTGTTTAAAAATTTATTCACCACTCCTTTGCTGGTAAAGGAGGGCGTCGCTAGTGTATCACGACTTTCGTACCTTTAGTTATCCAGCGCGAGAGTCGGTCAATTTGTTGATTCGTCAATGCAACACAACCATGAGTCCAATTAAATTGCCGATGTACCCGTTGGTCTGCATTGCCCAGGCCATGTATGCCTACGTATCCACCCAGAGGCGTATCCTGTGGTGGCAGACGTCCAGCCCGGATGGCCGAGTGGATCATGTCGTATGTGCGTTCATCGATCAATCCCTCTGCGTACGCAGGCAAAGCGTGCGCTTTGGTTGGGTAGTTCAGACCAAAAAAACGATGGAACTGGCTATGGTTATTAATCCATGCGATACGGAATGTTCCTAACGGGGTTCGATCATCTCCCATCAATCCTCGCTCAGTGACGCCGTCGCGACCAAACGAAATATTATTAAATTTATCCACCACACGATTACCTCTTTTCACGAGCAAGGTAGCATTGGAGGTGTCGATGGACAACCAAGTTTCCTCCGCGGCTACGATTGGCCCTGTGAAACCCAGGAGTAAGCACAACAAACCCATCACTTTAATTATCATGCTAACTCAATTTACCGTTCTGGTACGCAGGTGAATGATACAACTTCTGATATCGGCATAGTGTGACATCTTCGACAATGCGTAGCATCTATAAAATAATATTAATTACCTATTTAATTCGCACGGCCCACTCGAAGTTTAGAATCATTTGACAATACAAGCGAGGAGCAAAGAAGCACTAAACAGCCAGCTAGGCATACACACGGAGCACCGAGCAGCAGTAATCGGGGTCAGAACACAGTTTATGCTAATATAGATAATACTTTATAGTATCCACCTATGTCTTGCCATAAGGAGATGGAAGATGTCACGTAAACCCAGATTTAATTTAGCTGGCATACCACAGCATGTTATTCAACGTGGAAACAACAGGGAACCCTGTTTTTTTCGCACTGAAGATTATAATTGTTATTTACATATCTTGAAAGAAGTAGCCGATAAAAATAATATAGCCGTTCATTCCTACGTACTAATGACCAATCATGTTCATCTATTAGTGACACCGGGTCAGCCGTTTGGTATAGCGCATATGATGCAGGATCTCGGCCGAAGATATGTGCGGTAGGTAAAAAAAAGAAATTGACGGAGAAGGTCAGTGCAAGTCCAGTGGTTCACAGAAGAAGTTGATCGATAATTAACCGCCATGCTGGTCTATCTTGAATAAGCTTGGTCGGATCCAGGAGGTATGGATGTAATGCCTACCAATATACGAGTTGCCAGGAGATTCTCATCTTGCCATACAAGTCGAAAATAACGGCGATATCATTTTTATCTAGAAAAATTAAATGATGCTTATGAAAATCATGGAGTCAGACATCATTGGTATATTAACAGTCACTCGTCATATATTAACCAGTCCATGATCTGTTTTTTTACTTTCTGATATTCCGAATCGCTTGCAGTGGCTTGTTGCCATTCAGGATGTTGACGTATGTCCTTGACGACTTTAGACCATTGCTTGGGTAGTGAATGTTTTTCGTCATTGCCAAGTTGTAATTTGTTCTGGGCTGCATGCCCTCGATGCGTTAAAGTGTGTAACAATTTCCGCTGTCTGAGATACAGCAGGCTGATGGTATCGTCATTGACACATAACCATTTATGACCATTCCAGGCGGCCTTTAATTCTTTCTGATATCGTCGTACCGTCGCCCATCCTGCACCTAGTACGGCTCCTAATGCTGCGGCGGCACCCAGGCTCATGCCGCCCACCATCAGGTCAATACCTGCTCCGGCAGTAGCGCCTTTTAATGCAGTAGCACCGGCGCTTAGACCATACGCCTTTAGTGCGTGGGGTGAGAATATATCCAGTTCCCATTCTCCGTCGCGTACGGAAAGCTGTTGTAGATCAATATCTACCTGGGTAAATGTAAATATGGTCAAGAGATCCTGCAACGCCTGTTGCTCTGCATTACGCACAAAATCCTGCATTGATGCGACATCCGTGCTTGATATGCCATTCTTGCCATCGACTTCTTGTCGATAACAGGCAGCCTCTATGAGTAATTGAAAGATACGCTGTGCTGCTGCATGTGTCAGGTTATTCCATACTGCCCGTCGATAGTCGAGAAGGGCCTGAAGCTCATCATAATGTGATTCAAGCAGGCTTTGCAGTTTTTGGTATAAGCCGTTTCTCTGCCTCAAAATCAAATGCAACACTATCAAATTCCAGTGCCGCATGCAGATTAAACTGTGCCATTTGTTGACGCCATCGGGCCAGGGCTTCACTATTGCCAGCGATAAAATTAAATACCGGAAGAATTGGTTTACCGGCCTTACTCAGTATTTCGACTTCATCACGGTACTTTCCCAACAATGGCTCGCGCACATCAATAATGTACAGTAATACATCACTATTGATGGCTTGCCGTATTACCTTGGATTCCTGCGCGAAGTCGGGAAAGCTATCTGCCTGCTCAATAAATTTACTCAATACGTCCGCAGGTAAGCTGGCCTGAATTGTATTTTCCAGATCAGTTAATTGCTGTAACAAAGCACTGGAATCTTCAAAGCCGGGCGTATCGAATAGTATTATCACTTCATCGTCACCGGCATAGATAGATGATTTTTCTACATAACGCGTGGTACCGGCTGCGTCATCAATCTCACCAAACCGATCATCTCGCATTAGGGTGCGGATTAGCGATGTTTTACCCGTATTGGTATGGCCCACCACAGCAAGCTTGATGGGTGGTGAGTCGATGATGTTGGCCTTGTTTGGCATGGCTCTAAGATACGCTCATGCTAATGACGTGATCAGCGGGGACCTTACAGGCCTTGGCCAGCTGGTACCAGGCCTCAAGCCGTGTGCTAGATATCGATTCATGCTCGTGTTGCTGCAACAACACCAGCCAATGTTGCTTGCTATTGGACATTAAGGAGGAAATGATACGCTCTACGCCACGATCGGGTGGCCGTATGGCTGATACTGCTACTGCAATGACGGGCGATGTATCATTTTGTAAAGTTTGTAGAATCCGTGTCAGAGATTCACGGTCAATCACTTGTCCGAGGTCATTGCCAGTAACAATAGACTTTGGCGGCCAGCTCATGTCGTCGCCTAGCTCGACCGATACCCAATGGGTTTCAGCGGGTAGTGCACGTACTACGGGATGTAAGCCTGATATCTGTGAATCAATCGGCCGCGATGTATCTGCATCAATTATTTGACCCTGGCTTGCCAGCGGCATTAATTGCTGATGCAAATTAATG
Organism: uncultured Gammaproteobacteria bacterium; assembly: GCA_963807455.1. Taxonomy (GTDB): domain Bacteria; phylum Pseudomonadota; class Gammaproteobacteria; order JAADHQ01; family JAADHQ01; genus JAADHQ01. Next base: position 180,188 of record CAWECS010000023.1, on the reverse strand, counting down.
TAATAGGGCAGGTAATAATCGAGCGCGAATTGACGTCGGGCTGCCATTCTCATTAGCACTGACCAGCACCAGAGCAATAATCGCGGCATGATTCCAAATAACAACAATGCACCGAGTAAAAACTGTGCCCAACTGTAGCGATGTGCGGCGGTTAATGTTTGTGATACCCCAATTTGCGTATCATGAACTTGCTCTATAGACGGTGTGGATAATCCGAGTGTTTGCAACGGATAGCTTAGAGCTTTAGTCAACTCTACAAAGACGTCGCCTGAGAGCAGTGTGGTACCCCATACAAAGTCATACTGACGTGCTATTAATTGTAGTAATAAAACAATGAAACCTGTGAGCAAATATACCAGCCATAACTCATGCGTTATTTTGCTAAGCTGCCACTTTCCTACACTACCGCCAAAATGGCAGGCCAGCCATGAACGCTCCGCTTGCATGCCGTATTTGCTTTTAGACTGCAGATAGCTGGGCAGCCAACTTGTTAATTTGGTTAACATGCCGGCTGTCAAACCTGGCAGGTTCAAGCTGATACCCACCAGCCAGAGTAGCATTGATAGCAGATTAAAACCTAGCAAGACCAGCAGCAACCAGTAAATATTAATGGTATGACTGGCGGTGACGGCTACTATCGTCCCTGTAGCTCCGAGCAGAGCGGCCACAAACAAGATGAAAATATAGGCCTGGCGCGATAGTTTTTTGGCGCGTCCCAGAATAGGTTCAAGGTCATTGCGCACCACGAGGTTCTCTGCCCGTTGTGATAAACAGTCTTCAAAATCGGAATGGTCTGTGGGTAATACCTCTGGGTCAGAGGCAAGCGTATACTTCGCTTCGATACAGCGTATTTGTTCGATCCGTACACGCTTGTCAAAATTAGAAATAGTCACTATTGTTTATTATGGCTCATTCTTGTGAATATCATCTCATTTTATCCAAACTATGTATATTTTTCATCTACAAAACCAGAGAGTATGACGGTTTAGAGCAAGTAATTTACATCCAAGATAAATACTTAAAGGGAAAGGTAACACGACTAGAACAAATCGCCACATTATGACAGGACATATCTGGCACAATACTCGCCTTCGAAAATGGCGTTTGGAGGCCGATGTCTTCACGTGAAGAACAAATCGAGATAGCTGTAGAAGCGGGTGTGAAATCCCAGGTCTGCTCACCCTCACTATGCATAATGGGTTTTGATGTAGATGAATGGAGAGTTTAGCTGTTGATATTTGCGGAGTTGCTGCGATGTATTAGGTCGCTCTCAAGGATATAGTATTGCTGAATAGGGTCTACGGCGTCGGTGGCATTCGAATTATTAGCTGTCACTGACTTCCGTACTCCGTTACTATGTTCAGTGAAAGTAGTTTTTTACTTTTCCAGCATTTTTATCGCTTTCTGAAGACTGCGGCGCATGCGATTAAATGAGCTGGCGAGTAAAGAAATCTCATCATTGGATTTAAAGTTGACTTCAGGGGTATCCATACGACCCATACTCACCTTGCCCGCCATGCTGGTGATCTGGCTAATCGGCTTGATGACAATAAACCTGAGCATGATGTTTAATACAATGATGATAAATGCAAATATGCCCAACACAAAAGCCATGAAGATGATAAATATCTGGTTAGCCATTTGAACCGGTAGCTCCATCGGCACGGTGACAACTTGCGCACCAACGACTTCATTCATTTTCCAGCCAAAACCATTTGAATTGCCATATTTGGCTATCATGGTTTCCGGGGCTTTGCTGGCCTCACTGTGACAGGCAAGACACGCCGGGTCTTTGATACGAATAGGTTGTGACAAAAATAATGATGTGCCGGTGGGAGTTTCACGAACGCCAATTATTTGCTTTTTATTTGCATCCTTGGCAAAGTCCTGAATGACATCCACCTCCCAATCAGTAGCGCGGTCTTTGAGATTGGTCGGGTTCAGCGTTGCTTCCTTGTAAGAATATTCGGAGTGTTTTTCACGTAAACGAGCAAAACTTTGCGTTGCGGCATAGGCGGGTACAGATTGCGGAAGAAACTCATGTACCATCTTATCCTTAATTAATGGCCGTATTTCATTAACGGTATAGCCTCTAACCGCTTGCGCCATTTCCAGCATTAAACTGGCATACTGTATGACTTCATTTTTTGCATTGCGATGCAGGATAAAATGAGCGAAATATCCTGTTGCCATCAGGCATATCATCATGACGGCTATTAGAACCAGATTAAATTTTACTGAAAGTTTCAATGCTAATAACCCGAGGTCATGATGGAATGTTGTATTTCGAGATCCTTAATAAAGATCATACGATCATCTTGTGATGGAATTTCGCAAGCGAGTATTTCCAGTAACTCGGATAAATTACTCACATCATCGAGGGCATTTTTGACTAGCACGCTGGCAAGGGGGCCAACATGGTAGCTTAATCGTTGCTCTGCAGTAATGATAAACTCATGACTGAGATGTTGACAAAAGTCAGTTTTACTATGTCCACTGGTAATGCGAGTCTTAATGACTTTTGACGCCGATATTGATGTGTGCTGTTCAATATCACGATAGAACTTCTGGCGATATTCAGGTTCATCAATGGTATCGCATAGAATCCCCAGTAACTCATCCATATTTTGAGATTGAGGTAAAGATTTTTTAATGAGTACTGACGCCAGTGGTCCCATGTAATTTGCCAATTGTTTTTCAACGGCCGCCAGTTGTTTCTTATCCCATTGATAGTCTGGTACTTCAGGAAGGATACTTTCTAATTCTGTAGGGTCTGTCGTTGTATTCCTGGTTGAATCTGATTTTGTGGTGAAAAAAGGTAAAACCTCTTCTACAGAAGCCGGTCGATCATCGATATTCAGACTCAGCATTAAGTCGATGGCTTCAAGTATCTTGGTGTCATAGAAACCCTTACCCATATGTATCGCAGGAATGAGAGGATCCGACAGATTATTGTTCTTTGAAGCCAGTCGATCGAGGGCATCGATAGGCTTTTTGCCTGATATACAGTGGTACAGAGTCGCACCGAGTCCGTATAAATCCGTCCAGGGCCCTTGTTTATCATGCTTATTATACTGCTCGAAGGGTGCGTAGCCTTCTGATACAACCCGTGTCATGGGTACGGATGTTTCTGACAGGGACTGGCGGGCAGATCCAAAATCGAGTAGTACTGGTGAGCCGCATTTGCGCAAGTATATATTGGCGGGTTTGAGATCACGGTGTAGATATTGACTATTATGAACAGTGATGAGTGCTCGCAGAATAGGTATTGCTACCTGGCATAATTCCTTCTCTGATAATTTGCGGGCGCTATCCAGAAAATTCTGCAGCGACATGCCTTCTTCATAATCCATGATGATATAGGCTGTATTATTGCTCTGTAGAAATCGGCTGACACGAACGATATTAGTGTCCTTGAATTTGGCGAGTACCCGGGCTTCCTCCAGAAAGCGCTGCAGGCCAAATTGATAGGAACGGCTATAGGATTCAGCTTTTGGTCTGATTCTCTTACTGTTATTTTCCCTGATTGAATACATCAGAGGAAAATACTCTTTGATGGCAACAGCACAGCCCAGATTTCGGTCAAAGCCTTTATAAGTCATGCCAAAACCGCCGGCACCTAATAAACGCTCGATAGAGTAGTTTTCTATCTGGTCGCCATAGGAGAGAACCTGGGAGCTTCTTTCCATGATATTTTATTATGCTTCCTTTACTGAGTAATCGTTAATCACTTATAAATTAGTAACTTACAACTTTAACCTGATGATGAATAGGCTAATTTAAACACAATTTTACATGCAAATACAAGGAGTTAATTGGTATTTTTTACGCCTGGATTCTCAACCGGACATCCTTCATGTGGATATTAATGCACAAATCAGTATTGTTAAATACTACCTCTATTCAGCCTTATTTTTAGAGCAAGCTGACTATGCGCTGAGATTGTATGAGAATATGACCGATGCTTAAAGCTATTGTAACGCGTAAATTAATATCGTTATTTAATAAATAATTATATTGATAAAGAATGCCGGGTTCGATGAAGTTTTATTGTATATTGGGTATAATTCAGCTGTGAAATTAAGGACATAATGTCTCTGTAGCTGAGATGTGTCATAGCTGTGTTGGAGCATTTAACTTGTACGTAACTCACTATAATCTATCAGAAGACCCTTTCAGATTCTCGCCAGACGAGTACGAAGCCTACCGCTATCGTAGTTATTCAAGTGCGATTGCATTTTTACAGCATGTTATTGGCGATGATCTCGCTGTGCTTATTCTTGTATCTGGTGTGACCGGCGTCGGAAAATCGACACTGATCAATGATCTATTCCAGCAGCAAGATATTTCAAATTTCCTGTTCGCAAAATTGCACGCCAGTCAAATCAATAATGATGGGCTTATATTTTCCCTTAGTCATGCATTTGAGTTAGATGCAGCCAAGAATGAACAGGCTTCGATTCAACAACTCCAGGAATACCTTGAATGGAGTACGAAAAACCTGAGCATTCAAATTGTAATTGACGATGCTCATGACCTCAGCCCGGACAATCTGTTTAAATTAGGGCAACTCGTGCGACTGATAAATGAAAATAAATATAATACCAAGATCCTGCTAAGCGGAAACCAAGCTATCAATCAATTACTGAATACTGCATCAGTTCATGGCATCCAAAAGGATGTAATCGTTGGTTGGGATCTAGACGGTATGAATGAGAGTGAAATCGCTCCCTATGTTGCACATCGTCTTGGCAATGTGGGTGGGCAAGACGCTGTTTCATTTAAAGATGACATTTGGAAGTCCCTGTATCGTTTCACTGGTGGAATTCCCAGACGTATTAATCGAATCTGCAATCGATTACTGATTAATGGTCTATTTGAAAATAAGTCCGAATTCAATAATGAAGACGTTATGCAAGTCATCCAACAGCTTGATGATGAGGGCTTGCTCGAAATCTCGCATAAATTTGCCGTCATTCATGGTCTGGTTGGCTCAAACACTGATGAGGATGAAGACGATAATGATTTTGATATGAGCGCCTTTTATGTTGGCTTTAAAGAATTAATCGGAAGTGAGCCGACTGAAGAGCCTCCACTGCTTGAGCTGGCTGAAGAGTTTCCGCTATTTGCTCAGGCTGAAGACGCGACAAAATTTGTGCACACTGAAGAACCTCCATTGCTTGAGCAAGCCGATGAACTTCCGCAATTTGCTCAGGCTGAAGACGCGACAAAATTTGTGCACACTGAAGAACCTCCATTGTTTGAGCAAGCTGATGAACTTCCACTGTTTGCACAGGCTGAAGACGCGACAAAATTTGTGCGCACTGAAGAACCTCCATTGCTTGAGCAAGCTGATGAACTTCCACTGTTTACACAGGCTGAAGACGCGACAAAATTTGTGCAGACTGAAGAGCCCCCGCTGTTTGTGCTGGCTGAAGATTCTCCAGACGATATTGACTATCCACCCTTGTCAATCAATAAAGCAGAAGACACAATTGACTATAATCTCGATGATTATGAAACACAATCCGAAAATAATAACAGTGATGAAATAGTACCAATAAAATCAGATCATGATTCAATAATAAGCGATGACGAAATACAGGAAAAAGGTTGGCAATGGAATGGCACTTTTATATTGATGCTGTTAGGCGTTATTGCCTTCGCTGCTATGACTATCTACAGTGGCATGGATAGTCCACTGTTTTCTAATGATGACTCAGAGAAGAATAAAACGGACATAACTACTGAAAAGGATTCATCTATAGTCACTCCTGATAGTACATTAGCTGTTAAAAATGAATTTGAAACAGATATGATGGAAGTCGAAAATGACATAGATGAACAGCCATCAATTAATGAGTCTATAGACACTGACAATTCTCAGAGCACGCCGGCTATCAGTAAGCCCGAAGTGGTCGCCATACCCGAGAGCACACCAGCCATCAGTAAGCCCGAAGTGGTCGCCACACCCGAGAGCACGCCGGCTATCAGCAAGCCCGAAGTGGTCGCCACACCCGAGAGCACACCAGCCATCAGTAAGCCCGAAGTGGTCGCCACACCCGAGAGCACACCAGCTATCAGTAAGCCCGAAGTGGTTGCCACACCCGAGAGCACACCGGCTATCAGTAAGCCCGAAGTGGTCGCCACACCCGAGAGCACACCGGCTATCAGTAAGCCAGAAGTGGTTGCCACTTCTATAAAGAACAACGCAGCAGCAGAATCAAATGCAATACCGTCGCCTGGCAATGAGACGACAAAATCCTTTACCGGAGCTCAGTATAAATTTATGTTGCAAAGTGGTTTCTGGAATAAGGGTAATTCTCCTGCTATTTTATTACCCTCAGAGCTGAATAGCTGCTCTGATAGCGGCTCTGATATATTTTGCCTGGCTAAAGAACGTAAAAAGCAATCTGAAAATGCCCTTATTACCTATCAGACCGGGGCAATGATTCAGAATTTTTCAGATGATGGTACATTCACCGTACTTTACAGAAGCAACATCACTGAAAAGAAAGAAATTCCCACACCAACATCACTGGCTGTTTCCAGTCGTTCGTTGCCCACGGATCTTAAAGAACGCGAAATGCAATGTCGTTTTGTTAAAAGCAGCATAATAAGCTGTATTGAGAACGGCGTTATTTCAGATTATAAAAGACGTTTTATTTCGAATCCGCAATGATCAAAGGTTAGTATAATGAGTAACGGTGGGATGATTGAAGATCTGTATTGATGCCGGACATGGCGGCCGAGATACGGGGTCTGCAGGCATCCTCAACAAGCAGTCGCTCAAGGAAAAGGATATTACACTCAGCATAGCATTATTACTTGAGCAAGAATTACTAGCATTAGATCATAAAACCTACCTCACTCGACGCTGTGACAGGACTCTTTCCTTACAGGCAAGATCACGATATGCCAACAGATACAAAGTAGACCTGTTTATTTCAATTCATTGTAATTCTGCTTATACAAACAAAGCAGAAGGTATGGAAACCTGGATTCATCCCTATTCAGATATTGCGAGAAAATTTGCGCGGCCTGTACAAAAAAACCTGATAAAAATGTTTCCTCGGCATAAAAACCGCGGGATTAAGGAAGCTAATTTTCATGTTTTGCGCGAAACGAAAATGCCAGCCATGCTAATTGAAACGGAATTTATCAATAATCCTCGCCAGGCAAAATTTCTTGCCAATGAAAAGAATCAAAAGAAAATAGCGACTGCCATCGCAGCGGGCATTCGACCTCGCTAATGATTAAATAGTTTATAAGCTGGCCTGTACACAACGCAAAATATCATAATCATAAGCCTGATTGAGCGCCTCATAGACAGGTTTGAGTTTTCTCTCTTCATCTATTGACATCATTTCCATGGCATTGACAATTTCATCGTATTGAGTATCGCTAATGGGTAACACCAGACGCGCATCAAGTAAACCGACTTCAATGGCTTCGGCTAAATGTGAAAAAACAGTCGACAGGTTAAGCCCGCGCTCATTGGCAATGTCTTCAACACTTCTACCCTGACTGTGTAAAAGCAAAGTATCATTGATAGTACTACTGAGTTGATTATCGAGTAATGCCGGCAGTGGGTTTTGAAGTATGATATCGAGAAAATCCTGGCCATACTGGGTTAGTTTTTTTTCACCGACACCTGATATGTGACTCATTTCGCTTAAGCTTCCAGGACGGTCACTGGCCATTTGCTGCAAACTACTGTCATGAAAGATAATATAGGGAGGCACGCCCATTTTCTGCGCTATTTCAAGACGTTTGTCCCGTAGTTTATTAAACAAGTCTTCGTCAACACTGCGTAGTCCGGATTTCTTCTTACTGCCGGTATCACGCCTGGAAGCTTCAGGCTTGGCCTGGTGTCGGCACAAGAGTGTAGTTTCCCCGCGTAATAAAGGCCTGGCTTTTTCAGTTAATTTCAATGCCCCATAGGATTCAGCATCAGCGTCGACAAAACCCATCGCGATGAGTTGTCTGAACACTGATCTCCATTCAGTGGCAGTATGTTCCTGTCCTATTGCAAAAGTACTGAGTTGATCATGTTGATTGGATTGTATACGCTCATCTTCCTTACCGGTAAGGACATCGATAATATAGTTCACACCAAATCGCTGCCCCGTGCGATAAATACAGGACAGGGCTTTGCGGGCACTTTCGGTGCCATCCCAGGTGTCCGGTGGTGTCAGACAGGTATCACAATTGCCACATCGCTTTGGCATTTTCTCATCAAAATATTCCAGTAATGATTGCCTTCTACAGCTGGTAATTTCACACAAACCCAGCATGGACTCCAGTTTTTGTTGGGAAATGCGTTTGTATTGTTCATCAGCATCCGTGTCTTGCATCATTTGTCGTAAACTAATGACATCTTGCAGGCCATAGGCCATCCAGGCATTTGCAGGTTCTCCGTCGCGACCAGCACGACCGGTTTCCTGATAATAGGCTTCAATACTCTTGGGTAAACTGAGGTGAGCAACAAAACGAACGTCTGGCTTATCAATACCCATGCCAAAGGCGATAGTAGCAACGATGATGACTTTTTCTTCACGTAAAAAACGCTGCTGATGGTCAGCACGTACCTCGCTGGGTAAGCCGGCATGGTAGGGCAGGGCGATACGGCCTTTTTTGCATAACCATTCTGCGACCGCTTCGACTTTCTTTCGCGACAGGCAATAGATAATGCCGGCATCCTGCGGATGTTCTCTTTCTATGAAGCGCCATAAGCGGTCACGACCATTCTGGCCCTCGCTAATGGTATAACGGATATTAGGACGATCAAAACTGTTTATAAATAATTTGGCATTCTGGAGTTGTAATTGTGCAATGATTTCCTGGCGAGTACGCTGGTCTGCTGTCGCCGTGAGCGCAATGCGAGGAACATTAGGATAACGTTCGTGCAAGATGCGCAGTTTTTGATATTCCTTGCGAAAATCATGTCCCCATTGTGATACGCAATGTGCCTCATCAATGGCAAACAAGGCAATGTTGGCTCTATCAAGCAGATCGAGCGTATAGCTGGTTAACAGGCGCTCCGGGGCTATATACAGCATATCCAGTTCACCGTTCAACAGTGCCTGTTCGATGTTACGCTGACTGGCACTATCCTGAGTCGAATTAAGAAAGGAAGCCTTGATGCCCAGTTGTGTCAGGGCACTGACCTGATCCTGCATCAATGCGATCAGTGGCGAGATGACAATACCAACACCATCCCTGACCAATGCGGGAATCTGATAGCACAATGATTTGCCACCACCCGTGGGCATCAGCACCATGGCATCTTCTGAGTTAATCAGGGTCTGGATAATTTCGGCCTGGTGATGGCGGAAATCATTGTAACCGAATAGTGTTTCGAGAATGTGTTGGGCGCGATGCATTTTTTCTGCTTTCCGTGTGTTGTGTTAATAACATAAACCATCCCGGTTTATAAGAATCAATCTGAATTATCCATTTAAACGCGCTTAAAAATCAAGTATATATGCCAGAGAGCTAATGATCGTTGCTTCTTCAACTGTTTTTTGTATTATGTCTTGAGTATGCATACCAAAACACCCAAAATCCAGCCGCCTTACTATGCTGTTATATTTTCATCCCTGCTCAGTAGTGAAGATGATGCTGAATATCAAGCAACAGCTGGTCATATGGAAAAACTGGCTTCACAGCAACCCGGCTATCTCGGTATCGAATCAGTCAGGGATGTAGAGGGCAAGGGTATTACCGTTTCTTACTGGAAAGACCTGTCGTCTATCAAGCAGTGGAAACAACAAGTCGATCATCTGGCAGCGCAGGCAATGGGCCAGTCCAGATGGTACCGGAGTTACAGCGTCAAGATTAGTCGGGTAGAAAAATCCTATGGCTATGAACAGGCATGATTTATTCATTGTCTGTTCTGGCAGTTACCTGGATATCGTCACTATTACCGCTATCAATAGTCAGGTTAATTGGCTGACAACAAACAAAGCAATCTTCAATATATTGCTGTTCCGGCAGGCTGCAATCAACCACCAGTTCGATGTTTTCACCACAGTAAGGGCAGTCGATAGCGACGGTTTGTAATAGACTCATATTATCAGCATACTCCAGTTAGCTTAATGATTCAGTTTGTTTATACTGAGCTTCACATGCATTAAAGTGTAGTAAAAAATGGCGCTGATAAGGTAAAATCGGCTAACCCAGTTGACAATCAGGCGAACAATATGAAAGGTGATACTCCCAGCGCTATTTATCTGAATGAATATCAGGCCCCGGATTTTTTGATTGACACAGTTGATCTGGAATTTACTCTGGAAGAACAGAGTACGACTGTAAAATCCACCATAACATTCATTAAACAGCACGAGGCACCCCTGGTGCTGAATGGTCAAGGCCTGTCCCTGCAATCAATCAAACTCGATGATCAAATACTGACACATGAGCAATATACTGGTGATGATGACTCATTGACCATCGAGCAAGTGCCGGATCGTTTTGTACTGGAAGTCGTCACTGAAATCAAGCCACATGAAAATCTCTCTCTGGAGGGGCTTTATCAATCCAGTGGCAATTACTGCACCCAATGTGAAGCGGAAGGCTTCCGTAAAATTACCTATTTTCTTGACCGGCCGGATGTTATGGCCATTTATACCGTCACCATTATTGCTGATCGCGACTTGTGCCCGGTGATGCTATCCAATGGCAACAATGTTGAGCAGGGTGAGCTTGAAGGTAATCGTCATTGGGTAAAATGGCATGATCCCTACAAAAAGCCCAGCTATCTGTTTGCATTGGTAGCGGGCAATCTCAAGTTTATCGAAGATACTTATCATGCCATGGATGGACGTGACATCTGTTTGCGTATTTATGTGGAACCGGAAAATATCGATAAATGCGAACACGCCATGCAGTCCTTGAAAAAAGCCATGAAATGGGACGAAGACAGGTTCGGGCTGGTATACGATCTGGACATCTACATGATTGTTGCTGTCAGTGACTTTAATATGGGCGCCATGGAAAACAAGGGCCTGAATGTTTTTAATAGTAAATATGTGCTGGCCAGCCCAGCGACAGCAACAGACAGTGATTATGATGGTATTGAGAGTGTCATCGCACATGAATATTTTCATAACTGGACCGGCAACCGGGTGACCTGCCGGGACTGGTTCCAGCTCAGTCTGAAAGAAGGATTGACGGTCTATCGGGACCAGGAATTCAGTTGCGATATGACCGCTCGATCCGTCAAGCGTATACAGGATGTACGGGTACTACGCGCACATCAGTTCGCAGAGGATGCCGGCCCGATGTCACATCCTGTGCGTCCACAATCCTATGTGGAAATCAATAATTTCTACACGGTGACGGTTTACAATAAGGGTGCTGAAGTGGTTCGCATGTATCAGTCATTATTTGGTATAGAAGGATTCCGCCGTGGCATGGATCTGTATTTTAGCCGACACGATGGCCAGGCAGTCACCACGGACGACTTCTTTGCGGCAATGGCCGATGCAAACAAGGCAGAGCTGCCTCAATTCAAGCACTGGTATAACCAGGCCGGCACACCTGAATTAACGGTTAGCGATAGTTATTCTGCAGATACCAGTCAATACACTTTAAAAATCTCGCAATTTTGTCCTGATACCCCGGGACAAACCAACAAAAAACCGTTCTATATACCAGTCGTCACTGCATTGCTTTCAAATGAAGGTAACTTAATCAAGAGCCGACCTGATGAAAACATACAAGTGAATAATGATGGCAATATGGTGTTGATAGTCAATCAACGCGAACAGGAATTTGTTTTTGATGATGTTTCATCCAAACCGGTGCCATCGTTATTACGAGGTTTTTCTGCGCCGGTAAAACTTGACTATCCTTACACTGATGACGAGCTGGCTTTTTTAATGAGTCATGATGATGATGATTTTAATCGCTGGGAAGCAAGCCAGAATCTTATTCTGCGCACGATTCAATCCATGATTCAACAGGCGATTGACGGGCTTGATTATTCTGTTAATCCACTGTTGATTAAATCACTGAAGAATATTTTGCAACGCAATGATATAGACAAAGGCCTTTTGGCTGAAATTCTCACATTACCCTCTGAGCAATATCTTGCTGAACTACAAACAGGCGAAGTGAACGTGGATGCGATACATGAGGCATTAGAAACACTGAAAACCACACTGGCTACCGAGCTCGAAGATGTTCTAATGACCTGTTATCTCAGCAACCAGAATAATGCCGAATATCATTTTGAAACTCACTCAGTGGCCAGCAGATGTCTGAAAAATACCGTACTGAGATACTTGATGCAGCTGAACGAGAAAACTGTCGATAGTCTTTGTGAGCGTCAGTATTATGATGCTAATAATATGACTGATGCCATAGCAGCACTGTCCTGCTTTGGTGGCAGGACAGGTGATACCCGAGATCAGGTATTGGCTGATTTTTATCAGCGCTGGCAAAATGACACGCTGGTTCTCGATAAGTGGTTCGCAATACAGGCTTTCTCAAAAGCCCCGGACACACTGGAACGTGTACTCGAACTCATGAAACATGAGGCTTTTTCCATAGAAAATCCGAACAAGGTTAGAGCATTGGTAGGCAGTTTTTCAGGTAATCCTGTGCATTTTCACCGCAAGGATGGCAAAGGCTACCAGTTCCTGGCAGATAATATCCTGACACTGGATGCCATTAACCCTCAAATCGCGGCACGTTTGCTAAAGACCTTTAGTCGCTGGAAACGTTACGATGCTGTTAGAAAGCAGCTGATGCAGGCAGAGTTGCAACGCATTCTTTCTCATGAGGATTTGTCACCGGATTGTTATGAAATTGCGTCCAAGTCACTGGCCTGAACAAGTACCATTACGCTGATAATCAGGAAAATTCACTGGGGTCAAAACCGGCCAGCTTAAACAAGCGGTCGGCTTCAGCCTGATTTTTCTCAACACCGTTGCCGTCACGATACATCATGGCCAATGTGGTCATTGAACCCTGCATACCCGCATCGGCTGCTTTACTAAACCAGTGGGCGGCTTGCTGCGGGTTTTTATCTGTACATTCACCTTCCATGTACATAAACCCCAGGCCATGCATGGAGAGGGGGTGACCTTGCTCGGCTGCTGCACGCATGTATTGATAAGCCAGATCTTCATTGACCACCATGCCGAGTCCGTTCTGCGCCATGATCGCCATGCGGAACTGGGCGTCTGCATCGCCGTCATCTGCCAGGGGGTGAAGCAAGCGTGATGCGGTGGAAAAATGTTTTCCTTCGAAAGCAGCAATACCGCTGGCCAGTTCCTGGTTTATATCGCCATTATTATCATTCATAAAATTCTCCGGGTATGCCTTATTCGACTGACTGGTGATGGGTTCCGGATTATAGTGTGCGACGAGCGGCTTGAATACCCCGCATTTATAGGGAAATGGACAAAATACAGGCAAAATTGATTGAAATGTTAGGAAATAGTCACAAATAGGGTATGATAAGTGGTTTCGACTTGCGGGTAATATTTGCCCACCTGACGTGTATTTATAACCAGAAAACAAGGTATTGAGTAGTATTTAAAAGACCATGACTGTAGAGAATTTGAACAATATTAATGTTATTTCGCAGGATCTTTTGCCTACGCCTAAGGAGGTAAAAACCGATATTCCTTTATCCAGTAAAAGTGCGGATACGGTCCTTATAGGCAGGCAAACGATACGCGATATCCTCAATAGAAAGGACCATCGCCTGTTTATTGTCGTCGGACCATGCTCGATTCATGACCTCGATGCCGCACGCGAATACGCAAAGAAATTACAGGCACTTGCAGAAAAAGTAAAAGATACTTTATACATAGTCATGCGTGTTTATTTTGAAAAACCCAGAACCTCGGTCGGCTGGAAGGGGCTGATCAATGACCCTGATATGGATGATTCATTCCATATTGAAAAAGGTTTGCACCAGTCACGTCAAATTTTGACAGAACTAGCCGAGATGGGTATTCCCACTGCCACCGAGGCACTGGACCCGATTACACCACAATACCTGTCAGATTTGATTACCTGGTCTGCTATTGGCGCAAGAACAACGGAGTCACAAACCCACAGAGAAATGGCAAGCGGCTTATCCACCCCTGTTGGCTTCAAGAATGGCACCGATGGCAGTTTATCGGTCGCCATTAATGCATTGCATTCAGTCTCGCAGCCACATCATTTTCTCGGTATCAATCAGAAAGGCCAGTGTGCTGTATTTCATACACAAGGAAATGATTGCGGACATGTCGTGCTAAGAGGCGGTGGTGGTATGCCCAATTATGATTCGGTCAGTATCACTCTGTGTGAAAAGGCACTTGAAGAGGCTAACCTGGCTCCCAATCTGGTCGTCGATTGCAGTCATGGGAATTCGATGAAGGATTATAAGCTACAGCCTCTGGTCGTCGAGAATTGTGTCAATCAAATCATTGAAGGCAATCAGTCGATTATTGGATTAATGCTGGAAAGTAACCTGTTTGAAGGCAACCAGCCGGTACCTGAGGATCTGTCCAAGTTACAATATGGTGTCTCGGTAACCGATGCCTGTATTGGTTGGGATGAAACCGAGAAGCTTTTACTCACGACACATGAAAAACTGCAGGATATTTTACCCAAACGATTAAAATAGAGACAGCTGTTAGCCTCGTGCTAATTAATTTTGAGTGTACCTGTTAAACACATTCTCAATGTTTCTGGACCGTGACTGGTATCACCGCCAATAAGCTCAATTGAGTGTTTCATTGCCAGCGCCATAAGGCCCTGCCTGAAGTCAGCTAACCAGGGTTCATCCAGTTGTTGAAACGTTAGTGATAGAGTCATCCATGCGGGTTTCGCCGACTGCTTTTGCAGTTCTTTGATAGCTTTCGCGAGCATGCGTTGAGCCATATTGGCTGCCGGTTCAGTCTGCAGGTAATCATGGCCCGGTAGCCATTGTAAGATGACGGTAGCCGTTTCATAGCCATCTGGCAAACTGATTAATGCCGCATCATCACCAATTCCCAGTACCGTATCAGGTCGCCCCGGGCTGGCATCACGAAAATACTTGGTGATCATTTCAAATTCTGATAATGGCATAAAGGAATTTCACTAATAAAGTAGGCACCAGTTGAACATGTCGTATTATAGTGTGTCATATAGGACCGGGACAAGCAGGGGTGTAGCCCGCATTTATCACCAGGCGGCAAAAGGCAACGGGAAGGTATATTTATACAATACAAATGCAATTAAAGCTCAAAATTCAGCGTATTTATACAGAATGCCTATCACGTTTCAGGCTTGTCTTCGTGTCCGTATGCTTGCTCTTCACTCAAACCGTAGCTATTGCTACGCTTCTCGCTCCAGAGCGGCGCCTACGGACACGAATCCTGCGCCTGTTCCCGCGATCCTGGTGAGAAATGCGGGCTAGTATTTCAATTTTCAAATCACTACAGCACAGAAATTTCAGGCTCTATTACACAGGTCAGCTAATCTCCCTTAATGGAACCTGGATGCAGAATGTTGCCCAGGCATGGCTTGTTTATCGCCTCACTGAGTCCAGTTTCATGCTGGGTCTGACGGCCTTTTTCGCACTATTTCCTGTGCTGGTACTCGGTCTGTGGGGTGGTGTTCTGGCCGATCATGTTAATCGCCACAAATTATTGGTACTAGCGCATACTGCCGGTATGATTCAGGCTCTGGTGCTGGCCTTGTTAACTATTACAGGGCTGATTGAACCCTGGCATATACTGTTGTTATCCGCACTATTGGGTATTATCCATGCGCTGGAGATGCCAGCCAGGCATTCATTTTTATCTGACATGGTGGCTCGAGAAGAATTAGCCAATGCTATTGCCCTTAATTCCAGCGCCTTTAATATTGCCCGATTTATCGGGCCTTTCATTGCAGGAATTCTAATAGCGGCGCTGGGTGAGGGCCCGGTTTTCCTGATTAATTCATTAAGTTTTCTGGCAGTCATTTATAGTTTGCTGCAAATGAAATTACCTGCCTACACGAGTAATAAAACCAAAGGATCAGCCTTATTGAAAATACGGGAAGGGCTTGGTTTTGCCTGGTCAGATCATGCAATCCGACAAAGTCTGATGTTGCTGAGTATTTTTAGTATTGTCGGTACTTCACTCACTGTGCTGATGCCGGTTTTTACACGCACCACTTTCGAGGGTGATTCTAAGATACTGGGATTACTCATCGGTGCTATGGGAGCGGGGGCACTGCTAGCGGCATTTACCCTGGCTTATCGTTCCCGGCAGGATAATTTACATTGGCAAATAGGCATTGCGGGCTTGATAGCGGGCGTTAGCCTGGTGGCATTCCCAGCCATTAAACAAGTTCCTCTGGCTGTCCCGATACTGGCCCTGTTCGGTTTTTGTCAGACAATTCTGGCCGCCTCTAC
Organism: uncultured Gammaproteobacteria bacterium; assembly: GCA_963807455.1. Classification (GTDB taxonomy): domain Bacteria; phylum Pseudomonadota; class Gammaproteobacteria; order JAADHQ01; family JAADHQ01; genus JAADHQ01. Next base: position 163,795 of record CAWECS010000023.1, on the reverse strand, counting down.
CAATACCTTGATACAATTACGCGTACCAGATGCGATGAGGGGGCGTGTCATGTCAGTATTTTCAACGGTATTTATAGGCTTCATGCCTATAGGTAGCCTGTCTTCAGGATTTATAGCTGACCAGATTGGTGTCATGCATACCGTATATATACTCGGGGGAGTCAGTATTTTGGCCTCAACAGCCTTTTTGATAAAAAACAGTTTATGGACTCAACGAAATAAAAACAATGATAAAACATCATAACAATAGTAAACGCTACCAGGATTTACTTGAATCTGAATTATTAAGCGTTGAAAAACGCTCACAACAATTGGCAGGTTGGCTACTGGCAGCGACTATCATTGTTATGAATATATTCGCTCAGGCAGATACTGACCCCAGCATGGCTACTTTTGTTCACTTTACCCATTTACTGAGCGCGGGTTTGGTCGTGTGGTTCCTTGGTACAGCCATACTTATCGGTCGTGGTATCTATCATCCAGCATTTAAATATCTGAATCTTGTCCTTCAGGTATCAACAGTCACTTTTTATATGTTGGCAACTGCACGGCTGGTCGATGCGAACTTTGCACTATCGTCTACGGCGCCACTTTTTTATTTACTGGTCATTGGCCTGACCAGTTTGACCATCAATCCCTTACTTTCACTGCTGGCTGGTGGATTCGCTGCCGGCCAATTTATCGGCGCCTATGCGTTATGGTTACAACAGGAAGCATTTATGCCCGGCATCGAGACCAGTGAAGGCGCCTGGGTGCAAATATTACTGAAAGGTGTCATGTTTGTCATGATGGGAGTAGGGGCCATGATAATTGCACGCTCATCCCGCAGCCTTCTGGAAAAAGTGGTTTCACAAGTCAGCTATGAAGAACAGCTCAGATATATAGAAGATGATATGGATCAGGCCAAGGAAATACAGGAGAAACTAATACCCACCGGTAGAATTAATTCTGATTTTTATAAACTGGAAACTTTTTATAGCCCTGCCAGACAAGTGGGTGGCGATTATTATGACATTATTGAATTATCAGATGATCGCTGGCTGGTCGTTATCGCCGATGTATCCGGCAAAGGTTATTCTGCCGCATTGTTGATGTCAAACATTCAGGCGATGGTCAAGGCATTGGCTAATCAGGATTACCCATTAGATAAGATGGTGAAGTTCATGAACCAATCTGTTTACCACAATAGTGTCCGTGGAAAGTTTGTCACTATCGCTTTCATGCTAATGGATCCACACAAACAGAGTATTAACTATGTCAATTGCGGACACAATCCTCCTTTAATGGTTGATACCCACTCAGAAGTTATTGAACTCGATCAAGCCGGGCCTGTGTTAGGCGTCATTGAAGACTATCCTTGCGAAGTGATCGAAATCGAGTTTACTCGGGGTAGTATTCTACTGGGTTATACGGATGGTTTATCTGAACTAAGGAATAGCAAAGGAAAGCAGTTAGGTATTGGTAATATCAAAAATATATTGCAAATGAGTAATCAGCTTGATCCTGCTTTTATCAAACAATTCCTGCTTGCCAGTATTTATGAGCATGCCGGTGACACTGAAATGACTGATGATCTCAGTTTTGTATGCTTGCAGGCTATGCCAGTAGATAAACAGGAGACCTGAAAAAAATAATTTGGCAACCCATTTGAAATAACATGGGAATTTATCTGGCATTATCTAGAAATAATAAAGCAACTCAATTTGTAGGAAATCATCATCGCGCAATGAATAGAATGCGGAACTGGATAAAAGTCCGGAGAAAATTCGTGCCTCAACGTTCAATTTCCAGTTATCCGTCAGTCGTGTACTGGCCTCCAGTGAGTAGAGCTTTTCTTTTGAATCCGGATCTATGACCACACCGGTGAGAATTTCACTGGATTGGGTATCATTAAATACCAGCCTTGCACCCAGCAGAATATCGCGCTGAAATAATGTGCTTGCTGTATCTCCGCGAGTATCGTATAAAAATTCACTGATCAGGCCCAGATCCATATCCGAATTGTTAATCCCCACCAGGGTATACTCAAAACCACCTGTATAGGCATTATAACTGTCTCCACTAATACGTTTATGTACTGCTTCCAGTTTCCATAGCCAGTCTGCATTCACCCATTGTAAATCCAGTCCGGTCTGGTGTAGTTGTTTGTAGAATGGGACAAGCACAGGATTACCCTTACCATCGGTACCGCTGACAAATTCTGGCTCTCGATTAGTGCCATAAAAATGAGATATGCCGATATCCCAATCATCTAAGGTGTGGTTATAGCGCATGGCATAGTCAATATGTTTTTCTTCTTTGCTGGACGAATATAATTCCTGATCACTCGTCACATAAGGCTCTGTGCGTAATCGTCCATCCATGCCAGGGAAGGTACGTGGTCTGAAGCCGGGTAATATGAATAGATCTGTATTACCCCAGTCACGAATAAAGCTTAAATTTATCATAGGCTGGCCGAGTTTTTCTTCGCCATCCAGATTCTCGATCAGGTCAGTCTGGTTGACTATATCGACCAGATGCTGAGACTCAGTCACTCCCCAGAATACCTTGCCAATACCGGCTTTCACTTCCCAGGAATCATGATTACTATAAAAGATAAATTCGCGTATATCAAAATGACTACGTTCATTATCACTTTTATCCAAACGCACGAAGGGCTCAAATGTCAGGCTTTGTTTTCCATCATTCCAACTGGCGATATATTCAGGGTTGGCTGAGAAGGACAGATTGTTCCTGGATTGACCGGAAAATAATGGTGCATGATTAAATAACTGGGTTTCCATTGATACAAACCCGGACCATCCGGCTGCGAATACTGGCGTACAAATAAAACAAATTGATAACAATAACAGTCTGGGCATAATGATTTTTTTAACGTGCTCGTTTCAAGCTATTCTTGTTAAACTCGTTCTCAGTGAAGCCATTAGCTGAATTTAATATTAATCCAGATCAGGTCTGTCGATTTTCCAGTCTGATGATTTTCCATTTGCATTTTATTTGCGCGCCAATAGCGTCCCAGATGTTGATGATAATCCCTGAAATACAAGGTCTTATAAAGCGTATTTTTACGATCATAAAATACCACTTTCAAAGGCTGATACATTTCCTTGTCCATATAGACGAGTTGTTTTTTATATCCTGAATGTTTATAAGTAGGGTAGCGTTCAATAACAAAAGTATCGCGCTCATCAATCTTTTCATCCTTGATATATTTGTAGGTATATTTTTCAATTTCTTGTGAAGACAGGTCTTCGTAGGCAAATTCACTGCCCATGAAAGGCCCGGATTTGTTATTCGAGGATATTCGCTTGATGCGCTTTAAAGCGGGTAAATATAGCCATTGATCGTCGGCTTCTGTGGCATGAGTGTAGGTCAGAAAAGCTGTGCCCGATACATCTTTGGGATGTTTAAAAACGATCAAAGATTTGTCACCATCATTTTCCATTTCAAGTGAACGGTTATGCATTTTGCGTTCACTACTTTGGCCATGGCGATTCTTCAGTATCATTCTGGTATCTGATTTCTGGTCTTTCCAGCCAATATCGCGTCGATCAGCTTCTTGCGCAAGCTGCAGGCCACGCTCTTCAGCGCTGATTGCCCAGCTATTCTGTGCGATCATCAGGAATAGTCCAAATATCAAGCTACGCATTTTTCTTCTCCTCAAGCTTCATTAACAGTGGTGGCAATAGTAAAAAGTCAGCCAGGATGGCAAAAGCGATGATAATAGCAGTCAATAAGCCCATACCTGAATTCAATTTGAAACTCGAATATGCCAATACCAGAAAGCCAGCAATAAGTACGATGGAGGTAATCACCAATGCACGTCCAACGGTATTGAATGCATATTCAACAGACTTGAATGTATCCAGCCCTTGTTCACGACGGGCACGTAAGTATTTACTCATTAAATGAACAGTATCATCAACGACAATTCCCAGCGTCATGCCAGTAACCACTGCCAGTGCCAAACCGACTTCTCCAACAAATAAACCCCATAAGCCAAAGCCCAAAGCTGCGGGAATGAGGTTGGGTATCATGCTAATCAGTCCCATTTTTATAGAACGAAATGCGATAACCAGTACCAGAGAAATAATCACCAATGCCACTGTTGTTCCCATCAACATACTTACAATGTTACGTTTGCCGATGTGAGCAAACATAATGGTTGGACCGCTGCCTTCATAGCCTGTGATATGTTGGGTATTTTTACTCAACCAGTTTTTAGCTCGTTGTTCCAACTCCAGCATATGGTTGGTTGAAATAGTCTTGAGTGTGACCACAAAACGCGTTGATGATTTATCCACGTTAATCTGGTTGTTCAGGTCGAGTCCCAACGGTAGAGACATTTCATATAGCAAAAGATATTGGGCTGACAAGTCGCGGGCATCAGGAAGCTTATACCAGTCTGATTTGTCAGCATGCATATTTTTATTCAGTCGCTTCATGATATCGGTAATACTATTGACATGAATAGTTTCAGCTTGAGCACGATACCATTGAGTGAATTTTTCTACGTCCTGAAGAAATCCTGGGTCACTGATACCACCTGATTGTCCTGACTCCAATGAATAATCAAGAATATAAGTGCCCGTCAGATTATCTGTAGCGTAATCGACATGCTGTCTGAAGGTAATATCCTTATCGAAATATTGAACGAAAATATCATTGAGTTCATTACGTGGAATAAAAGATATCAGAGTAATGGTCAACACTGACCATGCTAACAAGCAGAGTATTTCTGTATTTAATAACAAACCTGGAAAATACCAGCATCAATGGATCATTTTCTTTTTCTATAATTTTTGGGCGCAAGGGGATAAATGACAACACTGCGGGCATTAACAGAATAACCAGGAAAAAAGATGCAATCACACCAATAGCTACAATATTACCAAGATGAACAAATGGCGGTACTTCAGAAAAATTCATGCTCAAAAAGCCCAACGCGGTAGTAAAACTGGTCAATGCTATAGGTTGAAAATTAATCCTTAATGTTTCGATAATACTTTCAAAACGATCCTTGCCTCTATGTAACTCATGAAAAAAAGTGACCAGTAAGTGCACTGAACTGGCAATGGCTATGGTCAGGATTATAACCGGAGTTGAGGTTGTTGGAGGAGTGATAGGGTAACCAATCCAGCCTGCTGTCCCTAGTGCGGTAATCACTGAAAGAAGTATCACCAGTAAAGTGATAACAGTACCCGTAATACTTCTGATCAAAAACATCAAAAATATCAACATCAGACCATAACTGATGGGCACCAGAGATTTAAAGTCGTTTTGAGAAGCTTCAGTAAAGGCATGATTCATCATCACCATGCCGGCCAGGCGCACCTCAATGTTGGGATAGCTGGCGCTAATCTTTTCTGCAATTTTACGCGAAAAATCAACCACCGCAGGGTTTTCTTTGGTAGGGTTGATACCCGGTAATTGTACCGTGATATTGACGCCGGCAACACTGGCCGATGGATTGATCAGTCGATTTTTCAACAGGGGTTCGGCCAGTGCGATTGTCTTTTTCTCTGCTAATTCTGCTGGACTCAGGCTTTCAGGTTCACTGATAAGGTCCTCTACAATAAGATCATCTTCTTCTGCATGCGTGTATTGAAAATTGCTAATCGAATCAACACGTGTTGAATAAGGTATTTGCCAGGACTGTTCAGTAATGTCGGTAATGGCTTTGAGTGTCTCTTTAGTGAATACCTGGCCATTCTTGGGAGATAGTACAAATAAGACATTATCATTTTTGGCATAGGTTTTTTCCAATGCCTCAAAAGCGAGCAGTTGAGGATTGTCTTCACTGAAAAACACTCGATAATTGGTAATCAAGCTTAGCTGGCTGGCACCCATGACAGAAACTATCAAGACAAGTATAGTCACTGCTATTATCCATAATCGGTGTCGTATAACCCATGAACCCAATGCGTTTTCAAAGTCTTTCATATTTCCGTCCTGTAGAAATAGAGTTTAATGATGTTACTTCTTCCTTAATCCTTGAATCAGCAGCGCAGTCGTCGCAGAAGCCATTTCCAGCATGACATCGAGTTTGTGAACAGTCATGGCTAATGGCAATTGAAACATGTGCATTGAGGTATGTACTGCCAGTGTGGACTTATCAATATTCTGTATATTAAATTGCTTTTCTTCTATTCCTTGCTGCAGGATTTTTTTTATCAACTCCCGCTCTACCTGGTTTTTATGTAAAACCACTTCCTGATACTTTTCAGCAATGATATTCACCAATTCGTTAATTCTTGGGTTGGTTGATACCTGATCATGTGTGTAGCATAGAATTTCGTTGAAAAACGCCCGCAATTTTTCATCCGCAGGCATGGATGAGTTTTCGACAATAGAGAGCAAGCGACTGGTTCTAATGTTCAGGCAACGCTGACAACAGGCAACCGCAATCATCTCCTTGTTTTTGAAATAGCGATACAGGTTAGCTGTTGACATGGATACGTCATCAGCAATCTCTGCCATGGTGGTTTTACCAATTCCATAATGCTGGAAACGGGAGAATGCAGCATCCAGTATAAAGTTCTGAATTTCGTAGATTTTATCGCTTTTGACAGCACTCATTCAGTCTTTATAGCAGCTGAAAAATGAATAATCAATTAAATATTCACCTATCAGCTGCTATTTGGCCTTTGCATATTAATGAATGGCTCAGCCCTGCAGATATCAGGGCTTCCAGATACCAAAGGCATCGTCATTTGCTGGCGTTTCTTGCTGTTTTTCCGTGTTATCGTTCATTACGTGCTCGGCAAAGCCAAATAATTGCTGTAGCAGTTGCTGTTTTTGCGCTTTATCATGCGATTTGAAGTTTGACAGCAACAAGCCGGTAATAGCTGACAGGTATTGCACGGCGACACCCATGTCCTGGGCTTGTTCGTCATACTTGACGAGTGTTTTCTGGATATCGATTAACAAATCCTCTGATAATTGAATACTGCTCATACAAATCCCCTTGGTGTTTAACACACAATAATGTCATTGAAATAACAATGCATTATAATATTTTTTACTGATGTAGTGTAGTCAACAAAGAGATAAGTCAGGAGTCTGATATGCCTTCATTTGATGTGGTTTCGGAAGTAGACAAGCATGAACTGAATAATGCGGTTGATCAGTCTAACCGGGAGATAAAAACACGTTTTGATTTTAAAGGGAGCAATGCAAATATTCAGGTTAATGACAAAGAACTGGTGCTGACGGCCGAGAGTGATTTTCAGATTAAGCAAATGCTGGACATCATGCATAGCAAAATGGTTAAACGGGGTATTGACATTAGCTGCCTGAAACCTGGTGAAATCGAGGAAATTGGTCATAAGGCGATACTGAAAATCCTGGTACAGGAAGGGCTGGATGCCGATTTATCACGGAAAATTGTCAAAATGATCAAACAAAACAAACTCAAGGTTCAGGCCGCCGTTCAGGGCGAGCAGGTACGTATCACCGGGAAAAAACGCGATGATTTACAATCCTGCATGCAAAGCATCAAGGATGCCAAATTTGGCATTCCCTTGCAGTTCAATAATTTCAGGGATTAAGCTGAATGATGGACTACAAAATTAATCTGTTAAATCAGCAAGTCTGCTTCAAGGGGTTTTTTACGCTGGAGAAATTTACCCTGACTCATTCCCTGTTTGCAGGCGGAATGTGTGAACCTGTCAATCGCGAGCTCATTTCACATGGTAATGCGGTTGCCATCTTATTATACGACCCTGACGCAGATGCCGTCGTTATCATTGAACAATTCAGGATAGGGGCTGTGAATGACCCGGAAAGTGCATGGGTCTATGAACTGGTAGCCGGGTTTCAGGAAACGGGGGAATCAATTGAGCAGGTGATCGAGCGTGAGCTGAAGGAAGAAGCAGATCTGGCATTCAGCCGCTATGAAAAGGTGATGGAATACTATTCTAACCCTGCCAGTTCTTCTGACCGGGTAACACTGGTTTGTGCTCAGGTCGATTCCAGTCTGGCGGGCGGTATTCATGGCGTTGAAACTGAAGGTGAAGACATCAAGGTACATGTCATCAAATTTGCCGAGGTTGCGAGCTTGATCGCGACAGGCAAACTGTCTTCACCAACACCCATTATTGCTATGCAATGGTTGCAACTACAGCGTCAAAGGCTCAGACAGGAATGGGGGAATATCCATGATCAGCCATAATCAGGTGTGTATTATTTACGCTGAATTAGTTTTCTAATTTGTCTGACCAGATCCGGATTGACTGAACCTTTGCGCCAGTTTGACCCTGTCCTTATAGGCTTGCTCAGCGATAGCAACATCTTCAAGGAAATAGGGCAGTTCTTTCATCGTCAACGCTTGCGGCCCATCCACCAGGGCTTTATCTGGTGCGGGGTGAAAATCTACCAGAATCATATTTGCGCCTGCAATAATACCTTGCGCTGTCACATGCATGACATCCAGAATATTATCTGAACTACGCTCTCGGGTCCCGACTGAATGTGAAGGATCAATACAAACCGGCATTCTAGTCAGTCGCTTGACCACTGGTACATGGGCAAAATCAACAAAATTACGATGCGGATCACCCATATTGGTTTTCATTCCCCTGAGTCCGAAGATGACACGGGTATTACCTTCGCTGGCCAGATATTCTGCTGCATTTAATGATTCTTCCAAAGTGATCCCAAACCCTCGTTTAAGCAACACCGGAAACTGTAACTGTCTACCCACTATCTTGAGTAACTCAAAATTTTGTGTATTACGCGTGCCAATTTGCAACATGACACCGGTTGGCTGGCCTGTCTGTTCCAATGCCGCCTGAATTTCCTCTACATGAGATTCATGGGTGACTTCCATGGCTATTACCTTAATGCCATATTTTCCTGCCAGTTCGAAGACATAGGGCAGACACTCCTTACCATGGCCCTGAAACGAATAAGGGTTGGTTCTGGGTTTATAGGCTCCCATTCGAGTACAAACCTGTCCGTGTGTCTGTAAAATTTGCATCATCTGTTCAACGTGTTGTGGGTTATCCACTGCACAAAGTCCTGCAAACACATTGAGATTGTCCTGGCCGAAACGAACCCCTTTATATTCAAAGTGGGTACTGCGTTGATCATCTTTATGTCGACCAAGGATACGATACTCTTCTGAAATCCTAACTACTCTTTCCACACACGGGAGTTGTTTCATGTCATCCACTGACAGTGCAGCAGTATCACCAATCAGATAAATCTCCGTGAGTGTCTGCTGGTTACCGGTCTCTGTATGTGTGCGGTATTTTACTTTGGGAAGATTACCCAGATAAGTCAATAACTTTTGATAATCTGGATTATTTACTTCTATATCGGGAGCCAGTATAAGTATCATATTCCATCAGTCCAAATTAATTATGTGTAAAACATATTAGCGTCAGTTTAGTCCCATGTACACAAGAGATTAGTCCTGACAAATAACAGTATTAGTTATTATATTTATAAATGAAATATGACGCAGGGAGGTTAGCTTATACTTTTTGAAAGTGAAGTTTTTTACTTGCTTGATAGTTATTTACATACTGCTCCAACGCATCGGCGGGTAAGGGTTTACTCATATAGAATCCCTGGGCATAATCACAATTAAGAATATTGAGCAGATCCCAGGTTTCTGCACCCTCGACGCCTTCGGCGACCACTCTAAGACCAAGATTTTTTGCCAAATCAATGGTGGATTTGACAATCACTGCATCATTTTCGTTTTTATCCATATTCATGACGAACGATTTATCAATCTTCAACTCATCTACAGGTAATTGCCTGAGGTAGGCCAATGAAGAGAACCCGGTGCCGAAGTCGTCAATTGATATGCAAACACCAATGGCGTCCATGCGTGTGAGTATCTGGCTGGCAAATTCCGGCTCCAGCATCATGGCGCTCTCAGTGACTTCGAGAACCAGTAATTCCGGGGGGAAATTATAGTTGACCAGATTGGACTCGACGATTTCAATGAGTCCCTGGTCCTGCAGATTCCGGGTTGACAGGTTGACAGAAACACTCAGTTTCATACCGCGATTGTTCCAGTGACTACATTGCGAAATAGCTTCTTTCACTACCCAATGGGTCAGTTGCTTTATCAGACCGGTATGTTCGGCAATATAGATAATTTGATCGGGTGGTATAAATCCACGTTCTGGATGGTTCCAACGTACCAACGCTTCGACCCCAATAATCAGGCCGCTTTTCATATCCAGTTTGGGTTGATAGTAAACCATTAGCTCTTCATTATTGAGCGCATTCCTGAGATCGTTGCTAAGTGCCAGACGACCCATATTATCCTTGTCCTGGGTGGAATCGTAAATTCTATAACCTATATTTCCCCTTTTAGCCACATACATGGCAACATCCGCATGCTGCAGCAATACCTCGACCCGCTCACCGTGATCAGGGTAAATGGCCATACCAATGCTAGCGCCCACAAACAGCTGGTAACCTTCTACCTGAAATGGTTTTTCCAGTGAATCGAGAATTTTTTTCGCCATATTTTCTGCATACTCCTGGTCCTGTAATGGCAAGGCGATAGCAAACTCATCGCCACCTAATCTGGCAACAGTATCTGTATCTCTCAGTGTATTGACCAGGCGGTGAGCTACCTGTTCAAGCACCTGGTCCCCCACTTGATGACCCAGGGTGTCATTAATGTCCTTAAAGCGATCGAGATCCATCATCATAAGTGCCATGCTGTTTTGTTCACGATGCGTCTTATTGATCGCTTGCTGAACACGATCATATAATAATGATCTATTCGGCAAACCGGTCAATGCATCATGCATGGCCTGGTGTTCAAGTGCAGTTTGCCGAGTGTGGACCTGTTTACGCATGATAGAAAATGCATCAATTAAATTCTGGGTTTCGACCGAGTCAATTTCAGGCAACACCACCCTTTGCTCATCAGATGCCTCGGCTTTAAGCGCACGTGTTAATACAGCGATAGGTTCCAATACCGATTGATTAAGATACATATATCCCATGACCGCAATAATTGCGCCAGCGATCATCAGTGACCATAATGCGAAAATGATATCTTCACCCAGCCCGGCAAGGCGGTTGACATCACGTGCCGCGGAATCAGAGGTCGCCTGTTCGAGGTTTTCCAGATAGGTCAGGATGGCCTGATCCAAAGGGCGGATAGTCTTGTCGATAATAATCACATCCATGCGCCAATTTTGACCTGAATGAATTGATTGAACCAGATTGAAGTCCTGCCCCCATTTTTGGGTAGAACTTAACATTTCCTCAATCGATGCTTCTACTTGTACATCCATTTCAATTTCATTTAACGATGCTTGCAATGATTGTAGGTTTTCATTTAACTGATTAAACAGAATAAGAATATCCTTTTCCTGCAGCCTCAGTGTAGCTTCGTCAAATGAGCCCAGTCGATTGATGACGTACATGCGAAAATTGGAAATAATTTGTGACCATAGGTACCGGGCATTAATGATGGCCAGCTCAATTTTTCTGGTTTGCACAGTTTCTTTTTCATCTGCCAGCTCTTCAAGCGCCAAATTAGATGCCGTTAAAAAACTTCGGTTATGAGGCAACATGGTCTCACGTGCATAATAGAGTGCCGGGTGCTGTTCAGCTGCATTCAAGCGTAGCGCAATCAGTTCTTCTATTTCGTCGTTATAGCTATTCAATGTTTTATCAAGCTCAATAACTAATGCATCAAGACTTCTTGCTTTAATCCAGTCTGAAGATTTCAAGGATTCAACCCGAATGGATATTTCTGTCATTTTGTTTTTCCAAAGTGACTTAACATCGGCATAGGGTCTTAGCAGGTGATCAGTGAGGATATCGTTGGCCGTATGCAGGTTGGTTCTAATGTTGCGAGTTTCAGCCAGCACTTTGTTTCTGAGTTGTATATTTTTGGCACTGTCGTTGGCAAGGCTGGACACGATCACTTGCGCCGCGAGCGTGCATAGCAAGACAATGCTGATACAAGTGACCATAATAGTCAGCAATCGTTTACGAATACTATTTTGTGTAGAAAAAAAGCGCATAACAATGCCAAACTTCATTAAATTAAAAATAACATTATTAACTATATATCAATACACACAATCTATAGTCTCTGTTATTGATCTCGATAACGCAACAACAAGTCTTGATAAGCATCGATACGACGGTCGCGGAGAAATGGCCAGATTTTCCTTAATATTTCAGTACGATCTAGTTTGATATCGGCCAGAAGTACACATTCTTTATTATACTGTGCCTCTGCCAGCATCTCTCCCTGAGGGCCACAGACAAAGCTGGAACCCCAGAATTCAATACCCTCATCAGGATTTGGTGAAGCTTCAAAACCCACACGATTGCAACTCAGCACGGGCAGGTTATTGGCAATGGCATGCCCTCGTTGTATTATTTGCCATGCTTCTCTCTGACGTGATTGTTCTTCTTTACTATCAACTGGATCCCAGCCAATGGCGGTAGGGTAGAGCAACAATTGTGCACCAGCCATACTCATCAGCCGAGCGGCTTCCGGGTACCATTGATCCCAACATACCAGCACACCAAGACTGCCAACACTGGTTTTTATTGGTTGGAAACCAAGGTCACCCGGGGTGAAATAGAATTTTTCGTAGAATCCCGGGTCATCAGGTATGTGCATTTTTCGGTAAGTCCCAGCTAACTCTCCATTGCTTTCTATGACAACAGCAGTGTTGTGATAGAGACCAGCAGCGCGTTTTTCAAAAATTGAAGCCACAATCACCACCTGGTATTGCCTGGCGACATCAGCTAATCGTTCAGTACTTGGACCTGGAATGGGTTCGGCCAGATCAAAATGGCGTGTATCTTCAGTCTGGCAAAAGTATAAACTGTTATGTAATTCCTGAAGTAAGACCAATTTGGCACCTTGTTGCGCGGCCTTGGCAATGCCCTCTATACATTTGTCCAGATTGCTTTGCTTGTCTTCGCTACAAGATTGTTGAACCAATGCGACAGTCAATAGGCTGGCTTGAGTCACTGCATTCTCCTGTTAACTGTTTTTAGATTGGAGTCTAGATAATATCTTTTAACAACTGCATGCTAATGCAATGCAGACTGCCATGTTCCATAATCAAGGGCTTACAGTCAATCGGAATAATTTTATGTGCCGGGAAAGCTTTACCCAGGTTTTCTATGGCCAGCTTATCTGATGCTGGATGTTGGTAAACAGGCAGTAGAACGGCATTGTTTATAATCAGAAAATTGACATAACTGGCAGGAACCCGATAACCATCCGGGTGATAAATGGCAGGGGGTATTGGTATCGGAACAAGCTTATATGCCTGCCCTGACAAGGTGGTGAACTGCTGTAATTCTGCTTCCATTGTTTTAAGTGACAGGTAATGCTCATCATTTTCATCCTGGCATGCCATGTAAGCAATTGTGTTCGGGTTGCAAAATCGTGCCAGGGTATCTATATGGCTGTCCGTATCATCACCGGCGAGATAACCATGATCCAGCCAAAGCACTCGAGTGCAACCGAGCTGTTCCATCAACAAGCTTTCTGTGTCGTTTTTTGTGGTATTGGGGTTGCGATTAGGATTCAATAAACATTGGCTCGTTGTTAGCAGGGTGCCTTGGCCGTCGCTATCAATGCTGCCACCTTCAAGCACAAAATCCACGTCAAGCAATTCAATATCAGACCATACTCCAGCGTTAGCGAGCTGTTGGTTGACGGCATTATCAAGCGCTGCATCAAATTTGTTACCCCAGCCATTAAAGGTGAAATTTAACAAACAAGGTTTACTAGCAGAAACAATTGAAATTGGGCCGTAATCTCTTACCCAGGTATCGTTGTACTGCAGCGGGTGAAATATAATTTGACGGGTATTGACGCCATGTTTATTCAGTCTGGCCAGAATAGTGTGCTGATGGTTATCATCAACACACAACAACAAGACTTTTTCATATTTGCAAATGGCGGCAAGCAGGTGGGTGTAAACTGTTTCTACTTCATCCAGAATATCCAGCCAGTCGGTTCCAGCATGCGGCCAGGCTAGCATGACAGCGGACTGTTCTGCCCATTCTGCGGGAAAACTGATTGGCTTGGACAATAAAGTCTAATACTTCAGTTTCTGAGGAAAGAAATCCGACATCAACAATATAAAATCGTCAGCTTATCGATGCATGACAGAATGAATGACCAGGTTATGCTCAAAATAGACGGTAAAATCCGCATAGTTCCAGCGCGTGATGGGTGGTTCACCAACAGCAGGGATACGACTGTCGGGTTCGCCAAAACGCTGTAATACCGTCGCCATGGAAATGCCATGCGCAGGGCGAGAAGCTGCTGACGGTGAATTACCGACCGATGTCATATTCATTTCATCAGCGATCGTAGATTGCATGAAAAGAACTGATGTCAATAATAGGGAGAATACATAAAAGTTCTTTAAGATCATCATCCAACTCCTTGAGTGTTACTGCTTTTATTATTTAGATGAGTTAAACTATAGCACCTCTGCAGTTGAAGAAAAATACACAAAACAGCTATCTTGGTTATTTTATGTGAAAATGTGATCAATAACCGCAAAAGTGCTCCCCTTGGCGATGCCGGGGATGAAAATATATATAAAAATCAAGACAAATTGACGCGAACTATGCTCTAATCACGCCTTATGTTTAAACCACTCTCAGTCTATATTGGCTTACGCTATGTGCGCGCCAAACGCCGTAATCACTTTATTTCATTTATTTCCTTGATATCAATCGTCGGTATTGCGCTGGGCGTCTGGGCGCTGATTACTGTGCTGTCGGTCATGAATGGTTTTGAGAAAGAATTACGCGAAAGAATACTTGGCATGGCCTCACATGCCACTATCGAAGGTATCTATGAGCCTTTGAAAGACTGGAAAATCGTCGCCAAAGCCGCCCATGAGCATAAAAGAGTCAAGGGTGCTGCACCTTATGTACAGGGCGAAGCCATGCTCAGTAACGGTAGAAAAAGCAAGGGAATCCTGGTGCGCGGTATTAGCCCGGATGAAGAAAGTACTGTCTCAGAAGTCGGTGCGAAAATGGTCTCGGGTGATTTGTATGCACTCACATCAAAATCCTACAATATTGTTATTGGCAAGGAGCTGGCCTTGAGTCTGTTTGGTACCAGTGATGTCAATGAGATGCTTGAACGTGGTCAAAATAGCGTTACTGTTATTATTCCCCAGGCTGTAGTGACGGCTGCCGGCGTCATACCCAGATTCAGGCGTTTCAATGTCGTCGGTGTGTTTGAAGTCGGCATGCATGAATATGACAGTGCGCTGGCTATCATGCATATCAAGGATGCCGCTCGCCTATATCGTTTGGGCAACAAGGTCTCTGGTATCCGCCTTAAGCTCGATGATGTCTTTGCTGCGCCGATGATAGCCAGGGAATTGATAGAAAAACTGCCCGGCGGCTATATGGTGCAGGATTGGGGTCAGAAGCATTCGAATTTATTTAAAGCGATCAATCTCGAAAAAAGAATGATGTTTATTATTCTGTCACTGATCGTGGCTGTGGCTGCTTTTAATATTGTTTCTACCCTGGTGATGGCAGTCACCGATAAGGAATCCGATATTGCTATTCTCAGGACCCTCGGTGCCAATCCGGGCACCATTATGGGTATTTTTATTATTCAGGGTGCTTTTCTTGGCATCATTGGTACGTCCATGGGTGTTTTAACCGGCATCCCCACGGCGCTCAATGTTGAAACGGTGGTATCCACCCTGGAAACAATACTGGGCATGAAATTCCTTTCACCGGATGTTTACTACATCAGTGAACTAAGCGCTGATTTGCACTGGAATGATGTCATTATTATTGGCATCAGCTCACTGCTGGTGACGCTACTGGCTACATTATATCCGGCCTGGCGCGCTTCCCGCACACAACCGGCGGAGGCTTTGAGATATGAATGATCTTGAGCCGGTATTAATGTGCAATAATATCGCTAAGTCTTTTAGTGAGGCGGGCTTACAGGTTGATGTGCTGACCGATGTTAACCTTGCTGTGATGCCGGCAGAAAAAATATCCATTGTCGGTGCTTCTGGTAGCGGCAAAAGCACTTTACTGCATATTCTGGGTGGTCTGGATGTACCCAGTTCGGGTGAAGTCCGGGTTGATGGAAAAACCATGACATCGCTTTCCAACAAACAAAGAGGCTTACTGAGAAACCATTCACTAGGATTCGTTTATCAATTCCACCATCTACTACCAGAATTCACTGCACTGGAAAATGTCAGCATGCCATTATTGATTCGCGGTGATTCTATCCATGATGCCCGCACTCAGGCTAGCGAAATGCTCCAAAAGGTAGGGCTTGAGCACCGTTTTCGCCATAAGCCCGGTGAGCTATCAGGGGGTGAACGCCAGCGCGCAGCATTGGCACGTGCACTGGTTACCAGGCCACGATGCGTACTCGCTGATGAACCCACAGGCAATCTGGACCATGAAACGGCCGAGAAAGTGTACGCATTAATGATGGAGCTGAATGAAAGCTACGGGATCAGTTTTGTAGTAGTCACCCATGACCAGAGCCTGGCCGAAAGAATGGATCGTGTATTAAGACTGGAGAATGGGATAATCACTTAATATTCAATAATATTAGACATTAATTTAAAGTATATTCTAATTTAGCTTGCCTTTCTGGATTTACGCTTGTTCCATTCTCTGAGAACATGTATGCGCCAGTAAATCCGTATAGAAATATAGCCTAGTGTTGCGGCAATCACGCCTGCAACAAAACACCCCAACAGGAATGGCTGCCAGACCGCCGACAGCCCGGTCGTTAACCAGTCCAGAGATAATTCGAAGTTAAATTTGCCGCCTTTTCGTCCCATTAACCAGTTACCGAGCCGATAAGTGCCATAGAACATAGGCGGTATGGTAATCGGATTTGTTACCCATACTAAAGCGATAGATAAGGGTAAATTAACATTAAATAAAATTGCTGTAGCGGCGGCCAGCACCATCTGGAACGGAATCGGTACAAACGCCACAAAAAGTCCGTTGGCAAATGCTCCCGCTACAGAACGTCGATTCAGATGCCAAAGATTGGCAGAGTGCAATAATTTACCAAACATCTGTAAATGTTGGTGATTTTTTATCTTGTCATGTTTCGGCATGAAACGCTTGAAGAACTTCTTTGGCATAAAACTCTTTATTCTATGGTATGTTTATGTATAGATGCGGCAGGAGTTGCATCCTCTTTAATTTTAGACATCGCAATCGACAGGGAACGTATGGTTTTGTCTTCTTTATCCTTTCTGGGCGGCATTATAGTCCTTCATCAGCAAGCTGTCTTGCCTGCGATGTACTGGTTTATTTTAAGCATACCAATATTACCACTAGCTTACTATTGGCCAAAATATCGCTTTTTGCTGTGGTTTGCTACTGGATTTTTCTGGGCCTCACTGCAGGCCACATGGGTCTATCAGCACAACCTGCCAGCAGCATTTGAAAGCAGCCATATCAAGGTCATTGGCGAGATTGTATCAGTCCCGGAAAAATCTGATCATAAAACCCGATTTCTGTTCAATATTCAACATGCCAGCAATAAACAGCAACTTCAATGGAAAAATCCCGGCCTTGCCAGACTGAGTTGGTACGGAAAACACGCTGTCCTCGAACCCGGTCAAATATGGCAGCTGACATTAAAACTCAAAAAGCCGAATGGATTCGTTAATCCAGCTGGATTTGATTATGAGGGCTGGCTTTTTCAGCAAGGCATAAATGCCAGCGGATATGTGCGTAATGATCCCGGAAACAAACTCATCGACAATGTCTGGAACCTGCAATCTATTCGATATGACATCCACCAACAGCTGACAGAAAGCATGCGAGAGCTTAAACACAGAGGATTGATGATAGCACTGGCTCTGGGCATGCGCGGCGATATCAGTCAGTCAGAGTGGAATATTCTGCAACGCACAGGCACGGGTCATTTAATTGCCATTTCCGGACTGCATATTGGTTTGATTGCCGGCTTGTGTTTTTTTATAAGCCAGTATTGCTGGCGTCTGATACCTTCACTGTGCCTGTTATTGCCAGCGCCAAAGGCAGCAGCCATCGTTGCCATGATCGGAGCCGTTGTGTATGCCTTTCTCGCCGGCCTGGCTATTCCTACTCAACGAGCCCTGGTGATGATATTTGTCGTCATGTATGCCATTCTTGCTGATCGCAACAGCAAACCTTCTCATGTATTAAGCCTGGCATTGTTATTCGTGTTGATCATAGATTCCAGCTCGGTTTTATCGCAGGGTTTCTGGTTATCTTTCGCTGCTGTTGCCATACTGGTTTATGGGATGTCGGGCCGTTACCAGCATCAAAAGGGAATCAGGAGTTGGGGCAGGGCACAATGGTTGGTGAGCATTGGATTGCTGCCATTAACACTGTTTCTTTTCCAAAGGGCATCGATTATCGCACCCCTGGCGAATATAATGGCTATACCCTGGGTCAGTCTATTGATAGTACCCATGGTGTTAGCAGGCACTGTAATGCTTTATGTATTTAAACCTGTGGGTGAATTACTCCTGCAAATCAGTGATTATTGCCTGTCACCATTGCAATGGATGCTATCGCAATTATCAACCTTGTCTTTTTCTCAGTGGGTCCAGCATTCACCCTCTATAGCGGTGATGTTATGCGCTATTCTAGCGATCATTTTATTATTGGCACCCAGTGGCATACCTGTAAAACGGCTGGGGATCATACTTCTGTTACCCGTATTTGTCATCAGGCCAGAACAGATTCCGCATGCGGGTATTCGCTTTACAGTACTGGATGTAGGGCAGGGCCTGGCGGCTGTCATAGAAACCAGAGATCATGTGCTGGTCTATGATACCGGCCCTAAATTCAGTGATCGTTTCGATACAGGCAGCTCGGTGGTCATGCCTTACCTGAACCAACGCGGTATTCGCAAGCTGGATGCGTTGGTTATTTCCCATGCTGACAACGATCATCGAGGTGGTCTCGATTCGCTGATTGAGCAAATCAGTGTCGACAAATTGTATGCGGGTATGCCGGAAAAAATACAGGCATTTTCCCCCACACTTTGTCAACGATCCACTCACTGGCAATGGGATGGCGTCAGCTTTACCTTTTTACATCCGGATAATAACCAGCGCTTTAAGAAAAATGATCGTTCCTGTGTGCTCAAAATCGAATCACCAGGAGGATCCATTCTTTTAACCGGTGATATCCATAAGCGTAGTGAACGCTATATGCTGAAAACTCACCCGGACTTGCTCAAGGCAGACATTATGGTCGCCCCGCATCATGGCAGTCAAAGCTCATCACATAGCGGTTTTATTCAGGCCGTCGCAGCTAAATATGTTATATTCGCTTCGGGTTACAAAAACCGTTTTCGCCATCCTAATGATAAAGTAGTGGCCCGTTATACTAAAACAGCGGCACAATTACTCGATAGCGCGAACCACGGTGCCATTCAATTTGATATTGGTACTCAATCCGGCATATCTGAACCGCGCAGTTTTCGTCAGCTATTGTCGCGACACTGGAGCCGCAGTGGATTATCAAAATAGTCTCGTGCGCGTGCAAATTAAAGATTAAATACCTATCTGCATTGGCTCTATCAGTCTTTAGACGGCATATGCTGATTATGTATGCCGGAATTTCTCGATAAGACTCAATAAGATATTGATTTTCTGCTAAAAGATAGACTATTCTGTATGCTTTAAATCGAGTAGTATTACAGACTGAGTCATAACAAATAAGGGAAACACTGTGTGGGAGATAGTTAAATCAGGTGGATGGTTGATGATACCCATCATTGCCTGTTCCGCCATTGCATTGGCCATCATTGTCGAACGCTTCTGGGCATTAAGAAAACAGCAAATCATTCCCAGGCATCTAGTGGCTCAAGTCTGGCACTGGGAAAAAAATCATCAGTTGGATGATGAAAAAGTAACTGCCATGCGTAAGGAGTCTCCTCTCGGCCGCGTGCTGGCTGCAGGCATAGTCAATCGAAAAAATGAACGTGAAATAATGAAGGAAAGCATTGAGGAGACCGGTCGGCATGTCGTTCATGAGATGGAGCGTTTTCTCAATACCCTTGGCACTATTGCTGCTATCACACCGCTGCTAGGCTTGCTCGGAACTGTCATTGGCATGATCCAGGTGTTTACCGACCTGACGACTCATGGTGCCGGGGATGTTAACAGTTTGGCCGGAGGCATTTCACAAGCTTTGATAACCACTGCGGCCGGTTTGCTGGTCGCCATTCCCAGCCTGATGTTTTATCGCTATTTTCGTGGGCGCATTGATGAACTGGTCATTATTATGGAGCAGGAAGCCATCAAGCTGATAGAAGTGATGCATGGCCAGCGAAGTAGCAGTAGCACTGACACTGAGAGTGATACTGAGTGAACATAGGCGGCAAAAAGAAAGAGTCGCCTGATGTTAATCTGACGCCACTCATTGATGTAGTGTTCCTGCTGCTGATTTTTTTTATGGTGTCAACGACTTTCAAGAAAGACACGGAAATTAAAGTTGATCTTCCCGAGGCATCGGCTAAAGCAGTTAAGCATGACAAGAAAGTATTTGAGATTGTCGTGGATGCAAAGGGACGATATTATCTCAACAACAAAGAGCAATTGGTCAACCAGCAGATTAGAACCATGAAACAGATTCTGTTGAAACACCTGGGCAAAAATTCCGAAAAACCCTTGATCATCAGGGCCGATAGCAAAACACCTCACGGTGCGGTGGTCCTGGTGATGGATGCTGCCAGGCAGCTGGGTATTCTTAATCTGTCTATTGCCACAACACAAGCAAAACAAGAATAATTCAGGTGGGATATACGCTTTGAAGCGGCTCGATGAATTCTGGTATCATCGCAATATTTTCGCTTTAATGTTGCTGCCTTTGTCATGGCTGTTTTGTCTAGTAGTATTCTTGCGCCGACAACTATACAGCTTTGGTATTTTTTCCTCAGTACGCTTGCCCGTGCCGGTGGTTATTGTTGGTAATATTACAGTCGGCGGCAGCGGTA
Source organism: uncultured Gammaproteobacteria bacterium (assembly GCA_963807455.1). Classification (GTDB taxonomy): domain Bacteria; phylum Pseudomonadota; class Gammaproteobacteria; order JAADHQ01; family JAADHQ01; genus JAADHQ01. Next base: position 142,809 of record CAWECS010000023.1, on the reverse strand, counting down.
AAACACCGATGGTCATCGCACTGGTTGATTTACTCAAACATGCGGGTTACAAACCTGGCATTATCAGTCGCGGATATGGAGGCAAGGCAAAATCATGGCCACAACAAGTGCGTACGGACAGTGATCCAAACATGGTTGGTGATGAGCCCGTTCTGATTGCCAGAAATTGCCAGGCACCGATGGCCGTCGGTCCGGACAGAGTCACCACCGCGCAACAATTATTACAGCATCATCATTGTGATATCATTTTGTCCGACGATGGTTTGCAACATTATGCACTGGAACGCGACATTGAAATTGCCGTAGTCGATGGTATCAGGCGCATGGGCAATGGACATTGTTTGCCGGCAGGTCCGCTTAGAGAACCTGTCAAACGTCTGGATGAGGTCGATTTTGTTATTGCTAACGGGCTGGCGATGCGTATGGAATATCCTATGGACATAACAGCGACCAAACTCATTAATTTAAAGAATGGTAAGCATAAGCCACTAACTGAACTCAAGGGAACTGAATGTCATGCGATCGCAGGTATTGGTAATCCGGATCGATTCTTTAATTTCCTCAGCAAGCATGGAATACAGGTACAAAAACACCCATTTGCAGATCATTTTAAATATAATACGAATGACTTGATCTTTGATGATGATTTACCAGTATTAATGACGGAAAAAGATGCGGTAAAATGTAGCCGATATGCAGATGAAAACATGTGGTACATGCCGGTTCAGGCAAAGCTCGACGAGCGTTTTATTACCCGCTTTTTATATATGTTGAAAAAAGATTCCGAAAACAAATGAATAGCATCAATCCAACTACAAGGTAACCATATGGATACTAAATTACTCGATATTCTCGCTTGTCCTGTATGCAAGGGCGAACTTGTCTATAACAAAAGTGCCAATGAATTGATCTGCAAACTGGATCGTCTGGCCTATCCGATTAAAGATGATATTCCCGTTATGCTGGTTGAAGAGGCAAGGAAATTGCCCGCCGATGAAGAAGTGGAATAGTTCATTTGACATGAAAACCCAGTTTAATGTAGTCATACCGGCACGATACGCATCCTCCAGATTACCAGGAAAGCCTTTATTAACGATTGCTGACAAGCCGATGCTACAGCATGTTTACGAACGAGCATTGGAAAGTGGCGCAGCCCATGTTGTTATCGCGACGGATGACCAACGCATTCAGGATGCATGCAACTTGTTTTCTGCCAATGTCTGCATGACAAAATCCACACACCAGTCGGGCACAGACCGAATAGCGGAAGTTATCCAGCAACTCAGTTGGTCGGATGACACCATTGTCGTCAACCTTCAGGGTGATGAACCTCTGATCCAGCCCATGTTGATAACGCAAGTGGCAGCAGACCTGGCACATCATTCACAAGCATCGATTGCAACACTTTGCTCACCCATTCATACGGCTGCCGAATTACTCGACCCTCATGTGGTCAAGGTCGTCACCGACCATCAGGGATTTGCCCTGTATTTCAGCCGCGCCGCTGTGCCATGGGACCGGGATGCATTCGCCATAGATATGGAAGTGTTACCTGAGGATTCGAAGCATTTTCGCCATATCGGCCTGTATGCATATAAAGCCGGTTTTATACAACACTACAGCCAATTAAAAACTTGTTACATGGAACAGGTGGAATCACTGGAGCAATTAAGGGCTTTATGGAATGGTTATGCCATTCATGTCAGTATCACTGATAAACCTCCAGCCCATGGGGTCGATACGCAAGAAGACCTGGAAAGAATCCGACAACTACTCAATGTCGATCAGGTCTAATGCCATGTAGGCAGGATGAATACTGCTACCGTCCGCCGATAATATCGGCACGGTAAAAGTTTGTGGTACTCTGCGGGCGGGGTTGCCGTACTGGTCTGCCTGGATATGATTTTCGTCGATACTGATTAACACCAGCGCTGGCCCGTCTTCCAGTACTTCGACGACCTTACAGGAAATACCCTGGTGTTCCACATGAACCCCGATCATGTTTCTTAATTGTTCCAGTGTAATAGAAATGCCGACCATATGGGATATTATTGATTAAACTGGTGGTATCGGCAACTAAAGAATGGCCAATATAGTCACTAAAAGAATGTTATTTAGATTCTACCCGCAGTTATGAAACGCTTGTTCCAGTACTTATTTTTCAAGCTGGAGATTTGCACCCGTTTACCGCTGGAAGGGGCATGCACGAATTGCTTGTTGCCGATATAAATACCGACATGTGAGACTTTTCTATTTGAAATTCTGAAAAACAACAAGTCCCCATACTTCAAATTAGGATAACTGACTGTTCTGGCATATTTAAATTGTTTTGACGTACTACGTGGAATTTTCATACCGCGTTGATGATAAGCATAATAGACCAACCCACTACAATCAAAGCCAGAAGGATCATGGCCACCGTATCGATAGGGCACACCGATCTGCTTTAGAGCGATGTCAACTGGTGAAACATAGCGTTGATCCTGTGCTTGCCTAACTGGAGGGTGCTCATATGAAACCGAGCGGCCACATGCAGCCAGAAACAACAGGCAAAAGATGATGGATAGACGAAAAATGATCATCATGTGACTAGCAAATAGCGAAAAATTTGATATTCATATTACCTAATAATAGACCAGTATGATGCCGTCAGCGAGAAACCTGTCACAAGATTAAACATGGCTTGACATATAAGACAGTAAATCGATTATAACCAACATAAATACAAGGTAGAAAAGCGAGCAGGGCTTTTTTACTCTCTGGCCGTTTTTAAGTCGCTAATAGGGTGTTTTTCTAATACCTGCCTTGAATAATATGATGGATAACATCAGCTCAGATAGTATAAACAAAATTACACCTGATACGACCTGCAACAGACTCAGCGAATATTGAAAATAGACGAATATGAAGGGTAATAATGATTCCGGAATTTGATCCAGACCGAGTGCCATAGCACTGACGGTTATGTTCAAGCGTCTTTTAATAAAACTGCTGAGCAAATCCCCACACATGGCAAGACTGGCAATAATAAAGCCATGCAGGGGTGAGATTCCAATTAACAGGGCACACAATGGCGTTAATAATAGACTGGCCATTAAGCCTCGCCAGGTTTTACTGCTACCCAGCAGTGGTTTGTTATCTATAAAGCGATAGCCCAGATCAACTGGCCGACTAATGATGCTTGAAGTAAACCACCGTTGCATCAAGATCGGCGCACCGTTGGCGCAAATTATCAAGATCAGTATTTTTATCAGTAGCACTGGAATTTACAGACTCTTTGTGCAACAAAGACTATCAGAACCAGACTTATGTCAGTGTGGCAGCGAATTCCAGCATACGATTAGTCGCCTGATATGCTTTCTTGCGGATATCTTCATCTACAAAAATTTCATTCGTGCCTTTTTCCAGTGTTTCAGCCAGATTACGCAAAGAGTTACTGGCCATCCAGGGGCAGTGTGCACAACTGACGCAAGTCGCGCCTTCTCCAACCGTTGGCGCTTCAAGAAATTTTTTCCCGGGTGCTGCCTGCTTCATCTTGTAAAAAATGCCATTATCTGTCGCAACAATCAGGGTAGGATTGGGCAGATCACGTGCCGCACTGATGAGTTGTGTTGTTGAACCCACCACATCAGCCAGCTTTACGACGGATTCGGGCGACTCAGGATGAACCAGAATGGCTGCCTCAGGATGCATTTTTTTTAAATCAGCCAGCGCTTTGGCGCGAAAAGCTTCATGAACGATACACGAGCCTTGCCACAGCAGCATATCGGCCCCGGTTACTTTCTGGATATAACCACCTAAATGTTTATCCGGCGCCCAGAGAACTTTTTTACCTTTTTTATGTAAGTGTTCAACTAATTTAACACCAATGCTCGAAGTCACCACCCAGTCGGCTCGCGCCTTTACTTCAGCACTGGTATTAGCATACACAACCACTTCACGGTCAGGATGCTGGTCACAAAATTCTGCAAACTCTTTTGCAGGACAAGATAAATCAAGAGAACAGGTCGCCTCGAGCGTCGGCATTAACACCCGTTTTTCAGGGTTAAGTATTTTGGCAGTTTCGCCCATAAAGCGGACACCCGCTACTATTAATGTTGTAGCTGGGTGCTCATGCCCGAATTTTGCCATATCGAGTGAATCAGATACATAACCTCCTGTTTCCTCTGCTATCAGCTGTATGTCAGCATCGGTGTAGTAATGCGCAATGATGACTGCATTCTTTTCTTTCAATAATTGTTTAATACGAGCAATAAGCTCTAACCTTTCTTGCGCTGTCGGTGGCTTGATAGCCGAAAGATCCGGTATCAACGATACGTCCAGCATGGGGATGGCAGGTTGTTGTACAGAATTATTAGACATTCGTGATAATCACCAGATTTTTAATAAGTTTCGGTATAAACTACCGTAAACATTCTACGGATTTAGTTTGTTTTAAACCAGTATTCCTTTATAGATAGATACCAGTATCAACAGGCTTATTGTTATTAATTTGGTGTCTGATAGTACAATATCCAAGGCTGGTGCTGTCTTTATTGACAAAATTTAACAAATTTACAATTAATTCAAAGAGTAAGAGCTTGCCTATCGAAACAAAAAACATTTATTCAGGGCGGATAATTGACCTTTCTATCGTTACCACTCAGTTGCCCAATGGCCATACGGTGGAGCTTGAGATCATCGATCATCCCGGTGGTGCCGCTGTCGTGGCAATAAATTCCAGCCACCAGGTATGCCTTATCAAGCAATATCGATATGTTGTAGATGATTATATCTGGGAGTTACCCGCAGGAAAAATAGATGCTGGTGAGGACCCACAAACGACTGCAAAACGTGAACTGCAGGAAGAGGCTGGCGTGACCGCACGAGAGTGGAAAACACTTGGCATTTATATCAGCTCACCCGGGGTATTTCGAGAAATAGTACATCTTTATCTAGCCACTAATGTAGAACAGGGGCAGCAAGTGCATGAAGATGATGAAGTCATAGAAGTACACTGGGTAGATTTTGATATCGCCAGAAAATGGGCTCTCGAGAGTAAAATAAATGATGGGAAATCAGCCCTTGCCTTACTTCGAGCATACGAAATAAGCAACGAGCATTCCTGAGCAGTTATTCAACCTCATCTGATGAACGCGCTACTCAATAATCTGGAAAAACTAAAGCAAACTGCCAGAGTCACCCAGCATCGTTATCTGATCGTCGTCAATGGTGAGCAGGACTGGGGACGTTCACTGATGCATCAATATTTAAGTTCGTGCAAACAGCAAGAGAGTCTTTGCATTTCCGAGCAGAATGACTTCGGCTGTACCACCATCTCAATGGACAAAGCTAATAAATACCTTGGTAATGAATTTGATAATATCATCTATGATGCATTTAGTGGCTTTTTCCCCAACGTATTTGCATTGGCTGAAGGAACATTGAGAGGAGGAGGCTTGTTGTTCCTGCTAACACCTGATCTTGATAAATGGCCGTCAAGCAGCGACCACTTTAATGATAAGTATGCCATGCATCCATACTCAGCCAAAGACATGAAAAATATCTTCATTCAACGAATGATTCATATTATCACCCACACATCTAGTATTTCTGTGATATCACAACAAAAGGCAGCATATTTCTATTCTCCTGAAGAAACTATTACAAAAAACACTGAATCCCAGCCACCTCCCTATAAGACAGTCGATCAACAATTAGCCGTAGAAAATATACTACATACTGCCATAGGGCATCGTCACAGACCCTTGGTACTATTGTCTAATCGAGGTCATGGAAAGTCTTCGGCATTGGGGATAGCTTGCGTTAAATTGATTAATGAAAAAGTTTGTCATATCACTATTACCGGTCCAAGAAAGCGGGCAGCACAACGTGTGTTTGATCAAATCACCCAACTGCTCAATTTGACAGAGAATAAACAGGATAGTGCCATTGAATATGGGCAATCGAGAATCGAATTTATTGCTCCGGATGCCTTGTTAAGACGACCCGTTAAAACATCGATACTCATGATTGATGAAGCGGCCGCATTACCCTTGCCTATGCTTGAATCGCTGCTTGCACGATATAGCCGCGTCGTCTTATCCAGCACTGTTTATGGTTATGAAGGCAATGGTCGCGGTTTCTTTATTCGTTTTCTCAAGCATCTTGACAAGCAGTATCCAGGCTGGAAATTACAGCAGCTCGAAATTCCCGTGCGCTGGAACATAAATGACCCTGCTGAACAATTTTGCTATAAAGCCTTTTTGCTGGACACTGATTTATTCACATTGACTAGTGGCAATGAAGTCGACAAGCAGGCGCTTGAATTGTACCAGCTGGATAAAAATACACTTCTCGAGAATGAAGAATTGTTAAAGCAGATATTCGGACTTTTAACCAGCGCACATTACAAAACCACGCCCAATGATCTACGTATGATTATTGATAGCCCTTATATTTCTATTTATTACTTACTTGAAGATCATCAATTGATTGCCTGCGCACTAATTTCCTCTGAAGGTTCTATTGATAATGATATTGCTGAAGAAGTTCTAAATGGCAACAGAAGAATAAGCGGGCAGCTGTTACCACAAACCATGGTATCAGAGCATGCCAATACAGACATTGCGCAGATGAGCTTCGCCCGCATTATGCGAATAGCCGTCAATCCGACAGTACAAAGACAAGGTATCGGCAGCCTGTTCATGTCCAGAATACAAATACAACTTGAAAACACATACGACTTCGTCGGAGCCAGCTATGGTGGCAATGAGGGGCTGTTCCATTTTTGGGAAAAAGCAGGCTATATACCTGTTAAAGTCGGGCACAAAAGAAATGCCTATAGTGGTTATCACTCAGTGGTAGTTATACAAGGGCTTTCAGAAAATGGCAAAAAGGCACTCAAGAGTATTACTGATCTTTTTCCTGAAAGACTTTTGTATCAGTTTACCGACTCACTTAAATACCTGGACACCCCATTAGTATGTGCATTGTTAAAACATTTCTCTTCTGCAATGGCGGCACAATTATCTGCTAGTGAAAAGATTGACCTGAAATCATTTGCCCATGCCAATAGAAACTTTGCCACCTGTGCCAACTCTATTTATAAATTATTACTGATATGCATGAAAAATTTATACAATATAAACTTAACCGATCAGGAGCGCTGCATACTGGTACAAAGGATTATACAAAGGCAGGATGTATCGACAGTAGTACAAAATAATGGCCTGCAAGGTAAAGACGATCTATATAGTCGCTTAAGACATGCCACTGCAATTTTACTTGAAACGCTTGATCAAGACTGATGCCCGCGCTGGCATCAGTTTGAATGCTCTTTTAACTGCTTTAATCGTCTACTTAATAATTTATTAATAACACGCGCAGCCGCCATAAAACCAAAGGATGCGGTGACGAAGGATATCGACCCATAACCAAAACGACAATCGAGGTGGACGCCATGAATACCCGGCTTGGCAGTACTCACCGTGCCGTCTGCCACAGGAAATACTTTTTGCTGGCTTGAAAATACACACTCGATACCGAAATAGCGTTTTGTATTCTTGGAAAATCCATATTCCGCTCTTAAAAGCGACCTGACTTTTGCGGCCAGGGCATCATTATAGGTTCTACTTAAATCCTTAATGCTGATGCTGGCTGGATCAGTAACACCTCCTGCGCCTCCGGTAGTAATCAGTGGTATCTTGTTTCGTTTACAGAAATAAATCATGGAGGCTTTAAATTTAATACTATCTATTGCATCAACCACATAATCGTAGTTTTTTTCTGGCGATAAGTACTCCCATATATTATCGGTATTAACAAAATCATCAATAACATGGCATTGACAGGCAGGATTGATATCTTCGATGCGTTGACGCAGTGCCTGATGTTTCTTCATACCAATAGTGCTATCCATGGCATGCATCTGCCTGTTGATATTACCTTCGGATATTTCATCATAGTCAATCAAGCTTATTTGGCCGACACCGGATCGTGCAAAAGCCTCGACCGCCCATGAGCCAACACCGCCCAGACCCACGACGCAAATATGCAGGGTCTTTATAATTTCCAAGGCTTGATCACCGTATAGTCGATTAATACCTGCGAAGCGGATGTCTTCATTCATGAGGATATCGCACCCATAAATATATCCAGGGCATTCTGTGTGGTTTGTTGTGCGATTTCTTGCGCACTGGCATGACGGATTTGTGCGAGTGATGTTAATGCGTCCGGCAAGTATTCCGGGCTATTTCGCTCTCCTTTGTGGAGCACGCCAGCCATATCAGGTGCATCAGTTTCAAGGACAATAGCACTCAATGGTAATTGCTGTGCAAGTTGGCGGATTTTTGTTGCGCGTTCATAGCTTAGCGTACCGCCAAATCCTAGTTTGAAACCAAGCTTCAGGTATTCCTGTGCTTGTTCGAAACTGCCATTATAGGCATGTGATATACCGCCAACCAGCTTGTATTTTTTTAACAATTCAAGACAATCAGCATGCGCTTTTCTAACATGTAATAATACAGGTAGCCTATGCGTAACGGCGAGTTGTAATTGTTGCTCAAAGAAAAACTTCTGTCTGTCTCTATTAACATCCTTTGAGTAATAATCCAGCCCGATTTCACCAATGGCAACCACGGAATGCTGATTCAAATAGTCGTCCAGCGCATTAATATCAGAATCGAGATGTTTATCGGTAAACATTGGATGCAGTCCCAGGGCAGGGTAGAGTGAATCATATTGCGAACAAAGACTGATGACATCATCCCAGTTATTTCTGTGTATAGCTGGAACAACTATTTTCGTCACTCCCAATTGTTGACATCTAGCCAGAACGACGTCACGATCCGCAGTAAATTGATCATCATCAAGATGACAATGTGTGTCAATTAACTCATGCATAAGCTTTAATCTACAATTAAATTCATTGTTAATATTCTATAATAATATTTCCTGGTGCCTACAGCGGGAGTACTAGGTCTGTACAGGTTTTGCATTTCCTATGGTCTAGCAGGCAACAGGTTTTTTAGCTGATTAATGGTTTCATCAGAATCCCAATTAATCGCCGCATTAACACCATAGATGATTTTACCATCAGGCCCTATGACAAACGTCGATGGAAACACAATGACTTTCCAGTCACGTGCCACTTCACCGCTGCGGTCCAGTAATATCGGAAACTCAACCTCTATTTGCTTGATAAATTTTCTGATAGTTTCAGGTTCTTCTACATAGTTTACCGAAATCATCCTGAAATCAGGGTGATCCATGACTGCTTGCAAATGGTTTAGTGATGGGATTTCTTTAACACATGGAGGACACCAGGTTGCCCAGAAATTGACCAGTGTGAGCTTGCCTTTGAAGTCATTTAACTGATATTGCTTCCCATCAATACCTTTCAGATTAATGCTTTTGGCTTCGACATCGCCCTTGAATTTCCTCAATTCAACATCCAGGGTTGCTGCCTTCTGCTTAAATTCCACTATGCTGGCGGCTTGTTTCGGAAACGATGACTGCTCAAACAATTTAATGGTATGAATGATTCTTGTCGGTAATGATTGAAAATAGTCTTCCAGAGCATGACTACGTTCATCTGGATAAAAAAGACTGGTGATTCCAGGCATAATACTGCTATAGGCTGGACTACCAGCGGTATGTAGTTTCTCCAATAGTGTGTTCAGTTGCCAACGTATGCCATTCGCTTCACCCTGAAATATCATGATAGGTATATTGCTCGCTTCAGCAATGGGTAAATACTCAGGGTCCTGACCCAGTGCCGGTACCTGGCTATACAAGGCGGGTGAAAATAGAATGGCACCGAGCAAGGACGGGGCCTCAGGTTTGGATAATTGCCAAATTCTGGCGCCTCTCAATACCGGGATTGATCCATAAAAACTACTGATTAATATCACTTTTTTACCAGTTTGCTGATAGGCCCTGGTTATTAACTCAGCCACATATCGCCCCGATAACTGACGCATGGCATTACTACCCCTGGACAGGAACAAGGTCTCATTGAGGTCCACAAGCCAGGTTTCCAGACCTCGATTTGACAATAATGTTGCCATTTCAAGCTGTCCTTTACGGAAACCATAATCAGGTGCAATCCACAACAGCAGATAATCACCCTGAGCCTGGTAATGATTAATATCCATATCCACATTACCGGACAGTATGACTTTGAGGTGTCCCGGCTTGGCGGCAACCTCTGTCGATAGCAGCAGACAACATTGTAATATCGACAACAGCAGCAATTGATAGAAGCGTTGGTTTATATCAGGCATACATTCTCGTGACTGGGCAAAATAGCTAAATACATGAAAAACAGAATTTTATTATAGGCTATTCAGAGAGACGATAACAATGTATATCCGCCAGTAAAACCATCGCATAACATTGATTTTAATAAAATATTCAGATAGTTAAATTTATCCCAGTGTGCCTCAAGAATCTCAATAGCGGGTCGTTAATACTAAAAGCAACATACAATAACTTATATAAACAGAATTAATTTATGACTATACCTGTCCTCATCTGCGATGATTCGAGTTTCGCCCGCAAGCAAATGGCGCGCGCGTTACCGGAACATTGGGATGTTTCACTGTCCTATGCCAAGAACGGCGTTGAAGCGATGCAAGTGTTGAGAAAGGGTGATGCTGAAGTATTGTTTCTTGACCTCAATATGCCTGAAATGGACGGTTATGAAGTTCTGGAAAATGTCAGAAAAGAAGACCTCAACATTATGGTGATTGTTGTCTCCGGTGATGTTCAGGCTGAAGCCAGAGCCCGAGTGAAAAATCTGGGCGCCATGGATTTCATCAAAAAGCCAGTCAATAAGGATGAAATACATAGCATCCTCAGTGAGTATGGTATTTTGCAGCTGACAGAAAATAAGCTTGATATCCAGCAAGCTGATATAGATATAGATCACTTTGATTTTTTCAAGGAACTGGCTAATGTCTCCATGGGCAGAGGTATTGATCTGCTTTCAAAATTGATGGATATTTTTATTCCAATGCCAATACCGCATGTCAGCTACCTGGACATTAATGACCTGACCATGACGCTAAAAGATCTGCATGAGCGCGAAGACCTGGCGCCAATATGCCAGGGTTTTATCGGCTCAGGTATTGCGGGAGAAGTACTGCTGGTTTTTAACAAGCCGGATCCATCTGATCTGGCAAAATTGATTAATTATGGTGGCGAGAATACCGAATCAACATCTCTTGAAATCATCATGGACATTGCAACGGTATTAAGTGGCGCATGCCTTAATGGCCTGACTGAACAGCTCGATATTGCCTTTAGTCTCGGGCATCCACGCGTACTGGGTCAGCATGTTAGCATGGATGACTTGATAGAAAATAAAGAAACGCGAACCTGGACAAAAACATTGGCTATTGAAATGTCTTTTGAAGTAAAAGAAAATAATCTTAAATGCAATTTATTACTTCTTTTTACAGAAGATTCCCTGGTAAAACTTAATCATCTCGTCAGTTATATAAGTTAAATGGAAGAAGCAGGCAAAATAGATATTCATGATCTCCATTGGTTGATGGACATGTTGCAATCCATCGATGTTGGCTTGGTGGTGCTCGATCAACAATTCAATATCCAGGTATGGAATAATTTTATGGAAAACCATAGTGGCCTGAGTTCTGCCCAGTCTATTGGTAGCAATATATTTGAGCTATTTCCTGAAATTTCACCTGAGTGGTTTTTACGCAAAGCCAACTCCGTTTTTATGCTCAAGAGCCAGTCTTTTTCCAACTGGGAACAACGCCCTTATTTATTCAAATTTAAAAATTATCGTCCCATCACCGGCAATACTGAATTTATGTACCAGGACATAACATTCATCCCACTCATGTCAACATCCGGTGAAGTAACCCAACTGGGGCTCATGGTTTATGATGTGACCAACATGGCCGTGAATAAAAGAGAACTGGAGAAGGCCAATAAACAGCTCGAATGCCTGAGCAGAACTGACGGCCTGACTAAATTGAATAACAGGGCTTTTTGGGAAGATTGTCTGCAGAATGAGTATTCACGTTGTAAAAGAACCGGTGCAGACACTTCTGTCATCATGTTCGATATCGATCATTTTAAAAAGGTCAATGATACCTATGGCCATCAGGCGGGTGATGAAGTCATCCGGGTTGTCGCCAGAATATTAATGGATACCATTCGCACGACGGATATAGCAGGGCGCTACGGTGGCGAAGAATTCGGCATTTTATTAATTGAAACAAACAAAAACAATTCCATGATTGTTGCCGAGCGTTTGCGGGAAAAAATAGAACAGACCACTGTCGTGCATGATAATGTGGAAATAAAATTTACTATCAGCCTGGGCATCGCCGAATTTGATCCCGAAGCCAGCAATCACACAGAATGGCTGGAGATGTCTGATAAGGCCTTATACGTCTCCAAAGAATCAGGCAGAAACACGACCACGATTTATTCTGCTGATAATAAATAAGCTGATGAGAAACAAAGTACTGTTTTTCTCACTTTAGACCTAGTGGATCGTCTTTATCCACACCCTCCATAAACGGCATATTCCTGCTATTACTGGTTACCTGATACACCTTGCCAATCCAGTTATTAATGACCGCTTCAGCCGAGTCATGCCAGGTATTATCAAGATTATTAAGTAACAGATTTTCCGGAAAATCTTTTATGTCTGCGCTTCCATGAATCAAGGTATGACGAAACTCATCCAGCAAAGCCTGTGACTGCAGGTCAAAGTAATTGACAGGGAAGGGTGGATAATGCTGAGAACTTCCGGCCTGATACGCTTTTATTTCACGTTTATATTCCTTTAGCAGACTAATGACATCATATTCAGGATGACCCTGAAAAAATACCAGTCTGAATAAATCTTCACTAACAGCAAGATGAACGCCTGCTTGTTCACTTTCTACCAACACATGAAGTCCGGCATCATTAAATTGTTGACGGCTTATTTCATTGAAGCGCGAATGAGGTACATCAAACTTGGTATTGACGCCACTGACAAGAGGATGCTTGCGATCAATAACTTTGTGTGAAAACACGCCCCAGCTTTTCTGCGGCAGGCGACGACGCTTTTGTTGATACCTGAATTCCATCACTGCATGGGTAGCAAGACAGGAGCAAATAGTAGAAGTCACATTTTCATAGGCCCAGTCTATCACTTCATTTAACGGCTTCCAGAATGGCTCTTTGCTCAATTCAGGTTGCGAGACATTGGCGCCGGTAATAATCAAGGCATCCAGACCCTGCTGCTTGATTTCATTAAAACTCTGGTAATAACGATCGACATGCGCCTGACCTTTCTGCTGCCTTTTTAATTCAGACAGTGTAAAAGGATGCATATAAAATTGGGCTATCTGATTACTCTCACCAATCAGCCTGAAAAATTGACGTTCAGTCGCTTCGAGTGCAGCATCAGGCATCATATTCAGTAAGCCAATATGCATTTCACGAATATCCTGATGAAGGGCTGCATCTCCAGACACAATCGTTTCACCTTCAGTCTGTAATCGCTCAAAAGCAGGTAATGTGGAATTGGCTACAAGTGGCATAAATGGTCTCGGGTATAGAAATAATTATTTATTAGCGAGATAGTGCTTTTTCAATCAAGCCCAGAAAGTCCTGCTCAGTGGAAACCCCGGAAAGTTCACTGGTGCTGATAGTATAACCATATTGTTCTGCAATTCTTTCATAACGGGGAATTCTGGAATAAAAAAGCTTAGGAAACATCCAGCATACAAAATCATCCGGGTCTATCATCGCTACGTATTCAAGCTGCTTTTCTTCAAGGTATAAGGCCAGTTGTTGATCGAGAAAATCTTCTCGATAGTATAGTGGCTTGGGTGCTGATTGCGTTCTTTTGATGAGTATTGCCTCATCATCCTTACTGGCCTGGATATAGACGATCAGGCTATGATCAGCAATCACTTTATGCACTTGTTCATCTTCCAGTTCACAGACACTGCCACCAGCGTCATTAATAAAGTGCTTGTAGCCATATATTTCCCTTGCCTTACTAATAAACTCGGGCACGTCCTTCATGGCTTCCACCTCGGCCATTTGATGCAGCTGCTGGCGTCGCTTAAATTCTTCTACGCCTAATCCACCCTGTGCAGGATTTCCTAATTTTCCCAGGAAGCTGGAAACCGGGTTCAGATTATTGACGGTAATATTATTTCTTATGTAAATTGAATCAGATCTGAGCAAATCACGCAGAAATGGCACCTGCATCACCTGATGTTTAATATTATCGAGGATAGCTTCATCCAGATATCGGGTTCCGATACGGTAATCACCCGAATAATGAAACCAGTCATGAGAGCGCAAAATATTCGCCAGCCGGGTTTTACCCACGCCGGACATGCCCAACAAGGTGATTGACTTATGACTCCATTGTCTAAATTCATCGGGTGTTAATCGCACGGGGAAATCCTTGTAATAATGAATGCAAAGGCAATTGAAATGATACTCTAAAACAAAAACGGTTAAATAAAAACGCTAGTGCTTAGTCTATCAGGCTTTTATTATGAGCAGACAGCAATATCAGATCAACAGATAAATAGAGATTGCAACAACCACCAGAAGTATAATACCAAAAGCAAGCTTGGCCAGCATCCTGGCATTATCATTCTGATAATCGTCGCCCTCCAGCAACTTTTTAATCTGTTCATCATCAAATGCAATGGTAGGCTCAGATTCCATACTCAACATCGTCTGGTTTATATTGACGTCTAGTTCTGGTGATTTTATTTTCGTCTTTTTATTTATCTTACTGTCAGCAGGGGGTTTTTCTGCTTTTTTGATACTGGGTGTTAAAACAACCATTCTATCTGGATTTTTTCTCAATTCATCCAGTGGTAATGTTTCTTCCAGTACAGGAATCATTGATTCAGGAATTGAGTTTTCATTCTCGGGAATCTTAACAGTGTTATCCGTAGATGATGCTACCGAAATTGAAAATCCTGAAAGCGCTTCATTTTTGCTCGTTTCTGATACGGTAGTGGCTGTGTCGACATTATCCTTTTGCAGTCCTAGTGATTTCATCATTCTGGACTTCATTTCATCTTTGTTAACCAAAGCAGTATTGTTGCTTCCCTTAGCTACATCCTTGGCATCACTTTTAAATAGTAATTGAAGATTTCCAATCGAAATGACATCACCATGATGAAGCGTATGGCGAACCACTTTTCTGCCATTCACAATAGTGCCATTAGTGCTGTTGAGATCCTGGATAAATGACGAGGTAAAAATCGTGACTATTTTAGCGTGATGCGAACTGGTAGCAGCATCGGCAAGACTGATATCATTATCATCCGCACGGCCAATATTCAAACTCCCTCTATGCAAAGGAATTTCATCAAGCTTGAAATTTCCAAGATTAACGATGATCTTATTCATAAATTAACAATGGTTTAATAATATTATCCTTGTATTCCAGATACTATCTTATCCTACGTATAATAGTATAAAAATCATAATGTTCTAATGGTAATTTCATGTAATGCTCGATGTCAATTTATTTTACAATTAAGTTTGAATCGGCTTTTCTCCAGTATGGCGATAACTATCAACCATAGTTGCCCCATTTCCGCACTATATCCTCTTGTTTCTAATAAGTTTATTAAATAGGCTGTGTAAGAGCCTGTCATCTTGATGAATTTGTTCATCTTTTCAGATTGTGAACAGCGTTTGTTATTAACAGGAAATTGTTGCTAAACTTCGCTTTGTATCCAGACATAACAAAACATCTGCATAGTGACTAAAAAACATACGGAAAACAATCTAAGCCAATGTTAAATAATAATATTTTTATTTTTCTAGTCCTTATTACAGGTCTGACCTCGATAGTATCCTGTAGTTCTAAAACCATCAAGCCGCTCTCTGAAATTGAATTAGCCCAGCAACTCATCATTGAACAGGAACAGCAACCTGAAAAAACCATCCATCCAATAAAAATACATTATATCCAGCCTGAAAAAGCCATCGTAGGAAATCAACTCGACATCGATATTGAATTAGTATCCAGCCAGCCACTCACCGAAATAACACTTGCCTACAAACGCAACAATGGGCTGGAATTAACCAGGAACTGGTTGTTGCGAAAACGAGACTCAGTGACAACAAACATCAAGAAAATTGAAGCTGATAAGATATATCGTCAAAAGATATCAATCATTCCTCAACAAGAAGGACTGCTGCAACTCAATTTATACATTCTTTACCAACTCGATGAAAAGAAAAAAGCGCGTCAACAAACACTCAGTTTTTCCATTGGTCATCCTTTAGGAAAAGCAGAGGTAATCAATCCCGCCAATTAGCCTGCTGTCAGCCCAGGATGGCGAGCGGTACAAGCCAATCAAGGTCCGGTTGAGCTTTATACCCGGATCTATCCATCAACTTAGCCAGCATCTCCAGCATTTCTGGCCATTCGCTTTGTGCATTAATATAGCTCATGACGGCCTGATGAATATGATCCAGAAAATCAGCATTGTGAATGTCATTTTGCCGATAAATCAATGCTAATACTGATTCTCCCAAATGTTCGCGATTGATTGTTAATGACAGAATTCGACAATAAATATCCTTATACACATTTGGCAATTCTTCTACACTTCCATGCATTCCAGTATTTAACAGTTGATCAAGTGCTGAAGTCATTGATGCTGACAATGCGTATAGAAGAGGGCAATAGCATTCGTGCAAGCTATGCAACGCAGCCTTAGGATCTGTCGATTGCAGCGCCTGTTTCAACCTGGATAAAGCGTAAACTTTAGTGAAAAACTCGACTCTTGATTGCATAGATTCCAGCTTGTCGTCATTAATAATGGCGATAGCGGGCGCATGATACATGATAGCTTCAGCAAATAACCCATTAGCATCGCTGTGGATCAGAACAGCATTATGATCATAGAGCTTTGTAGAATTCACACCACAGCTGGGTGACTGACTGGTCAGAATAAAACCACACAATTCGGGATGATTATGCAGAAATTGTCTGGCGAAATGCCTGAGACGCTCTGTAACATCCAATGATTTATCCCTGACACCGACACAACGTATGCTCCCATCTACCATTACCAAACGAACTGGGGGCCTGGGTACACCCAATCCAATGGCCATCTCTGGACAAACAGCTACAATTTCAAGATTTCCTTGCACATGGCCGATAATATAGTTATTGAGTTTGTTGGAACCATCGTATCGCACATTTTCACCTAACAAACATGCACTTATGGCTACAATGGCCGCTTCGGACTGCATAGTCACCGCATGTTTACTATCGCGCATACGAACTCCAACACAAATCAATTTAATATTAATTTATTAATATTTAATGATTAATTAATATATGATTAAAACATGAAAAAGAACTTGTTTTATCATATGCTCGAACTGTTATATTTTACACATCTATTATTCAGGAGCATTGACTAATGCGAAGTAAGTATTTTTTATATCTGATGACCATGCTTTTTGGTCTGTATTTCAGTTTAAATGCATATGCTGCAAATAAAGAGCTGACATGGGCAGGCTGCGGTATTTCAAAAAAGGGATTTATGAATGACCTTGCAAAGGTTTATGAAAGTAAGACCGGTGTAAAAATAAAAATTGAAGGCGGCGGTGCCACCAAGGGTTTGCGCCAGGTGGCTGCAGGAAAGATAAACCTAGGTGGAAGTTGCAGGCTGCCTCTGATATTTAAAAAATCAGATGGCACATCACAGGTATTGGGCATTGAAGATAACCTTAATGTCATACCCGTAGGATGGGATGCACTGGTTGCCATCACCCATAAAGACAATAAAATAATTGAATCAATCACTACAGACCAGCTCAGGGATATCTTCATTGGTAAAATATCTAACTGGAAACAGCTGGATGGCAAGACGGATAAACCGATCAATCTATATGTTCGTAAAGGCAAGATCTCAGGAGTAGGTCTGACTCTAAGACAACAATTGTTTAATAACACTGACCAGGAGTTTGCAAAATCTGCAAAAGTGTTGAAATCTTCCGGAAAGATCGAAAAAGCGCTGGAAAAAGACCCCTATGGCATTGCCGTAAGTGGTATCAGTAGTAGCAGACACCGAAAATTAACCATGCTGAGTCTGGATGGTGTAGAACCTACCATGCAAAATTTGAAGAAATCCAAATACAAGCTATATAGAATTTTGTTTCTTGTCGCGCCCAAGGATTATTTGAAAAACCCCGATCTGAAAGCGTTTGTAGATTTTGCCTTATCCATCGAAGGGCAAAAAGTCATACAAAAAGCAGGCACTTTACCCTATCGACAAGGTTTTGGGCTGTTAAGAACAGCTGCCAGTTTTGAATACCTTCGTGCTATGGATGTTGTGGATCAACAGGGTTTATATACACTCGGTGGTCACTAAGAACTAGTTTAAACTTTTGCCAGGCAGTTTTATTCATGAAATAAAACTGCCATGTCAAAATAATCTATAATTGCTGCTGATCTTCATTCGACCATGAAGGTCATTTTTTTTAACTATAAAATAACCCATGGAATTTTAAATGACTGATATATTTTATGACACTGAAACTAATGTAGTGTCTGAAGTATATGCTGTTATTTATGCCCCACGAAAAAACAGAAAGCGTTTTCCCGATAATTGCGTAACAATCATGGATTCTGCCGTCGCAGCACGACAACAGGCCTGTGCTGAAAGCAATCAATATCCTGCCAAGGTGCTTGGCCCGTCACGCTCCTCAGAAGGCCTTATGTTGTACTATCTTGTTGAGTGGCTATCTGCGGATTCTGACTGATATCTTTTTTTCTGGCAGACCTGAAATAGTCCTTATTCTGATAAAACACAGGGTCAGTATTACGCACATCCCAGCCAGGAACGCCCAACAACGGAAAGGGATTTAGTTCTCTTGGCGAAAGTTCACCATGCTGTTTAAAATATTCACAGCTTAATTGATCAACTACTTTTTTTTGCTGCGCAAGCTGTAACGAAAAAAAATCTGCTTCCACTAGAAGGCAAATACAATGGGCAGTCATACCTAAATATGGATTCAGGCATTTTTCATACAGCGCATGCCCGAATATAAAACATTTTATATTACGATCAAAACAATCACGGTTTGTTAAAAATAAACCCTGCCAGTCAAAATCTTTTACCTGTTGTAATAATGCCGGATTTGAGCTGACTATGATCGCACCACACTCATCAAACAGGGTTAGGCTGTTTTCAGTTGCACTGCGCTTACTATTATGACCATCGACATAATAGCGGTCAGATAATGCCTGGTAATGCATTTTATTTATGATTGATTTTGTGTTGTTATAGTTGCACCAGATGATCACCTGAAAAAAATCATGCCAGTTATTGATACGAGTCTGGATCTCACCTGATAAATATATTCGTACTTCATAGTATTCCTGTAACGTCTGCGGCTTGCCGCCCTGAGGAACAAAAACTAAAGACTGTCCAGACAAAGATGTCATAGCCCCGTGCAGGGAATTAAATATACGATTATAGTCTTCTAGTGTTGGCCAGTCGCAATGCCTGGAAAAAAGCTCTGCTGTAGATACAATGTCATTGAAGAGAGCAGAACTCTGGTAGAAAAGGGGCGACCATGTATCACCCATAAATAAATCCGATATCAATCATAAGTAGAGTGAGCTTGGCGGAATGGCTAACGAACTATCTTGCTAATTTTTGAGCCTTCCAGGGTCAGGTTATACATCAGACCCTTATTGCCAAATATAAATCCGACGATGGGTTCATTATGGGATGCTGTATCAATTGATTTTCCGGTTCCAAGTTCAATCAAGGCCACTGAGCCATCAATTCCCACTTCCCAGCCATCACTTTTTCTAAATTTTTCCAGTGCGGCAGATTGTAAAAAAACAATGATAACATTTTTAATTTGTGCGCCTAACTGGAAACCGATGGAAGCTGATGCAGTATTGTAATAAGAGACTGTTTTACCTTTTATTTGCAATACACCTTCGCCATACTCGCCACCGATACCTATGCCTGCCTTGATGATCTCAGGGAATATCAGCACGCCTTTAGCCTGCTTGAGAAAGCTACTGGCTCCACCAACAGTGTTGCTGAATTGTTGTAAAGCTTTGGTGACCTTAAGATCAATTTTCTTTTTGTCGGCTGCCAGGGTATTACCACTGACAATGACAAGCAGGCATATAATAGAATAGATAATTTTTGTTTTCATTTTAAAAAAGTTGGATATTATGACTAACAGACTCTACCGTAACGTGCCTGAGTAGTTTTGGCGGCAAACAGTTTATCCTTTATTATCAGGCCATGAAGTAGCGTTATGGTTTCGTTATTTGCTTTTCGGAATTGTATTGCAATACCATCTTTGGTTTTACGTAAAAATGTTGCCAGTATGCGCGGTTGTTTCATCGTTTTATCACGTAATTGTGTGAAACGCACCTCAAGTACTCTGTGTCTTGGAAAAGTGACATCGAAGGTTAATAACTCAGCACCCGCTAATGAAACATCCAAGGTTTTACAATTAAGCACCACTTCACCATCTGGACGCCACATCCTGATTTCCACATCGAGCGCAATAGTATTTCTCTTCCATGAACGTTGTTCCATAACAGGCTCCTGATCTAGTCTTGACACCAACAAGTTTATATTGACATTTTTATAATAATTCCAGAACAATATCAATTAGTATTTAATATTAACAATATCTTATTAAGTATGCGCTAATATATTAAATTCCTTTACCTGAATAGCGCAAAATAGCCAGGATCCATATCAACACCAGTGTTTAAATTCTAAACGAAAATGGGCTAGTGTCGATATTCACAACGACCATGACATGTTATATAGGTGTAGCTTAAAAATAATTCATTAGTATTTATTGCTGGAACGATGTTTAATAAGCCAGACAACATTAGCATTTGCTGTTCAGCTGGTTTAATGACACGTATTTAGCTTTAAATTGCATTAGCATATAATGAAATACTGTGTAAGAATATTTCTTGAATCATGACTGGTAAAGCGCCCTATGAAAAAAGTGACTGAACTGATAACACCTGAAAAGGCCTTGCCCGGACGTGAAGTCAGTATGTCTGTCAGTGACAAGCACTTTGTGCTAGGTACTCCCATCAAAGAAAATTTTCCAGAAAAATATTCAAACGTTATTTTCGGTCTGGGCTGTTTTTGGGGCGCAGAGAAATTATTCTGGTCGATCAAGGGAGTTTATACCACGGCGGTGGGTTATGCGGGTGGTTATACAGCCAATCCAACTTATGAAGAAGTGTGTTCCGGATTAACAGGTCATACCGAAGTGGTTCTTGTTGTATATGACCCGATTGTTGTATCACTGGATGAGCTATTAAAAACCTTCTGGCAGGAACATGATCCTACACAAGGCATGCGACAGGGTAATGACATTGGTACACAATATCGCTCTGTGATTTACACAAACAACCAGGAAGATTATGACAAGGCTGTCTTGAGTAAGGAAATGTATCAGGAACATCTTCACCATAGCGGATTTCCTGACGTCACTACGAAAATTGCTATTAACAATACTTTTTACTATGCAGAAGACTATCATCAGCAATATCTTGGCAAAAACCCATCTGGTTATTGTGGCTTGCGAGGTACTGGCGTTGATTTCCATATGCATGAAACCGATCACTGAAAGCCGTGAAAGCCAATAAAATTTTATCAACTGAACTCATTCGCCAATTAATACCACAAGCCAGAAATAACCCCCGACGTAGAATTAATTATAATATCCATACCGGCTATTCTGAGCAGGTTCAGCGATTTCTTAATGTCGTTGATTATGATTCTTATGTACGTCCTCACCAACATAATAAAGCCGACGCATGGGAAGGCTTTGTTATTATCAGAGGAAAGCTAGGTGTCTTCCAGTTTGATCAGCAGGGCACAATTTTACATCGCACCGAACTATGCGAAACAGGTCCTGTTTTTGGTATCGAACTCGATAGTACAGCTGCGCATTGTATTACTTCGCTTTCAGATCAGGCTATCGTTTTTGAATATAAAGAAGGGCCTTATGATCCCGATGAGGACAAAACATTTTCCGATTGGTCGCCAGATACACAAAGTGATCAGGCCATACAATTTAATCAGTGGTTGAAATCGGCACAACAAGGTGAAAAATTTACCTATACACAAAAAGTCGACTAGTTTATTTATGAGCACACCCTGCATCAATGGCAACGTCTATAAAATAATACAATTAAAAACAGTGTCCGCGATCAATGAGGAGATCTTCAGTTGTTTTCAGACAATGAGTGAAAACCAGTATCAACATCAAACTCATTTCTTTCAGGGCCGTTATGAAAATATTTATATAAAACCCGAAGACATTCCTGCTTTAAAAACCCTCAATGAATATATCAAACATGAAATATCCGATTATCTGAATACCGATGCCAATAATCTAAAATTCGGATTCTGGCTAAACGCCATGTATCCTGATCAATCTACCAGTCGTCACTGTCATGACGATTTTGATGAAGTGCTCTCCGGTGTCTATTATGTCAAAGTGCCAGCACACTCTGGAGAACTACTTCTTTATGCGGATGAGACCATTACCATCACACCTCGAGAAGGTATGCTGGTGCTTTTTTCGCCTGCGCTTGAACATCAAGTCATGCAGAACAAAAGTACTGAATTGCGTCTTTCTATAGGTTTTAATGCCTGTTTGTTAAACGTCAGTTAGTAGAGACTTCAGTCAGGCGACAGGATACTGCATAACTATCATCACCCATATTTTCAGACCTGACGACAACACCGGATGCAATAATCTCAGGAATCATTTTTTTACTCCCGGGTTTAACATGGATACAGATGCTACTTGAAATTTCAGGATTTTCTGAAGAAATAAATTGAATGCCAGTGGCCGACATATCGACCATTTTAGCTACTTTCCAGGATTTTTCCTTACCTATACGATACAAAACCGGACAGCTTGCATGCATTCGAGGAAATGTTCTTTTGTCATTATTATTCATAGATAATCATTGTATGGTTTATTGAGATTAAAACAAGTAAAATCAGCCACATAGCTTGTAAACTTCATTGCTCCTGACTACAATAGTATGAAGCATTATCGAAATGAGTATATAAAATGAGCTACTCTGTTGTTTTTACTGGTGAAATAAAAGCGTCGGTCACACGCGATCAGGCCATAGAAAATCTGGCTGTACTGTTCAAAAAAGACACTGCTGCCATAGAGAAACTATTTACCGGAAAAAAAATTATCATCAAGCGCGACCTGGATCATCAAAGCGCGACTAAATACCAAATGGCCCTGGCTAATGCCGGTGTCGTTTCGGAGTTACTGGATCAATCTGCCGAAGAACATGTGCAGTCAGAAAATAAAGCGCCTGTAGCAAACACCAGTGCGTTCACGGTTGCTGAAGCAGGGGCAACTATCATTGAGCCGAAGAATACCCCTGAACCCTTGATTGATATCAGCACTCTTTCAATGTCAGATGCGGGCATTACACTGGTTGAGCCTAGCGCTGTAAAAGCAGATAAAATAGAACCTCCATCATTTAATATAGCGCCCACAGGGTCGATAATTAGTGATGATAAACCACCTCCCAGTCCTGCTATTGATACATCCAGCATGAGTCTGGCAGACACTGGCAGCCGCATTCTTGATAATGATAAATAGCGGTTATCAGTCACTGTTTTGAAAGCAATTTTTGCTGTTACTATTCATAAGCATTTATAACTTATGCCTCAATTGGCGCTTGCATGTCAGAACGCTACCCGATAAGATCACCACGCTATAATTAAATTATCCTGGAAATTTTTCATTGTATTCTGACATAAAATCTAAGCTTGCAAGCATTATAGATTCCAATGCCATTCTTCACCTTAAAGGCAGTCTTATAGGAATAGAAAAGGAGAGTATGAGGGTCAATAAGGATGCTAACATCGCTCAAACGGCGCATCCGACCGCATTAGGATCGGCACTGACAAATACTTTCATCACCACAGATTACTCTGAAGCACTGATTGAATTCATTACACCGCCACTGCCTTCGATTCACGAAGCATTGAAATTTATAGAAGACCTGCATAAGTTTGCCTATAAAAAACTCGATAATGAAATACTATGGGCGACCAGTATGCCTTGTGTCGTCAAAGATGAATCCAACATCCCCGTTGCACAATATGGTCGCTCAAATCGGGGTATGATGAAGACGATCTACCGCGAGGGGCTAGGGCACCGATATGGAAAGACCATGCAAATTATTGCCGGGATACATTTCAATTATTCCTACACAAATGAATTCTGGGCCAGCTATTACAAGCTAAAAAATGAAACCATTGAATTACAGACATTCATTAATAATGAATACTTTGCATTAATTCGCAATTTACTGAGAATTGGCTGGGTTATTCCCTATCTGTTCGGCGCGTCACCGGCAGTATGCAAATCCTTCTTTGGGAAGACGGAAACCAACCTTGAATCATTTGATGAAACAACCTATTTTGAGCCGTTTGCTACCTCATTGCGAATGAGTGATATTGGCTATCAAAACAATGAAGAAAACAAGAATGGAATCAAAGCATGCTATGACACCCTTGACGAGTATGTTGCCAACCTCAAATTTGCCATAGAGACACCTTGCCCGGAACACGAAAAAATCGGCGTCAAGAAAAATGGAAAATATTTACAATTAAACGCTAATATTCTACAGATAGAAAATGAGTACTATAGTACAGTACGACCCAAACAAATTACCCTGGAAAATGAACAGCCCATCAATGCGCTAAAAAATAGAGGGGTAAAGTACATTGAACTCAGATCGATTGATATCAATGCCTATGATCCCTCAGGTATAAATGAACACCAATTACACTTCCTCGAAGCGCTGATGCTATTTTGCTTATTAACCGAGAGCGCGCCTATAAATACTGAAGAGCGCGATGAAATTGATCAGAATGAAATGCTGGTAGCACTTAAAGGCCGGAAACCCGGACTTGAACTTAAATCTAATGGTAAGACCGTAACACTGCAACACTGGATATCAGAAGTCTTTACAGGCTTGAAACCTATTTGTGAGGCTTTGGATAATATCAAAGCGACAGAAAAATATACTAGATCCTATGAAATACTAGCCGAACGAATAAATGATCCGGATAAAACACCTTCTGCAAGAATGCTGGCTGAAATGAGGAGTAAAAAAGAAGGTTTCCATTACTTTGCCAAACGCATGTCTTTCCAGCATAACAACTATTTCAAACAATTGGTCATCTCGAAAGAACGTAACGCGTTTTTTGAACAACAAGCCAGAGAATCGATAGAAAAGCAAAAACAGATCGAAGCTGATGATACATTGACGCTGGATGAGTTTTTAAATAATTATTTTAACTCAAACTGATTCAGTCATTATTATTAATAATTTTCATTTTTAATATTGTTATGAAGCGATTGAAAATGGCCATTTTGATGTGAATGCAGAGCTATAGATTTTTGCAGGATCAGCGCCATATGAGCCTATAGGCAGGCTGTACAATATATCAAGTTTAATACCATTACGTTGTTCTTTCTCAATTAGATCAAGTATTTTAAATTTCCTATAAGGATTTTTTACCTCATCCAGTAATAAAATCACTTTTGGCCTGAGTTTTCTATCAGGGTTCTGCTCGAGAACCATTGCTGTTTCACTCGTGCTTAACTCAACCAGCGTTCCCGCCGGGTATATACCAATGGCCTGAATAAACTCCTCAACCAGGTCTTTTTGAAATTTCTCATCTATCAAATCATACAGTTTCATAATACATTTTGATGGACTTAAGCCAAACTCTTGATGGCGTGGAAAAGTCATCTCATCATACGTACTGGAGATGCCAGCGATCTTTGCCAAATAGGGGATCTTATCCCCAGTAATACTTCTTGGGTAACCTGAGCCATCATGTCGTTCATGCATGTTAGCAACAATATTCAACACCTGTTTATCAATGCCTTGAGACTGACTAAGTATCTCGAGTGATTTGGAAACATGGGATTGATACTGATTAAATTCATCATAGCTGAAATCATTTTTATCTTTTGTTAGCAAGTCATCAGGTAAGCTTGTTTTCCCTACTTCCGAAACCATAATGGCCAGAGCCAGATTATTCAGCGCTTCATGGGAAATGCCTAGATGTCTGCCCAGCGTTATGGCCCATATGGTGGTTCGTACTGTATGACCATAAAGATACGAATCTTTATTTTTTATTTTGTTTAACCAGATGAAGGCATCTGGATTTCTGATAATATCCTCGACCATCACCGCGACTACTTTTTTAGTCTCTTTTATAGGTAATTGGGTATTGTTCTTAAGTGCAACATCAATATACGATATAGCCAATTCCGCCAGTTTTTTCATTTTTATTGCCTTTTTCACCTCCTGCCTTGGAGTCGTGCTGAGCGCATAGGTACCTTTATTCGCTCTAAGCTTTTTTACATTGACCCTGGAAATCGCTTTGGCTGACGCTTTTTCAGTAAGGGCAGGGGAGTCGAGCGTTTGCAGAAACACATGCTCATCAGGGCCTTTACCTCGACGAATATCAATATAAACATAATGACAATACTGCCTCAGGTCAGTAATATCGCTCAATTCCCTGATATAATACCCCTGTAGTGGAAATGGTGTTTCAATCCATGGACGATCCAGGCGTGAAACATACATTCCCAGTGAAAGGTCGTCTATATCGACTTTGTATTGATCTACTGGCATATTACTTTACTTGATTACTCGTATAGGAAATACATCGGCTGATACTAAATATAGTAGAGTGATATCCTTAACAGGTGTGCACTGGCGCACAATTTAACCGATAATTAATAGCAATTACCCATATTGGCAAAAACCATGATAATAGATATCTAATCGATGAAACTACTCACTCAGTTACAATCCATGCTATGGGAGCGTGATCCCGGTAACTCATGGTTAATCAGAATGATACAGCCCATAATACGTATCATCTATGTGGTTATAAGAGATCTGGCTGATGGCCAGCTAACCTTACGAGCCATGAGCCTGGTCTATACCACTCTGTTATCCCTGGTTCCACTGCTCGCAGTCAGTTTTTCTGTGCTAAAGGGCTTTGGTGTACATAATAAAGTTGAACCGATGCTACTGAATTTGCTTACGCCGCTTGGTGAACAGGGTGTGGAAATCAGCAGCAAAATAATAGAATTTGTTAATAATGTGAAAGTGGGTGTACTGGGCTCATTAGGTCTACTGTTACTACTGTATACCGTCATTTCCCTGATTCAAAAAATCGAACGTGCCTTTAACTTTACCTGGAATGTGTCGCAGTCGCGTTCCTTCATACAACGATTCAGTGATTATTTGAGCGTTATTTTTGTCGGACCAGTATTTATTTTTACCGCCCTCGGTATAACAGCCTCTATCAGTAGTGCACCCATTGTAAAAGAACTTCAAGATATTGAGTTCCTGGGTGTATTGATAACTTTTGCCGGGAAAACTGTGCCTTATTTATTAATCATTGCTGCTTTTACCTTTGTCTATGCACTCATACCCAACACAAAAGTAAAACTTAAATCGGCCCTCATAGGAGCAGTCATCGCTGGAATTTTATGGGAAACGACTGGCTGGGTATTTGCTTCATTCCTGCTGAATTCACCCAATTACATTGCCATATACTCGGCTTTCGCCACATTGATTTTCTTTCTGATCTGGTTATATTTAAGCTGGATAATTCTATTAATTGGCGCCAGCATTGCCTTCTATCATCAAAATCCTGAATACATAACACCTAATAAAATCAGTCTTAAAATTAGCAGCACAGCCAAAGAACTTCTGACAATGCAGGTTATGCTCATCATTAGCCAACGTTATGAAGAAATGAAAGATGAAATAACTTTCGATGAACTGACTCAAATTACCTCGGCACCATCGATCATTTTATCGCAAACACTGGAGAGCCTGGAGAAGGGTGGCTTCATCATTCATACCTGCGATAATATCATTCGTTATTATCCAGCAAAGCCTCTCGATAAAATAAAAATAGTATCAATTATAAATCACGTTAGAAATGATGGCATAAACTATCTAATTGAAAGTAATATCAAACCTGTCAACCCGGCGATTACCAATTTATTCACTGGCATTGATCAGTCTGTCGAGCAGTCACTCAATGAGTTGAGCATTTTACAACTAATTAAACAATCAGAAACAATGAAATTATAAACATGCTACAGAAACTTAAGAATCTATTAATACAAATGAAACCCCTCAGGGTAATGTTTGCCATTCTCGGCATACTCGTGGCGCTGTTTGCCGTAAAAGCTGGCACCAATGCCAGCTATGAAGGCATACAGGTGCTACATACTCTCGTTCTACCGGCATTGACACCACTGGTTTTCCTGGTGTTACTACTTGATGCCTTGATGAACAGGGTTTGGCTCATCGATGCAAAAGGCGATGACATAGTTAAATTTAAAAATATCATGCGAATTGATCTGATAATATCAACATTAATACTGATCAGGTGGGCACCTTATTTTATTGAAATATGGCAATAAACGTGCAGCGAAAAGGCATCATTATAGCTGGCTGTGGCTATGTCGGCAGCAAACTTGCTGAACAGTTAGATGCAAAACTATATGACGTTACTGCAATCGTTAGAAGCAACAAAAGCCTGCAGGCATTATCACCACATTATCAAATTGTCCAATGTGATTTGGATGAAGAGTACAGCATTGCCAGCATTGCCATACCACCATAAAACTTTATTCTATTTCATTCCACCACCGGCTAATGGAACCGTAGACTCTCGAATTGAACGATTCCTGGACTCGATATCAGAAAAACAGTTACCTGATAAAATTATCCTTATCAGTACTACAGGTGTCTATGGTAACTGTGGCGCTGACTGGGTGGATGAATCCAGAGAACCTGCTCCGGACACAGACAGGGCACGCAGGCGATTAGCGGCTGAGCAAAGCCTGTCAAACTGGTGCGATCAAAACCATATCAGTTACATCATATTGCGAGTACCTGGTATTTATGGACCCGGCAAGCTACCTGTACAACGGTTACAACAAGGCAAGCCTGTGCTTAAACTGGAAGAATCCCCCTGGAGTAACAGAATTCATATAGATGACCTGGTACAAGCTTGTGTGAAGGCAATGGATTACAGTGGCAAATACACTCTCTTTAATATCAGCGATGGCCATCCGAGTTCGATGAGTGATTATTTTATACAAGTCGCTAATAGAATAGGCTTACCAGAGCCTGAACAAATAAGCCTGCAGGAATGTAAAAAAGTTTTTTCTGAAAATATGATTTCTTATTTAATCGAATCGAAAAAAATTATTAACGACAGGATGATCAATGACCTAAATGTCAAATTGAAATATCCTACTTTGCAACAGGGGCTATCCATAGTGGAATAGATAACAGCCGGGCATCAAGCAAGCAAAATCTACTATTTTCCACCACCCAGACAAGGCGGGGATTGAGGCGAAATTCCATTGATTTTATCCCACTGTTCCTTTGTATAAGTGTGCAGGGCAAGCGCATGTATTGAGTGCGCCAACTCATCTTTGAGAATGGCATTGATCATACGGTGCTGCGCCAGCAGGTTTTTGCCCTCAAACTCAGGGCTGACAATAGTAATTTTGAAATGCGATTCGGAGCCCTCAGGGACATTGTGCATATCACTTTCATTCACTACATCCAGAAATTCAGTCTGAATAGTATTTTGTAGTTTTTCAATAATTCTCTGCTGGATAGGGCCCATAATTCGCCTCTGATGTTGAACGCTTGCGATCTGTTTGTCGGCCTTATTATATTTAATCCACGAATAGAATACACGCGAGTTACTGATTCAATAACGTCTACCTAAAGAATCATTTTACGAGGCCGATATATTAATAGTACAGCATTGCCAGTTTAAATAAATAACATTAATTAAATCATATATATTATTGATTATTATGACTATTAACAACGCAGAATCATACAACCATCAAGCTGGAATCCAGACTGACGAAAAGTTGACAGTATTGATAGTCGATGACTCCAAAGTTATTAGATTGGCATTGAACAAAATTCTCAAAAGTGATTTTGTGGTCATACAGGCCAATGACGGCGAGGATGGCTGGGATAAACTCAGTCAAAACGATAATATTTCTGCAGTATTTTCCGATGTTTCAATGCCAGCTCTCGATGGCTTTGGCTTACTGGCCCGCGTGCGTCAATCCAACAATGTACGCATAGCCAGCCTGCCCTTTATCATCATCACCGCTAACGATGATGATCCCGACTTCGATACCAAAGTCGAGCACGCAGGTGGCACTGATCTGATTACCAAACCATTCAAAACCAATGAAATCATGGCATGCATCGATAAATATATCGTCACCAGTGCGCCTGCAAATAATTCCGTTGAAGCCAATGCTGAGCTTAATGATAGCCTGTCCAATAATGAAGTCGCGGACGTGCTTGGGCTTGACACGGTTAATCATGCCATTGAAGAGCCCAATATCGACGAAATATCGTCCGAAACCAGCCCTGATACCATTGATAACCATGCCAGCGAGCTTGAAATGTTTGACGAAGTATCAGTACCGGTCAATGATAGCAACCAGGGGGCTGAAGCGCCGGTTGATCAATACAATAGCAATAACATCGAATTCACCATCGATGAATCATTCTTTGATGAATCAAATGAAATTTCGCATGAGCTTGAAAGCACCCATGAAGAGGCAACACCGAGCCAGGCAGCCAGTCTAGATATAGAAATGCCAGATGAAGAATTCACTCTGGATGAAGAATTTACTCTGGATGAAGAACTCACATTAAACGAAGAACTCACATTGGATGAGGAGCCAGCACTAGCTAGCGACTTGCCCAATGAAATATCGCTAGAATCCATGACTACACCCACTCTAGATGAGATGGTGGCTGAACCAACAGAGGAAGTCGCTTCAGTCAATAACAAGAAAATCGAGATTGAAGCAGCCAGGAAACGTGCTAACGAAATTGCGAATGAAAAAGCAGTCGCAGCAGAATTTGATGATTCAGCCGAAAATGCCCGCCTGGCGACAGAAAGAAGTCAAATACGTGCAGAACTATTAAGATTACGTGAAAAAGAAATTAACAATGCTAGCTATTCACGAGACATGGATTACTCATCAACGAGCAAAATGTCTTCCTTCTTCAGCGGTGTTATGCGTATAATAAAGCAATTATTCGGTATCAGCTAACAATAGCGACAATGACAAACACAGCTAACATGGAATGCAATATCTATAAGGGAAAACGTAAACAGGACCACTACTTATTCTTGCCAGCAGAAAAACCACTGCAAGATATACCTGAAACAATTCTTGAGATGCTAGGCACCATGGAGCTTGTGATGAAACTGGACATCACAAAAGACACTGTATTGGCACAGTCCGATCCCGAAAAAATCATTAGCGTCATATCGGAAAAAGGGTTTTATATTCAAATCCCACCTAAAGATGGTCTTAAAATATAATAATATTCAGGAGTAAAAAATGGCTGAAACAGTCGACGAAATAACGATTACTTATTCTGAAGATGGAGTAGAAACCACTAAAGAGCTTGATAAAGTCGTATTAACAAAAGGCGCATGGTCAACTATTGTCTTTAAGTATCAAGATTGGGACCGGACAAAAAAAGAATACGGCGCTATTAAATTTACAATTCGACGCTACCAGAAACGAAATGGTGAATACCAGCAAAAATCAAAATTCAATATTTCCAGTGTTGATCAGGCGCAAAAAGTCATTGATGCCTTGCAGATCTGGGTAAATGAGTAAATATAGTATGGAAGCAGTCAAAAAAATTGTTGATGGCACCAAAACCCTCATTGCGCCTCCCGATGTATGGTTTCGTTTTAACGAGGCAGTCAACTCTACCAGCACCACCATCCAGGATATATCTGAAATAATCAAGACCGATCCCAGTCTTGTAGCCAATGTACTTAAAGTAGTCAACAGCCCGTTCTATGGCATTAGAAGTAAGGTCGATACTATTTCCAGAGCCATTTCTATTATCGGCATGGACGATTTATACAATATCATCACATCGGTGGTAGCTGTAAACTCATTTTCAAAAATTGCCACCGATCTGGTCAAACCTGCCACATTCTGGCGACACAGCTTTTGTACGGCCATCCTGGCTAAAAAAATTGCCCGACATTGTCATGTTTTACATACTGAGAGGTTATATGTTGTAGGTCTATTGCATGACATCGGCAGCTTGCTTTTATATTCAAAACATCCGGAAGAGTCAGAGAAAATAATCAGACAATCATCAGGTGATGAAGAGCTACATTACCGGCTTGAAAAAGAATCATTAGGCTTCACCCATGCTGATATTGGCGCAGAACTACTCAAGCAATGGGGCCTTCCGGACACCTTGACTGACACCATTCGATACCACCATGAGCCCTGCAATAACGAAGCAGTGGCGCTGGATGCCTGCATTATTCATCTCGCCAACTCTTTATCCAACTGCTATATATTAGGCACTTATCTGGAACAACTACCCGATAAATCCAATGAGCCGGATAGCTGCATCTGGAATTATATTTCGATAACGGATGAACAGAAGGCTGATATCTATGAAGGTCTGGACGAAGAATTGGCTGACGCCATATCAATACTGATACCCTATAAACTCTGAGCATTAAAGATGAGTCTGCTGGTTTTTGCTGTTGCAGGAACTGTAGCGCAATTGCGGTCAGAATATACTCGTATCAACTCACTCTTGATTAGTTTTATCAAACAATTCGGTATATTGGGTCTGTAGATAATCAATACTTTCCAGTGATTTCTTTAAATCCTCTTTTAAACGCGAATTTTCATCTTTGAGCAAATCGTTTTCAGACTGCAAACGCTCAATATCTGCACTACTGCTACTGTCACCAGCATCCGATGTATCATCACTCGACGCGCCTTGTTGGCTGATTTGATTGGCCAGATCCTGGTAGGTCTGGTTAAGATTAGCCAGGTCTTTCTGTAAATTTAATATAAGGCTCTTATCCTTGCCATGAAATATTTTCAGGACATTAGAAAATATGGTTCGCTCATTTTTAATGATTTCCTCTGCATAACCTTTCGTCGCAGGGCCGCTTAGATTAAATGCACTGGATAAGCTTTTTTCCAGATTTTCCATTCTCTGATTCGCAGAGCCTTGTATTTCCTGCTTGAAGCGAGTAGTAATATTTGCATCTTTCTTTTTCTTGATAATAAGCATAACTATCAGCGCAATAAAAAAAATGCTGATGATGACGCCAAATTCAGTGCCTATAACTAGCAGACTGGTCATGAATTCATTCATAGTTCACCGCTCTTTTCATTTCGTGGTTTAGCCTCATCATGAGGCACCCTTACTTTGTTCGCCATCATCCAGATCATCCAGATCTTCTAAATCATCAAGTCCTTCAATCTCGTCATTACTTTCGCTGCTATCAGTTTTTTCTGACGCTTCAACTTCATCCAGCAATAAAAAGTCATCGTCCTTATTAGCTTTAAAGAATTTTTTATAGAGAAAATAACCACCCGCAATCAGCACGGCATTAACGAGCAACACGCTGACAAATACTAATATCCAGTTTAAAGATGAATCTTCTTCTGCAGGTACTTCTGCTTCTGGTTTAGCGCTTTCATCGCTAACTTCTGCGACAGTTTCTTTAGCCTTCTCGATTAGCTGTTTAGGCTTGGGTGCCTCTTCAACAGGCTCGACAGGCTTTACTGGTTCAACAGGCTTTATAGGTTCGGCAGGCTTTACAGGTTCGATTTTTGGAACGGGCAATGACACCTGGACAGGTACATTATAGGTTTTTCCATTTTGAAGGTGTGCATCAACCAGAATGCTTATCTGTTTACCTGCATAATCACCAGGGAGTTCCAGTTCCCATTTACTACCAACCCTGAGCAGCGCTTGTTTATTTTTACCGTCATCCACTTGCAGGCGCGTTAGATCTGCATCCAATGCACGATCATCAATATAAGCTGTTAATGCAATGGTATTATTATCATTAAGTTTCGAATCAACGATAACCGGATTACTTATAACAGAAAAATCATGTCGATATTCACGTTCAAAGGTCGGGCTTCTCGCTGTCAACAGCAATATACCAGAATCCTTAATGGTATCTATTTTCACTTGTGCAGTGAAAATACCTTCACCCTGGTAGTCAGCATCAGTCAATACTCTTTGCAGACTACCCAGCTTTTTTAGAATCGTCTTGATATTGACCAATTTAATAAATTCATCTTTCTTGATTATTTTATCTTTTTCAGTCATTACTGCTTTGACATCAAGAATCTCGCCAGGTAATAGTAATGAAGGCAACTTGGTCACCTTTAGCTTAAGGTTAGTCACTACCATTATTTTATTATCGGGATCAATCGGTGCATCAATATACCAGGAACCGACTGTTGGTTTGCTAACAGTTATAATTTCATAATTATCCGATTTAACCCACTTTACAGATTTTGGGTGCTTGCTATGCGTCCATTTTTCTTTTTTGGGTGATACTAACTCGGTAGGATTATTGGAGTTAAACAATACTACCGTCATATCATTGATTGATTTATCAATATTGAATTGATTACTTTTTAAAGGCACTGTATCTGGTTTGGCAGTTGACTGGAATAATTTAAAAAAGTAACGGTCCAGATCACCAGCATTTTTGATCACTGCATAGCGACCACCTGTTTTATTTGATAGTAATTTCATTAATTCATGATCAGCCTGGTCAGACAGGGCAACTGAATGAACTAGAATATTACTTTTACGCAAGCGCGGTATCAGCTCAGTGACAACACGTTGGCGTGAAGCTTTATTGATTTCAGGTTTTTTTGATATATCAATATAGCCATCAGTTAGCAATATGATATGTCTTTCACGACTCGCTTCTTTGTTATGTAGATTTTTTGTCGCGACTGTTAAGGCCTTTTCGATGTTGGTATACATGCCATAGGAATGAATTTTTTTTGCTTTTTTAAATGCCGAGTCTTTCCAGGCCTTGGTCACCTTTTCGTGTTTGACCAGCATGTTGACTTCAGAAGCAAATGTCCAGATACCTGAGATAACATCGGTTGGCAAAATCTCTGAAAACAACTGGACAGCTTTAGTGCGGTGATTATTCGGATCATTTTTTTTCATGCTGCCTGACATATCAATGACAACACGTATGTCTTTTTCCTGACTAACGGGTAGAGGGGCAGGGTCTGACGTGGCCGCATACGCACGCATACCCAGAGTTGCAGGCAGCTGTGAGAGCAATAGCGTTAATATCAGGAAAATTCCTTTTAGATTGTATTTATACATTTTTCCACGATGAAATCAGGTTATTTACTCACTTATCGGACACCCTGGTGACATACTTTAGCAACATATTAACATTGGCCATGCTTTATTTACTCGAATAATCATTATCTTAGCTGAATATATTAAACAAAAGTAATAAAAACAACCGCGCATCGATATGAATTTCAAACATATAAACTAGACATGTGCTAAAATACTGTGCTATTTCATTGATTTTTATACACAAATGAACATCGAAAAAGAACTGTTTTCATATCGCAAATACTGGGCGCATCGCTTCGGTACTGCAACGAATTTACCTGTCAATCGGGAAGAAATGGATATTCTCGGATGGGACAGTTGCGACATTATCCTGGTGACCGGCGATGCCTATGTCGATCACCCCAGTTTTGGTATGGCCCTGATAGGCCGTTTACTCGAAGCACAAGGTTTCCGTGTCGGTATTATTGCTCAACCCGACTGGAACTCTGTAGAAGACTTTAAAAAACTGGGCAAGCCTAATCTTTATTACGGCGTCACAGCTGGCAATATGGACTCTATGGTTAATCGCTATACGGCCGACCGTAAGGTGCGCTCTGATGATGCCTACACCGCTGATGGAGAGGGTGGCCGACGTCCGGATCGCTCTGTCATCGTCTATTCGCAAAAGTGTCGTCAGGCCTATAAAGATGTTCCCATTATCATCGGCGGAATAGAAGCCAGTTTACGAAGAATCAGTCATTTCGATTACTGGTCAGAAAAAGTTCGTCGATCAATCCTGATGGACTCAAAGGCTGATTTATTGGTATTCGGTAATGCTGAAAGACAAATCGTCGATATTTCACATCGGCTGGCCAAGGGAGAGGATGTCAAATCGCTCACTGATATCAGAGGCACTGCTTATATCTCCAAGCATTTACCAGAACATTACAAAATACTCGATTACTCAGATATAAATACCAATGGCGTTGTCTTGCCTGATCCCAATCCATATCAGGACAGTAGCAAAACAGCTTGTGCTGAAAAATCGACACCATTGAATCCGGGTACAGAAGTCTCGGCTACCAAATCGCTTGAAGTGAGTTTCGATTTACCGGTCAAAGCAGCGATCTTGCTACCTGCTTATGAAAAAGTCAGGTCCGATAAAAAGCTCTATGCCCATGCCTCCAGAATATTGCATCTGGAAACCAATCCAGGTAATGCGCGAGCTTTAATTCAAGCCCATACAGACCGCTATGTGGTTCTCAATCCTCCGCCCATTCCTTTAAAAACCCGTGAGTTTGATCGATTATTCGAATTCCCCTATACCCGACAGCCACACCCGGGTTATCAGTCGAAGAAGATTCCTGCCTACGAAATGATCCGCTTCTCAGTCAATATCATGAGAGGATGCTTTGGTGGCTGCACCTTCTGCTCAATTACCGAACATGAGGGCAGAATTATCCAGAATCGCTCGGAAAATTCTGTTATCAATGAAATTGAGACCATTCGTGACACTGTGCCCGGTTTTACCGGCAGTATTTCTGATCTGGGCGGCCCAACTGCCAATATGTATACATTGGGCTGCAAAAGCAAAGAAATTGAAGCTGTCTGCAGAAGGCTCTCCTGTGTCTACCCTGATATATGCAAAAACCTCAATACCGATCATGATCCATTGATCAAACTGTATCGACGCGCGAGGCATCTCAAAGGCATTAAACGAATTTCGATTGCCTCAGGGGTTCGTTATGATCTTGCTGTAGAATCACCGGAATATATCAAGGAACTGGCGACGCATCATGTGGGTGGTTACCTGAAAATTGCACCGGAACATACCGAAAGCGGGCCTTTGTCAAAAATGATGAAACCCGGCATGGGGGTTTACTACAAATTCAAGGAACTGTTTGACCAATATTCAAAAGAAGCGGGTAAGGAACAATATCTAATCCCTTATTTTATAGCCGCACACCCGGGTACGACAGATGAAGATATGCTCGAACTGGCCTTGTGGTTAAAACAAAACAAATACAGGGCTGACCAGGTACAAACCTTCCTGCCATCACCCATGGCATTGGCTACCAGTATGTGGCACACGGGATATAACCCGCTAAAAAGCCTGAAAGTGGCCGAGCAAATAGATACACCAAAAGGCCTGAAGAAAAGGCAATTGCACAAGGCATTTCTACGTTATCACGACGCCAAAAACTGGCCGCTACTGCGGGATGCCTTGAAAAAAATGGGGCGCTCAGATCTGATTGGAAACGGTAAGCAGCAACTAATACCCAAATGGCAGCCCAGCGCAAGCGAGCTCAATGCCAGACCATCCAAAAGACAGCAGAATAAACGTTTCCGCACCCAACATACGCAAATCAAGTGAGCAGGGCTGGCTGTTAATCGATAAGATAGGCACACTGAACGGTGCCTATTGAAAGCTGGTCACTATCTTCAAGATGATGATAACTGATGGTTTTACCATTCACCAAAGTACCATTGGTACTATGTAAATCGGCAATCTGCACCTTGTTATCACCATTTTTCATGACCTGAAAGGTGATAACGGCGTGCCGCTTACTGACCGATTTATCCTCCAGAATAATATCATTGGCACTACCTCTGCCAATACTCGTACTGCCTTCCTTAAGGGTGTGTTCGATGGGAGTGGTACTGAAAACAACTAGCTTTGGCATTTATCTTTAACCTGATCAATCGTTGATACAACACATATTAGGTCCATTAAATTACTGGTAATTCAGTATATATTATAAATATATAAAATTACTATCACCAACCATACAAAATTTTGCATTCTTTCGGAGTCAGGTAATTTTCTAGTGCATTGTTTTTATTTATTATTTATTATACATGCTACAATTTCAAATAAATATTATTTCACCGAATTCAATGAATAAAGCCGTAAGATGAACAGTAAAACCGATATTATCGACTTTAAATACCTGCAAAAGCTTTTATTGCTGGAAAATGTTCCATTACATGGTTTAAAAAAGCTAGCCGATGAAAACCCTTGTCAAACCTTGCCTGCAGGCAAGATCCTGTTTCGCAGAGGGCAAGCCAATGAAGAGGCATATTACCTTATTAAAGGTAAAATTGAGTTATCCAACCATGATCATAGGGAAGTCATTAACGCTGGTAGCAGTGCAGCACTGGTGCCCCTTGATAATCATCAACCAAGAACCTGCACGGCAAAAGCCCTGAGTGAAGTCATATTATTCAAGTTGAACCATAATTTGATAGATGTCATTACTGCCAGGGAAACCAGCACAGATGATATTGGTGTGGATGAAATCTTTGCTGATGATCATATTATCGATAATCAACTCATGCACAAGCTCTATCAGGAGTACATGAGTGGCGAACTTAAACTGGCCAGCCTGCCTGAATTAGCCATCAGGGTCAGAAAAGCGGTTCAAAATTCCAACCAAACCTCGCATGATATAGCCACCATCATCCAGTCCGACCCGGCGATTACCGGTCAATTAATAAAAATCTCCAATAGTCCAATCTACAGAACTGATTCAGTCATCAACGATTGTCAGACTGCCATCGCCAGGCTCGGTCTTGAGAATACCAGAGATATTGTTACCACACTGACCATCAAGCAGTTATTCAAACCGTCATCCAAAATTGTGGCCAAACGCATGTCGGCGTTATGGAAACACAGTACTCATGTAGCAGCCATCTCGGCGGTTATTGCTGAAATGGTGCCGTCCATGAACCCGGACAGAGCATTACTCGCCGGGCTCATTCATGATATCGGCATATTGGCTATATTGAGCTATGTTGAACAATTTCCACAGCTCATCTCAGACCAGAAAGTATTGAATGAAACCATTGAGCATCTGCGCGGGCAAATGGGTGCTCTGGTATTGCGTCATTGGGCCATGCCCAGTGACCTGGTGACGGTTGCACTGGAATCGGAAAACTGGTCCCGCGATTCCAGCCATGGACCGGATCTATGCGATGTAGTACAGGTAGCGCAAGTCTTTAGTTTCATTAGCTTAAATGAGAATAAAGACATGCCAGCCCTACCAGAACTTCCAGCCTTTACAAAGCTACCCCTGAGCCGACAAGGGCCTGATAAGGGGATGGAAATATTAAATGAGGCCAGAGAGCACATCATGGAAATGAAACAACTACTCACCTGAGCTCACCCCCTGTAAATATCGATTTTCATCCTTTTTTCGCTAGATCGGCCGCTTCCCAAAGCTGTTGTGCTGAAAATTATGTTTTCCGTGTTACATAAGACATTGTTTAATTTACTCATTGTTTTTACTATAAAAATATCTTCAAGTTCCTGACAAAACGGCCGTAATAATTGTTAGGTAATAGAATAAAAGTGTGATCTTTCACTACAATGGACTAAATCCACAATATTATTGGCGAAAATGAGCAAAAAATCCACATCGACAACAACCGAATTAAAACATTTCATTCGCACGGATACACGCGCGGCTCAACGTGAACTTGTTGTTGAACAAGTTAAAGCAGGATCAGCATCATTTGACTTCCTTAAGAAAATGGAAGCGCGACGTAAAAAGCATGAGTGCGTCAGGACAATCGATATGAGAGGGAAGGTTCCCTATGAATGTAAAAGTTACATTCACAAGAACCAGGTTTTCTGGATGGATGATATCTCCTGCAGCATCTTCTTTAAAGGACTAAAAGAAAATAACGATGTGTTTACCAATGAAATCTTTGAACAAATCATTAACGGTAATCATACCAATCACAAGAGCAATCAATCCAGCAACAATAGTGCGCCTGCTGATATAAAACAACAAACGCCTGGTGTTGATTCAGGAGCATCGACGCAACCATCTTTCAATGAAAATAAATTCATGATCGAAGGTAAAGATGCCGAAATATTTTATCTGGGTTATTTTAGACGGAGAAATGAAAGCAGACTCAAGCACGCCAGCGACATACTTATTCACTGCTCTGGCAAGACAGTAAATGCAAAAACAAAAGATATTTCCAGCACGGGTTTTAAAGCAGCCTTTCAAAAACCTGTCAATCTTACCAATGGTGATGAAATCCTGATTACCTTCACTGGATTCAATAATTCCAATAATAGCAAATTATTCGATGTCAAATACACCGTCGTCGGCATGGAGTATCATGAGCCCGATTTTATCGTACGCGCCATTCATAGTGATGAAAAAAATGAGGCTAAAGAATTTTTTAATAATTTTATCGCTGAACAACAGCAGAATATCAAAGGCAGAAGAAAACTGGATATTGAGGATACTCGCCTGACTGCTGAATCAATACTGACAGAGTTATACTACACAAATACCACTCCAACCATTCCATTTTTTATTAGTTCATTGAATGATAAACTTAATTTACAAACAATTTGTGTCAATACCATCAACAAACCTCTTATCCAATGCTTCAAAAATACAAGCGATAGTTTTGACTTCACTAATTTTTCAGACCAGTCCCGCATCAATAAGCTCACCAATACAGTGCAGGATGATGGGCAAAAAGATCCTGTCATGGCTGTATATGTCGATGAAAATGGCATACCAAAAGTCATGTTCGATTATGAATTTGAATCATTTGATGTTTGGCAGATATTTATTTTAGACAAACTAAACAAGAAAAACCTGAATCTCTTTAAAGTGATTATCCGTAGTGTTTCAAAACCAGACCAACGGAAACTTGATCAAAAAATTGAAAAGTTGAAAGCAAAATCCGCATCCTCAGTGGACGAAATGCTGCAATTCTATAAGAAAATAACCAAGGCCGGCGTATTAGTCGATATCACTAATGAATGCATTGAAACCTTAAAAGATACAAAACTCAATATCGAATTATTAAATAAAGCTCACGAGACCTGCAAACAATATGAAAAACTAAGGGGTAATGACGTCGATATCCTTCAGTTCGGATACACAGAACAACGCAGAGAAGATAGATACCATGTATCAGTTGATGCAGTTGTGCAGTTAAATGAAAGTAAGACCAAGGCTGTCACTCAAGATATCTCTCTGAAAGGACTCTGCGTAGAATTAAAATCTAATGATCTTCAAGGCTGCAAAAAGGGTGATGAAGTCAAGGTAGATTTTCCTGTACTTCATCAAAGAGCCAAGGAGCGTATACAGCTTATCGATATGCCCTATATCATTACCTGTATCCATTATGAAAAAGGTAAACCCATCCTGCATTTTAAACGACAAAAGACTAAACACTGGAATTCGCAAACCGGATTTTTCAAAGACATGATTGATAGAAATATCGATTTGATAAAACTGGACACAAAAGATATTGAAACAGCAACCAAATCCAAACTCATTGGCAGTATTGCAGTAGAAAATACCGCAACCTTGCCTTTGTTTATTCTGAAAAACGCGGAAGGGGGCGGTAGAACAGCGAGTATTGCCTTGCCACCTAACCCTAGCGACCTGACGGATTTCTTTGAAGTCGAACCCGGCGTCTATGATTTCAAACCGATAACATTCCCCAATCGCATATCACGATTAACCAGCAATGTTAAAAATAACGAACCTTCTGATTTGATCATCTACATGTATAAAAAACAAATACCGGGCATTGCAAAATTTGATATTTATTCGGCAATTGATACAGACTTCGAAAATGCTGAAGAAAAAAATGAGTTCATGAACACCTGTAAGGAACATGATTACTGTGTCATTAAAATTTCCGTTAGCCGCGTACAAAAACCTGTTGAGCTTGAGGTTATTTCTGCCGTTGAACAATTACAAGACACCTCACCACATAGCGTGCAACGGCTGACTAATCAATTCAACAGTATAATTGCTATTGGAGACATCTCGGATATCTCTAAGCAAATGATTGTATCTTTATGATTCAATAAGATAAATTAATCACAAAATGACTTACCGCCAAGATGGGATATTAGCAAAGTCTTATGTTACAATTATAAACTTTAATATTTCAGCAATCGAGGCAAACAATGGATCCTGCATTGGTAACATACGAAGACAAGGGACTACTTGCCGGTATGATTATTCAACTGCTGGACAACTGGGAAATTGATTCTGCAAGACAGATAGTATTTCTTTCACTACCAGAAAAGACACCTCTTAGAGCAATACGCAAATACCGTAGCAATACACCTTTTCCCGACAATGAAATAATCAATGAAAAAATAGCACATATCATCGGTATCGCAGATGCCCTGAGAACAACCTATCCAAGAAACAGCCAAATGGGCGCACAATGGATGAACAAACCACATCGGCGCTTTGGCGGCAGAACGCCGATCAGTATTATGCTGGAGCAGGGCATCAAAGGCTTTATTGCTGTTCGCTCACAACTCGACTGTGCATTTGCCTGGGAAAATTCAGAGCAACCATAATTGATGAGTAAGCTGTCGCAGGTTCACTATCTATACTTGTACTGTAGCAATCTGAATTATTTCCCTGAAAACCTGGAAACCTTCATCAAATCCTGCCAGGACATAGGCTTTCTGGCAAATCGCTATCAAAAACCAGGCCCGGAGCACTAT
Source organism: uncultured Gammaproteobacteria bacterium (assembly GCA_963807455.1). Classification (GTDB taxonomy): domain Bacteria; phylum Pseudomonadota; class Gammaproteobacteria; order JAADHQ01; family JAADHQ01; genus JAADHQ01. The sequence goes on along the minus strand of CAWECS010000023.1, from coordinate 100,012 downwards.
CTGGTGGGTGATAGATTCCTGCAACATGTCAGTTTTCTTGGCTGTTCACCTTATCTTAAAGTTCATCCAGAAACAGAAAATGATACTGACTTCTGTACTGCTAGTATTCCTGCTTCATCTACTGCTATTAATTATCTGGCAAGTCAACATGTCACCGCTCCGCGATGCCCTGTATGTAAAAAAAGCATAGCGAAATATCAAACAATCATGCAGGAATGGACTCAGAATAAAAGCAATACACTGATCGAATGTCAGCAGTGCGGTGAATCATCCGCTCTCTATGATCTGGATTGGCGAAAAAATGCTGGTTTTTTTAATTTCCATATCGCTATTTCAAACATTTTTCCAAAAGAAGCAATACCAGGTGATGCCTTACTCGATTGGCTGCAAGCTACGACTAAACACGAATGGAAATATTTTTATATATAAGGCCTATACCGGCCCAGAATAATGAAACAAACTCAAATTTAATATGGTCGCATAAAAAAATGGCTGCGAAATAATTCTTTCGCAGCCATATATGGGTTTTTAGCTCATTATTAAGTTGTACACATATGTACTTCTGATATATTTTTTACATTTATAAAACTTTGAGTAATTCAATTTCAAATATCAACGTTTCACTGGGTCCGATTTTCCCTCTGGGAGCACCTGCCGGACCATAGGCAAGCTCTGAAGGAATAACAACTTCCCATTTGTCGCCAGGCTGCATTTTTTGCAGAGTAATCGTCCATCCTTTTATGACACGATTCAGTGGGAAGCTGGTAGGTTTTCCACGGTCATAAGAACTATCGAATTTCGTGCCGTTAATAAGTGTACCTTGATAATGAACTTCTACTGTACTATCAGCCCTTGGCATAGTGCCTTTGCCTGACTTTATCACTTTATAATAGATGCCGTCCGAGAGAGGTTTAACGCCATCTTTTTTACTGTATTCGCTGATAAATTTCTTGCCAATTTCAATATTCTTCTTACCCATGGAAGACATTTCCAGTTGTTTTTTATTCTCAAAATCCTTGAATGCCTGGGCCATTTCCTGCTGATTCAGTTTTGGCTCATTATTATTTAATGCATCCTGCATCGCCTGCAAAAAACTTTTTGTCTCAACACCGGGGAATTTTTTCTGAATATTTTTACCCAGAGTATAACCAAGCGAATATCCATATTTATCTTCTACGGCTTTATTTTCCAGTGACCATACCGAATTGCTGAAAAATGCCAATATCAGTGTGCTGCCAAGCCAAACGTTTTTCATGTTAACTCCTTTAATAATATTATAGGTAAAATAATTTAGTGACTCATAACAGGCATCTTTTTAATACTTTCAATGCCTCGTTAATTTCCTGTAATTTTCCGGTATCCCCACCGCGATCCGGATGATGTTTCATGACCATTTTTCTATACTGTTGCGTCAGGGATTCTACATCAAACGGTTCCTCCATTTCGAGTATATTCATCGCTGATAACTTGTCCTCACCTGCGAGTAGATACTGCCAAAAACCATTGAGTAAATCATCGACATCTTTCTGGCTGGTCTTTTCCAGATTAGACGCATCAAGATAATACTCACTCAAACTATCCGGCTTGCCCAGGTACTGTCCCTGGCAAGTTTCAATCGGTTTAATGCATATATTCAGAGGTGATATTTCAAGGTGCCCGTGGCCGGACTCCCATAATGCCGTTCTTAAACAATATAAACCATGGAAGAGAATAAAGTGTACGGTGAATAGTTTATGCGTATCCCTGAATAGATCATTTGCATCTCCCTGAAATATCTCCTCCTTGACCGTATGAATCAAATCATACTCACTCAGTCCTTGCTCATTCTGCTTCAAAATGCGTAACAGTATGTCCTGTATAATGCCTGCGTTTTGTTTTAAATCCAGCATATCTTGCATATGGGCAGCGGTTCAATACACAATAGGATAACATTCCTGATGACAAAACCCTAAAGGAAATTCGCAGAAATGAGACATGCATCCCTCAGCCAGATTTTCATATATCCGGTTAAATCACTGGCTGGCATCGCCCTGGACTCTGTCAGAGTGACCCACCTGGGGCTCGAACATGATCGTCGGTGGATGATTGTTGACAGTCAAGGCAGATTTATCACGCAGCGCTTATATCCGCAGTTATCGCAAATTAAAACCACCATTGAGTCTGAGCAGATCAAGCTTACATCCCCCACTGGCGATAGCATAGCATTACCATTGACCCTTGATGAAGGTCCTGCGCTATCGGTAAAAGTCTGGCATGACCAGGTTGATTCGCTGTTGATGTCCAATGATGCCAATGAATGGATCAGCCAGTACCTGCATATAGAATGTCGATTTGTATATATGCCGGATAACACTGTGCGTCCAGTAGATCCGACATTTTCCGTATCCTCCCAGGACCGCGTAAGCTTCGCCGACGGCTTTCCATTCCTGCTCATATCCAAAGCTTCACTGGATGACCTTAATCAACACTTATCGGCTAAAAAAATACCCGCAGTGCCTATTCAACGATTCAGGCCTAATTTATACATTGATGGCTGCGAGGCATATGCCGAAGACCAATGGCAATCTTTCAAGCTTTGTGGAAACCTGTTTCATGTGGTCAAACCTTGCTCGCGCTGCATCATGACAACGGTGGATCCATTGACGGGAAATAAGGGAAAAGAACCACTGCAAACATTAATGCAGTATAGAAAGCAGGGTAACAAGGCATATTTTGGCCAAAATATATTGCTGGACCAGGTATTCGCGCACAGTTTTACATTGCAAACAGGTGATCCCGTTGAAATCATCAGTTCACAGCAGGGCGCGTAAGCTTCCTCCCTGGAAAGGTATCAATCGCTCGTTGTTATTTTCATCAAAGTGCAAAATCTTGTCATTTTCATTGCTGAATTCCAGTGCTTCCCGGATCAGTAATTCCTTGCCATTTACGCTCAACTTGTAAGCCTGATTCCAGTGCATGGTTCCGCGTATAAAATTAAATACACGCCTGACATTCCAGTCGCTAGACAAATTAAATTGTTCCAGGCCAGGCCATGAGTAATAGCTGCATTCCGAGGCGTTCTGGATACAGGACATTGGTTTGTTGGTTAATAATTGATTGAACAGAATTTTTAGTTGATTAATTGCGGCCGCTGATAGTAATAAAGTCGCTTCAGCACTATTGAGACCGTCCTCAAGAAGAACCGTTTCCTGTAACACAATATTACCAGTATCAAAGCTAGCATCAATTTCATGTATCGTAATACCGGCTTTCTGATCCCCATAGTAGAATTGCCAGAAAAGAGGAACGGGGCCCCGGTAAGCAGGTAATAGGGAAGGGTGAATATTATAGGCACCACTGGCAGGGGTATTGAAGACGACGGGAGGTAACAAAAATGGAAAACAGGCCACAATCACAACATCCGGCCTGGACTGATATACAGCGCGCTCATATTCACTGGCTTCTTTGCCGGTGACGAAATAGACGGGTATTTGATGATGACGTGCCAATGATTCAATGGATGTAGTATTCAATACATTTAAACTGTTGTTATCAATGGCCTGATGAGTGATTGACGAACGACCTGGTAACACAATGCCACTAATAGGGACTCCCATTTCCAGCATGGCTTCAAAAATCACCCTGGAAAACAATCCTTCCATGGCAAACAACAAGATGGCTGATTCATTCACAAACGGAACCTTCATCACTATCGCAAGGGGCTGGCTTATAACGTCCCGATTGTTGTAATTCTTCAATAAACCCGAAATCACTCAAGTTTTGAATTCGTTGTGGATAGATAATTCCATCCAGGTGATCACATTCGTGTAGTACTACGCGTGCATGGAATCCAGATACCACTCTTTCGATTTTCTCACCCCGCTGATCCAGACCTGTATAACGGATCTTTGTATGCCGTGGTACCAACCCGCGCATTCCTGGCACGCTTAAGCATCCTTCCCAATCTGATTCCATATCATCTGTCAGCTGTTCAATCTCTGGATTGATCAGTACCGTTTTCGGTACTGCCTCGGCAGCCGGGTAACGTGGGTTATGCTCAAATCCAAAAATCACCAGCCTCGATAATACCCCTATCTGGGGTGCTGCCAGGCCCGCTCCTTCATAAGCATGCATGGTGTCAAACATATCTTCAATTAAATGCTTGATCGCATTGGAGCCTGGGTCAATGACCGCTTGACTGATCTCACTTAATAAAGGGTCTCCTATGCGTAGGACTTTCTTTATTGCCATTGTCTATCCTGTTTTTATCGTTTGATATTGTGAATATAGCATTAATTAGAATATACTTTTATTGATATAATCACTGCTAGACGTAATCTGAGCCATGAATCTATTTACAGTTACCGCACCACTCACCATCCGATACCCTGATGGCAGTAAGAAAATTATAATTGAAAAATTTCAACATCATAGTGGTCTACTTTTTTTTGAGCCATTCTGGCATATCAATGGGCTGGAAAGTTCCGTCCATCTAATACAGGGTCAACTCCAGGGAGAAGGACCCTGGAAAATCAGCGACCATATCATCACTGTAACCGGCTGCCAGGGAACAGATCCGGAAATGGCAGAACAGCTCAGTGAGTGGCAAACATTTCTTGCTATCCCGGATCAACGCTACCCGAATGATGATGAAATACTATCGCTGGCCAAAAAACTCGGGGCTAAGCCATCATCTTAGGGATTCCCCGAATAATTAGTCATTGCAAGGGCGCTTACAAATCAGGCAACGAAAATAATATGTTTATTCAACCACTAGTTAATTGAATGATAAAGTAAACTTTTATCAGTAAAGTATGTCAATATGTGTAATATTGTTGCTAGAAACCGCTGTCTGAGGAAACTTAATTGAGTCTTGAAACCTTTCTTCTGGATAATGAAAAGGCCATAAGAATGGCTTTTTTCTTTGGCATCCTGATTATCATGGGTATTTGGGAAATCCTGTCTCCCAGACGCTCGCTGACCGTATCCAAGCCTGTGCGCTGGATCAATAACCTGGGCCTGGTATTTTTAAATAGCTTTATCGTCCGCCTGGTGTTTCCATTAGCCGCTGTTGGCATGGCAGTATTTGCCAGCGAACAGGGCTGGGGACTGTTTAATTATTACCAGTTACCAGGCATAGTCACTATTATTGCCTCAGTAGTGATCATGGATTTCATTATTTACCTGCAGCATGTGCTGGTTCATGCTATACCGGCACTGTGGCGTCTGCATCGTGTTCATCATGCCGACCTCGATTTTGATGTCACTACGGGTTCACGTTTCCACACCCTTGAAATCCTGTTATCGATGCTGATTAAATTTGCCACCATTATTGTGCTCGGGCCGCCCATTGTAGCAGTGCTCATCTTTGAAGTATTACTGAATTTGACCGCCATGTTTAACCACAGCAATGCCAAGATCCCGTTACCCATCGATCGAGTACTACGATGGTTTGTTGTCACACCGGATATGCATCGAGTCCATCATTCCGTCGAAGATGATGAAGCCAATAGCAATTTCGGTTTTAACTTGCCGTGGTGGGATCGATTATTTGGTACCTATATTGATCAACCCCGAGGTGGGCATGAAGGCATGACGATAGGCATCCATAAATTTCGTGATGCCAAACAAACGGCCTGGCTCCCGGCGATGCTGGCATTGCCTTTTATCGGCAAAATGAGCGGTTATGTTATCAATCGTCGTGTCTGGAATGAAAACACATCAAAAGATGAATCCAATCAGTGACAGACTGGAATGCCAGGCATTAGCCTGAGGAAAGCACTATGAAACCAGGCATTATTATTTACAGCACAGATGCAGAAACAGTATGGAATGCGTTTCGTTTGGGCAATTTTTCAGCTGCAGAAGGGATAGTGTCAAAGTGTTTCTGCTTGCCAGAGGTGTTGAATGTGAACAACTGATTACTGACACGTTCAATGTTCCCGATCAAATGACGGCTTTTGTGAAAGCAGGTGGTGAGATACTGGCCTGCGGAACCTGTCTGAAGATACGACAGACAGAGGCATCCGATTTATGTCCACTATCAACCATGCAGGATATGTATGATTTAGTGCGTGACTCGGATCGGGTGCTGACTTTCTAGTTGTCTTTCATTTGACATTCAGCCAGCTGCTTTCGTATCAGAGCCTCATCCAGTGCTTGCCGGGAGATTATTTCCAGCAGAAAACCATCGTTAAGTTGAATCGCTGAGATGCTGGTCTGATCTTTGACACTGTTAATAAATATAACGCCACGATCTGTTTTGACAACCGCTTTAACGCGTTCCACCTGCAGGCTGTTTACAAGTGCCAACAGGCACTCCTGATTAAAGCTCACGGTATCGGCAAAGCTTGTACTGAAAGAGGTAAAACCCGCTACGGATTCTTTCACTGGCCGGAAGCTTGTTGCACTTTCAAGTCTATGCGGCAGGTCCAGCCATTCAGACCTGATTTCGCCTTGTGTTACCCAGGATGTGGCCTGTTTTGTGTCTGGCAGGGCGGCCAGGAATGCGTCAAATCGTTTCCTGTCGTCTGTTGTGCACTGATCAGTCTTGTTGGCAATCAATACATCGGCGATAGCAATCTGGTCCCGAAACAGCTCACTGTCAAGATAACGTTCATCGGACAGGTTACGCGGATCAATAAGACAAATACACGCCCGCAGATCAAGGACGCCGTCATATTCCTTTCCGGATAGTGTTTTTAGTATATTACGCGGATGCCCCATACCACTCGGTTCTATTAATAACCTGTGCGGTCGGGTTTCTATCAGTAGTTGGTTTACCGCGACCTGCATCGGTAAGCCGGCAGCACAGCACATACAGCCCCCCGGCACCTGCTTGACGACGATACCCGAATGTTGCATGACCTTACCATCAACGCCAATTTTACCGGCCTCATTGACCAGCACTGACCAGCGTTCGTGCTGCGGTTTATGCTTCAATAGATTGAGTATGGCAGTAGTTTTACCCACACCCAGGAAGCCGGTAATGACATTGGTGGCAATATTTTTTAATGGTGCATTCATGGAGTATCGGTATCAAAGTGCTTCTAAAGTGTATCAAACCTTTATATGATGTAGCGACATTAATTATATTCTAATTGGCATACGGACGGGTAAGTAATTAAGCACTTATGCATGAAGAAATCCTAATCATATTGACAGGTATTGGCCTGCTTTCCATCGCTTGCCAATGGTTTGCCTGGTGGGTAAAACTACCTGCTATTCTGTTTCTGTTACTCGCTGGTATTGTAGCCGGGCCACTGACAGGATGGCTGCAACCCGATAAAGTATTTGGGGATTTACTCTTCCCGATGGTGTCTTTATCGGTTGCAGTTATCCTGTTTGAAGGCAGTCTGACACTTAAATTTGAAGAAATCCGTGGGCTGACCACCATCGTCAGGCGCATGGTCACCGTCGGCGTACTGGTGACCTGGACGATTATCAGTCTGGCAACACACTGGGCTCTAAATTTTTCCTGGAACCTGTCTTTCCTGTTTGGTGCTGTCGTGGTAGTCACCGGACCTACCGTTATCATCCCAATGCTACGTACTGTCAGGCCCAATGCCCGTATAGCTAATATACTGCGCTGGGAAGGGATTGTGATAGACCCCATTGGAGCCATTCTTGCGGTACTGGTATTTGAATTCATCATTTCCGGTCAGGCCGGAGGAGGGGCATTCGGGCATACTTTACTGGCCTTTGGCAACACGCTGCTTGCCGGCGTTATAACCGGTACTGTGGGTGGTTATTTTCTCGGCGTGGTTTTACGCAATCACTGGCTGCCTGAATACCTTCACAATGTGGCGGCATTAACCCTGGTATTTGGCATCTTCACATTATCTAACTTTGCACAGGAAGAGTCTGGCCTGCTGGCTGTCACGATCATGGGTATGCTGCTCACCAATATGAAGCGGGTATCAGTTGATAATATCCTTGATTTCAAGGAAAGCCTGAGTGTGCTGCTCATCTCCGGTCTGTTTATTATTCTGGCTGCCAGAACAGAATTCTCACAGTTTAAAGACCTGGGATGGTCAGCCCTGATTGTTTTCTTCACTATTCAATTTATAGCACGGCCAGTTAAGATATTGACATCGACCTGGGGTTCGTCCTTAACATGGCAAGAGAAAGCAGTACTCAGCTGGATTGCTCCCAGAGGGATAGTAGCTGCGGCCGTTGCTGCATTGTTTGCATTGCGCTTACAACAGCAGGGTTATGAACAAGCCGCATTGCTGGTGCCGCTAACATTCATGGTGATCATTGGTACAGTAGTGCTACAAAGCGCCACAGCAAGACCGATTGCAAGCTGGTTGGGCGTGGCGGAACCGGAGGCTAAAGGTTTTTTATTTATTGGAGCCAATCCGTTTGCTCGCGCCCTGGCTCTGGCTCTGAATGAAAAGGGTTATCGTACCCTACTGGTAGATTCCAGCTGGGATAATATTCGTGCTGCGCTGATGAATGGTTTGCAAACCTATTACGGCAACCCGGTTTCTGAACATGCTGATCGCCATATCGATCTGGTGGGTATTGGACAATTACTGGCACTATCTCCACGCCCGGAACTCAATGCACTGGCTACCATGCGCTATCGAGCAGAATTTGGTTCCGGAAACCTTTATGTACTGGACCCTGAAAGTCATGAAGAATCCACTGATAAAAGAACATTCAGCACGCCAAAAACAACGCAGATATTGTTTGATGAAGACATTGGCTACACGCACCTATCAGAAATGCTGAATAATGGCGCGGAGATTCGTAGTACCAATATCACAGAAAAATTTGAAATGAGTGATTACAATAAAAAATATTATGGTAGGTCCGTTCCCTTATTTGCACTGACTCCAAAAGGCAGAATCTATGCGTTTATTGCCGGGAATCAACCGAATCCAGGTCCTGGCTGGACAATCATGTCTCTTATCGGTAAAAACAAGGAGGATATGAAGCTACAACAGACTGATCAAACAGAAGAGAATATAGAAAATAAAGAGGCTGAGTAATTATTTATAAATAAGCCGAAAACTGAATAGTAACAAAATGCTCAACCAGGAAATTTAATGACGGTTGATTTTTTGATCTCTTGCTGTGGGCTATCTTGACGATTGGATTCTTCAGAACCTGGCAGGGGAGTCTGGTCCTGGTTTTTATTCATGGCGTTTGCCTTGATCAAATCAAGGGCATCAATCGGATAGATTCGAGTTGATTCCCATTTTTTATAGGTTTTCTCAGAAGTATTACATATCTCTGCAGCCTTCTTGGTTGAAAGACCGGTAATGACAAACCTTAATGTGAACAGACCTGCTTCATCCATCGTTTATACCTAACAATTAACCCAAATATAATTTTAGTCCAAGCTATATAAATAGCAAAATAATAACGGCTCATTGATTTTATCGGCCAATTATAGTGTAGCCTTAATCTGATTTTATTGTCCTGATTAACATCTAGATTTAACGTAAATTTGATAATTTGTAAAGCAAGCATTAGCAATGGGTCAGCATAAGCTAATTTGTAAAGAAAATAAAACGAATAGTTAGACTGTTTGTGTTAACGCACTTTCAGAACTAACAAGATAAGTGACTAACGATAATTATTTTGCCCGAAAAAAATATTTCCATAAATGACGAGTGGTAGGAAATATATGATTAGTGGTCGAGAATAGTAAAATCATTTTTATCCATACCTTGAGTAACGTGGGATTGAGCTAAATAATTGAATATAAGCCTTGGTACTACACATAAACAAACCAGCCATTCTCCTTTGCTAAATGAATGCCTATCAGAGAATGCAAATATTGTTTCTCTATGCAGTGCGTTGACCCTGTCTAAACAACGTCAAACTATCTGTTCCCCTGTATATCTCACATTCATTATCATAAAAGTTCATCATTTGGCATTACCATTTACATCATGATACATACAGGACACAACTATAAGTTATTGTATATTATGAATAATAATAGAATTAACTATCAAATCTGGTACACCATCGAAGGTCATAGTAGGTATGAATATATGCTTGTACATATATATGGATATCCATATAATATGATCATGACTGAAATAGATTTATTTAAGCAACTCAGCGATGAAACGCGCTTACGTTGTATCTTGTTACTTCAGAACGTAGCTGAGCTTTGTGTGTGCGAATTAACCTATGCCCTCGGACTATCACAGCCAAAGGTTTCTCGTCACCTGGCACATTTACGCCAAAGCGGGCTAGTACAAGACAGGCGCGCAGGGCAATGGATTTACTACCGTTTACATGATGACTTGCCAGAGTGGATACAGTCTTTACTGAAAACGACGGCCACCAGCGCTCATAAAAGCGATCCTTACAGACTGGATATAGCGACACTGAAATCCATGCCTAATCGACCTGGTGCAAGTTGCTGTGCCTAATAACAACCTTAATTGAAGAATTTCACTTATAAATAATCAAGGAGATGAATATGTCAGTACGTGTTGGCATCAATGGTCTTGGTCGCATGGGCAGACTTGCATTGAGGGCAGGGTGGAATCACCCAGGCTATAGCGTTGTACAGGCCAATGAGATATCTACCGATGCAACCGGCTCTGCTCATCTGCTTAAATTTGATTCAGTACACGGCATCTGGTCTGAAGACACCAGCAGCAGTGCGAATAAAATAATCATTAATGACAAAACACTGGATTACTCATCCAATGAACATATAAAGAATACCGACTGGTCAAACTGTGACATCGTTATTGAAGCCACTGGCAAGCATCATAAACAACCCGAACTGTTGAAAAATTACTTCGAGCAGGGCGTAAAGAAAGTTATCGTTGCTGCACCAACTGAGGGTGCACTGAATATCGTCTATGGTATTAATGATCATCTGTATGACCCCGAACAACATCATTTGATCACAGCAGCTTCCTGTACCACTAACTGCCTTGCCCCGATTGTCAAAGTTATGCATGAGCAGGTAGGTATTAAACATGGCTGCATGACTACCATCCACGATATTACCAACACCCAGACGATTGTGGACAAAGGGCATAAGGACTTACGCCGTGCGCGTGCCTGTAACCAATCATTGATCCCTACATCGACTGGCTCCGCAAAAGCCATCACTACAATTTTCCCCGAGCTGGAAGGTAAGTTAAACGGACATGCGGTACGCGTACCTTTATTAAATGCATCACTGACAGATTTTGTTTTTGAAGCATCTCGTGCCGTCACCGCTGAGGAAATCAATCAGTATTTTAAACAAGCGGCAGAGGGTGCGCTAAAAGGTATTTTAGGTTATGAGGAACGTCCACTGGTATCTGTTGATTACCTGAACGACCCGCGCTCATCGATTATCGATGCACTCTCCACTATGGTAATAGACCACACACAGGTAAAAATATATGCCTGGTATGATAATGAATGGGGCTATGTTAACAGGATGATGGATCTTACAAACAAGGTAGCCAACAGCTTGTAACAATGGATAAAGGACTTCGTCATTATCTGATAGTAACCGGAGGCTACTGGGCGTTTACCATCACTGATGGTGCTATTCGCATGCTGGTGGTGATGTATTTTCATCTCCTGGGCTATACACCTTTTGAAGTGGCCATGTTGTTCTTGTTTTATGAGTTCTTTGGCATCGTCACTAATTTAGTCGGTGGTTGGCTGGGTGCACGCATTGGTTTGAACAGGACCATGCATATCGGCATGGGTTTACAGGTGTTTGCACTGGCTATGTTAATGGTCCCCGAAGCCTGGTTGACAATTGCTTATGTCATGATTGCCCAGGCGCTCTCTGGAATCGCCAAAGACCTTAATAAAATGTCTGCTAAAGCCAGTGTGAAAAAATTGTTACCGGAGCAGGGTAGCGAGTCGAGATTATTTAAATGGGTAGCCATACTCACAGGTTCTAAAAATGCACTTAAGGGGGTCGGTTTTTTCGTCGGCGCCCTGTTATTGCAACAACTCGAATTCAGGGGCGCCCTGGCTGTTTTATCAGTTACATTATTGCTGGTGATGCTAACCAGTATAGTGATACTACCCAGCGGACTTGGGCAATCAACGGGCAAACCAAAATTTACGCAGATATTTTTCAAGAAGGACTCGATAAACTGGCTTTCGGCGGCACGCTTTTTTTTATTCGGTTCACGTGATGTCTGGTTTGTCGTTGCCTTGCCGGTCTATCTTTACTCGGTTTTTCATTGGAATTTCTTGCAAGTAGGTGGATTTCTGGCACTGTGGATTATCGGCTACGGCATCATACAAGCCATCGCTCCCGCACTTATTCGCAAAAGCCACCATGGCACTGGTCCAGATGGTGATACCGCCAGGCGTTGGGCCTTTATACTGTTTACTGTGCCTGCAATAATTGCCTGTGCACTGTATGTCGATTTCTATCCACAACTGATTTTGATAATAGGCTTGATAATATTCGGGGTTGTTTTCGCGATTAATTCGGCAGTACATTCCTATTTAATTATCGCCTGGTCAGATCATGACCAGGTATCCTTGAATGTAGGATTTTATTATATGTCCAATGCGGGAGGACGACTGGCAGGCACCTTACTTTCTGGCTGGATTTACCAAACCCAGGGATTGAGCGGTTGTCTACTATGGTCTTCAGTATTTATTCTAATCGCAGCTATACTGTCTATGCGACTACCCGCCAGTACTGAAGCAAGCCAAGCTGTAAATTAAATCTTGTATAGCATTTTATACCTTGGATTGATTACTGGCTTTTTATAATTATAATAGAATTAATATCAGGTGAACCAGTGCAACATAATGATGAGTAAAGAAACAATATTACAGTCAACCATTACCTGTCCTGAGTGTGGTCACACTGAAATAGAAACCATGCCAACCGATACCTGCCAGTGGTTTTATCAATGCAAGGGATGCGGCGTTCTCTTAAAACCAAAGCAAGGTGATTGCTGTGTCTATTGTTCATATGGCACTATTCCTTGCCCACCCATTCAGGAAAGTACTGGTTCCTGTGATGCAAATAATTGAAGTATTATTAGTGACAATGATTATCAGCCGAGTCACCGCAGCGTCCATTGAGACCTTCAAATTCCAGGGTCGAATGATCAATTAAAAAATCTTCCGATAGGCGGGATTTAATCATCATTTTAATATTCTCGTTCTCGTCAGCAGACACTTCTGTCACTATATGCGCCTCGAGTGCATTCTTATGTTCATCTAATTGACGTATATGAACATGGTGCACATTACAAACACCATCGATTTTCTCTATGGCATTAACAACTTCGCTGATTTCCAGATACTCAGGTGTACCATCCATGAGGATATGGATAACTTTGGGGATTTCAGTAAAACTCTGATATAAAATATAGCCAGCAATCATGAATGTAATAACTGCATCGACCCAATTCCAGCCAAAAAGCAATATCAATGATCCTGCTATCATAACCCCTACAGATGATAATGCATCAGTGAGATTATGTAGAAAAGCAGCGCGAATGTTGAGGCTATCTTTTGACATAGCATAAGTTAGCATGGCGGTGACAATATCAACGATTAAAGCGAAGCCGGCGACGATAACGACTATCCAGCCTTCAATTTCATTGGGTTCATACAGTCGCCATGCAGCCTCATAAACCAAATACAGACCTATTAATACCAAAGTGGTCAAGTTGATTAATGCTGCAATAAGCTCTGCGCGCTTGTAACCAAAGGTTTTAAATACATCGGGAGGTCTTTTAGAAATTTTACGTGCAAACAGGGCAATACCCAAAGAAGCGGCATCACTTAAGTTGTGCACTGCATCAGCTATCAGGGATAGGCTTCCTGATATAAGTCCGCCAACAATCTGTGCAAAAGTTAAAAGGACATTGATAAATACTGCATAGACCAGCTTTTTATCATTTTCGATCGTTATATGTGTATGAGTATGTGCCATAGTTAATGAGCAAGTGTATCAGAAAAAGTGATATTGCTGTCAGAGGAAATACGAAGAATAGTGGCAGCACTTTTGTATCGATATGTCTCTTCATATATTAAAATCAATGATCAACCGGATCCTGCTGTAAAGGTAATTCGACATAAAATGTAGTACCTTCACCTTCCCTGGATATAAAACCTATCTGACCACAATGGTGCTCAACAATGACCCGAGCTATACTCAGACCAAGCCCAGTACCGCCCGCGCTACGCGTATCGGAAGAGTCATACTGGGCAAATTTTTCGAAAACATGGGAATGAAATTGCTCCGGTATCCCGTGACCATAATCCTTAACTTCAATACGCACGAGCCCATCTTTTTTATAAACGCCAACATCCACATTTGAGCTTTTGTGAGAAAATTTGACTGCATTGGATAACAGGTTGCTAAATACCTGTGTCAGCCGGTGACGATCACCCTGCAAAAACAGATCATCTTGCCGATGGGTGATCCTGAATTGCACCTGGTATTTGCTACCATAAGCCTGGTTTACTTCGAGCACGGATTCGAGGAAAGGCATTAGCTCAATTCGCTCAAATCGGAAATTCATTTTGCCTGCCTCGATCTTGCTAATATCGAGTATATCGTTAATTAGCAGTAATAACCTTTCAGTATTCCGATTTGCGATATCCAGCAATGGTTTCATTTTCTCAGGTAATTCACCCAATGCATTCCCACTTAGTAAGCTTAATGATCCATGTATTGAGGTAAGAGGAGTGCGCAACTCATGACTGACCGTTGAAATAAACTCATCCTTCATGCGTTCCACTCGCTTATCCTTGGAAATATCCTCAAAGATTCCTACACCACCGCTTGTAGCATTCTCCTCTACATCCAGACCACGAAGATAAGCGCGTATCGGCACATGACGATTTCCGGCGACATCATGAGATTGTCCGGTAAAGTAACCTGTCTCACCTTCCAGTGCTTTATTAACTTCCTCAACAAAATGTTGATTGATCTCCTTGGAGAGCAGGTTTATTCCAATCAAATTTTTGCCAGGTTCACCGATGATCTCTTCAAAGGCACTATTCAATGCTAGCAGGTTTCCATCATAATCAAACTGCACAATACCGACGGGTGCTGAATCAAAGATTAATCGATATCGAGCCTCACTTTCCTTCAAAGCATGCTGCTGTTTGCTAGACTCATAGCGTAAGCTGATATTCTGCAATGTATTCTGATATATTCGCTTACTGCTAATCCACAAGGTGGCAAAAAACAACAAGCTCATCACGCCCATTGCCACCATAATCATGCTATCACCCAACAAAAACTTGATGATAATCGGTACCAGGCTCAGTATCAAAAATGCCCTTATCGGTAGCAGCATGAATGAAAGGCTGGTAACTGCTCCTGCACACATACCGGCAATGACAAATGCAAGTAACACCTGGTTCGGTAAAACATTTTCAGGGAACAGGAAAATGACAGCTGCCCCCCAGGCCATCCCTGCTGCTATGGCACCCATATTAAAATACTGTACCCACAGGCCAGACTGTTGATTATCGACTGATTGGCAGTTATAGAGATAAACATTCATCATACGTGCTAATGTTATTAACACCATGACGCCTAACCAGATCATGATGACTGAATGTTCAATCACATTCCACTGGACAAATGCCAGAACGCTGGCATTAACCAGTGTCACCAGGGCACCCAACGACAATGACTTGTATAACAAGTTTGTCTGTTCATACTGAATCAATAACTCGGTAGGATTGAACTGGTCACTATTTATTTTGGGTTCATTCAATGCATCAATTTCCAAAATTGTATAAATCATTAACTACTATAAACCGTGAAGGTTCTTCAGCCAATTTACTGTGATCATCAAAAATAACTGCGTAGAAATATAAAAAGTCGTTATTAATGCCTATCTATCAATCATTGATCACATTTATTATTTTATCATGCCACAGAATCAGATCGATGAGTTAAATGCTACAGTATTAAATATATAGCAAATTTAGATCAGACAGCCAATGATATTAATATTCCGGGTAAATTACCTTGGAAATTATTATTCTCTGAATGCCGTTATAGCTATTATTAGGAGAACCATCATGTTTTATCATATAATCAGCTTGTGATCTGCGAGAATATCAATAATGTATTATTAATATACCATTTGGTCAGAATAGAATAGAAGAAACAGACAAGGGTAAATGCCATGGTTTCTGTTAAAAGAATTGTTTTGGACGTACTCAAACCTCACCAACCGAATGCACTGGAATTTTCCAAGGCCCTTGCCAAAGTAGGCATCGATTACTGTGTGCATTTGAAAGTTCTTGAGGTGGATGAAGATACAGACACCCTGCAAATATCAATTGAAGGGAATGATATTGATTTTGAAGCTATTCAATCGATTATTAGCGATATGGGGGCTTCGCTTCACAGCATTGATGAAGTTGAAGTAAAAAGTGAAGCAAAAGGTAGTTAAAATTTCGTGAGTCTGCTTAAACAGGCAAAGTTTCTGTTGAACATAACCCGTTCCCACGATATTGTGCGGCGCTATTTTGTAGTCAATGGCTTTGATGGTGCACTCACCATGCTCGGGCTCATCCTCGGTTTCCAGATCAGTACACCAGCCGATTTATCTATCACTATTAACGTCTGCCTGGGCGCAGCCATTGCCCTTGGCATGAGTGGCGTCAGTAGCGCCTACGTCAGCGAATTAGCAGAGCGGCAGCGTGCACTGGGAAAACTGGAGGCGGCAATGATCAGCGACCTGCAGGATAGCGCACATGGCAAAGCGGTACGCTGGGTATCGCTATGGGTTGCACTGGTTAATGGCTTAGCACCCCTGGTTATTTCCTTGTTGATCCTAACGCCGCTATGGCTATCAAAAGCCGGCATGTCGCTACCAGTTTCACCCATCTATGCCGCTATCATTGTCGCACTACTGCTGATCTTTATGCTGGGTGTTTTTCTAGGTCGAATTGCCGGGATCTCATGGCTACGCAGTGGAATCCAGACTTTGTTGATCGCAGTGGTGACCGCTTCACTAATATATCTATTCGCGGGACATTAACATGGAAGCAATTATCTGGCACCGTATTGAGACCGATGATGCGTTACTACAACTTGAGTCTTCGATAACAGGTTTGACTACAGCAGATGCGCTGAATCGTCTGGCCAGGCATGGCCCGAATGCTATCCCCGAAAAACAAGGCCGCTCATTATTGGTCATGCTACTGGCTCAATTTTCCGATTTCATGATCGTGGTACTGCTGCTGGCAGCACTGATTTCCGGCTTCATCGGCGAACCCCAGGATACCATCGCCATTCTGGTGATTGTATTACTCAATGCCATCATAGGTACGGTGCAGGAATACAGGGCAGAGCGGGCTGTGGCGGCCTTGCGGAAAATGGCAGCACCAGAAGCGCAAGTGCTGCGCGATGGTCAAACGGTCACCCTGAACGCTGCAGAACTGGTGCCAGGCGATATCGTCTTGCTGGAAGCGGGTAACGTGGTGCCTGCCGATCTGCGGCTGCTGGAAGTGGGGGAGATGCAGGCTGATGAATCGGCCCTGACCGGCGAATCTCATCCGGTTGAAAAGCAATCGGCCAGTTTAAGCGAAGCAGAGCTGGCATTGGGTGACCAGAAAAATCTTGCCTTCAAGAGTAGCCTGATCACCCGCGGCAGCGGCAAAGGAGTAGTGGTGACAACAGGCCCGCAAACCGAGATGGGTCGTATTGCCGAGCTCCTGCAAGCTGAGGCTGGTGTCAAGACACCGCTGCAAAAACGTTTGACCCGTTTCAGTCGTTACCTTGCCCTGGCTGTGCTGGCTATTTGTGTTGTGGTGTTTACAGCTGGATTGCTGCAAGGCCAGCCGATCATGCTGATGTTTCTAACGGCTGTGAGCCTGGCGGTCGCGGCGATACCGGAAGCACTACCGGCCGTAGTGACCATTTCACTTGCCCTCGGTGCGCGCAAGTTGATTCAGTATCATGCCCTGGTACGGAATCTGCCAGCGGTGGAGACCCTGGGCTCTGTGACCTATATCTGTACTGACAAAACCGGCACCTTGACACAAAACCGTATGACGGTTGAGTTGTTTGTTGCCGCTGGCAAGCGACATGAGTCACTATCCGATATTGATGCAGGCGAGGTATTGACTGAACTGGGGCAGTCAATGGCGATGAACAATGATGTCGCCGAGAGGGATGGAAAACCTGCGGGCGAACCAACCGAACTGGCTTTGTTTACATCGGCCCTCAAACATGGCTTTGACAAGTCTGCGCTGGAACAGTTGAATCCGCGTCTGGCGGTTATCCCTTTTGATAGCCAGCGTAAGCAAATGACCACACTACATCAATCGCCTGATGGTGTGGTCGCGTATATCAAGGGAGCACCGGAACGATTACTGGCGCAATGCAAACAGGCGCTGGGAGTTGATGGACCAAAGCCCATCGAGCCTGAATTAATCTTGGCAGAAGCGACAAACTTAGCCAATGAAGGTTACCGGGTATTGGCATTCGCAAAACGTGAATTTACTGAGTTGCCGGAACCGCTTGAATCCTGAAACAACCGAACAGGGTTTGACGTTTATCGGGCTGGTTGCCTTGATTGATCCACCACGACCAGAAGTACCCCAGGCAGTGGCAGATTGCCTGACAGCCGGGATCACTCCGGTCATGATTACTGGCGATCATCCGGGTACTGCCATGGCTATTGCACGACGTCTTGGCATCTCGGCTAATGACCAAGAAGCGTTGAGTGGTGATGAACTGGCAAAACTGAGCGATGAAGAATTTGCCCGCCAGGTAGAGTCGATTCGGGTCTATGCACGCGTTAGTCCACAACAGAAATTACGCATCGTCAAAGCCTTGCAGGTTAACGGCGAGTTTGTTGCCATGACAGGTGATGGTGTGAATGATGCGCCGGCCTTGAAACGTGCCGGCATTGGCGTGGCCATGGGTCAAAAAGGTACTGATGTCGCACGCGAGGCGGCAGACATGGTGTTACTGGACGATGATTTTGCCACTATTGTTCGTGCGGTGCGAGCCGGGCGCCGGATCTTCGACAATATTCGCAAGTTCATTAAATACACAATGAGCTCCAATTCCGGTGAGATCTGGACACTGTTTCTCGCACCATTTCTCGGTTTACCCATACCGCTGCTGCCGATTCATATCCTTTGGATCAACCTCGTGACTGATGGTCTGCCCGGGCTGGCATTAACAGCAGAGCCCGCCGAGCCAGGAATCATGAGCCGTGCGCCACGACCACCAGAGGAAAATATTTTTGCTCATGGCATGTGGCAACATATTGTCTGGGTAGGTCTATTCATTGGCGGCATTTCCATCGCCGCTATGGCCTGGGCCATTTCCCGTGAGGTAGATTACTGGCAAACCATGGTCTTTACCGTACTTACCGTATCACAACTATTTCATTCACTGGCTGTACGTAGCGAAAGTGCTTCGTTGTTTCGCATCGGCCTGTTTAGCAACCTGCCGATGCTGGGGGCAGTATTGCTAACACTGTTGTTACAGATGGCGGTAATCTATACACCTGCACTGAATGCTATATTCCATACCCAGCCCTTGCCAATGTTCGACCTGGTCGTCTGTATCGCTTTGTCTTCATTGGTTTTGGTGGCGGTAGAAATTGAAAAATCGCTGGTACGTCGTGGCATTATTTACCAGAATAGTTAACATCGGAATCTTTCTGCACATCCATTACCTACGGATGTCTACTGATAGCGAGATCTGATATAAAGCACTTTACCTGTCATAGTGATATCATATATCTGAATTACATGGCGAATGTATGCCATAGCCAGTAACAGGTTTCCTTAACCTGCAGACAGAATGAAAAAACGCATCGCCAGCAGGGTAATAGCATTAATATTATTGTCTTGAACTCTACACAGCTAGTAAACGTTAATTCCTGCAACGAGTGTATTATATAAGCGACATCTAACAGCATGATGAAACGAAATCATAATGATATCATATATCTGAAATACATGGCGAATGTATGCCATGGCCAGTAACAGGTTTCCTTAACCTGCAGACAGAATGAAAAAACGCATCGCCAGCAGGGTAATAGAATTAATATTATTGTCTTTAACTCTACCCATCTAGTAAACGTTAATTGCCTGACAAAGGAGTAGTATTATATGAGCGACATCAAAACAAGTATTGATGAAATGATCGAGAACCTGAAACAAGAACGAGATGAATTACAGGTAAAACTGCATCTCGCCAAACTCGATGTGAGTGAGGAGTGGGAAAAACTTGAAAAAAAACTGGCCAAGCTTGAATCCAAAGCCAGGGAACTAGGTGGGGCTACTGTAGAAGCATCCAAGGATATCGGGGCTGCGACAAAATTGCTTGGGGAAGAAATCCGTGATGGATTTAAAAAGATTGCCAAGCATTTTTAAATTCCAATTCTTACAAGACTTATGACAAGTCCGCATCATGGCTTAAGACAATGTAAATGCAAGCTAGAGTCGAGTTAAAATAACGAGCGCTTATTGTTTCCGCGTGTTTTCAGTCCCATTCTGTAAAAAGGGAGCATAAAATTTTTCTGCTGCCGGATGTAGTGGTATAGAGACCCCGGTCTGTGCTGTTTGCCGAGATATAAACGCAGTACGCATCTCCTTACGCGCTACTGCATTGACACTTCTCAGTATAGTATCAAGTAACTCTGACACACGTTCATCAGGCATACCCTGGTTATTGATCAACATAGCGGTCACTCCAATTGAATTCACAGGCTGATCCTGACCTGGATAGGTTTTTGCGGGCAGGGTATAGGGTATATAGACACCTGCTGATACCAAATCCTGTACTCGCTTTTTATTCAAACTTATAATACGGATCGCTTCAAATGCAGCCAAATCCTGTAAAACACGTGCAGGAGCGTGAATAGTCACAAACAAACCGTCTAGCGTACCTTTTTTCAAAGCGTCGATAGCGCCGGCAAGTCCGTCTTCTCGCACCTCGGAAAAGTCCGACAACCGATAACCCAGCACCTCAAATAAATGCAACGCATCAACTCTGGAACCTGACTCCGGCAAGCCGATATCAATACGCTTGCCTTTAAGGTCGTCAAGCGAAGTAATGCCGGATTTTGCGCTGACAATGATATGCAGCATCTCCGGATATAAACTTGCCAGTGCGCGAAGGTCGCGCAATGGACCACTTTTTTTGAAAAGACCCTGACCACGAAACGCCATAGCTGCAATATTACTCTGTACAATCGCCATATCCACTGAATTATTTTGCAATAAATTACAGTTTTCTACACTGCCATCAGTCTGATAATTTCGAATTTTAACCGTTTTCTTACTTAGATAGTTCTCAAAGGCAGACATGTTGCGGTAATACATACCCTCGCGTGGGCCACTAGCAACGGAATACACCTTGCTTGAGTTTGTCCAGTTGTGTATTGATCTTGCGTAAAGCGAGCTTGATCTCCTTTTCGACAATCTTTGCTTCTGCACCACCACGACGTTCGGCTGTCTGCTGATAAATTGACTGTAACTCATCAAGCAATTGTTTGGTCTTGCCTGTCAGACTGCCCGACCTGTCGTACTTGAGCACGGCTCGCAACTGGCCGCCATTGTCCACTGCGCAGGGCATATGTGCTAGTACCAAATACTTTTAGTGACGTCATCTTTTTTATTGCCACCACCAACACACCTTCAATACCTTTCTCTGTCGCTCCGAGCAAGTAACTCAATGTAGCAAAGTTCAGTGAATCCCAGGTAGTGAGATTATAATCCTGAAGAAAGCGAATACGCGCATTGTAATAAACCGTCAGCTTGTCATCCGCTGAAGCTCTTATCCGAGAATGGCGCACTACCGGTACGCTTGAGTGAAACCACTTCAAATAAGCCTTGCTTGAATTGCTCATTGAGTGTCGTCTGTACCTGGACTTTAAACTCTGGGCATCAGGTCCACGTTCACAGGCACACAGTAACATGCCCATACCTATATAACATCAGATAGTCCTTTGAAAAAATAGCTTCTCATATCAATTCCGATTAAAACTGATGTATTGGTAGTGCCAGAAAACCCTGAATCACTAATGCATTAGTAAGATCAATAAAAAATGCACCCACGATCGGGATAACAAGAAACGCCTGTGGTGAAGGTCCATAGCGCAAGTAACTGCTTCAATATTGGCCACTGCTGTGGGTGTTGCACCCATACCAAAGCCGCAATGACCACCTGCCATTACCGCAGCGTCATAATTCCTTCCCATAACCGGGTAAGTCACATACACAGCATATAAAATCATTGCGATTGTCTGAGCTGCAAGTATTAATAATAGCGGTCCTGCAAGGTCAAGTAATTGCCATAACTGTAGTGACATAAATGCCATCGCCAGGGCCAAAGACAGAGAAAGCTTGCTGAGGAAATCCAGCGTTGGGATCTGTATGCGATAAATGCCGGTTACTTCACATAGGTTTCTGATTAATACACCGGCAAACAACGCCCATATAAAAGAGGGTAGAGTAATAGCAGAGCCTTCCAGCCAGGTAGTCATCAGGTTACCGCTGATAAGGCATATGATGATAATAAACAATAGTCCGAGAAATGAACGTAATGTAATTGATTCAGGCTCAGCAAAATTTTCGGTTTCCACGTTACTGACATCCAACTCCAGTGGTTGCAGTTGATAACGTTTGATCAGGCGCTGCGAAACCGGGCCACCAATTAAACCACCGATGATGAGTCCGAAGGTGGCACTGGCTAATGCAATTTCCATAGCGCCCTGGACATTTTGCAAACTACCGAAGCGTTCAGCATACGCAGCACCGGTACCATGTCCACCTGATAAAGTCACCGACCCGCTTAATAAGCCAATGGTGGGGTGTAAATCAACACTATAAGCCATCAACGCACCCACAGCGTTCTGCACCAGCAGAAAACCGGTCACCACCAACAAAAATATTATCAGATTACTTCCACCTTTGCGTAGACGTTTAAAGTCGGCACTTAAACCTACAGTAGCAAAGAATGCCAGCATCATCGGGTTTCTCAAACTCAAATCGAAGGAAATATCTGTCTGAAACTGGCTATGCAGGACGGCGATACAAATAGCGAAGACAATACCTCCGATCACTGGAACCGGAATATTATAATTATGCAGAAAGCGTATTTTCGCCGACAAGAAGAAACCGGTAAACAAAATAAATATTGCGACCAGAAGAGAGGGTAATAGATTAACTTGAAAATTCATTAATGAAACCTATCCGCACGTTTATACACGCAATAGCAGCTGCGAGATTCATCGACTTCATAAAATACTCGTTTGAGGATAACGAAACGATACTTTGGCGTCAATGTACACCATAACATTCACTTAGCGTTTAATTGTATATAAGATATCAGCACCCTGGTATTCACCACTCTCGGCTTTAATTTGCCATTTATCAGAGATTTGATAACGCGCTGACAGCGTATTGATGGCATCAATAATACCGACCCCATAGCTGATGTAAAGCCGTGGAGATAAATAGCGCCCCATAACCAACGATGCCTGATTACCACTATCAGAGCTTTCGACCCGCATTTCATCCAGTCTGAATTTATCACCAAGTAAACGGGCAATACGGTCACCGCCACTTAAACCCAGGGCGAGCGCTGCATTAGTCATCATGGCGCCTTCCGAACTGGAAGCGCTTTCTAACGGTCGGCCTAGTAATAGATAAGCAAGCACATCCGTCTGGCCCATGGCCGGGTTTGAATAGAGCTCTAATTTAGGTTGGTTAAGACTACCCCTGACCTTTACACCGGCGGTAATATTTTCCACGCGACGTATTGCACGTATATCCAGACCAGGATTAGTCAATGGCCCTCCCGTAAACAAAAGGCGACCTTGTTCAACTTCCAGTCGTTGCCCATAGGCGCGATAGCGTCCTTCAGGAATATTAATTTCACCCGTGGCTTTGGTTAACTGACCAGGTTCATCCTCCAGTAACAGGCTACCTCCTAACAAACCTTCAAAACCAAACCCGTAAAAGTTAACACGTTTTCCAAGTGTTATGCGTATTTTACTGGCTATAGACCACTTTTGCTCTTGTAATTGCTCGCCGCCGATGATGACTGCATCGCTGGAAACGCGTGCTGCTGTGGTGACATCTTTAGGCTGCAGTTTTGCATAGGGGATCAGCACATCACCTTTGATATCGATAGAATGCTTTTGTATTTTGACTTGTAAATCAGGCGAAATCTGCACTTGTGCTTCAGGTATACGAGCGACTTCAACATTATCTCCCTTGATATTCATGGTAGTTGGCCAACCGGCATTCTTATCTAATAAGGTATAACCATTTATAGACAGCGTGCCTTCGCCGGAACGACCATCGAGATTGAAGTTGAATTTTTCCAGGTCTTTACTCTCACCCTTTACAATCAGCTGATTAACAGACAAACCGAGCTTTGGTATTCGCACTGAGCCGTTAGGTAAATTGACACGGCCCATCAGCCTGGGGCTGGCCAGAGTACCACTGACAGCAAAATTAAAATCCATGCTCCCTTTGAGGTCCTGAATGTCAGGAACAAATGATTCGATTAAGCCAAGATTGTGTATATTAAGCTGCACATTGGCTTGCAGCTGCTGGCGTTGTGCAAGCGCTGTAAAAAGCTGCGCACCGGGTAATGATAATTTGCCAATGAGCTGGTCACCATTGGTCATGGCGATATCTGCATTCGCCTCCAGTCCTGCTCTGGTCATGGCGATTGCTATTTGTCCGCGACGATATTCCCATTGTTCTTGTTCTCCCTCTAAAACCGGATAGCTGACTGAACTTGAAGGTAGTTCAATTTGGGCGGTACCATACAGTAGGTCTGGCGCTATAAACTGCAAATCAGCACTTGCATTGGCAACGCCATTGAGTTTTAGTTCTGGTGGTAACCAGTGGGCAAAAATCTTCAATGGTATCTTATTGATCTCGGTGCGGGATAGCCATGTTGAATTTTTACGCTCAATAGTCGAACATAATTTACCTTCCTTACTGCTTTGCCAACAAAGACTGTCAATATTGACAGATTGTTCACTGATATTAATGGCAGCGGGAGAGACCAGCCGCCAATCGCCATAATCTTTACTAAGCACATCGGCCCGCTGCAAACGCCCACGCCAACCCTTTGCTTGAGGCACACCGGTAAGCTCGATGTGTGCACTCGCCGCATCTGAAACAGCGATTGCTTTAACACGCTGCCTGTCTGCATTGATATCCAGTGAGCGTAGCGCGTACCCATTCAGCTTAAGCGCCTGCGCCGCCAGTGTTACATCCACTTTTTGCCATTTGAATATATCAGCGGCTAATTTGCCATTCACTGCACCAATCTCATAGGTTGATAGCTTTAATGCCTTACCATCAAAAGTAGCCTCAAGGAAAGGAGCATCGCGAGTAGCACTGACCAGGCCTTTTGCATGCAACTGACCTCTGGCATCGGGATAAAGTTCGTTCAGGTTATTGGAGTCGATATTCCAGTTGAGCTTCAATGCTTCACCCACCTGGCCCTGCAAATTAACTGTTGTTTTTCCGGAGAACAACTCGAATTTTGCAATATCGAGACTGTCACCACGCCAGTTAACCTGACTACGTAGTGACACAGGCAAATTACGTAACTTACCACTGACATGAGCAATATCGGCATTGGCAATCCATTGTTTATTTTCCAAACGACCTGTGCTTGTTAACTTTCCTTTAAGTTGCCCTGGCCATTGCGGCCATAGGCCGGCAGGATCAATACCATTGGCAGTGACCTCCGCAGTCCAGCTTAGCTTTGGTGTCCAGTTGAGTTGGCCCGTAGCGAGGGCCTCACCCTTGAGTGCCTTAACTTGTATAGATTGAAAATTTAAACCATCAAGATTCCCTTCAGCACTCGCTTGCCAGGCAGAAGGCAGGATATCCGGCCACGGGCTATCGCTATTCAGTTTAATCTGATAACGCTCAAGATTGCCTTCCAGCGTTCCCTTACCATGAGCGCTGTTGAACCAGTACTGCTTTTGTGCAGGCCAACGCAGGTTCTCCCAATTCAAAGCCAGTTTAATGTTGCCACCCTGTTTTCCTGGCTGCCACAGGCCACTGGCATTTATTTTTGTGTTGTTTCGAGGTGCCTGCAGATTCAGATGTTCAATCTGAATCGAATAGTCACTCATGTTGCTGTAGTTTAAAGTCAGCATTAAGCTGGCCCAGTTCGGCATGCTCAGCTTTCAGGACACCTTCTAATTTCGCCGTATCTAAGATCACCTTCTGCATTCAGCGTCATAGTACCTGTCATTGCAGGCCAGCTCGCCGTCAATTGTGTCATATCAAATTCTTTGGTCTGGATGTTCGCATGCCAGTATTAGCTGATTAAGTAAATCCTTTATTTCGCCATCTAATGTCAACTGCCAATGGTTCACTGAGTTGCTGTTTTATTTGGCTCAACTTCATGTCACCAACCAGCTGACCCTGTCCTTTCAATATTTTTTCGGAGGGAGTCGGGCCTGCCAGCGAACTTGCAGATCATGATGATAATGTTGGGCTGCCTGTAGCTCACCCTTAATATAGAGTTGAAAGGCATCGGCTATAATATCGAGTTTTTTTATATTAATCTGACTAAAAAGGCTAGTGGCATTCAGGCTGATTTGTTTAAGTTGAAAAGTTTGTTCGTCCTGGTGAATACTGAAGCCGTTAATCACCGCATCCTTGATTAGCACGCGCCATGGTAAATCAATCTCGGGCAATACCAGGGCTTGTTCAGTATTGACTGCCTTGGGCAAAACAATATCGAGAGCCTCTATGTTAATATGGCTGATGTTAAGTCTGGCTGTCAGTAGCGAACGCGGATTCCAATCAATAACGATTTGATCAGCTTTAATATGAGTGCCATCCTGACTGTACTCGACATCAGTCAATGTGATGGGACCAATGAGCCTACCTCTTAATTGCTGCGTGCTTAATTCAGCTGGCAGATAGGATTTAGCCTCTGCATACACCCAACGCAAACCACTCTCGGTGACTGTTAACCAGGTTAACAATATGGCAACAGGCAGTAACAATACAACCAGCAATATAAGACCTTTTTTCATAAATCCGGACCTATATTGATATGCATTCGCCAGGGGTGCCCGTCTCGGCTGATGGCATTGGCGAAATCAATACGTACGGGGCCCACTGGCGATTTCCAGCGTAAGCCAAAGCCCGCACCACGTTCCAGTTTGTCATCAAGATTATCAATGGCATTACCGGCATCATAAAACAAAGCCACTCCCCATTTACTGGAGAAACTATGTTCATATTCAATACTGCCGAGCACCAGGTACTGACCGCCAAGCACCTCGCCATTCGCATCTTTGGGCCCGAGCGACTGATAAGTATATCCACGAACGCTTTGAGCGCCACCTGCGAAAAAGCGCACGGTAGAGGGCAATTGGTTAAATTCCTGCGTCCAGGTGGCGCCCAACCTTCCAGAAGCAATAATACGATCATGACGACCCAGTGGGGATATGGCTTTTATACCACCTTGAAGTTGAAAAAAATCAGTATCGGAGAGCAATTGTTTGCTCGCTCCGCGCAAGCCGATATCCAGACGTAGACCATCAATCGTATAAATTACGTCCTGTCCCCAGGTGCGGCTCCAGTTGACGCCAGGAATCAACAGATCAGAGATGCCACGGTCATCTGCAATGACAAACTTCTCCTGTTGATAGTTAAGGTATATTGATTCACGCCAGGTGTTACGAGTGCGGTTGAGACTGACACCGATCGTCTTCACCGTACTATCACTACTATCCGTCTTTTCATTAACGATACCGGTGCTATATACAATCTGATCAGTTCTTGGGTTTAGTACCGGTACACGATAACGAGCACTGACGCTATAGCCGATTTCAGATACTTTTGCTTCGGTATCTAAACGATGGCCATGGGCATTAAGAGGGGACACTTGCCAACCAAACTTGGTACGCGCACCAGTGTTGGTGCCAAAACCGAGCCCTATGCTGTATTGATGACGTTTGCGTGGTTTGAGCATAACGTTGACTGGAATTTCAAAAGTATCAACTTGTGGCTGTCCTGGCGAGACCTCAATGGATTGAAAATATTCGGTGTCGTTCAAGGCTTGCTGTAAATCAATCAGTTCAGCTAGATTGTAAGGAGAACCTTTTTCAAACGGAATATATCGACGCAATAATGCAGGATCGAGCACATCCTGTTTCAATATCATCTCGCCGAAGCGATAACGTGGACCACCATCATAGTTTAGATTGACACGTGCTTCATATTTATCAAGATCAATCTCTACTCGATGCTCAACGAAGCGCGCACTAAAGTAACCTCGCTCTGCTGCAAGTCTGGCCAGGTCTGCTTTCAGCTTTTCATATTCAAGATGGTTAAATACACCGCCAGAGCGTAGTGGAAGCTTCTGTAACAGAAGCTGAAATTCAGGATCATTGCGCATTTCCTCACTTATTGTAAAGTTGAACTGCCCAATAGGTAGTGGCGGTCCAGGATTAATGGTATAGCTCGCCAGCCATTGTTTTGAAGCAGGCTGCGTTAATTTTGACTCAATGGAAGGGCGATAATAACCAAATGGCTGTAGCGCATCGGAAATTTCCTTTGGGGCTTTTTTATGTAATCGACGCAGACGCGCTTCACTCAACAAGGCATGATTTTTTTGCTGCTCAACACTCAGAAACAGGCGTACATTACTGGCAATATCACCGCTAACGCCATTAATATCAACCTTGACGTTAATTTGCGCATGGGATGGGCTGAAGTGAAGACAACTGAGAACAACCATCAGTAAACGCAGAATGATGTACATCCGGTTCATTAATTTTTCAAATCGCCTGTATGCAAGTAGGTCATAATAATCCGCTATATTAACAAAGGCTTATTTATGTTACCAGATATAAGGTGATGGTGGGACAATAAGTTTTAATGCCTGGCGTTTAGCCGTTATTGAGACAGGCATCTCGCGAAAACTAGCGGCAGGATGGGCCATACTTTTTTATAATATGATGATCCAATAGTCCATTTCTAATGGCTATGAACTTCGAAGCAAGCAAAAAATAGTGAGCGCACTGCTTGATTATGCTTTAATCACACTTGATTGTTCAATTCAATAAAAGGGAAAAATAATGACTCAGGCTAATGTTAACGGAAGCTGTTTATGCGGCGCTGTTAAATATAAAGTTTCAGGTGAAACCGTTCGTTTTCATCATTGCCATTGCCAACGATGTCGAAAAGCAACGGGAACTGGTCATGCCACAAATTTGCTCGTGTCGCCGGTGACCAGTATCACCTGGCTTCAGGGTGAAGAATTACTCAGTAGATACAAGGTTCCTGAAGCTGAACGGTTCTATAATTGCTTCTGTCATCAATGTGGCAGCCCAATGCCCAGAGTGGTCCCGGAAATCGACGCTGTGCTGATCCCGGCAGGCTCACTGGACGATGAACCACCGATACACCCGCAAGGGCATATCTTTTGGGACTCAAGGGCCGACTGGTCGTGTGAAGCAGGTGATAAGCCGACTTATTCAGAATACCCATGAATCAATAATAAAAATTCAGGGCATGGTGCCATTTCCGAGTTAGCGTTATATTAGAAACGATGGCAGCCTGAAACCCGAATTTTATATATAATGACAGCATTGATGAATTAAAATTACCGAGTCATCGCGAGCGTCGTAGCGAAGCAACAATAACAAACTACCGATGCCTACAGTGGATGCAGGCCTTAGCAACTCGAATTAAACAGAGCCTTTTTAGATAACAGATCCTTATAAGGAAAATTTTATGCTGTGGATACGCCTACCTGTCACTATTGGAATTTTTTTACTGCTATTCACCAGCCTTACTACAAGCCATGCACGCACATTGGATACCAAAGCCATCCCCGATGACCTGAAAGCCTGGGTTCCGTGGGTACTACATGGCAATGAACAGCAAACAGATTGTCCTTTTCTTTACAACAATATCAAAACAACCCAATGCACATGGCCAGCTACCTTGGTATTACAGCTTGATCAGAAAGGTGGCACCTTCACACAAAACTGGCAGGTCTATACAGAGTCCTGGCTGCCATTACCCGGGAGTAACAAACACTGGCCGCAGGCTGTCACTATTAATGGTAAAACAGCAACCGTCACATTGCATGATGGCAAGCCGGCCATACAGGTAACACCAGGGCTACATAAGATTGAAGCCAATCTGGTATGGGACAGCTTACCAGAAACTTTAGCCATACCTGCCGAAACCGGCCTGGTCTCGCTCAATGTCGAAGGAAAAAAAGTCGAGTTCCCTGATCTGGAGAATGGCAAACTCTGGATTCGTCAACGTGCCACCGCCAGTGCAGCGGAAGAGGAAAGCATCACCTTACGAGTATATCGCAACATTACCGATAACATTCCGTTACAAGTAAATACCTATTTACAACTAGATGTCTCTGGCAAGCAACGTGAAGTTAATCTCGGTAAACCCATGCTGGAACAATTCATCCCTCTCTCTATCCAAAGCAAGTTACCTGCACGACTGGAAGAGGACGGATCGCTACGACTACAGGTGCGGCCAGGCCGATGGCATATTTATCTTGTTGCACGTCATAATGATCAAGTCAATGCCCTGACAATGCCAAGCTCGCAATCAACATATTGGCCAAAAAAAGAGGTCTGGGTTTTCCACAGTAAAAATGAAAATCGGCTCGTCGAAGTAACGGGAGTAGCCACTATTGATCCGCGGCAAACTCAGCTACCTAAAAAATGGCACAACCTGCCAGCCTATCAATTGAAACCTGAAGACACCATGCAGTTCAAGGTCATCCGCCGAGGTGACCCGGAACCTGCCCCAGATCAACTCACCCTGCAACGTAATCTGTGGTTACACTTTGATGGCAGCGGGTATACCGTGCAGGATGCCATTGGCGGCAGTAAAACTTCTGGCTGGCGGTTGAATGCTCAACCCAATTTACAACTCGGTCGAGTGCTGGTGGATGGTAAGCCACAATTCATCACTACCCTGGATAAGCAACAACAGGGCATCGAAGTACGACGCGGAAAGCTGGATGTACAGGCAGAAGGCCAGTTAAGCGGCGATATTGCTATCCTGCCTGCAATCGGCTGGAATCATGACTTCAAGCAAGTCTCTGCACAACTACAACTACCACCAGGATGGCGACTGTTATCCGTATCGGGAGTTGATAACATTCCGGGTAGCTGGCTGCAACGTTGGACCCTGCTTGACTTGTTTTTAGTCTTGATTATTACCATTTCAGTAGCACGACTATGGTCATGGCCGTGGGGCATCTTTGCTTTGGTAACGGTTGTGTTGTTATGGCATGAACCCAATGCACCGAAGTTTATCTGGCTTAACCTGTTAGCCGCCATTGCACTCCTGCGCGTATTACCCGAGGGTAAAATAAAGAAAGTCGTTGGCTGGTATCGCTTACTGACCCTGATAGGACTGGTAATAATGGCCGTGCCCTTCATGGTGGATGAAGTGCGCAATGGTCTATACCCACAGCTGGAGCGCCCCTGGACACCCATCATGCCCTATGGATCTGACGCCAATCTTATGGCGCCAAAACCTGCATCCCGGCAAGAGGACATCGCAATGGAAGCACGAAAAGAACAGCTAGCACCATCGCGATATCCAAAATCAGTACGACAAAAAATGAAAAGCATTCCATATAGAATGGAAGATAAACTTAGTAGCAGTGGCATTGCACAACAAAGTCAGAATCTACTCCTGGACGAGATGGACCCCAATGCAAACGTGCAAACAGGTCCAGGTCTGCCAAAATGGCGCTGGAAAGAAATCCCATTGCGCTGGAATGGTCCAGTCGATAAAACTCAGCAAGTGGATTTGGTGTTGCTATCACCGGCAATGAATTTTCTGCTTAACTTGTTACGCGTGGTGCTGTTATCAGGCCTGGCTGCTTTGATGTTAGGTGTGCGTTTCAAACCTGGCAGTGGTGTTAGTATGCCATCGCTAAGTATGCCCATAATGGCCGGCTTGATGCTGGTACCCTTGTTACAGGCGATGCCAGTTAATAATGCACAAGCAGACATTCCAACACCGGAATTGCTGAACGAATTAAAAACGCGTTTGATGAAAGCCCCGGAATGCTTACCTCATTGCGCACAAATTCCACGCATGCGTCTGAATTTGCAACCACAGTCCATCGAGTTATTGCTGGAAGTACATGCCCTGGAAGATGTAGCCATTCCATTGCCGGGACATAAAGCACACTGGCTCGCACAACAGGTCATGGTTGATGGCAAGGCAGCAAAAGGTCTGTTTCTCTCCCAACAAGGTCAACTTTGGTTAGATGTATCCAAAGGCAACTACCAGGTCACCCTGCGAGGCCCAATGCCAAAGCGTAATAGTGTGCAACTGCCATTACCGTTACAACCACGATATGTAGAGAAAGAAGTGCAGGGATGGACAGTAGATGGTTTGCACGAAAATGGTTTGGTCGACAGGCAATTACAATTAACACGCATTCGCAATGATGCAGAAAAATCATCACAATCGTCACTGGAACCCGGAACCTTACCTCCGTTTGTGCGCGTCGATCGCACACTACGACTAGGCATAGAATGGGAAGTAGAAACTCGTGTCACGCGCGAATCACCTGCCGGAAGCGCGGTGGTCATAGAAGTACCTTTACTGACTGGCGAATCAGTGACGACAGAAGGTATGCGCATAAAAGCAGGCAAGGTGCTCGTTAGCATGAGTGCCAATCAACGTTACGCCGCCTGGAGTTCGAGGCTGGAAAAAGACAAGGCATTAACTCTCACCGCGCCGATAACCACAGCTTGGACAGAAATCTGGCGTCTGGATATATCACCCATCTGGCATATTCAAGCTTCCGGGATTAACGTCATACATCATATGGATCCAGGTGGTCGATGGCTACCTGAATACAGGCCATGGCCTGGAGAAAGCGTCAAGCTGGCTATCATCCGACCCATGGGCATAGCAGGGGAGACCAGGACCATAGATTATTCCCAGTTGTTGTTCAAACCCGGTCAACGATCCATGGAAACGCTACTAACGTTTACCTTGCGAGCAAGCCAGGGCAGACAACACACCGTCATATTACCGGATGATGCAAAACTTCAAAGTGTCATGATTGATAACCTGACGCAACCCATACGACAAAAAGGCAATGAAGTCACGATCCCGGTGCATCCCGGACAGCAAACCATCTCAATGACATGGCGCGCAACGACTGAGCTTCCTGCATTGTTTCGTACTGCGTCGGTGGGGCTGGGTATCAAGAGTGTTAACCACACCATCAATGTGAAACTGGGCCAGGACCGTTGGGTGCTTTTCACCGGTGGCCCGAAAATGGGACCAGCCGTATTATTCTGGGGTGTGCTGATTGTCATTATTTTAATTGCTATTGGCCTGGGACAGGTCAGCATAGTGCCTCTCAAAACATGGCACTGGGTGCTGCTGGGCATTGGTTTGAGCCAGTCATCTATGGAAACTGTAGTGATCGTTGTTGGCTGGCTATTTGCCCTGGCATTCCGTGAACGCATGAAGGCAGATATCAGTAAATTTAAATTCAATTTCACACAAGTCACCTGGCATTGTTGACCCTGATGGCGCTTGTTTATCTTTTCGTTGCAGTTGAACAGGGCTTACTGGGTTATCCCGATATGCAAGTGTCCGGAAACCTCAGCAACGCATATGATTTGAAATGGTATCAAGATCGAGCAGAAGAAGTGCTTCCAACAGCCTGGGTCGTGTCAGTACCGTTGCTGGTGTACCGAGTTCTCATGCTACTTTGGTCCCTGTGGTTAGCCTTTGCACTACTGGGATGGCTCAAATGGGGCTGGCAGGCATTCAGTACCCATGGACTATGGAGAACTATCGAATTTAAGCGCAGTAAGAAAAACAAGGATAAAAACCAGATAGCGAAGCAATCAACTGTCGAGAAAAAAGAAGAATAACATACTACAAGGAGGTGAGATCAGGGAAGGGAATAGCTGAACAGAATAGCAGTTTCTATAAGTAATCAAATTGCACTTCTGTAAGGCTCCGGCCTATGGTAAAGAGCCATACCTAATAAATTAAATTGGTAACCTGACAGGCCATTCCTAGCTCAACATGCTTATCATTGCGAGGTAATAGGCCATTCAATAGAAAAAATACTAAAGTGGTCTAATAGGCCATTCAATAGAAAATACTAAAGCGGTCTAATAGGCCATTCAATAGAAAATACTAAAGCGGCCCAATGGACCGTACCTCATGAATTGCATTGGTGGTCGTAGCGAAGCAATCTCTTAAACGAAGTCCAAAACCCTGACCTACAAATTATCCGTATCACACGTCCCTTCCTGTACCCATATACCACTTTCACAACGCAACAATTCACCACTACCACTACAAACATACGTCCCGAGATCATAAGCCTTATCATTAAAATAACAGCAGGCGTTTTTTTCAATTGTTTGTGCCATGACATCAAAATCGTCATCCATCTCTTCTACAATCGGCGAGTTTTTTAATTCTGGATCAGGCGATCCTACATCAACAGGGGTTTTAGTATTATTCATTACAAGCTCCTTACAGATAAATATTGACTCTCAGACTTCTATAATTTTGTTTTACTACCAATAAATACACTATATAGTATAGACTGTGTAAATCAATTCATTGCATCCAGCAAATGTCTTATTAAAGCCTGCTTATGACATAAGTCAATAGATGATGCTCTATTGAAAAATCATTAAAATCATGGATTTTTCAAGACTGGTTCCACAGATTCATCATGGCAATAAATAGCCGGGCTTTAAAATTAAAATAATGCTGATCTATACTATATTACTCACATTAATATCAATCGTAACAGCCGTCTTTATCACTGCTGCGGCTTATCACACCACTATTAGCGATATTCTTGAATATGTTTATATTTCACAAATCATCCTGGCACCTATCGCGATATGGCTGGTATATATCGTTAACAAGCAGTATCAGTACTTCTCAAATATCACTGCGTCGATCATCAATACCCTGTTATTGGTAGCTATACCGTTCGCATCAGGAGTGGCGGGGCGTTTAATTATCGATTATCAAGCCAGATTATTTGAAAAATTTAAAACTGAGATCGTCATTGATAATATAGAAGATCGTTTATATTACTCTAAAGACGATATGCCCATTGGGATTACTATTGAATTCAGAGTGACATCACCCAGGGATGTTAGACTTTACCCCTATGCAAACCTGAAATCTGTTACACAGCCTACACAAGTACTCATACCAAGGTACCCGGAATTTCGTTACCATGAATGTGAACTGAAAGATGAAGCGGGGCATATCATTTTTACATCGACCTGCAAGGATTTAGCACCCTCAGCATACGATTCTATTGGCTGGTTAAAACATACTCTGAAATCCGGTAATAGCTATACATTCTCAATCAGTATGGTGCCGGATAATTGTGTATCTGCTAAATATTCATTAGCCGGGATCGGAAAACCATTTACTACTGAAGATTATGGGCTTGACACACCTGTCAATTATCAAGCTGAAATCGATTTTTTCCAACATGACCGTTATCATATAACCAGCAGGGACTATATTACCAAATCAAAATATTTACCGAAAAGTTTTTATAAAAACCTGTCTATGCAAAATGAGATCCAATGCCATTAAACGGCAGTTATTTTAGTAGAGAATTGTATTTAACCATGGATGATAATATTTAATTATGATGAAAAACAGCAATAAAAAAGGAATTTCTGCTACTGTGCGTGCATTTATTATATGCGAAATATTACTAGTCTGCTTGATCACTTTATTTACTTATGCAGTCGCCATTAATCGGGGAGATCAAGCAGGAGAGCTAGGCATCAAAATAATGATGTTTGGCTGCCTGATGATACCGCTCATCATGTGGACAGGCAGGGCGTTGAAAAAATCACCCGGTATGATTGCGTTAGCCATCGTATTAATGACCGCTTTAATTATAACATGTGCCTTTATTCTACCTAAGCCCATTGTTGCGTACCGGTTTCAGGCGAAACTAAATAAAAACAAAACAATTGCTCAGCAGACTAAAATTGAGATTCTGGAAGAAAAAGGTATTTATAAGGATGGCTTGATTGTTGGCATACACGTACGATTAATGCTCAGTTTGCCAGTTTCAGAGGATCTAAAGCCAATACTGGTCGTGCCTAATTATATGAATAAAGCAGGCGAGTACATCCCATTAACACGTATTTCAAGATGCGGCACTGTTAATCCGCCATCTTCATGCCGGTTTTTAGGCATAGCCGATCATCAATCAGCAGTATCATGGTCATCGCCAGTAAAACCAGGCAAAAAGCGTGAACTCTACTTTGACCTCGTACCGGCAGTCGGTGACAGCGCCAGATGGACAAAGGACATGAATCCGGAAAGATACCGTGTTCCAACTCAATATTTTCAACACAAAAAGATTAATTTGCCGTTACGTCTCGGTTTATTAACGCCTCTAGGTGGTGAAACAACGCATCGGGATTTTAATACCTTAAATAAGTATAGCCTGCGGGAGATTTATACCAATACTCACTCATTAGAAGTAATGGAATATATGTTAACACCCGTCATCACAGCTCAAAACAAGAATGAGTGAAAAGTGGGGACAGGGTGCATATTCTGTAAATATTATAAATAATTGTTCTCTGATTCCTATTATTGTATGGTACAACAGCAATATACCTGACAAGAATTTGAATATTGATAGATTATGCGCTTACAAATCAATCAATATGGAACATATCTCAGTGGCCGCAACACAATTTCTGATATATTTGCAGTTTATATAGGCATTACGGGTGAAATGTTGCTAACATTCACGAATAATAGTATTTTAACTATTGTTGTTGAATTATTCAGTAATAAAACAGAATACTACAATATAACTAATATTAATCTAACGAGGAAAACAGTATGAGTACTGGTACAGTAAAATGGTTCGACGCAAGCAAAGGATTCGGATTCATTACTCCAGATGATGGAGGAAAAGATCTTTTTGTACACCATTCTGAAATCAAGAGCGATGGCTATGCATCACTTAATGACGGCCAAAAAGTGGAATACGTGCTCGGAGAAGGCCAAAAGGGACCATGTGCCACCAGTGTTGTAGCTACCTGATTGCATTACTAAATCGCATATAACATGATAAAGAAAGCCGAGGTGAATTTTTGCAAACAGTAGTTAAGAAATGGTTCCGCGATAAAGACTCTGGGTTTCTCGCTAACGGAGGTGGTCCAGACATAATGGTATGTAAGGCCGATCTTGTTAATTGTCAGTTTTTGAAAGTGGGTGCAATTGTTGAATTTGAATGTCATGCAGAAAAGTCGAGATTAATAGCTAAAAAAGTCAAACTTTTACCGCAGAAAAAATCTCATGGTCAAGGTAATGGAAAACGGGGCACTCAGGAATATCGCCCCGGTGTCATGACTTGAATAATTGAGGCCAGATGGGAGTCGGCATTAAAATTTAAATGCGACTTCATGTTATATTTTAATGACAACAAATGATTCTGAACCCTTTGTTCCTGGAGAGCATAAGTTTCTAATATAAACCAACCTGAATATTAGAATCTTTTGCTCTCTACCCGCTTAATTATCATAACAGCCTGGTTTCTGAATTATCCGTTCCCATTGCCAAAGGTTTAATCAACTCCGCACCCTCATGGGTCGGACTATTTACGGCACGTGACACGGGATAAATATCCAGATCATCACCTTCATATGGTACCAACAAACCCTGTAAGACCTCCACATCCTGCTCGGCAAGCCAGGCGTCCCACATATAAATAGGTAATATCACCGGCATACGTTCATGCAGGCTGCGCATTTGCGTATTGGCATCACAAACTATAATAGAGCAGGAATCTATCCTGTCGCCATCCTCATCCTGCCAATGATCCCATATCCCGGCCAACACCAGCGGGGTATTATCCCTGGCGTGTACATAATAGGGCTGTTTACCGTTTTCCTGCTTCCACTCATAAAAACCATCGGCAGGGATCAAACAACGGTGTTTACGAAACGGGCCACGATACGCAGGCTTTTCAGCGACAGTCTCTGCACGCGCATTAATCATACTAAAGCGTTTATCCGGGCCTTTCGACCAGGAGGGAATTAATCCCCAGTGCAGGGTGGTCAGAATTTTCTCACCTTGATCGGACAAACAACAGGCCACTACATGATCGGTCGGTGCCACATTATATCTTGGCTTAAGCGACAGATCAGTGCTGATGCCAAATTGCTCAGCATATTGCTGTGGAGAAGAAGACTGTGAAAAGCGCCCGCACATAAGTTAATTGTACTCATCCATATTTGAAATAATAGCTATCGGACTGCATATATCCACCAAAAGTAGAACATTCCTGGTATTTTCGATAATGAATTGAACATATACAATACCATTGGATTTCAGGAAAAGAGTCGTTTATTCTTCCAGTAATTGATATCAGTTTATACTGGCTGGTAAAGTACTATAGGGTTATTATAGTTTCATGGAAAACTTGCTCGAGCTGGTTGCCAGCCTGCGTTCTAAAGATGTCACTTCATCTGAAATTTTCAAACTGTTTGCCGATGACGCCCGCGTGCGTTTAGATGCCTGCGGCATGGCCATGGTGTGCACTGAAGGGTTGGCTGATAATGAATTTCGTGTACTGTCTTATATTGATAAGCAGGGCGACCTAATCATCGACAAGTTGGATTTCTCAGCACCTATCGATCCAGATTCAGTGCACCGGTTCGAAAATCGTCAGGCACTGTTTGATGTCACACGACCCAAAATATATCAGGGTAAAGCTTATGGCATCGATCCCGCCTTTGGTGATCTTTTTAGCCAGTTTATTGATGTACTCAGTTTACCGATGCTGCAACATGATGGTGTACATCGCTGGTTACTATTACTGTTTTCCATGCCTGGAAAAGTCAATAGGGTAGATATAAACCGTGGTCTGGAAATCGCCGCCCTGGCGATCAATTATATATTCAGTGTCGAGACATCGCGTCGTCTGGCTGAAGCCAATAGCTGGATAAAAGGCGAACTGGAATCCATGCGCAGAATTCAACAATTGCTATTACCCCAGGAACTGGAGAATACACCTGGGATCAAAGTAGCGCGCTTATTCCAACCGTATACTTATGTGGGTGGCGATTATTACGAAATAGTTTCTCTATCTCCATTGCTTGCGCCCGATCAGGCTGTGGAAACGCCTGATATCTGGGGCTTATTGATCGCCGATGCATCGGGTCATGGTGCTGCGGCGGCCGTTGAAATTGCAATGTTTGATGCCATACTGCGTACCTATCAGCCGACTAAAGAAGAGTTTACCGGGCCTGGTGACGTGCTGACTTATGCCAATCGCTATTTTTTTACCCGCATGTTACGCGGCAGTTTCATCACAGCTTTTGTCAGCAACTATGATCCGATGACACGCACATTAAATTATGCCAATGCAGGGCATCCACCTCCCTACATTAAGCGCACACAGCAAACTGAACTGGTGGCCTTGCAGAGTAATGCCGGATTTCCGTTAGGCATTGACCAAAAAGCGCAATGGCAAAGTGCCAGCGAACCGATGATGCCCGGTGACTTGCTGGTGATGTATACCGATGGTATCACAGAAGCAAAATCCTCCAGTGGTGAAGAATTTGGTCTGCATCGCCTACGCGATTGTATCACCCATTCTCCAGCCAATGCCGATGCCTGTCTTTCTGCAATACAACAAGCTGTTGAGGATCACCGCGGGAATAACCCAGCGAATGATGATCTCACTTTGTTGGTGATAGAAATAACCCAATAAGTCGCCTGGATAGCCGAGCTGGGCATGACAATCGAGCTGAAACTTTCTATACTTATTAATGGTAACAACCTGGATTTCGCTATTGTTTAGCCTAGCCTGTTTAACTGACCATTTTGACCCTGATATTCAATACAAAGGAATAATATGACTGACATCATTGAGTTACCTGACAACTTTATAGGTACAGAAGACAAACATAGACTGGAAAGCTTTGGCGCCCATACCATTTCACATGGTCGCGCCACGCGCTGGCACTGGGGCAAGAATGCTGGCGGAGATGATCTGTTTGAAATCTACTGCGGTGGTTCACACGAGGCTCTGGCCGTACGTATCCACCGTGACCGGAAATTGGACGTATTTTGTGCCCATGATGTGAACGATACATTAGTCACTTCCGGTACGCTTGAACATATCATGGCAGAAATGGAGGAATATTTTATCCGCCTGCATCATGAGATGCCTGATACGCCTGCTTAAAAGAAAGCATAGGATGCATCCCTAAGTTAATTGCTACCCCTTATGTCGTTATAGTTTTTACTATTAAAAGAAGATCCTAAGTCATGGTTAAAACATCTATAACAGAAACCAGTAAAAAAAAGCTCAAACTACACCGCTTAGGTATTGACACCTATCGTGAAAACGTCGCCTATTTACATCGAGAGTGTGAAGTGTATAGAGCAGAAGGATTTCAGGCACTTTCCAAGGTAAAAATTTGCGCTGATAGTCGGCATATTCTCGCGGTATTAAATGTCGTC
Organism: uncultured Gammaproteobacteria bacterium; assembly: GCA_963807455.1. Classification (GTDB taxonomy): domain Bacteria; phylum Pseudomonadota; class Gammaproteobacteria; order JAADHQ01; family JAADHQ01; genus JAADHQ01. The sequence continues at coordinate 59,548 of CAWECS010000023.1, read as the reverse complement.
GACGACGATAGCATTGTCACTCCTTCCGATCTCGGCTTATCTGAAGAAGCCTTCGTTAAACTAGGACTGGACGAAGGCCATATCGTTAGCATTGAACATGCTGAACCACCTGCATCAATGAACGCAGTGCGACGTAAAATTGCAGGAGAACGACTGAGCCAGGATGACTTCTATCACATCATTCGTGATATTACAGACAAGCACTATTCTAAAACTGAAATTGCGGCTTTCTTAGTCGCCTCCGGTCAAACGGATATGGATCGTGATGAGATACTGTATTTGACACGAGCCATGCTGGAGTCTGGTGAGCAACTGCGCTGGAATGAACCCTTGGTGGCGGATAAGCATTGTATTGGTGGTATACCTGGTAACCGTACCTCAATGCTGGTAGTGCCGATCGTTGCCGCGCATGGCATGTTAATTCCCAAGACCTCAAGTCGAGCTATTACCTCACCAGCAGGCACAGCCGATACAATGGAAGTTATGGCGAATGTGGAGCTTGATATCAAAAAACTCCATGACATTGTACGTAAACACCGGGCATGTCTGGCATGGGGAGGGACAGCCCATTTGTCACCTGCTGATGACATTTTGATTGCAGTGGAGCGACCTTTAGGTATCGATTCCCAGGGGCAAATGGTGGCATCTATTCTGTCAAAGAAACTTTCAGCAGGATCAACACATTTACTTATCGATATCCCGGTGGGGCCTACTGCAAAAGTTCGTCATATGCGGGAAGCCCAGCGATTACGTAAGCTATTTGAGTTTGTTGCTGATCAGCTCGCAATTCATCTGGAAGTAATCATCACTGATGGCCGACAACCTGTAGGTTTTGGTATTGGCCCGGTACTCGAATCACGAGATGTAATGCAAGTACTACAAAATTCCCCCAATGCACCAGATGATCTTCGACAAAAATCATTGCGACTTGCCGGGCGATTATTAGAGTTCGACCCAGATGTTCGAGGCGGCAAAGGCTATTCAATTGCCCGTGATATCCTCGATTCCGGTCGAGCACTAGAGATGATGAACACTATTATTAATGCTCAAGGCGCTCAAAGTGAAAAATTTGAGCCGGGTAAGCTTACACATGAGGTGCTATCGCCCTCGGATGGTACCGTAATCAGTATTGATAATTTGCATATGGCACATATTGCTCGCTTCGCCGGTGCTCCTATAGATAAAGGTGCGGGTGTAGACTTATTTAAAAAATTAGGTGATAAAGTCACGAAGGGTGAAGCCTTGTATCGTATCCATGCAGAGTTTCCTTCTGACTATAATTTTGCGCTCAAATTATCCGAACGTGACAGCGGTTATTTGATTGGCAAAGAAGACCAGATACCAAAAGCATTTGTGGAGTTCTGATGCTACTCGGCTTTGATGATTATGAAGTGCAGTCCCGCAAACTGTCGAAGGTATTAAATATACCTTGCGAAATAATACTACGACACCGATTTCCTGATGGCGAACACAAGCTTACTCTACCACCCAAATTACCTGAGCATGTCATATTCTGCCGCAGTCTTGATCACCCAAATGAAAAAATGCTAGAGTTATTACTAGCAGCAAAAACCGCGCGTCAATTGGGTGCGAAAACACTTACCCTGATAGCGCCCTATCTTTGCTATATGCGACAGGACATAGCATTTCATCCCGGAGAAGCAGTAAGCCAGGGTATCGTCGGCAAATTTCTTGCCGATTTATTCGAAAATGTAATTACTATCGATCCACATCTTCATCGTATCCAGCGCCTGGAGCAAGCTGTACCCGCTAACAATGCTATAGCCTTGTCAGCCACTTCCTTGATGGCAGATTTTCTGCATAAACAGTTTAACGATCCAGTATTACAACCACCCATTTTACTCGGGCCAGACAGCGAAGCAGAGCAATGGGTCAGTACTGTCGCAAAACAAGATCAGTGGACCTATGGAGTATGTAACAAAATACGCACAGGTGATCAGGAAGTTGAAATTACATTGCCCGAGATTAATTTGCACGGTCGTACTGTAATATTGGTTGATGACGTAGCAAGTAGCGGACAAACGTTGGCAGTAGCCATTAAAAAATGTTTATCAAATAATGCAAAACATGTAGATGTATTAGTCACTCACGCGTTATTTGTTAATGAGGCTGAGCAACGTTTGTTGCAAGCGGGTGTGCGAAATATATGGAGTACTGATAGCGTCAGTCATGAAAGCAATATTATTCCTTTGCATAATTTACTTAAGGATGCAATTTTACATCTGCAGTAATTTCTGTGATGCGCGCATTTAAATATTCTAATAATGTAAATTTATATATAGTGAAATCTGTGTTCTGACAGCAATTTCTCGAATATCATCCGTCGGCGAAGGCCTGAGATCGTAAAAAGGCTCTGACCCCTTTTATTTCGGATATAATACCAAACCAGATTGGCTTAAATGCAGCATACCATTGCACTTTTATTTATCACCATGTGCATGGTATAGTTTGTATAATATTACTCTGTATATCTTTGAACTTTAGGAATGTTACTAGTAAAAAGTAAGCGAAAACACAGTGATCGTGACAGCGACAAGGCATCAAACCGCCAATACGGAAATACAAATACCGACTATATACCAGTATGTTCGACAGGCAACGTTGGCCCTGTGCGAGTCGTTGGATATCGAGGACTTCGGCTTGCAGGCCATGGCCGACGTGAGTCCACCAAAATGGCACCTGGCGCATACTACCTGGTTTTTTGAAACGTTCATCCTGAAACCTTTTGCCAGTGATTACCGTCCGTTACACCCTATCTACGAGTACCTGTTTAATAGTTACTACCATGGGGTAGGTAATCAATACCCTCGTTCCCAACGGGGTTTACTGTCCCGTCCGAGTGTAGCAGAAATACTCGAATATCGCAGTCATGTAGATGAAGCAATGACCCGATTGCTGGATCAAGAAAATCACGAGGCGCGGAACATCATTCTGCAACGTTGTACACTGGGCATACAGCATGAACAGCAACACCAGGAATTACTATGCACAGATATCAAATACAGCTTTTCATTTAATCCATTGTATCCTTCACTATACAAGATGCCGGCAAAAACTCGGAAACCTACACCACAAGCGTTGACTTTCCATGCATTCGAAACCTTAGATACCCTGATTGGTTATGAGGGTAATGAGTTTCATTTTGATAACGAATCACCGCTTCATACCTTCCATCTTCCCGCCTTCCGTTTTGCGAATCGTTTGATTACGAATGCCGAGTTTCTCGAATTCATGCAGGATGATGGATATGCTTCCCCCGAGTGGTGGCTATCGGATGGCTGGGCATGGAAGCATGACAATAATGCGCAACATCCCCTCCACTGGGTGCAACAGGGCGATGACTGGTTCGAATACAGCTTGTACGGATTGCATCCACTTGATCCCAATCAGCCAGTGTGCCATGTGAATTACTATGAGGCAGATGCCTACGCGCGATGGTCTGGTAAACGCTTGCCTTCTGAACAGGAATGGGAAAGAGTATGCCAGCGATTGGCACTGGTGCCTACGCATAAGCCAGTTACGCTTCATCCGTGCGCTGTGACAGATGGTGACGGTATTGTGGACATGTTCGACAGTCTATGGCAGTGGACACATTCCACTTATTCAGCCTATCCAGGCTACCGTTCAGCAGAAGGCGCCATTGGTGAATACAATGGCAAGTTCATGTGTAACCAAATGGTATTGCGTGGGAGTTCCTGTGTAACGCCACCAGGGCATGCTCGTGCGAGTTATCGCAATTTCTTTTATCCCAAAGACCAGTGGCAGTTTAGCGGCATCCGTTTGGCAGATGACCCTTGAAACTTTAGCGTAATTCAGGAAAACCCATGAGTCCTTCAAACGCAGTAAGAAAAGAATCGATCTATTTTCACGATCTGCACTTACCCGTTGACACAATGGCTGCCGAGGTTCATGCCGGCCTCAGTGGTAAGCAGAAATCCTTGTCACCCAAGTTTTTCTATGACCAGCGTGGTTCAGAGTTGTTCGATCTTATCACGAACTTACCGGAATACTATCCCACGCGCACGGAGATCGGGTTGCTCAGGCAACATATGCATGAAATAGGGGAGTTGCTCGGCATGCAAAGCTTCCTGCTGGAATTGGGCAGTGGTAGTAGCACCAAGATTCGCCTGTTGCTGGAGGCCATTCATCCTGAAGTCTATGTGCCCATGGATATCTCGCGTGAACATCTGATAGCCTCGGCACAAAGTCTCGCAAGCGATTATCCCTGGCTAAAAATACACGCGGCCTGTGTCGATTACTCCAAACCCTGGGATATTCCGGATTTTGGTCCGGGTCGATATAACGCTTTTTTTCCGGGCTCCAGTATTGGAAACTTTGAACCGGCATCAGCCCTGCAATTGCTGAAGCAGATCAGGCATCTGGTGGGTCATGATGGCGGCCTGTTGATCGGTGTCGACCTAAAGAAGGATATCAATATACTGGAAAATGCCTATAACGATGCAAAGGGCGTTACAGCTGATTTCAATCTCAATGTACTTGCGCATATCAATAAGTATCTGAACGCAGATTTCGTCCTCGATAATTTTATACATAAGGCGTTTTTTAATGTCAGTGAAGGACGTATTGAGATGCACCTGGAGTGTATAAAAGACCACCATGTACATATCAACGACAATATTTATACATTTACATCAGGTGAAACCATTCATACAGAGAACTCCTATAAATATTTCATCAATGAATTTCACTCGCTGGCAGCCAAGGCCGGGTTTTCTCCGGTACAGGTATGGACTGATGAGGCGAAATTATTCAGCATTCATTATTTAAAGGCTTTATAGACAGTAGCGTCCAGCTAATCCTAGATTCATTATTGACTTTTTTAGTGCTAGAAATGACTTGATAGATCAATAGGATCAGAGAATAGGGCGGATGTTATTTACAATAAACCGACTTACAAATGATAAACTATTATTCTCGGTCAACATTAATTAATTTAATGTGACATTGAAAGACCTGACCATTTGGGTCTTCATGATGAAATATCTGATACACCAGCGTAACGATAAAACAGGAAGCGATAAAACAATGACCAAAAAAGTAGATGTTGCCATACTCGGTGCAGGTAGTGCCGGTCTTTTTGCCCTCAGCCAGGTACGTAAGGCTACGGACAACTGGGTTCTGATTGATGGTGGCGAACTTGGAACCACTTGTGCTCGCGTGGGTTGCATGCCATCGAAAGTGGCTATACAGATTGCCGAGGATATACACCGTCGAGCTATTTATGAACGTGAAGGTATTGAAGGTGGTGAAGGCTTATCCGTTAACCAGCAAGATGCCATGGAGCACGTGCAGGACTTGCGAGATATTTTCGTCGACAAGGTGCTGTCCAATAGCACCGATAACATGGGTGATGAGTTTATCAGTGGTCATGCTCAATTCATTGAAGCGAATGTGTTGGAAGTTGACGGTGAACGTATTGAGGCAAAACGCATCATCATAGCAACAGGCTCCACGCCGGTGGTGCCTAAAGCCTGGGAACCTTTCGGTGATCGTGTCCTGACGACGGACGAATTTTTCGAACAGGAAGAGTTGCCGGAAAAAATGGCAGTCATTGGCCTGGGCGTCATCGGGCTTGAACTGGGTCAGTCACTTCATCGACTGGGCGTTGAAGTTGCTGGTATTGATCAACTGGAAACCATCGGCGGCCTGCAGGACCCCGATGCCTGTGCCGTAGCTGACGAGATTATAGGCAAGGGATTTCCCCTCTGGTTAGGTACCAAGGCCGAGATTAGTGAGATGGAGGATGGAAAACTGAAGGTAGTGGCGGGTGACAACGAGATTATCGTCGACAAGGTACTTGCCTGTATGGGCAGGGTGCCGAATGTCAAATCACTCAATCTGGACGCGCTCAATGTAGAAACCAATGATCTGGGTGTCCCGGAATTCAATGCAAACACCATGCAGATAGGCGACTTGCCGATATTTCTGGCCGGTGATGTGACGGGTGAACAGCTTATCCTGCATGAAGCAGCAGATGAAGGTCGCATTGCCGGTCACAATGCGATGCGCGAAACACCTCAGGCTTTCGCTCGCAAGACACCGCTCGGGATCACTTTTTGTGATCCTAATATCGTCACTGTGGGGCAGTCCTGGAATGATCTCGATCAAGACAAGATCGTCATCGGCGAGGTTAAACTGGGAATGCTTGGTCGAGCACTGATCATGGGCAAGAACCGTGGTCTGCTCCGAGTTTATGGTGATAAACAAAGCGGGCAGATTCTGGGAGCCACTTTTATAGCCCCCGGAGGTGAACATCTCGGACACTTGTTGTGCTGGTGTATAGAGCAGAAACTAAGCGTATTTGATCTACTCAAGATGCCTTTCTATCATCCAACGTTGGAGGAAGGACTTCAGGCAGCACTTTATGACTTGAAGAGTAAAATGGACTATAAATCGGATGAATTATTAGAGCTCAGGCTGCTTTGATAAACAGGTAGAAGCAATCTTTTACTAATCAGGAGTAGGGTAACAATCGGTTCAGAATAATTGTGGCCAGATCACAGTTTTCGTTAATATTAGAAAAAAGCGTGATCTGACCCCAATTATTTTGCTATTTTAATGAATGGCGAATCAATTGGTTTAAATAATGAATAATCTAAACCCATTCAGAATATGGCTGAGTCTTATTGTGCGTATGGCATTATTTGCTGTTGCCCTACTGTGGCCAGCGGGTACCTGGCTTTGGTGGGAGGCATGGGTAATGGTCGGGGTCTGGGCGATCTTTGGCATAATCATGACCGCTTATTTGCTACGACATGATCCTGGCTTGCTTGCCGAGCGTTTGAAACTTGTACCGTTACACAAGGAACAGAAGGACTGGGACAAGGTGATCATGCTGCTGTTTTTTATTGCGGGGATAGGGCTCTATATTGTTCCTGGTTTTGATGTGATACGTTATCAGTGGAGCGAGCCCTTGCCACTTTGGCTGGAGCTCGTTGCCATGTTTATACACCTGCCTTGTCTGGTGTTACTTGCCTGGGTCATGCGCGAAAATACCTATTTGTCACAGGTCGTAAAAATAGATGAACAGCGTGGTCATCATGTAATAACTACCGGTCCTTATGCAATAGTACGGCATCCCATGTACACTATCATCATTATTTTATTGTTTGCTGTGCCCATCGCACTTGGGTCACGATATGCGTTAATTCTTGCAGTATTTCTGACGGTATTGTTGATTGTACGCACGTACCTTGAAGATCAAACTTTACATGCCGAGCTTGAAGGGTATCCAGAGTACGCTAAACAAACCCGTTATCGGTTAGTACCAGGGATTTGGTAAAAAGCCTGTTCATTGAATCAGATAACAGGATATATAAAAGAACCAACACGGGGTTATGAATACCCGCTACATTAAGGTGTAATAATGCAAATAATTCTAGGATGGATATTAATTATATTTGGTGGGGGGCTTTATCTTGTCCAGGTTATTTCATCAATCAATTTTCCATTAGCACAACGCCTTGGGATTCAAGAGAAACCGGAAACTTCAGATGCACTATTACAAAGGTCTGAACGTTATACAGCTTACTGGGATCTTTTAACACTATTATGGTTACCGTTAGCAGGGATTCTAATGGTTACCGATCATCACTGGTGGCCAATTATGTCACTAGTTGGCGGCGCCATTTATTTTGATGCCGCGGGTAGGGAAGCGGTCAAAAATCTTAGTTTTCGACATGAGGGAATTAAAGTAGGAACGGATATGGAACAGCGTGTATTCTTTGCAAGCTATATTGTGATGGCTATTATCGCAATTTATATTATCGTGTTCTCAATTTCCGCTTTGTATAGCCTACTGTAATAATATCTATTAACTCGTATTTTGGCAGAAAATAAATGTGTGGATTTACACTCGCGAATGCAACAAAGGGCTCTGACCCCTTTGTTCGGTTATTACTCCAAAATTATCACTACTTTTCCTTTGGCTTTTCCCTCTCCAAGATACCGGAGCGCTTCAGGGGCTTCGCGTAAAGGATAACTTTTATCTATAACGGGTATGACTTTGCCGGCTTCAAAAAGCGTCTTAATAAAATCCAGATCGTTTGGATCTGGTTTATGCATAAGGATGCTCATTTTTTTACTGCTACTCATTGAAAATAAAGAGCCCAGAAACAATATCTGGAACAACAGGGTAGTGGAACCTCCGACCATGACATAAATTCCTTTTGGGCTTAATGCACGCTTGTAGTCAAAAATTGAATGGTATCCCCAAACATCAAGAATCAGATCATAACGTAACCCATTTGTTGTAAAATCCTCCTGTGTGTAATCAATGACATGGTCTGCACCCAACGAACGCATACTGTCCAATTTCTCCATGCTGTCCACACCGGTTACTTCAGCCCCGAATGATTTGGCGATCTGTATCGCAAATGATCCAACGCCACCACCTGCACCATTAATTAATACCCTTTGAACTGGATTGTTTTGCCCAGACATAATCCGGCCTTTGCGAAGGCCCTGCAGGGCAAGGACTGCCGCTTGAGGTATGGCTGCTGCTTGTTCAAATGGCATGCTGGCCGGTTTGAGTGCCAAGTCCTTTTCATGGGCGCAGACATATTGGGCAAAACCGCCCCAATGACCTCCGGACAAGTCCCCGAATACCTCATCGCTGGGTTTAAACCTTTTTACTTTGTTACCCACCGCTTCAATTTTTCCTGCGATGTCACAACCGAGTATCGTTATTTTTTTTGGCTTTAGAAGTCCGGCTATTAGCCGGTTCACGAACGGCTTACCCTGCAGGAGATCCCAGTCCCATGAATTTACCGACACTGCATGCACTTTTACCAGCACTTCATTGTCCGAGGGTACAGGCTTTTTTACATCTTCCAATTCAAGAACATCGGGGAGGCCATAGTTGTGATAAACAATTGCCTTCATACGTTTCCTCTATGATTTCTCTAATCGGAGTATTTATAATATTTTAAATGATCTCGTCTCACCGTACTTTAGCAGAAAGCACAGGGTTCGGTCTTACAATTTACATTATGATGAAAAATGTAAGACTTGACCCTGATACTTCGTAAATGACCGACTGACTAGTGAGGAAAAGGGCGTTTATTGTTTTAGCTAGTCGACACCCGCATTTTTCTGTTACAGGAAAGCGCATTTAAATCCCTGCCCCAGGAGCTGGCTTGCTTGATGAAATACTGGCGCTGTTTCACTGTCAGACTGTTAACAGACTGTTCTATCAAGCTGATGACACCTTGTCGCGTCTGTGCAAACTGTTGCTTATATTCCGGGGTCCATACCTGTTGCGGATTCTTGATTAATTGTCGTACACCTGTCACAAACTCCGGCAATTCCTGTCGATACACAAACAGTCGATGCAGGCTATTTTTCCAGCGCTCACGCATGACCAGCCTTAAGCGTTGATGAGGAGCAACCTTTTTGCTCCATAACCTGATCGATTCAAGCTGCGCGGTTGTTAGCGATCCAAACCAGTTTTCAAATCTGTCCTGCATGCGTTCAGTCAATTCCTGCTCGACTTCTTCCAGTGGTGGCTCAACAAGTTCTTCAGATAATTCCGCATTCTTTTCACTTATGTTTTCAAACAACTCCATTACCTGTTTATCATCTGCCTGATAAATCGCTGACTGCGACCCCGGGAACATACTCATCAACCAGTTCTTCCCAGAAAACCTGAAGTTCATCCATATACAATTCAATTTTCCCAGTATCCATATGACCTTTATCCACATCATGGCTCAAACGTGTAAACCACTCGGCATACTTGTGCAAATGGGTACTACAATGCCACTTCAGAAACTGTTGTGTATGTACATCAAGAATATTATATTGTTCATCATTCAGTGAAATATAATGATCAACATAGCGCGGTATTATCCAGTCGAGTTGTGTGTAGAAAAACTGCGTACGGCTGCAAGCACCTGCCGTCATCAGCAAGATGATCAACATAATCAGACTGCGCAGTCGTTTTCCAGATTTCAACATTGTCAGACACCCTGTCTTATGGATATTCACTGGAGAAAATAATAACATTCAATCCACTATCATTGCATGTGTTCTCACTTTATGTAGGGACAATGTAAATCCGCTAATTACCATACACTAATTAATGCTTAGGGCTTGCTTAATTTACAGGAAAGGGTAATCTCGAAGACAATCTAAGATAACTTGACGTGAAACAATCATGTATTACATACATACTTTCAAGACACTTCAGAAATAGTTTTTAGAACAAGGGTAGAAGACATCAACAAACATTTTCAGGAGGAAGATTCATGAGTATCCAGACCGAACTACAAGCCACTATTGAGGATATGGTCCAAAAGGGCAAAGGTATTCTTGCTGCCGATGAAAGTAACCCAACCATCGAAAAACGCTTCAAACCCATTAATGTGGAGTCTACTGAAGAAAATCGCCGTATCTGGCGTAGCCTGCTATTAACCACGCCCGATCTAGGCGACTACATCAGTGGCATCATACTGTTCGAAGAAACACTCACACAGAAAACTGACGATGGGACACCATTACCACAAATGGCGGAAAAACAGGGTATCGTTCCTGGAATAAAAGTCGACAAAGGCAAGATCCCTTTGGTCAATGCACCGGGAGATATGATCACCCAGGGCCTGGACGGACTGGCCGATCGTTTGAAGGTTTATAAAGAACAAGGCGCTCGTTTCGCCAAGTGGCGCGAGGTTTATCCCATTGATACGCATAATCCAAAATCATTAGGTGTTGAAGCCAATGCAGAAGTACTGGCACGTTATGCCGCTATATGTCAGTCAGTGGGGATTGTGCCCATTGTTGAGCCGGAAGTGCTGATTGATGGGGATCACACCATACAACGCTGTTTTGAAGTGATTGAAGTCGTGCAACATGCGGTTTATCACGCATTGCATCGTCATGGCGTCATTTTGGAACATACCATACTTAAACCGAGCATGGTGACACCCGGTAAAGAAAGTGCTGCCAAGGCCAGTCCGGAGGAAGTAGCAGAAAACACGGTAAAAGTATTGCGACGTACCGTACCTGCTGCTGTACCCAGCATTAATTTCCTTTCCGGCGGACAAACCGATGAAGAGGCGACCGCCAATCTGAATGCGATGAATGCAATGTATATCAATCAACCGTGGGAACTTTCTTTTTCCTATGGACGTGCATTGCAACAACCCGCATTGCATACCTGGCAAGGCAAGGCAGAAAATCACGAGGCCGCACAGCACGCACTACTCAAACGAGCTCGTCTTAACGGTGCCGCCCGATATGGTAAGTATACAGTGGAGATGGAAAAGGATTGATTATGTTTTGGTTAAAGCAAAAGTCGGTGATAAGAAAATGTATGGTGTAAATCCTCATTTGTTCCCAAAGTTCAGGCGGGAAGAGAGCTTTTGGGTTGTAGTGCGGAGTAAATAATATAAAGTTAGGAGAGGAAGGTGGTTGTACCGATAATCAATCGAGTCTGACCCCATCGATCGCATTCAACGCTGGGGAACAAGACGCCACTGGATTATAAAAAACTCTTAACAAGTGTCTGGAAACAGTTGACCACTACATTTCCAACTAGTATAAAAGGGTAATTGTTCTTGACAATAACCCTGCCTATATATTTAAAACTATTGTAGTATTCCAAGACCTGAACCCATAGCTTTACCATAATTATCAAACCTGAAAATTTGACAGGAATAACAACCGGAGTAAGAATCATGAAAGCACATTTGCAGTTTCGTACCTACATCATTTGCCTGCTGCTAGTGCTGCCGTTCGGCAGTGCTCTGGCCGATGAATATACTGACACCATCAATTTATTCAAAAATGCCGGTGAAAGCAGCTCCTTCATTAAAAATAGCTACGGCTATGCTGTCTTTCCAACCATCGGCAAGGGCGGTATTGGTGTTGGTGCTGCACACGGCTCGGGACGCGTCTATACAGCCGGCAAATACGTTGGCGACACCTCAATGACACAGTTATCGATTGGTTTCCAGCTGGGAGCTCAGGCCTTTAGTCAGATGATTTTCTTTGAAGACAAGCGTGCCTTCGATGAATTTACCAGCGGCAATTTCGAGTTCGATGCCGAAGCGTCAGCCGTCGCAATCACGGCCGCGGCCAAGGCATCCGCATCAACGACCGGTAGTTCCGCTGGTGCCAGTGGTGGCAAGAAAGACGCGACTAACGTCGGTAACTACAGAAAGGGCCTGGCAACCTTCACAATCGCAAAAGGTGGCTTGATGTATCAGGCGACAATCGGCGGTCAGAAATTCTCCTACACCCCCAGGAAAAAGTGAAATATCCATACAGGGTTTCCTGGCCGAATCAGGTTTGATTCGGCCAGGAACGTCCATCAAACTGGGTGATATTCACTCTGACCTTCTTTATCAAAACTATCTCCTGAACTGCTGTATCTTGTCCCGCTCAGAATGAGGACGACTGCCAGATTGATCTTGATTTTCTTGTTGTTGTTTTTGCTGTTGTTCTAATTTCTGTTTAGGTCGATGTTGTTGACGTTGTTGTGTGCGTTGTCGGCAATCGCTGAACCGGTTGACCGCGATGCTGTTCCAGACGTGGATCAGACCGACGTGGTTGCTGTCGTTCTGTGCGCCGTGGCGATCGCTGAACCGGTTGACTGCGACGCTGTTCCAGACCTGGATCAGACCGATGCGGCTTACTGTCGTTCCGTGCGCCGTGGTGAACGCTGAACCGGTTGACTGCGGCGCTGTTCCAGACCTGGATCAGACCGATGCGGCTGATGTCGTTCCGTGCGCCGTGGTGAACGCTGAACCGGTTGACTGCGACGTTTATTATCATGCCTGTAATCTGTTCTATAGGGATGCGATACTGTCCACGGCCTGTTGTGTTTGTAGCGTAAACTTTGCCGACGATTACCCCTCAGGTGAATATAGGATGGCAGGGTATTCACTGTTACCCAGCCATGACTGTGATGGTGGTAGAAGTATAGATGACGATGCATATCATAATATACGTTTTGTTCGGGATAGTAGTAATACTCGTAGTACACACTGCTTGCTGGGGAATGGTATGGGTAGTCGTAACGCACAGAGGATCGAGGCTCAGAGTAGCTGGCGCAACCACTGAATATAATACTAGCGAGTACGATCATGCCCGGCATCATAAAAAAACTTACCGACCTTTGCGGCTTGTTGCGGGTGAACATTTTCATGACGTATTCCTCTAGTTTGATTACTAAGGTCTATTAAATACCAGAGTAACTGAACCTAAGATGAACAGATAGGTACCCTTGGGTCACAAATCCGTTGAACAAACCGCGCTAACGTATTGTACTATATGAAAAAAGCAGATGAACCGGCACCCAATTCTGAATAGCAAAACCGAAGTTGTCGATACCTGGACATATATGGAAAAAGACTTGTATAAGCTCTAAAATCAATGAATTCAGAGTAGTGTGGGTGATTAATATTGTTAGAAAAAGAGGGTGATTGTATCGATAATCAATCGAGTTTGACCCTATGCATTTGTTTAATTCTCTAAACGAGGCCATTTATGATAAAGCATCTTACTTTAAAACTTGTATCCGGTATTTTTATGGCTGGCATGGGGTTCGTTGTTCATGCGACTGATGTGGTGAATGATAATAGTATTGGCATGGATTTGGCACGTGATGTTGCCAATGAAGCTATCCAGGCCTGTCGCAAGGACGGCTATCATGTGAGTGCTGTTGTGGTTGATCGCCATGGGCTGGTTCGTGCCGCTTTACGTGATGACCTGGCATCCCGTTTTACCCTGGAAATTGCAGAACGCAAAGCCAATATGACTATCATGGCCTGGTCTGACAGCGGCCAATTTAAAAAAGCCCGCCCCGATATTCGTCAGGAACTGAATCATATCGACGGGTTGATTGTAATGGAGGGAGGCCTCAAGATTGTATCCGGCGGTTATAACGTGGGTGCAGTGGGTGTCAGTGGTGCGCCAGGTGGTGATAAAGATGCAGCCTGTGCAAAAAAGGCATTGCAAGAATTAAAGGAACGCATCGAATTTGCCATTGAGTAGGATGATGACGACGCAATAACGCAATAGTGAATAATCGGTGAAAATAATCGGGGTCAGAGAGCAATATTCTCTAATATTAGAAACAATTGCTCTCTGAACTTCCCCCATTTCTTCGGACACAAATATTAAGCAACATATATTCTTTCATATTCAAAAGTCGCTTCAAAGCCTAAGAAGGAATGTAATCGCTGCCGGTTATAATTAAGCTCAATATACTTAAATATTAATTTGTTGTTCGTGAATAGGTCAATCGATACAAGACCGGTAGTACAAGTAGTGTCAATAATGTCGATGAGATGATTCCACCAATAACAACAGTAGCTAATGGACGCTGAACCTCTGCGCCTGTGCCCACATTCATCGCCATTGGAACAAAACCAAGACTGGCAACCAGAGCAGTCATCAATACTGGTCTAAGGCGAGTGAGCGCACCTTCAACTATGGCTTGTTCCAGCTCTACTCCTTTGGCAATGAGAGTCTTGATAAATGACAACATAACCACTCCATTCAAGACAGCTACACCGGACAATGCAATAAAACCAACTGCTGCAGAGATGGATAGCGGCAAATCCCGAATCGCCAATGCCGCAACACCGCCTGTCAGTGCTAAAGGCACGCCGGTGAATACCAGTGCAGCATCTTTGGCAGAATTAAATGCCATGAACAGTAATCCAAATATAATTACCAACGTCAGCGGCACAACGATTGAAAAGCGTTTTGATGCAGAGATGAGTTGCTCAAAGGTCCCGCCATAGCTCAGCCAGTAACCTGAAGGCAAATCGACACTCTCCGAGATTGCATTTTGAACATCAGTCACAAAACCACCCAGATCACGGCCACGCACATTAGCTGTAACAACAATACGACGTTTACCGTTTTCGCGACTGATCTGATTAGGGCCTATTGTAAACTCAATATTCGCAACTTCCCCCAGGGGAATAGTTTGTGGCGGGTTTTTGACTATGCCGAGATTATCTGCATCGCCTATAACCTCGCGTTGCTGGGTGTCTGGTAAGCGAATGGGTAATTGTGACAATGCATCGATATTGGTACGCATATCTTCAGGTAAACGTATGACGAGATCAAAGCGTCGATCACCTTCGAAGATTTGACCGGCAGTCTCGCCGCCGATCGCCATACGTAGTGTGTCCTGTACACTACTGACATCCATTCCGTAATAGGCCAGTCGATCACGATCAGGTATTACGGACAATATTGGCAGGCCGGTTACTTGTTCAGTACGTGCGTCAGCAGCACCGGGTACTTTAGCGATAATACCTTCTATTTGCTCAGCCACCTCAACCAGTGTGTCCATATCATCACCATAGACCTTGACTGCCAGATCGGAGCGAACACCTGAGATAAGCTCATTGAAACGCATTTGTATTGGCTGGGTAAATTCATAGCGATTACCTGGAATGGTCTTTGCGACTTCCTCCATTTCTGCTATCAGGTCTGCTTTGGCCTTGCGTGGATCAGGCCATTCCTGGCGTGGTTTGATCATGACAAAGGTATCTGCAACACTGGGTGGCATAGGATCGGTTGCTACTTCTGCAGTACCAATTTTAGTAAAGATGTGAGAGATCTCCGGGAATTGGCTCAGACGAGCTTCCAGTGTTGCTTGCATTTCTACGGCTTGTGACAAACTGGTTCCTGGTATTCGCAATGCATGCAGGGCAATATCACCTTCATCCAGACTGGGTACAAATTCCGTTCCCATGCGTGACCCCTGGATACCAGCCAGTAAAATCAATCCAATGGCTGCTGTCACCACAGGCCACTGATGTGCCATGACCCAACGCAGTGCCGGCTCATAGATTTTACGTAACCCACCCATCAATAGATTTTCTTTTTCAGAAACCTTGCCACGTACGAACAAAGCCACTGCGGCAGGTACAGCGGTCACAGACAGGATTAATGCAGCGAGCAGGGCAGTGACAACAGTAAATGCCATCGGGTGGAACATTTTTCCTTCTACACCACTGAGAGAAAAGATTGGGACATAAACAATCATGATAATGAAGACACCAAATACGCTAGGTCGTATCACTTCAATGGTAGCCTCACGTACCAGCCGTAAACGTTCAGACAGATTTGGCACGCTACCATGCATACGCTGATAACCTGACAGACGCCGCAGACAGTTTTCTACTATGATGACAGCACCATCAACAATCAGTCCAAAATCCAGTGCCCCCAGACTCATCAGATTACCGGATACACGTGCCTGAACCATACCGGTGATGGTCATCAACATGGCAACAGGGATAACAGCGGCCGTTATCAGTGCGGCACGCCAATTACCCAATAGCAACAGCAATACCACAATGACCAGCAAAGCGCCTTCAGCCAGATTTTTTTGCACCGTGGCTATTGTCTTGTCTACCAATGAGGTTCTGTCATAGAGAGGGTTCAACTCAACCCCTTCCGGCAATGAAGGCTTTATACTTTCAAGACGTTTTGCAGCTGCCCGTGCAACATGCCGACTGTTTTCTCCCATCAACATGAAAACCGTCCCAAGTACAACTTCCTTGCCATTCTGGGTTGCTGCACCTGTTCGTAATTCACTACCCAGAGCCACTTCGGCAATGGATCCTAGCTGGATCGGCACACCTTCGCGTTTAGCCACTGTTATGGACCTTATATCCTCCAGGGTAGCCAATTGCCCCGGAGAACGTATTAGATATTGTCCACCAAAACGCTCGATATAACCGGCACCCGTATTGCTGTTATTGCGTGCCAATGCGGCCATAATATCCTGCATAGTCATGTGATAAGCCAGCAACTTGCCCGGATCCGGCAATACATGAAATTGCTTGGTATATCCACCAATGGTATTGACTTCAACAACCCCTGGCGTTTGCCGTAGCTGTGGACGCACAATCCAGTCCTGTACCGTACGCAGTTCCATCGGGTCATATTTTGAGCCGTCTTTTGCTGTTACCGTATACATAAAGATTTCACCCAATCCTGTTGCAATCGGGCCCATAGCAGGTTCGATACCGTCAGGTAGGCGCTCCTTTACTTCTGAGAGTCGTTCATTAACGAGTTGCCTGGCCAGGTAGATATCGGTTCCTTCCTTGAATACAACAGTCACCTGGGATAAACCATAGCGTGATATAGAACGCGTATAATCAAGGCGAGGAATACCGGCCATGGCGGTTTCCACTGGAAAGGTAATACGTTGTTCTGACTCCAATGGAGAGTAACCGGGAGCCTCTGTATTAATTTGCACCTGTACATTGGTAATATCAGGCACTGCATCAATAGGCAGTTGCTGATAGTTATATAACCCTAATACCGACAGGCCGATGACAGCAACCAACACCAACCAGCGATGTGCGAGGGAATGAGTAACGAGTCGATTTAACATATGTTATTCCTTCAATGGTCGTGACTGGCGCCAGACTTTTCAATGTCAGCCTTGATCAGATAACTGTTCTGACTGACATACTCGGTAGCGGGTTTTAACCCGGCCAGCACTTCGACCCATTGCTGGTCACGTCGCCCCAACTCCAGCATGCGCACTTCATAGCTATCATCAAATCGTGCAAACACGACCTGAAAATCACGAAAACGTTGAATAGCAGAAAGCCGGACAGCTAATGGAACTGCATACCTGGCAATCGTCACCTGGCCACGTACAAATTGGCCTGAACGAAACAGGCCCTCTGGATTGGGTAATATGACACGCGCACGAACGCTCTGACTGGCATGGGCTGTGAGCGGTGAAATCCAGTCAATTTTTCCGTTGATTTGTTGGTCGTCCAGCGTCTCTATGGTTATCGTCTGACCTGTTTTGATACGTACAAGGTCACGGTCAAAAACGTCAAACTCGGCCCAAACCTGTGACAGATCAGTAATGATGAACAGTGGTTCATCGCCTGTAGCTTCTCCAATCTGAATATCTCTGTGTACGATCATGCCGCCTATCGGTGCCTTGATTGCATAGGTCTGCAGGCTTTCATTACTTTGAACGCTTGCCAGGATTTCGCCTGTACGCACCGTGTCACCTAAATTGCGTTTTATACTTTTCACAATACCGGGATAACGCGCACGAACATGCGATAGTCGATTGGGATCAGTCTGCACCCGACCGGTTAACATCAATGTTTCCTTGATTGTCTGCGGACCCGCCTTTTCAGTTTCAATACCTGATTCTTTGGCCATAGTACTCGCAATTTGTGTACGACCTTCATAGTTATCATATTTCCATTGATGGGTTTTTCCCTGATACGAAGCAGTGACTATGACGTCAAAGGAATGAGGCTCAGTAACCACGCCGTCACCACGTAGATAATCCTGTTGTGGTTCGAAATGGTACTCGTCAACCTGACCATCAATACGGGCAAGTTCAATTTTTAAATCGACATCCACAAGCGGGGCAGGTTGGTTATTGATATATGGGTACACTTGAAATTCAGGTGGCACACCCGTTTCATAAATGGTTATTTCCAATGAAAAGTGATCATTGACCAGCAAGCGGCCACCATGAGGACCTTTTTCAACCTCTTCTTCATGTGATCCATGATCATGACCATCGTTTTCTGATGCATGATTATCTGCAGGTTTATTCAACAACCACCAGGCTGACAAAATTATGATGAGAACGACAATAAAAGTCATCAACAGAGAATATCGGCTATTAGTCTGACTCATTGTCTTACTCCTGCATTCATTTGAGTTCCGGTTAAACGTTCTATTTCAATGCGGCCACGATGGTATTTGGCTGCTGCGTCAACGAACTCTATACGTGCCTCAAGGAGCGATTGCTGGGCCGTGGTGAGTTCAAGTAGTGAGTACCTGCCAGCCCGGTAGCCACGCTCATAATCTTTTAGTGCGCGTTCTGCTTCTGGAATAATTTTCTGCTTAAGAATTTCAACAGCGGTTTTCGCATGCAACAACTCCTGATAAACCTCAAACAAACTAGTATATAATTCGAGACGACGTTGCTCGTATAAAAAAGGCACACGCCTGGTCATAAACTCCGACTCCTGCACAGTCGATAAGGCCCTCGACTGCGAACCCAGAGGCACTCTGGCGGAGAAAACAAAAGCACCATCATCACTACCACTTAAATGACGGATCCCCCCTGATAATTCTATATCTGGCGTGCGTTTAGCACGTGAGAGATTTAGACGGGCATCGGACAATCGTTGTTTTGTTGCATACTTGACCAGTTCCGGGTTATTTTCCAACAGCAGTTCTAGATGTTTGAACGACTCGACTTTTTCCAGATCGAACAGTGAAGCATGTATCCATTTGTTCTCTATCGCGGTTGCTCCCCACATCATTGCCAGTTTCAGGCGAGATGTAAGTAATTCATGCTCAGCGTGTTCCATTTCTATCTCGGATCTTGCATTATCAATAGCAACCTGTCGTCTTTCTACTATCGGACTTCTACCAGCCTTAATCCTTTTCTCAACAATCGTTGCGGTACGTTTTATCAAAGCCAGCTTGTTTTTAGCTATATCCACACGCTCTTGATCAACCGCTACGTGAATAAATCGTCTGGCAGACTCGGATAACAAATCCAGTCGTTTTGCATCCAGCTCATTTTGCAAAAGATTGGCTTCCTGCTGAGAGACCTGTCCACGCAGTACAGGTTTTCTGCCTGATTCAAGAATCTTTACCAGGCTAAGCGTGGTTTCAATAGCGTCAAAACTCTTATACCTTCCGGAACCTGCAAAATTTTCCATTTCAACATTGAAATTGAATGGTGTTGCCAATTTTGCCTGTCTTATTCTTGCTGCAGCAGCGTTTGCTTGATAATCATTTGCCTTTAGCACCGGATTATTTTCCAGAACGTTTACGATCATTTGCCTCATTGTGAGCGGGTTGGCATGTTGTGTTTCGGCAATAGTTAACATAGGTATACATAGGAGAAATATCCCTAGCTTTAACCTGATATGCATTATCTTTATCTCCAGGCAAGATTAATCGCCCATAGTGTTATATATCAGTGCACGCAGTTGTGAACCATGCACAAATCTTAGGTATGTAAAGTATTAAAGGGTAGGGGGTGCGCGAAGAGGCGGTGATATATGATAAAAGCACTTGAAGAAATGAACAGGATAATTTTGCCGGTGATGCCTTGAAACTCTCATGGCAATGGCCAAAACTAAAACAAATGTTAATAAAATAAATGGGGCTAACGGGTTATCATTTAACTTTTTAATTAATACATCTGAGATAGTATCAATAACAGTCGCATCGTCATGGTGGCTCTTATCAACCTGATCCATACTTATATGAATATCAATAGCATGTTTATGAGATACTGATGATTCCTCATGATGCAAGTGCATGTGACTGGGAAAAATAATGAGGGAAAGTATCACTGCAACCAGTAAGTAACTGATTGTCTTGTACCCGAGTAACATTTTTCGCCAGATATACATATAGTAAATTCTACCAAAATTACAAAATATTATTCAACTTTCGTCACAAATTTGATAACTAGACCTTAAATTCAATAAAGCCGGTATCATGTTTATATTTCTTCAGCATTATTAACAACATGTATATTCTACTTATCTTTTAATCATGGATGTATAATCAGTGTTTTCGAATATTATTCTCTGACCCGGCTTATTGATATGTCGTATAATAATGACACTATATGTGCTCTGGCTATAGGTTTCCGATTTAGACCAGAAAAAAAAGCCCTATAACTGTAACGTTACCCTGACAATTCCCGGTTCATCCAGTTTGAATGATTGTTTGAATCCCAGGGCATCACAAAGTTTTAACATAGTGTGGTTTTCCTGTAATACATCACCATAGATCTTTTTGATGCCGCGTTTACTGGCGTAGTCAATGATGCGTTTCATCAGGAGTATACCAAGACCCATCCCGGTCATCTCATGGCTCACTATAATGGCATACTCAGCCTCCTGGTTATCAGGGTCAGCGATGATTCGCACTACGCCATAGATTTCAGTTTTACCGGCAATACCCTTTTCTGTCAGGACCAATGCCATCTCACGGTCGTAATCAATTTGTGTAAAGCGCGCCGCCGTGACGTGATCCAGGGTACGCCTGGGAACGAAAAAGCGCAGGCGAATTTCCTCTGGGCGTAAGTTTTGCAAATCCCGCCTGAAGGGATGGTTCATCTTCGGGGAGTATGGGGCGTAACAGCAAAGTGCGGCCATCTCCAAGTGTTATATTCTCTTCGAGTTCTTTTGGATAGGGACGAATGGCGAGACGTTTGCCCGATGGATCACTTGTCCTGGCAACCTTGATACGGGCATCGAGTGACATCACACCATATTCGTCCGCCAGTAGTGGATTTATATCCAACTCGACAATCTCGGGATGATCAATAACCAATTGTGCTACCTGTATCAGTGTAAGAGCCACAGCATCCATATTAATGGAAGGAAGGTTGCGATAGCCTTTCAGTTGCTGGTAGATGCGTGTTTCTGAGATGATCTCTTGCGCCAGGTGCATGTTCAGCGGCGGCAAGCCCAGTGCCTTGTCGTTGATAACTTCTGTGGCAGTTCCTCCCTGACCAAACAGAATGACCGGACCAAATTGTGCATCATCAACCACGCCAATGATGAGTTCGTAAGCGCCGGGGCGATGCACCATGGGTTCGACTGAAAAGCCAAGTAAATGAGCCTGGGGTTGTAATTTCTTGATTTGCTCAAGCATGGCAGCGGCGGTATCGCGGACAACGGATGGACCTGTGATATCCAGTGCAACACCGCCGATATCTGATTTATGGGTGATGTCGTGCGACAAAATCTTCAGCGCTACCGGGCCGCCGATTTCTGCGGCCAGTGCAGCGGCTTCCTCGGGGCTGTTGGCAACGCGTGTACTGACGACAGGTATGTCATAGGCTGCCAGCACTTCCTTGGCTTCAGGCTCACTGAGCCATTCTCTGCCCTCATTTAAAGCTTGTGTTATCACTTTTCTGGCCAGATCCGGCTCGGGTGTAAACGCTTCGGGTATGGAGGGTACAGTCTCGATGAGCAATGCCTGGCTACGTTGGTAATTCACCATGTACATAAAAGAGCGCACCGCCTGTTCCGGTGTTTCAAAAGAAGGTATCTGATGTTGTGCGAATAGATGTCGTGCTTTTTCAGCAGAGCCATTGCCGACCCAACTGGTCAATACAGGTATATCACATTTGTTACTGATTTTTTCTATGACTGCTTGTGCCGCTTCACTACTGGAGGCGACGGCAGTCGGGCAGTTGAGCACCAGAATCGCATCTATATTTTTATCCAGCAGGAGGACATCCAGCGCCTCTGCGTAACGCTGACCCGTGGCATCACCAATAATATCAATGGGATTGCCATGCGACCAGGTCGGTGGTAGTACTTCATTCAGTCGGGTAATCGACTCCGATGAAAGTTCGGCAAGATGCCCACCTTCATCGATCAGTGCATCAGTAGCGAGCACACCGATGCCACCACCATTGGTCAGGATCGCAAGCCGATCACCCTTTGCCTTCGTTCTCATAGACAGTATTTCAGCGGCATCGAACAATTCGCTGAGACTGTATACGCGTAACATCCCCGCACGTCGGAATACGGCGTCGTAAACTTCATCTGATCCGGTCAATGCGCCGGTATGCGATGCAGCAGCTCGTGCCCCTTCTGCATGGCGACCTGCTTTTACCACAATCACCGGTTTCATCCTGGCGGCGGCCCGTGCTGCAGACATGAATTTACGCGTTTCCGTAACGGCTTCGATGTAAAGCAGTATCGCCCGGGTATTTCTGTCATTGGCCAGATAATCCAGCATGTCACCAAAATCCACGTCGGCCATATCGCCGAGTGAAACCAGATGTGAAAAACCGATGCCATTTGAATTAGCCCAGTCCAGCATGGAGGTAACGATGGCACCTGATTGAGCAACAAAGGCCAGCTGACCTGATGAAGGATGGGTATGGGCAAAACTGGCATTCAGGCCAACTTCCGGAACCATTATCCCCAGGCAGTTGGGACCAATAATACGCAGGTTATAAGGCTTGGCCGCGTCGAGAAGGGATTGCTGTAACGCCTTGCCATGGTTTTTTGTATCTTCGCCAAACCCGGCCGTGATCACGATGGCCGCCCGGCAGCCTTTTTCACCCAGCTCCGCGATGAGGCCGGGAACACTCTCAGGTGGTGTAGCGATGACCGCCAGCTCAGGCGTTTCCGGTAAACTGGCAATATCTGGATAGGCATGCAATTTTGCAATCGTGTGGTATTTCGGATTAACCGGCATAATAGTGCCGCGAAAACCGGAGTTAATCAGGTTGCGGGTTAAAACATCACCGATAGAGGATGGTTTTTTACTCGCCCCGATGAGTGCGATCGACTTAGGCTTAAACAGATATTCAAGGTTTCGAATAGTCATGTGTAATGTTTGTTATATTTAACTCTCTGGATGTATTCAAGGTTTAATTTATGCGCGCTATGCATATCTGTAACCATTCAGCGGTATACTCATAATGACTATACACGTGTACAGGGTGACAAGACCAGCTATGCAATACAAGCGAATTTGCAAATCCCCAATAAAAAGAAATGTTAGGCCAAATTTGCTGGATTACCAGCAGGTATGTGCAAACTTTTCCTGGGATAGTATCCGTTCCGAGCTTGATGGCCTGCCTGGTAATGCGGGTCTGAATATTGCGCATGAAGCCATCGACCGGCACGCCAATGGGAAACGACGGAATCACGTTGCCTTGCGTTTCCTGGATAATAAGGGGAGGGCGGAGGATTTTACTTATGCGCAGATGCGCGATCTCAGTAATCGTTTTGCCAACGTGCTGCAACAGTTGGGTGTAGGCAAAGGGGACCGGGTATTTTCATTGCTGGGGCGCATTCCGGAACTCTATATCACCGCCTTTGGTACCCTGAAAAATGGCAGTGTTTTCTCACCGTTATTTTCTGCCTATGGACCCCAGCCCATTCAGGAACGCCTGAATATTGGTAAGGCAAAGCTACTGGTCACAACAGAGTCGCTCTTTAATCGCAAGATTGTACCCATGCTCGATGAGTTACCTGAACTGGTGCACGTGCTAATCATTGCTGAAACGGATAAAAGCGTCGATATTACCCCGGCACTGGATTTCCATCAGTGCTTACAGGATGCTGAGGATACTTTTAGCATTGAAGCTACCAGCCCTGAGGATCAGGCTTTATTGCATTTTACCAGTGGTACGACAGGGAAACCCAAGGGGGCCATGCACGTGCATGCTGCTGTGACTCATGCATTATATGAGCGCACGCTTTGCGCTGGATATACAACCGGATGATATCTGCTGGTGTACTGCCGACCCCGGATGGGTTACGGGCACCTCTTATGGCATTATTGCCCCGCTTACGATCGGTGCTACTCTGCTAGTAGATGAAGGCGAGTTTGACGTCGAGCGCTGGTATCAGATCCTGCAGGACCAGAAAGTCACGGTATGGTATACCGCACCCACGGCAATACGCATGCTAATGAAATACGGTCTCGATATGACCAGGAAATACCGTATTGATCATCTCCGCTTCATCGCCAGTGTGGGTGAACCCCTGAACCCGGAAGCGGTTCAATGGGGCGTTGAGGCATTCGGCTTGCCCATCCATGATAATTGGTGGCAGACCGAAACCGGGGCCATCATGATTGCGAATTATGCAGATATGGATATCAAGCCCGGCTCCATGGGACGACCTTTACCGGGCATTGAAGCGGCCGTTGTAAAGCGGAAAAAAGATGATGGCATTGAATTAGTAGAGGATACCCATCAGCTGGGAGAACTTGCACTAAAATCCGGCTGGCCGTCCATGTTTCGTGGTTATATTGGTGAAGAAGAACGTTATCAAAAATGCTTTTCTGGTGACTGGTATCTCACCGGTGACCTGGTCAGGCGAGATGAAGATGGATACTTCTGGTTTGTCGCCAGGGATGATGATGTGATCAAGTCATCCGGACATTTGATTGGGCCATTTGAAGTGGAAAGTGTTTTGATGGAACACCCCGCCGTTGCAGAAGTGGCTGTGATCGGCAAGCCTGACCCGTTAACACTGGAAACGGTGAAAGCCTGTATTGTATTGAAACCGGAATTTACCGCGTCAGAGAAATTGCGACTCGAATTGCTTGCACATGCCCGTAAACGCCTGGGTGCCTCAGTGGCACCGAAGGAGATCGAATTTGATAGCCGATTTGCCGAAAACCCAGTCAGGCAAGATTATGCGACGATTGATAAAAAACCGGGAATATGCAAAGTTAGAAAAACCAGACCCAAATGAGCCGAATGATATTTGATACCATGAATAAAGACGAACTGAAAACCATCATATTGGAAACCTTACTCCAAATCGCTCCGGAAACGGATACAGAGCAATTGTTACCTGACATTAATTTTCGGGATCAGTTAGATTTTGACTCTGTTGATTTTCTCAATTTTGTACTAACACTGGAGAAACAATTGAAAATCAAAATCCCTGAGAATGCCTATCCCAGACTTTCCAACCTGGATGCCTGTGTTACCTATCTTCAATCCGAACTTAAAGAATGATCAGGGATTAATATGACCTTCGCCTTTATCTCCCATCCCGATTGCCTGCTACACGAAATGGGCGAAGGTCACCCGGAATCACCAGCCCGCCTGATGGCAATCAATGATCAATTGATCGCATCAGGGCTGGATGCGTGCTTAAGGCATTACGATGCGCCATTGGCCACTCGTGAGCAACTGCTTAATGTACATGATGCAAAATACGTGGATCAGATCTTTCAGAATGCACCGGAAGAGGGCAGGGTCTGGCTGGACCCCGATACCAGCATGAACCCTCATAGCCTGCAAGCTGCACTGCGGGCTGCAGGTGCTGTGGTTTTTTCGGTGGATTTGCTTATGAACGGTGAAGCGTCCAGTGCTTTCTGCAGCGTACGTCCGCCTGGACATCATGCAACAAGAGCCAATGCGATGGGATTTTGTATTTTCAACAATGTAGCCGTTGGTGTAGCTTATGCGTTATCAAAATATAAGCTACAGCGAGTAGCCATCGTCGACTTTGATGTCCATCACGGCAATGGAACCGAGGATATTTTCCATGATGAATCCCGAGTGCTCATTTGCTCGACATTTCAGCATCCTTTTTATCCTTTTTCAGGCGCTGAAACTGATTCAGACCACATGGTCAACATTCCATTACCGGCAAGTACAAATGGCCCCGACATAAAAGAAGCAATAAAACACAACGTGCTACCAGTGTTGGATGCGTTCCAACCAGAATTGATTTTCTTTTCAGCTGGATTTGATGCGCATGTCGAAGATGATATGGCACAGCTAAACCTTACAGAACATGACTATGCATGGATTACGCGCCAGGTTAAGGAAATAGCAGACAAGTATTCTAGTGGTAGAATGATCTCAGTTCTGGAAGGAGGGTATGCCTTATCTGCTTTAGGACGTAGTGTAATGATGCACATTAAGGCCATGCTTGGGGAATAGTATTTTCATACATGAATATCCGGGTGAAGACCAGACCATTAAATTTGTTAAAAATATAGAAGCGTGAATGCTAGATTGCAAAATATTTGGGGTCAGAGTAAAAACTCGATAAAATATTGGAGTAAGGAAGATATACTGCTATAAGTTAATGATTATCAAGGAACGATAACATGGCTAGATTACCCAGGATATGTTTGCCTGGTATTCCACAGCACATCATCCAAAGAGGGAATAACCGTCAGGTTTGTTTTGCGTCAGAGGAAGATTTCGCGGCTTATGCGCACTGGCTGGAAGAGGCCTCAATTAAAAACAATGTGGCTGTTCATGCATGGGTTTTCATGACAAATCATGTCCATCTGCTTCTTACGCCTGAAACCCATGGATGAAACTAATCGATTACATCTGGCATAATATTTTGCAGATTTTCCGGCATATTATTTTTGATCAGACTTAAATAAGTAGATAAATCATGGTCATCCATTTGCGGGATAAGAAAAGGAGTCGGTTGCATACCAGGTGTTGCAACGCCATCTGCTCCTATGTAATTCGAAATGCCAACGTGACCATAACCCGGCAACGGTAACCCAGGAGCCCAATCACGGTGATTGACCCAACGGTGGGTTAAGCTTCCAAGACCAATCTCGTCATAGACATTTATAAATGTTCCCCAGGCTGTTGGTGGACAACCATAATTATAGACGCCACTAACGTTATGGTCATTCATTATCATTAGCCGTAATGCCATTATAAGTCCCAGCGATCCACCCAGGCTGTGCCCAGTGATGAACAAAGGCTGGTTGCTGCTGGTTCGTTGATTTCGAATCGCATCGATAATTTCTTCATATTTAGTATTGACTGCACCGAGAAATCCAGGGTGGGTCATAGCCCCGATAGGCGCCCAGATTATCTGGGTCGGTGCAGCGAGTTTGGTAAAGTTTGTTACCCAGTCATGGGCGTTTAATTGAGTTCCTCGAAAGGCTACAATGATGAAATCATCATTAGACAATACCATCGCTTGTAAGCCAGTGTTCTTTACAATAATCCCATCATCTGATATCAGTGTGAGTTTCATATCTGGCCGTACCAATGGAGTAAAACGATCACGTAATGCTGACTCAAACTCAACACCAGCATTATTATCGATCATCCAATCACCATATATGTAGTACGAAGCTAATCCTAGTAAATATGAGTTTTCCCAACTGTGGCCACTGGCGGTGATCTGAAGATTGTCATAGGCATAATTCTGTTGCGCTTGTGGTCGATCGTTATCTATGGCTGTAGGATTATCATTATTAACAGTCGAACAGCATTTATCTTCACCTTCGCCCACAGGTTCATTATCAGTTATGATCCCGGAGTAATTAGGACTGTTTTCATTAAATACAACGAATACCGGTTTTTCATTGCGCAGCAAGTCCAGGCACCAATCAAATTGATCACGAGACATAAATATAAATACACGGTTGATGGTATTGGACATTAAGTTGGCTGGCGTACTAGCCAGGTCATCCACAAAGAAAAGAAACGCTTGCCAGCTTTCACCATTTGCATTATTCGCTTCCTTGCCGGTAATAATGATTTCTTCGCGCCACTGCGTTGTTGTTGTCGAAATCGTTGATTGGTTTCGTCTGGAGATTGTAACCTTGTAGTGTTCTGCTTCTATCTTTAGCATTGTTATGCCCTCATAGCTAATCAGAAATTTGTTAAGATTGATCAGACTCAAACATAGAGTTTCAATAGTAATTACTCAGTGAGTGATGACACACATGTTATGTGAACAAATACCATTTTAGGGAGGTGGTAATAAAATCAGACAGCCATCATAATTTTTTAATAATTGGAGTCAGATCACAGCTTTCGCTAATATTAGAAACAATTGTGATCTGACCCCAATTATTCAACTATTAGAACCATGATTGTGAAAATATCATAATAATTTATGGCAAAACAACACTGACTCAATTTAACGCTGGGTTTACCTTTACTGTAAGATTTTACAAAGGAGGTATAAACCATGGGACTTAGTGAACTCTTAGCTATCCTTGCAGTACTTCTGCTATTACTATTAGTGTTTATTGCTCTTGGTCTACTCATTTGGAGTATTTTGAAAGAGATTCGCGACACGGTAAAGAAGATAATGGAACTGCTGGACAACGGGTAAGGCAAGGCTAGCAAAAAAAGACCTCAGGTGATCAGTGTACTTGATATGTAAACCAAAAAGATTTCAAGCACACTGACCCCTTGATTCGTTGATTCCTGTCAATAGAGAAGTTAACAAAATAAATTTAATCATAAGGAAAGGGTGTGTGTTATTTATACTGCGATTATAGGCTAACATTCTCTCGCTAATGGTCAACTATGAAATTTAAGTCAAGCAAATAGGTAAATGTAATTGCTCACTGTACTCGTAGTAATACAGGCGCACTGGGGGTGGGGGGAGCTGTAGTTGTTATTGGTGTTGATGAAATCGTCACATTGTCAATATACATTTTTGTCGTTTGTGCAAACCCTGAATTTGCCCAACCTAATAAATAACCGTTATTAAATTGACTGTTTCCAGAGGCATTGAATAAGATATTACTTCCCGCTTGGGCTAGAAGTTGGTAGTGCAAAGTATTATTTTTCCAGAGTCTTACTACAGCTCCCTCAGTATCAGATCCGGCTTTAATATATATCAGAATATTCATCCATTTACCTAAATCAGTGGTCTCAATTCCTTTTGCATTCGGGATGTCTCCAGGCAAATGACCAATATCTGGATTGTATGGATGAAAAGCCAGATTGCCTACACCAGTGCCATCAGACCAAACCTCAAATCCTCCACCAATGCCGTTTACAGCCGAGTAGTCATCCGTCCATAAGTGTATAAAACTTTTATTGTTAGCACTAAAGTTATCCTGGTTGCGATGATAATAGTTACTCGGTACATATAGATCGTATTGAATCCATAATTCACGATAATAATTACCGAGTGTAAAGCGTTGCTCGGCCCATGCATCAGCACCATCTGGTCCACCTACAAAGTTAAATTCAAGCGCATAGGCACCATTCTTTGCCTGTGTTTTCTGCACTGAAGTGTATGAACCGCCCGTCCAGGCTACATCATTTGTTGTTTTGCTTAGATCGCCACTCTCAAAGTCATCAAAGAATAGAACTTCACCATGGCTAGAAGATGAAAAAATGATGAATAAGAGTATAAAATTTACTTTATATAATAATGTTTTCATAAATATTCTTCTTTTTTGGGCAGTGTTCAATCGACTACTTTCATTACTATTCGATCAATCATTATGGTTTATGGGTAATAAGTTTGGGCAACCGTTAAATCGGTATCATTTTCACTCTGTGTTAAGTAGACCATGAAGCACTCACACTCATGTATTTCAGAGTATGGATATTTTTTTCTGCAGGAAGAGTGTTATATGTATTAGTAGAACTATCGGTATTTTCCTCTCTTCCTTATCAGGACAAAAGTATAGTTAGATTGAAAACGTGATATTAGAAATATTATGTATTTTTATGCCAATATTTACTGTCAATACTATGATGCATTGATCTATCAAAATGCGCTTTAGTTCACAAATTGTTGCATTATGCTAAGCTTGTTCTAAAAAAATATCACTAAGACCAACAATTGATCACCTGTCTACTGGTAACATTACTCGCACAGGTTATTCATACCTGTAATCCAGGTCTGTATCAGAGCGATACCATTGGTATCGAGTTCGAGGCTGCCGAGCGGAGGCATGGCATTGGCATCACGGGTTTTAATGCGTGAAAGTAATACTGCACTGGCAGCAAGGCCCGGTGCAATAAGTCGAACTCAAGGGGTCAGAGTGCTTGATATATCGATTAATGGCACAAAATGTCACTGACCCATTTGTACAATAGAGAATATAAATGAAGAGTGTAGGAGGGGAGTCGTCATTAGAGCAATGATTCCACTTTATTGTAATATTCAAGTACTCTGACCCCTTGATTCTATTTTATAGGTCCAAAAGCCGCGGGAGGTTTTCGGTGCCCGGTTGCCTGCTCATAGGCAAAGGCATACTGAAACAATTTGCGTTCGTCAAAAGGTCGAGCTAAAAATTGTAATCCCGCTGGTAAGTTGTCTTGCGTAAATCCCATCGGCACAGTGATTGCAGGCTGTCCTGTGTGGGGTGCGATCACTGGGCTGTTATTGCCATGGGGACTTTGACTATCGTTCAGTTTTCGTGGTGGGTTGCTCCAGGTGGGGTAGATAATGGCGTCGATTTTGTGTTTATCCATCGCTGCAATGACGGCATCGAGAAAGTGTTTGCGGCGCGGATCCCCTTGTACATCGACACAGGGTGGTGTTTGTGATGCTGGATCGACATCCACGCTCATCGCCCATTGCATGGCCTCTTTGCTACGTTCGAGGAAGCGTTTCTGAGCGAAGACCTCGTCCAGGGATTTTATCGGCGCCGAGCCAGTCAAGTTATGTAGATAGTTTGCAAGGTCGAATCGGAATCGACTGCAAAAGCCCGTGGCCTTGCTTAACTCCTCGAATCGATCTATCTCGAATGGATCAACAATGACTGCGCCGGATTTGCTCAGATCGGCGATTGCCTGGTCCATGAGATCGATGACATCGAAATCCGCGTTATCGGTGTCATATAATTGCCTTAGCACACCCAAGCGCACACCTTGCAGCCCATCTGGATCTAAATACCTTGTGTAATCTGTTTTTTCTTGCCCTTTGAGAGGCCAGGTTACCGGATCTTTCGGATCATAACCGGCTATCTGGGTAAACACGATGGCGGTATCTTCCACCGTGCGCATTAATGGCCCTGCGATATCCCGATTGGATAGCAATGGCACGACACCGTCGCGACTGGTCCTGCCAATGGTTGAGCGTATGCCCACTAAGGATAGATGCGCGGCAGGCCCTCGAATGGAATTACCGGTATCAGTCCCCATGCCGATGATACCGAAGTTAGCGGCGATGGCAGAGGCTGTACCACCACTGGAACCCGCCGGTACACGAGTTAAATCATAGGCATTGCGCGTCTCGCCATGGGTCGTACTGATGGTTTCATAGGGGCTGAATGCCCATTCCCCCATATTGGATTTTGCGATGATAATAGCATCGGCAGCACGCAGTTGTTGCACCATAAATGCGTCGTCCGGTGGGATCGATCCCTGCAATGCAATGGATCCCGCTTCGGTTGGCATATCCGCGGTATCAAAGTTATCCTTTAAGATCACTGGAAGGCAATGCAGTGCTAGCATGCTCCCACGAGTTTGATACTTTGCATCTAATTGACGTGCTCGTTGTAACGCATGCGGATTTACCATGATAATCGCATTAAGCTTAGTCGGTTGGTCATAGGTCTTGATGCGTTGCATGTAGCGATGGGTAAGCTCTTCACAGGTGATGCGCTTGTCTTTGATGGCAAGGTGTGCCTGATGGATGCCAAGTTCGATTAGATTAACATCGCGATCAGTCTTTAATGCAGGCGAACAAGCGGTTACCAGTGCGACTAAAATTAGAATGGTGCTAAATTGAGTTCTCACAGGCTAGTGTTGATTTACTGTTTTATCAGGCTTTGTAAAAAACTCAAGTATTCGGGTTTATCCCAGGGACGCCCGCCCAATGCCACATATCGCAGTTTTCCGTCGGGATCCACAAAATAAGTGGCGGGTAGTCCACGCGGCTGCCAACGTTCCGTGACCAGACCATCGAGATCCAAAAGTGGATTAAGATCAGGTGCCAGCGTGCCAATTAAGGAGAACACCGTGTCTTCGGACTCAGCAGTATTAACCAGCACGATTTCAAGCTTGGATTGGTTAAACTTAGGATAGATCGATTGTATCGTTGGCAACTCGCGCCGACAGGGGCCACACCAACTGGCCCAAAAATGCACAAATACCCAGCGACCCCTGGATTTGCTTAGGTCATAAGTGGTTTCGTCCATGTCCTGCAAAACCAGTGCGGGTGCATTCTTGCCGTCCAATTGAATGATGCCCTTGGGTAAGTTGTCTTTGGCAAAACCACTCAATGGGTGCAACAACAGTAGAATACCGAGCAGTAATCGCGTCAATCCTTGTTCTGTATGCATGATA
Source organism: uncultured Gammaproteobacteria bacterium (assembly GCA_963807455.1). GTDB lineage: Bacteria > Pseudomonadota > Gammaproteobacteria > JAADHQ01 > JAADHQ01 > JAADHQ01. The sequence continues at coordinate 26,982 of CAWECS010000023.1, read as the reverse complement.
CCTCCTTGAACACGACAGTTTTAGGTTTGCCGGTCTTGTCCTTTCCAGTTCTAAAATGAGCGGTCAGTGTGAAGGGTTTGGATTGCATGGGGATGACCACGCTTCCGCCAACTCCCTCGTCTATACGCAGATCTCGTTTTTCTGGCATCAAGGTCCAGCCAAACGTTGATTGATGTGCCAGGGGTAATCCCACTTGCTGCCACTGCTTTTTCCAGTAATCCCGTTTGATGCGTGGGATCGGACCTTCTTCACTATTGAATTGCCAGTTATCCAATTCTAACCAGAGTACATCATAGGCCTTGTTCTTGACGATGGGCGTAATTAAACATGTCTGCAAGATTCGATCGATGGCAGCCTGAGTGAAATGGCGTCCATGATAGAAAGCGGACAGCTGCTCTGGGGTACGAACAAAAATCTGCATAAACACTTTCGGGTCTTGATACTTTAGTTCCTTTTTTCCCTCCGCCAAGCTGACCGATGAGGCGGCGCAAAGCAATGGTAAGGCTACATAGATAGATAGTCGAAATAATGGAGTCATTTGATACGTCGCCACTCGGTAAGTCCAATTCGGTTTGCTTATTTGATCATGTTTCTGCAGTTAAAGGTAGTATTCATTATCCTAAACTTATTCGGACATCCACTTTAATATTTTATTTTACAAATATATAAATTATTGATTTTATTAATTCTTACGATGAGTGTCCCGATAAGTTGAAATAGAAAAGACGCTTAAGACAAGAGTTGGGTATAATCGCCGCGGAAGGCCTGAGGTCCGAAAAGGGCTACTGACCCCTTTTATTTGCAAGGAAAAAATTGAACAGATAACACAAAGAAAAACGGAGCTGGGAAAACTCGGTAGACCGAGAGTTGATGAGGAATTTGCTACATATGGGGCAGAGTATTTAGTATATTAGTAACAATTGTTCTCTGACCCGGTTTTTTTACGGTTTTTCTTCTACAGTGATCGCCTGCAGACAGCAACCCATGAATGATGTCAAGTTACCCTGCAATGAGATAGTATTATATATAATGAGATAGCATTAAATCATATATAATGAGAACCCGGTTGTGAATATCGAATATTTGACTGATATTATCATTCTGTTATCTGCGGCAGTGATTGCTGTACCTTTGTTTCAATCCTTGGGCCTTGGCGCAATACCGGGTTTTTTAGTCGCGGGGATAGTATTAGGGCCTTCCGGACTGGGATACATCGAGAATTACGATGAGATTGCGCATCTAGCAGAGCTGGGCGTCGTTCTGCTGTTGTTTGTGATCGGGATAGAAATCAACCCATCTCGTCTCTGGAAGATGAAGCGGCTAGTGTTAGGGCTTGGATCGCTCCAGGTTCTGATAACCGGGGGGGTGGTAACTGTCATAGCCCACGAATTTCTTGATTCTTCATGGAAAATTTCACTTTTAATCGGCTCGGCCTTAGCTCTTTCCTCAACCGCTTTTGTACTTCAACTGCTAACAGAAAGGAAGCTACTTTCTTCTGCGTACGGAAAAACTTCTGTTGCCGTATTACTGTTACAGGACCTGGCGGTTGTTCCACTTCTGGCTTATGTTTCATTGATAGCAACACCGGATCTAACCATAGCAGAAGATGTTTTTTTTGCATTGGCCGAAGCGCTGGTCATTCTTATACTCATTATTATTACAGCGCGTTATATTCTGAACCCCCTGTTAAATATACTGGTCCGGCTTGGTTCTCCCGAAATATTTACCGCATCGGCCTTACTATTGGTATTGGGTTCAGCGCAAGCCATGGAGAATATTGGACTATCTATGGCTATGGGGGCATTTATTGCTGGCCTGTTGATTGCCGATTCATCTTATCGCCACCAGATTATCGCCGAAATCCAACCCTTTCGCGGTTTGTTGCTTGGGCTGTTTTTCATGACAATGGGTATGTCATTAAATCTCAGTCGTTTCCTGGACTATCCCCTCGAGCTTTTAGGTGTAGTTATTGCGTTAATGGCTATCAAGTTTCTCACTCTGTGGCCATTATCACGCTTGTTCGGCCTGAAGGGAAGGGTGTCTATTTCAGTAGCCTTGCTGCTGGCGCAAAGTGGTGAATTTGCATTGGTATTATTTGCATTGGCGAAAGGTCTGGGACTTTTGGATGAGACATTATTCCAGCATCTACTTATTGTTGTCCTGCTGAGCATGCTCGCAACGCCGGCGCTAGAGCTATTAGCTAACCGGATATTTTTGTCTTCGCGCAGAACCATCACAACAGTACCCGATGTTGATATTGGCGGGGTAAGGCATGATACCAAGCCTGTCATTCTTGCAGGTTTTGGACGAATGGGTCATAGAATCGGGTATATCATGGAACTAATGAAGGTGCCTTATGTTGCAATCGATAGTGATGTATCCATCGTGGATCACGAACGCGCAGAAGGTAAATCTGTGTATTACGGCGATGCCCAACGACCAGAAGTCCTGAGGGCTGCCGGGGTTGCTGATGCTCTTCTGGTAATTGTTTCAATTGATGACTATGAGGCGACAGAGCGTGTTGCATCCACACTGCATTCCGCCTTTCCGGATATTCCTGTTTTTGCACGTGGGCATGATCTTGTCAGGTGTCGCAACCTTAAGTCACTGGGTGTGGACTTCACTGTCTCAGAGACTCTTGAGGCTAGTGCTGAGTTGGCCCGCGCTGCATTGCTTCATATCGGAGCTGAAGACCAGGAAGTAGCAGCGGCACTGGAATACTTCCGCAATGACTATTATGGACGCATTAATAAGGGCATGACCAAAGAGTAAAGGCTGTACCATATATGGGAGGAAAGGGTTCAGGAAAAGCAGGAAAGAAGGGGTCAGAGCTCTTTTTCGACAAAGTACAGGGTCAGGTCTTACAATTTACATTATGATGAAAAATGTAAGACCTGACCCTACAATTCACACAATGCAAGACCTGGTCTTCCCCCAGTTTTCCGGATACTTCAGTTAATGGACTCTCATCATACTCTCATAAGTGTCCGGGCTTTTATAGGCCAACGACGAATGTCGTCGTTGGCGGTTATAAAACAATTCAATGTAATCAAACAAGCTGCTTCGTGCCTGTAATCGTGTGCGGTATTCTTCAAACACGACACATTCAGTCTTTAATGAATGATAGAAGCTTTCCATCACTGCATTGTCCCAGCAATTTCCTTTTCGACTCATGCTGCAAATCATCCCATGCTGACGTAATAGTTGCTGATAATCACGTGATGCATATTGGATACCTCGATCTGAGTGTAGTATTACTCCTTCAACATTTCCTCGTTGCTCTATCGCCATCTTTAACGCCTGGCTAACCAGTAGAGTTGTATTGTTCTTCCCCATCGACCAGCCCACAATCTTGCGTGAAAACAGGTCCATCACGGTTGCCAGAAAAAGCCAACCTTCTCGTGTCGGGATAAACGTGGTATCTGACACCCATTTCTGGTTAGGCCTGTCTGCGCTAAAATCCCGGTTCAAGACATTGTCTGCCGGTTTTAAGCTATGCCGTGAATCGGTGGTCACAACAAAACGCTTATGTACTTTGGACTGTATTTGCTGACGCTGCATTAACATCGCAACCGTATTTTTTCCAACGACAATGCCATTATCGATCAACTCATCATGGATCCTGGGCGACCCATAGATTTCACGGCTTTGCTGATGGATTCTCCTTATCTTGGCTACCAATCGCTTATGTCGCTTGCTACGGTCACTCTCAGGCCGTTCAAGCCAATCATAATAACCGCTGGGGGACACTTCCAGGACGGCGCACATGCGTGTTATTTTATACTGCGTTCTATGCCTTCGAATAAAATCAAACTTTACTTCAGTTCTCGAGCAAAGAACGCGGCGGCTTTTTTTAGGATTTCGTTCTCCTCCTGGAGCCTGGCCAATTCTCGCTTCAATTGTGCATTCTCTGTCGCTTGTGTCTCTGTGGAAGTACGGCGGCCTTGGCCGGGAAAGGCTTCTTCTCCATGCGCGTCAATCTCGTCTTTCCACTTATAGAGCTGATTCCGTTTTATGCCTAGTTCTCTGGCTAAATCAGAGCCTGCCTTCTTACCTTCTTTCAGTAAACGCACGGCTTCCAGTTTAAATTCTCTGCTAAATGTTTGTCGTTTTATCATGATACTCTCCTAGGACTATTGTCCTCTTTTTGGAGTATCCGTCAAACCGGGGGAGGTTCAATCTGACCCCGTAGTTCTTTGCGTTACATAGAATTAAATCCAGTACGTGCAAATATGGTAAATCATCCCGGCGACTATCTTTGGTCCAGTTATCATGCTAATGCATATGGAAGGAAGAATGCCTTTATACAACGTCATGAAGTATATATTAGAATGGGAAATAAGGAAAAAGAACGACGTAAAGCTTATAGAGCATTATTTTCAAGTGATCTTGGGTCTGAACAATTAGATGAAATTCGTAAAGCCTGTCAGACGGGTACGCCTTTAGGAGATGACAGGTTTAAATCTGAAATAGAAAAGACGCTTAAGACAAGCACTGGATATAATCGTCGCGGTAGGCCTGAGGTCCGAAAAGGGCTCTGACCCCTTTAATCGGAAATAGTCAACAAAAAAAGTCTATTGTCAGATACGTTTACGTGATTACAGATAAAGGTAAATCGATTCTAAAGCATATTAATATGCTGAATTAATATTGCTTTTATCTATATATTATCTTGTAGGGTACTATCTTGTAGGAATATTCCTACATGATAATGGTAGATATTCTGACTTCGCACCATGCTATATTTACACTTGCTTAAACACATTCAACGTTATCAATCACTGCAAAAGAATTAACTTAATATAATCTACCCTATGCCTGTAATAATGTAGAGAAATGGAGTTCTTAATGTAGTCACTAAACGGAGTTAGTAATGTCACTTACCCAATATATTCGTTCTATTATATTCTTTATCTTGTCTCTTACCTTAATCGCCTGTGGCGGAGGTGGGGGTGGCGGCACAACGACTGTTACAACTGCTACCGGACAGTTCAAGGATTCCAACACGGCTGGTGTTACCTATGAGTCCGGCGGCGAAACCGGTGTTACCGATGCAAACGGTACATTCACTTATGAAGTGGGTAAGACCGTAACATTCTCTATCGGAGGTATTACACTGGGTACAACTGACGGTAAAACCATCATTACCCCGATTGACCTATTTTCGGGAAGCAGTACCAGCTCAGTCGAAGTACAAAATATGGTTCGCCTGCTCATGATGTTGGATGAAGACAATGATCCGTCGAATGGCATCAATATTTCTGCAGCAACTCAAGCTGCTGCTGTTAATTGGTCACAGATCGACTTCAGTAGTGCAGATTTACCAACAGAAGTTGCTTCTATCATTACCGATGCTATTGCGGCCGATGGTGGAACACATACATTACCTAATGCAGTCGCTGCAAAATCGCATATAGAATCAACAGTGCTTTGTGCCAGTGCCGGCGCATTCAAAGGTACGTACAGTGGCGACGACAACGGGCCATTTGGTGTCTTGATTGATGCGTCCAATGGACAGGTCACAGGATATGCATACAGCAATATTGATCAGATTCTCTACAATCTCGATGGGAATACGGCTGTAAGTCTCGACAGTAACGCTACATTTGTGAGTGGTAATGCCTCAGGCGGCGCGACATTTGTTGGCTCAATGGATTCTGTCGATACAATGAGCGGTGGCTGGGAAAGCTCACTCACTGCATCGCAAGGTACATTCTCAGGTAGCCGTATCGGTGGTGCGAATAATGCTGAATACCGATATACAGGTCGATATAGTGGGGACGATTATGGTTTGTTGTCCTTTGATATAGATAGCGCCAACAATATTACTGGGGTTGCCTACAGTGTACCTGGTGATGATTTGGTAACTGTATCGGGTACATTATCCGGTACTACATTGAATGCAACTTCTTCTGACGGTGCTGTTATTACCGGTACGCTGAGTAAGGATACGGGTATTGTCACCGGTGCATGGGATGATGCAGCTGATAGCATATCGGGCACATATTCTGGTAAAGGATGTAAGCTGAATTAGGTATTCAACTTTGTATTATATTAATGAGGAGTAAGCTATGAGGGCAATTATTATAGTAGGTCTAAGTTTGTTTGTTGCACAGGGCTGTAACACGTTGGAAAAGGTCGCCAACGATGCCGTAGGAGAAGCCATGTATGGAGTGATGGGTAAATCGGCACCGCCCTCAAAACGTGTATCTTATTCGGTTGGCAAGGAAAAGATCTCAACTGTGACGCCCGTTCGTAGCCATCGCAACATGGGTAATATCGCGATCAGTAAGACCGAGAAGAATCCTAAAGGGCAGACCATGGTCGCGATTGATAACTGCAAGCATCCCCGCGTCGGCCCGATTCGCTGTGGTGGCTATTTATTCGAGGTTTCGAGTGAGGGCTGGTTAGTACAGAAGCCAATCACGTTTGATGATCTGAATAAACCTGTGATCACATTGGCGGCCGGCACCTATTATCTCAAGATGAATAATTGGGATAGCGGTCGAAATTATTATGTCACAGGCGAATTCAGCATCAAGCCATATGTAACGAATTATGTGAGTCTTGAGCTGGAATAAAAGCCTTCATTAAATTAACAAGATAATTTGATCTTGAAGATAAAGGCCCTGTTTACTACTAGCAGGGCTTTTTTCTTTTCCTGAATATATATAATTAATAAGCAAGCAACATAGAATTGTATGATGAAAATGATTTATTAGTCCTCGATGAATGTGGAGCATGGTTCAATTCTCGAAACTGGTCTGATAAATCACGCAAGGATGTTATTGACTAGTTTTAACATGCTCGAAAATTAGGCTGGGATATTATATTTATTGTTCAAGATATTAGCTTAGTAGATAAGCAGGCGAGGGAAGCACTAGCAGAGCATACAGTCTTTACCAGACGACTTGACCGATTAAAGATTCCATTTATTGGCAATTTATTTAAACTGTTCACAGGTCGTCAGCTACGCTTACCGCGTATACATCGAGGCAAGGTTCATTATGGTGATAGTGAACAAGCACTCGTTGTCGATACCTGGACTTATTTAGGAAAAGATTTATATAAACTGTATGACACAAAGCAATGTTTTTCTGATTCTGATACAGGTAATTATTCAATGTTAACGCCTTGGCATCTTGTAGGCCGCTACTGTCCAAAGGTCAGCTTGATCGATCAAACTATCGGATTATTATTATTTACATTGAATATTATTGCTTACATACCAATACTGATCAATGCGTCATGGTACGGACGCAGTCCGCGCCATGTCGCATAGGAAACAGGCGTCTTTAAATTACTGAGTAAAATAATATTTCTAAATCTTTGGTAATTCGTTAAAACTGTAACAATTGTTCTCTGACCCGGTTTTTCAGCCGGCGCTCACTGACGGGGTTAATGCTACCGATCAATACAGATCGGCCACCCGATATGCAACTACCATTATCGTTGGTGCGAAATTAACTGGGACAGCAGTGGCTCTGACCCCTTTAATTTGACCCTTTTAATTGATGATAGACAAGGTAGAAGATTTATTTCTGGTAGATGCCGATCAACTCCGCTTGTGCAATGATGTGACCCCGCATTGTATCTTCAATAACGGCTTTGGTAGGTTCGTTCATAACGTCTAGCACAAAATCCAGTGCATACAGTTTGTGAAAATAACGATGGCACCCAATAGGAGGGCAAGGTCCGCCGTAACCGAGGCGTTGCCAGTCGTTTGATGCCTTCAGATGCTCCCGGTGGTAACGTTGCAGATGTGATGTGTTCAGCCAGTTTGTTTATGTCTGGTGATATGTTGTACAGTACCCAATGAACCCAGACCATCTTCGGCGCACTATCGAGAACGACTGATAAAGATAGCCAGAAAAATATGTGGCTGGCTGGAACTCGATGTAAAACCTACAGGACACTATATTTACAGAAATACATGAAAATGAGGGCTCTATTTACACCTTTATTTACATAAATACTTGGAGGTCCATCATCCATATTCCCTGCAATCTAATAACATCCACTATTTAACATAATATATATTATACGCATAGTTATATAATCTCAAGAACCTAAAGTTATACCGCAAATACTCGCTATTACGGATATGAAATTTAAAAAAGAAATTCACCCTGCTTTTGACGATTTATTCAATTTCTACGAAGAATACGTGTTTTCTGCTGTTTTCGAGCATCTCGGTGCTGAACATGAGGAAAACCCGGGCTTCCTGGCCGATGTGGCCTGTGTGGCGTTGAATAAATTACCGTGCAAATACATACGTCATCATGTCGATATGTCTTTTTATATGACACCTGATGAATATGAACAAATGGAAAACAGGGTCAACAAAGCTGTTGTTGAAGCTATCGAAGCTCGTTAAAAGCCATAAGCGACTGGATCAATAGTCTGTCTACACTATAGAATTCTGTTCTAAATCAGGATTCCAGCAATTGTTCTAGCACCTGTTGATATTCGCGTATTCGCTGTACATAACGAACAGGCTCTGTTCCCGCGCGCATATCCATGCGGTAAACTGCGATAATATTGCTTTTTAGAAAGCAAAGGCAAAACCTCTTTTAAAGAAACCCAGAGATCCGGATCTTTACCGAGTTGAGTGGCTAACATACGCGCATCCATCACATGCCCAAAACCGACATTGTAAGCTGCCAAGGCATACCAGATGCGGTCCTGGCCGCTTACCTGCTCCGGTATTCGTTTAAGTAAACGCTTTAAATAACGAGCTACCTCCACGGATGCTTTTCTCTGGGTCAAGCCGGTTTTCTATACCCAATGATTTTGCAGTGCGTAATGTCAGCATCATCAAGCCCCGAACACCCGTCGGACTTTTTGATTTTGCATTCCAGTGTGATTCCTGATAAGCCTGTGCTGCTATCAAGGTCCAGGGTAAGTCATATTTTTCTGCGGCGCTAACAAACGTTTGTTGAAATTTAGGTAATCGTTTTTTTATCCGTCGTTTAAATCGACTGATGTCCACATAGTCATAGTTTTCAATATGTCCGTAGTAGCGTTCGTTGATAGATGCCAATTCACCTGAATCCTGCATTTTTTCCAGCCATGTTTCAATATCGTCATACAGGCCTTGCCATTCTGGTGCCAATACCCAGGCCAGTGATTCTTCTTCACTGACAGGGAAAGCAACAACCAGTTCAGGATAAAAACGTTGATTAATGCTGAAAATATTTGAATCAGACAATGTGCAATCAATTTCTTTCTTCCATACGCTTTCCAGTAATTGCTCTGTATCCATATCAGTCACGGTTTTCCATTGCAACCCGGGAATGTTTTCTTGAAGTTCTTTTAAAGTCTCTTCATAACTGCTGCCTGAAATGATAGTGATGTCCAGGCCAGGCAGGTCTTCAGGTTTACTCGGCATTTTATCATTACCACGACGACAAATAACCAGCTGTTGCACTTGTTGATACTCGGGACCAAAAATATAGCCTTGCTCATCGCGAAAATCAGTGCGCGTAATACCCGCTGCTACCAGGTGAGCTTTATTGTTTCTGATCGCATCCAGAATGTCGTCTATGCTATTGAGAATTTCAAAACGTACTTTCAGTTGATGACTAGAGGCAAAAGCATTGATCAGATCATATTCAGGGCCTGCAGGACCTTCGCGACCTTCGAACCAGGTCGTTGGAGCATTACGTGTCAGGACAACCAGCTCGCCTTTTTCCGCAAGCGTCTCTACCCCTTTATCAGTACATGCTGCCGACAATCCTAGCAGACAGCCTAGTAGCAAGCGCAGACTAGATTGGCGGATTGTTGTTAACATGCAGTTCCTGAAAATCTCCAAGACTCTCTTCAACGAGACCGACCTCGCCAAATCTCGCAATATGAAATAATGCATCGCCCTCATTGGCCAAAGGCAAATTGGATTTTCCGATGACAATGCCATCGTGTTGCGCGACAATCGCGCTTTCACTTTGACCAAATGGATCTGCGATAACACCTAATACCTGGCCTTTACTTATCCGCACGCCCAGTTTCACTGTATTTCTCAAAATACCACTGGAAGGCGCTCTGGCCCAGACACTGGAACGCGCAATAATCGGTGCTATACGTGGCTTTTTAGCTTTGGATGATTTTGGTAACATATCGAGCGTACGCAATACGTTGGTCACGCCACGTACGCCTGCACGAATGGCCACCTCATCAAATCTCAACGCCTCTCCCGCTTCATATAGCAACATGGGGATGCCCTGCTCCGCTGCTGATTCACGCAATGAACCATCACGCAAATCAGAATTAAGCAGTACCGGCACACCAAAAGATTCAGCCAGTCTCAATGTTTCCTCGTCATCGAGGTTGGCCCTGATTTGCGGTAAATTATCCCTGTGTATAGCGCCGGTGTGCAAATCTATGCCATGAGTGCATTGCATGACAATTTCATTCATAAACAGATTGGCCAGTCTGGCAGCAAGAGAGCCTTTCAGCGTACCTGGAAAACTACGATTAAGATCACGCCTGTCGGGTAAATATCGTGAATGATTGATAAAACCATGGACATTGACGATCGGAATGGCAATCAGTGTGCCTTGTAGTCGATGCAGACTGCTTTGTTTGAGTAAACGCCGAATAATCTCAACACCATTTAACTCATCACCATGGATAGCCGCGCTGATAAACAGTTTTGGTCCCGGTTTTTTCCCACGTAAAACATGAACCGGAATAGCGACAGGAGTGTTTGTGTATAATTTGGTGACGGGTAAATCAAAACTGGTTGTTTCTCCAGGTTTAATTCTTACATTGCCAATAACAATATCGTTATCGTTCAAATTATCCCTTGCCTCGTGTACGTGTTTTGTTTGGTTTCGCATTCTTTTCAATGAACTCAATAATCATATCCGCTACATCCTTCCCTGTAGCAGATTCAATGCCTTCAAGACCCGGTGACGAATTGACTTCCATCACAACAGGACCATGATTTGAACGCAGTAAATCAACGCCGGCTACATTCAAACCCATGCTTCCTGCTGCTCTGACTGCTGTCGAACGTTCTTCCGGCGTAATCTTTACCAGGCTGGCAGATCCGCCACGATGTAAATTTGATCGGAACTCCCCTTCCTTACCCTGGCGCTTCATGGCGGCAACGACTTTCTCACCAATGACGAAACATCGAATATCCGATCCCCCGGCTTCCTTGATAAATTCCTGCACCATGATATTTGCCTTCAGCCCAAGAAATGCTTCAATAACACTTTCAGCAGCCTTCTTGGTCTCTGCTAACACCACACCGATGCCCTGCGTGCCTTCCAGTAGCTTGATAACTAATGGGGCGCCCCCAACCATCGCTATGACATCTTCAATATCATCGGGTGAATGAGCAAATCCAGTAATAGGCATACCTATTCCTTTACGGGACAGTAACTGTAATGAACGTAACTTGTCGCGCGAGCGCGATATCCCTACCGACTCATTCAGTGGATAGGTACCGATCATCTCAAACTGGCGCAAAACCGCAGTACCATAAAATGTGACTGATGCCCCTATTCTGGGAATAACCGCATCGAAGCCGGTCAATATTTCTCCTTTATAATGAACCTCAGGTTTATGCGCAGTAATGTTCATGTAACATCTGAGCGCATCAATCACCCGGGTTTCATGACCGCGCTTCTCTGCGGCTTCAACCAGACGCCGGGTGGAATAAAGTTTACTATTTCTGGATAGAATACCTATTTTCATATGATTTCCCGTTTAGTCTTTTTACTCTTGGGTTTGAAGGGTTTGCCAATAAGATAGGATTCTGAAGGATTTACAATAATATTGGTCATTGCTGTTCTACCCAATAGCATTCTGAACTTCATCGTGTCGCGATTGGTTAAGGTAAGCTCAATGGGCCATTCAAATTCACCAAGCTTGACCATTGTCTGGATAACATAGCGTCTTTCACGATGGCCACCGGAATCGGTTACCCATCGCTCTTCCAGTATTTCAGCGGTGCATTCTTTAACCAGACTGGTATTTTTCTGTTTTGGGTGCATCAGGAAACGCACCATTTCAAGTCCGTCCTGCTGGTATCTTTGAACTTCAAACGCATGTAATGCTGACGTACGTGCACCTGTGTCAATCTTGCCCTTGATGTGTTCAAGACCAAGCTCGGGAAATGAAAACCACTCTCTCCAACCAACCGTTATAATGTCAGACATCAGCAAACTGATCCTAAAGTCCCGTCTTAATCTTTATGAGTAACACACATAGGTGCAAGAAGATAATCACTGGAAGAATCGATCAATATATTAGGCGAACCTACCAGGAAACTTCTGCCAATTAACATCTGATAACTATAATTACTGCGATCGACGAGATTGACTTCCACCACACGAGTCATTCTACCCAGGCAAACCGGTAGTTGAATAACCGGCCGTTTCTTTACAATACCAAATTTGTTTTTAATCTTCGTCCACCTGATAATTTTTTCCTTCAGGCGAATGGTTTTTCCTTCCCTGTTAGTCAAGGCAAAGGAAATGTATTGCCCCGCATCTGCATCGGTGATTTTGAAATCAATCGCGTTCAGGGATGATGAGTCAGCACCTGTATCCAGCTTGGCATGGACTTCAAAATAACTATTGGTAATACCGACTTTTTCAACCCAGCCGGCAGTCACATTTTCTGAATGAGCAGGAAATGACATTATTAGCATAATGCAGGCTGAATGATATATTATGATTCTGGTGATCGAATTAACTATATTCAATTTCACTAACACACCTACCTGAACCTGTAATAGAATTTGCACCATATAAAGATGAGCAATATAAATAATACTGGCAATTGATGCCTGATGTTCAATCAAGTATAAAGCTTTATATTATTGAAAGTATACTAAAAATAACGATAGTTGCACTGTTTATATACAACAAATAGCAGGTTAACGGGATGCCGGAAGAAGCAAACAAAACGATTCAAAAACGCTCGATTATCAAGATATCGCTGATTTTGATCGTTTTGGCATTGGCTGCAATTCTCGCTCGACATAGCTTTCTTCTGAATAATATTGCTCAACTGGACTCTATCTGGCTACTTTCCGTGACTAGCCGATTTCAGGCTGATGAAGATGGATCGATCATCAGTATAGCGCCACCAATAGATACTCCTTTTGCCCGTGTTGTGGCGCAGCAGTTGCAGCACCCCGGATTAAAGGTTCAACGCACGAAATCTGCCAGTGGTCAGCAAAATAGACGCCTTATTTCACTGATGGCAAAAAACAAAGGTAAATACGAACTTTCGACAGATTTTACCGTACATTTGAAACAAAAAGAATCTGCAAGCCCCAATGTTTCTTTACTCCCTATCACCACTGCAATAATAGAACTACATCTTAAAAACGAACCAGATCTACAGCTGGACAGTGTGGAAGTACAGGAAAAAGTGAAGCAATTAAGGTCTGATCAGGTCGATGTACAACAACTGGCAGAAAAGATATTTAACTATGCACACAAAAGCATATTGACAGATACAAAACGAACAAGTGGAGATGTTACCGTCGTCATCAGGACTGACAAAGCTACCGATCTGATGCGGGCAATAACCATGGTTGCTTTAAGCCGTGCTGCCAGCATCCCTGCGCGACTGATCACAGGATTTATACTTGAAGAAAATATGGATACAAAACCTGTCTACTGGGTCGAACTGCTTCTGGATAATAAGTGGGCGGCATTTGACCCGCTAAAAGGTTATCAGTATGAACTACCGGAGAATTATCTACCTGTAAGACGCAATAATAATGAGCTTGTCAGTGGCAATGCTATCTCCAAATTGACAACCGAGTATGAAATTAGCCAGATTATTGACAGAAAAGGATACTATGTCACAAAAGACAAAAGCCTGTCTGATATTGTCAATCTCAGTCGGCTACCACTGGAAACCCGACAGACTCTAGCGATATTAATGCTTTTACCATTGGGGGCATTATTCACGACCCTGGTCAGAAACCTGGTGGGCATAAGAACCTATGGTACATTCACACCAGCTCTCATTGGGCTGGCTGCCCGCTATGCTGACTGGGTGACTGCTTTGATGATTTTTCTGATTGTGGCAGTATTGGGACTATCAGGCCGTCATTTTATCCATGGAAAACTATTACGTGCGCCCAGGCTTACTATCGTGTTTACCCTGGTTGCCATCGCCATGACCCTGGGTGTTTCTGTACTGGATTATTTGAATTTGAATGCATCGGGTAGTGTGATTCTATTACCTATAGTCATCCTGACTTCACTGGTTGACCGAATCTATACCACTGCAGATGATAGTGGTATTCATACAGCAATGGTCCGCCTGGGTTGGACAATCGCGGTTGCCATTGTATGCCTGGGAATTCTGCAAATGGAATGGCTGGGGCACCTGATATTAGCAATATCCTGAATCACAACTGCTGACAATTGCCTTGATTCTGTTACTCAGCACCTACTCAGGGGGAAAAGTATTACATTTGTTTCCACTCAAATGGTTGGATGAACCAGTAAGCAAGTTAAAAAGTAAAAATACCAAACAGAGCAAACCTGAGGACAACAATAACTCTACCGTTTGAACAGCCTGGTTAACAAGATACCTTCGCCAGTATAATTTAACATGTATTCATTATGACAAATCAACCAAGACACCCACAATTTCCACTTGAAGACGATATCCTGTATCTAAACCATGCCGCTGTTTCACCCTGGCCGGTCTGCGCCGCAGAAGCAATCAAGGATTTCACCGACCAGAATCTTCACACCGGCTCAAAAAACTACCTGCAATGGCTTGAGGTAGAACAACAACTGCGGGAATTACTTCGCTGGCTCATCAATGCTGATTCTGCAGATGATATCGCCTTATTGAAAAACACCTCGGAAGGACTCTCGGTCATCGCCTATGGTGTTGACTTCAAAGCCGGCGATAATGTTGTCATTCCTGCCGATGAATTCCCCTCCAACCGTATTGTCTGGGAATCTTTAAGTCAACTGGGCGTAGAAACCAGGCAAATTGATATCCATACAACGGCTAATCCTGAACAAGCGCTGGCAGATGCAATGGATGAGCATACGCGATTACTATCCGTCAGTGCTGTGCAATACAGTAGCGGTCTCAGACTAAAGCTTGAAAAACTGGGCGAACACTGCCGTTCTAGAAATGTTTTATACGCCATCGACGCCATTCAACAATTAGGCGCATTGGCCTTTGACCAGCAACAAATACAGGCGGACTTCATTGTTGCTGACGGCCACAAATGGATGATGGGGCCTGAAGGTCTGGCACTGTTTTATTGCCGCCCTGAAGTGCGTTCACGCCTCAATTTAAAACAGTATGGCTGGCGCATGGTAGAAAACCCTGCTGATTTTCATCAGCAGCAATGGCGTGTAGCCGATTCAGCCAGACGTTTCGAATGCGGGAGTCCGAATATGCTAGCCTGCCATGCATTACATGCCAGCCTGACCCTGATAAAACAAACAGGCATGGAAAACATAGAATCCTCTGTTATTGCGAATACCCGACAAATCAGAAATTATATAAGCAATAACCCCAACTATGAGCTAAACAGCCATGCGGATGAAACCAGATTATCCGGCATTACCAACTTCAGACATAACACACTGCCCAGCACAGATTTACACGCAGCCTTAACAGAACAAGGTGTACAGTGCGCGGAACGAGGCCAGGGCGTTCGACTGGCGCCACACTTCTATCATCCTCAATGGGAACTCGATCAACTTTTTAAAATACTTGATGTAATAGATTAAATGCTTGATCAAACACGCATAAAAATATCAATAACTTAGGCAGGCAAGACATTTATTGCCTATAATGAA
This sequence comes from uncultured Gammaproteobacteria bacterium, assembly GCA_963807455.1. Classification (GTDB taxonomy): domain Bacteria; phylum Pseudomonadota; class Gammaproteobacteria; order JAADHQ01; family JAADHQ01; genus JAADHQ01. The sequence goes on along the minus strand of CAWECS010000023.1, from coordinate 11,176 downwards.
AAATAAGCATATTTTTCAGTTTGTTGGGTTAGTTTCTGGCGAAAGAATCTAGCAAATAACTAATATTTTACTGTGTTTAGCCGATACTACTTATAAGGAACACGAAAGCATAAGCCTTCATGTTTGTTATATGCAACCCATACGTTATATAAGGGTCGAATTATAAGGGTAAGGTGATATTTTTTAGTTTTTATGCCAGATACATCTGACAAGGGTTCACCATTATGGGGCTCAAGAAGTGGCTAGAAGACAAGATAACAGGATGGTTGACCAAAGAGCGATCTGAGGTCAGCAGCATACCCTTATGTGATTTTGAACAGCTCTCCTACGAAATAAAGCCCTGTGATGTTTTGCTGATTGAGGGCCGCACCCATGTCAGTAATGTTATCAAGCTCATTACCCAGAGTCCCTGGACACATTCGGCACTCTATATCGGCAGAATCAGTGATATTGAAGATGAATACACGCGAAAAAATATAGAACAACATTACAGCGGCGATAAAAGCAAACAACTGATACTTGAAGCATTGATGGGCGAAGGCACCATCATACGGTCACTGGACACATATGCTCAGGACCATATTAGAATTTGTCGACCCAAAACCCTGTCCAGACAGGATGCATCGAAAGTCATCGCTTATTCTACCAGGCACCTGGGCTGTGACTATGATGTACGACAGCTGCTTGATCTGGCCAGATTTTTATTCCCATACAGTATTATCCCACGCCGTTGGCGCTCATCCTTATTTCAGCATAATGCCGGCGCGCCTACCCGGACAGTATGTTCATCGCTGATTGCTGCCGCCTTTTCGTCAGTACACTTCCCTATTCTTCCCGTTATCCAGAAAAACGATCAGGGAGAATTAAAATTATACAAGCGCAACTTCATGCTCTATACCCCTTCTGATTTCGATTATTCACCTTATTTTGAAATCGTGAAATATCCCTATCTTGGACTAGAAGAATTATCGATTTATAGAAAGCTACCCTGGGACAAGGAAGGCATGGTGTGTAATGGTGAAGATGATTGCTACCTGCCTGTCGACTATATCCTCCATGAGAAAAAAGCAGACACAACGATTAAACTACAGGCAGGCAAAAAACCCTACCCTACCATCAATCTATTAAAGACTCGATTTAAAAATTAGTCATAGCCATGATACGAGAAGGATAAAACATGCTACTGCTTTACAGTTTATTGCTAAGCCTCTCGGCGGGCGTGCTGATTTATTTCAGATCACCCGCCTATGTCTGGTCAATCATCATTGTTTCATCAATGGGTGTATGGACTATTCTCGATGATACTAATCGTATTCCACAGGCTGTTTTCTGGTTATCATTTGCATTAATTTTTACACCGATTACATTTCATCCATTACGCAGAAAATTATTCAGCAACCGCCTGTTTACACTATTTAAACAAGCCACTCCGAAAATGTCTGAATCCGAAAAAGAAGCATTGGATGCAGGCAGTGTCTGGTGGGATGCAGAACTATTTTCCGGGCGGCCGAACTGGACTAAATGGCTTAAGAACCAGGTACCACAATTAACTGATGAAGAACGTCAATTTATTGATGGTCCGGTCTCAGAACTCTGCGATATGATCGATGACTGGAAAATCACCCATCAGGATCATGATCTTTCCGAGGAAACATGGGAATACATCAAGACCCAGGGATTCTTTGGATTCATTATTCCAAAAGAATTTGGTGGCCTGGGCTTTTCTGCACTGGCACATTCAACCATTGTCATGAAAATCGCCAGTCGCAGTGTCACCGCTGCGGTGACCGTCATGGTACCCAATTCACTGGGGCCTGCAGAGTTGCTCTTGCACTATGGCACTGAAGAGCAACAAAACCATTATCTGCCACGTCTTGCCAAGGGCCAGGAAATCCCATGCTTTGCTCTTACCGGCCCGAATGCCGGTAGTGATGCCAGCTCCATTCCTGATACTGGCATTGTCTGTCGCAGTGATTATGATGGACAGAAAAATGTGCTTGGCATTCGTTTGAACTGGGAAAAACGCTATATCACATTGGGTCCTGTTGCCACTTTACTTGGACTTGCATTTCATCTCTATGACCCGGATCACCTTGTTGGAGAACAGGATGATATAGGTATTACCCTGGCACTGATTCCAACTGATATAGAAGGCATAGACATTGGCCATCGGCATAATCCTCTCAATATTCCATTTATGAATGGCCCCAATCGTGGCAAAGATGTTTTTATTCCAATGGACATGATCATTGGTGGGCAGGCGCGTATGGGACAGGGATGGAAAATGCTGATGGAGTCACTGGCAACCGGACGTTCAATCTCACTACCTGCACTCAGCACGGGCGCTGGCAAACTGGCCAGCCGTGCCACTGGTGCCTATTCACGCATTCGTAAGCAGTTCCGTCTACCTATTGGCAAGTTTGAAGGTATCGAAGAGGCGCTGGCACGCATTGGCGGTTTAACCTATCAAATGGATGCGGTCAGACAAGTCACTGCAGTAGCGATTGATGAGGGTCACCGGCCTTCAGTCATATCGGCTATTGCCAAGTATAATCTGACTGAAAAAATGCGTACTGTTATCAATGATGCCATGGATATACAGGCAGGCTCAGCCATCTGTATGGGGCCAAGAAATATTATCGCCCGCATATATCAATCTATTCCAATCAGCATCACTGTTGAAGGGGCCAATATTCTTACCCGGAGCCTGATTATTTTCGGGCAAGGCGCGGTTCGAAGCCACCCTTATATACTCGCCATTATGAATACCGCAAGAGATGAGAATACAAAGCGAGCAAAAAAACAATTTGATCGCTTACTGTTCAGACAAATTCGCTTTTACCTTAGCAATGTATTGAGGTCATTCTTCACCGGCATCAGTGGTGCCCGTTTGGTACTGACACCGGCAAAGACAAGCGAAAAATACTATTACCAACAGTTCTCACGAATGAGCACCGCCTTTGCGCTACTGGCAGACACATTCATGCTGACGCTGGGAGCTAATCTGAAACGCAAGGAGAAGGTATCCGGACGACTGGCTGATATCCTCAGCGAACTCTATATTGCTTCCTGTGTACTCAAACACTACCAGGATCAGGGCTCACATCCTCAGGATTATCCGCTGCTACAATGGTCCTGTGAAAACTCATTATATAAAATTCAGCAAAGTATTTTAGCTTTATTACAAAATTATCCATTTAAACCTGTCGCCTGGATACTGAAGAAAACTATTTTCCCGCTTGGCAGTCATTTTTCTCCAGCATCGGACAAACTCGGTAGCGACATTGCTGCCATGCTATTGGAACCATGCCCCTCTCGCTATCGTCTGACACAGGATATCTACATTCCGCATAACACCAATGATCCGTTAGGTCGAATTGAATCTGCCTTGACGAGAGTCATTGCTGCTGAGCCTGTTGAAGCCAACATCAATCAAGCCATCAAACAGGGAATGCTTGAAAAATTACCCACAAACACTTTACTACAACGTGCTATCGTGGAAAGAATCATCACTCCGGAACAGGCTGACATGATAACAGCTGCACAATGGGCAAGACGTGATGTGATCATGGTCGATGAGTTTTCGGCCGATTTCAGTCAACATTTTGATCCTGTCACTGACCCACTGGATAAAAAGAATAATCATAGTTCACCAATAGACACAGCACATGGACAGACAAAGTGAGGTCGATATGAAAACTGATGTCCCGGCATATGCAGGAAAAAATGTTTACATCATCGATGGCAGCAGGACGCCATTACTAAAAGCCGATAGCTCAGGAGGAAAGTTCACTGCCTCCGATCTGGCTACAGCTGCCAGTCGTAGTCTTCTGCTAAGGCAGACATTTGACGTACAGGATCTGGACGAAGTTATTTTTGGTTGCGTTATGCCCGGGCCTGATGAAGCCAATATTGCGCGCATTATTGCCTTGCGGTTGGGATGCAGTCCGACCACTACGGCATGGACAGTGCAAAGAAACTGCGCCTCTGGCATGCAGGCACTCGATAGCGCTGCCCGTAGTATCAGTGAAGGCCGCGCCGACCTGGTACTGGCGGGAGGTACCGAGTCAATGAGTCTTGCTCCGGTATTATTTAATCAAGCCATGGTTAACTGGCTATCGGCCTGGGCAAGGTCGAGACAATTTAGCACCAAGTTCAAAACCCTGATGCAATTAAGGCCCGCCATGCTCGCCCCGGTGATAGGCCTGTTACGAGGTTTGACTGACCCGGTCGTTGGACTGTCAATGGGACAAACAGCCGAAATCCTGGCACACCGCTTTGGTATTAGCCGTCAACAGATGGATGAATATGCCCTGCAAAGTCATCAACGTCTGGCAATGGCACAGGATGAACAGCTGCTTGATGAAATCATTTCACTCTATGACGAGAAGGGAAATTGTTATAGTGAAGACAACGGCCTCAGGCGCGATAGCACTGTAGAAAAACTGGCGACATTAAAACCGGTATTTGATAAAAAATTCGGGCTGGTTTCAGCCGGCAATAGCGCACAGATTACCGATGGAGCTGCTTGTCTGCTGCTTGCCAGCGAAGCCGCAGTAGAAAAACACCAACTAGAGCCGATTGGAAAAATAATCGATGCCCAGTGGGCCGGTCTTGATCCTGCGCAAATGGGACTAGGCCCGGTACATGCAATGACACCCATCATGCAGCGTCATCAATTCAGCCTCGATGATATCGACTACTGGGAAATCAATGAAGCCTTTGCCGCCCAGGTACTGGCCTGTATTGCTGCCTGGTCAGACCAGGATTACTGCCAACAGGAATTAGGCCAGGCGCAAGCACTGGGTGTTATCCCGATGGACAGATTAAATATTCACGGCGGTGGTGTTAGCATGGGTCATCCTGTGGGTGCCAGTGGTGCACGCATTGTTCTACACTTGATCAGAACGCTGCAACAACAAAATGCTGAACGCGGCATGGCCAGCCTGTGTATCGGCGGTGGTCAGGGAGGCGCTATGTTAATAGAAAGGACTAAAGGTGATGCATCATGACTGAATTGCAAACCCGACACTGGTTACTAAACACCGATGCGAATGGCATCGTCTGGTGTCAACTGGATCAGGCTGACACCCGTGTGAATACACTTTCATCTGAGGTATTGCATGAATTCGAACAAGTATTACACACGCTGGAACAGCAGCTACCTAGCGGAGTGGTCATTGTTTCCAAGAAACCCAGCGGTTTTATAGCCGGTGCTGATGTCAAGGAATTCAGGGATCGTACCGACGACGAAGAAACCTTTGCCTACATACAATACTGTCAATCCCTGTTCGATCGGTTGGAAGCCCTACCCTGTCCAACTGTGGCATTGATCCATGGCTTCTGTATGGGTGGCGGCACCGAGCTGGCGCTAGCCTGTCGTTACCGAATTGGACTCGATGAAGCGAATACCAGCATCGGACTCCCTGAAATTAAACTGGGTATTCATCCAGGCTATGGCGGCACGGTTCGATCAATCCGCCTACTAGGCGTGCTAACCGCTATGGACATGATGCTGACAGGACGCGCCTTCAGCGCAAGATCAGCGCAGCGAATCGGCTTACTGGATTATATCGTCCCCCACCGTCATTTAGAGAATGCGGCACTTAGAATAATTCAGGAAAAGCCAAAAAAACAAAAGAGAAAATGGCTGCACAAAATCATGCAACATAAGATGGTGCGCCCTCTGATTGCCAGACAATTACGAAAAAATGTCATGCAAAAAGCAAATGAAGAAAACTATCCGGCACCCTATGCGCTCATTGAACTCTGGGAAAAATATGCTGACTCAAACATGATGATGCTTCAGGAAGCCCGTTCAGTCGCCCGGCTGATGAAGACGAAAACAGCACAAAACCTCATTCGCGTGTTTTTCCTGCAGGCCGCCATGAAGGAGTATGGAAAAGAAGTTAAATTCAAGGCACAACATGTCCATGTGATCGGTGCTGGCATCATGGGTGGCGACATTGCCGCCTGGTGCGCCCTGAAAGGTTTAACGGTCACCTTGCAGGACCAATCACCTGAACGCATTGCACCTGCTATCAAGCGTGCCGCACTATTATTTAAAAAGAAACTGAAACAGACACGGCTGGTGACAGCGGCAATGGATCGGCTGATACCTGATCCAATGGCCCATGGCCTGACTAAAGCCGATGTCGTCATTGAAGCTATATTTGAAGACCTTGAGGCCAAACAACAATTATTCACAGAAATAGAATCAGTAGTGAGTGCAGACACACTCTTGTGTACCAATACGTCCAGCATCCCGTTGCAGGAGTTGAGTGAATGCCTGCAAAATCCGGCAAGACTGGTCGGCTTGCATTTCTTTAATCCGGTCGATCGTATGCAATTAATAGAAATCGTGCATGCAGACAATACCGACGCATCTATTATCAGCAAGGCCTCTGCATTTGCTGTACAAATCGCCAGGCTCCCGCTCAAGGTAAAAAGCAGCCCCGGTTTTCTGGTTAACCGCGTATTGATGCCCTACCTGCTTGAAGCCGCCTACATGGTACAGGAAGGCATTGACCCTGTCGCAATAGACAAGGCCGCTACTCGTTTTGGCATGCCGATGGGGCCGGTTGAGCTGGCTGACAAAGTCGGCCTGGATATCTGCCTGTCAGTCGCCGAGATTTTATCGCAGCGTCTGGGTGGAAAAATACCCGACATCATCAATGATCTGGTCAGCTCAGGTAAACTTGGAGTAAAAACAGGACAGGGCTTCTATGACTATCACAAAGGAAAACCTGTTAAACACAAAGTAAAAGACGATGAAGATCAACGGCTACTGATTCAAGACCGTCTGGTACTGAGATTTCTGAATGAAGCAGTCACCTGTTTGCGTGAAGGCATCATCGAAAATGAAGACATGCTCGATGCCGGCATTATTTTTGGCACAGGCTTCGCACCATTCACTGGCGGACCTATAAAATACTTGCATTCACTGAAACTGGAGAATCAACAACACCGATTTGAAGAATTCAATAAAAAATACGGCGACAGATTTACAATGGACAAAGGCTGGGAAAACCTGCTTTGTTAAACAAAAACATGAAAACTGACTACATCAATCCCGATACCGTCAATAGCTTGCATGAACTGTTAAAAGCCAGGTTTAAGAAAAGCCCGGACTCTGTTGCATATCGATATTACTCCAAGCCATCCAATAGTTGGCAAGCTATTGACTGGAAAACGGTTTATGAAAAGACTTGCTTGTGGGCCAATGCCATCGCTAATGAAGGTTTGCAACCAGGTGACAGAGCAGCAATCCTGATCAAAAACTCACTGGAATGGGTGTTGTATGAACAAGCCTGCTTTGCTAACCAGCTGGTGGTTGTGCCTCTCTACCCCGAAGATCGTGCAGAAAACATTGCCTATATCCTACGCGATGCTGGCGTAAAACTATTACTGGTAGAGGGCCAAAATCACCTGCAAAGACTATCAGCAGTAGCGGATCAGCTAGGCTCATTAAATACTATCGTCAGCATTGAGTCTGATACCGGTGATGACTTTCAGGATAAAGTCATCACCTTACATCAATGGCTCGACCAGGATACAGTTGATACTCAGACTACAACATCTGACAGACACGCCCTCGCCAGTATCGTCTACACATCTGGTACAACTGGCAAGCCTAAAGGCGTCATGCTAAGTCATGATAATATTATGCAAGATGCCTGGGCAGGCGTACATAGTATCGACATCTATCCATCGGATCATTTTTTATCATTCCTGCCCATCTCACATATGCTGGAACGCACAGTGGGTTACTACATCCCAATGATGAGTGGTGCCAGTGTCAGCTTCTCTCGCTCAATCGCTGAACTGGCACAAGATATGCTCAGCCAGAACCCCAGTGTCATGATCACGGTTCCACGAATATTCGAGCGTGTATATAACAAAGTAGATGAAGCACTTGCGCAAAAACATACATTCATACAAACCTTGTTTCATTACTCTATCAATATTGCCTGGAAACATTTTCAATACAAACAAAATAAAGCACATTGGGATATACAGTTTTTATTACTCCCGCTATTTGACCGACTTTTTCATAAAAAAATACGCGAAAAATTCGGCAACCAATTTCGTTTTGCGATATCCGGTGGCGCCCCACTGGACTTTAATATTGCACGCTTATTTATCGCCCTGGGTATCGAAATAGCTCAAGGCTATGGACTCACTGAATTCAGCCCGGTGATCAGTGTTAACCATCTCGATGACAACGACCCCAGAAGTGTTGGTGTTCCTTTACCCGGCGTCGAGGCACGTATTGATGAACATGGGGAATTACTGGTTAAAGGAAAATGCATCATGCAGGGTTACTGGAAACATGAGCAAGCCACACGAGAAATCATCGATGAACAGGGCTGGCTACATACCGGCGATAAAGCCAGTATTATCGATGGAAAAATAACCATTACCGGTCGCATCAAGGACATTATCGTACTGTCTACCGGCGAAAAGATTCCCCCTTGTGAAGTTGAACAATCCATTCTGCAAGATCCGTTATTTGAAAACATCGTTGTTGTAGGTGAGAGTCGTCCCTACCTCAGCGCACTGGTTATTCCTAATAATGAATTAGCTAAAAAACTCAACAATGGCTCCAAATCTCTCAATGATGAATTACTGCAACACATAAAAATAAAAATGAGCGCCTTTCCCGGTTATGCGCGTATACACAGAGTTACTATATGTGAAGAACCATGGACCATTGAAAATGGCATGTTGACTCCAACACTAAAGCCCAGAAGGCAATTTATTATTGATCAATATCATAATATGATCGATGAAATGTATAGTAGGCATTAAGCAGTATAGGCACCCATAACGACTGACTTCTAGCACCTTTTTATCGAAAGATGTTTACTCATTATGGGTTCACGCTGTGCGGTGATGAATTGTTCGACGAACGGTTCGGCCGGTGTTTGGGCCAGCTCTTTAAAGGGACCGGCTTGCACGATGCATCCATCCCGCATTAGAACCAGGGTCTGCCCAAAATAACCGCTTCGGCGATGTCGTGGGTAACCATAATGACGGTCTTGCCGAGTTGGCCAAAGATAGCTTTGAGTTCCTGTTGCAACTCGTAACGAATCATGGGGTCTAGTGCACCCAGCGGTTCATCCAACAGCAACAGATCCGGATCCAGCATCAGTGCGCGCATGAGGCTGACACGTTGGCGCTGTCCGCCGGATAGCTCAGCTGGAAATCGTTTCATCATTTCCTCAGGTAGCCGCACCAATTGAGCGAGTTCGTTGAGGCGGCAATCAATCCAGCTAGCATCGCGGTGCAGATAGCGTGCCATGACGGTGACGTTATCGCGTACGGTGAGATGGGGAAACAGACCACCTTCCTGAATAACGTAGCCCATTCGCTGCCGAATCTGGAGAATATTTTCAGGCGATAATCCGGTTCCTTCTAAGGTGATGGTGCCAGAGCCGGGGCATCGCCGTAGAGTTTAGAAACTTGTGAGATTACCAACATATACACCGTGTGCTGGATTAACCGATGGCGTTCAAGGATTGAGGTTTATAATCAGCATATATAAGAATATACTTATACATTTAAAAGGATATACTGAAACAGTTAACGGCTAATACGTGCAACTAACTCAAGGTGGTTTTTATGTGTGGAATTGTAGGAATTTGGGGAAACGTCGACCAATCGAAGGTGCAAAGTATGATCGATGCGTTGCGCCACCGTGGACCGGATGGTAACGGGATGCATGTCCAACTTGACCAGGGAGTGTTGGGTCATATCCGACTGGCCATTATGGATCCGGATCACGGCCAGCAACCAATTCACAATGAAGATCACAGTGCTACCCTGGTAGCCAACGGTATGATCTACAACCACCCGCAATTGCGCAAACAACTTGGCGAAACCCATAACTTCACCTCCCACAGCGATAGCGAAACCATTCTCCACATATTTGAGGAGCACGGATTATCGGCCCCGCGGTTACTCGACGGTATGTTTGCTTTTGCCATTTCTGAGGGCGATCGGCTGGTGCTGGCACGTGATCGCATCGGCATCAAGCCGTTGTACTATGCACGTCAGAAAAGTGAAGACGGTACCGAGACCATGTACTTTGCCTCGGAGCTCAAGGCGCTGACATCGTTAACCGAGAATATCAAAGAGTTTCCGCCCGGCACCCTTTACGACTCCGAGAGCGGTTTTCATACTTATTATGAAGTGCCAGATCTCGTTCCGCTAGAACTGGATCTGGATGTGCACATTCGCCAAGTGCGTGAGACCATAGAGGCCGCAGTGAAGAAACGCCTGTTGAGTGATGTGCCTTTAGGTGCATTTCTTTCCGGCGGGCTCGACAGCAGTATCATTGCGGCGGTCGCAAAAAAATACATGCCCGAGCTTCACACCTTTTCTGTCGGCAACGAAGGCTCGCGTGATTTGGAAGCCGCACGTCGCGTCGCCCGTCACATTGGCTCTATCCATCATGAGTATGTGTACACTGCCACTGAGGTAATCGAAGCACTACCCGAGATCATTTACCACCTGGAATCCTTCGACCAGGACCTGGTGCGCAGCGCGATTCCTACCTGGTTCGCCGCGCGCCTGGCAGCCGACAAGGTGAAGGTCATTCTCACCGGAGAAGGTGCCGATGAATTGTTTGCCGGCTATAGCTATCACAAAAGCATTACCGACGATGAAACGTTACACAAGGAACTGCGTCGTTCGATAACACGGCTGCACAATATCAATCTGCAACGGGTGGATCGCATGACCATGCGCCATGCCATTGAGGCGCGGGTACCGTTTCTCGATACCGAGGTGATAGCCATGGCACAGACTGTACCACCACGGTTCAAGCTTCTTACCCAAGACGACGGTCAACGTATTGAAAAATGGATCTTGCGCAAGGCGTTTGAGGATTTGTTACCCGCTGACATTACCTGGCGTAATAAAGAGCAGTTCGATGAAGGCAGCGGCCTGGTCGACCTGTTGCCTGAGGTGTTGAAGCGCGCAGCGTCGGGTATTGATACTGAAGCATATCAATCACGCTTTGCAACCGATCGTTTACGTTCAAGCGAAGAGTGTTTCTACCACAGCCTGCTAATGGAGCAATTTGAGCGGCCCCAGGAAGTGCTGGCTAACGTGGGTCGTTGGCAAATCGACTGATTATCATTGCCTGGAGCGGTCTAGTGAATGCATTACC
>CAWECS010000022.1:0-59793 GCA_963807455.1 uncultured Gammaproteobacteria bacterium | reverse complement strand
ACCCTTCTGATAAATAGATGCGTGCCATCATCATATTCTCACCATTCATATCTGTCGCCCCATTAGCATACCGGCCCAGGTCGCTGCCAGACAAAGAAATACACTCAAACAATATTCAAAACGGCCTTCTGGGTTTCACCGTTTTCAAGCAACAACAGGGTTTCCATCGAAAAGCTTGAAAAAGTGGTCAAGGCGCCCAGCAATCCAATTTGCAATGCAGCACGCCACTCAAGGCTCATGCTCAAGCGCTCAAGAAACACAACATAAAGCAGGCCCATGCCCAGACAACCGATCACATTGACGGCAAGCGTTCCATAAGGAAAACCTCTGCCCAGTAGCATGTGTGTGCCATTGGAAATCGTATAACGGAGTAAGGCGCCGATGGCACCTCCACTGGCTATGGCGAAAATCTTGATCAATGTCGAACTATCCTATTGATTGAATCGAATCGTGCGTATTGTACCTATTTTACTCATGATTTGCCTTTTTTCCTGGCTTTTTCATCCAGCTGGCGAAGATAGCTTAATTTTTCGGCAATCTTGATCTCCAGACCGCGATCAACCGGGAAATAATATTGCTGCTCTGGCATTTCATCCGGGAAGTAACGTTCCCCGGCGGCATAGGCATTATCATCATCATGGGCGTAACGGTAGTCCTTGCCGTAATCCATCGACTTCATCAACTGGGTAGGGTGCATTACGCAAGTGCAAGGGTACGTTCATAGATCCAAACTGCCTGGCATCACGCATGGCCGATTTGAAGGCTGTATAAACGGCATTGCTCTTGGCTGCGCAGGCCAGATAAACCACCGCCTGTGCTAACGCCAATTCACCTTCCGGGCTGCCCAGACGCTCTTGCACATCCCAGGCATTCAGGCAAATCTGTAATGCTCGCGGGTCGGCATTGCCGATATCTTCAGTGGCCATTCGTACTATTCGCCTGGCGATGTAGAGAGGGTCACAACCACCGTCAAGCATGCGCGCCAACCAGTACAGGGCGCCATCGGGAGAAGAACCCCTGACTGATTTATGCAAGGCTGATATTTGATCATAGAAGGCATCACCGCCTTTATCAAAACGACGCACGCCGCCACTCACCACATCTTTCAGTACCGATTTCGTGATCGTTTCCTTGCCTGCATTCGACTCGGCAATATCAGATGCGATTTCAAGCATGTTGAGCGCATAACGCGCATCACCATCGGCTGCCTGCGCCAGCACCTGCCTGCATTCCTGATCCATAATAAGTGACCGGGAACCCAGGCCTCGCTCTGTATCGGTTAATGCCCTTTCAACAAGCTGCAGGATACTCTCTTGATCCAGACTTTTAAGCACATAAACACGAACGCGTGATAACAAGGCATTATTGAGTTCAAAGGATGGATTTTCTGTGGTCGCGCCAATAAAAGTAATCGTGCCATCTTCGACATGCGGCAGAAAGGCATCTTGCTGGGCTTTATTAAAACGATGCACCTCGTCAACAAACAGGATGGTGGCACGATCATGTTGCTGACGATTGATTTTGGCTTTATCAATCGCCAGGCGAATATCCTTGACGCCGGACAATACCGCCGAAAGACTGGTAAATTCTGCATTGGCATAGCTGGCGATCATGCGCGCCAGTGTTGTCTTGCCAGTACCAGGCGGGCCCCAGAACAACATTGAATGCATATGCCCTGCATCGAGCGCTTGCCGCAGTGTTTTACCTGTACCCAGAAGATGGGACTGGCCAAGCACTTCATCCAGAACCTGCGGGCGCATACGATCCGCTAATGGTCGAAAATCCTCTGGCTTGTTATTCGGGATACTCAATCGTGGCTTAAATTATAATTGATCGCCGCCAATCAAATCCGTACCGGGCGGTACAGTAAAGCGGAATATCTTATTGTCTATATCAGCATTAATTTTCAATTGATGAAAACGGATTTGTGTACGCTGTCCAAGATTATCCTTGAGCTCCAGTATGGCAATACTGGATTGTTTAAAGCCCACCGAAATTTCTGAAAACTCTGAATTTTCCTGCTTCGGCACCAGGCTGACCCACTGATACTCATCACCACGATCCACCTCGGTGAGTTTGAAATCACGCGACAAAGGGTGCTTACCACTCAGTACTAATGCAGGCGCATTGCCAATCGCTTTCGCTGCCTGCTTGACGGTAACCTGATCAAGCTCGGGATCATGAATCCAGATACGCTCACCATCAGCTACAATCACTTGCGGGTAAGGATCACTATATACCCAACGAAACAGCCCCGGTCTTTTTATCCATACCTGGCCACTGGACTCCTGCACAGTATTACCTGTAGCGTCTTTCAATACTTGCGAAAAATCTGCAGCAAACGCTTTCACTTCTTTATGAAAACGATTCAAATCATCCAGACCAGTCGCGGCATACAAACCAGCGTGAAAGACAAATAAACCAACAAACAACAAAGAACGCATATTCATTTTCCCAATTTTAAATTTTCTCAATCAACCCCTGACAGGCGGTGGAGCGATCACTTCACGACTGCCATTGGATTGCATACTACTAACGATACCGGCAGCTTCCATCGCTTCAATCATACGGGCCGCACGGTTATAACCAATTTTCAAGCGGCGCTGTACCGACGAGATCGAGGCTCGTCTTGTCTCTGTGACTATTTTCACCGCTTCGTCATATAATGGATCAGACTCATCAACCGCATCAGAAGTTTCACCCGGCAGTAAAACAGGTACCCCGCCCTGCTCTTCATCAACAATATCCTCCAGATAATCCGGCTCACCCAGCTCTTTTAGCTGCGCTACCACCCGATGTACTTCCGGGTCATCGACGAAGGCCCCATGCACGCGGGTAGGAAGACCACTACCTGGACTCAGATAGAGCATGTCACCATGTCCTAACAATTGTTCTGCACCACCCTGATCAAGTATCGTTCTCGAATCCACCTTGGAAGACACCTGAAAAGCAATGCGTGTGGGGATATTGGCTTTTATCAAACCAGTGATAACATTTACCGAAGGACGTTGCGTGGCAACAATCAGGTGAATGCCGGCGGCACGCGCCTTTTGCGCCAGACGGGCAATCAGCTCTTCACATTTCTTGCCTACGATCATCATCATGTCGGCAAATTCATCTATCACCACAACAATCAACGGCAGATGATTGAGTGTGGGTGGTGGCTCGTCCGGATCAAAGGCCTCTTCCTTTTTATATAGCGGGTCCTGAATAGGCTCACCCTTATTAATCGCATCCTTGACCTTGCGGTTATAACCGGCAATATTACGCACGCCGAGCGCGGCCATTAAACGATAGCGACGTTCCATCTCACCGACACACCAGCGCAAGGCATTAGCTGAATCTTTCATGTCGGTAATGACCGGTGTCAGCAAATGAGGAATGCCTTCATAAACAGATAATTCCAGCATCTTCGGATCAATCATGATCAAGCGCACATCATTCGGTGTCGCTTTATAGAGCAAACTCAGGATCATGGCGTTAACCGCCACCGATTTACCTGAGCCCGTGGTTCCGGCCACCAGCAAATGTGGCATTTTCGCCAGATCAACCACAATGGGATGACCGCTGATATCCTTGCCCAGCGCCAGGGTGGCATGCGAGCTGGATCGATCATATTCCTGAGATCGCAGAATCTCACTCAGATAAACAATTTCACGATGTTCATTGGGAATCTCGAGACCTACCGTCGATTTACCGGGTATCACCTCGACAACGCGTAAACTGATAACGGACATGGCGCGTGCCAGATCCTTGGCCAGGTTACGATCTCGGCTGACTTTCACGCCGGGCTGCCGGGCGTGACCTGAAGCGCGTAATCACCTGCTCCGGCACTGGAATCTGCATCTCACTTCGATCTCAATACCGAAATCACGCAATTTCAGTTCCAGTATCTTGATATTGCCTCCAGGGCATCCTTGGAGTAACCCTTGGTGGAGGGTACGGGTCATCGAGTAATGACAGGCGCCGGCAATTCTGTATTCGGTGCCGGTTCAAACAGGGACACCTGCCTTTCCTTTTCTATTCGAATACTCGGCGCAAGTTCTTTGATGACCGGCTCGATTTTGACCGGCTTGCGATTCAACTTTTTCCACGCGCGCACTGTCTACTCTTTCCTTGCGTGCTCTGCGTAATTCCAGTTGTTCGCGAAATAGCCGGATAAAGCCCTCTTACCCAGTTAATGGCACTCAATGTATAGACGCCAAGTTGGTCCATCATTTTTAACCACGACAGGCGGGTAAAACAGCGTGATTCCGGTCAGGAACAAAGCCAGTAATAACAAGGTCGAGCCCATGGGAACCAAACGCCGTTAACAACGCCAATGCCACCATCGAGCCCAGAATACCGCCAGCGGTCTGCTCTGGCAGGATACCCGGCTGATGAAAAAATGGATCGAGGCCAGCGCGGTGCCGGCCAACAGTGTCAGTACAAACCCGCTAAACCGGATAGAGAAAATAAGGCCGTCAAATTCGCCGTTGATCTTACGTTCACGATAGATCAACACACCTGTGTAGATAATCATCACCGGCACCAGGTAGGCCAGAAAGCCAAACAACAGTAACAACACATCAGCAAACCAGGCGCCCACCAGACCTCCGGCATGTCCGGATCTTCGATGCCGTCATGCTGATTGGGTCGATTCCCGGATCACGCGCGATAGCTTACCAAGACAGAAATAACAAACTCTTTACGGCTCCAAACACAACAGAGCGCCTTCACGCAAGCTCCGCGCGCGACATGTGATCCTAATGGCTTGTATTCGGTTTCTTTTTACGTGCCTGTGCCAAATCTATTCCTTTACTGTAAGAATGTCTTATAAATAACTAATTATTATAAATATAATCGTGTTTCGCAAGTGCTTATTTCAGTGCCGGGTAGAGCACTTCCCCGCGCTCAAAACATGACCGCGTTAAGCAGCTCGGCATGCCCCCTCCAGTCAGGATTGGCCAGCTGCATGGCATAAGGTAAACCGCCGTACAGCTGGGAGGCTTAACGCGGCACCGCACCGGGCATATTGGTCACACCAAAGTGTACCACTTCCTCCTCAGTGGGTTGTTCATAGCTTGTTGGCCTGGTGGTTTCCACACAACTGCCTGGTCAACCGAGATATCAATAATAACATTTTTTTTTCATGTTTTTAACCATGTCCCTATTTACCACATGCTTGTGAGGCGCCCTGGGACCACGAATCAAGCCACCCCCGCCCCCACGAGCAAATCTGCATCCCCAAGCGCCTCTTCGATGGCATCCTGATAAGGATATAGCCCAGTGACATTGGGGCCTATGCTCCTGGCCTGTATCGCAGCTTGTCCGGTACGCGATCAAATACCGTCACCTGGGAGCCCATGGCAGCCGCCATGGTTGCAGCATGGCTACCAGCAACACCAGCACCTAATATCACGACATGGCCACGTTCTGCTGCCGCAAGACCACCCGGTCATGACCACCCTCGGGCTGATATAGCAAGTGCGCGCCTACTTGTGCGGCTACCCTGCCCGCCACCGCACTCGACGGGCGTCAGCACAGGCAGCTTGCCATTCGATTCAACCGTTTCGAAAGCCACCGCCGTCAGGCTAATCAGGAACTGACCCGGCAATTGCTGGCGATTGGCCTGACGGCGGTGGCTTTCGAAACGGTTGAATCGAATGGCAAGCTGCCTGTGCTGACACCCATGAGTGCGGTGGCGGGCAGGGTAGCCGCACAAGTAGGCGCGCACTTGCTATATCAGCCCGAGGGTGGTCGTGGCATCTTATTGGGTGGTCTTGCGGCAGCAGAACGTGGCCATGTGGTGATATTAGGTGCCGGTGTTGCTGGTAGCCATGCTGCAACCATGGCGGCTGCCATGGGCGCACAGGTGACGGTATTTGATCGCGTACCGGACAAGCTGGATATGGCCAGAAGTATCGGGCCCAATGTGACCGGGCTATATCCTTATCAGGATGCCATCGAAGAGGCACTGGGGGATGCAGATTTGCTGGTGGGTGCGGTGTTGATTCATGGTGCCAGGGCGCCGCATCTGGTGAGTCGGGATATGGTTAAAAACATGAAAAAAAGAAGTGTTATTATTGATATCTCGGTTGACCAGGGCGGCTGTGTGGAAACCACCAGGCCAACAAGCTATGAACAACCCACTTATATTGAGGAGGAAGTGGTACACTTTGGTGTGACCAATATGCCCGGTGCGGTGCCGCGTACAGCCTCCCAGGCCTTGTCTGCGGCGGTTTTACCTTATGCCATGCAGTTGGCTAATCCTGACTGGAGGGGGCATGCCGAGCTGCTTAACGCGGTCAATGTGAGCGCCGGGGAAGTGCTCTACCCGGCGCTGAAATAAGCGCTTGCGAAACACAATTATATTTATAATAATTAGTTATTTATAAGACATTCTTACAGTAAAGGAATAGATTTGGCACAGGCACGTAAAAAGAAAACCGATGCAAGACCATTAGGATCACATGTCGCGCGCGGACTGCGTGAAGGCGCTCTGTTTGTGTTTGGAGCCATTGGACTCTACTTTATTATTGTCTTGGTAAGCTATCACACCAGTGATCCGGGATGGACCAATAGCATGACGGCATCGAAGATCCAGAATGCCGGAGGTCTGGTGGGCGCCTGGTTTGCTGATGTGTTGTTACTGTTGTTTGGCTTTCTGGCCTACCTGGTGCCGGTGATGATTATCTACACAGGTGTGTTGATCTATCGTGAACGTAAGATCAACGGCGAATTTGACGGCCGTATTTTCTCTATCCGGTTTAGCGGGTTTGTACTGACACTGTTGGCCGGCACCGCGCTGGCCTCGATCCATTTTTTCATCCAGCCGGGTATCCTGCCAGAGCAGACCGCTGGCGGTATTCTGGGCTCGATGGTGGCATTGGCGTTGTTAACGGCGTTTGGCTCCATGGGCTCGACCTTGTTATTACTGGCTTTGTTCCTGACCGGAATCACGCTGTTTACCGGCCTGTCGTGGTTAAAAATGATGGACCAACTTGGCGTCTATACATTGAGTGCCATTAACTGGGTAAGAGGCTTGTCCGGCTATTTTCGCGAACAACTGGAATTACGCAGAGCACGAAAGGAAAGAATAGACAGTGCGCGCGTGGAAAAAGTTAAAAAAGAGAATCGCAAGCCGGTCAAAATCGAGCCGGTCATCAAAGAACTTGCGCCGAGTATTCGAATAGAAAAGGAAAGGCAGGTGTCCCTGTTTGAACCGGCACCGAATACAGAATTGCCGGCGCTGTCATTACTCGATGACCCGGTACCCTCCACCAAGGGTTATTCCAAGGATGCCCTGGAGGCGATGTCGCAATTACTGGAACTGAAATTGCGTGATTTCGGTATTGAGATCGAAGTGGAATCGGTTCATCCGGGGCCGGTGATTACGCGCTTCGAGGTACAGCCGGCAGCCGGCGTGAAAGTCAGCCAGATCAGTAACCTGGCCAAGGATCTGGCACGCGCCATGTCCGTTATCAGTTTACGCGTTGTCGAGGTGATACCCGGTAAATCAACGGTGGGTCTCGAGATTCCCAATGAACATCGTGAAATTGTTTATCTGAGTGAGATTCTGCGATCTCAGGAATATGATCGATCCAGCTCGCATGCCACCCTGGCGCTGGGCAAGGATATCAGCGGTCATCCCATTGTGGTTGATCTGGCGAAAATGCCACATTTGCTGGTGGCCGGAACCACGGGCTCAGGTAAATCGGTGGCGGTTAACGCCATGATCCTGAGTTTGCTCTACAAAGCCACACCGAATGATGTGCGCTTGATCATGATTGATCCGAAGATGCTGGAATTATCAGTTTATGAAGGCATTCCGCATCTGTTGACACCGGTCATTACCGACATGAAAGATTCAGCCAATGCCTTGCGCTGGTGTGTCGGTGAGATGGAACGTCGCTATCGCTTAATGGCCGCGCTCGGCGTGCGTAATATTGCCGGTTATAACCGCAAGGTCAAGGATGCGATTAATAAGGGTGAGCCTATTCAGGATCCGCTGTATAAACGCGAAGAGGCCTTCGACCCGGATGAGCCACCACCCACACTCAATCATCTACCGTTGATTGTTGTGGTGATAGATGAATTTGCCGACATGATGATGATCGTAGGCAAGAAATGTGAAGAGCTGATTGCCCGTCTGGCGCAAAAGGCGCGTGCCGCCGGCATTCACCTGATTGTTGCCACGCAACGTCCTTCGGTAAATGTTATCACTGGTTTGATAAAAGCCAATATCCCCACACGCATTGCTTTTCAGGTGTCTTCCAAGGTGGATTCGAGAACGATACTTGATCAGGGTGGTGCAGAACAATTGTTAGGACATGGTGACATGCTCTATCTGAGTCCGGGTAGTGGTCTTCCTACCCGCGTGCATGGGGCCTTCGTCGATGACCCGGAAGTACATCGGGTGGTAGCGCAGCTAAAAGAGCTGGGTGAGCCGGATTATCTGGAGGATATTGTTGATGAAGAGCAGGGCGGGGTACCTGTTTTACTGCCGGGTGAAACTTCTGATGCGGTTGATGAGTCTGATCCATTATATGACGAAGCGGTGAAAATAGTCACAGAGACAAGACGAGCCTCGATCTCGTCGGTACAGCGCCGCTTGAAAATTGGTTATAACCGTGCGGCCCGTATGATTGAAGCGATGGAAGCTGCCGGTATCGTTAGTAGTATGCAATCCAATGGCAGTCGTGAAGTGATCGCTCCACCGCCTGTCAGGGGTTGATTGAGAAAATTTAAAATTGGGAAAATGAATATGCGTTCTTTGTTGTTTGTTGGTTTATTTGTCTTTCACGCTGGTTTGTATGCCGCGACTGGCCTGGATGATTTGAATCGTTTTCATAAAGAAGTGAAAGCGTTTGCTGCAGATTTTTCGCAAGTATTGAAAGACGCTACAGGTAATACTGTGCAGGAGTCCAGTGGTCAGGTATGGATAAAAAGACCGGGGCTGTTTCGTTGGGTATATAGTGATCCTTACCCGCAAGTGATTGTAGCTGATGGTGAGCGTATCTGGATTCATGATCCCGAGCTTGATCAGGTTACCGTCAAGCAGGCAGCGAAAGCGATTGGTAATGCGCCTGCATTGGTACTGAGTGGTAAGCACCCTTTGTCGCGTGATTTCAAACTCACCGAGGTGGATCGTGGTGATGAGTATCAGTGGGTCAGCCTGGTGCCGAAGCAGGAAAATTCGGAGTTTTCAGAAATTTCGGTGGGCTTTAAACAATCAAGTATTGCCATACTGGAGCTCAAGGATAATCTTGGACAGCGCACACAAATCCGTTTTCATCAATTGAAAATTAACGCTGATATAGACAATAAGATATTCCGCTTTACTGTACCGCCCGGTACGGATTTGATTGGCGGCGATCAATTATAATTTAAGCCACGATTGAGTATCCCGAATAACAAGCCAGAGGATTTTCGACCATTAGCGGATCGTATGCGCCCGCAGGTTCTGGATGAAGTGCTTGGCCAGTCCCATCTTCTGGGTACAGGTAAAACACTGCGGCAAGCGCTCGATGCAGGGCATATGCATTCAATGTTGTTCTGGGGCCCGCCTGGTACTGGCAAGACAACACTGGCGCGCATGATCGCCAGCTATGCCAATGCCGAATTTACCAGTCTTTCGGCGGTATTGTCCGGCGTCAAGGATATACGCCTGGCGATTGATAAAGCCAAAATCAATCGTCAGCAACATGACCGTGCCACCATCCTGTTTGTTGACGAAGTGCATCGTTTTAATAAAGCCCAGCAAGATGCCTTTCTGCCGCATGTCGAAGATGGCACGATTACTTTTATTGGCGCGACCACAGAAAATCCATCCTTTGAACTCAATAATGCCTTGTTATCACGCGTTCGTGTTTATGTGCTTAAAAGTCTGGATCAAGAGAGTATCCTGCAGCTTGTTGAAAGGGCATTAACCGATACAGAGCGAGGCCTGGGTTCCCGGTCACTTATTATGGATCAGGAATGCAGGCAGGTGCTGGCGCAGGCAGCCGATGGTGATGCGCGTTATGCGCTCAACATGCTTGAAATCGCATCGGATATTGCCGAGTCGAATGCAGGCAAGGAAACGATCACGAAATCGGTACTGAAAGATGTGGTGAGTGGTGGCGTGCGTCGTTTTGATAAAGGCGGTGATGCCTTCTATGATCAAATATCAGCCTTGCATAAATCAGTCAGGGGTTCTTCTCCCGATGGCGCCCTGTACTGGTTGGCGCGCATGCTTGACGGTGGTTGTGACCCTCTCTACATCGCCAGGCGAATAGTACGAATGGCCACTGAAGATATCGGCAATGCCGACCCGCGAGCATTACAGATTTGCCTGAATGCCTGGGATGTGCAAGAGCGTCTGGGCAGCCCGGAAGGTGAATTGGCATTAGCTCAGGCGGTGGTTTATCTGGCCTGCGCAGCCAAGAGCAATGCCGTTTATACAGCCTTCAAATCGGCCATGCGTGATGCCAGGCAGTTTGGATCTATGAACGTGCCCTTGCACTTGCGTAATGCACCCACCCAGTTGATGAAGTCGATGGATTACGGCAAGGACTACCGTTACGCCCATGATGATAATAATGCCTATGCCGCCGGGGAACGTTACTTCCCGGATGAAATGCCAGAGCAACAATATTATTTTCCGGTTGATCGGGGTCTGGAGATCAAGATAGCCGAAAAATTAAGCTATCTTCGCCAGCTGGATGAAAAAGCCAGGAAAAAAGGCAAATCATGAGTAAAATAGGTACAATACGCACGATTCGATTCAATCAATAGGATAGCTCGACATTGATCAAGATTCTGGCCATAGCCAGTGGAGGTGCCATCGGTGCATTACTCCGCTACTCAATATCCAATGGCACACACATGTTACTGGGCCGGGGTTTTCCTTATGGAACTCTGGTGGTGAATGTCGTCGGTTGTCTGGGTATGGGCCTGCTGTATGTGTTGTTTATTGAGCGCTTGAGCATGAGCCTTGAGTGGCGTGCTGCATTGCAAATTGGATTGCTGGGCGCCTTGACCACTTTTTCAAGCTTTTCGATGGAAACCCTGTTGTTGCTTGAAAACGGTGAAACCCAGAAGGCCGTTTTGAATATTGTCTTGAGTGTATTTCTTTGTCTGGCAGCGACCTGGGCCGGTATGCTAATGGGGCGACAGATATGAATGGTGAGAATATGATGATGGCACGCATCTATTTATCAGAAGGGTCGGCACACCTTGAAAAGTTGCTGACACTGCTGAAGGACGTTGAAAAAGTAAGGGGCGTTACGGTTTACAGAGGCATTGAAGGTTTTGGGAATTCTGGTCAGGTGCATAGTGCCAGCCTTATCGATCTGTCACTGGATTTACCCATCATTGTTGAATTTTTTGATGAATCTGAAAAAGTGCAAGAGATTATTAGTCACCTTCAAAATAATATTAAACCGGGCCATATCGTTAGTTGGCCGGTACAAGTAAGCACTTAGGCTTTTAGGAATTTATAGATACCATGCTCGATCCAAAGTTATTAAGAAACGATTTACAACTGGTCGCAGAAAAACTTAAGCGCAGAAATTTTCAACTGGATGTTGAGGCTATTTCTCAACTGGAAGAAAAGCGCAAGACGATTCAAATCAGAACCCAGGAATTGCAGAATGAGCGTAACGTCATATCCAAATCCATTGGCAAGGCCAAGGCGGCTGGTGATGATATCCAGCCATTACTGGACCAGGTCGCCAACATGGGTGAAGAACTCAAGCAGGCTGAAGCACAATTAGCTGAGCTTCAGAATGAATTGCAGGATATCTACCTGGGCATTCCCAATCTGCTGCATGACGATGTTCCTGATGGTAACAATGAAGATGATAATGTCGAAATTCGTCAATGGGGTGAACTGCCGCAATTTGACTTTGATGTCAAAGACCATGTAGACCTGGGTGAGAATAAAGGCTGGCTGGATTTTGAAACGGCATCAAAACTGACCGGATCGCGTTTCATGTTACTGAGTGGTCCATTGGCAAAATTACATCGCGCGTTGATACAGTTTATGCTGGACTTACATACCAATGAGCATGGCTATGAAGAGGTTTATGTTCCCTACCTGGTGAATGCTGATAGCCTGCATGGCACCGGGCAGTTGCCCAAGTTTTCAGAAGATCTGTTTGCATTAAAAGGCGAACATGAGTATTACCTGATACCCACGGCCGAAGTACCCGTGACTAACATGCTCAGAGGTGAAATTGTTGAGAGTGAGCGCTTACCCTTAAAATTCACTGCACATACACCTTGTTTCCGTTCAGAAGCAGGTTCGTATGGGCGCGATACGCGCGGCTTGATTCGTCAGCACCAGTTTGAAAAAGTTGAAATGGTACAGTTCATAAAACCTGAAGATTCCTACGAGGCGCTGGAATCTTTAACCCGGCATGCAGAAACGGTTTTGCAGAAACTGGATTTACCCTATCGACTGGTGAGTTTATGTTCGGGGGATGTCGGCTTTTCTGCCGCAAAGACCTATGACCTGGAAGTCTGGTTACCTGGGCAACAAAAATATCGCGAAATTTCTTCATGCAGTAATTTCGAATCCTTTCAGTCTCGTCGTATGCAGGCGCGCTGGCGTAATCCGGAAACGGGTAAACCCGAGCTGTTACATACGATAAATGGTTCCGGTCTGGCTGTGGGTAGAACACTGGTAGCCATTATGGAGAATGGTCAGGATCATGAAGGTAATATTCATATTCCTGAAGTCTTGCAAGCCTATATGGGCGGGCAACAGAAAATTTAAACTGTATTGGTCATTATACTGATGATATTTATACTTTATAAAACACAGGTCTGATTTATGGATTTCTTACCCATCTTTCTCAATATTAAAAACCGTCAATGTCTCGTTGTGGGTGGCGGAAGTGTCGCTGAACGAAAAGTCAGTTTATTGATGGATGCGGGTGGCAGTGTCACTGTGGTCTCTCCTGATTTGTGCGATAGTTTACGTGTTTTACATGATCAGGGTCACATCGATTACCGTCTGGGAGAATTCGCTGAAAAGGACATGCTTGATAAAGTGCTGGTCATCGCAGCTACTGATAATAAAAAAGTCAATGAAGCTATTGCTGAGCTGGCTAACAAAAAAGGCGTGCCGGTGAATGTCGTCGATAATCCTGATATGGGTAGTTTTATAATGCCATCAATGATCGATCGTTCACCTGTTCAGGTGGCCATTTCAACGGGTGGATCATCTCCGGTGCTGGCACGGACGCTGCGCTCAAAACTGGAATCAATGATTCCGTCTGGCTATGGAAGACTGGGTATTTTGATGGAAGAATACAGGGGAAAAGCCAAACAGAGCTTTGCTACCGTAGAAGAACGTCGTAAGTTCTGGGAACAAATTCTTTCAGGACCGATTGTAGAGATGGTCATGGCGGGTCAGGATGACAGGGCTCATGAATACCTTGAACAGGCATTTGCAGATGCAAAAGAACATCATGATCTGGATACTGGCGAAGTCTACCTGGTGGGGGCGGGACCCGGTGATCCGGATTTGCTGACGTTTCGTGCATTGCGTCTGATGCAGCAGGCTGACGTCGTTGTTTATGACCGACTGGTCTCTAAACCAATACTCGACCTGGTCAGGCGTGATGCAGAGAGAATCTATGTGGGCAAGGAACGTTCCAATCACTCGGTGCCTCAGGAAGATATCAATCACCTGCTGGCCAGGTTAGGCAAGGAAGGAAAAAAAGTGTGTCGTCTGAAGGGAGGTGACCCCTTTATTTTTGGACGCGGAGGAGAGGAGATTGATACCCTGATGCAGCAAAAGGTACCCTTTCAGGTCGTGCCGGCAGTCACAGCAGCATCCGGAGCATCCTCATACGCCGGTATTCCCTTGACGCACAGGGATTACTCACAGTCAGTCGTATTTGCCACCGGGCACCTGAAAGATGGCTCCATGAACCTTAACTGGGATGGTCTGGCGCAGCCGAATCAAACCATCGTGTTCTACATGGGTTTACAGGGCCTCGAAGTGATATGCGAGGAGCTGATTGCGCATGGTATGCCCAAGGACACCCCGATTGCCCTGGTGCAAAAAGCGACGACTCCCGAGCAAAAAGTGGTGACCGGCATTCTTGAAACCATGGCTGAAGCAGTGAAAAATTCAGACATTAAGCCACCCACGCTGATCATAGTCGGTAATGTCGTTAAATTGCATGAGCGATTAAACTGGTTTAAACACTAGCCTACTGGCATCCTGCCATGCATGAGAGGCTTGCCCGATGATCAGGCTTAATGCAGGTATTGTCACCATCAGCTGCCATGGTCAATTTTTGGGCATTCATCTCATTGCTAACGACTGAGTGGCCAAATAAGCTTCTCCACTCCAGCACGTTCTATTCCTGCTTTTCCTGTCAGTGAATTGTCTCAATAATACGTGCAGTATCCTCGTGATCATCAATTCATAGCAGAAAATTGTCGCAGCCTATATCCCATTATATAAATATGGTATAGAGGCTAACAATGATGCAATCGAAGCGAATGTACCTTGACCGATCTAGAACAAACAAGTTTTTTCGCCAAGTGACTCAAGTAATAGCATTTATTACCGATAAATACACTGCATGAGCATGAGTAGGATGTATCAAGTCCGAAATAGCGTGCAGGCTTAAACCCATGATCTAAAACCAGGAAATACATTGATAAGCGGGTATTACAGACATGTTTAATAACATTAAGATCGGAAAAAAAATCGAAATAGGATTCGGTGTGGTATTAATTCTTGTGATCGCGGTGATCCTCCCGGTTGTACTGGGTAAAATGTCGCAAGTATCCGAAGATGCTCAGCTTCGACAACTTAAACAAATGTACGCGGCTTTACAACAAAATGTGCAGACAGAGTCACACATGGCTGAGGCGCTTGCATTGACGGTTTCCAGTCTCAAAGGAGCGTCTTCCAAATTTGCAGAACGAGATAGGGAAGGCATGTTGGAAGCCATGTTACCTGCATTCAAATTACTAAAAGAACGCTATGGTGTGAAACAATTCCAGTTCCACACACCCGATGGCCATTCGTTTTTACGTTTGCACAAGCCGAAAAAATTTGGTGATGATCTTTCAGGATTCCGCAAGACAGTGGTTCAGGCAAATGCCACTAAAAAATCAGTTCGTGGGTTGGAAAAAGGGGTTGCAGGCATTGGCATCAGAGGGGTGGTGCCAGTTTCTTTCAATGGCGAGCATCAGGGAACTGTAGAATTTGGACTCTCATTGGGTAAACAATTCCTGGAGCGCTTCAAGAAACAGTTTAATGCTGATGTAGTCATGTATGTCAAAGATAAGTCAGGATTTAAAGCAGTGGCTTCGACGTTGGAAAATTCGATTAAAGCAGAAGACTCGATGCTGAATAGCGTGCTCAATGGCCAGTCAAATATACGCGAGGCCAGTATGGGTGACATACCTGTCGCTATATATGCACAATCAGTCAAGGATTTTTCAGGAAATCCAATAGCGATACTGGAATTGATCATGGATCGTAGTTCTTTTGTTAATGCACAAGCTGATGCGCGAAATATGACAATCATTATTGGTATCGTTGCGATTGGTATTGGTCTCCTTGTTGCCTGGTTTATTGGACGTGGTATTTCAGGTCGTATCAATAATACCGTTACTGCACTGAATGATATAGCAGAGGGAGAGGGCGATTTAACCCGCAGGCTGGATGAAGGAAGCAAGGATGAATTAGGTGATCTGTCACGGGCATTTAATCGTTTTGTAGCCCGTGTACACGAGATGGTACAGCACATTAGTAGTTCAACGGGCCAGCTTGGAGCGGCGGCTGAGGAAATGTCTGCCATAACAGAAAGCAGCAATGAGGGCATACAGAGACAACGTTCCGAGACTGAACAGGTGGCAACTGCCATGAACCAGATGACGTCCACTGTTCAGGAAGTCGCACGGCATGCCTCTGAAGCGGCAGCATCAGCGCACAGCGCTGATGAAGAAACAAGGCATGGTCATGAAGTCGTACAGGCTACAGTGAATGCCATTAATGCTCTGGCGACAGAGATTAATCAGGCATCTGATGTCATTCAGCGATTGGAAGAAGACAGTCAAAGTATCGGTACAGTGCTCGATGTCATTCGCGGTATTGCAGAGCAGACCAACCTGTTGGCGCTTAATGCCGCTATTGAAGCGGCTCGTGCTGGTGAACAGGGCAGGGGCTTTGCCGTGGTGGCGGATGAAGTGCGAACACTGGCGAGTAGAACCCAAAAATCGACTGAAGAGATCAATGATATGATTGGTCGTTTGCAAGCTGATGCACATGAAGCAGTGAAAGCCATCGAGGATAGTAAAAAACAAGCAGAGGTTGGCGTTAATAGCGCGCAGACTGCAGGTGCATCACTGGATACAATTACTACATCCATTACCAATATTAATGATATGAATATGCAAATTGCCAGTGCCGCAGACGAACAAAGTGCAGTGGCTGAAGAAATAAATAAAAATATTATCAGTATTAATGATGTCGCAGAGGTGTCGGCGGATGCTGCCAGTCAGACATCCAATGCCAGTCAGGAAATGGCATCGTTGGCAACAGATCTGCAGCAGCTGGTGAGTCGTTTCAAGATCTAACAGGGTGTCTTGGCCAAGGGATTGGCCAATTGACATGACTGGTCGCTATTTTGGTGGCATTTGTTCGGGTCGAACCTTAGGTTCAAAAAATAAATCACCTTCCTCAACATCTACAACTTTAGCTTCATTATTAACCAGCGGTAGTTCATAGTCATTCCAGCCAGCCAGGCCGGTTTTCAATGAAGCAACAGTGCTATAACCCATCAATTGCATCGTATAAGCAGCTAGTACGCTGCGGTTACCAGACCTGCATATAACAATGACTTCACGATCACGGCAGCAGGCGATATCCGGTACTGTTTCTTCAAATCCCCAATCGCAGGCCGCTTCGAGCACGCCTCTGGGTACATTGATCGAATCCTTGATATGCATGACTTCAAATTCGTAAGGTTCGCGAATGTCGAGTAAGGTAAGGTTGGCATTGTTCTTGAGTTTTTCCTCAACATCCCAGGGAAATAACTCACTTACTTCCGGTAAAACATCATCAATCAGGTTAGCAAAGCTTTTCATTTATCATCCTGTGTATTTAAGTAGTTTTTTTAGACTTATCGCACAAATGTTGTTCAACAGCGATAACAGCTGCTTCTACTCGTGAATGCACGTCGAGTTTCCGCAGGATAGCCTTCACGTGCAATTTGACCGTGCCATCTGAGATGCCAAGATTACGCGCGATCACTTTATTACTCTGCCCTTCAGCGAGATGACAGAGTATTTCGTGCTCTCGTGGTGTGAGTTCGGCAAAAGGACCACTTTTATCTTCTGTACTGTTATTACCTTGTTGAACAACCTTGGCAAGCACATTAGTGAGTTCTGGAGCAACAGCTGTTTTTCCACGAATGACATCGTGTAATGCGGTCACCAGTTCATCAGGGTCCATATCTTTTAATAAGTAACCCTGGGCACCATTGCGTAGTGATTCTATAAGATCGGTTTCTTCATTACTGGTAGTCAATATAACGACAGGGATATCGATGTTATTGTCACGAAGTTGTTGTAGTACCTTGGTTCCTGAAATTAATGGCATGCGCATATCCAGTAATACGATATCGGGTTTTAATTCCTGTGTAAGCCGAATTCCTTCTACGCCGTCTGCAAGTGATGCGATGACTTTAATGCCCCTGCGTTCGAGAATACTTTCCAGGCCAATGCGAAATAATGCATGGTCATCAATAAGGATAACTTTCATGATTTATAGATTAGGTCTAGTAAGTTTTGTTGAGTTTGCTGCGGGCTGGTGAAACGCAATATTACTCGTGTTCCCTCACCTGATTCACTTTCAATAGTGAGTTCGCCACCGAGTCTTTGTGCCCGTTCTTTCATGATAGATAATCCAACATGTTCGCCTGGCTTGCCATCCTGTACCGGCTCAATGATACCAGTGCCATCATCTTCTATCATCAGCATATGTTTGCCTTCTTTATCTTTACTACAGCGCAGCAGAATACGTACAGCATGAGCATGGCTGTGCTTGCGGATATTATGCAGTGATTCCTGTACGATGCGTAAAATTTGCATTTCAATGGTTGAGGGCAGTTCTTCCTGGCCCCATTCATTCTGAAAGAATATCAGTATACCTGTGTCCTTACGGAAGCGGTCTACTGACTTTTCAATTGACGCCACCAGGCCACGTTGGTCAAATGGAGCACGGAAGTGTGCGATAAGCTCTCTCAATTCTGTATAGGCTTCATCCAGACTGTTTTCTATTTGTGCAATTTCACGCTCAGCTGTTTGTTCATCTCCACCGTTGATAGAATCATCAAGATTAGCGACCTGGTATTTAAGGCTGGCTAATGTTTGTGCGAGAGAGTCATGCAGTTCGCTGGAGAGCATGTTGCGCTCTTGTATGATAGATATATTCTTGGCTTCTGTATCCAGGCGTGATTTTTCTATGGCCATACCCATATGCCGGCCGATGCTGATGAGTAAATCCTTGATATCTTCCCGATTAACCAGTCCGGGTTTTTCAACAAACAAATTATAAACACCCAGGGTTTCACCGCGGTATTGCAGGGGCACAGCAATCATTTCGATGTCGTCATTCTCAAAGAAGTCGTGTCCTGCCATCAGGCTGCATTCCTTGACGCTTTGTTGTGAGAGCAGATCGCCATCTGTTATTGCCTGCCCGCAGAGGCAGCGTTGTATGGATACCAGCTTCTCTTTTTCAACTACTTCATCGCTCAGGCCCACGCTTGAGATGAGTAGCATTTGCCCATCATCTGTAATCAGTCTGAGTGTAGCCGCCTTGGCGTTCACCACATCATTCATAATCCGCAGAAAGCGTACCAGCAAGTCATCCAGATCTCTGGATATATTTATGCTGGCTGCGACATCATATAAAATTTCCAAAGATCTGTTTTTTTGTCCGATTCTTTCGGTTTGTTTGGCAACCTGCTCATCCATCTCACGCGACAGGTTCATCAAGGCTTCACCCAGCGTATTAATATCATTGGCAAGAATAGAAAAGTTGCCGGAAGAGGGTACGGGTATTCTCGCAGACAGGTTACCCTGGCGCATTTGATTTGCCCATTCGCGCAGATGAGACATAGGTAGCATCAGTTGATGATGAATACGGTGAAGTAATATAGCCACGAGGGCAACGGTCATAAGAATAAGACAAATCTGTGTAAAATAAAGTATGCGAATATTATCCGCGAAGAATTCAAATAGCAGGCTGCTAATACCCAGAAGGCTGATGACAATCAGCAAGCCTAAAAGCGGGCAAAACAAACCACTATGAACCAAAGCATTGGTTTTTGTCATCCAGTTCTTTCGCATAGATTCTATCGGCTCGTTAGTAGCGTTAGATTGATGCGTAGTATCATCTTCACTGGACACCGTTTTGTGATGAGTTATCGCCATGATTTGTACATATTAAAATATTATTGGCCTTTCTTAGGAGGCATGTAATTAGGATCAAGAGGATTGGAGAAGACAAAGTGATATTGTCCCTCTTCCAGCTCCACATAGTCCATGCTGGCATCATCGAGAAGTTCTGCACTTTGCGTATCCATGACAATATTAACCTTATGTTGGCTGGTTTTAACATCGCCTTCTTTCTCTTCATCAAAACCCATACCATAGTCAAAACTGCCATCCTGATTGGTTTTAGCAGCAACCCTTAATACCATTCCCGTGGCACCAGATTGTTTTACCTGTTCGAGAATTTGTTTGGCTGCAGTCTCTGTAATAGTTAGCATAGTAATACCCTGATGTTTTCCTTGTTTAAATATATCTATGAAGATAGTGCCACTGATTCGCGTGGCAATTTATTCGCACTAATAAATTCAATAAAGCGTTTTACCCATTCATTGTCCTGAGTATTTCTCAGATGACCATAATTGGCAAGCAGGTTTTTGTAAACCAGACCATCATGTTGGCCATCAATTCCCATGCCTCGTAGTACTTTATAGGCATAAGTGTAATCATAATCTATATTGGTAAGCTCTGAGTAGTGGAACTCATGTGCATGGATTGTTTTTCCTTCGTGAGTTCCTTTCCATGGGTGTTGAGCTGATTCCTGAAGTTGTATATAGCCCCGGCCTTGAGGTTTTTTGTGCATAACAATATCGCCCTGTATAATACCGGCCATTGTGTACTGCGTGTCATTCCAGGTGATACTTCGTGCCAGGTACATGAGTCCCCCACATTCGGCATAGGCAGGCATGCCCGATTCTATGGCCATTCTGACCGACTTTCTTAGCGACTGATTGGCCTCTAATGCCTGCATTTGTGTTTCCGGGAAGCCTCCTCCAATAAAGAGTCCGTCGATATCCGGGAGTGTAGCGTCACGTAAACTGTCTATACTCACGAGTTCCGCGCCGCACTGCTGCATGGCTTCGAGGTCGTCAGGATAATAAAAACCAAATGATTCATCTCTGAAAATACCGACCTTTATATTGCTATTGATTACTGTCGCGGTAGCTTGCGGTTTGCTGCTGTCCAGTTCAGGTATTGTTACTGAATTCGCAATCGAAATCAGTTGCTCAAGATTAACCTGATCTTTTATACGACCGGCAATATAGTTGATTTTTTTATCGGCCTGATTTTCTTCATTGCTTGGTATCAGTCCAAGATGGCGTTCATCAATATTAAGCTTACTGTCTTTATGCACTGCCCCGAGTACGGTGACATCAGTATAATGTTCAAGAATGGCCCGTAGCTTGCCTTCGTGTCGGCTGCCGCCAACCTGATTTAATATCACGCCCTGAATATTGATATGGCTATCGAATTGCTGATAGCCTAGTACCAAAGGGGCAATGCCGCGCGTCATGCCTCGAGAATCAATCACCAGAATAACGGGTGCATTCAGGCATGTTGCCAAGGCTGCATTGCTATTACTGCCGTCGAGATCGAGGCCATCATATAAGCCTTTATTGCCTTCTATTAAGCCAATATCGGCGTTGCACATGTGTTGGTTGAATTTATTGAGGATTTCAGATTTCCGCATGGTATAGAAATCAAGATTATAGCAAGGCCGAGCGGCTGCGCGGCCTAGCCACATTGGGTCAATGTAATCAGGGCCTTTTTTGAAGGTTTGTATTCGTTTGCCCATGGAACGGATAGCAGCCGTCAAACCAATTGACACAGTCGTCTTTCCAGATGACTTGTGCGCGGCAGAAATTAAGAGATGTGACATGGCTACTGGCTGCTGAATTATGCAGCAGCTCCATATTTAGTCTTGGAACGTGCATCCCACATCGCTTTTGCCTGTTTTTCAGCATCACTCATCGACTCTGCACGTCCCATTAGTTTAAGTGCGATGGCCAGTGTGCCATAAACGGCAGCTTCACCATACTCATCTTCAATATTGCCATTCCACAGGCCCACCAGGCGATCACTATTCATTTCATCGTCGCGCATATGGCGTCTGGCAAACATCGGTGGCCATTCCTCATCACTTAGTTCGCCATCATGGACACTCTGCACAAGACAGGCCATATCGGGATTACGTTCTATTTCCCCGCCATCACCTTTGACAACCGCCACATGTTTCATGTCTAGCAGTAAGGCTGCTTCCTGATGCATGGGACGATAGCCAGGGTGGAATATACCTTCAACATTATAATCTGCATTGAACGGATCCAGCATTCTGGAAACCGTATGCACTGGTGAACGCAGGCCGAGGAAAGGTCGGAGTTCAATAATCTTATGCATGGCAGGGCAGAGGTGCTCAATGTCCATATAGGCAAAGTTATGTTTATTAATCGATTGTTTGACTTCATCCATGGTCTGACAACTATTGAAACCAAATTTTCCAATGATATCCTTGGTATAGACTCTGCCAGCAGTATGTCCTGAAGCACCATGCATAAAAATCTTGATACCGTTTTCTGCCATTAATAAAGCGGTCAGGATATACCAGGGTAATTGCCTTTTCTTGCCGGCATACGAGGACCAGTCCATATCAATCTTTGGCATATCAGCAGGAACTTTCAATGATTCTTTGACGGCTTTAACAAAACCCGCTACTTCTTCCGGCGTTTCTTCCTTGACTCTCAACAACATCAGAAAGGCACCTAACTGTTCAGGAGTAACCGTATCAGCCAGAATCAGACTCATTGATTGATAGGCTTCATCCATGGTCAGAGAGCGCGAGCCATTTTTTCCCTTACCCAGGATACGTACGAATTCAGCAAAAGGATGTTCTGTATACATAAAATGCCTCCTGAAAAATAAACCCGGATATACAAGTATATCCGGGTCTCAAGGTAAACGCTGATATCTAGAAGTTTTTATACATTCAGGCAGATATCGTGAAATTTATTGGCAGATAGTCGCGACTCATCCTTTGTGATGAGGATTAACATCTTTATCTGCCAGGCTGTCCGGCATAAACCGAAGCACCTTGGCACCGAGCGTAACAATCAACATGGCAGCGGCAATACCGCTCAGACCCAGCAATGTTTCGGCCAGGCTCGGCGTATAGGTGTGGTAACTATTGCCGTCTGCAAACGAGCTGCTGACGACTTCCATTCCCGGGAAGATATCCAGAGGAAAGGCTTGGCCACCTATAATAATGACATACATCTGGGCGAGGCCACCAATGATAACCAGTAGGGAAGCGATGCCAACCCACAGTCTTGATGCGCTCAGTTTAGTATAGATGATCACCAGCGGGGCGATGCTGCCGAGTAGTATCTGCATCACCCAAAAGATGGTGGTGTGCTCAGAGTCACCGGCAAGAATAAATTTTTCGACGCCATGATGCTCGGTAGCGTATAGATTGGTGAGGTGATAGGCCAGTACGAAGTACATGACGGCACCGACGAAAACGCCTAACAGATTTTTCAGTTTGCGAATGACGTCATCACCCAGTGGGCGTTCTGTCCAACGGTATCCAAACATCAGTACCAGCAGGAAAATAGCCAGACCAAAAGCAAATGACATGATGATAAACATGGGAGCCATGATGGCAGCGTCATAACCGGGGCGGGCCACCAAAAAGCCAAAGATGGAGCCGGTACCGGTGGTCAGTATCAATCGCCAGAAAAATGCAAAAAACCCTGCTGCTTTATAGTACTTGTTCATGCTGGCTTGCATCATCATCCATAGATAAACAATAACGACAGCAAAGAAGCCATTATACAGAATGATATTCCAGGCAAAGATCGACTTGAAGTTGTAGTAAGTCATGGCTATAACCAGTCTGTCAGGTCTGCCAAGATCCAGTACCAGTACCATGAGGCCACCGGCGAGCAGGGCAATGGCCAGCAAGGATGATAATCTTCCGAGTGGCTTGTACATGGCCTTGCCAAATACCGTGCCAATAGATGCAACATTAAGTGCGCCGGAAGCCGCTACAATCAGGAATACGGCGAATACATGAGGCATGCCCCAAACTATCTGGTTATCCATGCCGGTGACATAGTGGCCATTATGTTCCATGTAATACATGCCGCCAAGGCCGGCGAGAAGAATAGCACCAAGCACGCCAAGCAATACAAAAAATCCGCTGCTTTTGCCTTCGATTTCAAGATAATTAACTTTTTTCATCTTTTATAGTTCTCAATGCTTGTTGAAGGACATCCAGTCTTAAATGCCGCGATAACGAATACCAGGGTTAAGTCCCAGGTCTTCACGAATGGCTTTGCTGGAATGTTTTTTCAATGCTTTACTGACGTCACTGTCTGCATCTTTGAGGTCACCAAAGATCATTGCCTTATGGCCTTCTGTATTACAGGCTTCTGCACAGGCAGGATCACGTTTGTTAACAGTATCTTCATCGATACGGTGTACACATAAGGTGCAGCTTTCAACAGTGCCTTTACCTCGAGGTGCATTTTCAGATTGTTTGGTCAACTCTTCATGAATGAATGAGCGAGCCTTGTAAGGACAGGCCATCATGCAGTAACGGCAACCAATACAGATATGTTTGTCAACCAGAGCAATGCCATCTTCACGTTTGAAGGATGCACCCGTCGGGCAGACATCAACACAGGGAGGGTTTTCACAGTGCTGGCACATCAGAGGTAATGAAACTTCATGGCCGGTTAATTTGTCACGAAGATCAACCTTGCGTATCCATTGTGATTTTTGTTCAGGTCTGGAATGCTGTTCATCACCGGTATTCAGGCCATTTTCAGTATTACAGGCATCAACACAGGCGCTGCAGCCTTTGGCGCATTTGTTGGTGTCAATCAACATGCCCCAGCGTTCGTCACTGCTGACAGCTTCATCCAATGGTTTGGCTTGTGCAACACTGATTAAGGATACACCAGGCACGATGGTGACACCTGCCGCCGTAGCCGCGCCGGCGCTGAGGAATTTACGGCGACTAACACTATGTGATGCTGCTTCTGGCTTACTCATTATTATTACTCCCTGCGGCAAACATCTTGATGACGGGATTGTTAGCAGTGTGTGGATTGCTACCGGATTTTGCAGTCGGTGTTGAGGCATGGCACTCAAAGCAGTCAATTTTTACAGCCGCATAAGTATGACAGCTATTACAGAAATGGCGCTCATCTTTAAAATTAACCGCTTTTCCAGCATCATCTTTAACGCTGTGACAGTTGATACATTCCTTAAAGCTGAACTTTTTGGTACGTACACCTTCATGCACTGTATCATCACGATGATGGAGAATGTACTCCATGTGATTAACGCGCATATCTGCAGTAGGCTTAACACATTGTTCAGCATTACCTTTTGGTATTTTCGGGCTTGGAACATCTGCTATTGCAGTGGCACTACCGAGTAGTACCACTGTAAGCATCACCAGCATCATTTGCAGATACTTCATCATCTTTTCCTGCTTTATTATTCACCCATACCCATGTCGATGTAACCAGTCGGGCAAACATCGGCACAGATATGACAGCCAATACAACGATCATAGTCAGTGTACACATAACGACCAGTTGTTGACTGATCTTTTGGCGTACGTTTAACAGCATCCTGAGGACAGAAGATAACGCAGTTGTCACATTCGAAACACATGCCGCAGCTCATGCAGCGACCGGCTTCTGCCTGTGCCATTTCTTCACTCAGTCCTTCCATACGCTCACGGAAGCTACCAATGATATTTTCTGGATCAACTGGTATGTCCTTACGAAGATTACGCGCTTCAAATTCAAAGTGCCCAAGGAATAACTGGGTAGACTTGATGATTTCGTTACTGGAACGGTCTTCATAATTATGAACTGCGAAGCTTTCAGAGTCTGTACCACGCATTTCGTTAGTAGCTTCAGCTTCGTAATGAGTGGGTTCAAGACCAGTGTCCTGCAGTTTTTGCAGCAGGTTATAGTGATGCACATCAACTTTAGGACGTTTGCTCATTTCACCATGGTTGAGATAAGTATTGATACTGTCAGCAGCAATAGATGCCTGGCCAATAGCGGTCGTTAACAGGTGAGGACGAACAATATCACCAGCCACAAAGTGTCCTGGCTTTCCGGGTACACCGTAGTTTTTATCGGCATCGATAAAACCATGTCCGTTATCTACACCCAGGTCATCGAGTTTGCCACTCTGGCCGATAGCAGAAACCAGCAGGTCACAATCCACTTCAAACTCAGTGCCTTCAACAGCAACGGGTCGGTTGCCGTCCATTTCGCACTTGGCATATTTTACCTTGCTTACACGGCCGTCAGCATCCTTGATCGCTTCAACAGGCATAACGCTACCGAGGATTGTAACCCCTTCATGTTGTGCATCATGAACTTCGTGTTCAGCAGCAGTCATGTTTTCAACCGGGAACAGGGAAGTCAGGGTTACATTAGCACCCTCACGCGCAGCAGTAGAGGCAACATCATGAGCAGTATGACCCAGAACGATATTTTCTGGACGATCTTTTTCATTGATGTTGGTAATAGCACCCAGGCGGCGAGCAACAGAGGCCACGTCGATAGAAGTATCACCACCACCGATAACGACAATGTTACCCGTTACAGCTTGCAGGCGACCTTCATTAAAGGCTGCCAGGAAGTCGATACCACTGATGCTGTTTGGCGCATCGCCGCCAGTGACGGGTGCTATCTTGCCAGAGTGTGTGCCCAAGGCCCACAGGATGGCATCGTATTCTTTATCCAGTTCTTCGACAGATACATCGACACCTACCTTGGTGTTGGTTTTAACTTCGATGTCGCCTAAATCGAGGATACGCTGGATTTCACCATCGAGTACATCGCGTGGCGTACGATAGCCCGGGATACCGTAGCGCATGAAGCCGCCCAGTTCATCATGATTATCAAATATGGTACTACCATGTCCCATGCGACGTAGCTGGTAAGCGCCTGCCAATCCGGCCGGACCACCACCGATGATGGCGACTCGCTTGCCAGTGAATGCAGGTACTTCTGCAAATGTATATTTGTTATCCAACGCAGTGTCACCAATGTACTGCTCCACCGAGTTAATACCGACAAAATCTTCAACCTGGTTACGATTACAACCATCCTGGCAAGGAGCCGGACAAACACGACCCATGATAGAAGGGAAGGGGTTAGCGTCAGTTGAACGTCGGAAAGCATATTCCTGCCAGGTCATATCACCAACAGGCTTTTCTATACCGCGAACGATATCCAGCCAGCCACGAATATCTTCACCTGAAGGGCAGCTGCCCTGACAAGGAGGAGTTCGATGGACGTAGGTAGGGCACTTGTGTGAAGTGTCCTCCTTGAAGATTTGCTCGGTCCAGTCACCCCATTGAGTATCACCTTCTTCATATTTTCTAAAGGTAAGGTCTTTTTTCATATCGTCGCTGGATGTTGCCATCGTTCAGTCTCCTAATTACCAATATATTTCACAGCTTGAGCTGATTCAAAATAGTTTAAATCTGTAAACAAGTCACATCAACATGACCTGCAAAATGTTTAGTCGGCGACTGCTTCTGCCGGCTCTTCTTCATCTGTTTTCTGACCTGTCAGGATAATTGCATCACCGACAAGCTGGTGCACACTGATAATCATGTCCATGGGCATTTTGTAGTAGGGCAGTACCTTGGTGAACTGACTCTTGCAGATAGCACAAATAGCCGCCATGTGGGTTACTCCACTGTCTACTACGACTTCATTCAGGGCTTCCATTCGAGGCAGTGCACCTTTGACACGAATTTCCATCAGGTCATCCGTCAGCAGACCGCCACCACCGCCACAGCAATAGGTTGCTTCTTTGGTTGTATCCGGGTCCATCTCAACATAGTTGTTGCAGACCGCTTTGATAACATTGCGCGGTATTTCAAACTGACCACCGGCTTTATCACCCATACGTGTTGCACGAGCCACGTTACATGAGTCATGGAATGTCATTACGCGATGATCATTTTGCTGATCTTGTCAATTTTGAGTTTGTTGTTCTGGATAAGATCCCAGGTAAACTCACAAATATGTTGCGGGATAGGGATAATTCTGGTCAAGGAAGTCCCATGGTCCTATCAGTGTATTCCAGAAGCTGTAGGCGATACGCCAGGCATGTCCGCACTCACCATGAACAATACGTTTTACACCGAGGTGTTCAGCAGCCTGGCGTACACGCATGGCTACATCCTGCATGTTTTCGTAACTACCGATAAACATGCCGAAGTTACCGGCTTCTGAAGCGTGTGAGCTGAGTAGTCCAGCTGATACCGGCTTCATGGAAAACCTTGGCATAGCCGATCAAGCCATCAATATGTGGTTCAGCAAAGAAATCGGCAGACGGAGTGACCAACAGAATATCTGCACCTTTAACATTCAGTGGCAGTTTGACAGGAATGCCCGGTGTCATCAAAGATTTCTTCTTCCAGATCCAGCAAGCGTGTCACGAAGGGCAGGCTCGGGTAAACCAAGGTTATTACCTATCTTGTATACCTTGCCGATAATCTCGTTACAGTATTTCTGACCAACACCGACAGAATCCAGAATTTCGCGAGCTGCCATGGAGATTTCTGCGGTATCGATACCGTAGGGACAAAAGACAGAGCAGCGACGACATTGTGAGCACTGGTGGAAGTAGCTGTACCAGTCATCCAACACTTCTTTATCCAGAGTCACGAGCACCGACCAGCTTGGGAAAATACTTTCCGGCAAATGTGAAGTAACGACGATAGACACTGCGCAAAAGATCTTGTCTTCCCACCGGCATATTTTTAGGATCGCTGGTACCAAGGAAGTAGTGACATTTGTCCGTGCAGGCGCCACATTTTACGCAGCTATCAAGATAGACCTGTAGTCCACGATAGCGGCCCAGTAAGTCACCCATTTTTTCAATGGCAACATCTTTCCAATTGTCGAGCAACTCGCCTGGATATCCCAGAGGTTCTTGAATAGGCGGCTTGGCAATATAGGGTGAACTCTTTGCCATAGCCCCTTCGGTCAACTCGGGTATGGTTGGATATTCTCTGTATTCCGGAGTGTCAAAGTCTGCCACGGTTTATTCCTTCACTAATTGATCTTTGGTTTTATAGCCGCGAGTTGCATCAAGTTTCGCAGCCCAAGGAACGATATGACGTTTTTCTCGTGCGTTATCCACCTGATTGCGCGATGGGCTAAAGAAAATGCCAGGAGCATGCAGTAATTTACTGACAGGAAAGATAATCATTAATCCAGCAACCAACGCCAGATGAACTTGCAGCAGCAGGCTCGATGGCAAAGGTTGTAAATCAAAACGAATCAAACCGAGCACAAACATTTTCAGGGACACAATGTCGATGTGGCTGATAAAAGACATAGACATTCCTGTGCCGGCAATAGCCAGGATCAGGATCAGCATCAGATAGTCAGACGGATTGGATATGTAGCGGATACGTTCGACGAAGATTCTGCGAGCGAGCAGACCCAGAAGGCCAATCAGCATCGCGTAGCCGGCATACTTTCCGAAAGACTGGAGAATCTGTAAATTAATAATCGGCCAGAGAAAATTATCCGGGCTGATTGCATAGCGCAAATGGCGAAAGAACGCCAATAACAGGGAAGCGTGAAACATCCAGCCAAAAATCCAGATCCATTTGTTGGATTTGAACAGGCTTTCAAACAGGATAACTTCTCGACCCATACGCATTACTACGCCTGTTTGAGTAGTCGGTGCAGGCATAGTGGGAATTTTGAGTGGTGCTGGAGTGCGCCAGTATTTTAACACCCTAAAGAACAGGCCGCCGAAAAATACAGCCGCTGCTACATAGAGTAAAATCGCAAATGCTACCGACATCTTAATGCAACTCCTTAAAATCCATGTGTGCTAAAATTTATTTAAATCGTTTGCTGCTGAGGCATTTACAAACAGGGTTCGGGAAACCCGAACCCTGTTGATATAAATGCAGCTGACTTAGATACAGCCAGTTGGCTTTGGCAGACCAGCTATTTTACAAGCTTGCTTACCTGGGCCATAGGGGAACAGCTCATACAGGTACTTGCTGTTGCCTTTGTCTTTACCTAATTTCTTGCCAATCGCTTTGGTAAGAACGCGAACAGCAGGAGCAATCTGGTATTCGTCATAGTATTCACGCAGGAAATTTACAACTTCCCAACGAGCATCATCCATTTCCAGATTTTCACTCTTGGCGAGTTCCAGGGCAATTTTCTCGTCCCAATCGCTCAGTGTTACCAGGTAACCTTCTTCATCAGTTTCAATTGTCTTTCCATCTATTTCAATAGCCATTCGGTTTATCTCCTGTTTGACTTTAACTTAAAAATACAAAAATTATACCCAGGACTGAACCTTATCGTGTTCAGTGACCAGCTTGACAAAACCGGCATAGTCTACCTGCTCAATCCCGTCCATTACCTTGTCTTGTACCCCACGGGCATTGACATCTTCTTGCAGGGCATAAACTTTTCTGTTCTTCATCGCTGCTTTGACAGAATCACTCATAGCAGTGCCTTCCAGTGCGGCGTAAACACCATCTTCAATCAATAAGATCGAAGAACCATCCGCAGAGAGACGCAAACAACTAGTCATGGAATCTTTTTCAAAGGGTGATTTGTTTACGGTATGTAACATAGTCATGATTAAATCTCCCTTAAAAGCTCAGAACAACGTCTTGTTGTTCCATTAACTCAGCAAGTTCAGCTGATGAAACAACTTTGATAGAATCTTTTTCTGCATAGTCTTCGTCTTCATCTTCCCAGACAAGGTGCTGGAGGTCATCAAGAGATAATCCACGTGCTTCCAGTGATTCTTTCTCTACATAGATCTTATTGATGTCATAATCGCCCAGGGCTGCGTAGGTAGGAGAGAAATTCTTCATACCTATGCCTGCCGTGTCTTGCCCCTTGACCAGTTGATATACACCATCATCAACAAAGGCCAGAGCAACATCCTGTTCGAATGCGGCGCCGATTAATACAACCTCAAGAGACTCCCAGGCATAGATAGTGCCATAGGGTGCTCTGCGATTAACGTAGAGGAATTTTTTTGTTTCAGACATAACTAACTCCTCAATCGCCGAATACAACTAAACGGTCGGCCTGGATACCAGCCTCAATTAATTGACCCAGTCCGGAAATACGGAAGCCAGGAGCCATATTGTTACCGTCTTTACCATTACGACTCTGCTCACCTTCATCTACGATGCCGCGGCGTTGAGCCGCAGCAACACAGATAACCAAATCAAGATCGTGAGCCGCAGCCAGTTCTGACCAGCGATTAACTACATTGCGGTCGTCCTGTGGCGGAGTGGTGTAACGTGTACCGTTATTAACACCATCATGATAAAAGAACACGCGAAATATCTCATGTCCTGCCTCGATAGCTGTTTTGGTGAAATTAAAAGCAGTATCGGAAGCCTGGTGTTGATAAGGCCCTTCATTAACTTGAATTGATAACTTCATTTACAACATACCTCTTAAATTAGAAACGGATATGTGTAGAAGCATTCAAGCTAGCACGGGCACCACGCCATGTATCAACATGGTACTTGGTGAATGGCAGTTTGGTCAGCTCAAAGAAACGAGGCCAGCCAACACGGTCAACCCAGTCATTGATGCGTTCCCAATCCTTGGCGTCTTCTTTGTAAACCTTAAGAATACGCTTTACGATGGCAGTTGCTTCAGGCCAGCGTGGAGGATTGTTAGGGATGCCAGCAGCCACCAGTTTCTGGAAGCTCGGCTTGCTACGTGCATTGGAGTGATTACCACCAATCCAGATAGCCAGCTTGGAATGCTCTGCATCATTGATCTGCATGGGAGGGCAAGGAGGGAAGCATGCACCACAACAGATACATTTCTTCTCGTCGACTTCCAGTGAAGGCTTACCATTAACCAGTGCAGGACGAATCGCAGCAACCGGGCAACGAGCAACAACAGAAGGGCGCTCACATACGTTAGCCACCAGGTCATGATTGATCTTGGGTGGCTTGGTGTGCTGAATGTTAATCGCGATATCACCTTGACCACCACAGTTAATCTGGCAGCAAGAAGTAGTGATATGTACACGGTTAGGCATGTTCCATTCCTGGAACTCGGTGATCAGCTCGTCCATCATAGACTTAACGACACCTGATGCATCAGTACCGGGAATATCACAGTGTAACCAGCCCTGTGTGTGAGAGATCATAGCAACAGAGTTACGTGTACCACCAACAATAAAGCCGGCATCTTTAATTGCCTTGATTAAAGGCTGAACTCTGGCTTCATCAGTTACCATGTATTCAACATTACTACGAATAGTAAAGTGGATGTAGCCATCTGCATATTCATCAGCGATATCGCAGAGTTTACGCAGAGTGAACAGATCCAGAATACGCTGTGTGCCACAACGAATAGTCCAGATTTTATCACCTGATTTGGCGACATGAAGCAGTACACCTGGCTCTGGATCTTCATGATAAGCCCAGTTGCCATAATTTTTTACCATCGTTGGGTGCATGTACTGGAAGCCATCAGGGCAACCGCTTTCAACCGGCGGGCGCATAGCTGCTTGTTCAGACATAATTACCTCCAAAATTCCTACAACAAAATTCATTTAATGCGGGGCGTGTCATTTTAAAAAGACACGCCACGCGGCATCATTACCTACGCAATAAAACTAGCTGGCAGCTTTTTCTGCCTGACGCTCGTTCCATTTTTCAGCTTCCTGGTCCCACTCATCCATACGGACGTATGAGCTCTGGCGAGGACTGCTGATCATGTTAGGATCAACCTCAATGCCGATACCTTCAAGGAAGTTAACCAGTCCGATACGCTCGATCATTTCACCGGTACGTTCGTGCTCCAGTGCATTTTCAGCAAAGAAGTCGATGGTTTCTTCAGCAATTTCAACCAGACGTTCGTAGTCTTCTTCAGTTTCCAGCTTCATGAAAGGAAGAATAACTGTACCCATCATGTCACCGATCTTCAGAGTACGCTTACCACCAATCAGCAGAGTAATGCCGTGGTCGGAGCCAGGTGATAATGCTTTTGGCATAACGTTCAGGCAATGCATGCAACGTACGCAGTTGCGATTGTCAACATCCAGCGTGTCGTCATCATTCAGAGACAGTGCTTGTGAAGGGCAACGGTTAACAACGTTATCGATGATGTACTTGCGGCCTTTCTTTTCGATATAAGCCTTGATTTCAGCCTGGTCTACGACCATGTCATCACGCCATGTGCCGATAACAGCAAAGTCAGAACGTTCGATAGCATTCTGACAGTCATTTGGACAACCAGATACTTTGAACTTGAATTTGTAAGGCAGGGCAGGACGATGCATATCGTCGAGGAAGTTGTTTACCAGTAAACGATGGATCTTGTGCTCATTGGCGCAAGACTGTTCACAACGTGCGGCACCAACACAAGACATGGCAGTACGAACACAAGGTCCGGCACCACCAAGGTCCCAACCGTATTCGTTGATTTCGTCGAAGAAGTGCTGTGTGTTTTCGGTAGTGGTACCGATGAACATGATGTTACCGGTTTGACCGTGGAAAGTGACCAGGCCTGAACCGTATTTTTCCCAGCTATCAGCTAACTGACGAAGCATGCTGGATGTGTAGTAGTTACCTGCAGGAGGCTGTACACGTAATGTATGGAACTCTCTAGATGCTGGGAATGCGTCGCCAACTTCTGAGAAACGTGGAATGATACCGCCACCGTAACCAAAAACAGATACAGTACCGCCTTTCCAATATCCCTTACGAGTTTCGTAAGAGTGCTCTAGCTGACCCAGCAGCGAATGAGTCATTTCCTGTATAGATTCTTTAGGATGCTCATTTGCTAAACGACGGATACCAGAAACAAAACTAGGCCATGGGCCTTCTTCCAGTACGTCCAGCATGGGAGTTTCATACTTTTTGACCATTTGTGTATGCTCCTTCAGTTCAAAAAATTTAAATCGTATGTGATCACATTAAAATTAAAAAGGTCACAGCAGCGAGCTGCTACAGCATGACCCGATAAAACCTG
Organism: uncultured Gammaproteobacteria bacterium; assembly: GCA_963807455.1. GTDB lineage: Bacteria > Pseudomonadota > Gammaproteobacteria > JAADHQ01 > JAADHQ01 > JAADHQ01. Next base: position 26,419 of record CAWECS010000022.1, on the reverse strand, counting down.
TAAAAATTTGCATAACCTCAGGGAGGCATTGGCGCTTCATCTAAAACAGCTCGAATCTACGTTCAATGACACCTTGCAAACTGCTTGCAGGATTTTAGTGCTAGTGACCCTGTGAGTAACACCCTGCCGATGGGGTGTTTGACTATAAATTTTATATCCCAATAGAGATATATACATAGCGATTCCCACAGACCAGAACTAAAACTTAAATCCAAGCAGCAATCATGGTGGCGAATTGTAGCATAGTGCTGCCAAAAAATAAGTAAATACTAATTTAAGCTTAATGCGACTATTCAGGCTAATTATTCATGAATATATATAGTATAAATTTGTGCAAATATGAGCTGTTTTATCAAATTATCAGTTAAAACACTAAAATAATTAGTGTTTTAATGCTTGAAAATAAGACTTTCAGCCCCAAATAACCTAGTCATTCAGTTATATATTAGTAAATGATTAAGGTATAATATTTTCATAGATAACATCCCATCTCAGACTACTTTGTCAGGAGTAATTCAAGTGAATTCCAAGCTTTCCAAGGTTGCTCACCGGTTTGCCGTGCCAGAAAGCTCACCTTTCAACCTTGATAATGACAGTATTTATCAGCAGTGGAGGGAGCAGAAATTAGCGGCTTACCCCATGACTGCTGATGATTTGGTCACTGAGATAGAGGATATTGCAGAACTGAGCCCGAATGAAGTTACAAAATTACAGCTAGTTTGCGGTAAAACCAATACAGTTATTTATCGCTGTAAAAAGCCGTTCACTGATAAACAGCTAATTGGAATATTGGGTGAGCAGCTCGGATTGAAGCGCCTGGATGAGAATATATGTGCGGATGAGGATGGTATCAGTGGTTTGCAGGTGATGAAGGATGGCACGCGCCATGAGGGTTATATTCCCTATACCGACAAACCGATAAACTGGCATACAGACGGCTACTATAATACCGATGAGCACAAAATAAGGGCGATGATATTGCATTGCGTTTCAGACTCAGCCAGTGGTGGTGAAAATGCCATTATGGATCATGAGATCCTCTATATTTTAATGCGAGACAAAGATCCTCGAATGGTCGCTGCGTTGATGCAAGCTGATGTAATGACAATTCCTGCTAATATAGAAAATGGTGTTATGGTACGCGCTCAGCAATCCGGGCCAGTATTTTCGATAGAGCCGCACAGCGGCAATCTGCATATGCGTTATACAGCCAGAAAACGCAGCATCGAATGGAAACAGCATGCGGATGTGCAAAAAGCAACGGCATTCATTGATAACTTGTTTGAACAGGATAATGAGTACGTCTTTCATTACCGATTAAATCCGGGTGAAGGCATTATAAGTAATAATGCATTGCATAATCGCACCGGCTTTATTGATGATGATGCGACAAACAAACACCGATTGATTTACCGGGCACGCTATTTTGATCGAGTACAATCAACAGATATAAATGAATTATACCGTTTAGGAGAAAGTGCATGTTGTGGTTAAGTGAAGTCATGCTTCAGCATCATGATGTTGAATCGTTTTCAGAACTTGAAGGTCTGATATCTGAAAAGGCCAAGGGTGGTGAAATGTTTTTCAGAATGGATGTGAAGCCGACCTATCATGACACCCCGGAAGACTGGGAAGACAGGCTGGAATCGGCGTTTAATACTCGTCGCTGAGTAACAATTTAAAGGTTAGCTGTATGGATTATTTAAATGAAAATACGATGCTGGGTGAAAATGATGATCCCAATATCGAATCGCAATTGATCGCACTTGAAGACCGCTACAAAGAGCTGCCTGCTGATACCAGTGAAGCTGATAAAGCTTTTATGGAATTACAAATGGCCCGCCTGAAGATCGGTCTGGATCGTAAAGACGAAGCATGGGCCATAGCCAGAAAAGTGCTGGATGTTTTTATCGATGTACAGGATTGGGAAAAGGCAGTTGATGCCTGTGATGTTATGTTTCTGTCTGAACAGGATGCATCTATCAGTGCACTCGGACAGGGTATCTGGCTGGCTGTTACTTATCCAATCGATCCGGAACTGACGGTGGCATTATTGCAGCACGTGATTGATGAAACCCCGGATGATTCGGACGGTGCGGCAGTTGCCGCCGCTACGGCGATCTATATTACTGAGCTACGGGCCGAAGGCAAAAAGAAAGATAATTTATTATTTTTTGCCAACCAGATGCTGGGGCAGGTGTCGCGACGTCACAGTGATATTGAAACGCAGGAGCAGTTTGATCAATGGATCGAGAAAATGGAACTGAATGATCCAGCAAAATTTTTAATACGGCTCAGAAACGTTGTTGATGTGCTGGTACAGGATGAATGGTTGTTCGATCGTGATGAACTGCAAAAAGCTTTGCCGGTAAACTGATATGCTTTGGGAAGAACAAAAATCAGATAAACCTTACCAGGTACCGGATGACATCATTGATCTGGTCTTCAAGATCAATTGCAAATGTTTACCCCTTGAACATGCAAAGTCTTTGTCCATGGCTATACACAAAGCCTTACCCTGGATAGAGGATGAGGAGAAGGCCGGCATTCATCTGATTCATGGCGCCGAGTCCGGTAATGGCTGGATGCGACCTGAGGATCCAGCCAATGAGCTACTGTATCTGTCCAAAAGAACCAAAATGACCTTGCGGCTGCCTAAACAGCGCCTTGATGACGCGCAAGCACTTAGTGGGCAAACGCTGACCATAGAGGATCATGAACTCGTGGTTGGGGCCAGCACTGTCAAATTACTAAGTACCCAAAGTACCCAGTTTTCGCGCTATATCGTATCGATGGAGACGGAATCTGAAGACCAGTTTTTACATCGCATCCATAAGGATCTGCAGGATATAAATGTCAATGTTAACAAGCTACTTTGCGGAAAAACTCATATATTACAAGGGCATTATGGTGATATCTTTACCCGAAGTATCATGTTGGCAGAACTGAAACCGCAGGAAGCAGTCAGTGTGCAACAACATGGCATTGGTGAAGGCAGAAAATTAGGCTGCGGGCTGTTTATCCCCCATAAAGGTATCGCGCCTGTCAAGGAAGCAGAAGAAGACCGATAGTGCTTATAAGAGTGATTCCGGTATTGGCATTAGCAGGGTTTTTTATTAGAATACGCTAATTAACTTTTTGATACGTATAAATGAATATTGTTGAGATTATAGGAGACTGTAATGGCTTATGAAGTGGATGGTAAAACCATTGAAGCAACTGAAAATGGTTATCTGGTGGATTTCGGAGACTGGAGTGAAGCAGTCGGTGAACTCATTGCCAAAGATGAAGGTATTGAGATGACAGAAAAACATTGGGATGTGGTCAACTACCTGCGTGATCAGCACATCAATAACGGTGGCAATGAGCCTAATGAAAGAACGATACTCAAGGATATAGGCAAGAAATGGGGAGAAAAGCTTTCTTCCAAGATCATGTACGAAATGTTCCCATTGATGCCATCCAAGCAAGGCCGTAAGATCGCTGGATTGCCACAAAGCACGCGTAAGGGTGGTTACTAAACGATAAAGTTATCGTTCTGTACTATCATAAAGGAGAGCCAAGGCTCTCCTTTTTTTATGCCTGTTGACTATATTTTTGCGAACAAGATGAAAGGCAGATGGTCATATCAGGTAACAAGACCTGGTATCAAAATTGTCGGAGGAAAAAATGACACGCAAAATCAATAAAACGGATGAAGAATGGAAAAATAAACTATCCGATGATGTATATTCTGTCACTCGGCAGAAGGGTACCGAACATCCATTTAGTGGAAAATACTATAACCAGAAAGAGCAGGGTACTTATCGCTGTGCCTGCTGTGGTGAGCCTTTGTTTGAGTCCGATACCAAGTTTGATTCAGGTACCGGTTGGCCCAGCTTCACCCAGGCGCTGAATCCAGACGCTACCGAAGAAATAAAAGATAGTAGCCACGGTATGGTGCGTACAGAAGTGGTATGCAATGCTTGTGGTGCCCACCTGGGGCATGTGTTTGAAGACGGGCCTACGCCGACTGGCTTGAGGTATTGTATTAATTCTGTATCACTTGATTTTAACAAGAAAGAATAAAGTGCTTGTGCTAATTGATTGTGCATTTAAATCCTGACTGGTGATGTTCAGGTCAGGATTTGTCATTAAAAAGATTGGCCTCAAACAAATCGTCTAGGCGTTCTATGAGACGAACTGGCTATTAGCCCTTGAGTGATCATTTCAAGGACACTCACCAGTTTAAAATGGTGGTGTCCTTGATGACCTTATGAAACAACGCTGCAAAACTTATCATTACTATTATTTATCTCGCCACCTTCCATGAACCATCGGCTTGTCGGCATGCAGTGCCATAAATTTTTTCGGTTTTTCCACCAACTTTCGCGTCAACCGTATATTCGCGACATGGACCTGAGCCGGCAGTATAAGTTCGCGTTGGTGTCACGGTATATTGGTTACGCGTGTCAGGATTTACCCAACTGGAATGCACGCCTGTTCGCACTGATTCCAGAGTATGGGCAGTTTTGAGACGATCGGTATCATCCATCGATCTACCGACATTGCCACCAATGCTGGAACCGATCAGGGTACCGGCAATGATCGCTGCAGTTTGCCCATGACCTTTGCCTACCTTGGAGCCCAGTACACCACCTAATATAGCACCAATTACCATGCCCGATTGCTCATTTTCACCACGACTGCCTGGGCTGGCGCATGCAGATATAAATACGACGATAATAGCCATTGTTGCAGCACGAAATATGAATGGTGTTTGCATAGGAAATACCTCCAATAAAATATGCTTTGAATTGAATATACATGCAGTATAAACAGGTTTAATTGATCATTATAATGCTGCTTATACTTTTTTGTTACTTTAATCGATACAGTGATTCGAAGAAATGATCTGGATCAGACATGTGACAGTTTATTCGTAAACTGGCCATGTTTTAATGAAGTATTTAACGATGTTTAGAGCAGGATGCCAGGCGCAATGAATAATTTAATAGTCAGTAGGATTCTGCTTGCAGAATGAAAAATAATATTGAGTATATTAATTTCAGTGTTTTTTTCAATACAGAAAAAATGCCTGTTTATTTTACGAGATTGTTTAGATTAGCTGTTTTTTATCAAGCTATAAGCGGACATCAATCTTGTATAAGATGACCGACTACTATTGGCTGGCATGAAAGCAATGGACTCATCTCATTAACAGGCCATGGTTCAAACTTCAGCCCACATCCTGACCAGGTTAGTATAGGCATGATCGACCTGTGCTGTCTCGTCGGCCTGAGGTTGTTCGCTTAATAGTTTTTCGCGCGCCTGCCCTAATTCATGCAGCAGTTCTCGCTTGGCCGGATCACGTACCAGGCTTTGAATCCAGGTCACGGCAACCATTCTTTCTCCACGTGTGACCTCGGCAACCTGATGTAAGCTGGATGCCGGATAAACCACGGCATCGCCCGCGGCCAGTTTTATTTTTTGCTCACCGAAGCTGGTACGTACGGTGAGTTCACCGCCATCGTAATCTTCCGGGTTGTTGAGGAATATGGTACAGGCAACATCACAACGAAACCGTTGATCATGTCCCATAACAGGGTCATCAATGTGAAAGCCATAGGTCATACCCGGGTCATATTTGGCAATGAAGGGCGTGGCAATACGGTGTGGTAGCGCTGCATTTTTGAAAGCTTCGTTATGGGATAGATTGCCGATAATAACCTGGGCAAGCTGTTTACCCATTTCCGTGTTCTGATCGATCTCCTGATTATTTTTAACTTGACTGGCAGCTTTGCCCGCAGAAGATTTTCCATCCACGAAAGGCGCGTGCTGAATGGCCTGTTGAATAACCTCTAATTGTGACGGGTCTATTACAGAGGGAATAGTCAGAAGCATAATATTAATACCTGTTGCGGTGATATGCTTTAATCATATCAGTTGTAGGGGCTGTTCAAAAGCAATGATAAGCCACCCAGCAGAATGATCCAGGACACGACCTTACGAAACATGTATTCATTGACCTTGAGGTGTAAATGATTGGCATTCCATAACACCAGTACAAGCACCGGACCGGAAATCAGCATCATCTGTAGTATTTCATACGTTATCGTATTGTTGAACAGGTAGGCGCCACCTCTGAAAAGATTCATACACAGAAAGAAGGCCAGGGCATAATTACGAATCACCAGCTTGTCAGAAAATGATCCTATCAAGCGTGTCATGGCGATCGGACCACTAATGCCAAACAAGGCTTGTGAAACACCGGCAAGCACATCAAGAATACGCTGAGTGAGGCTATTCAACTTGATCACATGTGGAGAAATCACCAGAAAAAGCCCAAACGTTGAAATTGCGCTTGCCAGCAGGTAGTAGAAAGTCTCGGTGGAAAAACGGTAGAACAGCATCAGTCCGGCAACAGAGCCACCACTGGCAAACAGTAACATTTTAATCAAAAACCCAGGATTCACTGTTTTTTCAGAACGAATCAAACCGATGGTTGCGGTCAGAATTTGCGGCAGGATGGAATAAATAACCAGCGTCTTTGGCGTCATATACAACGTCATGACCATCAGCATCATGATCGTACCGGCAAGACCGAACACGATCTCGAAGGTAAACGTAATCGAGCAGACGATGGTCAGGAGCAGAATAGAGAGCATTTAGGATTATATGTCAGTAAACAGGAATGTCTTGCCGCGAAGACTAGCCACTCGCTACTCGCAACTAGCTACTGTCTTCGCTAAGCGAAGACTACCCAGGTAGTTGCAATATACTTCACGCCTTTTTCCAGCGTGGCTCCTCGATGTTCGTGTGTCCAGAAGGGTGGAAATAATAACAGTTTGCCTTGTTTCGGGGTAATATGAACATCCTGGAACAGAAAATCAGTGGTTCCGCCGGGGCCATCAACATCATTCAGGTACCATACAGCAACCAGTTGGCGCTGGCTGAATTCATGGCTGCCGCCGTCAATGTGCCAATGGTAAAATTCACCAGGTTCTGTTTTTTGTATGGCGTAACCCATGTCCTTGAAGGGACCGTTAAAATAGGGGAATTTGCTTTTGACTTCTCGCATGGCAAATGCCAGCGAGCGGAATAGTAATTGATCGATGTCTTTCCAGTCAGGTTTGCCACTGACCACAAGATCAGTAGAGCGCTTGATGCTTTGATCTTGCTGTTGCATTTGCCCAATTCGTCCAAGGTATTGTTGGTCTTTTTTTTCTTCGAAGCGACGAATCATTTCCTTGCAGACATCCTGAGGTAATGCCTTGTCGACTTCATAAATAAAAGTATTGGGTTTTACTTCCTTAAGGGCGAACGGTTTCGCCTGGGAGTGAGTATTTTTTGACATAGTATGACAGCAGCCTGAAAATTATATGATTATCCTACACGCACAAGAGCTGGGTCAATGTATTATAATTTTAAAGTTTGTTGGCCTCGATCAGTTTAACAATGTGCAGGTGGCTATCGTCAGCATGTTGTTTATAAATGCTGATAATTTCTTGCGCCATTTGCTGCCAGTGCTTTTCACCTCGCTCGATTGTTTTATGTAGCTCGTCCATGTTGCCATTGTCCTGCCAGGTCAGGTAGGCATGATACAATGCAGGGAACAATTCCTTACGCATGGCGTTAAAATTACCAAAATAAAAGTGCAGGGAGGCATATCGCTGTTGTTGCAAGAGTCTGGGCAGTGTTGAGCTGCAGTCGGCCACATGATCGCGAACAGCCCGTGCCATTATTTCCCCGGCTGATCTTGGCAGGCTAGCGAGCATGTCATGCCAGTCTTCACCGAGTAGGCGGCCGGCCTGTATTTCACCGATCTCGTGCTGTAACAGAACCTCGGTTTCATGATCAGTCATTTGATCGAGTGCTTGTTCGAGATCACCGTCAAAATCATAGTATTTGAGTGCGCGCGACATGGCGCCTTCGACTTTGCGCCAGCGCCACTCCTCCAGTCTTTCCCATAACATTCGACGCAGTGATTCGCGCCGAATAAAAATATTTTTATCCAGTGACATCGCCGGGGGCGCCGTGAGGTCTCGAGCCAGTTCCTTATCGGCAACAAAAATATGAAAGTCGTCGATAGTCTCATGCTGGTTCAATTCAGCCAGAAAAAAATGTGGGCGTCCCTGGTGGCCAAGACCACCACTGTAAACCAGTTTATGCGGTTCCAGAGCCTTGTTAATATTGACAGAATCATAAGGAGAATATCGGACGCCATCGATAGACAGATCATGATAATCAGAATCGTCCAGCTCGAGCCAGTGTTGTTCTCGTTCAGTCAGCCAGGTACCAATATCGGCATTGGGGAGGGCGTCGCCATAGGGGTATTTTTTCTCCCAGCGAAAGTATTCCCGCATTTTTAGTAGATATATGCAGAGCGTATATTCGCCAGCGAATCGCGCATCGGCGATATGACAGTTCTGCTGGACAGTATCAATAATATTTTGATGATTCATAAGCTTACAATAGACTATAAACTTGCATTGGCTATACTCAAAACCTGAGTAAAATAGTATACTATCAGCATAAATTATTATAATGTTTTTTGCAAAATAACTTTATAATGTCGAGTCAATGAATTGAGGATAGTCGATGGCAGTAAGAATCAAAAGTAAGTGGACTGAGAAATCCAGGGCAGCGTTATCTGAAGACCTGATCAAGGAAAATGCGCAGGCACTGGCGTTTATCTACTGGCGCGTAGCACTGGATAACGCTAAAAATCTCCACGGTGAAAAGTATATTTATGATAATGACGAACAGCGGATAAAGGTCATCGCTGAATACCTGGCCATGTTCCTGCAAATGTCTGATCGCTTGTCTTACTATATGCTGGACGATGACAGCAGACGATCCTTTATCACCACACTGGCGATGAGGCTGTCGGACCACATGCAGGATAATGCCACAGATTTATTTGGCGAGTCAGATTATCGTACCTCATTTATCGATATGCTCAACCGGCGTTCGGCAGAGTATGCCGAGTTTGATTACTCGGCTGATGAAGGTCCCAGCTACAGCTTCATGCAATGTTTCGGCAGTAAAGTGCAGGAAGTCATGGGTGATGAGCATCACGACAACAAATGGGTGATTGATCAGATCATGGACATTGATGGCCCTGAAGCGCTTGAAAAAGCCACCAAGGCACTGAAGCAGTTATTTGAATAACAAACGCAACAATTTAACAGGCAATAAAAAAGCGGGATCATGATCCCGCTTTTTTAATTTGAGACGACGACGCTCAAGACTTGAATTTGTCAGCGCTGTCTGTGCTCTTGTTAGAACCATCTTCATAACCAGCAGAGTATGCTTCAGTCACACGCTGTTCTTCACGTTCCGGGTTGTGTAGAAAGCCGCTGGCCCAACCGTTTACATATTCCGGGTCAGTTCCGGCATTTTCTAGTTTAGTTATGGTCTCGTAGTACATGGGATCCATGGTCTTCTCCTGCATGTAAATTAATCTGTACGCATGGCTGTTAAGGCCCGCGTTGTTTGAAATCTTAAACAACTATTATCGCATATTCTGAAATCGTCTATCAACATTTGCTTATAAACAATTCGAGAATATTTTAGCTTATTGGCAATATGTATATTAACAATAAAAACAATTAGTTATAGAATTATCGTTAAATTACCAGGGCAATAGATAGCTCGGCTGGAGCGAGATTTTAGTATTTTCTGAGCGATTTGCCTAGTTTTTTTTACTAAATGCTCAAAATCAACAATTTTAAAGCGGCGTTTGGATAAAAAATAAGCCTGGCCAGAAAAAAATGGCTTAGTTAAGTTATAATATTTCGGATTTGATAATGCTGTGAGGAAGTGTCAATGGCAAAGGTAGTAATGTATAGCACGGCTGTTTGTCCCTACTGTATCAGGGCTGAGCAGTTACTGAAAAACAAAGGCGTACAGGAAATAGAAAAGATTCGTATTGACCTTGATCCTGATAAATTCGCAGAAATGATGACTTTGAGTCACGGTCGTCGCACAGTGCCACAGATATTTATTGACGATACACATGTCGGTGGCTATGACGACATGGTTGACCTTGATATGGCTGATGAACTAATGCCCTTGCTAGAGGCCTGACAGGGCATCTTCCTGTCAGCCAAGCATTTGTAGTCTTTATTATGGAACTCAGCCCGGAAGATTCACTTCGACTCAATGTCATGCTGGCCAATTCAGTGGCTGTGCGTATTGATGAAGGCATTAATGTCGTGATGTGCCTTTCAGACTGCGGTAATGAAGCCAAAGTGCAATTGAACCCTAATTGCCGCGCCGATCAATATATTCGTGGAGTGAGGGAATTGTTATCCAGCCATGTGATGGGTTCTCCGGGTGGCTACCCGGTCTATTTGAAGCGTTGGACGAGAATGGGGCAGGCCAGCGATACACGTCTGGATGATTTGTTGATGCTGGGGGAGACTGAGGCAGTCGTCGCGGTCACCGGCGCCAATGGCCTGACAGATGAACTCGCCCGGCGAGCCTGGTGGGCCATGCCTGATTCCGACAATGCACGACGCATGCTGGCACGTGAGTGTGTGGCGCAAGGGGAGATGGGCCGGGTATTGACTGAATTCCTGCTGGAGTTCCTGCCATTCGAGGAATCACCCCGAGATATCATTGAGAGTGTGAAGTTGATATTACAGCCAGGGTTGATCAGTGACGACGAAAGAATGGAAATCTGGAATCGAGGCAAGAAAAAGAATGTCTTTCAGGTCGGTTTTTTGCATGCATTGCCGGACCATTTGCCTGAAAAGCGTATTGCGCGCGCAGATCTGGATAATCATCAGTCGATATTGCAAGAACTTGAGTCCGCGGGTAATGTCTTTGCAATGATGTTAAGACGCCTGCTTGCAGACAATGGGCAATCATTCCTGGCAACGAGTCAGGATATTCTTAAACGTCCAGCCAACCAGGATGTTATCGTCTCATTTTTGCAGGCCATCGGAAATTATTTTCTCAGTGTCAGACTATCTGATTATCATTACCGTTCCATCGATGACATTATTGAACAGGTCGACAGGGTGTTGAATGGTGATAGTGATGAAATGAAATACGATAAGGAGCTTGATCAACTGCGTCATGCGGTCCCTGTATTACAGAATGAAATCAGGTCCATGTTGATCCTGGCTCATATGGGCGTGCCTGTCATAGACCCTATTTTCGCCACTACTGATTCTGTTGGCAGTGTCATGCGCAAGAAAATAGAGCCCGTGACTAAGCCGCTTATTCAGTGCCTGAAGATACTGCAAGGTGATTAACTCACCAATTTATAGATCAGAAAAAAGATTACGCCCAGTTCTACAGCAGAGAGTAGTTTCCAGAACAGTGTCGGGTTTCTCTGTAGCAGCGGTTGAAAATTTTGTTGTTGAAATTCAGGATTGGGCTGCGAGATATCATGTATGTATTCCGACAGCATGCCATAGCGTTTTTCAGGGTCCAGATGAACGGCTTTTTGTATGGCTGAATCAAACCAGCCAGGGACCTCGGGTCGATAGTGTTTGATAGATGTATAACTGGCCCTTTTAAGACGATTCTCTGCTAATGCTTTTCCATAGGGGAGTTTTCCACATAACATCTCATAAGTGATGACACCAAGCGAAAAAATGTCAGAGCGGTTATTACCTGTTTGTCCAAGAAAATATTCAGGTGCCGAGTAGTCCAGCGTGCCCAGCATGTTGTCGCGTTCATAGGGAGTTTGTATTTCTTCTACGCCCGCTATTTTTGTCGAGCCGAAATCGATAATAATCACACAGTTGTTATTATCAATCATGATATTTTCCGGCTTCAGATCGCGATGCACCATTTCCAGACGATGAAAAGCGCGTAGTCCTGATGCAATTTGTTCAATCACGTCCTTGATTTTGTTGCAAGGCAACATTGTGTTTTCATCCATCCACTGACGCAGGGTCTTACCTTCTATATATTCTGTTACATAGTATAAAAATCGCCTGCGTCCGGCAGGTTCGATAATTTTCAGGACATGGGGATTATTGATCCGCCTGCCGACCCATTCTTCATGCAGGAACTGGTCAATGTAGTACGGATCATCTTCATAGTTTACCGATGGTGTTTTCAGAATGACGTTGTTGCCACTGGCGCTGTCCTGGGCGACATAGACCTGCGTGCGACTACTGGCATGCAGTTCGCGCGTAATACGGTAACCATCCAGGATCATGCCGGGTTCCAATGGGGGAGGAAAGGGCAGTTCGGTCAGATGTTCGTAGAATTCATTCTGGTCAATCATCGGGAGGTGGTCAACTTTGACGATCAGGCAGCTGGCATTGTCCTGACTACCTTGTTGCAGAGCCCGTGTGACAATCACCTTGGCTGCAAATTCAGGGCTGGTATGCTCAAGCAGCATTTTTTTCAGATCGGATGCACTGACATATTCATGCACGCCATCAGTCAGCAAAATGAACACATCATCGACTTCGACCGGGTAACTGGCGTAATCGATATCCAGGTGAAGATCGGCACCCATTGCACGACCGAGATAGCTTTTCTGACCAGAGGCCCAGGTACGATGGTCGGTGGTCAGGCATTCCAGATCATTATCACGCAAACGATAGATGCGGGTATCACCCACATGAAAAATATGTGCGGTCCCGGATTTGATCACCAGTATACTGAGCGTCGTCAACATGGCCTGTGCATAACCATACTGCTGATGTGCATGACTGTGTAACCATCGGTTCAGGGAGCCCAGTACCTTGCCTCCGGATGTTTTCACGGTCCACGAGTCCGGCGTACTGAAGTAGTCGGCCATGAAGCCGCGCAGGCAGGCCTCGGAGGCTTCCTTACCGCCCTCGGCGCTGCTGACACCATCGGCAATCAATGCCGCGATACCCTTGTTGGTAATGATTGATTCTTCCGGGATCAGGACACCGCAGGCATCATCATTGATATCCTTGACGCCGGCGTCGCTGAACTGACCTGATTGTACGGATAAATGCGCTGACATGTAGCGTTACAAAATAATGGTTGAAAGTATCAGGTTACATCAATCATTTGCACAGTACCATCAGGCATTACCTCGGCCATCTGACCCTTGGGTTCATCTAGGAAGAAGATGATCGCCAGTAATGCAATCATGGCAGCACAGGCAATGACCAGGAAAAAGATTGATGGCGTAACGAACGAAAATACAGTCAGGAATGTTACTGCGCCAACATTGCCGTAGGCGCCTGCCATACCTGCTATCTGGCCAGTCATGCGACGTTTAACTAATGGGACCATGGCAAATACAGCACCTTCTCCTGATTGCACAAAGAAAGAACAGACCATTGTGACTACTACTGCCAAAGCAACTGGCCATGCAGATGTAATCTGGCTCATTAGAAAATAACCGGCCATAAGTCCCAGTATCAGTATGATCATGGTGCGTTTACGGCCAAATTTATCGCTGAACAATCCACCACTAGGTCTTGCCAGCAGATTCATGAATGCATAACCCGAGGCTAGCAGACCCGCTGTTACCAGTGATAAATCGAAGGTATCCTTGAAGAAAAGGGGCAGCATGGATATAACAGCCAGTTCCGAGCCAAAGGTAACCATGTATGCAAGATCGAGTACCGCCACTTGTTTGAATTTGTAACGATCTATTTCTGGTATTTCCTCAGTGAAGACATGCTTGTTAATTTGGTAGACCCTGATTGTCTGGAAGCAGTATAAGCCGATCAATAAAACATAAATTGATACGGAAACAGTTTCACTCAGCATCTTCAGATTGCCGGGACCTAGCTTCCAGGTCAATACTGCCAGTGCTGCATACATCGGAATATTCATGATCAGGTATAAAAAGAAATCACCCTTGCTGCTGACTTCCATGGCCCCGGATTTTTTAGGTTTGAAATAGGTAGAACCTTTGGGCGTATCGCTGACAGAAAAGAAATAAATGGCTGAATAGATCAGGGTCAGGACACCGGTCGTAGCAATCGCGTAACGCCATCCATCATCACCGCCATACATCAAAGCAATGGTAGGGAGTGACAGTGCTGCTGCAGCCGAACCAAAATTACCCCAACCACCATAGATGCCTTCTGCCAGTCCCACCTGTTTGGCCGGGAACCATTCGCTGACCATGCGAATGCCGATAACAAAGCCTGCACCAACAAATCCCAACAGAAATCGCATCAGCGCCAGTTGCTCATAATTATCAGAAAATGCAAAACCAAAGCACAGGAAGCTGGAGATAAATAATAGCAATGAGTACATACGTCGCGGGCCAAATGCATCAACCAGCATGCCGACAATAATGCGTGCAGGAATCGTCAATGCCACATTAAGAATCAACAGTGTTTTTACCTGCTGGCTAGTGAGATTAAGTGAATCTGCCATCGCTGCGAGCAGAGGTGCATGATTAAACCACACGAAAAAGCTTAGAAAAAATGCGAACCATGACATATGCAGTATTCGCATTTTTCCTGTAAATGATAAAAGATTGATTTTTTCCGTGCTCAATGTAGTACCCCTTAAAAACAAATTGTTATAAAAACCTGGAATAGGGCATAGCATTTAATATGCCAATTAACTAAGTGATTCATTTGCTGGAATATAAGAGTCACTAGCGTGCGCTATTTCTGACAAATTGCACAATATCCGTGCAAGGATTTAAGGTGAATCCACGTCATGGTTAATAATGTTGAGTATTTTTTGTGCATTCCGCTGATATCGACATTCAGATTCTTGCTATTTTTGTAGGTATAACGATTGGTAAATCAAAGATATTTTGATGCATGTGATAATAATGTGCACAAACAGGATCCATTGCACCATAAAAGAGCAATATATTTGAATGTTTGCCCGTCAAACAAAACAGACAATTTAAATATAAAGATAAAACAATAGCTTAATTAAATAGCCGTTTCTGGCATGCTGCTTGCTATATAAGCAAGCAATGATATGTATTTGACCAACAGAAGGTCTCTACCAGGAGTAAAGCATGAAAGAAAAGTTAGTATTAGTGGGAAATGGAATGGCGGGAGTGCGCACGCTTGAAGAGCTGCTGAAACTGTCTCCGGATGACTATGAGATTTCCGTGTTCGGTGAAGAACCCTATGGTAATTACAATCGCATCATGCTTTCCCCTGTACTGGCCGGTGACAAGACCATTGATGAAATCATGTTGAATGATGATCAATGGTACGAAGACAACAATATAAAATTACATAAAGGTAAAAAGATTGTTGAGATTGACCGCGTCAATCGCAAAGTCATCGCCGATGATGGCACGGTTGAGGCATACGATCGCTTACTGCTGGCCACTGGCTCCAGACCATTCATGATTCCGGTTCCAGGCAATGATCTAGATGGCGTCATTAGCTTCCGCGATATTCATGATGTGGATTTGATGCTGGAGTCCTCGAAAAAAGACAAACACGCTGTCGTTATTGGTGGTGGACTGTTAGGACTGGAGGCGGCCAATGGTTTGATGCTGCAAGGCATGAGTGTCACCGTGGTACATTTGATGGACACCTTGATGGAACGTCAGCTGGACGAGCCTGCCGCCAACATGTTGAAGAAATCACTGGAAGAAAAAGGCTTGCACTTCCTCATGGGTGCTCAAACAGAAGCGATCATCGGTAAGGACAAAGTTGAGAAAGTACGCTTCAAGGATGGTTCGGAAATCTATGCCGACCTGGTGGTAATGGCGGTGGGCATTCGCCCTAATTTTGAACTGGCTAAAAAAATTGGTATTCATTGTGAGCGTGGCATCGTTGTCAATGACACCATGCAGACTTTTGATCCACGTGTTTATGCCGTGGGTGAATGTGTACAGCATCGTGGCCAGACTTATGGCCTGGTGGCACCCTTGTTTGAAATGGCCAAAGTATGTGCCAACCACTTCGCCAAGATGGGTATTGGCCGCTATGAAGGTTCAGTGACCTCGACCAAGCTGAAAGTGACCGGCATTGACCTGTTTTCTGCCGGTGACTTCACCGGTGACGAAAACTGTGAAGAACTGGTATTCCAGGATGCAGCGCGCGGCGTCTATCGAAAACTGGTGGTTCAGGATAACAAAATCAAGGGTACGGTCATGTATGGCGATACCATTGATGGCACCTGGTACTTTGACCTGATGCGCGATGAAACGGATATTACCGATTTCCGTGAAAATATTTTATTTGGCCAGGCGCATCTGGGTGATTCCGGTCATGGCGATGATAACCGTGTCGTCATGATGTCGGATACGGCTGAAATCTGTGGTTGTAATGGTGTCTGCAAAGGTGACATCGTCAATGCCATTACCGAAAAGAAACTGTTTACCCTCGATGATGTACGTGCACATACCAAGGCCTCCAGCTCCTGTGGTTCGTGTACCGGCCTGGTCGAAAGCTTGCTGGCGCATGTCGTGGGTGGTGACTACTCGGTCGCACCACATCTGAAACCGATGTGTGCTTGTACCGAACATACACATGATGAAGTGCGCGCCAGTATTAAATCGCAGGAATTGAAATCGATACCCGCAGTGATGGGTGCAATGAACTGGAAGACAGAAGGCTGTTCCAAGTGCAGGCCGGCGCTGAACTATTATCTATTATGCCAATGGCCCGGTGAATTTAAAGACGATTCACAGTCACGTTTTATCAATGAGCGTGCTCATGCCAATATCCAGAAAGATGCCACCTATTCTGTTATTCCGCGTATGTGGGGTGGCATTACCAATCCAAAAGAGTTACGCAAAATTGCAGACGTAGCGGATAAATACAAGGTCAAGACCGTGCACGTGACCGGTGGACAACGTATAGGCTTGTATGGTCTGAAGAAGGAAGAACTACCTGGTATCTGGAGTGAGCTCAATGAGGCAGGTCTGGTATCTGGCCATGCCTACGGCAAGGCCTTGCGTACGGTCAAGACCTGTGTTGGTAAGGAATGGTGTCGTTTCGGTACGCAGGATTCCACCCAGCTGGGTATTGAGCTGGAGAAAATGACCTGGGGTTCCTGGACGCCTCACAAATACAAAATGGCGGCATCCGGTTGTCCACGTAACTGTGCTGAAGCCACCATCAAAGATTTTGGTGTTGTCTGTGTGGATTCAGGCTACGAACTACATGTCGGTGGTAACGGTGGTATCAAGGTGCGTGTGACCGATCTACTGTGTTCGGTCAAGACCGAAGAAGAGGCGCTCGAGTATGCTGCCGCCTTTATGCAGATCTACCGCGAAGAAGCCCATTACCTGGAACGTACTGCACCCTGGATTGAACGTGTCGGTTTAACTTATGTCAAGGAACGCATGCTGGATGATCCGGAAGGTAGAAAGGCAGCCGCTGAACGCTTCCTGTATTCACAGAAGTTCGCCCAGGACGATCCATGGGCAGAACGCGCCAAGGGTGCTGAGGCCCATGAATTTACGCCCATCAAGAAAATTGGTTAGCACCCTGTATGCATTAACAGATTAAAGGTAACAAGACATGAGTGAAAACTGGATTGAAGTAGGAAAGCTGGAAGAGATCCCGGCACAAGGTGCACGCGTTGTGCAAACAAGCGATGGTGATATTGCCGTGTTTCGCACACAGGATGATGAAGTATTTGCAGTGCGTGACAAATGTCCGCATAAAGGTGGCCCATTGTCACAAGGCATTGTTTCCGGAAAGCGCGTCGCCTGCCCATTACATGACTGGAAGATCAACCTTGATTCCGGTGAGGCGCAAGCTCCGGATGAAGGTTGCGCAGCAACATTTCCGGTGAAGATGGATGGCGACATAATAATGCTGTCCCTGTACGCCGAATGAAGGTTGTGTGAATAATTAATTATCAAGCCGGTTACGGATGAAACTAACTCGTTGTCAATTTTAATGGCTGATCAGGCCATACGTACCACCTGTCCATACTGCGGTGTTGGATGCGGTGTGCTTGTCACACTGGATGAACAGGGGGCTATCTCTGTAAAAGGTGATAAGCAACATCCAGCCAATTATGGACGACTGTGTTCCAAAGGTGCGGCGCTGGGAGACACCCTGGGCATGGAAGGCAGGTTGCTGTACCCTGAAGTCAATGGCACCACTACTAACTGGGACGATGCCCTGGATTTTGTTAGTAGCCAGTTACAATCCATTATCAATGAGCATGGCCGCGATAGCGTGGCTTTCTATGTTTCCGGGCAGTTATTGACAGAAGACTACTACGTAGCCAACAAATTGATGAAGGGTTATATTGGCACTGCTAATATCGATACCAACTCTCGTCTGTGCATGTCCTCCTCAGTAGCTGCACATAAGCGCGCCTTCGGTGCTGATACCGTACCAGGTTGTTACGAGGATCTGGAGCGCGCAAAGTTGATTGTTCTTACCGGTTCCAACACTGCCTGGTGTCACCCTGTTCTCTATCAACGTATGGTTAAGGCCAAAAAAGAAAACCCGGATCTGATGATTGTCGTCATTGATCCAAGAAAAACATCGACTGCCGATATCGCCGATATCTTTTTACCGATCAAACCATCCACTGACGCCATTCTGTTTAATGGACTGCTGGTGTACTTAAATGCCAGCGGTGAACAGAACGAGCAATTCGTCAATAATTGCACCGAAGGTCTGGAAGCGAGCATAGGGCAGGCGAGGCTGTCCTCTGCGGATATCGATAGTGTCGCCAGACAATGTGAACTCAAACCTGAGGATGTCGAGGCCTTCTACCGCCTGTTCGCACGCACCGAA
Source organism: uncultured Gammaproteobacteria bacterium (assembly GCA_963807455.1). Lineage (GTDB taxonomy): Bacteria > Pseudomonadota > Gammaproteobacteria > JAADHQ01 > JAADHQ01 > JAADHQ01. Next base: position 7,781 of record CAWECS010000022.1, on the reverse strand, counting down.
CGCGTGGTGACCGTTTATTCCCAGGGTATTAATCAACACAGCAGCGGTACTGATAAAGTTAACAGTATTATTAACTGTCATTTATTCACCGGCAGGATAGGGCGTCCGGGGATGGGGCCATTCTCATTGACTGGCCAGCCCAATGCCATGGGTGGACGAGAAGTGGGCGGTCTTGCCAATCAACTGGCAGCGCACATGGAGATACAGAACCCTGAGCATAGAGACATCGTGCAGGACTTCTGGCAATCGCCGAAGATTGCCGACAAGGAAGGTCTGAAAGCTGTTGAGCTTTTCGATGCCATACATGATGGCGACATCAAGGCGCTATGGATCATGGGCACCAACCCGGCAGTGAGTATGCCGGATGTCAATCATGTGCGTGAAGCTCTGGCAAAATGTGAGCTGGTGATTGTGTCAGACTGCGTCAGGAAAACAGATAGCAGCGAGTTTGCTCATGTATTGTTTCCAGCACAGACCTGGAGTGAAAAGAATGGAACCGTTACCAATTCAGAACGGTGTATATCCCGTCAGCGTTCACTGTTGCCGATACCCGGTGAGGCCAGGGCTGATTGGTGGATCATCTCCGAGATTGGCAAACGCATGGGTTTTGCCGATGCCTTTAACTATACCGAAGCGGCTGATGTTTTTTTCGAGTTCGCGCGCTTATCGGGCTATAAAAATAATGGCCAGCGCGATTTTGATATCAGTGCCTATGCTGATTTAAGTTACCAGCAGTACGATCAGCTAATACCCAGACAATGGCCGATCACGAAAGATCAACCTGAAGGTCAGGCGCGCATGTTTGCTAATGGCCAGTTTTTTAGCAAAACAGGCAAGGCCCAGTTTATTGCCATTACCCCACGTGGTCCTGCAATACCCGTCAATGATGAATACCCCTTGGTACTCAATAGCGGACGAGTACGCGACCACTGGCATACTTTGACTCGTACTGGGCGGTCGGCACGTTTATCAGCCCACATCAATGAACCTTACGTCGAGATCCATCCACTGGATGCACAGCAACAGGCGGTGGTAGACAAAGCGCTGGCACGTGTTGTCAGTGCCTGGGGTGAGGTCATCGTGCGGGTGAAGGTATCCGATCAGCAACGCCAGGGTTCAGTTTTTATCCCCATGCACTGGAACAAGCAGTTCGCCAGTAACGCTTGTGTCGATAGCCTGATTAATGCGGCCACCGACCCGATTTCCGGTCAGCCGGAATTCAAGCATACACCCGTCAGGGTCGAAGCTTATGAACCTGAATGGCATGGTTTTATCATGTCACGTCGTTGCTTATCACTGAGTCATGCCGGTTATTGGTCATATGCTAAAGGTAATGGTTTCTGGAAATATGAAATAGCCGGTACTGAATTACCGCAAGACTGGGCCTCCTGCGCACGCAGTTTGCTATGTTCTGATGATCAGGATGTTGGTTGGGTTGAATATTTCGACAATGCGGCCAAACGCTATCGTGCGGCCAGAGTAGTGAATAACCGACTGGAAAGTTGTGTTTTCATCGGCCCGGATATTCAATCTGCCTCCCAGAGATTATCTGGCCGATATCTTCCTCAAAGACACGCTCAGTGATAACGACAGATTTAACCTGTTAACCGGAAAGCCGCCTGCGGATGCAGAAGACAGGGGCAGGGTAGTGTGTGCCTGTTTTAATGTTGGCCTGAACCAGATTACAACGGCGATCAAGCAACAACACCTGACATCAGCCGAAGCCATTGGCGAATGTCTAAATGCAGGAACCAATTGTGGTTCCTGTGTACCTGAATTAAAAGCTATCCTTGCATCAGCGCTTGATAGCTCAATAACGTTTCATCGAATCGACTATGATTTGATTATTTGCAACCCCCGCTGTAGTAAATATTTCCTGCATATCACTAAACAACCATGCCGGGCCATTGATATAGATATCATAATCCTGCAGTTGAGGATGATCAGCCACAATTATTTCGGCGGTCTTTTTTAATCCATTTTTCAATCGGTCAATATCCACGATATGATTATTCTGATATTGGATATCGAGCGGTATGTAATGAAAGTTATCCAGCGCATCGACCCAACTGCGACAGTAATTTCCTTGATAGTGTGAACTATATTCATCCACCAGCCAGTAAAGGAATGTCGGCTGGTTTTTTTCCAGGGCAATCGCATGTTCAATCAGACTTTTGATCGGCGCCATGCCCGTATCAAAGGCAATAAAAATAATAGGGCGGTCTGATGATTCGTTGAGCAGGAAATCACCATAAGGACCGATAACAGTTACTTTCTCACGTGGCTTGAGGTGCTTGAACACATATTCAGAAAATTCATCACCCGGTACCTCGCGCACATGAAACTGCAGATACATGCCGTTACAGGGGCAGCTGGCAACAGATTTATTTCTGGGCTTCAGTCCATTAATCGTTACACAGACATGCTGACCTGCAAGGAATTGCAGCGTCTGGGTCCTGGGAGTACGTAATTGAATAATACGAATATCATCCCCTATCGGTTCAATCTTATGCACGATGGTTTCAATAGACTGTTCCGGTATTTCTTCAGCAGAATGCGCTTCAGTGGCCTCAATCACCAGATCGGTGAGCGGCCTGGCCCGGCAGAGCAGCAGCTGATTCCTGGCCTTTTCATGTTCCTTGAATACATAGTCGTGTGGCAGGCTGGTGTCTACTTCGCCCGATACCAGGCGCGCACTGCATTTACCACAGCTGCCGTTATTGCAATTATAACGAAGCGAGACACCGCTACGGAGTGCGGAATCGAGCAGGGTCTCGGATTCCTGTGCCAAAAAAGCACGGCCACTGGGCTGAATGGTTACTTTTACTGTCATTGTGCTTTTAGTCTTATAATTATTTTTGTATGTTAAATACTAGCATAGATGAATTTCATTGGTTGGTATGCTTAAGCCATGCCAGGGAAAACAGCAGCATGCCAGTCACTGGAGTATGCGATTCTATAGAATAGCGTAACCGGGTATTCACACGATGGATATAAATATTCATAACCGAGCAGCTTGTATTACACGCACCAGGGCTTCATGACGGGGTAGTAGAATAGCGTTGCCATAGCTGTAAATGTAATGCGCCGTTACCCGCGACCAAAAGAAATAACAACAGTAATGCACCCAGTACCGGAATGAGCAGCAAGATGGCTATCACTATAGCGGCAACGATAAAGGCCAGGATACGTTTACCTTTTGACAGCCTCTGTTGTTTTGAATAAGCGCCGTAAGCCAAGATCAGCAATGTAAAATACACCTGTCAGTATTCCCAGTAACAGGAAAATAAGATAAACAGCTAGTATACACAGGGCAAGCAAGTAGCCAACAATTGTTATCATTAAAAGCATAATTATAACCGGCGTGGTGACCAGTGCAGCGATGCCCAGTCCGATTGACTGTAATGGTTGATCAGCGAGCGTACGTGCGCTGCTTAGGCTAAATTGAGGGAAGATCAGAGAGTAGATAATGCCAACAATGATGAGTGCCAGACCGAACATCAGGATAATACCCATTACAGCGGCAATGGCAGCGACAGCCACACCTTCCGAGGAAGGCATAGGTAGTTGTTCAATCGCACCGCTAATCACAGCTCCAGACTGGATGTCAGGTTTATTATCGCTACGATAGATCAGATTACCTTTGATATGAGCAGATGACAGAATCGTGATAGAGTCGGCAGTGATTTCTGCATTACCCTCAATGTCGCCACCTATAATCACATGTTGACCGGCTGCCATAAGATCCTTGCCGATGTCTCCCAATATTTCTACTCTACGGCCTGCCAGTCTGGCCCAACCCTGGGTAGACGCTTTAGACCCGATCGTGACAGTTTCTCCTGCTGCCACAATATGATCGCCTATAGTGGAGGAGATGCTGACTAACCGGCCCGCAGCACGGATATCATCTGTCACCGGAGCCGAAATGGTAACGACTTCTGCAGCCACATTAACGTCGCCCTCCACTGTTTCCTCAATGCTCACGCGCTGTGCCGCGGCCGTGACATCGCCATGGACTCGGGCAGCTACCCGAACGCTTTCTCCTGCTGCATACAGGTCTTCATTGATGGAGTTATTGATGAGAATAATTCGATCAAATTTCTGGGATGCATACGCATATCCGAACATAACACCCAGGAAAACAAAAATGAGAAATAACTTCCCGTACATGGATTTGTTCATTGATAATTCCTTGCTATCGCTGTTATCTATACTAAGGATAGTAGCTAAAGATTAGAAATAAATGAAATAAGCCAAAAATATTCTAGATTTCCAGCTGTTGGGCTATATGAGAGCCCTGGATGTTATTTATTCAGGGCAATCTGATATTTCACATGTTCCCTTACTAATAGCTGGCAGTGGTTTTTATTTCCAGCATACTTTTTTGAATATTTACATCATCCGGTTTAATTCTATTTGCACAACTAATGGCTTTGAGTGCAGCTGCTTTGCAGTTATTTGCTGCCAGCGCATAAGCCAGATTATTCCATGCGCTGGCATTCAGCGCCCTGAGTTCAATCTCACGGTTAAACGCAGTAGCAGCCTGGGTATAATGTCCTGCAGAATATTCCGCATTACCTAAAGCCATTAGCACGATAGAATTATCGGGCCATTTTTTTGCGCCTTGCCTAAATGCTTTTAATGCCTCGGTTGTGAGCCCCGATTGCAGTAAATTCTGACCGGCCTGTGTGTAATTGAGAGGCGTAGCAGTCAATGGAACTTCACCTGGTTGCACAAAAACATAAGCCCAATGTGCGGCTCGTTGCCAGGTACGTTCAAAGGTAGAAAAGTCGATGGTGTAATTTTTTATAGTGCCGGATCGTAAAATCAGCTCTGCCTTGTTCAGATCATAACCAATAGCGACGGCATAGTGCCATTGTGGCCAGACTTCCAATGATAAATTCTGAAAGACAAGCACAGGGTTGCCGTTATTAATTTCTTTTAACAGGCTGCTGAGTTCCGGGTCTATTTTATAACTGAGTAAACCTTCGCTACGCGCAGTCGCGATCATTTCCAGTTGCAAGCTTCCTTTGCGTTTGGGTATATAGACCTTGTCAGTCAATCGGTCGATATTAATCGCAATGCCCTGATAGTCCAGAACGGTAGCCAAGGCAGCGGGACCACATTGGTATTTGCGTTGTGGGAAAAAAGCGACCTGATCCAGTTCCACGCGCGGCCGTAGTTGCTCAGGCGGATGCTTAATTAATTGCAAGGTTTGTGGCGTACTGGCACAAGCTGAGAGTAAAGCCAAAGTAAAAACGCCAAATATAAGTTTGGCGTTTTTACAGAACAACATCACAAGCAATAGTTTTACTTATTGATGTTTTTTACAAATGGGAAAACATCGGTAGCACCCAGCATATCAGTAATCACCAGCACGATAAAAACTGTTAAAATCACACCAAGCACATCGCTTCCAGCTGGCAACTCTTCAAGACGCTGATTAAGCTCGGCAAGTTCAGCTTCGTTCATTTGGCTCACACGAATTTTCGCGGCCACTGGGTCAACCCCCATAGCTGTTAATTGTGCCTGAATCTCCTCACGATCTAGCATGGTGACTATGTGTGTCACCGAGACATCGTGTTGGGCTTGTTTTATTAAGGTATCGCTACTGATCATGGCAGCCTGGATAGGCGCAATCTGCATAGAGAACAAGCTCGCAATAGACAGATAAGTAATCCATTTTTTTATATGCTTGGGGAAATTCATGGGTATTACCTCAATTGTTATAATAGTCGGAATTATTTCGTTTTTTAGCATTCAAAGCAACAGATGTCGAGGCAGTAGTTCACATTTTTACCGCATTGCAAGAAGGTATCTATAATAGCAGGAAGGTGTGAAAACAGTTAATAGTTTCGCAACACCCGAGGGCTTTGTGCAATATGAGCGCTTAATGAATGATGCGAATGCTTGTAATTAAAAGCAGGAGATTGAATTAATAATGATGTAATGAGTATCCTCTAGTGCCAGCAATAAGCTTATCTGACCATCATGATCAGTAAAACAACAAAGCCGACCACAGCCGCTAAAGCAATGAATGCGGTTTGCCAATCCTTGCGTACTACCTTTGGGCCCGTTTTTCATCCAGTGATTGGCAGCCGGCCACAAACGCCAGAGCATAAACGCCAGAATGGCGGCAGAACCGACTTTCATCCAGGTATCCATAAAGCCATTTCCTCAGGCAATAAAAAAGCAAGCCACGGTATACCGTGGCTTGCTTGGGTTTTAGTGCTTAATCGTCACCGCCAGCAAATACACTCAGTAAGTGCAGCAAGTGAATGAACAGATTGTGTATATTCAAATACAAGCCTACTGTCGCACGAATGTAGTTGGTCTCACCACCATTGATGATACGGCTGGTATCAAACAGGATCAAACCACTCATCAGCAACACAACACCGCCGGAAACAGCCAGTGACAGGGCAGGGATAGACAGGAAGATATTCAGCAATGCAGCGCCGAAGACCACCATCAGTCCAACAAACAGGAAACCACCCATAAAGCTGAAGTCTTTCTTGGTTGTCAGTGCATAGCCTGACAGACCGAGGAAGATCACACCGGTACCACCGAGAGCCGTCATGACGATATTGCCACCGCCCGGTATGGCCAGGTAATAAGCCAGCATGGGCCCAATGCTCAAACCCATCAAGCCGGTAAAGGCAAATACCACTGCTATGCCGCCTACAGAGTTCTCGAATTTAGGTAATACAAACCAAACCAGAACGATCGCAGCGATCATTGAAATCAACGCCATGCCCTGCGAGACACCCACCGCCATAGAGACAGCGGCCATTGCTGCACTGAAGATCAGTGACATTGATAGTAATATGTAGGTATTACGCAAGACTTTGTTGGTAGCAAGTGCGGATTCGCGACCTGTTACTACTTGTCCGTAATTATCCATTTTATACCCTCTTTAATATTGATAAATTTTCTCCAAATCGGATACCTATAACCTAAGGGTTAAATGTACAGATTTCAAGCCCTTAATTTGAATTTTGCTACTGGTAATTCAAAAATAATCTGGTATCCTAACCGCTTCGTTTTCTGGGGCAATTGTACCACAAACGAGCATATGTATAGACATCATAAATACAAATAGTTTCAATAACAAAAGATAAGCTATTGAAATTATAGATATAAAAGTTTCTGGAGGGCTGGCAGAGCGGTTGAATGCACTGGTCTTGAAAACCAGCGTGGGTTTGTAGCCCACCGTGAGTTCGAATCTCACGCCCTCCGCCATACTATAAAGGCCTTCCAAATTGGAAGGCCTTTTTTATGGCGGGTGAGATGAGAACTCACGGTTATATTAAGCCAGTTCGATTAATCGCCAGGACGGCGATTAACACAGCACGGTAGTGCTGCCCGAAGGGCGAGGGCCATGACGGCCCGAGTGAATCTCACGCCCTCCGCCATACTATAAAGGCCTTCCAAATTGGAAGGCCTTTTTTATGGCGGGTGAGATGAGAACTCACGGTTATATTAAGCCAGTTCGATTAATCGCCAGGACGGCGATTAACACAGCACGGTAGTGCTGCCCGTAGGGTGGCCGTTCTCGCACGTCGTGTGCTTCACGGCATAAGCACATCCATGTGCAAAGCCATGACGGCCCTGGTGAATCTCACGCCCTCCGCCAAAATCAAAAGGCCATCGAAAGATGGCCTTTTTTATTATGGGGGCTTGAGATGAGGCCGTTCCCGCACGTCCTCGGCAACAGCTCCATGCGTTGCTCTACCTCCTGCGTCCATGCAGTCGTGTGCTTCATGGCATAAGCACATCCG
>CAWECS010000021.1:0-198261 GCA_963807455.1 uncultured Gammaproteobacteria bacterium | reverse complement strand
GATTGAAATCTTGCAGGAACAGGCCCGCGAGCCCTGCTGGTATCGTTCCCAGTAACACAGCCCAGGCCAGACGGCTTTCGCCCAGCATTTGCTTTTGCCTGATGGATGCACCCCAGTCACGCGACATACTCACTAACTCATGGCGAAAATAGCTCACCACAGCGATTAAGCTACCCAGGTGCACAGCCACATCAAATGCCAGACCCTGGTCTGCCCATCCAGCCAGTTTAGGCAGCAAAATCAGGTGTCCAGAACTTGAAATGGGAAGGAATTCGGTAAACCCTTGCAATAGTGCAAGGTATACGGCGTGCAAGATATCCATTTTAACTCAATTAAATGCCATTATTTTGTGTCATGATATCCCAGCTGTCAGTAAGTCACTACCGTTTTATTAACAACAACTTCTCGTTACTGGCTTCAGCGCTTCTATGGTGGCTGACTGAACATAGTCTTCAACACCCTTGCCGGGCGCCCAGTCCTTGATAAATGATTTAGAAGTATCCTTGGGTGAAATTTTTACATCGCGAAATCCAGCGGCAAGCATCATCTCAGCCAGGTCGTCAATCAGTGTGGCCCCCGCCATGCAACCGGCATACAAAACCGGGTCATTGCGCATCTGTTCCGGCAATTCTATGCTGGCGACAACATCGGAAATGGCAACACGGCCGCCAGGTTTTAACACGCGCCAGGCCTCACTAAAGACCCGAGGTTTCTCCGGTGACAAGTTAATCACGCAATTGGAAATAATAATATCAACACTGGCATCCGCGATAGGCAGATACTCGATTTCACCGAGTCGAAACTCAACATTGTTATGTCCGGCCTGTTCAGCATTGGCGCGTGCCTTACTGATCATTGATGGTGTCATATCGATACCTATCACACGACCTGTATGACCCACTTCAGCTACCGCCAGGAAAGCATCAAACCCGCCGCCACTGCCCAAATCAACCACCACTTCGCCTGCTTGCAAACTGGCAATAGCACGTGGATTACCACACCCCAGCCCCATGTCTGCCCCCTCAGGCACACTGCTTACATCCGTTTCAGAATAGCCCATACGCACAGAATTCACTGCATTGATGGCCGGGTCCGCCGCAACACCACAGCAACTAGATTCAACACCACAACAATCACCCTCATTACTGGCCTCTGCCACTTCGGCATAACTGGCTCGTACATTTTGACGAATTTCATCGGCTTCTCGTTGATTCATACCTGTGCTCCTGATTAATCTGTTAGAAAAAAACGCCGACAATTTTTCCAGCGTTTGTGGCTCTATCCAGCATTCAACATGCTGCCCATTGCGTCGCATATTAATAAGACCTGCGCGATGCAACTCCTTGATGTGATGTGACAACGTCGAGGCAGCCACATTGAGATCTGCACCCAGATCACCTACGCAACATGCACTGATATCTTCCTGGTGACAGATCAGTACCCAGGTGAACAACACTGACTTAGCTGCAGAAAAATCTGCAACCTGTTCGGATTCGATAATGCCTTGAACATGCCTGAGTAATCCTGCATCTGATTGATTTTATATTTCGACATGTTTCGAATTATAGAATCAATATCAAATCTGTCAAGCCGGGCGAGCTATGACCTGCACAACGATCCCGTTATAGATTATCTACTTAAACGTCGGCGCTGATCCTGGAGCCGGAAGCCGGGTAATTCTGCTGCCAGATTTTTTGATAAGGCCATCACCTTGAAGCGCTCCCCCATTTCACCGGGCAATGTCAGGGTCTTCACTTGCTGGGCAAAGGCCATTAATACCTGTGGCGCAACGCTCTCAGGATCCGGCATCATAGTTTCCAGCCCGTTCTCAAGTAAGAAGCCGCATTGTGTCGTATAGCCCTGTAATTGCATGTCACATTCAAGCGCCGCCTCGGCGACAGTCGTGAAATCAACGTAGGCAGTGATATCCTGTAAACCGATAAACTGAAAGGGATCATCGTGTGCACGATGGCGAAAGTGGCACATTAACGTACCCATATGCCGTTGCGGCTGATAATACTCAGGTCGGCCATAGCCATAATCAATCAACAGTATCAGACCTTGTTGCATGATGGCAGCGACTGATTTCAACCAGGCCTGGTGCGTCAATGATAGTTCGGATTCATAACCAATCGGTAAACTCACAGCGGTTGTCTGCATGATATGTTCAACAGCCTTTGTCATCAGTGCATTGTCTGGCATGGGCTGTAAACTAAATGACTGCTGCTTGTCGGACCAACAAACACCCAGGGGTTTAATACCGTCTTCTGCAATACGAAAGCGCTGCACAGGCATTGCGTCAAGCAATTCATTTCCCAATACAATGCCGTTAAACCCCGGCTCCGGTAAGGATGTTAGCCACTGCACTCGATCCAGCAAATGTGGCACCGTCGCCTGCAAGGTCTGTTGCTGGCGCGCTTGCAGATCACTACTGAGTTCCAGTATCCAGTAGGCAGCAGGAAGTGCATCACGCGCGTCTAACTCCTGCAGGATATCGGCTGCCATGCGGCCACTACCAGCGCCGAACTCAAGTATGCTTCCACCATCCAGCTCAGCCAGCAACTGTTGACAGAAATTAGCCAGGCAGCGGCCAAATAACGGCGAAATTTCAGGTGCGGTGATAAAATCGCCCTGCGCACCCAGCTTGGTCAACGTCGAAGTGTAATAACCCAGGCCAGGCTCATACAGTGCCATTTGCATATAACGTTCAAATGTAATCAGGCCACCTTGCTGGTCAATTTCATTTCTGATTATCGCCTGTAGTTTTTCGCTATGTAAGCGTAGAGGCTCATCCAACGCCGGCAAATGCGCAGCCTCATGCCTGGCATTGAGCATTTTCTCTCGAAAATCATTATCATTTTTATTCATGTATCTCGCTTTTCCGCCGACTATGCGGCGATTGGTTTTTAAGGTAAAGTGGTAAAAAAATTGCACTGGAGCCTGATCTTGACCCAAGCGCTTGAAAATAAAACCATATTAATCACGGGCGCTGCCCACCGAATTGGTGCGCATATGGCCAAAATCCTGCACCAACAGGGCGCCAATATAGTCCTTCATTACCGTAACAGTAAAACTACAGCCGAAATCTTACAAACTGAACTGAATACCATACGCCCGCATTCCGTATTCCTGGTGCAGGGCGACCTGCTCGACATCGGTACCATTGGTCATGTGGTAGAACAAACCATCCTGCAAACCGGGCAACTGGATGTATTGATCAATAATGCTTCATCATTCTACCCGACACCAGTGGGCAGCGTCACGGAACAACACTGGGATGACCTCATTGGCACGAATATGAAAGCACCGTTTTTTCTATCACAAGCTGCAGCGTTATCATTGAAAAAGCAGCACGGATGCATTGTCAATATTGTTGACATTCATGCTGAACGCCCGCTCAGACAGCACCCTGTTTACAGCATGGCCAAAGCCGGACTGGTGATGATGACCCGTGCACTCGCCTGTGAGCTGGGGCCTGAAGTGCGTGTCAATGCGATAGCACCCGGTGCTATTCTATGGCCAGATACTGATATGGACGAAGCCACCAGAGAAAAAATTATTTCGCGTACCTTTCTGAAAAGAAAAGGTGACCCGCATGACATCGCCAAAACCGCATTGTTCCTGATACGCGATGCCACTTATATGAGTGGCCAGGTACTGACCGTCGATGGAGGACGATCACTGAACTCGTAAACCATGATGAAAAATAGCGATAATCCCATCATACTCGATATTGAGGCGTCCGGTTTTGGAAAAGGCAGCTACCCTATTGAGGTCGGCTTTGCTCTTCCTGACAAAAGCACCTTCTGCTCATTGATCATTCCACTGCAATCATGGACACACTGGAGCCTGGGCGCACAGGAGGTGCATGGCATCAGTCGCGAAACCCTGATGCAACGTGGCCACCCGGTTGAGGAAGTCGCTGAACAACTGAATTACTTTCTCGGTGATAAAACGGTCTATAGTGATGGCTGGGGTTATGACATGAGCTGGGTATCACTTTTGTATGAAGCCGCCGGTATGCCGATGAAATTTAAAATTGAAACACTGCATACCCTGCTGCATGAAGAGCAGTTATTATTATGGGAAAAGACGCGCATTGAAGTTATCAAAGACCTTGGTATACAGCGTCACCGCGCCAGTTCCGATGCGCGCATTATTCAGGAAACCTTTATTCGCACGCGCAACAAGCTCAGCAATCAATCAGCCTGACAAACCCTGGGGGCACTGATTAATTCTGGATTGATCAGAGGCTCCCTAGATCAACCACCGTCATCTCCTCCTTGGGCTCAAACTCCTGCCATAACTCGCGCATACTTTTGTTTAACTCGGGATGGTTCAATTTCGGCGCAAGCTCTGCCAGTGGTCGTAGTACAAAAGCATAACGGGTAATCTCATCGCGTGGCACATCCAGCCCTTGCTGCTTCAATACCAGGTCATCATATAATAATAAATCAACATCCAGTGTGCGTGAACTGAAGCGCTCACCACCACGCACGCGATCATGACTCGACTCGATTTTACGAAATAATGGCGTCATGGCTGTCACTGGATAATCTGTATCGAAGCCCACCACCAGGTTGTAAAAGTTTTCTCCATCAAATCCAACCGCTTTGTTTTCATACACCGAAGAAATGCTGAGCTCGCCAAACTGCTGGCGCAGTGATTCGAGACAGGAGAGAATATTCCTGCGTCGATCTACATTACTACCAATACTAATATAAACCCTGGACAAAATTACCCCTCTACAGGCTTGCTACCACGTTCGATGAGAATGCCCACGCCGCGAGCGCCGCGAATGGCACCTATTTTGTTCAAGGTCAATCTTAACCAGGGGACGTTAAATTCATTAATAACAATTTCCGCCACGCGTTCAGCCAAGGTCTCGACCAGTTCGAAATTACTGTCTTCAACAAAACTGATAACGCGTTTGGCAACGGCTTTATAATTCAAAGTATCATCTATGTGATCACTGCTGGCAGCCTTGCGAATATCCGCTGCCATTTCTATATCAAAGATAACTTTCTGTTTGATTTTTCGCTCCCAGTCATAGATACCGATAACGGTTTCTATCTCGAGCGCCTGAAGAAAAATTATATCCATCCCGAATCCGATTATTTTTGATTATTGATGTAGTAAAGACCTGCTGGCCTTCGACAATCAGCAGCTCATTTTAGCAATATAACGATTTAACCCGGCAGATGCCAGCGATGAGCGCATGCTGGCTTATAAACACTTGACCTGGACCTGCCTTACAGTTCCAATATCAAAATCATGCTGACATTTCTAACAGAACACTATCTATGGTTGATATTCGGCTATCTGCTTGGCTCGGTCTCGAGTGCGATTATATTTTGTCGCCTGGCCGGTCTACCCGACCCGCGCACTCAAGGATCGGGCAATCCGGGAGCCACCAATGTGCTCAGGGTCGGTGGAAAAAAAATGGCAGTATTGACACTTGCCGGCGATGTGATCAAGGGTGTCATACCCGTGCTGGTGGCAAAATTATATGGTGCTAGCCTGGAACTGCAAATTATCATTGGCCTGGTCACATTTCTTGGCCATCTATATCCAGTATTTTTTGGCTTCAAGGGTGGCAAGGGTGTGGCAACGGCCATTGGTGTATTACTGGTCGCTTCCTGGCCAGTCGGCTTGAGTACGGTCGCCACCTGGTTATTCGTCGCCAAAGTCCTGCGCATTTCATCGTTGTCGGCATTAGTTGCGTTCCTGCTAACACCTTTTTATGCCTGGTGGTGGGAGCCTGGGCAAACCACATTCGTGCTGACCACAAGCCTGATGTCGATATTACTGATCTGGCGTCATCGCAGTAATATCCGCAACCTGATCAAGGGAACTGAAACCTAGTTTTTCCCTCTCTAGCCGCTTTAGAGCGCAGCCAGTTCTTCCAGTTTCCAGCGAGGTTTGGCCTGAATTTCAATAGATGCCCGCTCTCCAGCCTGCAAGCGCAAACAACCAGCATACGCAATCATGGCACCATTATCAGTGCAAAACTCCAGCCGTGGATAATACACCTGGGCCTGCAAGTCAGCCGCCAGCTTATCCAGTCGCTGCCTGAGCCGGGTATTGGCACTGACACCGCCCGAAACAACTAACCGTTGCATGCCTGTTTCCTTGATCGCCCTGCGGCACTTAATCGCCAGTGTCTCCACCACGGCCTCCTGAAAAGCATGGGCAATGTCAGCTCGATCCTGTTGTGTCTTGTCTGAACTGTTATAGGTATTCAAGGCAAAGGTTTTTAGCCCGCTGAAACTGAAATCCAGTCCCGGCCTGTCTGTCATCGGACGTGGGAATGTGTATTGTCCCGGCCTGCCGGACTCGGCCAGACTGGCCAGCTCAGGGCCGCCCGGATAAGGCAAACCGAGCATTTTGGCTGTCTTGTCAAAAGCCTCGCCGACCGCATCATCGACACTGTCGCCGAGCAGGTGGTAGCGGCCGATACCATCCACCTGGATCAACATGCTATGGCCACCAGACACCAGCAAGGCAATGAACGGGAATGTTGGCGGATTAGGCTCCAGCATGGGCGCGAGTAAATGCCCTTCCATATGGTGTACGGAAACGGCCGGTTTCCCCAATGTCCAGGCCAGGGACCGACCGATGGAAGACCCTACTAATAAAGCGCCCACGAGCCCTGGTCCAGCAGTATAGGCGATACCATCGAGATTACTAAGGCCCAATCCTGTTTGATATAAAACCTTATTTATCAAAGGGATAGTTTTACGTACATGATCACGTGAGGCCAGCTCAGGCACCACACCGCCATAATCGGCATGCAGCTTGACCTGACTATAAAGAGCATGCCCAAGCAAACCATGTTCACTATCATAGATAGCTACCCCGGTTTCGTCACAAGATGATTCAATACCTAAAACGCGCATAATTAGCTCTATTTTTCACTTATTTTCCTGAAAACCGCTTTGATTTTTTGCCAGCAGGGCTGTATGATTGCCAGCTCCCATCGATATGGGGCAGATTATTAACAGTATCACATTAGTCAAGGTAAAAAAGTCTATGCCAAATGTACGAGTCCGTGACAACGAACCATTTGATATCGCACTGCGCCGCTTCAAACGTGCCTGCGAAAAAGCCGGCGTGCTTTCTGAAGTCCGTCGCCGTGAATTTTATGAGAAGCCTACTGCTGAGCGCAAGCGCAAACAGGCTGCCGCAGTCAAGCGTCATGCGAAAAAAGTGTTTCGCTCCAACGCTCGCAAGATACGCTTGTATTAAGCCACCCCTGGTGCTGCAACTGCCTGCACTGTCCGGCAGTTTCTTAGACTAAATACCATGTCACTTAAACAGCAAATCACCGATGATATGAAGAATGCCATGCGTGCTGGCGACAAGCCGCGCCTGGCCACTATCCGCCTCATTCTTTCTGCGATCAAACAAATTGAAGTCGATGAGCGAATAGAGGCACTGCCCGATGATCGTGTGCTGGCCTGCCTTGACAAAATGGTCAAGCAACGCCGCGAATCGATCTCGCAATACGAAAAAGCCGAACGTCACGACCTGGCCGATCAGGAAAAATCCGAACTTGCCGTCATCCAGGAATACCTGCCCGCCGCACTCGCCGATAATGAAATCGCCGAAATGATCGCTGCAGCCATCGCTGATACCGGCGCCAGCAGCATCAAAGACATGGGCAAGGTCATGGGCATCCTCAAACCTAAAATGCAGGGCCGCGCCGACATGAGCAAAGTTAGCAGCCTAATTAAGGCCATGCTTACCGCTTGACCTTAATTATAGTAGCTGGTTGCTAGTGGCGAGTGGCTAGAAAGTCAAAAAAACTGTCAACTGACGACAAAACTTACCCTACCTTGCTAGTATTGTTTTTCCCTAGCCCCTAGCTACTAGTCACTAGCTACTACAAAAAGAACCCATAATATCGAATCCGCCCCCTTGTACCTTTCATCTTGTACCCTTTAACCTGATCTAATGGCCGGCCGAATCCCGCAATCCTTCATTGATGAACTACTGAATCGTATCGATATCGTCGATGTCATCGATGCCCGCGTGCCACTGAAAAAAGCCGGCAGTAACTATAAGGCTTGCTGTCCATTTCATACTGAAAAAACTCCTTCGTTCACGGTCAGTCAACCCAAGCAGTTTTACCACTGCTTCGGCTGTGGTGCTAATGGCACTGCGATCAGTTTCCTGATGGAGTATGAGCATCTGGATTTTGTTGATGCCATAGAAGACCTGGCCCAAATGGCAGGACTCGAAGTTGAGCGTGAGCAAGGCAGCGCACCTCGCCCTCAACGGGAAGACAACCTGTATGAAGTCATGCAACAGGCAAATACCTTTTACCGTCAGCAATTACGCTCCCACCCACAGGCTGATAAGGCGATCGAATATCTGAAACAACGCGGCATGAGTGGCGAAATTGCTGCCGAGTTTGGTGTCGGCTTCGCGCCACCGGGGTGGGATAACCTGATCAAGGCACTGGGTAAGGACGAAGCTTCGTTAAAAAAATTATCCCGTGCTGGCCTGATCATTGAACATGAGGGTAAAGATCCCTATGACCGCTTTCGTGACCGCATCATGATCCCGATCACGGACCGCCGCGGTCGCATTATCGCCTTTGGGGGTCGAATCCTGTCAGCACAGGATGGCCAGGGCGCGAAATACCTGAATTCACCCGAAACCCCTATTTTCCATAAGGGCCGGGAACTCTATGGTTTATATGAAGCACGCAAGGCTATCAAGAACCCGGAGAAGTTGATGGTGGTCGAGGGTTATATGGATGTGCTCGCACTGGCGCAGTTCGGGGTACGCTACGCCGTCGCCACATTGGGTACTGCGACCACACATGAACACCTGGAGACGCTATTCAGAGTCGTGCCCAAGCTGGTTTTTTGCTTCGATGGAGACCGGGCCGGACGTGATGCGGCCTGGCGGGCAATGGAAAATGCCCTGCCTGTGATGCATGAAGGGCGTGAGGCGGCCTTTCTGTTCCTGCCGGATGGAGAGGATCCGGACAGCCTGATCAGAAAAGAAGGGCAGGCCTTATTTGAAGCCCGTATCGAGCAGGCCCTGCCCTTGTCACGTTTCCTGCTCGAACATCTGGCCGAACAGGTAGACCTCTCCAGTGAAGACGGACGTGCCAGACTGGTGGCCCTGGCCAAACCCCACTTAAACAAAGTACCCGACAAAATCTTCAGGCATATGTTGTACGATCATCTGGCGCAGATGGTGAAAATGAAAACCGCACAACTGCAGCGCCTTGCCGACACCGGCCCGGCAGCGGCAACACTCAATCCCAGAACAAACAAACCCATACGGCCAGGGAAAAACTCGCCGCTGCGTCAGGCCATTAATCTCATCCTGCAAAATCCCTCCCTGGCCGCCGGCATTAAGCAATACCAATTTTTGCAGGAACTGGACCTCCCCGGTGCCCAACTCCTGTATGACTTGCTTGAAATACTCAGGCTTGACCCCCAACTTAATACAGCTGCCCTATTGGAACGCTGGCGCGATAAACCCGAAGGTGTACATTTGTATAAACTGGCAGAAAAACAACTGCCAGGAGACGAACAAAGTCTGGAAAATGAACTCAAAGACATTATTGATTACCTTGAGGGACAAATTAAAGTGCAGCGTTGGCATATTTTACAGGAAAAACTGGCGACAACAGGACTCGATGAAGCCGAATTAAATGAATGGAATCATATACTTAATGAAAAAAGTATAAATAAACCTAAATAACATTGCTATAGATATTAAAGGGTACTTATATTAAACTGTTAGATTACTTTAGTTAATGGTGCTTTTTTGCCCCCAAGTATGTGTGAAGTCAATTCGTGAGTGATATGAACCAGGAAAAAATCGACGAAAACGCCCAGGATAAACAATCCAGGCTTCGGATTCTAATTGCCAAAGGTAAGGAAAAAGGCTTCCTTACCTACAGGGAAGTTAATGACCACCTTCCCAATGAAATAGTAGATCCAGACCAGATTGAGGAAATCATCAGTGTCATCACTGAAATGGGTATCTCTGTGCATGAAACTGCCCCGGATGCCGACACCCTGCTGTTACACCAGAGCAAGGATACCGACGAAGACGCCGCAGAAGAAGCCGCTGCCGCATTAGCCTCGGTTGAAGGCGATTTTGGCCGTACTACCGACCCGGTACGCATGTACATGCGCGAAATGGGAACCGTTGAGCTGCTGACTCGCGAAGGCGAAATCAAAATAGCCAAGCGCATTGAAGCCGGCCAGACCCAGGTGCTCGAAGCCCTGGCCAGCTACCCGTCCACGATCACGCATATTCTTAATGTTTATAGCAAGATCATTCAGGAGGAAGGCCGGATAACCGATCTGGTGACTGCCTTTATTGACCCGAATGAGGATGACATCGTGCCTCCGCCCGCAGTACAGGCACCCGTTGATGGCAGTGCTGCCAATAACGACGATGATGAGGATGAAGAAGTCGTTGACACTGGACCTGATCCTGAAGAAGTCGCAGAGCGTATGGCGGAAATCACCAAGCACTATACAAAATATCAGGCCGCAGCGAAAAAATATGGTTCAGCTGACGAGCGTTCCCTGAAACAGTATGCGAAAGCCATTGAATTGTTTATGCAATTAAAACTGGCGCCGAAAGTCATCGAAAAATTACTCACTGACCTGCGTAAGATGGTGACTCGTATCCGCACACATGAGCGTGTCATCATGGATATTTGTGTGCAAAAGGCTTTCATGCCACGCAAGGACTTCATCACCTCATTCCCCGATAATGAAACCGATGTGAACTGGCTAGACAATCAAATCAAGTCAGGACAGAAGTACTCGGCCGTGCTTGAGGAATACGCACATGAAATTCGTACTGCGCAAAAGAAGTTACTGAAAATACAGGATGAAACCGGTCTCAGCATCAAGGAGATCAAGGACATCAACCGACGCATGTCGATCGGCGAAGCAAAATCACGCCGCGCGAAAAAAGAAATGGTAGAAGCCAACCTGCGTCTGGTTATTTCCATCGCCAAAAAATACACCAACCGTGGTCTGCAATTCCTCGACCTGATCCAGGAAGGCAACATCGGCCTGATGAAGGCCGTGGATAAATTTGAATACCGTCGTGGTTACAAGTTTTCAACCTATGCCACCTGGTGGATTCGTCAAGCCATCACGCGATCTATTGCCGACCAGGCCCGCACCATCCGTATACCGGTGCATATGATCGAGACCATCAACAAGCTCAATCGTATTGCACGCCAGATGCTGCAGGAAATGGGTCGTGAGCCCACACCGGAAGAACTGGCCGAACGCATGGAAATGCCTGAAGACAAGATTCGCAAGGTCATGAAAATCGCCAAGGAGCCTATCTCCATGGAAACCCCGATTGGTGACGATGAAGATTCACATCTGGGCGACTTCATTGAAGATGCCAACGTCATGTCACCTTCGGATTCAGCCAATTCAGAAGGCTTGCGTGAAGCCACGCACTACGTACTCACCGGGCTGACCCCAAGGGAAGCCAAGGTACTGCGCATGCGCTTTGGTATCGACATGAATACCGATCACACACTGGAAGAAGTCGGTAAACAGTTTGATGTCACACGTGAGCGAATTCGTCAAATCGAAGCCAAGGCACTGCGCAAACTGCGTCATCCTTCACGTTCAGAAGCACTGCGTAGTTTCCTGGATCTGGACTAAGATTTAACGTCAGCCGATATACCAGGGGTGCTTTAAGCACCCCTTTTTCATTTAAGCACCGTACTTATTAGATAAAAGTGATCTAGTGGCTAGGGACGAGTAGCTAGGAATAACCTAAGCCTGTCTCTCGATTACCCTAGCCACCTAGACACTCGTCCCTAGTCACTGGACGGAAATCATCATTTCACTGTCAAGAAAAACAATAATCTAAACTATCGTAATAGTGACGAGTTGTGTAAAATACCAGTCCATACGGGCCTGTAGCTCAGTTGGTTAGAGCAGTGGACTCATCAAAATGGTGCGTCATGTCGAAGATTCAAATCCTCCGGGTCCACGGAATCCATTTCACTACATAGTGTGGGCTGTGGCAACCTGACCAAGCCTAGTTTAGCCCCCGAAGTTGCTGGACTACCTGGGGACTGGTTGTTAAAACCGAGTGTCCTTAATAACAGCAAGAGCGTCCCGCGTCCTAACAAGCATGATATGCGTTCACAGACTGAGATAGTCCGCTCCAACAGATCCTATCCGGAACAAGCAATCCATTGGTCGAAGGTTCAAATCCTTCCGGCCCACCAATTCAGTTTTTCCCTGCCGAGTTGCAGTGCATTTAACTACTTCTATAAACCGTTTTAATGGGGTATTATCCGGCATGCCCACCGTTGACCCGCACTCAGACCTCATCTAGCTCAGAATACTCATTAGCAATACTGGCTTGAAACCTATATAACCCTATAAACATTAGCCTTTACTTGTCGAATTGCAGATTATTTGTCCCAGGTCAAAAAAATCAGGTCGGTAATTGTATAGATTGTACCTACAAAAATAATATAAACGGACTAAGGAGAAGGCCACATGCGTCGAAGAATCAATCCTGGTTTTACGGCAGCGACATTAGCTCTGCTAATAATCCAACTACTTTCGATACCGCCAATCAGCGCCGATGTTAAATCCAAGGCCACTATTGGCCAACAGCTTGCACTGGAACACTGTCAAACCTGCCATGCTTTCGAAGGGACTGAACAAGCCGGTAATGTTGCGCCACCCTTATTCAATATGAAAGAACGGTTTCCCAAGCCTTCTAAATTATATGACATTATTTATGATCCTGCCTTGGCCATCAAACCGCAAACCATGATGCCTCCATTTGGCAAGCATGAACTCTTGAGTAAGCAGGAAATAAAGCAGCTTGTTGACTATCTATATACACTCTAGAACAAAGAGGCTTGAGAAAAAAATGGTTAATAAAATATTGCAGTCACTACTAATTTCGTCCATAGCATTGTTTTCATCGTACGCATACACAGGCCCGAAACAGGACCTGGAAGCATTCCAGTCATATTTTAAAAAGCGCTTTCCTGATACCAGTCTCGTAGAACTATCCAATGGTTTATATGCCTTTGATGAGATGCGCAGAGAACAATGGGTCGACATGATGGACTTCCCAGCATACGAGATAGATCTGGACAAGGGAAAAAAATATTTTAATACCCCGTTCAAAAATGGTAAAACTTATGCTGACTGCATGGAAAACAAGGGGCAAGCCATCGCACATACCTATCCAAGATTCAATAATAAGAATGGTAAGGTCGAGACACTGAGCAGTGCTATCAATGCATGTCGAATCAGCAACAATGAACAGGCCTACCCGTCTTCATCAAGCGAACTGACAGCAATCCTGACTTATTTAGCACATACATCCCGTGGTCAAAAAACCAATATAAGCATTCCTAATGATAAACGTGCACTAGCAGCCTATGAAGACGGCAAGCGTAGTTATTTCTCACGGCGTGGCCCTTATGGTTTTGCCTGTTACCACTGTCATTGGGAAACAGCCAGTATACGCATACGAGGAAATGTATTGAGCACCGCTGTTGGTCAAACAACACATTTTCCTACCTATCGCACAAAAACCGGTGACATACATACCTTACAAAGACGTTACAAGAGTTGCATGAAAAATACAGGTGCGAAGCCATATCCCAGCCAAAGCGAAAAAATGAATAACCTGGAGTATTTTCACCGATACATTAACAATGGCATACCTGTTAATGCACCTGGTATGAGATTCTAGAAAACAAGAAGGAACTAACGCGATGATAAAAACTATACTTATACTGATGACGATAAGTCTAACATCTGTTGCTTTAGCTGATTCTATGAGCATTTCAAAGCAAGCGCTTCAAAAAGCCAAACAAGCACAACAACGAGCTGATTCCGTCTATGGCGCATGGATGACGACAGAAGTGTTACTGCAGAAGGCTGATCAAGCCGTTAAAAAAGGGGACGCTGAAACCGCACTCAAACTGGCAAAAAAGGCCCAACGCGAAGCTAATCTGGCATATGAACAGGCAATAGATCAGCAAAAAAACTGGTCGCCTCCGGCCTACATATATGAATAAATGATCACAAAAAAAGGGCCTGCAATGAGGCCCTTTAGCTTTGCATTTTTTTAGTACTACTTTAAAAGTAATACCTGGCACCAATCGATATAGTATCCAGATCACCGGAAAGATCAGCCTCCAGTCCAACGGACAGATTAGGTGAAAAGAAATAATCACCGCCTAAAGTAATGAAAGTATCATTATCGTTTACATCAATATAGGTCAATGCAGCACGACCTTCGATTTTTGGTGTCAACATGCCGCGTACACCTGCGGCTAATGAAAAACCGGTATCGTCATTATTGTTTGTATCTATATTGACCAATGCTAATGAAAAATTCGCATCCCAATGTGCATTCAATGGATAGATATAGCCTGCTCCCAAAGTAAATGTATCGATATCGTTATTAAAATCCAGATCCAACGTTTCATAACTAGCAAAAGCATATATGTCACTTCTAACTTTGATGGAGCCTCCAATCAGTACACCGTCACCGTCGACATTGTTGGCTTCGGCATCGAGAATATACCTGGCCTCAACATAATTATATTTCACATCACTCGCGTACACAGAAGAATTAAATATCCCTGCTATCAATAGCAGACTCACTGCACTGGCTCTAAACAACTTATGCTGCTTCACTGCTATATTACTTTCCATTTTGTTTCTCCT
Organism: uncultured Gammaproteobacteria bacterium; assembly: GCA_963807455.1. Classification (GTDB taxonomy): domain Bacteria; phylum Pseudomonadota; class Gammaproteobacteria; order JAADHQ01; family JAADHQ01; genus JAADHQ01. The sequence continues at coordinate 183,532 of CAWECS010000021.1, read as the reverse complement.
TGTCGGTAACCCTGTCAATTGTTTGCCGACGACATGCTAGCGTCAAACATAGATAGAGTATTCATTGATATAAAAGTTATTTCCAAGACGCGTATTGTAGGTAAATCATTCTTATAAAATGTGACGTGCTTCATGAATTTGCTTTGATGACTAGTTTACCACCATGAATACTCCTGCAAACCTGGAACCAGAGTTAACGCTGATAGACTGAATTAATCATGTGCCTATAGAGATCACAAGATGAATAGAAAATCATCAAGGGCATATTGATAATAACCAGATTCTTTTCCTGGCCATGAACATTGGCTAAAAAATAATAAGCGCAACCTGGCAACACTTTCAAGTGTTGCCAGAATTCCAGTATTGAGGAATTATATTATAATGGCGGAATACGCAGTACCTGACCAGGGTATATTTTATTGGGATCAGTCAGCATAGGCTCGTTGGCCTTGAATATGGTCATGTATTTATTCGCACTACCATATTGCGCTTTGGCAATGCCTGAAAGTGTGTCGCCGGATTTGACGGTGTAGAAAATAGCTTCCGGTTCAGTTGATTCAACCACAAGACGGTTATCCACCTTACTGATACCAAACTGATTGCCTGCAGTTAATGTTGCTTTTTCACTATCGGGCTGATTTTTTACATTACCTTCCAGGGTAACCAGTTCACCGTCAGCGGTCACTTTTAGATTTTCCACCTCAAGTCCGGCATCAGCAATCATTTTTGTGATACGTTCCTGGCGTAGTTCATTAATGCGTTCAGGAGAAACGGTGGTAGTTTCCAGCTCTTTTTCATCGGAGCCGAATATTTTTTCACCCGCACTGCTTACAAAATCGAATAGTCCCATGATTGATACTCTCCACTCTATTGTGATTTTTATTAGGTATTCATTCTACTACGAGTTGCTTAAAGATATAAACAAATCATACCCGTACCATTTATTAGTATTAACGGGAATTCGCTTATAATAAAGCCAAAATTTGACAATGGGTAAAAAAAGCATTGGCGTAGAACAGTATTACTACTTTAAAATATGGTGATGTTATAAAATCATCTCTTTATTCATTATCAATACGTAAGCCATTTTTCGATCGCAGTCTGTTGGCGCTACCTTCAGCAACTACCTTACATATTGATCTCTGTATGTCACGAAGTCGTCATTCATTGACATGGTTTACCAGTACAGTGAATGATTCACTACCACGCCAATCAATCCGATAATGACGGCAACTGGCCACAACAAGGAATTAAATAACTAGATCAATAGATGATGTCGCAACTGATAAATATGGCATTGCATAGTTTAATGTCATGAACTGCCATAGCTATAACGACAGTGATTTACAGACTCATCACCTATTGAATACGATATCCCCAAACCGGTTTTAATAACGCTTCCAAACCTACGTACTCTTGCGGTTTGGCAGGCAGAAATTGCTTGCTTCTGAATCGCTGCAACACAGCCTGTCGGGATTGTATCCCGTCTTCGCTCATCAAGGCTTTTTCAATGGCATTGCGAGTCGTTACATCCACTCGGCTACTGACACTAAAGGCGCGATGAGGATAAGGCTTGTTGGTCTTGTAAATAAGATGCAGACCCTGCCTTTGTGATGCGGTTTTCTTATCCCAGTATTTATCACGCATGACGGCGGCTACTCCATCACCATTGCGCACACAGTCGAGCGCTCCTTTAAAGGATTTCACCCGTACCAGAATCGGCTGGCTCGCCGGACGTGAATATAAATCCAGGAAAGCCAAGACTGAGTAAATTCGGTGATTCGAAGGCACACACTTTCTGGCCTGCCAGCGCCTGATAGTCTTTGATATTGGCATCATCCCTGCCAATAATAATAAAACTGATGCTGCCAGGGAGTTTGGCTATGACCTTATGATTATGCTGCGCCAAACGCCAGCTAACAAAATGTGGGCCGTCAAACAGGATGTCATATTTGCCTTGCTGCATCCCATGGGTATATTCAAGAAAATTTCTTGCCGGTTTCAAGATAATTTTTCTACCCGTTACTTTGGCCAGATGATCGACCAATGGCTGATAGATCAGTACGGTTTGTTGCGGTGACTGCGTCGGTGCGGTTGAAAAAATCAACTCATCAGATGCGTTCAAGTTCAGGAAAGGGAAAACGAGTAGAAAAAAGGATGTGAAAAAAGCAGATTTATAATTCATTCTAATTTACCTCCAATGTACAAGCCGCTGGAATGATCCAGATAGACTTAAGATCCATTTAATAGCATTAGAATACCCTAGATAGGCAGCAATTAACAGCCAATTAGTACACATTGTTTTCAGCAAATTGAAACAAACATCAAATGGATGATTTGAGGCGTATTATTGATCCCCAATACCAATAGAGTTGATATATACTTGAAACACTACCTCCTTAACCACTATCATTGGCCTGCTGCCCTAGGAGAAGGCTCAGAAATGCTACAAACCCTGGCCATCACCCATCACCTTTGGGTTAGGATTTTCACTCATCGTTAGCCTGTATCTGATCCCGGTGCTATACCGTATTTTTCATTATCGATCAGCCTCGGCCGCCAGTTAATAATCAGCTGACGACAAAATCATAAGCCTGTCCAGCATTTTACTGCACTGCTTCATGCATGGTCCTGATATGCGTGGCATACCAGAAATTATCTGTCTTAAGGATTTTATGACCACGATTTAATGCTGACCTGGCTTGCAATAACAAGCGCTGGTCTTTCATACGTCTGGCCAGCTCCAGACTCACACGAATAAGGCTGGCTGATGCTGAGGGCATTGGGCCATCAGCAACAATGGCTTCACGTGATGAAATACCCGCAATCATCGCTTCCGACAACAACCACCCTTGCTCATTATAAAATCGCTTCCAGGCCTGATTGACCATCTCATATACTAAATCCAGATCCTGTTGTTTGCCTGTGTATTGCGCCCATGCCAATAAACCTTCTGCGACATAGGCGTAATCTTCCAAGCTAGCATCACCGAGGTAGCGGTTGTCAGCAATGGCCCTTTTCAAGGCTTTCCCATCCCATAGGCGCGTAGCTAAAAAGTGTTGTAATGCTTCGGCCTGTTTCATGTATTGTTTTTTTATTAATCCTGCTTTTACCAGTGCTGTCAGTGCAAGCCCGTTCCAGGATGCCAGTAACTTGTCATCATGAGGTAAAATTCTGTTTTTTTGTTGCTCGCGTAATTTATTTTTTGACTGGCTAATGACTTGTGACACGTCATCAACTTTCATATTCAGCTGTTTGGATATCGCTGCCACCGACATGGCGATGTATGGATGATGGCCTGCCTCCAGTGTCGGCGCATGCTGCATGCCCCAGTACAATCTCATGATGCGATATTCTTCAGGCTTGAGTATTTTCTTTAATTCTTTATCGGACCAGAGATAATAGCCACCTTCAACATTATTATTGTCTATTGCCGACAGGCTACTGATCATCGCTGCTTTATTGGTTTGTAGCTCAGCTAACATGAAATCGAGGGTTTCAAATGCCACTCGCTCGTAGTCCTTGTTATTAAATACTGCTGCAGCATCCAGATATAAGGAAGCCAACTGTGCATTATCATACAGCATCTTCTCAAAATGAGGGGTCATCCAACCAGGATCGACTACATAACGATAAAAACCACCACGCAATTGATCATACATACCCAGCGAAGCCATTCTGTCCAAGGTCAACCGCAGAAAGTCCCCGACGGACTTATCCTTGTCACGCTGATATAACTCCAGCAATAAAGCCATTTGCGGTACCAACGGAAATTTACTTTGCTCTCCAAAGCCGCCAGACAAGTGATCAGCCTGTTGCATAGCCAATGTGACATAGGACGACAAATAACTCTCGATCTGGCGTTTATCCAGGTCCGGCCCTGATGTTTTATCTGTTTGTTGTGACATCGCCGCAGCTGATTCGGCTGTGACTTTCAAGCCTGCTGCATCCTCAAGCCAGGCTTGATTCATATTCACCAATAGTTCGGTGAAATCCTTCGGTGGTAAATAGACGATACCTAATAGCGGGTAACCTTCCGGTGTGATAAATACATTCAATGGCCAGCCTGCATACCCCCGTGTTCGTTCGACGAACTCGATCAGTCGCGCATCCAGTGCCGGCTGCAACTCCCTGTCAACTTTTACAGGGATAAAATGCTGGTTAATCAACTTTGCAATGTCGGCATCCTGATAAGACTCCCGCTGCATGACATGGCACCAGTGACAGGCAAAATAACCTATCGATACGAATACCAGTTTATTTTCCTTGCGCGCCTGCTCAAACACCGCATTATCCCAGCTTTGCCAGTGCACCGGGTCATTACCGTGCATAGCAAGATAAGGTGAGGGGTGGTCTTTTAATTGATTTTGCGCTGCATGACAGTTATTAATACCAAGCAATGCAACGCTGAGAAGAACTAACGTAGAAAAAGTGGTTTTCATGAGCGTCCCGCAATTTATTGTATAGACTATATAGAACCACGCAGTGGGCAAATAATTTCATTTTTTTAATGAAATTATTGATTTTTCACCTATAGCCATTTTTCTGGCCAAAAAATGACTGGCTCTATATGCCAAATGAGAGACTTAGTCGTACTTTCTGCTGGCGTAATACGAAAAGCTTTCCCGAAATCAGGCAAGCAAATGTTTGCAGTTGTTGAGTCACCGCGAGGTTTTTTTATTTCTTGTCGTCATCCGGCTTTTTAACTGTTTTCGTCTCGGCTTCAGATTCTTCTTCATCTTCAGCTTCGAGCTCATCCATCTCGGCTTCGATCCGGTCGATTTCATCATCCATTTCTTTATCGTTCAGGGCTTTGAATTCTTCGTCGTCGGCTGGATCATATTCCTGATGGCCTGAATCATTGCTATTATCGACATCTGCATCAACTTCCTCTGTTGCCACCTGCGTAGCTGCTACAGCACTGGTCGCGCCCACGGCTGCCTGCGGGAGCAATGGAGTTGCCTTCATCTTCATCTTCGTCCTCTTCAGCCTCGCGGGCGGGCACATAGATGCGCGCAAAAAATATACCCACTTCAAACAATATCCACATCGGTATGGCTAACAGGGTTTGCGAAATAATATCCGGTGGCGTCAGTATCATGCCGATGACAAAAGCGCCCACTATAATATAAGGCCGCTTGGTCACCAGCTTATCCGGCGTTGTCGCACCGCTCCATACCAGCAAAATGGTCGCAACCGGCACCTGAAAGGCCGCCCCAAAAGCAAAGAAAATGGTACTAACAAAATCCAGGTAACGACTGATATCGGTCATGACCGATACACCTTCGGGTGCAGTGCCCGTGAGAAACCCGAACACCAGAGGAAAGACCACATAGTAGGCGAACGCCATACCCGTATAAAACAGTACTGAGCTGGCGAACACCAGTGGTGCCGCCATACGCCTCTCATTCCGGTAGAGCCCAGGCGCTACAAATCCCCATAACTGATACAGAATATAGGGCATGCTGATAAAAATCGAAGCCATCATCGATAATTTGAATGGCGTCAGGAAAGGCGAAGCCACATCGATCGCGATCATCTGGCTGCCTTCGGGCATATGTTTCATTAATGGCCCGGCAACATAAGAATAAAGATCATTGGAAAAATAAAAGATAGCCAGAAATACAACGATGATGGCAAGCACCATTCGCATCAAGCGATCGCGTAATTCAAGCAAATGGGTCATGAAACCCATTTCTTCTTCTGCAATATTATTGTCTTGTGGTTCCGTCATCAGTATCAGGCTTGGTTACGGAATTTTCGATTGATTTAGCTTCGCTTTTGATATCGTCTGTGTTCTTGACGAGGTATTCCTGTTTGGCTTGATTGATGGCGCCTTTGGTGTCTTCAATGATGTCATGGAGGCCGATAGAATCTTTCTGCTCCTGCATGACCCGCTTGAGCTCCTCTGCTGCCAGTTCACGGCTGACATCGGCCTTGACGGAACGGACAAAACGTCTTGCCTTGCCAAAATACAAGCCCGCTTGTCGCGCGAGTCCGGGTAAACGCTCGGGGCCTATCACCAGCAAGGCGACGACCATAATAATGCTAAGCTCCCAGAAACCGATATCAAACATAGCGGCTTAACCGGGGAGGAATGCACTTCGATCGACAACTATTCGTCATTAGGGAAAAAATCAAACCTTATCTTTTTCTTTTTTAGTAGAAGTCACTTCGCCCTCAATGACATTGGACTCCGTGTTTTCTTCCAGCTTTTCAGACTCACTGGACTCACTGGACTCACCGTCCTTGACTGATTTTTTGAAACCACGAATTGCACCACCCAGATCTGATCCCAGATTCTTGAGTTTTTTCGACCCGAACAACAACAGTACAATTGCCAGGATAATCAATAATTGCCAAATGCCAATTCCCATAATTCAATGCTCCCACATATTTTAAGCTTGGTTCATATCTATCAATATAAATGTTGGTGCATTTATATTATCGGTCACGGCCGGCTTTTTCTTCAATGCCGGACATGCCAAATCTTCTATCCAATTCCTTTAACACGTCATCCGGCCCCAGATTCTGACTGGCCAGTAACACCAGGGTGTGAAACCAGAGGTCGGCGGTTTCATATATAATTTTATCGGCATCGCCATCTTTCGCCGCCATGACGGTTTCTGTGGCCTCTTCACCAATTTTTTTCAGAATGCTATCCAGGCCCTTACTGTATAAACCGGCCACATAGGACGAATCGGGATCAGCTTGTTTGCGTGATTCCAGCATCTCTGCCAATTTGTTCAGTATATCATTCATGCAGTTTTCTTGTATTTATCCAAATTGTTTTTTATGTATAAAAAACAATAAGTTAGAATATATTTTCAGTATCGGGCAGTCACCAGCCAGATTATTACACCAAGCTTAGCATTTTGCGCTTGTGTATTACAGATAAGCATCACAAATGAGATCACGGCTGACTCAGGTCATATTGATCTGTTAAGCAAAAATCGGTGGTGATTTTTGCTTGCCTGCCCTGGCATTAGACAATAGCGGTTTTCGCTGTACGAAAAGCTAAAGATACCAGCCCGTTGCATTGCCCGGCTTAATCAGTGCCATGAGTATTATCGCAAGATTAGCATGAGATGGTTTAATCTTTACTGCCAGGCTACCTGACGGTGACTTTTATTAACCTGCTTACTGGCTATAAATATCTTTCGGATCTTTAATAACCGGCTCAATCGTGCGCCACTCATCATTCTGTAATTGCTTGAAAAAACAATTGTGCCGTCCGGTGTGGCAGGCGATGCCGCCGATTTGCTCAACCGTTATCAGCAACACGTCATTATCACAATCAATACGAATATCCTTGATCACCTGCTGATTGCCAGACTCTTCACCTTTATGCCAGAGCTTATTCCGTGATCGTGACCAATAAACGGCGTGGCCAGTCTCGACGGTCAGACTCAGCGACTCTCTGTTCATCCAGGCAAACATCAGGATTTTACCGCTATCGACTTCCTGGGCGATGACCGGCACCAGGCCCTCTTCGGTCCACTTGATATCATCCAACCATTTTTCTGACATATAATTTCCTGGATTTTTTGTTACGAGTCCTTATTGGACACGGTAGCTAGTGGCGAGTAGCTAGGTTTAGGTCTTTTTCCTTGCTACTAGCCACTCGCCACTAGCTACTGGTTATAACCGTACCTCAATACCTTGCTCAGCCATAAAGGCTTTGGCCTCGCCTACACTATATTCTGCAAAATGGAAAATGCTCGCCGCCAACACGGCATCGGCCCCGCCTTTAGTCACGCCATCAGCGAGGTGCTGTAGATTACCAACACCACCGGAAGCGATGACGGGTATATTCAAGGCTTCACAAATCGCATGCGTTAATTCCAGGTCGAACCCGATTTTGGTGCCATCACGATCCATGCTGGTCAGTAGTATTTCTCCTGCACCATAGTCTTGCATGCGCAGCGCCCATTGCACGGCATCAATGCCGGTGGGTTTGCGTCCGCCATGAGTGAATATTTCCCAACGTTTTTTTTCACCCTCAGCACTGACTTGTTTGGCATCGATAGCCACCACAATACATTGTGAGCCAACTTTTTCAGCCGCTTCCTTGACAAATTCCGGGTTAAAAACCGCTGCGGTATTAATGCCGACTTTATCTGCGCCGGCATTGAGCATGCGGCGTATATCTTCAACCTTGCGAATACCGCCACCGACTGTCAGGGGTATAAAGACTTCACTGGCCACGGCCTCAACTACATGCACAATCGTATCGCGATTATCGGAGCTGGCGGTGATATCGAGAAAGGTGATTTCATCAGCACCTTCTTTATCATAACGTCTGGCCACTTCTACCGGATCACCAGCGTCACGTATATCGACAAACTGTACACCCTTGACCACGCGGCCGTTATCGACATCCAGACAGGGTATGATTCGTTTTGCGAGTCCCATTAGTAAAGACCAAGTAGCGAGTGACGAGCGGCGAGTGGCGAGGAAAAACCTAGAGTATAAGAATATTTTTTCATTCTTTTCCTAGTTCATCGGCCAACTTCTGGCCTTCGACAAAATCCAGTGTGCCTTCGTATATAGCCCGGCCCGTTATCGCACCCATAATACCTTCATCTTCTACTGCGCACAGTGCCTTCACATCATCGAGATTGGTGATGCCGCCCGAAGCAATCACCGGAATGGAAATCGCTTGTGCCAGCGCGACGGTGGAGTCAACATTGACGCCAGTCATCATGCCATCGCGACCTATATCAGTATAGACAATGGCTTCAACACCGTCAGCTTCAAAACGCTGCGCCATATCGATGACATCATGATGAGACAGTTTGGACCAGCCATCAACGGCTACTTTCCCATCCTTGGCATCCAGACCGACAATCACATGCCCGGGAAACTCCACACAAAGGTCCCCAATAAAATGCGGTTCATTGACAGCCTTGGTACCAATAATGACATATTGAACACCGGCATTCAGGTAAGCCTGCACGGTTTCCTCATCACGTATACCGCCGCCCACCTGGATGGGTAAATCCGGAAAGCGCTTGGCAATGTTATGGATCACTTCGGCGTTGACCGGCTTACCTGCAAATGCACCATTCAGGTCCACCAGATGTAAGCGCCGCGCACCTGCATCGACCCAGCGTGCAGCCACTTCAACCGGATCATCGGAAAAGATGGTTTCATCATCCATTTTTCCCTGACGTAATCTGACACATTTTCCATCTTTCAGATCGATGGCAGGTATAAGCAACATGACTTTATCCTCATTAAGTGAGTGTTGTTTGTAATAATAATTGCATTCATGATCAAGTACCCTGACCATCCCAATGTAAAAAATTCTCCAGCAGCTTCAGTCCAGCCTGCGCACTTTTCTCCGGATGAAATTGTACAGCAAACATATTATCGCGACAGGCGGCGGCGACAAAATCCAGGCCATATCGGCACGTGCCGGCAATCTCATCCGGGTCTTCGGTAGTGACATAATAACTATGCACAAAATAGAAACGACTATCCTGTTCTATTCCTGACCATAAGGGATGTTGCCGTTGCTGATGCAACTGGTTCCAGCCCATGTGTGGTACTTTCAGACGTTCATGAGTGACGGGGGCCACATGTGGATCGGGAAAGCGCACTACCTTTCCTGGTAACAGCCCCAGCCCCTGTGTGCCGCCGTCTTCCTCACTGAAATCCATCATCACCTGTAGCCCCAGGCAAATCCCAAGGAAAGGTTTTTTACCCATTTCCTGCAGCAGGATATGATCGAGATCACGCTGTTTAAGTGCCGCCATGGCCGCACCGATGGCACCTTGTCCGGGAAACACCAGATGGTCTGCCGCGCGGATATCACTGGCATCAGCAGTAATTTTAACGCGCACACGCGGATTAACATGCTCCAGTGCTTTCGCGACTGAACGCAGGTTTCCCATTCCATAATCAATAACGGCGACCAGGCTCATGCTGATAATACTCTTTAAATTATAGATGACCTTTGGTAGAAGGCAGCCGATCTCCCATGCGGGTATCATGTTCCAGGGCTGAGCGCACGGCCCGGCCAAAGGCCTTGAAAATGGTTTCGGCGATATGGTGGGCATTCATGCCGCGCAAGCTATCAATATGCAAGGTAGCCTGGGCATGGTTAACGAATCCTTGAAAGAATTCATGCAGCAGATCAACATCAAAATCGCCAATGCGCGCACGCGGGTAGCTAACATGATATTCAAGTCCTGGACGACCGGAAAAATCGATGACGACGCGTGATAAGGCTTCGTCCAGCGGCACATAGGCATGCCCGTAACGGCGGATGCCTTTTTTGTCACCTATGGCTTCACTGAATGCCTGACCAATAGTAATACCGACATCTTCAACGGTATGGTGGGCATCAATATGTAGATCGCCTTCAGCAATAACCTCAAGATCGATCATGCCATGACGAGCGACCTGGTCTAGCATGTGATCCAGAAAAGGAACACCGGTTTTAAAGGCAGATTGGCCAGTCCCGTCCAAATTGACACTCACCTTGATTTTGGTTTCCAGAGTGTCGCGACTGACGGATGCCTTACGCTCGGACATGCAATATTCTCCAATTTTACCCTGATTACAGTTAATGCTAGTAGGGTTATTCACAATTATAACGATTGCGCATAGAATAACCGCAAGCTGAGCCGGTTTAAACTAACATTTTGATCATTTTTCAGCGTGCACAATGCACGTTTAATTTAATTTAAAATCATTTTACAAGAATTATTGATTAATTGCTCAGCATTTGCTGAAATAGGAATCCGCTTACCTTACATATAAGGTCAGATATGCCGCATAATACCGATAAAGTTGTTTCGCTTACAAAGATCAGGATAGCTTGTGAAAGCTGCAGCCTGCATCAACTATGCCTGCCGCTGGGCTTGGCCGGTGATGATCTTGATCGCCTGGAGAATATCATCAAGCGCAGCCACCCATTGAAGAAAAACGATACTATTTTTCACCAGGGTGACCACTTTCATTCCATTTATGCCATCAGATCGGGCTCTGTCAAAACTATTACCGTGGCCAATGATGGCAGCGAACAGATTACCGGTTTTCATCTGCCGGGAGAACTGGTCGGCCTGGATGCCGTCAGCGGCGAATGCCATCCCTGTTCTGCCAAGGCGCTGGAAACCACCAGTTTTTGTGAAATCCCATTTTTACAACTGGAACAGTTATCGGGTGATTTACCCAGTCTGCGCCATCAATTACTCAAGATCATGAGTAAGGAAATTACCCACGATGCCAACCTGCTGATGCTGTTGGGTAAAAAAACCGCTGATGAGCGCCTGGCATCGCTATTACTGAGCCTGTCTGCTCGACTCAGCACCCGTGGATTCTCTGCCTCCGAATTCAACCTGAGCATGTCGCGTAATGATATTGCCAACTACCTTGGCCTGGCCGTTGAAACAGTCAGCCGCCTGTTCACTCGTTTTCAGGAGCAGGGACTCATCGAAGTTGATGGAAAATACGTAAAACTACTGACTCTTGAAAATCTAAAAGGTATCATCACCGATTGCTCCAGCAATAATCCTAAGATGGCCTGAACAAGCGTCACTCTTCAAGTATGCCTGCCATCCACTATTGGCATAAAATTTCGGCATTTCTCCAATTTATTGATGCATGTCAATACAGGGCACTCAAAATATTTGCATATTCACAATTACTTATGCGCCAGTACGCAAAAAAGTTCTAAACGTGAATAATCAGATGTGTGGAGTAATGAAATGAACATTAAAAACAGTAAGTTAGCCTTGTCATCTACTATCGCTGCATTATTAGTTGCCACTTCACCGGTGCAGGCACTCGACCAGGGTGACTGGATTGCACGCGTCGGTATCAGCCAGGTAAGTCCGACTGGCGACAGTGATATCACACCGGGTGTGGCCGGCGGTAAGGTCGAAGCCGACGACGGTACCAGCCTGTCCATCAATGTGGGTTATATGTTGACCAGCAATATCGCCATCGATGTACTGGCCGCATGGCCGTTCACCCACGATGTCAACGGTGCTGGCGCACTCGCTGCTCAGGGCAAGCTCGCAGAAATCGATCATTTGCCACCGACGGTCAGCGTGCAGTATCACTTTCAGCCAAAGGCCAGTATTCGCCCCTACGTTGGTGCAGGTATCAATTACACCACGTTCTTCAACATCGATGAAAAAGGTGCGCTGGTTGGCGACAAGCTGACCCTGGATGATTCCTGGGGGCTGGCCGCACAGCTCGGTGTCGATTTCGATATCACCGATAAGTGGTTTGGTAATGTCGATGTACGCTATATCCAGATCGAGACCGAGGCCAACAGTGCTACTACCGGTAAATTCGATGTGCAAATCGACCCCTGGATTATCGGTTTACATATAGGTACAACATTTTAATGTAATCGAATGAAATCGATCTACACTAGAATAATGGATAACCGGCGGCTAGTAGCCACTCCGGTTATCCATTAACAAAATAATTAATAACTAACCACAATAAGCGAGGAAACCAATGGATACGCAGACCACCTATAATTACAAGGTCGTGCGCCAGTTTGCCGTGATGACCGTTGTCTGGGGCATCGTCGGCATGTTGGTCGGCGTCATTATCGCCGCACAACTGGTATGGCCACAGCTCAATTTCGACCTCCCCTGGCTCACCTACAGTCGCTTGCGTCCTTTACACACGAACGCTGTTATTTTTGCGTTCGGCGGATCGGCGCTTTTTGCGACATCCTATTATGTGGTTCAGCGAACCTGTCAGGTCAGACTGCTGAGTGACAAACTCGCGGCATTCACATTCTGGGGATGGACATTAGTCATTTTATTGGCAGCCATTACACTGCCGCTGGGTATTACTACCAGCAAGGAATATGCAGAACTGGAATGGCCCATCGATATCCTCATTGCCATTGTCTGGGTCGTTTATGCCATCGTTTTCTTTGGCACCCTGATGAAACGCAAGACGCCTCATATTTACGTGGCCAACTGGTTTTTCGGCGCCTTTATTATCACGGTAGCCGTTTTGCATATCGTCAACAGCGCTGCCTTACCTATCAGCATGACCAAGTCCTACTCGGCCTATGCAGGCACAATCGATGCCATGGTGCAGTGGTGGTATGGTCATAATGCTGTCGGCTTTTTCCTCACCGCCGGATTCCTTGGCATCATGTATTACTTTGTACCCAAACAGGCCGGACGTCCGGTATTTTCCTATCGATTGAGTGTGGTGCATTTCTGGTCGCTGATCTCTATCTACATGTGGGCAGGCCCACATCACTTGCACTACACCGCCTTACCAGACTGGACACAATCAATAGGCATGGCATTTTCAATTCTATTGCTGGCACCTTCATGGGGCGGCATGATCAACGGCATCATGACGCTGTCAGGTGCCTGGCATAAACTACGCACTGACCCTATTCTGAAGTTCCTGATCGTCTCATTGTCATTCTACGGCATGTCCACTTTTGAAGGACCGATGATGTCGATCAAAACCGTCAATGCCTTGTCGCACTATACCGAATGGACCATCGGTCATGTACACTCCGGTGCTCTCGGCTGGGTGGCTATGGTCTCGATCGGTGCTATCTATGCGCTGATACCGCAACTGTTTGGCCGCAAGCAGATGTACAGTATCAAACTCATCGATACACATTTCTGGATTTCAACCATCGGTGTTGTGCTCTACATCGTCTCCATGTGGATTGCCGGTGTTATGCAAGGACTGATGTGGCGCGCTATCAATGCTGATGGTACCTTGACCTATAGTTTTGTTGAAAGCCTCGAACGCATGTATCCCTACTACATCGTTCGCCTGCTCGGTGGCGCGCTGTTTTTCTTCGGCATGCTGCTGATGGCTTATAACATGTGGAAGACCATTAACGGCAGTGAACCTGCTGATGATGCCATTCCCCAAACCGCATAATCAGGAGAGCAAACATGGGTCATGAAAAAGTAGAAAAAAATGTTGGGCTGATGATGCTGCTGATTGTCATTGTTATCAGCTTTGGTGGACTGGTTGAAATCATCCCGCTGTTCTTCCTCAAGGAAACAACAGAGCCGGTAAAAGGACTCAAGCCCTATACCGCCCTGCAACTTGAGGGACGCGACGTTTATATCAGTGAAGGGTGCTACGTTTGCCATTCGCAAATGATTCGCCCGTTCCGCGCAGAAACAGAACGTTATGGCCACTACTCGGTGGCGGGTGAATTTGTTTATGATCATCCGTTCCAGTGGGGATCAAAACGTACCGGACCTGACCTCGCTCGAGTCGGTGGTCGTTATAGTGATGACTGGCACCGCGTGCATTTGAATAACCCGCGCGATGTGGTACCTGAATCCAATATGCCGTCTTACCCCTGGTTGCAGGAAAACATCATCGATGACGCCCAGACCACAACCAAAATGAACGCCATGCGCACACTAGGAGTACCCTACTCTGACGCTGAAATTGCTGCAGCATCAGATTCAGTCAAGGGAAAGACCGAACTTGATGCACTGGTTTCCTATCTGCAAGTGCTTGGCACCAGCATCAAAAACAGGAGATAACGCATGAACGTCATCGATTTTCATTCCTATTACACCCTGTTGATGTTGATCGTTTTCATCGGCATTTGTTTCTGGGCCTGGAGCAGCAAACGTAAAAAATTCTTTTCCGAAGCGGCCAATCTGCCCTTTGCCGATGAGGAGATATCTGCCCATTCCGCCCAGAAGCTTCAGGAAGAGGAGAATAAACATGAGTAATTTTCTGCACTGGTTTGTCATTATTATTTCTGTCGGCAGTTTTTTAGGCTGCGTATGGTTAATCTGGTGGAGCAGCAGACCTCGCAAGGGTGAAGCCGCAATGGGTGAAGAGACTGGCCATGTCTGGGATGGTGACCTCGCCGAATATAATAACCCTTTGCCTCGCTGGTGGTTGTGGTTGTTTTATATCTCCATCGTTGTCGGACTTGGCTACATGGTTTTCTATCCCGCCCTCGGTAACTTCGCCGGCAGCGGTAACTGGACCCAACTCAAACAATACGAAGAGGAAATGCAGCGTGCCGATGAAAAATATGGCGCTATCTTCAGTGAGTACGCCAAACAACCAATAGAAAAACTCGCCGCTGACACCACCGCCATGAAAACCGGACAACGTCTGTTCATTAATAACTGCTCAACCTGTCATGGTTCAGACGCTGGTGGAGCCATTGGTTTTCCAAGCCTCAAGGACCGTGACTGGCTATATGGCAGCAGCCCGGAAATTATCAAGACCAGCATTCTTGGTGGTCGCAATGGCAATATGCCACCCATGGCCGCAGCACTGGGTGGTGAGCAAGGCGTTGATGAAGTCGCACACTATGTTATGAGCCTGAGCGGTGCACCGGCTGATACTGACAAGGCACGGGCTGGTAAGTCCAAGTTCGTGGTTTGTGCCGGCTGCCATGGTCTCGAGGGCAAGGGTAATCAGGCGATTGGCGCACCTAACCTGACGGATGATATATGGTTGTATCGTGGCTCAATTGGTGCCATCAAAAAGGCCATCAACGAGGGGCGCGTAGGTGTCATGCCTGCTCAGAAAGACATACTTGGTGATCAGAAAGTGCACTTGATTGCCGCCTATGTCTATAGCCTTTCCAATTAATACTTGTAGAAAAACGGAGGACGGAAAGATGGTCGATCACCCCAGACGTCGTAAATCAGACATCCCGACGGCACAACGTCTGATTGCGGTGCTTCTGGCCTTCTTTCCTGACCGCCGGCATGGCGACGATTTTATTCTTCACCGCATTTAACCCTGAAGAAATGTCCTTGTGTATGGGTGCCGAAAAGCCCGTCAGCAATGTAGGTGCCTATACCATTGGTTTTTTCCTGTTCTGGATACTGACTTCATCAACCTGTGCACTCACCTGTTATTTTCAACGACCCTGTCATCAGCCACCCAAGGGTAATAGATAACTCCTAGACTGTTAAATTAATATCATGAATCAAAAAAATCCTGAACCCAGTGGTAAGAATCGCCGTGAGTCTGAGCCGGAGAGCGATTCTCTATACGCCAAACACAAGAAAGTATACCCGCGCGAAGTTCATGGGCTATTTGCCAACCTTCGTACTACTGGTGTCGTCTGGCTACTAGGTCTGTATTACGGCATTCCCTGGTTTAGATGGGATGACCGACAAGCAGTGCTGTTTGATCTTCCCAATCGTCAATTTCATATTTTTGGTTTAACTTTCTGGCCACAGGACTTTTTTTATTTTGCCATGCTGCTGATTCTTGCCGGCATCTCGCTGTTCTTTTTCACCGCACTCGCCGGACGCTTATGGTGTGGCTTTGCCTGCCCACAAACAGTCTGGACTGAAGTATTTCTATGGATAGAAAGAAAGGTTGAAGGCACTCGTTCACAGCAAATGAAGCTCGACAAGGCGGATTTGAGTAGCAATAAGCTTTATAAAAAGACCCTTAAACATACCATCTGGATTTTATTTTCAGCCTTCACCGGTTTTACTTTTGTGGGTTATTTCACACCCGATGGATGTATTGTGGCAATCGATGATTTCTTTCGAGATGGGTCCCTGGGAAACATTCTGGATAATTTTTTACAGCCTGGCCACCTATGGCAATGCTGGCTGGCTACGTGAACAGGTCTGTATTTATATGTGCCCCTACGCGCGCTTCCAGAGCGCCATGTTTGACAAGGATACACTGGTCATTTCATATGACGAGCTGCGTGGCGAACCACGTGGTTCACGCAAAAGAAACATCGACCCCAAAACAATCGACAAGGGCGATTGTATTGACTGCAGCTTATGTGTACAAGTCTGCCCGACAGGCATTGATATACGTGATGGGCTACAATATCAATGTATAGGATGTGCTGCCTGTATTGATGTCTGTAATCAAGTCATGGATAAAATGGGTTATCAAAAAGGCCTGGTTCGTTACACGACTGAACACGAAATACAAGGCGGCAAAACACATTTGCTAAGACCTCGCATAGTCATTTATGCCACCATATTGTCCATTGTATTTATTGCATTAGTGGTTGCGATCTTTAACCGCGTACCACTTGAACTGGATATCATACGTGATCGTAATTCCCTGTTTCGTGAAGTCAAAGGCGGTCTGGTTGAAAATGTCTATAACTTGCGCATCATCAATATGTCCAATGAAAAGCAACGCTATCAACTGCAAGCCAGTGGCATTGAAGGCCTGCAACTGATCAATAAGGCAGGTGACTTTGAAGTAGGTCCCGGTGAAGTCTATACTCTGAATGTACAACTCAGGCTTGATCCGGTAGTCCTCAAGCGCCCCAGTAGTGAAGTCACTTTTACACTGGATTCATTAACCGGCGAAAAGATATCCATCAATGAAAGTGCGCGCTTCATTGGTCCGGTTATACGATAACCTCACACTGACTCAAGGCCACCCTGAATATGAATGAAGATCAAGTAAAAGCCTGGTATAAACAATTCTGGCCCTGGTTTCTTATTGCCCTGCCAGGCTCTGTTGTGATTGCCTCTGTGGCCACTATTATTATTGCTATCAAAAATCCCGATAGTATAGTGGTAGATGACTATTACAAGGCCGGACTGGCCATCAATCGTGACCTGTCACGTGAACAATTAGCAATACAGACTGGGTATTAAAAGCCGTATGCAAATCAACCAACAACAAGTCAATATTACTCTGAATGCTCCAAAGGACGGCTTACCTTCCAGGTTGCTTTTACGATTTATGCATCCCACCCTGTCAGACAAGGATCAAACTATTGAATTAACACCTACAAACACTATGACTTTCAGTGGTGATATTGATACGATTTCAAGTGGCACCTGGAATGTCTCTATTGAATCTGACGCGCCTGCCTGGCGAATCCAAAGACGAATTGAAATTAATAGCAACAAAGACAGCTATATACTGCGTTAATATCAGCTGACAAACCTTTATTTACACTTTATTACAAAAACATCCCATTCCAGGCTTGAAAAACACAGTCACTTCCTACATCTTATCAAGCTATCTATAACCTGAAATGAGGCATACGCCCTCATCATCAATAAAGGAGCACTTATGTTTCATCCAATTACAATACCCTTTGGTTGCGTCATGTTATTTAATGTTGTCAAACTGAAGGATGGGGTTACCGTTCAGGACGTAGAACTGACCCTGGGCGAAATGTGCAATGTCGTCAAAAACACCTATGGCGATGACAACGGCGGATTTATCGGTGGGCAGGTGTATAAATACACCGGCTTTGTCTCCAATGAAGGATCATTCGACTCCAAGAAAATGACTGAAGATCATCTCGTCATCATGACCTACTGGCAGTCATTTGAGCAACATGAAAAATCACATGCCGATGCTGCCTTCAAGGATAAGTTTTCAGAGTTGGCAGAATTCTGTGATGAAACTTACGAACTGGGCTATGAAATGTTATGGCAAGGTGTGCCTGAGTAACTCTCTCGCAGGCTTTAAATCTATTCGCTAAAGAACCGGAAACTCTAACTCACTATTTATCAACCGCCAAACGGCTGCTAAATAGTGGGTTTTGTAGTACGTCGAGTTTAAATGGCATTGGATAAACTACCTTATACTCATGCCCGTTACTATGCTTCCATGCTGTCAATATCCTCATCCCGGATAAGCTTGGATTGCATGCACGACAGTATTCTGGACTTCAATATCAATGCATTAAATGGCTTGGTAATATAATCTTCCGCTCCGGCTTGCAGACATTTTTCTATGCTCTCCTGGTCATCAAGCGCTGATATCATAATGACTGCCAGGCGGCTTAACTGTCCATCTGCCTTAATACGCTCCAATACCTCAAACCCATTCATATAGGGCATCATAATGTCGAGCAGTACCAGATCAAAAGTTCTTTGAGATAAAACATCCATTGCTGCCTTGCCGTCTGGCACTGATTCTACATGGTATCCTGCTCGACTGACCCGCTTTTGCAATAAAAGACGACTCATATCATCATCTTCTACAACCAGAATCCGAGGAATTTTTTCAGACTGCCAGTTCAAATCGCCGGTGACTTCCTCACGCATATGCCGATTCAGTAGACAACGTACAATACGATTACGTAGCGCAACCATATCAAAAGGTTTAAGCAAATAATCATTGGCACCCAACTCAACACAGCGAATGACATTACTGGTTTCAGTTTCGGACGTGAGTACGATAACCGGTAAATTGCCGAGCTTTGGGTGTGACCGCATGGCCTCAAGCACTGCATAACCGTCCATTACCGGCATGATGATATCCAGTAATAACAGGTCAAATCCCTCTACGGCCATCATATCCATGGCCTGTTGACCATCATTAGCCATGGCAACTGTATAGCCTTGTTTCTCCAAATGCTGGCAAAGCAAGTTTCTATTAACTTCATTGTCATCGGCTATAAGTATGGAATTATGCGAGTGATTCATGTTTGCCACTATTTTGATCCACTAGTTCTTCATGACTGATTTCACCTTGCATTGGTAACCTGACTTCAAAGCAGGAACCTTTGCCGGGTTGACTATTGAAGGTTAAATCGCCACCCATCATTCTGCAATAACTTCTACTGATAGACAGACCAAGTCCGCTGCCACCAAACGCGCGCGTAGTGGAGCTGTCTATTTGCGTAAACGGCAGGAATAGTTTATCTGACTCTTCTGGTGAAATACCTATACCATTGTCCTTGACGGTAAAAGTCATATAGCGACCTTGTTGATCATCATGCTGCTCGACGATTAAACTAATGCGTCCGTTGTTGGTGAATTTTGCTGCATTACCAAGCAAGTTGATCAGTACTTGTTTAAGCTTTAACTCATCAACCACTATTTCGCCTGGCTCACCACCATACTTAACATCATAAGTGTTACCGCCCCTTTCAATCAATGGTCTGACAGTAGCCTCGACTTCCGTGACAATACTTTTTACATCCGTGCTTTGCATATCAACGACCATTTTACCTGCTTCAATTTTAGACATGTCCAGTACATTGGAAATGAGTAATAACAAATGTTGCCCTGACAAGTGAATTTTTTGTAGGTCGGCACTGAACTCCGGTTGATCCAGGGCTTCTGCATCTTCTACTAATAAATCACTGTAGCCAATAATTGCATTCAACGGCGTTCGTAATTCATGGCTCATGTTGGCCAGGAACGCAGACTTGGCCTTGTTTGCCTCATCAGCTTCCTTCTTGGCACGATTGAGTTTTTTCAGCATCAAATCAATATAAACTGGCAAAATCAATAAACAAACGATGAGGAAAATCGCTTCAAAAGTATTCTGCGACCAATCCTGTTCATACATAATCACAGATATAAACCCGAGCTGACTGAGTGCAGCCGAGACATAGAGATTGGTCCTGCCAAAGCGTACCGCCTGGCTGACAAAAATCCAGACATACATAATATAAAAAGGGCTTGAAGCCCCGCCAGTCAAATAAATAGCGTACGTTACGCCCATCAAATCCATAAATAAGGTGACAAAAACCCGGTTCCTGACTCGAGGGTATTTATTCACATGCCAGAATGAAACCAATAGATAAGTGAGAAAAACAACGGCAAAGGTGTAAAACGTCAGTGTACTTATCGGGTAATAATTGGAGTAGCTGCCCAGACCGATGTAGGTAAAACTGAAAACGAAGAAGGCGACGCGCACGAGCACTTGCTGGAACTCGGGGTTCCGGCGATTTCTTTTGATTATATCAATCAAAAGCATGATGGAAAAAACGTCTGCTTACTCTCTGATGAATGTCTATTTTGTCAGTGCGGCAATTTTTTCCAACAATCTCTGTAAATCAATTGGCTTAGTATCGTATTCATCACATCCGGCCTCCAATGCCTTTTCGCGGTCTCCAGACATTGCATGTGCAGTCAATGCAATGATGGGGATATGTCTGGTTTTATCATTAGATTTAATCTGCTTTGTTGCTTCCCAGCCATCTAACACCGGCAAACTCATATCCATAAGGATTAAATCAGGGTTTTCCACCGTTGATAATTCTACACCTTCATTGCCATCTTTGGCCATCACCAGATTAAATCCATGTCGCGCCAATCGTCGACTGAGCATGTCCCTGTTCATTTCATTGTCTTCGACTAAAAGAATTTTTGCCATGTAATATTAAACCCCGTAGTGATTTCGCTCGGATTATTATTGATTAAAGAGACGATATTAAATTATCGGCCGATTTAGTTAAAAATTAAGTCGTCTTAATTTTAAAAACCTTGAATTTTATAGATTTATCATTTGTTTAATAGCGGCGGACAACGTAAATAAAAAGTGACTGGACCATCATTGACGAGTTGAATTTGCATATCTGCTGCAAATATCCCTTTAAATACATAAGGATAATGACTTGACGCATGATTGACTAGAGATGAAAAAATGCGTTCAGCCGCAGCAGGCGGTGCCGCCATGGAGAAGCCAGGCCGTAGTCCACTGGATGTATCTGCAGCCAGCGTAAACTGCGGAACCAGCAATAAACCACCCTGAATATCCTTCAGGCTCAGGTTCATTTTGTCTTCTTTATCTGGGAAAATACGATAGCCGACAAGACGTTCGAACATACGCTGATACTGCTCAGCTGCGTCTCCTTTTTCAACGCCAATCAAGGCCAGAATGCCGGTCTCAATTTGCGCCACTGGCTTGTTATCAACTTCGACACGAGCCATAGACACGCGTTGTATCACCGCCATCACTTCAGTGAGGCACCCAATGAATTCGTCGCCGTTATCAGGGCATCGATAATGCCGGGCTCAAAAGCGGAGTGCCCGGCATCGGCAACCACATGTAGTGCCGCTTCCGGCCAGGCTCGTTGTAACTCAAAGGCTTGATCAAGCGGGCAAATCATATCGTAACGTCCATGCACTATTATGCTGGGTATATGGCGTATGTTATCGATATTATCCACAATCTGGTTGGGTTCGATAAACGAGTCATTAACAAAATAATGACATTCAATTCGAGCCAAACTCAGGGCAGTATGAGGATCAGCGAACTGTGAAACCAGTTCACCACTGAGCCTGAGACTGGCGCATCGCGCCTCCCACCTGGACCAGGCCTTGGCTGCAGCCATACGCGCCAGTTCATCATCACCGGATAGCCGTTGATAATAGGCCTGAACTAAATCACCGCGCGCTTGTTCTGCTATCGGTTCAATAAAGTCTTGCCAGTAATCAGGGAAAATCCTGCTTGCACCATCCTGATAAAACCACTGGACATCAGCAGGGCGGCACAAAAAAATTCCGCGTAAGATAAGGCCGGATACACGTTCCGGATAGGCCTGTGCATATAGCAAGGCCAGTGTTGAACCCCAGGAACCGCCAAAGACGACCCAGCTTTTGATGCCGAGGTAATCACGTAAATGCTCAAGATCAGCCACGAGTGCTGCGGTATTATTGCCATTCAATTCGGCATGAGGTTTGGATAAGCCGCAACCACGCTGATCAAATAAGTACAATTCTGTAAACGTCGGGATCAAAAAAACGGCGATGGCTCGGACTACATCCAGCACCCGGGCCCCCATGTAGAAAAACCACCGGTATACCGGATGGATTACCGCACTCTTCAACATAAAGTACATGAGGTTTGTCTACGGCAATACTATGCTTAACGTATGGCTTGATTGCAGGATAAAGTTTTTTCATGCAAATCTCTTGTTATTATCTATTTTTATATTGACAGCTTTTGCTATGCTTATCTATGCATTCACTGAACAATAAGCATTCATATCAAAGCTAGTCTCTGACGACTTCAGGCCTTAACCAGATGGCGGCAGCTATACCCATTAGCAGCAGAGCGAGTAATACCAGCCAGGGTCCGAGGAAAAGCAGATTGCTGGCAAAACCTACCTCAAATGCGCGCAAATACAACATACCCGAATGTAGTAGCGCACCCAGTATAAACAGCCAACTGATGATTTGCTTATAAAGTACAGGGGCGGCGAGAAAACACAACGTCAAACCAGCGATTATATTCAGCACTGCTTCCAGATTACCGTGCGCATGCGGCCCCCCTTTCATGTCATTGATCGGGGTGCGTGCGTTGTCAAGCATGCTCAAGGCAAGGATGCCACGGGTATTCGCCTTGGCAATCTCCGCAGCGGTCATCGGCTCCATGGTTTCGGGATTGTCGAAAGTATTCGCTGCCAATTGTTGCAGGTAACCAACATCTTTCTGTTTAGTCTGTATAGCACTGCCTACATCGGGAAACATAGTTTGTATCATGTACGGACCTAATGCTGCGGTAAAAACCAGATAAATAAAACCAAAAACAATGTTCTTTTTACCAATCATGTTGTTCACCCTGGAGTTTTTGTTTAACGAAAACAAATATGACATATAATACTTCAAGTATATAGGGTCAATACTGTTGAGCCCGCCCTATATGTAAGATTTATCCTACACAATATTCCGGGTTTCACCGACTTTTAAAACGCATCGTTTGTGGCAGAATACTCTCCAGCTTGGTTATTTGCATGGAACGCAATTCATCATGGAACGATGTAGTAATCAGGTCTATGGAACGGACGCCCGTCAACGGATAAGGATTTTCAATGACAGGCTCAATCACCTCTAGCCAGTTTATTTGGCGTAATCAGCCTCGGTATTTTACCGGGGCTTTTTTTTAATGAACTATTCCAATAGCTTATATGTTTTTGTCTGGCAATGTAAGACAATGCGCTATCGTTATTCAGATTAATCCTACAAGGATAAGCGCTATTTACCGACTGTCATGCCTACATACTTCAAGCATAATACATCCATGAACTGATTGCAGGATAGCAATCAATCACAAGGATCGAACAGGTTGTTTTCCATGGAATGGAGGTCACCACAGGCAGGGATTACCACTGGCTGATCGCTGTAGCTCACAAAGCTCGCAGCAATAAAAAACCCGAACTCTGGTTCGGGTTTTTTATTGCTGCGTCTCCTGAATCGATATTAGTGACTAGGGGGCTTTCGGTGCACGTGAGGAACGCTTGCGTTCATGCTCAAGCAAGAGTTTTTTGCGTAGACGAATAAAATTAGGCGTTACTTCCACCAGCTCATCATCATCAATAAACTCCAGTGCTTGCTCCAGCGTCTGTTTGATAGGTGGACTCAGAACGATATTATCATCCGTGCCCGAGGCACGCACATTGGTCAGCTGCTTGCCCTTAAGCGGATTCACCACCAGATCATTGTCGCGTGAGTGAATACCGATGATCATCCCTTCATAGAGCTCATCACCATGGCTGACAAACAGACGCCCACGTTCTTGCAGAGTCCACAACGAATAAGCAACGGCCTTACCAGCACCATTACAAATCAACACGCCATTCATACGTTTGCCAAAGTCACCCTTTTTCACCAGGCCATAATGATCAAACACGCTATAGATCAGGCCGGTACCCTGAGTAGCCGTCATAAACTCGGTACGGAAACCAATCAGGCCACGTGCCGGCATAATATAATCCAGACGGACACGACCTTTGCCATCCGGCAGCATGTTCTTCAGATCGCCGCCACGAATTCCCAGCTTTTCCATCACGCCACCCTGATGCTGTTCTTCTACATCAACGGTCAATTGCTCAAACGGCTCGTGCATTTCACCATCGACTTCCTTGATGATAACCTCAGGTCTCGATACACCTAGCTCATAGCCTTCACGGCGCATAGTCTCTATTAAAACTGACAGATGTAATTCACCACGGCCGGATACACGGAATTTATCCGGGTCCTCGGTCGGCTCTACTCGCAGTGCAACGTTATGCACCAGCTCACGTTCCAGTCTTTCCTTGATTTGTCGGGAGGTGACAAACTTGCCATCTTTTCCTGCCAGAGGAGATTTATTCACCTGGAAGGTCATGCTGACGGTAGGTTCATCAACAGACAGGGGTGGCAATGCCTCAACATTGGCAGGATCGCAAAGCGTATCAGAAATGCCGAGATTCTCGATACCGGTGAAGGCAATAATATCGCCAGCCTGAGCCTCATTCACTTCGACACGTTCAAGACCCAGGAATCCGAAGATTTGTAATACCCTGCCATTGCGACTCTTGCCTTCCATGTCGATGATGGTGACGCTGGCGTTCTTTTTAATTTTGCCACGATTGATCCGGCCGATACCGATAACACCCACATAACTATTATAATCCAGGCTGGTGACCTGCATCTGGAAGGTACCTTCGATATCCACGTCGGGTGCTGAAACCTCTTTGACAATGGTCTCGAACAGTGGCGTCATATCACCTTCAAGCACATCACTTTCCAGGGATGCAAACCCCTGGATCGCGGACGCATAGACGATCGGAAAGTCCAGTTGCTCATCGGTCCCGCCGAGCCTGTCAAACAGATCAAAGGTCTGGTCCACCACCCAATCCGGGCGCGAGCCGGGCTTGTCGATCTTGTTGACGACCACGATCGGCTTTAAGCCCAGATCGAAAGCCTTTTGAGTGACGAAGCGCGTCTGCGGCATCGGACCTTCAACAGCATCCACAAGCAATAGCACACTATCGACCATGGATAAGACACGCTCTACCTCACCACCAAAGTCGGCATGTCCTGGTGTATCGACGATATTGATATGATAGCCATTCCAGTCAATCGCGGTGTTCTTTGAAAGGATGGTGATGCCGCGTTCCTTTTCCAGGTCATTGGAGTCCATCAGACGTTCAGTTGGTACTGCACGCTCATCGAGCGTACCGGACTGCTGCAAGAGCTTGTCAACCAGGGTGGTTTTACCATGGTCAACATGGGCTATGATGGCAATATTTCTCAATTTTTCGTTCACGGATACAGCACTCTTGCGTTTATGGGAGGCGAATTGTACTAAAAAACATGTATTAGCGGGAAATAATATTCTAAGGGAGATATTATTTAAATAAAATCAAATAGTTAAATAAACATCTAGAGGTGGATCTTGCATGAGAGTTATATCTGGGCGCCCCAGATCACACACTAATACCTTATATAATTTCGATTTCGGCTTCCAGGTATCGACCCAGTTATATGGAATCCAAACTTAATTCAATACGGCCCATTAAAAAACCAGCGATGCGATATGTTTGATACGTGCAGATGAATTTTCGTCCTCACTACTACCACAGGCATAAGTTGCTTGAACAGTGAACAGGCTTGCCAACAAAAGAAGAAGTGAAGCTGTAACCTTTTTTTTCATGTGTTTAATCTCCGATATCGACATAAACGGTGTTTTGAATATTCATACAAAGTGTTTGATAGTATTTATCGTCCGGAATGGAAAATAGTTAACCATTAATGTTGAATTTTTTTTCGGTATGAACAGAATTTGTTATTAATCAATGAGTAAAGGGGATGAGGCATTTAACACTATGTGGTATTAATAGCCTATGCTTTGTTTTGCTAAGTACCTGATCTGAGTTGAATAGTCGGAATCGTTAAGTCCTGGTCTAATAAGACTATCTGCCTGGACCTTACACTAGAACAGGCAAAACCAGGTCTTGCGACAAAGAGTGCTTTCGATCGTGATTGTAATCGTGCATGAACAAACTTCAATATGGCGGATATTAGTCGCCGTCTAAATTCACTTCTATCCATGTTTTAAAATAAACAGACATAAAAAAAGCCGATGTCATCGACATCGGCTTTTTTTATACGATATTCGCTATGATGTTATCGGTGCGAACCTGCTTCACCGTGAGCGATATCAATAACCTTCGTAGCCAGGTCATTATATTCCTTACGGTAGCCATCTAATGGATGACCTTCACCCGGCGAGTAATAATCAAAACCGTCAACGCCATTTTGTTGTTCGAACGCAATAAATTTCTTTTGTAATTCGTTCATACGTTTGATGATATCTTGCTTTTCGCTCATTCTAATGCCTCCAGGTACTGTTCTCTAATGAGTCTAAATTCGAGAGTCCGCGACTATAACACTGCTTTAGTTGTGAACCCAATATAATGTCGGGAGAAAACTGATCACCCGGTCAGCGCATAAGATCATAATGATAGCTGCGCTCGTCATCTCTCTATTATATACAGGCATTTATAATTAATATATTAGTTTTTGATTATATATTTTAATGGCTTCATCAAAAAACCGTCCGCAGCACTCTTACTTTACCTGATAAATAGTTTTATCTATTTGATTAATAATGTATTTTTACCATATACCCGTCCTGAGACATAAAAATAGTCTATCAACTCCTAAGCATGCGCTTTTTGCTATACAATGCCTTTTTTCTGAATAAATTTCATGCTGGCAGCACGAAAAAGGCCATAAACGCGATTATGTCTTTATTATTATCCATCATTGAAATAGGCGGTTACGCTGATTTCAATCCCGTCTACCAACAACAGGGCTATCAGACCATTAGCGTTAATTCGGTGCGCAAGGCCATTTCCAGCATGAAAAAACAGGCCCCTGCAGTGATTGTTGCCGAGTTCAACTTCCAGTCTGATTTTCGCGATCGCACCAGCAGCCTGGAAACGCTATTGGCCACGCTGCAGGGGCAATACCCGGACTGCAAGGTCATTATCCTGTATGAAAAAGAATTTGCCTCGTCATTTGCACGCCTGAAAGAAAGCTACCCGATTGACTATGCACTCAGCTTTCCGGTCAACGTTGATGATATGCGTACAGCGCTGAACCATATTAATGACCAGGGAGCCGCTTGATGGCCGAGAACAGCGAAGTAAAAAAGCAGGAGGTTACCCGCCTGTTTGATCTCGTCGCTCCCGGCTACGACCACCCCTCGCTACGCCTGTTTCTGTTTACCGCAGACGCTCTGATCCAATTTTTGCGCCCGCAACCCGGCAGTAAGATTCTCGACATCGCCACAGGCACAGGCGCGGCGGCTGTTGCTGCTGCACAGACTATCGGCCCGACAGGACGCGTCCAGGCCATCGATCTTTCAGAAGCCATGATCGACAAGGCCATTAAAAATGTTGAAAAAATGGCGTTAGGTAATGTTGATTATCATGTTATGGATGCCGAGCAAGTCGAATTTAAAAGCAACTATTTCGATGCTGCCATATGCTCATTCGGCATTTTCTTCCTGCCCGACAAGGATGCAGCACTGAAGAATTGGCTGCGCGTGCTAAAACCCGGCGGCCAGATTGCCTTTACCGCTTTTGCAGAATCTGCCTTTATGCCAATGACTGAAATCTTTCAGACGCAAATGCAACAATACAATATCATTATAGACACCAGCGACTGGGAAAAACTGGCACAGCCACAACAATGCCAGGAACTGCTGCACAAGGCTGGTGCGACAGAAATCCGTGTCGTCGAAAAACAAATGGGCTACCATCTTAACAATACAGAAGACTGGTGGGGTGTGCTCTGGAATAGTGGTTTTCGTGGTTATATTGAACAGCTTGACCCGGAACAGCTGGCCGATTTTCGCAGCCAACATTTACGCGAAGTAGGCAAACTGGTGACTGACAAGGGCTTGTGGATGGACGTCAAAGTAATTTTTGCCGGCGGCAAAAAATCAACAAATTCGCTATAAATAATTTATCTGGAGAATCAATGTGACCCATGTTTTAGATCAACAATCGCTGGACCTGTTATTTAATGACGCTCGCAGCCATAACGGCTGGCAGGAAACAGCAGTCAGTAATGAACAACTGCATCAAATCTATGACTTGATGAAAATGGGTCCCACCGGCGCCAACTGCTGTCCTGCCAGAATACATTTTGTTCGTTCTGATGAAGCCAAGAAACAACTCATCAGCTGTGTCAGTGAAGGTAATGTAGAAAAGTGTCGTACTGCGCCCGTGGTTGCCGTGATTGGCATGGACATGGAGTTCTATGAAAAGCTGCCTAAATTATTTCCGCATACCGATGCGCGTTCCTGGTATGTTGGCAATGATAAGGCGATTCATGACACTGCCTTTCGTAACAGTACCTTGCAGGCCGCCTATTTCATGATAGCCGCTCGTAGCATTGGCCTGGACTGTGGACCCATGACCGGCTTTGATGCCAACAAAATGAATCAGGCCTTCTTCCCCGACGCTAACATCAATATCAACATGATCTGCGCCATCGGCAAAGGCAACCCGAAAAAATTATTCCCGCGCCTGCCGCGTCTTGAATTTGATGAAGCTTGCAAGGTGTTGTAAAAACCATCTGATTGAATCAGCCTGTTGTGATGTGCCAATTTATCAAAGCTGATAACCGCTTTATAAACATAGGGAGCAGGTTTATACGTCTTTCTGTGCTTCTGGCAACGCTATTATTTGTCAACTGCCCGGCACTGGCTGAGCAAAATCAGCAAAACGGATCCATAGCCCCGAACTCCTATTTTCATGTGCTCGTCTATAGTAGCGGCCTGCTCTCAGGTTTTGGGCACGACCATGTCATTGCTGCAACGCAATGGCGCGGGCAATATAAAATAACTAACCAACAGAATTTAAGTGCGCAGATACAGGTCGATGTAAAAGATCTTGTCATTGATCGCAACAGTGACCGATTACTCTATCCTCACCTTGCCAATAAAGAGCAACCAACTCATGAAGATATTGTGGGAACGAAAATCAATATGCTGAGCAAAACAGTGCTTGATGAAAAACGTTACCCCCGTATCCTGGCAAAAATCAGCACCAATCTGAAAACAAAAAAAATGGAAGTCCGCCTGATACTGGCTGGTCGTGAAGCACAAACAACGGCTGACTATCAGCTGCTATGTGAAAATGGCAAGATGAAAGCAAAAGGCAGGTTTCGTTTTAATCATGCGAATTTTAATCTTACACCTTTCTCCGCTTTACTGGGAACCATTAAGGTTTCTGAAGAAATGGATTTTTATTTTATGGCCGCGACCACAAGCGATTGCCGGACATTTGATTAGATTAAAGATGCTTTATTTTTACCTCAGCCAGCTTACATGCCTTTCACGCTCGCCTATTGTGCCTGAATCGAGTAGCACTTACTTAGGCCCAAACACTAGTCGTTGCGAGCAGAAAGCGTCGCCCTCAATTAAAAGTCGCTAAGCACTCAGTTGAACAGGCATATTGAAATATTGCAGTAATATAGCGCGGCAATCTGTTGACTGTAGCAACACCTATCCACCAACACACTGGACGCCCCGCGAAAAACCCTGACCATCTATATATGTTCCGAATGAATGGCCCATTGCCCTCGCGATGACCGTATTTTTTTATAATTTAACTGACCCCTAATCCCTGGATACTTAATCTATACTTGCGCTTGCCTTAAATAAGCACCCTTAGTACCTAACGCCGTTTTTCAATATTGTCCAGTATGGAATTATAAGGCTCTACAAACTTACGAATACCTTCTTCTTCGAGTACCTGCATTAATTCGGGCATATCTATTCCTGATTCGGATATGCGCGCCAACACGCTATCGGCATCCGCGATTGATTCTTCAATGCGCAATGACGGCTGACCATGATCGCGGTAGGCATCCAGAGTTTTTTGCGGCAGCGTGTTGACTGTATCTACTGCTATCAACGGCTCGACGTATTTAATATCACTATAGGCGGGGTCTTTTGTACCGGTGCTGGCCCATAACAAACGTTGCACCCTGGCGCCGGCTTTAGCCAGTGTTTGCCAGCGCGGGCTTAGCGTCACCTGCTGGAAATGTCGATAAGCCAGTGCAGCGCAAGCGATTGCCACACGTCCACGTAATGCGGCAGCATCGCTCACCTGCTGTTCATCACCGGTGATGTTATCCAGCAATTTGTCTACTTTTACATCGATACGACTAAGAAAAAAACTCGCCACGGAGGCGACTCTATCCAGATTCAATCCCTGCGCCAGACGTTGCTCCATCGCTAGCAGATAAACTTCCAGTACTTCTACATAACGTTCAACAGAAAACAGCAAGGTAACATTAACGTTAATACCTTCTGCCAGCAGCGTGCGCACTGCTACCAGGCCCTCAGAGGTGCCAGGTATTTTAATCATAATATTAGGCCGCTTCAGTCTTGCCCATAAATCACGCGCCTCCAGCACGGATGCTTCGCTGTCACGAGCCAGCAACGGTGAAACCTCGATGCTGACATAACCATCCCTGCCACCCGTGCGCTCATAGACCGGGAGAAAAACATCCGCTGCTCGACTAATGTCTTTCAGGACAATTGATGTATACAGTTCCGACGACGATGCCTGGCTATGTAGCAGGTCGGCAATATCATCAGCATAGTCCTTGTTGTTTGCAATTGCTTTTTCGAAAATAGCCGGGTTGGATGTCAGGCCAGCGAGATTGTCATGCTGAATCAAACCAGACAGTGTTCCATCGACAAGTATGGAGTGATCGATGTAGTCCAGCCAGACACTCTGACCAAGCCGGTTGAGTCGATTAAGTGGATTGTTTTGCATAGCCATCACTCCAATAAGCTTTGGTCACATTGTCATGTGATAAAACTATCTACATGTTAGGTTAAATACATTAACACGCTCACTTGTGCAGTAATATTTAAATCATTTACAGCCTTACCCGCTGAGCCTACACTGTATATCCGTTATTTCATACCGGTAAGTAAATTGATAACACTGGACAAAAGTTTTAAACGCAATATACCCATCCTGGCATTATGTCAGGCATTATTCATGAGCGGTACATCGCTCGTTGTTGCCACCTCGGCACTGGTCGGCTTTTCACTGGCGACAGATAAAACCTATGCCAGCCTGGCATTTGCTTCGATGTTAGTGGCCACCATGCTCACCAGTATTCCTGCGGCCATGTTAATGGCAAGGATTGGGCGTAAGGCTGCGTTTCTGATAGCCATCGGTATTGCGCTGACAGGTGCCGTTGTTTGTAGTATTGCTATCATCCAGCATCAGTTCCCTGTATTTATACTGGGCAGTATTTTACTGGGTATTTTTTCCGGTTTTGCCAATTACTATCGCTTTGCCGCAGCAGACAATGTTGATAATGAGCATAAAAGCCGGGCTATCTCCTACGTTTTAGCCGGGGGTGTGCTGGCAGCTATAATTGGCCCCAACCTGGCCAACTATACTCGCGATATGTTCAGCGATGCGGCTTTTGCCGCTAGCTATGCGTCCATGATTGTATTGTATCTATTGTCTTTTGTTTTACTGCTGCGGCTTGATTTACCACACCAGTATGATTCTGTTATCTCAAAGCAAAACAACAGTGGCCGACCAATGAGAGAAATCGCCATACAACCACGGTTTATTATCGCTGTCATTTGCGGCACGCTCGGTTATGCGGTTATGTCACTGGTAATGACGGCGACACCACTGGCCATGCATCATCATACTCATCCGTTTTCCGATACCTCATTTGTCATTCAGTGGCATGTATTGGGTATGTTTGTACCTTCATTTTTTACCGGCTCACTGATACGTCGCTATGGTGTACTACCCATCCTGCTATTCGGCGCCATTGCATCTCTGCCTGTGTCATCATCAACCTGAACGGTACAACGGTATTACATTTCTGGTCGGCACTATTACTACTGGGCATTGGCTGGAATTTTTTGTTTATTGGTGCGACCACGCTGCTGACCGAAACCTATGCCCAGGAAGAACGCTTTAAAGCACAGGCCACCAATGACTTCATTGTGTTTTCAGTGGTTTCAAGCGCCTCACTGTCTGCCGGTGTATTGCAGCATCAATACGGTTGGCAATTAGTAAATTATGCGGCAATTCCGGCGATTGTCATTATCCTTCTCAGCCTGGGTTGGCTGCGCTACAAAACAAGATACATCACTCCGGCGTGAATTTTTAACTACAAGTCCATAAGCTGCATAATACAATGAAACTGAATTAGCGACACTATAAATCCGCGAAATATAAACAAGCTATTTTTCTTGACTGCCGGTCTTAAATACAGATAAACTAGAACAACCTAGCGAGCGGCAAAGTGAGCGTCTTATGAGCATATGAAAAAATCAATTATGTCGAATTTCCTTCACGGATATATCACTAACAAAAAAATTCTTCAGCACGGTATTTGGCTGGTCATTTACCGATTACGGACCTGAATACACCGCATTCTCCAATGCGGGCCTTGACGGCGGTTTTTATCAATCCGATTTAAGCGCTTCTTCTGAAAAGGGTGGTGCGCTGATTGTGCTTTACAGTGATGACCTGGAAAACACACAAGAAAAAATTACCACCGCAAAGGGGGCCATTGTAAAACCGATTTTTTTGTTTCCTGGCGGGCGTCGCTTTCATTTCTGTGATCCTAATGGGAATGAATATGCCGTTTGGTCAAAACAGGGTGCTTGAACCTGATTACTATCCATATTAAAATTTTTACTCAAGAAAGACTAAAGTTTTTGGCCTATCATTATTAGTAGGACAAAACTTATGATCTTTCTACGAATTAATGTCGACAACATGATTCAAATATAAAAATATACATTCGAGGTATATCATGACTATGATACTGGCAATCAATGGATCTTATCGAGACGACGGCATTACTGACCAGGCACTTGAAGTCATCATCAACACCGCTAAAGCATCCGGCGCTGAAGTCGAACTGGTAGTATTACGCGATTACCCTATCGAATTCTGTCTCAACTGTCGCGAATGCACCCAGCAACCCGGTGATACGCCAGGGGTATGCGTGCATCATGATGGCATGCAGGCGCTGGTCAACAAGATCGAACAGGCCGATGCCTACATCCTCGCTTCACCCACCAATTTTGGTTCCGTGACCGCACTGTTCAAGCGCTTCATGGAACGCCTGACCGTTTACGGTTACTGGCCCTGGGGCATGAATTATCCACGTTTTCGTAAAGCAAAAACCAACACCAGAAAGAAGGCCATACTCGTCTCTTCCTGTGCCGCACCTGGTATTATCGGGCGTTTGCTGTATACCAGCCAGAAACAATTGAAAATGACCGCAAAAATTATCGGTGCTGAATCCGTCGGTACTTTGTTTACCGGTATGATCTCGGATAAACCACAACGTGAATTACCGCAAAGCACGCGACAAAAGGCACAAGCAATGGCCGCTAAACTGGTTTGAAAACAAATAGTCCACATGCGTAAAAATCATTCTGATCAGAGATTTAAACTGCTATTATATTCAATCCAATAAGGCTATCTTTGTAAATAACAATGATTGAACTAAGTAAATCGCTAACAGCATGGGGAAGTCCGCTATTCAAGGAAACCCTGAAGCAGGAAATTGAACAACTGGATTCTACCTTATTACCTTTGCAACAAGGATTGTCACAAGGCAACCACGTCGCAGATAACAGCCATACGGTGATGGTCCTCAGCGTTTCTGAAGAAGGGAATAACATTCATGCCAAAACCGGTATTTTCTTTACCGGCCTGATCATGGGTTGTCAATGTGCTGACGATCCTTCGCCCGGTAATGAACTACCTGAATATTGTGAGTTACAGCTGGATATAGACAAACAGACAGCGCAAACTACGATCACCCTGTTAAAGACTTGAACGGAAAAGCTAATGACTGCTTTTTCAGAGTTTACTTAAAGATAATGCAGCACCACACCTATAAAAATCACCAACCCAAACCAGTGATTATTCAAAAAGGCTTTAAGGCAGTTATCGCGTTTGCGTTGACGAATTAAATACTGCTGATAACCTGCCAGGGCAGCGGCCAGCGACAAGCCCAGATAGAAGGTGCCACCCAGCTTCAAGGTTTGACCCAGCATGATCAGGGAAACAAATATCATCATTTGAATAATAGCTATGATTATTCTGTCGAGGTCACCAAACAGGATGGCCGTGGATTTGACACCAATCTTGATATCGTCATCGCGATCAACCATGGCATACATGGTGTCGTAGGCGGTGGCCCAAAGTACGGTGGCAATAAAAAGAATCCAGGTGGCGGCAGGCAATGAACCGATTTGCGCGGCAAATGCCATCGGTATCGCCCAGGCAAAGGCGGCACCCAGAAAAACTTGCGGTAAATAAGTATAGCGCTTCATGAACGGATAAATCGCCGCCAGAATGGCGCCGCCAAAGGACAGGTAGATGGTCAAGTCATTCATGAATAGCACCAGAATAAAGGCTGCAAGACAGAGACTGGAAAATAAAATCAATGCCTCTCGCTCAGTCACTTTACCCGTGGCGATCGGACGCCCGGCGGTTCTTTTTACGTGCGGGTCAATATGACGGTCAGCGTAATCGTTGATCACGCAACCCGCTGAGCGCATCAGTATGACTCCCGCTACGAACACAAATAATACACCCAGGTCCGGCATGCCTTCTGCGGCCACCCACAAGGCAGTTAGCGTCGGCCATAGTAACAGGTAGATACCAATGGGCTTATTGAGACGGGTAAGTTCTATATAGACGGGTGATTTCTCGCGCCATAGCCGTTCGAAGTTTTTGTTGAAAAGACGCTGCAGGCGGCGTGGGTATCAAAGAGTTGCTCATGGGAATGGATTGTAACCTTCCAGGCCAAGGCTGACGACCCCTGAAACAATTTATGCGGGTTTTTTAGAGGGTAAGCCTGGCAAAAATATTTCATTGACCAGCAGTGGCTTGCCGGAAAGGTAAAACACCGATCGCCGGCCCCATATAATGGCGGGCTTGTTGCGCTGTGCGCCCATGGCATCACGATAAAGTGAACTGTGTTTGCCTATGGCCGCAATTTCCAGCGCACCCCGACGCATACTGGTGTCTGCAAATAATACCGCACCCAGAGGCCTGTTACCCAGTAATCGCAAACGGCGCACTGGCCCTTTGAGGGTGCTATAGGGAATGATAGTGCGCGCAAATACCACGGCTACGCCATTGCATAGGAGTCGCACCTGTCTGATTCTGGCGATGGTGCCTGGTTTCATAGACAGCACCCTGATTTCATCCTGTGTAGGCCTGCCCCAGCCTTCATACAGTACTTCTACCTGGAACTTTCCCTGACAAGCCGCAATCAATCGCTGCGTTAATGAAGTCGCATCCAGTAACCAGGATAAAGTCGATGGCGGAATCGCTTTATAATTCAGTCGGCTGTAGGTTTTCCAGGTGACCTGGGACAATGTTGAAGAATTTGGCTTGCTCAAAAATGGATCCCGATAGGTAAAATAATGCAGCGCATAATATAGCAAAAATGCCTGATAAGATAATCAGGAGCTAACATGGGCAGGTTGGCAATTTCATACCTTGCCATATTGTATATTATGACCCAGCCATCGATGTATTAATGCTGGGACAATTTCCGGGTAGACATGCAGTATGGTTTCAGCCGCCTGTTGCACTGCCGGCATCATGGCCTGATCACGTAAAATGTCGGCAATACGCATTTGTACGATGCCTGTCTGACGTGTACCAAGCACTTCTCCCGGACCACGCAGCTCAAGATCGCGTTGGGCTATGACAAAACCATCGTTGCTAGCGCGCATCGCAGCTAAACGTGCGCGCGCATTTTTTGATAACTTACCCTGATAGATCAATACACAATGACTCTCTTTGCCACCACGGCCGACGCGGCCACGTAACTGATGCAGTTGTGACAATCCCAGACGTTCTGCATTTTCGATGATCATCAGGTTGGCATTGGGCACATCGACACCGACCTCGATAACGGTGGTAGCGACCAACAAATCTATTTGCCCGGCTTTGAACGATGACATGACCTCATCTTTCTGTTCGGATTTCAAACGTCCATGCACCAGGCCCACAGTTAAATCAGGCAAGGCTTGCTGCAACAGCTCTGCTGTATCCGAGGCCGCCTGACATTGCAGGAATTCTGATTCCTCGATCAGGGTACACACCCAGTAGACCTGACTGCCCTGGCGACTGACATTCATGACTCTTTGCAGGACTTCATCACGGCGACTATCCGGGATCACCACGGTTGTGACCGGAATCCTGCCGGGTGGCAATTCATCAATCACCGACACATCCAGGTCGGCATAAGCGGTCATGGCCAGTGTGCGCGGGATCGGCGTAGCTGTCATGATCAATTGATGCGCTACATCACCACCATGACCACCCTTTTCGCGTAAGGCCAGGCGCTGATGCACACCAAAACGATGCTGCTCATCAATGATGACCATGGCCAAATTTGAAAAAATCACTTCATCCTGAAACAAGGCATGGGTACCAATAACCATTTGCGCCTGCGCGCTGGCAATCTGTTCAAGTGCCTGACGACGCGCCTGCACCTTGAGTTTGCCTGACAGCCACACCACTTGAATACCCAGCGGCTCCAGCCAGACTTTAAAATTTTGCAAATGCTGTTCTGACAATATTTCTGTCGGTGCCATCAAGGCCACCTGAAAACCCGCATCTATCGCGGCCAATGCTGCGGCCGCGGCGACGATGGTTTTACCCGAACCGACATCACCCTGCACCAGCCGCATCATCGGCACGGCTTGCTTGATATCTCGCATGATTTCATCGATGACGCGCTGCTGTGCCGAAGTGAGTGAAAAAGGCAGTTGCTGCAAGAATGCCGACCAACGCGAGGCCTGTTGCGGCAGAGGATGCGCATGATGGTTTTGCATTTTTTTGCGCAACTGACGCAAGCTCAGGTAGTGCGCCAGCAGTTCTTCGAATGCCAGTCGTTGCTGTGCCGGGTGGCGGCCGCTTTGCAAGGCACTGAGAGACACCTCCGCCGTTGGATGATGTATTGTCTGGACTGCATCAGAAATATTCTGCAATTTGATTTTGTGCCAGTATCTCGGCCGGTAAACATTCGCCAAGCCCGAGTTTGTCATGCTGCAGGTATTGCAAGGCCTGCTGTACCAGATCACGCATTTTCAACTGATGCACGCCTTCAGTGGTAGGATAAAGTGGCGTCAGGGTTTCTTCCACGGCAATGACTTCATCGGCAGAAATGCGACTGTATTCCGGGTGAATCATTTCCAGATATTTTTTCCCGGCACGTACTTCGCCGAAACAACGCAGACGCGTATCGCGGGACAGCGCTTCTTTCTGTGCATTACTGAAATGAAAAAAGCGTAATAATATTGAACCGGTTCCATCGCTGATATGACATAACAAGGTCCTGCGTCGACCGAAGCCAATTTCAGTCAGCTCGACAAGTCCTTCAACCACGGCCTGCTCACCCGGACGCAAGGACCCCATTGCCTGAACGCGGGTGCGGTCCTGATAACGCAGTGGCAAATGAAAAAGCAGGTCCTGTACTGAATACAGGCCAATACGATTCAGTTTTTGCTCAAGCTTGGGGCCGACGCCACGTAATGTAGTCAGGGCCTGCTGGCTCAATGCCCTGGATGCCTCTGAATCTGGCATAGCCGATGATCAGCTCAATTCCAGTATTGCATCCATCTCTACTTCAGCCGCCTTGGGCAGTGAAGCGACGCCGATGGCAGCGCGTGCAGGATAAGGTTGCTGAAAATATTCAGCCATAATTTCATTAACAGTTGGGAAGTGCGTCAAATCAGTCAGAAATACATTGAGCTTGGCCACATCAGCCAGACTGCCACCTGCGGCTGCAGCAACAGCGGCCAGGTTATCAAACACTCGTCTGATTTGTGCGCCGATATCACCATCAACCAGCTCCATGGTTTCCGGTATCAAGGGAATCTGCCCTGACATATAAACGGTACTATTGACCTTGATAGCCTGAGAATAGGTGCCGATAGCCTGAGGCGCCTTATCTGTTTGAATAACTTCGCGAGACATTATTTTTTCCTTTTAATCTTTACTTTAGTTGACAGAGATAATTCTCAGGATCCCTTTCTCTTTAATCTTTTCTCTGCACTTAAAAACCTAACTCTTTTTACGACTGATGTGCATGACATTTTTAACACTCTTGGCGCGGCGAATAATTTTTGCCAGGTGATCACGATTTTTAACCGTCATAGTAAAGTTAATACTGTTGGTCATACCATCGCGCTCTTCGATATCGACGTTCTCGATATTAGAGCCCATGTCGGAAATAATCGCCGCCAGCGTCGCTAGTACACCGCGCTGATTGGCCACCTCGACACGCATCTCGGCGACAAAATCACCTTGAATATCCGCAGACCATTCTACATCAATCCATTTATCTGCCAGCTTGCGATAATCTGCAATATTATTGCAACTCTGAGTGTGCACAACAATACCGCGGCCCGCACTGACAAAACCTACAATCGGATCGCCCGGAATCGGGTGACAGCATTTGGCAAAACTGACCACCATGCCCTCGGTACCCTTGATGACTAATGGCTGGATTTGCTCTTCAGTCTCATCGTCGTTGGCAATTAACTGGCGCGCAACCAGGATCGGAAGGCGTGCGCCCAAGCCAATATCTTCAAACAAAACATCGCGATTAGCCAGATGACTGATGGTTAATAGCTCATCAATTTGCTCATCAGATATATTGGCTAATGATGAACCCAGACTCATCAGTGCTTTGTCGAGCATGCGTTTGCCCAGCTCGATTGCATCTTCCTGACGTAACTGCTTTAGATAATGCCTGATGTTGGTACGTGCCTTGGCAGTGACCACAAAGCTCAACCAGGATGGATTAGGATTTGCTCCGCTGGCGGTAATGACTTCTACGGTCTGACCGTTATAAAGCTGGGTTCGCAACGGCACCAAACGCCGATCAACCCGCGCAGCCACACAAGTATTGCCGATATCCGAATGCACTGCATAGGCAAAATCAACCACCGAAGCACTACGTGGCATTTCCATGATGTCTCCGTCCGGGGTAAATACATAAACCTCATCGGGGAACAGATCGATTTTAACGTTTTCAATAAACTCGAGTGAGTCACCGGCGTTTTTTTGCAACTCCAGCAGGTTACGTAACCATTCACGCGCACGTGCACTGGATGGCGAGTTATTGTCACCCGTTTTGTACAGCCAATGTGCTGCCACGCCCGACTCGGCGACTTCATCCATATCATGTGTGCGCACCTGGATCTCTATCGGCACGCCATAGGGACCAAACAATATGGTATGTAATGACTGGTAGCCATTGGCTTTGGGGATAGCAATGTAGTCCTTGAATTTTCCAGGTACCGGCTTATACAGATTATGCATCACACCGAGCACGCGGTAACATTCATCCGCGCTATCAACGACTATTCGAAAAGCGTACATATCAAACACTTCACGGAATGAGAGTCGCTTGCTCAACATTTTTGTGTAGATACTGTAAAGATGTTTTTCACGCCCGAGTACTTCGCCATTGAGGTTTTCCTGACGTAATCGACGCTTGATCGAGGTTTCGATTTTGTTGATAATTTCCTTGCGGTTGCCACGCGCCTTGCTGACGGCATCTTTCAGCACGCGGTAGCGATCCGGGTAGAGCGCAGCCAGCCCCAGGTCTTCAAGCTCCAATCGGACCTTGTTCATACCCAGACGCGTGGCAATGGGCGCATAGATTTCCAGCGTTTCACGCGCGATGCGACGACGTTTGTCCGGTCGCATCACACCCAGGGTACGCATATTATGTAAGCGATCTGCCAGTTTGATCATGATGACGCGAATATCCTTGACCATCGCCAACATCATTTTGCGGAAGTTTTCCGCCTGCGCCTCGGCCTTGGAGCCAAAATCTATTTGCGTTATTTTACTGACACCATCGACCAGCTCTGCCACTTCCTTGCTGAATTCCTTTTCCAGCTGTTCTTTGGCTGTCGGAGTGTCTTCGATGACATCATGCAGGATGGCGGCGATGATGCCTTCATAATCCATGCGCATTTCAGCAAGAATTTTTGCCACGGCCAATGGATGGGTAATATAGGGCTCGCCGGACATTCGATGTTGACCATCGTGTGCCTCGGCACCGAACAGATAGGCGCGGTATACATTGCGTACTTGCTCAGGCTCAAGATAACTCTCCAGCAAATCACTAAGATGACTGATCCGGAATATTTCATCCTGTGCTGGTAAGATTTCTACATTCAAGCCTTCACGTACTCACTGTATCCATCAGGAAAGGCTGCCGCTATGGCAGCTGTAATCGGGTTTATTCGGCAGGTTTTTCGGGTTCTGCTTCAGCACTGTCAGCGCTGATGGCTGGCAAGGCCTGTGATAACTCATCCACCACTTCCTGCATTCTCACTTCTGACATTTCAAATGCATCTTCTGCGTTTTGCTTGTGCAATTCTTCATCGAGGATAGATGCATCAACAAAGCCTTCTGCAATTTCACGCAAGGCCATGACGGTGGGCTTGTCATTTTCCCAGGGCAAATGAGCTTCTGCACCATTACTTAATTGACGCGCGCGCTTGGCGGCAACCAGCACCAGCTGGAAACGGGTATCTACTTTACTGAGACAATCTTCTACCGTGACTCGGGCCATGGTGTAACTCCAAAATAATAAAAATTAGGGACAAATAATCGACGTTTGCCGATTTACTTACGTCAAATCGATCCAATGACAGCAGTCAATCAACGTCGATATTAATAACAGACAAGTATTCTATAAGGTATCAGGGTTTTATGCCAATAATTCGTCCAGCATGTGTGCGTATCGTTGCGCCTGTAAGGGCTGCTGAAGTCTTTGTGCGATAAAGATCGCATGCAGTTCGGCCAGTGCCTGGTCAAAATCATCATTAATGACAAGGTATTGGTATTCATTGTAATGTGATGATTCACTGCGGGCATCGCGCATACGCCGTTCGATGATTTCCATACTGTCCTGGCCGCGTCCCTGCAAGCGTTGCTGCAGCGCGGTTACAGAAGGAGGCAGCACAAAAATCCCAATGCAATCAGGTAATTGCTCTCTTACCAGGCGAGCACCCTGCCAGTCTATCTCAAGAACAACATCCAGACCTGCGGCTAACTGCTGCTCTACTGACTGCCTGGAAGTGCCGTAGAAATTATCGAATACCTGGGCATGCTCAAGAAAATCCCCTTGTGCAATCATTGACTGGAAGGATTCCACATCGGTGAAATGATAATGTACGCCATTTTCTTCGCCCGGACGTGGCGCTCGTGTGGTATGCGATACCGATACCACAATACCCTCGGATGACTCCAGCAACGCATTGACGAGGCTGGTTTTTCCGGCGCCAGATGGCGCTGAAATGACATACAGTGTGCCCTTGACCTGTTGTTGTTTTTTCATTATCAATTAACCTTCATTTATCTGGCAGGCGACAGAATAGTGAACTAGCTATCTCAGAGCAAGTCTGCGGACTCATTCTATATTTTGAATCTGCTCACGCATTTGCTCTATCAACACTTTCAGATCAACCGATGCGCCGGTTGATTCTACTGAAACTGATTTGGAACCCAGGGTATTGGCTTCACGATTGAGTTCCTGCATCAAAAAATCGAGACGACGACCGACCGGCTCATCCCTGTTAATGACGTTTTTCACTTCTTTGACATGGGTTTGCAGACGATCCAGCTCTTCATCAACATCCATTTTTTGCAGTTGCAGGATCAGTTCCTGCTCAACACGGCCGGGATCCAGATCTACATCGATATCTTGCAAACGCTTTAACAGTCGCTGGTGTAAACCTTCCCTGATGGCGGGTAATCGCTGCCGCATTTGCTCAATTATCTGCTCAATCATCTGGCAACGGCTTTCTACCACTTGCTGCAGACTGTTACCCTCACGTTCGCGGTTAGCCAGCAGCTCCTGCAGGGCCTGATCCAGTAATTGCAATGCCAGTGCCTGAATAGGCGCTAGATCAGCTTCACCTTCTTCCACCACACCGGGCCAGCGCAGCAAATCCATAACCTTTAGGCTATTGGAATCATTAGTTAATTCTTTCGCTTGCCGATGCAAATCAATAAGCCGCTGAGCCTGTTCCTCATTTAAGCGGGTATCACACAGCGCACCCGGGTGGCGCACAAAGCGTAAGCTGCATTCCACCTTGCCACGACTCAGGCATTGACTGACTTTTTCTCGCACCTGCCCTTCCAGCATGCGCAACTCTTCAGGTAACCTCAGGCTCTGCTCGAGGTAGCGATGATTCAGCGATCTAATCTCCCATACCAGGCTACCCCAGGAGGCCTGACTGTCTTTGCGGGCGAAGCCCGTCATACTCTTTATCATGATCAAGTTACCTTTCCAATGGCCGATATAAGGATCAAAGCACATTGATTTTAATAGAAAACAGGGTCGCACTGAAGCATTGTCGGTCAGGCTTCGGCAGGATCTTCCTGGAAATATGACAAACCAGATAAAACAATTACCCGCCGATACCATACTGGAAAATTTCCGCATCCTGGGCACTCTGGGTGGCGGTGGCTTCAGTAT
Source organism: uncultured Gammaproteobacteria bacterium (assembly GCA_963807455.1). Taxonomy (GTDB): domain Bacteria; phylum Pseudomonadota; class Gammaproteobacteria; order JAADHQ01; family JAADHQ01; genus JAADHQ01. The sequence continues at coordinate 140,510 of CAWECS010000021.1, read as the reverse complement.
AGTGTATTTGGCCGAAGAGCTCGAAAGTGGCCGGCAATTCGTCATTAAGGAATACATGCCTGGGCGACTGGCGACCCGGAAAGATGACGACACCGTCATGCCTGTTGACGACAATTCGGTGATGGCGTTCCAGAAGGGGCGCATGATGTTTTTCCAGGAAGCCAGCACCCTGGCGACGCTACAGCATGATAATGTCGTTAATGTCCGTAGTTTTTTCAGGGCCAATAATACCGTTTATATGGCTCTTTATTATGACGAGGGCGTTGACCTGCAAAACTACATTAGCAAGCGCAATGGCCGATTGAGTGAAAAATTCCTGCTAACGGTGTTCCCACCGCTGATTGAAGCGCTGAAAATGATCCATGAGAGGGGTTACCTGCATCTCGATATCAAGCCAGGCAATATCCAGATTCGCCATGGCGGCAACCCGTTATTGCTGGATTTTGGCGCTATCCATCAGCGTCAGCTCAGCCGCCATGACCAGGTGGGGCATGTCACCTCGCATGGCTACTCCCCCATAGAACAGTATAATCGCAACGGCTACATGGGTCCCTGGACGGATATTTATGCCCTTGGAGCGACTTTTTACACCTGCATGGGCGGCCGTCCACCCACCGCTGCCAATACGCGCCATGAAAATGATACAATGCAGCCCGCAGCCCGCGCATTTCGCAAACACTATTCAAAAAGTTTGCTTGAAGCAGTAGACTGGGCACTTGAAATCAACCCGGAGCATCGTCCGCAAACGCTGGAAGACTTCAGGCAAGCACTACAACCGGTGAAGACCGAACACCAGTCCTTCGCCTCTAAACTATGGGATCGGATTTACTCCAAGAATACCCGGACGCGTTAACACATGATTCAATACGATAAAGGTAGCGTCAGCCGTGTCGGCAATCGCGCCATGAACCAGGACCGGGGCTGTGTAGTAGAACACGGAGAAAGCCTGTTAATTTTCGTTGCTGATGGCATGGGTGGTCACAAAGGTGGCGAACTGGCCGCTCAGGAAGCCATGGAATGCTTCGTCAATAACCTGCAACAACAGAAAACACCAGTTGAAAACCCGGCCATGTTTCTGGAGATGAGCATGCTCGAAGCGCATAAGAGTATCGCGCGCCTGTGCTCGAAAGAAGATCCTCCTTACTATCCTCGCACCACTTGCGTGGCCTGCCTGGTACAACAGAACCAGGCCTGGTGGGTACACCTGGGTGACAGTCGCTTATATCTTATTCGTGACAGCAAGTTGCTCGACCGCACTCGTGACCACACCTATATCGAAGAGCTGTATCAGAACGATGTCATCACGGAAGAGGAAATGCTGACCCATCCCATGCGCAACTATGTCACCTACTGCATTGGCGGCGCCAATGACATGCCGCCGGTCAGCTCGGGGCATTGTGATGCACTGGAGACAGACGATATTATCCTGCTGTGCTCCGATGGCATGTGGGGTGCCATGAGTGTAGAAGATATCAGTAAACTCAACGGCATGCCCATGGATAGCGCCATTAATCGCATGGCCGAAGAAGCCGAGCGCATCAGCCACCCGCACAGTGATAATGTGACACTGGTGGGCATAAAAGTACTCGAAGTTGATGGCTAGTGGCTAGTGGCTAGTGGCTAGTGGCTAGTGGCTAGTGGCTAGTGGCTAGTGGCTAGTGGCTAGTGGCTAGTGGCTAGTGGCTAGTGGCTAGAAAAATTTTAGTCACAACTATGTGTTTTGCAAGCATACATGCCGACATTTTAAAGCCTATTGATACGTAATGTATCGCTCCTCGACATATGTGCAACACCACAGGCCAATACCCATTCTTATTTCCTTGAAATAATTACCACTTTTTACCTGACTCACATGCCGGTATACTCCACAGCCTTTACTCTTACATGGTTATATAAAAGGAAAACCCTTATGCGACCCAGTGAACGTACCCAGGACCAGATGCGGGAAATACGCATTACCCGTAATTACACCAAACATGCCGAAGGCTCGGTGCTGGTTGAGTTTGGTGATACCAAGGTGATCTGTACTGCCTCGGTTGAAGAACGTGTTCCAGGCTTTCTGCGTGGGCAGGGTCAGGGCTGGGTGACGGCCGAGTATGGCATGCTGCCACGCTCTACCGGTTCACGCATGGGTCGCGAAGCGGCACGCGGTAAACAGGGTGGCAGGACCATGGAAATCCAGCGCTTGATTGGCCGCTCCCTGCGTGCCGTGATTGATTTAAAAGTGCTGGGTGAACGTAGCATTGCCATTGATTGCGATGTCATCCAGGCGGATGGTGGCACACGTACTGCCTCCATTACCGGTGGTTATGTGGCACTGGCCGATGCCATCAGTCACTTGATGGAAAACAAGTTACTGAAAAAAAATCCCTTAATAGGTCAGGTAGCCTCGGTCTCGGTCGGCATTTACAAGGACCTGCCGGTACTGGATCTGGATTATGACGAAGACTCGAATGCAGAAACCGATATGAATGTGGTCATGAATGACGCGGGACATTTTATCGAATTACAAGGAACAGCGGAAGGCCACGCCTTCAGTCAGGAAGAAATGAATACCATGCTCGACTATGCCCGAAAAGGCATTGTTGAACTAATCCAGCACCAGAAAGAAGCGCTGCAGGCCTGATGAAGCACTGGCCTTTTGCTATGATTAAAGTCCTTGGTGGTCTGCTGTCACGGCATTAAAGAGAACATGACTACGATGAAAAAAATAGTACTGGCCAGTAACAACAAGGGCAAAGTGCGTGAGTTCAACCAGTTGCTGGCTGACCTCGATATGGAAGTCGTGCCGCAAGCTGAATTAGATGTAGCGGAAATTGAAGAGACCGGACTGAGCTTTGTTGAAAATGCTATTCTCAAAGCAAGAAATGCCGCTAAACTGACCGGCTTGCCAGCCATTGCTGATGATTCCGGTATAGAGGTCGATGCCCTTAATGGCGCGCCCGGTATCTATTCAGCGCGTTTTGCCGGTGTGGGTGCGACGGATGAACAGAACCTGCGAAAACTGTTGCAAGCACTGGACAAAACTGCTGATAAAGATCGCCAGGCACGCTTCCAGTGCTTGCTGGTGTATATGCGCCATGAGCTTGATCCTACACCGATCATTTGCCAGGGAACCTGGGAAGGCAGCATATTGCGTGAACCACGCGGCGACAACGGCTTTGGTTATGACCCGGTGTTTTATGTTGCTACTGAGGACTGTTCGTCTGCGCAGTTGCCGGCCACCACCAAGAATCGCTTGAGTCATCGCGGACAGGCATTACACAAACTCGTTGAGGCGCTGAAAAACGCATGAGCACAAACATAGAACTACTATCACCGGCCGGTAGCCTGCAAAGCATGAACTATGCCTTTGCTTATGGCGCCGATGCGGTGTATGCAGGACAACCACGCTACAGCCTGCGTGTACGTAATAATGATTTCAATCTGGAAAACCTCGACATTGGCATCAAACGTGCGCACCAGTTGGGTAAAAAGCTGTTTGTCGCCAGCAACCTGCTACCGCATAACAGCAAGGTAGACACCTACATGGCCGATATCGCGCCGGTGATTGCCATGCAACCGGATGCCTTGATCATGGCTGATCCAGGACTGGTGATGATGGTGCGCGAACGCTGGCCCGAGATGCCAATCCACCTGTCTGTACAGGCCAACACCATGAATTACGCCTCGGTCAATTTCTGGAAATCCGTGGGTGTGTCACGCATTATTCTTTCACGTGAGTTGTCGCTGGATGAAATCGAGGATATCCGCCAACGCTGTCCTGATATGGAACTGGAGGTGTTTGTACATGGCGCCTTATGCATTGCCTATTCCGGTCGTTGCCTGTTATCGGGCTATTTCAATCATCGCGATCCGAACCAGGGTTCGTGCACTAATTCCTGTCGCTGGGAATATTATTTATCCCCGGCGCAAGAAGATGCTTCCGGTGACATTCATGCCATTCATCATGAGCCTGTTATTGAGCAGCAACTTTCCCAGTGTGGCGATTTGCAGCGTCACCCGCTGGCAGACCAGGTTTATTTACTCGAAGAAGGCCAACGCCGCGGCGACATGATGCCGATAATGGAAGATGAACTGGGCACCTATATCATGAATTCCAAGGATCTGCGTGCGGTCGAACATGTAAACCGACTGGTAAATATCGGTATTGATTCACTGAAAATAGAAGGACGCACCAAATCGCATTATTACGTTGCCCGCACCGCGCAAATCTATCGTCAGGCGATTGATGATGCATTAAGCGGCAAACCTTTTAATGAGCAATTACTGGGTGCACTCGAAGGACTGGCTAATCGCGGCTATACCGATGGCTTTTATCAGCGCCATCATACGCAGGATCACCAGAACTATATGGAAAATGCATCGAAACAACACCAGCAGCAATTTGTCGGTGAGATCAGTAGTTATGATGCCGATAGTGGCATGGCTGAGATCGAAGTAAAAAACAAGTTTGCTGTCGGTGATTCACTCGAGCTTATCCTGCCGCAAGGTAATCAACATTTCACAGTAACTAAAATGCAGGACCTGCATGGTCACGATATGGACGCTGCACTCGGCAGTGGTTATCACGTACGCATTCCGCTACCCACGGCGCCCGGTGAACTTGGGCTACTGGCGAGAAATATTTAGTTCATCGTTTAGAACAACCGGAAATAGAGAGGGGGCCGTTGCCGGCCCCCAATGCCAGGAGGTAAATATCCGTTTATCAAAGGCGGTGTAAGATATGATACCAATCATGCATTTCCGTATGCACCCCCCAGATCATATCTTTTCTGGCGCCCGTCGCCCTTGTTTCCTGGAGATGACAAGATAACCCAGACCCCCTTACAGGTTACTTACCAATGGGCTGCTGGTGCGAAATATTTTTTTATCGTAAAAAATACACAAACATAAAAAAAGGGGACCGTTGCCGGCCCCCTATACCAGGAGTAAATGTCCGTTTATCAAAGGCAGAAAAAGATATGATACCAATCATGCATTTCCGTATGCACCCCCCAGATCACATCTAATCTGGTACTCGTCACCTTTGTTTCCCAGAAATTGCAAGATAACCCGAGTCCCCTTACAGCTTACTTACACCGGGCTAATGACGAGAAATATTTTTTTCATCGACTAAAACTCACAAACAAAAAAATAGGGGCCGTTGCCGGCCCCCATACCAGGAGGTAAATATCCGTTTGTCAAAGGCAGAGTAAGATATGAGTCAAACCATGCATTTCCGTGTGCAGCCCCCTGATCATATCTGATCTGGCGCCCGTCGCCCCTGTTTCCTGGAGACTGTAATTTAACCCAGCCTCCCTTACAGGTTACTTACAAAACGAAAAAAAATACTTTATTTTCATTTTTGTATGGATTTATAGATTTCCAGTGTGGCCTGGGATGGAGAGATACCCAATATATTGGACAAGTTTTTACGGCAGCGTTGAAACAGGATAACCGCATCGCTGTTTCGACCTACTTTGTAATAACTATGCATGAGTGACTGGTAAAATTCCTCGGCCACCGGGTCGACCTCGAGGGCGCGTTCATAGCATTGAATGCTTTTATCGGCACGCCCTTGCTGTTGCCAGTAGTAGCCTAATCCTTCCGCCAGTTTCAGGAAGCGCAGATGTAATTTTTCCTGCATGGGTGCATAGGTAAAATGCTTTTCATCAGCACCGAGAAAATCACCCTGATAAATACGAAAAAATTGCTCGCCCAAACGCTCGATTTCATCTTCGGTATCATTACTCACTAGCGTCAGCAACTCTTGCAGTCGCGAAGCAATTCTGAGGAAGGCAAGGTTATCTACCCAGATATAACGGGCATCCAGTGACAGGCGCCCATCTTCCATGACCAGGCCTTGATCAGACAATAACTTCCTCAAACGATGCGTGGTCGTGTACAGTGACTGCACTGCTGCATCACCTTCTGAATCCGGCCAGAGTATTTCTACCAGGGATTCCTGACTCACCTGCCGACCACCTGCTGCAATCAGCACCTTGAGTAATTCCAGTGGTTTCTTGCTGGATTTTGCCGCCACAGGCAAGGACTCTCCATAGCGTGTGACGGTGAACCGTCCGAGGGTGTAAATTCGTATTGGCCATTCCCAATTATCGAGATGCAAGGGTGCATTGGCAGGCACCAGCTCATGCCCCCGTACCAGCTGTCTGATAAATTCGACTTCGACATTCTGCTCAAGGGCCTTTACGCAATGATCGGCAAGACTCATCTCCCACCAAAAACCATGGAAGACCCTGCCCAGGTCACGCTCATACTCATGGGCTTCTTTCAGGAGACTCACCCCGGTTTCTATATCATCACATGAAAAAGCAGCTTCACTCGCCAGTAAGCGACTGAGGTAACTAAGACTATAGCTCTGAATACGCTCGGCCTTGTCAGCAATTCGGCTAAGATGGAAACCCGCCTCCTTCAATTTACCTTGCTTGACCATACACAAGGCCAGCACCAGCAAGGCCAGCGTTTCTGGATAAACTGCTCCGGACTTTTGCCCGGCCTGCGCGGCCGTCTCTGCATATTCACGCGCCATCCCCAGCTCCCCACGGGTAATAGCCAAGCCTGCTGCAAGGTAATGATAGTGCAGTACATCGACCTGACGATTGGGATCGAGCCGGGATTCCATTTCACGCAGATATTTTTCTGCCTGATCAAGTTTGTTCTGGGCGCAGGATGAATATATCCCGCTGGCCAATAACAACACATCAAACACGTGCACATCAATATCATTGGCTACTTCCAGTCCTTTCTTGACGGCCTGAATAGAGCTACTCACATCGCCTGTTTTCCATAGATAGGTGGCTTCAGTTGAATGCCAGAGAATTTTTGATAAAGACTCCATCTCTTCCGGTTCTACCGACTGAAATAAGACTTTACGCAACACCGTGGCTTTTGGTAGCTCACCCGTCCACACGGTATAATAGAGTAATAATTGGCTACCCAGATTAAGGCGCTTGGTCAGATTAGGGGTATTAAAAATAACTTCCCGTACCTTTTCTTCCCAGTAAGTGATTTGCTTGTGGTCAGGCTGGCGATACATCAGCGCCGTGAACATCGCCATGGATACGCGTGCATTGACCATGGCGTCAATGGACACCGGGCCGGCCTCATAGAGATCTTCCATGATCACTATCCATTCATCCAGGTCGGTGAAACAGGCCAGATCATGCATATAGGTTTCAATGACACCTGACCATGACAATAACTGGCCAGTGCGATCACCACTCTGGGTAAAGCTCTCGAAGGCTCGCACAAAATGATTACGACTATCGCGTGTATTCACCGGCTGCAGACTCATCGCCAGCCAGTATTCCATCCACGGGTCCTGATTAAGATATTCCAGTGGAAAGGACTGGATCCAGCTATGCAATAACAAGTAGCGGCTTTGCTGCAAGAGCTTGGCACCCTCGGTTCTGACCAGCACAGATATCTTGCGCCATTCCTTGGCCTGACGATATAAAACTGCCGCTTCTGGTAGCCAACCAAGTTCCGCTAATAAATCACCGGCGTAAGCCTGGATCTTGCGCAACTCTCTGGCATTGAAAAACACTTCGATTCGGCTCAATAAAAATTCACGAAACAGCGGGTGATATTCATAGGCATCTGCAGTTGATGCAGAACGATAGGTAAAATAATTTCGCTGTGTCAGGTTCTGCAAGATAGCAGCAGCCTCAGTATTGCTGGTGAGTAACTCAGCAATTTCCACGGTAAAAAAAGGCAACAAAGCGGTTTTTAACAAGAACTCTCTGATATCCTGTGTTTCGCGCTGAAAAATCTCACCGGCAAAATAGTCAAAAATCAGGTCTTGATTTTCATGTTGGGCAAAATCATTGGAAATATTCGTCTTATGTGATTGCTCCAGCATTAACACCAGACCGGCAGCCCAACCCCGGGTGTATTGATGAATTTCAGTGGCTATTTTTTCACTCTCTTTTTTAGACAAGGTCTTTAAGCGCGTCTGGCAGATCTCTCTGGTTTCAGCCTCGCTCAAGGCTATATCCTGCCAATCCAGCACAGCAATACTGCCATTGGCGCGGTAACGCAAATATTCCTGCGTCGGCTCGCTACGACTGAGCACTAGCAGATTCAGGCTCTGTGGTATTTCTGCTATGAATTGTTTCAGGACATGATGCGTGCTTGAGTCAGCGGACAGCTCCTGAAAATTATCCAGCACCAGAAAACCTCCCTCACCCAGTTTTTCATACAGATGACGACTGTAATTGCGTGAGAAAGTCGCAATACCCTGGCTATATTCAGGGGCAAAAACAGGCATTTTAGTCGGTGTTTTTTCTGACTGGGCTTGTAATGCGTTATCCAGTAAACCAATAAATGCGGCGGGATCATTGTCACCGTCATCCACCTGGTACCAGATGAATTTTTTCTTTACATGCTGCAAATAACTGGCCGCCAGTACTGTTTTACCAGATCCTCCCGGTGCTGAAATCCAGATAACCGGGTAATCACGTAAAGAATCGAGCTTGCCGAACAGACGCTCGCGCAACAGCACATTATGCAAACGCGGCGGACTCAGCTTGGCGAGATTCACCTGTTTAATATCATTTTTTTTCATACGGGGCGCTTTTGTAAAGATAATCGTCCATTGAATGACCACAAAGCAAGGAGCGCATGGCTCGGTTGAATGGGGTCTCCTTATGTTATGATGACTAATTTACACCCTCGCGGCCAGGATTCAAACTGATTTATAAGCATGACCCACTTACCGGATTTAGCATTACCGCCCCTGGCATTGTATGTCCACATCCCGTGGTGTGTGCGCAAGTGCCCTTACTGCGACTTCAATTCACATGAAATCCGTGAATCGATCCCTGAAGCGGAATATGTGCAGGCCTTACTGGCAGATCTTGAGCATGATTTGCATCACGTTCACGCACGCTCCATAGACAGTATTTTTATCGGCGGCGGAACCCCCAGCCTGTTTGCGGCCGAAAGCCTGGACAGGCTTTTAAGCGGCCTGAAATCCAGATTGCAGTTCAGTGATGACATTGAAATCACGCTGGAGGCCAACCCGGGAACGGTAGAACAACAAAAATTCCAGGAATTTTTTGATCTGGGTATCAATCGCCTCTCCATTGGTGTGCAAAGCTTCAATGATGACATGCTGTCGCGACTGGGCAGAATTCATGATCGTCATGCCGCCATCAAGGCAGCCGAAGCGGCCCATTACGCGGGATTTGAGCGCTTTAATCTGGATTTAATGTTTGGCCTGCCAGAACAAAACCTCAAATTAGCCATTAAAGATCTCGAATATGCCACCTCCCTGCAACCTGATCACATCTCCTGGTACCAGCTGACACTGGAACCCAATACCCTGTTTTATCAGCAACCTCCCTCATTGCCATCGGATGACCACCTATGGGAGATACAACAACAGGGACAGGATTTTCTGGCTGACAAAGGCTACCAGCAATATGAAATTTCCGCCTACAGCCGTCAACAGGCCTGCAAGCACAATATGAACTATTGGCGCTTTGGCGATTACCTTGGTATTGGCGCCGGCGCCCATGCCAAGCTCAGTGATCCCGGGCTGAGCCTTATTCAACGCTTGCAGCGTTGCCGCCATCCGCAAGATTATCTGCGTGATGCCTGTACAGATAAGGTAATCAGTCAACGACGCATCCTTCGCCGTGCTGACCTGATATTGGAATTTATGATGAATGCGCTGCGACTTAATCAAGGCGTCAGTGTTGATGATTTCGAGCATCATACCGGCCTTGATGTCAGCGTCATCCGTGAACCCCTGCAAGCAGCCATTGAACAGGGACTCATGTTGCCAGTTGAAACACATATACAGGCTAGCTCACGCGGACATCAATATCTCAATGATTTACTGGAATTGTTCATGGAGCCCGGCTAATGAAACCCTATCAACCCGTTTCCTGTGACATGCATAGCCAATATGAGCTGTATGTGATGCATGCGCCAACACTGTCATTAAGATATCGGGACAAAAATGGCAATGAGCAATGCACGCAGGCAAAAGCGATAGACCTGTTAACACGCCGAGGTGAAGAGTGGCTGGTGATCAAAACTGATGATGGTGAACATTCAATCCGTCTCGACCATATCCACTACTGTCAGCCAGTCACCGCTTAGGCTGTGATGAAATATTGCGGATACAGGATGATGTCGAACTGACTTATTTGTTATTATATATTTAACTATTGTTAGTTATAAATATATTTTGACCGCGCTCTGAAAGTAAGAATCAACAACTTACGTGATGAGCGGACCCTTGTAATACTATATAAAACAACAAGATAAAAATTTCTTATCCACAATGCGTCAAAATGTGATAAATTACACATAACTTCAGCAGTTTGGGAATCACAATAAATATAGATTCCCTGATAAGGTGGCATTGATATGAGTGACGTGGCTAAAAAACAAGCATTTGACTTCAGCGAGTGGTCAACACTGGCCAATACAGACCCCAAGGCCTTTGAGAAAAAACGCGAACTTGCCATTGAAGCCGTTATCCTCTCCATGCCTGATGACAAACAGCAGCGCATCCGGCGGTTACAATGGCGTATTGATCAGGAGCGCAGGTTATCCAAATCACCCATGGCTGCCTGTATTCGCCTTTCCAATATGATGTGGGAAAATGTTCTCGGTGAGAATGGCCTGCTGGATCATTTACGCTATGCGGATCTGGACAAGCCCGCGCAGAAGAAGCATTTGCTGTCACGTTCCAATATTCTCAGTTTTCCGGACCATAACTAGTAGAAAACCCGTTTTTTTGGCTAAATGGACTTGCCGTTCCCCCTATTTATGCGTACTATACACGCCCCTGCCATCAGGGTATGTGAACATTTTAATTTGAGGTCGAGCTAATGAAGCCGGACATACATCCTAACTATTCTGAAGTTTCTGTTTCCTGCAGTTGCGGTGAGTCCTTTACCACTCGCTCTACACTGGGCAAGGATCTGCATATTGACGTTTGTTCAAAATGCCACCCATTTTATACCGGCACACAAAAAATAATGGATACTGCTGGTCGTGTAGACAAGTTCAACCGTAAATACGGAAAAAAATAAGCCGCAGTGTCCACTGACACAGCAAGCTGAATCAGGGCGCCGCAACAGGGCGCCTTTTTTTTGATTATTCAGGGAATGAAATCATGAAAAAAAGCGGTTTTCCATCGGTATTAACGTTCATCTGTCTGTTTAGCGCCTTAATCTCCAGTTGTTATGCTGAATGTAAGCAGCAGCACATGCACATGAAAGCCAGTGTCAGCAAGGTTTACGATGGCGATACCTTACAATTGACGGATGGCACCCGTATTCGCATTATTGGTATGAATGCCCCTGAATTCGGTCGCCGAGGGCAGGCTGACGAATTGTTTGCCGAACAGGCAAAATCTTTACTGGTGTCCTTGCTCAACAAGCATAACAATCAGGTCAGCCTGCAATATGGTCCTGACAGGCTTGACCGCTATGGGCGTACTCTTGCCCATGTTTTCCTCGACGATGGCACCAATATTGCCGAACATTTACTAATCAGTGGCCTCGCGAGCAAGGGTGGCCTTCCCACCCAATCTTTGGGCGCAGGACTGCTACCAACGTAGCGAAACGCTGGCACGTTCGCGAAAGCTGGGCATCTGGCAACAAATAGTCACCCCTGATGACAAGCTCACTCTCAGTGACAAGGGTTTTCATATTATCGAGGGGCAAGTCACGCGTGTCGGTAACAGTAAAAAATCGATCTGGCTAAACTTCAGTAAGCATTTTGCGGTGCGTATTGCGCGTAAGGATTTAGCACAGTTTACCAATACCCGCTTTAAACAACTACAAGGGCGAACCCTGCAGGTCAGAGGATGGCTATATGGATATAAAGATAAAAAAATTATCCGGCTTCGGCATTCCTCTATGCTCGAGATCATGAAATAATCAGTTTTCATTACCCGGAAAACATTATGACAAAAGATCTAAGACAAGCCTCACTCGACTATCATGCTAAACCCACACCCGGCAAAATTGCCATTCAGGTCACCAAACCCTGTGATAGCCAACAGGATCTGTCGCTGGCGTATACACCCGGTGTCGCAGAGCCGGTAAGGGAGATTGCCAAAGATAGTGACGCCGCCTACCTGTATACCTCAAAAGCCAATCTTGTCGCCGTCATTACCGATGGTTCTGCCGTACTCGGCCTGGGTAATGTGGGTGCGCTGGCTGGTAAACCGGTCATGGAAGGCAAGGGTGTATTGTTCAAGCGCTTTGCCAATATCGATGTGTTTGATATTGAAGTCGAATCTAATAATCCGCAGGAATTCATTGATACCGTTTCCAGAATTGCCTGCACTTTTGGTGGCATCAATCTTGAGGACATCAAGGCACCTGAATGTTTTGAGATAGAAAAAACCTTAATAGAAAAACTCGACATACCCGTATTTCATGACGATCAACACGGCACCGCTATTATCGTTTGCGCGGGCTTGTTAAATGCGCTGGATATTGCCAAAAAGGATATTGGTACAGCAAAAATAGTTTGCCTTGGTGCCGGTGCAGCGGGTATTGCTTCCATGCGCTTACTGCTGGCGCTGGGCGCCAGCAGAAATAATATCTACATGATCGATCGCAATGGCGTTATTCATCATGGCCGCAATGACCTTAATGTTTATAAAAAAGAATTTGCACTGGATACCGACCAACGCACACTGCAGGATGCGATGCAGGATGCCGACGTCTTTATCGGTGTATCCGGGCCTGATCTGGTCAGTGAGGCCATGGTAGCCTCTATGGCAGCTAATCCTATAGTGTTTGCATTATCCAACCCGGACCCGGAAATCAAGCCGGCGCTGGCACATCAGGTACGCAAGGATTTAATTATGGCGACCGGTCGTAGTGATTACCCTAACCAGGTCAATAATGTGCTCGGTTTTCCATTTATTTTTCGTGGTGCACTGGATGTGCATGCGCGCACCATAAACGAGAGCATGCTGATTGCTGCCGTGCATGCCTTAAAAGACCTGGCAAGACTACCGGTACCGCAAAACGTATTGGATGTCTATGGCAGAGACAGCCTCGAATTCGGCCCTGAATATATTATCCCAAAACCCTTCGATCCAAGATTGATCGATATTTTACCGCCGGCTATTGCACGTGCTGCAGTGGATAGCGGCGCTGCCCGAAAGCCTTATCCAGCGCATTACCCGGATCTGGCTTCTAGCTAGACCTGTTGTAGTAATTTCTCGGTGGCCTTGATATCAGCACGCGGCATGGGTCGGCCATCTACCGTGCTGTTGGGTGCGCGCCGGATGGCCTCACTCGGAAATACCAGCAGTTCAACCGCCACCTCGTCAGCAATAAAACTCAACAGCGGTACAAACTCTTCGCTTTCGGCTTTATAACTGATGCGTTTTTGTTTTTGCTGATAAGGAATATTCTCTTGCAGCAAAAACAAATCCACCTGTTCGGGATAATCCGCAAACAAATGTAACTCAACACTGGAGTATTCATTGGCGGTACCGGTGAGCACATCACCGGCCAGGCGTGGGTTAAATTGCTTGAAAAAGCGCATCGCTTCAAGTGCTGTTTCACGCAGCTGTTGTAATTGTTGTGGCTGTTTATCGGATTTAAACAGGGACTGGTATTCAAGTAACGCGTCCCTTATCTCCTGATTGCTGGGCAGGTTACGTGTATCAGGTACACCGAGCTGCTGGCAGGCCTTGCGCTTGGCACGCTGGTAATCAGTAACGCCAGAGTTACTCATATGCTTGGCAGCCTCCATCGCTATACGCAAACGCTGCTGCTCTTGTTGTCGTGTCGTACTCATGTTTTTTCAATCGCATGCTGTTTGCAATGCAAACAGCATGTAAGCTCAAACCGTTAGAATATAGTATCCGGCTGCCCATCCACTGGCGATAGCACTCCATCAACCAACTGATGCGACTGTTCTGTGCTTCTTTCCGGCACCTTGTCGACCAGAAAAGTTTCAAAAATTGCATTTTTTGTATTCGAGTTGGCCAACAACCCGGTCAGCGGATCTATGCGCACGGTCACCATGCCGTCTGGTTGTTTCAGCGCACGTTGCGGCATGTCACTGAGAGCGGCGCGCATAAAATCCACCCACATCGGCAGGGCCGCATTACCGCCGGTTTCGCGATTACCCAAGGGTTGCACCTTATCGAATCCAACCCAGGCGGTGGCGACAATTTCACTATTAAACCCGGAGAACCATGCATCACGCTGATCGTTGGTGGTTCCCGTTTTCCCGGCCAGATCTATTCGACCGAGTTTCAATGCTCCTCTGCCGGTACCACGTCGAACAACATCACGCATGATTGAATGTATCAAATAGGCATTTTGCGGACTCAAACTGCGCTCGGCCAGTCGCGGGGGTTTATTGACATCGATGAGCGTTGTCTCCTCATCGCCATCAATGCCCTGCTGTTGTTCACTCAATGGCGGAGCTTCAACAATAGTTTTTTCTGCATCCATCTGCTTTTCACAATCTGCACACGCGATCAACGGGTCGGCCAGATAAAGAACTTCACCTTCGTCATCCTCTATGCGAGAAATAAAATAAGGCTCTACCCTGAATCCACCATTGGATATGACTGCAAAGGCGCTAGCCAGTTCCAGTGGTGTGAAAGAACCGCTACCCAGGGCCATGGATAAGTCCTTCTGGATCATGTTATCTGTAATGCCAAAGCGCGCCAGGAAACGTGAAGCATAGCCAATGCCCATCTCTGCGAGCAAGCGGATAGACACCAGATTACGGGAATGTACCAGCGCTTCGCGTAAGCGTGTCGGACCATAAAATTTGCCGGAATAATTTTCAGGACGCCAGGCACTTTCTAGCGCGGGATCATCAAACACCACCGGAGCATCATTGATAATAGATGCCGGGGTAAAGCCCTTGGCGAGCGCTGCCGTGTAGATAAAGGGCTTTATGCTCGATCCCGGCTGGCGCCGGGCCTGCACTACCCGGTTGAATTTGCTATGAAAATAATCAAATCCACCCGTCAAAGCCAGAATGCCGCCATCTTTTGATGAAAGCGAAACCAGTGCACCGGCGACATTGGGTACCTGCGATAACACCCATTTGCCCTCTTCCATTTGCTCTAATCGAACCAGATCGCCCGGCTTAACGATCTCGCTAGCATTTTTCAGGGCTGGGCCACGGCTATTTTCGCTGATATAAGGCCGTGCCCATTCCATGGCTTCCCATTCAAGTGTGACTTGCTGACCATCCTCCAGATAGACCAGTACCTGCTTTTCCTGCACGACCTCGACAATGCCGGGTATCAGACCACCCACCGTTGGAATATCACTCAATACCTGCTGCCATTGCTCGCGCCCAAGTTCCAGTATTTCAACAAAATTGCGTTCGGGGCCACGGTACCCATGACGCTTGTCGTAGTCCAGCAAGGCTTTGCGTAATGCAGTGTTGGCTGCGATTTGAGCCTGGCTATCAATGCTGGCGTAAACCCTGTAGCCATTGGTGTAGATTTCCTTGCCATAGCGCTTCAGCATCTCGGCCCGCACCATTTCAGCCACATAGGGCGCCTCGGCCTGGACACGAACACCATGCAGGCTGGCCGTCACCGAGGTGGCTTTGGCGGCCTGATAATCCTCTTCTGAAATAAACTCCAGCTCGCGCATACGCCCGAGCACATAATCGCGTCTGATGAGTGCTCGTGCGGCATTAACAATAGGGTTGTAGCTTGATGGTGCTTTGGGCAGGCCGGCAATCATGGCAATTTCTGGTAAAGTTAATTCGTGCACATTTTTACCATAATAGACCTGTGCTGCGGCCTGCACGCCATAGGATCGATGCCCCAGGTAGATAACATTCAGATATAATTCCAGGATATCTGCCTTGCTTAATTCCCTTTCTATTTTTAATGAAAGAAATATCTCATTGATTTTTCTAAGATAAGTTTTTTCCCTGCTGAGAAAAAAGTTCCTCGCCACCTGCATGGTAATGGTACTTCCGCCCTGTCCTTTTTCACCGGTTTTGATCAAATGTAGTGCTGCGCGAAGAATACCTTGATAATCGACGCCTGGATGGGTGAAGAATCGATCGTCTTCAGCCGCAAGAAATGCCTTGATCATTAGATCAGGGACGTTACTATAGCGTATGGGTGTACGACGCTCCTCGCCAAATTCGGCGATAAGCGCTCCGTCTCTGGCGTAGACACGCAGGGGCAGTTTGAGTTTTACATCCTTAAGCGTCTCGATTTCAGGCAAATCAGGGGCGAGATAAAAATAAGTGGCCGCCAGCACGAGCATGCCGGCAGATATAGCTACCAGCAGCGCCACCACGGTAATACGTAAAATTTTGAAATACCTGTTCATAGTTTGACTATAATAAATAGGGCATTAAGCTCATTTATATTGATGTTTATGACACATCCCATGGAAAAACCGCCGAGCTTAACCAATAATTGGGATTAAAGCCGAGGCTCGCAAGTGTAAGGAAGTCATCACTATAAATAAAGCTGGCAAGTGCAAGAAATTAATAAATATTAATAAAGGAACCTGTATCACACTTTTATCTAAAGAAATGATTCAACGTGACGTTATGCTATCAGGATCTAGTTTAAAACCATAGTAAGACATTAGTTGACAAAGGGTTAAGTATGGATTTTAATGTTGATAGACATGTTTTTCATGTAACAAACAGTATAAAAAAGGAAAAAACATAGTGGGACTATTATCACGGAAAAAGCCCCCCCTAATCGGCCTTGATATAAGCTCTACCGCGGTCAAGCTGCTCGAACTCAGTGAGCATAATGGTCGATACCGGGTAGAAAGCTATGCTGTGGAACCGTTACCAGCCAATTCTGTTGTTGAAAAGAACATTGCTGATGTTGAAGCCGTCGGCGAAAGCATCCGGCGAGCAGTCAAACGCTCAGGCACACGCAATAAGGCTGCGGCGGTTGCTGTGGCAGGTTCATCAGTCATCACCAAGATCATTTCCATGAGCGCATCCCTGAAAGACGATGAAATGGAATCCCAGATTGAACTGGAAGCTGACCAGTACATCCCCTACCCGCTGGATGAAGTGCGCATGGATTTTGAAATCCTTGGGCCGTCGGAAAAAAACCCGGAAATGGTGGATGTACTACTGGCCGCATCCAGAAGCGAAAATGTTGAAACACGCATATCGGCGCTGGAAATTGGCGGCATGGCACCTAAAGTGGTTGATGTTGAGGCCTATGCGCTGGAAAACTCCTTTGTGTTACTGGCAGAACAACTACCTGAAGGTGGTTATGATCAAACCATCGCCGTTATTGACGTCGGCGCCACCATGACCACACTGAATGTGCTGCATGACCGTAAAATCATCTATACCCGCGAACAAGTGTTTGGCGGTAAACAGTTGACCGAAGAAATCATGCGCCGCTATGGCCTTTCCTATGAAGAAGCCGGTATGGCCAAGCGCCAGGGTGGATTGCCTGACAACTATATATCTGAAGTCCTGGACCCTTTTAAGGAAGCCATGACACAACAGGTGAGCCGCTCGTTACAGTTCTTTTTCTCTTCCAGTCAATATAATAGTGTCGATCAAATAATCCTCGCTGGCGGCAGTGCATCCATTCCCGGTATTGATGAATTGATTGAAGACAAAATTGGAACCGCAACCTCAATTGCAAACCCCTTTGCTAATATGTCTCTTGCTCCCAGGGTCAAACCTCAGACCCTCAGCAACGATGCACCGGCATTAATGATTGCTTGCGGTCTTGCGCTAAGGAGTTTTGACTAACATGGCACGTATTAACCTATTACCGTGGCGCGATGAACTGCGCAAGGAACAACAAACGAACTTTATCATGGCACTGGTGGCCATGCTGGCCATCACTGGAGTCATCATGGCTGGTGTGCATTTCTACTATGTTGACCGAATCAACTATCAGAAATCACGTAATGCCTTCCTCGATAAGGAAATCAAAAAACTGGATGTTCAGATCGCAAAGATCAAAACATTCGAAGCGGAAAAGAAAAAGCTTCAGGCTCATCTGGATATTATCCAGCGCCTGCAAAGCAGTCGCTCGGAGATTGTGCATTTGTTTGATGAAGTCGTGCGCACTATTCCTGATGGGGTTTATCTTAAAACCCTCAAACAGACAGGCAATAAATTATCACTAAACGGTATTGCACAGTCCAATGCGCGTGTCTCCAGTTATATGTGGAACATAGAAAAATCCAACTGGATAGGCAACCCGAAACTAAACGTCATCTCTACTGCGAAAAGCGGCAATCAAAGAAGCAGTGACTTTACGCTGCAGGCAGTACAGGTTAATAAAAAGGCACAAGAGACGGAGAAAAAAGAATGAGTAGTCTCGCAGACCTGAAGGATCTCGATCTTGACATCAATAACATCGGTAACTGGCCGATGCTGGCAAAAGCTATCGTCGTCGCAGTGGCCTGTATACTGGTTGTTGTAGGCGTCCTGTATTTCGATACCAATGACCAGCTGGATGCACTGGAAAAAGTACAGAAGGAAGAAGACGCCCTTAAGATCCGGCTCACCCAACGGGCTAAAAAAGCCGCCATACTGGATCAGTTGGTCGCGCAACTGGAAGAAATGCGCACCGACTTCAAAAAATTAAGCCGACAGCTACCGAATGAAACTGAAGTGGCAGAATTGCTGGTAGATATCTCGCAAACCGGCCTCGCCAGTGGACTTGAGTTTGAATTATTCAGGCCAAGCCCTGAAAAACCTCAGGATTTCTACGCCGAGCTACCCATTCAGATCCGGGTAACTGGCCGTTATCACGAATTTGGTACTTTTGCCAGCGGTATTGCGGCCCTGCCACGTATCGTCACCTTGCATGACATTAGTCTGTCAAGAAGCGGAAAAGATAAAATGGTCATGAACGCCACGGCGAAGACATACCGTTACCTTGATACAGAAGGAGGCAAGTAGTAATGAGAAATAATTCATTGCCTCCATTCAAGGGCAAATCCGTTATTATTGCTGCGATGGTTTCTTTAGGCCTGAGTGCCTGCAGTACTGATAT
Source organism: uncultured Gammaproteobacteria bacterium (assembly GCA_963807455.1). Classification (GTDB taxonomy): domain Bacteria; phylum Pseudomonadota; class Gammaproteobacteria; order JAADHQ01; family JAADHQ01; genus JAADHQ01. The sequence goes on along the minus strand of CAWECS010000021.1, from coordinate 121,522 downwards.
CAGTGACCTGCGTGAATTTGTGGAGAAAGAAAGAACCTCACAGAAGCCAAAGGTAGCGCCATTACCTGAAATAAAGCCATACGAAACCTTTCGTTATGAAACCAGTCATCTGAAAGATCCATTTGAACCCTTTGTGGCTGCACGCCCGACCGCAACGGTCAAGGCCAGCGGTAAAAAAGGCAAAGGTCCTAAACCACTTGAAGGTCGTCCGCGCGAGGCGCTGGAATCATTCCCGCTTGATGTATTGAGAATGGTTGGCGTCCTGCAACAAAGCAATGTGATGTGGGCATTACTGAAAGGTAATGACGGAACCATACATCGTGTCAAGACTGGTAACTACATTGGTCAGAATCACGGAAAAATAATCAAAATTTCTGAAGAAAAGGTTAGCTTATTGGAAATTGTGCCAGATGGACTCGGTGATTGGATCGAACGTCCCGCCTCACTCGCCCTGGCTGGAACGCCGGATAAGGGGAAATAAGTGATGAGTTTAAAAAATTGCACCAGGAAAATACCCATGACCAGAGAACATGCATTACAACGTAAAAATGGATTAGCCACTGTCGCACGACAACTGTTTCTAGTTACCTGCCTATGGCTAATGGGGACAAGCAGCTACGCGGCAGACAACAGCCTGCAGGACATCAGCGTGTCATCCATGCCCGGTGACCGTGTACAGATAACCATGAGATTATCCAATCCTGCCAGCACCCCATTGAGTTTTACCATTGACAATCCCGCCAGGATTGCCATCGACCTGCCCAATACCGACAACAAACTCAGTAAACGCAACATCCCTATCGGTATCGGCATGGCGAAAAGCATCAATTCTGTGGAAGCGCGCGGACGCACCCGTGTGGTCATTAACCTGTCGCAACTGGTGTCCTATCAGACACAGGTCAGCGGTAACAATATTATTGTCAGTCTGGATGGCAGCGGCAAAACAAGCCCCAGTGCCCAGACCGCCAGCAGCACAAGCAGCACCAGCAAGCATCAATATATAGCGGATGAAAAACATCAGGTAACAGGTGTCGACTTCCGCCGCGGTGAAAAGGGTGAAGGACGTATTATTGTCACCCTATCAGACAGCTCCGCTGGTGTTGACATGCGCCAGGAAGGTGGCAAGGTTATTGTCGATATTGCCAACAGCAATATCTCCAACGAACTGTTACGACGACTTGACGTACTGGATTTTGCCACACCGGTTAAAACCATTGATACCATTTCACGTGGCAGCAGTACACAGCTGATCATTACACCGATTAATGATAACTATGATCATCTGGCTTACCAGACAGACAACGTTTATACCGTGGAAATTAAACCATTAACCAAGGATCAGGTTGAAGCGGTGAAGAAAAAACGCTTTGGCTACACCGGCGAACGCCTGTCTCTGACCTTCCAGGACATCGAAGTAAGGGCAGTATTACAACTACTGGCTGACTTCACCGGACTGAACATGGTAGTCAGCGATAATGTCTCCGGCAACATTAGTCTGCGATTGAAAAACGTACCCTGGGATCAGGCCATGGATATCATTCTCAAGACCAAGGGACTGGGTATGCGCAAAACCGGTAATGTCGTGCTGATCGCACCCAGCGCCGAAATTGCTGCGCGCGAGAAGCTGGAGCTGGAATCCCAGAAACAGATTGAGGAACTGGCACCACTGCGAACCGAGTGGTTCCAGATTAACTATGCCAAGGGATCTGATATAGCCGCTCTGCTGAAAAGCGCTGAAAATAACCTGCTATCCAGCCGTGGCAGCATCACTATTGATGAGCGCACCAATACCCTGCTGATTCAGGATACCGCTGATAAACTGGCGCAAATTCGATCCGTCATTACCAAACTCGATATACCGGTTCGACAGGTTTTGATCGAGTCCCGTGTCGTGGTGGCCAATCGCGATTTCACCCGTAACATCGGCGTCCGCTTTGGCGCCGCAGGCACCAAGGTCAATGGTGAATACACCACCACAGTGGGTGGTGGTGGTGTCAGTGGCACTACACCAAATACCGGTATTGGTGACCTGATTGTCAACTTGCCTGCGGGCGGAACTGCCGGCACCATTGGCCTGGCCATTGCCAAAGCCAGTAGTGCGGTCGTACAACTGGAACTGTCTGCATTACAGATTGAAGGTGAAGGCGAAATCATTTCCAGTCCACGTGTGATCACAGCGAACCAGAAGGCCGCCACGATCAAGTCGGGTGTTGAAATCCCCTATCAGGAAGCCTCATCCAGTGGCGCTACCTCAGTGTCTTTCAAGACCGCCGCTCTGAGCCTGACAGTGACACCGCAGATCACCCCGGATGACCAGGTGATCCTGGATCTGAATGTCAATAAAGACAGTGTCGGCGAAATCTTCAATGGCGTGCCCAGTATCGATACCCGCACTATCAGTACCCAGGTGCTGGTGTCGAATGGTGAAACCGTCGTACTCGGTGGCATCTACGAGCAGAACCGGATTGCTACCAATACCAGAATCCCGTTCTTTGCTGATATCCCGGTCCTGGGCAAATTATTCCAGAAGGATGAAAAAAGAGATGACCGCTCTGAATTGCTGATCTTCGTTACTCCCAAGATCCTCAAGGAAGAGTTAAAAGCCGCTATCAACTAGCCCGGCGATAGCAAAGCCGCAGCAGTCTTTTGATTGCTGCGGCTTTTTTGTGTCTACCGACTTCTACAGGCTGTCTGGAGCTTAACAGCAATAAGCGATAAACTAGCCCGATAATTGCCAAACACTGGCTAAACCGCAGCCCGACGATATGAATACTCCAAATAACATCTTCCTGGTTGGTCCCATGGGAGCTGGCAAATCCACCATTGGTAAACGCCTGGCGCAGTTACTGGGTGCCAGGTTTGTCGATAGCGATCGCGAGATAGAAAAGCATACCGGCGCCAGTATCCCGTTGATTTTTGAGCTTGAAGGTGAATCCGGTTTTCGCCAACGCGAATCGCATATCCTTGATGAACTGACGCAAAATGAGTCTATTATTCTTGCCACCGGCGGCGGTTCGATTCTGCTGCCGGAAAATCAGGACATGCTTAAAAACAGGGGCAAAATTGTCTACTTGCATACCTCGGTAGCACAACAATTACTCAGGACCCGTCGCGACCAGAATCGCCCGCTGTTACAAACTGAAAACCCTGAGCAAAAACTCCAGGATCTATTTGACGAAAGAGATCCTGTCTATCGCCGACTGGCAGACATTATTATCAATACGGATGGTCGCAGCATTCATTCTGTCAGCCAGGAAATCATCAAACGACTGCAACTCAAACCTGTTGCAAAAACCCAATAGCTGGCGTCAATCAGCGCACCCTCCAGATGGCATGTAGAGTGATATCCATTGCTAAAACAGGCATGGCAGCATAATACGCTACAGTTAAGCGACATTTCAGTATAATATACTGACAATGAAGACATTAAGCGTAGAACTCGGGGATCGTAGCTATCCCATTTATATTAACCATGACCTGCTAGGAAAACAGGATCTCATTGCCCCTTATATTCCTGGAAAGCAGGTTCTCGTTGTCACCAATGAAACCATTGCCCCGCTCTATCTCGACAAGGCCTTGAATGCCGTTGCCGAATTCGAGCATGACAACATCATTCTACCGGATGGCGAACAATACAAAACCCTGGAAATAACGCAACGCATTTTTGATCGCTTGTTGCAAAAGCATTTTAATCGCACAGCAACCCTGATCGCATTAGGCGGCGGCGTGATTGGTGATATCACCGGCTTTGCCGCCGCTTGTTACCAACGCGGAGTTAATTTTATCCAGATACCCACTACCTTGCTGGCACAAGTGGATTCTTCAGTTGGTGGTAAAACCGGTGTCAATCACCCCTTGGGTAAAAACATGATTGGCGCATTTTATCAACCGCGTTGTGTGATTGCCGATACAGCCACACTAAACACCCTTGATGACCGACAACTCAGTGCCGGAATAGCCGAAGTGATTAAATATGGTTTGATCAGGGACGCGGAATTTTTCACCTGGCTGGAAAACAATATTGATCGACTATTACAACGTGATAACGAGGCGCTGGCCTATGCCATCGAACGATCCTGTCAAAACAAGGCCGATGTTGTCGCCGCTGATGAAAAAGAGGGCGGTCAACGTGCCTTGCTCAACCTCGGACATACATTTGGTCATGCTATAGAAACCGGCACAGGTTATGGCACCTGGCTGCATGGTGAGGCTGTTGCTTGTGGTATGTACATGGCTGCCGAACTCTCACACCGGCTTGGATGGTTATCCGCACATGAGCTTGAACGCATCAAAGCCTTGTTAATAAAATCCAGGCTACCGGTTGATGCGCCTGTTGAAGTTTCCTCACAACAGTTCCTGGAACTGATGTCGGTAGACAAAAAAGTATTGGCAGGAAAGCTGCGTTTTGTGTTGCTGAAAAGTATCGGCGAGTCTTTGGTGACCGAAGATTTCGAGCACACGCATTTACACGCCTTGCTCGATGAAATACCCCGCATCGATAGCACGAGTCTGGCTTCATGATAAGTACATTGGCCAGTTATGCGGCAACCGATGCTTCATCACGTGGGCGACGTCACCATGAACCTGCACCTGCTCATCGATCAGAATTTCAGCGTGATCGTGACCGTATTATTCATTCCGCCGCATTTCGACGCCTTGAATATAAAACACAGGTGTTTGTCAATCATGAAGGTGACCTGTACAGAACCCGCTTGACTCACTCGATCGAGGTCGCACAGATAGCACGCACTATCGCCAGAGCATTACATCTGAATGAAGATCTGACCGAAGCCATAGCACTCGCCCATGACCTCGGTCACACGCCTTTCGGACATGCCGGTCAGGATGCCCTGAATGAAAAAATGACCGAGTTTGGAGGCTTTGAACATAACCTGCAATCACTGCGGGTGGTTGATGAACTGGAAGAGCGCTATGCTGATTTTCAGGGTTTGAACCTGACCTTTGAAAGTCGTGAAGGCATCCTCAAACATTGCTCCATCCCCAATGCAAAAACCATGGGGGATCTGGGTCAACGTTTTATTGAAAACCTGCAACCCAGCCTTGAGGCTCAGCTCACCAACCTCGCGGATGAAATTGCCTATAACAGCCACGATGTTGATGATGGCCTGAGATCGGGCCTGATCAAGCTGGAACAGCTTGGCAACATTGCGCTATTTGCCGAGCCCTATGAGGAAGTGAAAACCGCTTATCCTGACTTGAATGAAAGACGCACCATTTATGAAGTGGTGCGACGCATTATTGGCATGCAGGTATCGGATTTGATTGAAACCAGTTCGCAAGCGCTACGGCAGGATCAACCCGCAGATATTGATGCGGTGCGCCATTGCGGCAAGCCACTGATTATGTTCAGCGCGCCTATGCGCGAACAAAATCTTGAGCTCAAACGTTTTTTACGCACGAATCTTTACCGTCATTACCGCGTACACCGGATGTCCTCCAAGGCGGTGACCATAATACAAGCGCTTTTTGATGCCTTCATGCAGGATACCCGCCTGTTGCCTCCGGACACGGCTGAAAAAGCGCATGCACTTGAAAAGCAACAAGGAGCCCGCGGACAAGCACGAGCGGTCGCTGATTATATAGCGGGCATGACAGATCGCTATGCCATTCGTGAATACCAGCGTGTGCTCAATCCTCTGGAAAGCACCTGAATATATCATCTATCATGATTGAATTAGGCCAAACAATGCATATGGATATGATAACACCTTGAAATCACTTTACATTTATGCCAATCCGATCATAATATCCTGACGAGTCATAGTGGATACGAGATGCGGATATATATGCAAACAGCACCAATGGGTGATAAACCGCCACGCTTTTATCACTTACACTTGCAGGAAGATTTGCTTGAAGGCTGGACCCTGGTGAAAGAATCAGGCTATCAGGGTTCCGCGGGCAAGCTAGCAAAGGAATATTTTAATAACCGTGACGATGCACTGGATGCGTTGATAGCAGCGAAGGAACGGCAAGTCCTGCGAGGTTATCGCATCGTATTTGCCCAAGGTGAACAAATTGCAGAATAATACTGAACCAAACAACGATGCCAGCATGGATTCCACACACGAAAACGAGTTGGCTCCTTATGTAAAAACCTATCAACTCTCTGACCTGCCTTTTTCATCATCCACTGCGCAGTCTTCGTATTATACGGATGCGGATCGCAAACAATACCTGAACCATTTATTACACCTGGTTCAATCAAGCGATTTGATTCAGGTGGTGGTTGGCGAGAAAGGTAGCGGTAAAAGCACCCTGGCGCAAAAATTCATTCAGCAAGCGGGTCCTGGCTTACGCTGCTGCCATATCAAGGCAAGCCCCGGATTGAGTGAACAGGACTTGTTGACTGCGCTGGCTGCCTGCCTGGATTTGCCTGACAATCTGAATAGTTCCGTCATTCTCGAACTACTTTGGGAGCAAGGTTTTAACCTGCAAAGAAATGACCTGACTCCCGTGATACTCATTGATGATGCGCAAAATCTGCAAGCTAAAACACTGGATACGTTATTACAACTGCAAAATATCGGCACGGTCGATGAAGAAACAAACGAATCGCCATGGAGAATTATACTTTTCACCTATCCATCACAAACCCTGGATTTGATGGATCTGAATACACCGCTACATTTTATTGAATTAACCGAATTCTCCGAACAGCAAACGGCTGACTATTTATACCACAGACTGCGGGCAGTCGGACTCAAGCAAGCTTCACCTTTTACTAAAAAAGATATTGCCTTCATACACAAACATGCCGAAGGTAATTTGCATCAGATGCATCAACTTGCGCATCAGGTTCTCCTTGAAAAACAACAGGCCCTGGTGAAGCCCGTGGAAATACCGAAAACTGAACCCGGTAAAATAAAAATGAAAATAAAACCTGCTGCCTGGTTATCCATGCTGGCAGTAGTCGTTCTGACTATCGTCCTGTTCTTTCAGGATAAAATCAACCAGCTGGTTGAAACGGATGGAATAGACAAGCCGGCCACCATCAGCCAAGGTCATGAATTACCGCAACCACAGGAACACATATCAAAAAAAGTACCTGATCCTGTGCTGGCAGAAATTGTAATTGCAGACGCCATTGAGGAAAACAAGTCCACCTCTGCTACTACGATTGATGAAGCTACCGCCCCAACGGAAGTCGCGGATGTCACCACAACTACGACGGCTGAAGAAGCCGCCGCACCCCCGGCAGTCATCGATGTCACCAAAGCTACCACGGTCAAAGAAGCCGCCGCCCCAACAGCAGCCGTGGATGTCACTACAACGACTACGGTTAAAGATGTCGCTGCACCCCCCGCCATCAAGGATCTCCCGCCAGTAACCGCGTCTGAACAAGTCTCAAAACCGGTTCCGGTTATATCAGTCGCCGAAAAAAATACTGCCGCTGTTGCTACTGCCGATAAACCGGTCGCCGCGACGACAGCATCCGTTAAAGCCTCAGCTGCTCAGTCTCTAGCCAGCGCCCTGGAAGCTCAAGGCATTCAAGGCAAGGACTGGATTATGAAACAGCCCGCGGCATCGATCACTGCCCAAATGATGGCATCCTCGCGTGTCGATGCCTTGACCAGACAGGCCAAAAACCCTGCACTCAGTGGAAAAGCTGCCATCTATCACATACTCAGAAACAATAAGGATTGGTATGTCCTGGTCTATGGAAGCCATAAAGATAAGGAATCCATGCGAAAATCATTGGATAAGCTTCCCGCAGCGCTGCGTAAAAACAAACCCTGGATACGCGCGTTTGCCGCAGTTCATGCTGAAATAGAGGCTGGTAAAAAATAATACACGGATACTAGCATTTCATGCGTTGTTATTGGCATCAGCCTGCCGTCATTCTGATAGCAGTCAGAGTAAAATTGAACACTCCCCTGTGAGCCGTTATACTGCTGGCTATTTATTTTTCCCAGCGCCCGTCCAGGCATAATCCGGAAACACTATGAGCACAAAACCAGTATTGCAGAATGATCGTCTGATCAAGGCCCTCCTCCGCCAACCGGTCGACAGAACCCCTGTCTGGGTCATGCGTCAGGCTGGCCGCTATCTACCGGAGTATCGTGCCACACGTGCTAAAGCAGGCGATTTTCTCACCTTGTGCAAAACTCCCGAACTGGCCTGTGAAGTCACCATGCAACCACTTGAGCGTTTTCCTCTGGATGCTGCGATATTGTTTTCGGATATTCTCACGATACCGGACGCCATGGGCCTCGGACTGTACTTTACAGAAGGCGAGGGCCCAAAATTCACCCATACCATCAAATCGGAAAAAGATATCAACAATCTGGGCATACCCGATCCCGAGCAGGATCTTGGCTATGTCATGGATGCAGTCAGGTTGATTCGTCAGGAGCTGGCAGGTCGTGTGCCGTTAATCGGTTTCTCCGGCAGCCCCTGGACGCTGGCGACATATATGATTGAAGGGGGTAGTGCCAAAGTCTTTGCCAATACCAAGGCACTAATGTTTGACCGACCCGACCTGATGCATCAGTTGCTGGAAAAAATCAGTCAATCCGTCAGTCAATACGTCAATGCACAAATAGCTGCTGGCGCTCAGGCTATCATGATATTCGATACCTGGGGTGGTGCACTGAATACACAAAACTACCTGGAATTCTCGCTCGCCTATATGAAAAAGATTGTCGACACGATTACCCGCGAGCACGAAGGTCAACGCATCCCGGTTGTACTGTTTACCAAGGGTGGCTCACAATGGCTGGAAGCGATTGCGGATACTGGATGTGATGCCGTCGGCCTGGACTGGACCATTGAAATAGGTCAAGCACGACAACGCATCGGCAACCGTGTGGCACTACAGGGCAATATGGATCCTTGCGTGCTGTATGCATCACCCGATAGAATCAGGCAGGAAGTCGCACATATCCTCGAAAGCTTTGGCAAAGGCAGTGGTCATGTATTTAACCTTGGACATGGCATTCACCCGACCATAGATCCTGAACATACCGCCGCACTGATTAACGCTGTGCATGAACTCAGCCCACCCTATCATCTGGGTTAAGCTGTTATCCTGCCCAGATATATGGGTTAATTTACAGCATGCTTATTGCTGGCTAGCCTCGGTATAGTGCAGTACCTCGGTTGCCAGTACACGTTCCTGCTCATCTACAACAGTCACCTGAATCTCACCAATCCAGTTAGGCAATAAAGTCTTTTTCGACCAGACTCGCCAACGCGGGCTACCCACATTAAAAGTCACATCAGCCAGAAGTTCACCTTGGTAATGCCAACGATGAGTAACTTTTTGTCCCTGTAAATTCCTCAACTCGGTGAAAAAATACACCACCGTGTCCTTATTAGACAAACCAATCAGTTTGTCTATCGGCTCGTGTTCATGAATATCACTGGTAAAATGAAAACGCCTGACTGATCCGGCAGTTTCCTCTACCGCGCTCGCCTGTGATGGCGGCGCCACGCCTGCTGTGGGCTGTTCAAGCGCTTGCGCCAATGCCATGCTCAACATCAGCCCGACAAATATTAAAAATTTCATTGATTAGCTCCCTGCTTCATTATTTATATTATAGTGTAATTTTTCCACTACCTGGGGAGAACTAATGCCCAAAATCAGTCAATATTAACGCCAGTTAACACTATTGCGGTGCTGGCCCGCCTGGTAAGCGCTGATATTCGCCACCATCTCGGCCAATAGTCGTTGCCTGGATTCGCGACTCGCCCAAGCCACATGAGGTGTGATGATCAAGTTATCCAGTGGCTGATTTAGTAACAAATTATCCTGTCCTGGAGGCTCTTCATGCAGCACATCAATCGCTGCTGCGGCGATCTGCCCATGCTTTAGTGCATAGTGTAAATCAGCCTCATTGACAATGCCCCCACGAGCCGTATTGATTAGAACGGCATGTTCAGGCATTAATTCAAATACGCGACGATCTATGAGATGACGGGTGTTTACATCGAGCGGACAATGCAAAGACAAAACATCAATCTGCGGCAACATCTCATCCAGTGCCACACGTCCGGGTTCTTCACTGTCACTTCCTGCGCGCCGACTAATCATGACATGCATACCGAATGCCCTGGCAACTCTGGCAACGGCTTGTCCCAATTCACCATAGCCAATAATACCGATGGTCTTTGCGGCCAGCTCGGTGATCGGTTTATCCAGGTAACAAAATTGTGATGATTGCATCCAGCGCCCATCCATTGCCGCCTGTTGATAATCATTCAGATTACGGCTCAGGTTGGTGAGTAACGCAAACACATGCTCTACCACTGATGGCGTGGCATAGCCTCTTGCGTTACTCACCGCGATATTTTTTTCATGCGCACAGGCCAAGTCAATATTATTCGTCCCTGTAGCTGCCACACAGATTAATTTCAATCGTGGCACTGCAGACAGGATATTGCGATCCAGTATCACTTTGTTAGTAATAACGATCTCGGCATCATGAATACGCTCCAGTACATCCTCAGGAGCAGTGTTGGCATAGGCTTGCCATCCGGGAACAAGCTGGTCAAGACCCGAATAATCCAGGTCACCCCTGTCCATGGATGCCTGATCGATAAAAACTGTACGCATAGTGCCGCCTGCAAGATTATACAAAAAAATAACATTCGCCTGCTTTAGCAAGAATATCAGCCAACAGGTATCTATACTGCCACTAATTGACGCTGATCAATCATCAATCTGATAACATTGCCTATACTTGAAAATGTATGGTGATGCGGAGCATAGCATGGAAAAATTACAGCAAGCGACAATGGATGGCAATGAAGCGGCTGCACGAATAGCCCACCTATGCAATGAGGTCATTGCCATTTACCCTATTACGCCTGCCTCGCCTATGGGCGAATGGGCCGACGCCTGGTCATCACAGGGTCAAACCAATATATGGGGTAGCATCCCTGATATTATCGAAATGCAGAGTGAAGGCGGCGCTGCTGGAACCATTCACGGAGCCCTCCAGGCTGGTGCGCTCACTAGCACTTTTACCGCATCGCAGGGTCTGCTGCTGATGATACCTAATATGTACAAGATAGCCGGCGAGCTGACGCCCACTGTATTCCATATTGCTGCGCGCTCACTCGCCTGTCAGGCATTATCTATTTTCGGTGATCATAGCGATGTCATGGCGGCGCGTAGTACCGGCTTTGCCATGCTGTGCTCGAATTCGCCACAGGAAGTTATGGATATGGCCCTGATCGCCCAGATCGCTACCCTGACATCAAGAATTCCTATACTGCATTTTTTTGACGGCTTCCGCACCTCACATGAATTACAAAAAATAGAACTGGTCACTGATGACATGGTGCGCAAGCTGATGCCGACGGCCGCGGTGCATGCACACCGACAGCGCGCACTATCACCTGACCATCCGGTGTTACGTGGCTCCTCACAAAATCCCGACGTCTATTTTCAGGCGCGGGAAACCGTCAACCCTTATTACCAGGCGATGCCTGCGCTCGTGCAGCAGGCCATGGATGACTTTTCTGTTATCAGCGGCCGCCAGTATCATTTATTTGACTACTTCGGCAGCGCTAATGCCACAGCCATAATAATACTGATGGGCTCAGGTGCAGAAACTGCCGAAGAGAGCGTTGAATACCTGCTGCGCCAGGGAGAAAAAATTGGTCTCATAAAGGTTCGTCTATATCGTCCTTTTGATGCTGATGCACTCATTGCTGCTATTCCGGCAACAGTGAAATCTATCGCCGTGCTAGACCGTACCAAAGAACCGGGGGCTGATGGGGAACCCTTATACAAGGATGTCATTACCGCTATCTACCAGCATCAGCAAACTTCTGATAATAAGTTTTCCACACCCCCTGTTATCTGTGGAGGGCGATATGGACTGTCATCCAAGGAGTTTACACCCGGGATGATCAAGGCCGTTTTTGAGAATCTCAAACAGGAAAAACCCCAACAGCAATTCACCATAGGTATTCATGATGATGTCAGTCACTACAGCCTTGAATGGGACAGTGATTTTCGTACTGATGCCAACCAGCATCATTTTCAGGCGATCTTTTATGGTCTCGGTAGTGATGGCACGGTCAGCGCCAACAAAAACACCATTAAGATCATCGCTGAGGCCACCGATTTACATGGCCAGGGTTACTTCGTCTATGACTCTAAAAAATCCGGCGCGGTCACCGTTTCACACCTGCGCTTTGGTGCCGAACCGATCCATTCAACCTATTTAATCGGTGACGGTGATGCTAATTTTGTTGCTTGTCATCAACCGGTATTCCTGCAACGTTACAATATGCTCGACAAAGCCGCGGAACAAGCAATCTTTCTACTTAATTCACCTGCCAGTCATGACCAGGTATGGGATACCTTGCCAAGCAGCTATCAACAAATTATTATTTCACGCAAACTGCGTTTGTATTGCATCGATGCGTATGCAGTCGCCAGCATGACGGGAATGGGAAAGCGCATCAATACCATTATGCAAACCTGTTTCTTTGCCATTTCAGGCGTCCTGCCTGCTGAGCAATCCATCACCGCCATCAAGGATGCTGTTAAAAAAAGTTACGGCAGTAAAGGTAAACGTATCGTTGAACTCAACTTCCAGGCAATCGATGAAACTTTGAAAAGCCTGCATGAGGTCGACATCCCTCAGCAAGTTACCTCGACAGCAGATATGCCGGCAGCTGTTGTCGATAGCGCACCAGAATATGTGAAACAATTTACTGCAGAAATCATGGCGGGTCGTGGTGATTTGATCCCGGTCAGCAAGCTACCCGCTGACGGCACCTTTCCGCTAGGAACAGCGGCTTATGAAAAACGTAACCTGGCGCTTGAAATACCGGTATGGGAGCCTGAACTGTGTACCCAGTGCGGTAAATGTCCGCTCGTTTGTCCTCATGGCGTCATCCGCTGCAAGGTCTTCAGCGAGGAGGAGTTATCAGCAGCTCCGGCCACATTTAAATCAATAGCCACCATCGGCAAGCTTTTCCCTCAGGGCATGCACATGAGCTACCAGGTGGCCGCAGAAGACTGTACGGGGTGTGGTTTGTGTGTGGATATTTGTCCCATCCATGACAAGAGCAATATCAGTCGCAGGGCCTTGAACATGGAACCGGCATCTGCGCTGATAAAAAAGGAACGCGACAACTGGAATTTCTTCCTGCAATTACCTGAATATGACCGCAGACAAATCAAGCAATCCAGCATTCGCGGCGCTATGATCCTGCAACCGTTATTTGAATTTTCAGGTGCCTGTGAGGGTTGTGGTGAAACACCCTATCTTAAACTCGCCAGTCAGCTGTTTGGTGATCGTATGCTGGTGGCCAATGCCACTGGCTGCTCATCGATCTATGGAGGCAACCTGCCAACTACACCCTGGACGAGCAATGCCGATGGCCGTGGTCCCGCGTGGAGTAATTCACTATTTGAAGATAACGCTGAATTCGGTCTTGGCATGCGCATTGCAGTCGACATGCAACAGGACTATGCGCGTCAGTTACTACGTGCACTAAGAACCGACATCAATGATGATAGCCTGGTAGATGACATTCTTAACTTTGAAGCCACCGATGAAACAGATATCTTCGATCAACGTGAACGCCTGGATAAACTGCGTGAAAAATTACTCGCTAGCGATAACGATAGCAGTATTGAGTTACTGCAGGTGATCGACTACCTGAATAAAAAAAGTGTTTGGATAGTCGGCGGCGACGGCTGGGCCTATGACATAGGCTACGGCGGCCTGGATCATGTACTGACATCGGGTCGCGACGTCAATATTCTTGTGCTCGACACCGAGGTTTACTCAAATACAGGTGGCCAGACCTCCAAGGCCACTCCATTGGGGGCTGTTGCAAAATTCTCAGCGGGTGGCAAACCCACTGCAAAGAAAGACCTCGCCATGTTGGCCATCAGTTATGAAAATGTTTATGTAGCCCATGTTGCCTATGGCGCCAAGGACACACAAACATTACATGCCTTTCAAGAAGCAGAAGCACATCCTGGGCCATCTATTATTATTGCTTATTCTCCATGTATTGCCCATGGCGTTGACTTGAAGAATAATCATCGCCAGCAACAACTGGCTGTCAACAGTGGTCATTGGCCATTGTTCCGTTTTAATCCGGGAAATATTCCCTTGGGGAAAAATCCGCTACATCTCGATTCTAAAGAGCCATCTATACCTTACCGCGAATTCATTGAAACCGAGACCCGCTTCAGTATGTTATGGCGAACATCTGCTACTGATGCGGAACGTTATCCTCAAGCAGGCACAAAAAGATGTCATGCATAGGTTTCAACATTATAAACAACTGTCCGAACTGGATTGGAATAGCGATTCCACATCTGCCGACATGCCAGACAAGAGGGATTGAAATCATGTATTTACAAACAAACTATCTTGGGCTGACATTGAAAAACCCGATCGTACCTTCTTCATCCCCATTGACGCGTGACCTTGATCAATCACGTCGACTGGAAGATGCGGGCGCAGCCGCCATCGTTATGCACTCCTTGTTTGAGGAACAAATCAGATCGGAGGAAGAACACTACTCGCGCTTTTTATTGGACCAGTCGATTGGACATGCGGAGGCAGACAGCTTTCACCCCAGTCATGTCGACTTTACATCCAGCCTGGATGAACATCTTGAACAACTACAGAAACTCAAGCAGGCACTCGATATTCCCATTATTGCCAGTCTCAATGGCGTATCACCACAAGGCTGGATAACCCATGGCAAAGATCTGGAACAGGCCGGCGCCGATGCTCTGGAACTGAATGTCTACTATATACCATCAGGCAACGACGAAAATGCTGAACAAGTTGAACAACGCTATATCGATTTGTTGCAGGACTTACGCAAACAGGTTCAACTACCCATCACCATGAAACTATCTTCACAATTCAGCTCACCGGTCGACATGATTAAAAAACTGGAACAATCCGGCGCCAACGGCGTTGCACTTTTTAATCGCTTTTACCAGCCGGATATTGACCTCGAGACTTTACAATTCAGGCATGCCCTGGAATTATCAGATTCACAGGAATCACTATTGCGTATTCGCTGGATTGGAATACTACGCGGTCACACTAAAATGTCACTAGCCGCCACAGGAGGATTTCGGCAATCCGATGATGTCCTGAAGGCATTACTGGTCGGCGCTGATATCACCCACCTTTGCAGTGAACTACTCGAACAGGGCACACAACGAATCACAACTATCCTCAGCGATCTCGAGCATTGGATGCAAGCAAGGGAATACACGTCATTGCAGCAACTCAAGGGCAGCATGTGCAAGCAATGCGCCATTGATCCCGGAATTTACGAACACGCCAACTACTTTCAAACGCTTAATAGTCACCAGTCATCAACAGGTATCCTCAGATAAGGCAAACCACAGGGTAAAATAATCAGTCGCTGTCAAGCGAGCAAGGCTTGGTAAAATCTGATCGCTCTTTTACGAGCACATATTGCAATACCATGATGATACAAGCATTATTTATCCTATCAATGATAAACTTTTAAACAGGAGCTTACATGGAAAATCTCGATATCAGCAACATAATAGATACTTATGTTATCCCATGGGGAATCAATATCGCTCTCGCGCTGGCGATATTTATAATAGGTAAATTTGTTGTCAATATAATCACCAAAGTCATTTCAAAACTCTTGAATAAATCTGACATGGATGCCATTCTGGTCAAATTCATTACATCAATTTTAAAAACCATCTTACTTTTATTTGTTGTCATTGCCGCCGTCGATCAACTGGGCGTCAATACCACCTCACTGGTTGCATTATTGGGTGCTGCCGGACTTGCTGTTGGCCTGGCACTGCAAGGGTCACTGCAAAATTTTGCAGCCGGTGTCATGCTGATTATATTCAGGCCATTTAAAGCAGGCGATTTTATTGAGGCTGCCGGCATATCCGGCAGTGTTGAAATGATTAGCATTTTCAGCTCAACTTTGAAGACGGGTGACAATCGCGAAATTATTGTACCTAACGGCGCCATTTATGGCGGCGTCATCACTAACTATTCCAAACGTGAAACCCGGCGTATTGATATGGTCGTTGGCATTGGTTATGACAGCGATATCAAATTGGCTCGCGACACCTTGCAGGCCATTGTTGATGCTGATGATCGCATACTCAAAGATCCGCAAACCCTGATAGCCGTTTCCGAACTCGCTGACAGCAGTGTTAACTTTGTACTCAGACCCTGGGTAAAATCGGCGGACTACTGGGCAGTTAAATTTGATCTGAATGAGAAAATAAAGCTGACTTTCGATCAAAAAGGTATTTCCATCCCTTACCCTCAAATGGATGTGCATCTGGATAAACTGGCATCCTAGGCCAACGTGCAGCAGAGTGGCTCTGCTGCACGTCAAGCTTAATTAAACTACTGTAATTTCAGAAAATTCAATATTACATCAACCCTGATAAAATGCTAAACTAGGCTCTAAATCATCTATCCAACCCTACAAATTCCGAATCCCATTATGAAAAAACTCACAGTCCTGGCCTTTCTCTTATTTATTTCGCTAAACAGCTCTGCTAAAACATTTAAAAGTGATTTCGGCTTTAATGTAGAACTTAGCGATGACTGGCTCGCAATCGGCAAAGCACAGACTAGCGACAGCAATAAAAAAGGCACCCTGAAAGCTTTAGAAAAGCTGAATATCGACAAGGAAAAAGCTGAGAAAATACTTGATCGCATCAAAAATGCCAATGTTGAATTTATATTCGACAAAACCAAATCCAATGCCGAGTTCAATAATAATATCAGTATTCAACGAGGTTCCGGCTCAACTGCGCGCACACCGGAACAGGCAGAAGCTGCATGTAAGACATTAGAACCCGAATTACAAAAACTCTATAAACAAAAAATAACTATCACTCAATGCGGAATGATTAGCATGGATAATTATTCATTCATGTCATATGAATATAAAGATGCCATCCCCAATGTCACCACTATTCAGCATGAATTTCAGTTAACGCCCAACCTGACTTTCATCACTATTGGCGGCAGCCTAACAGAAAGTGTTGAACATATTCGCAGCACCCAGAAAAAAATAGCCACCGAAATAGTAAAACAGATCAAGAAATCACCCGACTATTTCCAGGTGTCCGAAAAAGCCGTGAAAGCTTTGCAACAAAAGGATTACAAGACTGCCTACAAGCAGCTCGAAATTCTGGCCAAAGTGGGAGATCCAGAGGGTCTTTTTAATCTTGCTGTTTTTCATGAGCATGGAAAGGCCACCAAGAAAGATCTGAAAAAAGCTTTTAAACTTTACAATCAAGCTGCCGAGCAAGGGCATGCCCACGCCATTACCAAACTCGGTGAGTATCATTTAAATGGCAAAGCCACGAAAAAAGATCCGGAAATTGCCGCGCGGATGTTTTATCAGGCTGGCCTGATGGGAGACCCCGCTGCACAAAACTCTTTTGCAACCATGCTTTTTAACGGCATCGGCGTAAAAGAAAAAGATCCTAACAAAGCCATGCAATGGTTTGTGCAGGCGGCCCAACAGGGTTATCCACCGGCAGCACGCAACCTGATAAAAATTTATGAAACAGAAATTGAAAATAAAAATACGCGCGCATACCACCCGCTAGCGATGATTTATTTACAAGGTGCGGGTGTAAAGCAGGATACTGACAAGGGCATGAAGATGCTGGAAAAAGCCGCATTTGATGGTGTGGCCGAATCACGCAAGGCATTACACGAGATATACTCTAAAGGCCTGTTTGGCATACCCAAAAACGAAGAAAAGGCCAAGGCCTGGAAGTAATATATTTTAATAAAGGAAAACAATACGCGCTGACAAAAACTGGGTTTAAATCCCTCTTACCCAGGCGGGCAATAGCACTGCACTTTATTAATGACAATACATTGTCGAGTAATGGCAATGACGAGCTGCAAACTATTTATCCAGGCTAAAGAGAATACCTTTAATGATAACTCTCATTAACAAGCGGGGATAACCGAAATCGCAGCTTGAGCTTCATCAAAGCAGTAATAATAACCACAAGGTTTTTTCGGCAATAAAATACTGTCATGCTATGACTGATTATTCCTCGTTCAGAACCTGACTGATAGCTGATACAAGCTCTTCTCTTGTGAATGGCTTCTCTAATGAATAGGAAGCACCCAATCCCTTGGTTATTTCCAGATACGAGCTACCATCCATCATATGTCCGCCACCAGACATAGTAATTATTTTTAGTTGCGGAAATTTATTTTTTACCTCAGTGAGCACCTGGATACCATTCATCTGCGGCATAAGGATATCTGTTAATAGCAAATCGATATCATTGTCCGACAACAGGGTTACCACCTCACTCCCCCGAGTTGTCGTCAATACATCACAATCTAGACTGCTTCCTCTTAGATCTCTGCGCATGGCATTGAGAACATTCTGTTGATCATCTACAATCAAAATACGTTTTTTCATATTATGCCTAATTAAAATAATTCAACGTCATCATTGCAGGGTATAGTTAAACGTTTATTCACCAACCCACCCATAATCAAACATGTATACTTAAGCAAAAAAGACTAATAGTGCTAGCGACACTCGCAAAATACCATTAAATTCAATAACCGCAGTTCAAATACTAACAAGCTTGTTAGCAATGCTTGCTGGCAGTTACCGCATAATCAGTCAGCAGCTGAGCTAGTAACGGTCAAACACGAACTGAACTAAGATAAAACAGATGTACCCATCAAATAGGCATCAATTTCCCTGGCTGCTTCACGGCCTTCATTGATACCCCAGACAACCAGGGACTGACCGCGTCGGCAATCACCGGCCGCATAGACACCTTCTATATTTGTAGCATAGCGGCCATACTCGGCGCGATAGTTTGAGCGCTCATCATACTCAATACCCAGCAGATCGCTAACATACTGTTCCGGGCCCAGGAATCCCATAGCCAATAACACCAGGTCAGCCTGCCATTGCTTTTCAGAACCCTGGATCTCTTCCATTTTCAAGCGGCCGGTTTCTTCTTCGTGCGTCCAGTTAACCTCTATGGTAGTGATCGCACTGACATTGCCTTGTCCATCATCTTTAAACCCTTTGCTGAGAAGACAATAATTACGTGGGTCTTCGCCCTGTCTTGCTGTGGCTTCCTGATGTCCGTAATCAACGCGGAAAATATGTGGCCAGGTTGGCCATGGATTATCTTCAGCGCGTTCTGCGGGCGGCATAGGCATGAGTTCAAAATTGACTACCGACTTGCAACCATGGCGAAGCGAAGTACCAATACAGTCGGTGCCGGTATCGCCGCCACCAATGACCACCACATGCTTGTCCCTGGCGCTGATATAGTGACCGTCTTCATGCCTTGAATCGAGCAGACTGCGCGTATTTGCCGTCAGGTAATCCATGGCAAAATGCACGCCATTCAGCTCTCTGCCTGCAACAGGCAAATCACGCGGCTTGGTAGCTCCTGTAGTCAACAACAAGGCATCATTATCCTGCATAAGCTGTTTAGCTTCGATGTTGTTGCCAACATCCGCATTGGTTTGAAACTCGACACCTTCATCTCGCAACAGCTGAACACGACGATCTACCACGCCCTTGTCGAGCTTCATATTGGGGATACCGTACATGAGCAATCCCCCTATCCTGTCTGCGCGCTCATATACGGTCACGCTGTGGCCAGCCTTGTTTAACTGGTCGGCAGCCGCAAGTCCGGCGGGCCCGGACCCTACAATAGCTACTTTTTTGCCGGTGCGTGATGTCGGTGAATGAGGTGTGACCCAGGCTTCATCAAATGCACGATCTATGATGGCACACTCTATATTCTTGATGGTGACGGCAGGCTCGATAATACCGAGCACACATGCTCCTTCGCAAGGTGCCGGGCATACGCGCCCGGTAAATTCCGGAAAATTATTGGTTTTATGTAGACGATCTGATGCTTCTTTCCAGCGGCCATGATAAACAAGATCATTCCACTCCGGGATCAGATTATCAACCGGGCAACCGGTTTCAGATTGACAAAAGGGAACACCACAATCCATACAACGCGCACCTTGTGTCGTCAGGAGATCTTCATTATGCGCTGTATAAATTTCGCCATAGTCCGCCAATCGTTCATTAATATCACGATAGGGTTCCGTCTTTCGTTCAAATTCTTTAAATCCAGTTCGCTTGCCCATACTTTATTTTCTCTAAATATCTTTCATTGTCGACGACACAGATCTACCTGTGCGCATCAGCACATTATCTTCAACGTCCCGGTATTCAAGCTGCCACAGGCTTTTTCTTTTGTTCTTCAAGAACACGCTTGTAATCTGTTGGCATCACTTTCACAAACTGGCTTAATGTGCCATCCCAATCAGTCAATAATCGACTGGCCAGTTCCGAGCCGGTAAAGCGCTGATGTTTTTCAATCATACTTCGCAGCTCTTCAATATCTTCTTGTGCATCCATTCTTTCCAGTTCAACCATACCCATGTTGCATTTGGTCGGCAGCTCACCCAGATGATCCCAGACATAGGCCACACCGCCACTCATTCCAGCTGCAAAATTTCGGCCTATATTTCCCAAGACAGCCACGCGACCACCGGTCATGTATTCGCAGCCATGGTCACCGATACCTTCCACCACGGCATGTGCTCCGCTGTTACGTACACAGAAGCGTTCGGCGGCCACCCCTCGAATGTAGACTTCGCCACTGGTGGCACCGTATAGACAAACATTACCGACAATAATATTTTCCTCGGCAACAAAGGTACTGTTAGCTGGCGGATAGACAACCACACGACCTCCACTCAAGCCTTTACCAACATAGTCATTAGCATCGCCTTCCACTTCAAGGGTGACGCCCTTGGCGAGGAATGCACCCAGCGACTGGCCGGCACTACCGTTGAGCTTGATATGGACAGTATCTTCCGGTAACAGATCTGCACCCCACTTCTTGGCAATCTCATGCGACAACATGGTGCCTACCACACGATTGGTATTAATAATCGGTAACTCAATATTAACCTTGTCACCTTTTTTCAGAGCAGCCTGTGCCAATTCAATTAGTTGGTTATCGAGCGCATCTTCCAGACCATGATCCTGCTTGATGGTCTGATGTACTTCGACATTAGCATGTGGCTTCTGCGCCGGTGTCAGCATGGCAGTCAGATCGATACCATCCTTTTTCCAGTGATCGATGGCACTATCGATCTCCAGACAATCTACTCTGCCAATCATTTCATTAAGCGTACGAAAACCCATTTCTGCCATGATTTGACGCAGATCTTCTGCCACCATAAACAGGTAGTTGATGACATGCTCCGGCTTACCCTTGAATTTTTTGCGTAGCTCCTTGTCCTGTGTCGCAATGCCCACCGGACAGGTATTGAGGTGGCATTTACGCATCATGATACAACCCAGTGTAATCAACGGCGCGGTAGAAAAACCAAACTCTTCTGCACCCAGCATCGCAGCAATAGCGACATCGCGCCCGGTTTTCAATTGCCCGTCTGTCTGGATGACAACACGTGAACGCAGGTCATTCATCACCAGGGTCTGATGTGTCTCGGCCACACCCAGCTCCCAGGGTAAGCCGGCATGCTTGATAGAGGTAATGGGTGATGCCCCGGTACCACCATCGTGACCGGCAATAACAATGTGATCAGCATGCGCCTTGGTAACGCCTGAGGCGATGGTGCCCACGCCGGCTTCTGATACCAGCTTGACGCTGATGCGTGCTGACGGGTTGGAATTTTTCAGATCATGAATCAGTTGCGCCAGATCCTCAATGGAATAAATATCATGATGAGGTGGCGGACTGATCAAGCCAACACCCGGTGTTGAATGACGAATCCGGGCAATATTTTCATCCACCTTGGTGCCAGGTAATTCACCGCCTTCTCCAGGCTTGGCGCCTTGTGATACCTTGATCTGCAATTCATCGGCATTGGTTAAATACCAGATAGTAACCCCGAACCGTCCCGAGGCCACCTGCTTGATCGCTGATCGGCGTAAATCGCCGTTCTTATCCGCAGTGAACCGGTCAGCATCTTCACCGCCTTCCCCGGTATTGGATTTGCCACCCATGCGATTCATCGCAATCGCCAGTGTTTCATGACTTTCCTGTGAGATCGAACCAAAACTCATAGCGCCAGTGACAAAGCGTTTCACAATCTCGGTTACCGGCTCCACTTCACTAATATCGATGGAATCACCGTTACTTCCCTTTTTAAATTGCATCAAACCACGCAATGTACAATTGCGGGTATCATTTTCATTGGCCATTTTAGCAAAACGCCAATATGCATTTTTATCGCCGGTTCTCGCTGCCAGCTGTAAATTCGCAATGCTTTGTGGATTCCACATATGATGGTCACCATCAGCACGCCAATGTAAATCACCCTGGTTAGGTAGCACGGGCTCACGCACGATGCCACGTACAGGGTATCCACGTTCGTGTCGTTGCTGGGACTCTTTCGCTAATACATCAAAACCAACACCCCTGATACGACTGGGTGTATTCAGGAAGCAACGTTGTATGACTTCATCGGCCAGACCGACAGCCTCAAATATTTGCGCACCCTTATAGGACTGCAAGGTTGAAATACCCATTTTAGCCATGACCTTGAGCATGCCCTTGGCGACACCTTTTTTATAAGCCGCGACAATCTTGTCATCACTATCAAATTTCTTGCCCGTCAACAGGCCATCACGCTGCGCTTGCCAGAGTGACTCAAATGCAAGATAGGGATTAATAGCATCAACTCCAAAGCCGGTCAGCAAGGAATGATGATGTACTTCCCGCGCCTCGCCGGTTTCCACAATCAGGCCAATTCGGGTGCGCTGGTGATTTTGCACCAGGTGATGATGCACTGCACCGCCAGCCAGTAATGCACTCACGGCTACTCGCTCGGCACTGATATTGCGGTCAGACAAAATAATCAGGGTGAAACCATCATCGATGGCCTGTGTCGCTTCAGTGCAAATACGGTCAATAGTCGCCGGCAAGCCATCAACACCTGTGGATTTATCATAGCTTATATCGATGGTCCTGGTTTTCCAGCCAAGATGATCCATGTGCTTGATCGAAGCCAGCTCTTCATTCGATAGAATGGGATGCGGAATCAATAACCGATGTGCGTGCTGCTCGGTTGAGTCGAGAATATTCGACTCAGGGCCAATATAACATTCCAGAGACATGACCACTTCTTCACGAATGGAATCAATCGCGGGATTGGTGACCTGTGCGAATAATTGCTTGAAGTAGTCATACAACATTCTCGACTTGTCGGACAGACAGGCCAACGCTGAATCATTGCCCATGGAGCCGACAGGATCGCGTCCTTCCATTACCAATGGCAATAACATGAACTGCATGGTTTCAGTGGTGTAACCAAATGCCTGCATGCGCGCCAACAAGGTTTCAGGCTCAAACTCATGAGGCTGTTGCGTCTGGTCTGCAAATGCGACAACAAAATACGCTGGTTAGCCAGCCATTGATGGTAAGGTTGTCTGGAGGCAAACTCATGCTTGAGCTCCTCATCCGGTATCATGCGACCTTTTTCAAAATCGATCAGGAACATTTTCCCGGGTTGCAAACGACCTTTAAATTTGACGTTCTCGGGTTCAACAGGCAACACCCCGACTTCGGAAGCCATAATGACTTTATCATCATGGGTCAGATAGTATCGACTCGGTCGCAGGCCATTGCGATCCAGGGTGGCGCCAATGTAGTGACCATCACTGAAAACAATTGAAGCCGGCCCATCCCAGGGCTCCATCAAGGATGACTGGAATTCATAGAAAGCGCGTTTTTCTTCCGGCATTGACTGATCGTTCTGCCAGGCTTCGGGAACCATCATCATGACCGCTTCCTGCAGGCTACGGCCACCCATCAACAGAAACTCAAGCACATTATCGAAACTGCCGGAATCGGATACATCCGATTCAATCACCGGCAAAATCTTTTTGATATCATCACCAAACAGTTTGCTACTGGCCACACCTTCACGTGCGCGCATCCAGTTGGCATTACCCAGACGGGTATTGATTTCGCCATTGTGACTCATGGTGCGTGTCGGTTGCGCACGGTCCCAGGACGGAAAGGTATTGGTGGAAAAGCGTGAATGCACCATGGCCATATGAGAGGTAAAGTCCTCATCTGCCAGGTCCGGATAAAATGGCATCAATTGATCCGGGTTAAGCATGCCTTTATAGACCATCACCTTGGTAGATAGCGAGCAGAAATAAAACAACTCACGTTGTTTGATACTTTCATCAGCACGCAGGGTATGGGCGCTATGTTTACGCAGGATATAGAGCTGACGTTCAAAGTCACCGCCCTGACAACTATCCGCCGCCGCAACGAACAATTGCTCCATGTGCGGCATTGCTGCCCTCGCAGTAGGTCCGATATCTGCCTTGATGGGATCAACCGGCAGCACCCTCCAGCCAATCAGATGCTGGCCTGCGGCTTCGATCATTTCATTGACGCGCTGTTTGCACTGCAGACGTTCGCTTTCATCAATCGGCAAAAAAACAATCCCGGCGGCATAACGACCGACGGCAGGTAGTTCCACACCCAGTTCCTCGCGCGCCACCTTGGCCAGAAAAGTATGCGGTAACCCTGTCATGATACCTGCACCGTCACCGGTGTTGGTTTCACAGCCACAAGCACCTCGATGTACCATGCGACGCAGGATATGATCTCCATCGAGAACAATTTGATGACTGGCCTGTCCCTTGATATCGGCTACAAATCCTACTCCGCAGTTTTCTTTTTCATGCACAGGGTCATACAAACCCTGCTTGCGTGGGAAACCGTATTGATTTAAGACCTTGTTATTCTCGCTCATGCTTGCCTCTAAAGCTGTGGGCCGAAACCCGGAACACCATCACTTGCCTGTCTCATCGCCTGTATTCGTTTGTGAACAGCGGTCGGACATTTTAGCGGAAGCCGGGACTAAAAAAAAGTTTGGCTAAAATATAAAATTATCAATATGTTACATTGCTTAGCCAAGCCCAGGATGAGATCACTGATGATGCCTGCGAACTGGGTAATAATACCAATATAATCAATGGTATAAGCTTGCAAGGGACCACTCAGGATAGCGTTGGCATTGCATAGCTGCCTGATTTTCTTCCACAGGCCGGTAGAGCCCTTACTGCCATTATTTTATCTTTATATCATGCGCGGGCATAGCCCCGCGACCACCCGCTACAATCATTGAGCCAGTAGCTGCTCAGTCATACGAACCGCCTGGCCGCCATAGGAGCCACCAAACAAATTGAAGTGATTCAGTATATGATATTGATTGTAAAGTATTTTTCTTAATCTATAACCGTCATCCAGAGGCCAGCCCTGATGATAACCGGCATAAAAATCAGCGTTAAATCCAGCAAATAATTCGGTCATCGCCAGATCCGCTTCTCGATCACCATAATAGCTGGCAGGATCAAATATGACCGGCACACCCTGTGAGTCAAATGCGGCATTGCCACCCCATAAATCACCATGCAATAACGACGCTTGTGGTTGATAATCAAGAAAAAACTCATCCAATCGCTCAGCCAGCCGCTCACATAGTCTGACTGCCGCTTGCCCGATACCCTTGTCGGCGGCCAGTTTAATCTGGTAACCCAGGCGATGCTCGCGCCAGAACTCTACCCAGCTGGATGACCACTGATTGATTTGCGGCGTAGAGCCAATGGTATTATTTCTATGCCAGCCAAACTGGCTTGCCTGATGACGATGCATCTGCGCCAACTGCATACCCATTTCATGCGAGCGAGCACTGTCACCCTTTAGGGCTATAAAATCCATCAGTAGCCATGCGTCAGCGCCATTGCTACCAAAGTGTATCGGCTGCGGAACCCGGATACTGCCGGTTTGATAGATGGCATCCAGCGCTTCATACTCAGCCGCAAACATATCCACTGCCGACGCTCGGTTCAGCTTGACGAAATAATCCTGCCCCTGCCCATTGATATGATAGGCCTGATTAATACATCCACCACCGATTGATTGCTTGCGTTCTATCGTGAAGTCTTTGCCGGTGTGTTCACTGATAACATTTTCAAGTTCAGCCCAGTCCATGTTCAGAAATCTCCATAATGCGTTCAAACCTGGAAAGCAAACCCTGGCCCACACCAAGAGAATTAAAAAATCGCCCGGTTTTTTTTATATCTGGCGACCATTGCAAATCCTCTGCTTGCAGCTGAAGTTTTATGTCGCATTTAATTTGCGTTAATTGCCTCGACAAATAAGCCCACTCTTTCTGTTGCTGCAATAATCCATGGGTTCGCTTTGCGGCTCGCATGTTCATATCCGGCACCTGATCCAGCGAAGCATATAAATGGTCCAGTGTTTGAAAATGATTCAGCAGCGCTTGCGCAGTTTTTTTACCCACACCACGCACACCCGGAATATTATCAACACTATCACCGGCCAATGCCAGATAGTCCACTATTTGATCCGGTCGCACACCAAAGTGCGCCTCGGCCTGTTTATGATCAAACTGGCGATCATCAGCAAAATCCCAGAACAGATCACCTTCCCTGAGCAACTGCACCAGATCCTTGTCACGAGAAACAATAATGATGCGGGTATCCTTACTGGCAAAACGTTCAGCCAGGCTGCCAATCAAATCATCGGCCTCGTAGCGTTTGCTGGCCATCTCTTTAATACCCAGCGCACGACATAACTGGCGGCATAACTGAAATTGCTGTTTCAACTCGGCTGGCGCCGGCTCGCGATTGGCTTTGTAATCTGCGTAGATTTTATTACGAAATGAAGAAGTCAGGCTCTCGTCAAATAATGCAACGACATGTGTGGGCCGACCTTTTTCCAGTAGTTGTGCAAGAAAGTGCGCAAAACCATAAACGGCGTTAACGGGGTTTCCCTGCTTATTGGTAATGCCTTCATCCATTGAAAACCAGGCGCGAAACACATAGATACTGGCATCAATCAAATAAAGTTGTTTCATAGTCTGACCCATAAATTCCAGCCTGGGATAGATGATGTTTTCCCAGTCATTACAGCAATACACTCTGGCAATGGCCACAACAAAACGGGCCTTAGCGCGTGCGAATCAAGATAGCATTAATATCATTTTTACGCAGGCGGTTACGCGTGCTATTTATATCACGCAGAGAAACAAACGGCCCTATCCTGATTCGATGCCATGTATCACCATGCACTATTACTTTTTCTACACTGGATTCAATCCCCAACAGGGCCAAACGTGCCTTGAGGGTTTCCGCCTCCTGCACCTTACGGAAAGAACCCGCTTGCAATATATAGACATGTTTCTTTTTCTGGGCGGAAGGGGAATCTCTTTCGCGCTGAATTAATTCCTGTTCCGGTATAACAATTTCAGATTCCGGCAATACAGTATAAAATTCATAACGCAAGCCATTATCATTTTTTTGTTTGCTGGTTTTTTGCTTTTGTTTCGGTTTTTGTGATGCCACCGGCTTTTTTACCGGCGCAGGACTGCTTTTGCTTTGTGTATTCGTCGTGCCGGGTTGCTGGCTCAAATAAACGAGTAGTGCGACCAACAGACCAATCATCAGGCCTGATAACATCCATACCCAGCCCGCTACCGGTTTTTTTTCCGGCTTCCTTCTGGAATTTTTATAATCGCGCGGCATAGGCTACATTGACTCGGGCGCGGAAACGCCTAGTAGCTGCAAGCCATTAGACAACACCTGGCGCGTGGCCTCAATCAGATTCAAGCGGGCATCACGCAGATTTTCATCATCAACCAGAAACGTATGCGCATTATAATAAGTATGCAGGGCATTGGCGAGATCACGCAGATAATGCGCCAGCTGGTGAGGCTCATGATTCAAGGCTGCTTTTTGAAGTATTTCCGGATACTTTGACAGCGCCACCATAAGGTCCTGTTCATGCGTTTCGGTTAAAGCATCCAGGTTGGCCTGGCCACGGGCTACATCGCGCGGCAATTGCTTTTCACTCATTTGTCGCATGACGCTGCAAACACGTGCATGTGCATATTGAATATAGTAAACAGGATTGTCACTGGACTGCGACTTGGCCAAATCCAGATCAAAATCCATATGTTGCTCACACTTGCGCATGACATAAAAAAAGCGTGCTGCATCATTGCCGACTTCATGCCTTAACTCACGCAGGGTGACAAACTCACCCGAGCGCGTTGACATTTGTGCTTTTTCTCCACCCCGGTAAAGTATGGCAAATTGAACCAGCAATACATCCAGCTTGCTATCGTCATCACCCAGCGCTTTCAGTGCGGCCCTGACACGGGGCACATAACCATGATGATCGGCACCCCAGACATCGATGACCTTGTCAAAACCGCGCTCGAGTTTTTCAGCATGGTAGGCGATATCAGAGGCAAAATAAGTAGCCTGACCATTGTCACGAACGACAACACGATCCTTTTCGTCGCCAAATTCGGTGGAGTTGAACCATAGGGCGCCGTTCTTTTCATAGACATGACCGGAAAGCTGTAGACGTTCGACGGCATTATCAACCGCACCTGTCCGGGTCAGTGATCGTTCCGAATACCAGTCCTGATAAACCACGCCAAATTCTTCCAGGTCTTTTTTGATATCTGCAAGAATAGTGTTCAGCCCAAGATCAAACACCTGCGCATAAGCCTTGTCACCCAGTAACTCCCTGGCACGGCCGATTAGTGCATCAATGTATGTTTCCTTGTCGCCACCATCAGGCTCGTCTGGCGGCAAACCTACAAATACACTTTCATGTGAATGTCGTAATGCATCGTCATTTTCCCGGTGTAATGTCGCGGCAATATCCCAGACATAATCACCTTTATAGCCATTCACTGGAAAACTGATTTCCTCTCCACATAGTTCCAGATAACGCAACCAGACACTGGCAGCCAAAATATCCATTTGCCTGCCGGCATCATTGACATAATATTCCCGATGTACATTGAAACCCATGGCCGCCAATAAATCGGCCACACTGGCGCCATAGGCCGCGCCGCGCCCATGACCGACATGCAATGGTCCGGTAGGATTGGCTGATACAAATTCAACCTGCACAGACTTGCCCTTGCCGATTTCACTGCAGCCATAGGCATCGGCCTTGCCAAGTATTTCACCAATGACCTGCTGGTAGGAACCCGAGACCAGGAAAAAATTAATAAAGCCCGGCCCTGCAATTTCAGCTTTGGAAATTTCAGTAGACTGCGGCAGCTGCTCAATAATTTTTTGCGCCAGCTCACGTGGATTACAAGCGGCGGCCTTGGCCAGCATCATGGCGATATTGCTGGCAAAATCACCATGCTGTTTGTCACGCGTTCTATCAATCTTGATAACCGCTGTGATATCAGCATTCAGCACCGACTGCTGCTTCAATGCATCAAGCGCTTGCTGAATTAATTGTGCTATATGGTCTTTCATAAAATCAGGGAAAAAATAAAAGGTACAAGGTACAGGTGCTGCACATCATATCAGGGAAGCTACATGGGTAAAAGTTTCATCTTGCCTGTCTGACTCTGACCATACCCTCAAAACATATCTTGCGGGTCAACATCCAGTGACCAGCGCACCTGACGTGCTGATTTCATTTTCTCAAGAACAGGCAACCAGGATGCTAACAATGCGTGTAAATCTGCCCGATCATCTGACTGCAACAGCAGCTGTGCGCGATAGCGACCGGCACGCTTTTCCATCGGCGCCGGTATCGGCCCCAGCAACATGACCTTGCCAGATGCACACAATCCTTCAGCATGGGAAGCCGCCTCACGCAAAAATTGCATCGGTATTGATTGCCCGGGCGCTTCGGCGCGTAACAGGGCCAGAAAGGAATATGGCGGCCAATGCAGCATTTCCCGCTCGCTCAGCAAGGTATGTGTCAGGGCCCGGTAGTCCTGGCGCAGGGCTGACTGCAATAATTCATGATCCGGGTGATGGGTCTGGATCAATACTTCACCCGGGCGCTCGGCGCGCCCGGCACGTCCCGATACTTGCAGAATTAACTGTGCCATGCGCTCGGCACTACGAAAATCGGCACTGAATAACCCCTGATCGCAGTCCAGGATAGCCACCAGGGTCACATTGGGGAAATGGTGACCCTTGGCCAATAACTGCGTGCCTAGCAGAATCTGATCACGCCCGGACTCGGCATCCCTGAGTTTTTTTTCCATTGCGCCCTTGCGACGTGTGGTATCCCGGTCGATTCGTGTGATCCTGATGTGTGGGAAATGGCGCTCAAGTGCCGCTTGCGTACGCTCGGTACCCTGACCAATCGCGTGAAGATCCGCGCTACCACAGACGGGGCAAAAATGATCCAGTGCCCGTTCACTGCCGCAATGGTGGCATCGCAAACGGTTACTTGCCTGGTGCAGGGTCATATGCGCATCACAACGCTGACAATGGCTGACCCATCCGCAATCATGGCACAGCAGGGTCGGTGCATAGCCACGGCGGTTGAGGAACAACAACACTTGCCCCTGTTGTTGCACATGTTCATGAATCTTTGCCAGCAGGGGCTCTGACAAACCTTCATCCAGTTTTTTTTGCCTCAAATCAATCAGTTTCATTGTCGGCTGTATGGCTATACCGGCACGCTCCGGCAGCTCCAGCAGATGGTAACGTTGCTGCTCGGCATTCATCAGGCTCTCCAACGACGGCGTGGCAGAGCCGAGAATAATAGGTATATTTTCGTGGCGTGCACGCACAATGGCCAGATCACGTGCTGAATAGCGGAATCCATCCTGCTGCTTGAAAGACAGATCATGCTCTTCATCAATAATGATCAGCCCAGGCTTTGGCATATCTGCAAATACTGCTGAACGCGTACCGATAACAATTTTGGCGGCACCTGTTTGCACCCGCAGCCAGTTTTGTGCACGCTCATTGTCATTCAGACCTGAATGAAACACCGCGATGGGCACAGCAAATCGTCGCCTAAACCGCTGCATGAGCTGAGGGGTCAAACCAATTTCCGGCACTAGCATTAAAACCTGATGCTGACGCTCAAGTACCTTGGCAATGACCTGCAAATAAACTTCAGTTTTACCACTTCCTGTGACCCCGTGAAGCAGATAGGCCGAGTAGCTATCGAGACTTGAGGATATGGCGCTCACCGCCACTTGCTGGGCAGCATTCAGTTGATGGGCGTGCTCACAAACCGAATCCTCATCAACCTGTGTCAGCTCTCTACTTTCCCTGCTTACCCATCCCTTCTCCTGCAGGCTGCGCATGCTGGTCCTCCATTGCACAGATATGTCATGCAATTGCGACTCAGTCAGCCCCTGTGTGGCCTGTTTCAAATGATGCAGCAGCTCGGCCTGGCGGAATGCACGCTTGGATGGAAGCGCAAGCTGGCCAGCCTTTGTCAACAGCCATGTATGAGACTGAGTGCTGGTCAGGGGCTTATCCTGCCTTAATCTTGCCGGTAGTGCGGCGCTATAAACTTCGCCCAAAGGATGGTGATAATACTGACTGGCCCAGCGACACATCCATAATAACGTATTGCTTAATATAGGTTTTTTATCCAGCAGTCGAATAACAGGCTTGAGTCGAGAATGCTCGACCTGGGCACTCTCGGCAACCTCATCAATAATTCCCAGGTATTTTTTGCGGCCAAAAGGCACCAACACGCGCATGCCAGGCAACAGTGATTGCTGCTCTATGTCATCTGTTATTAAATAATCAAAACACTGCCTGAGCGGAACCGCAATAGCCACGCGCAAAATGGGTTTTTTTGCCTTTTTTATCATGGCCCTACTGTATCATTATCAGGCAATGCCAAGCTTGTTTAATAGCGACCAGGCTGCCATGCCATGGTTGCCAGCAAAATCCATGAAATATGCTATAAATATAAGATCTGGTAGCGCACCGTAACATTCAGTCTTTTCAACACAACCCATTCAGAAGTAAGAATAAAAAGACTTGCAAGTCTATTTGTATCGATGCTGTAGGGTAGCAATAAATAAATAGCTTTTTATGTAAATTTTTCCGTCTAGCGGCCGAAGTATAATGTGAGCGTTTGAATTTCTCGAAATGAGCAGTCATAAAATCATATGGTTATAGACACCACCCAAGCCAATATCCTGATCGTTGATGATCAGGAGATTAACGTCCGCCTGCTGGAAAAAATCCTGTTGAACGCAGGCTTTAAAAATTTAACATACAGCTGCGACTCACGTGACGTTGAACAACTCTATGCTGAAAACGATTTCGATCTGGTATTGCTCGATATTCGCATGCCGTACATGGATGGATTTGAAGTCCTCGAAAGAATCAACCTGACCCCGAAAGACTCCTTCGTACCGGTTCTGATACTCACAGCACAGAACGATCAGGAAACCAAGCTGCGCGCACTCAAACTGGGCGCCAAGGACTTTCTCACCAAGCCCTTTGATCAAACCGAAGTGTTACTACGCATCAATAATCTTCTGGAAGTGCGTTTAATGCACCAGAAACAACGCGATCTCAATAAAATCCTTGATAAAAAAGTCAAGGAACGCACACAGGAACTGAATGAAAGCCGACTCGAAGTCATCCGCCGACTGGGCCGTGCCGCCGAGTTCCGTGACAATGAAACCGGTTATCATATCATTCGTATGAGTAAGTATTCCCAGATCATTGCCAACACCTATGGACTGAGCGAGGCTGATTCGGAATTGATCCTGTATGCGAGCCCCATGCATGATATTGGCAAGATTGGCATTCCCGACCAGATTCTGCTCAAACCTGGCAAACTGGATAAGCGCGAATGGGAAATCATGAAGACACATGCTGCCATTGGTGCAGATATCCTTTCAGGACATGATTCCGAACTCATGCTCATGGCACGTGAAATTGCGCAAAACCACCATGAAAAATTTGATGGCTCGGGCTACCCGAATGGTTTGTCTGGCAATGAAATTCCTATCTGTGCAAAGATCGCGGCACTCAGTGACGTGTTTGATGCCCTCGCCTCGGACCGACCCTACAAAAAAGCCTGGCCGGTCGAAGACGCGGTCGCAGAAATCCGCAGATGTTCTGGCAATCACTTTGACCCGCAACTGGTCAGGGCCTTTGAAGCCAGCCTGCCGGCCATCCTCGATGTACGCGCACAATACCGCGAAGAAGATCAGGATTTCGATAAAAACACCTTTAAGCGCTTCCTCCCCGTTAACGCCTTGTAATATAAGGATTCAGTCACTGGATCCAACAAGACTTACCGAAACAGGCCAGCGAACACCCAGGCTGTACATATCAAAAAATAATTTAACTGCTTGTCAACCATTCTCCTGCGCGTACGTTTTAACTACTGAGACCCATCATTTTTAACAGGAGAACAACACATGAAAACCAAAATCCTCGGATTATTGAGTATATGCACCCTATCTGCCAGTAGCCTGGTATTTGCAGCATCAGATGATGTTGGCCAGACTATCGAAGACCGCGCCGACCTGCGTGGTGACCGTATTGAAACCCGACTCGATAATCGTGGCGACCGCATTGATACACGTTTAGACAATCGCGGTGATCGTATTGAAAATCGTTTTGACAACCGTGCTGACAGGGCCTCGGAACTTGGTAAAGATGGACTTGCTGCACGCTTGCAAAGGCGTGGGGATGTCGTCAATACACGCCTGGATAGCAAAGGCGATCGCATTAACAGGCGTATGAATAATAAGGGCGATCGCATAAATCAGCGCATGACGCGACGTGGCGAAGTAGCACATCGTCGTTTTGATCGACGTGCAGGTCAATAAGGACAATGGTAAAGTAGCCTGCAATGCAGCCGATTGCATTGCAGGTAGCGCTAAAATAAGGACAACATTCTGGACAACAAGCATGCACTCGACCAGTTTCTCAAGAGCATTGAACGCAGGGCGTTTAAAATAGCTGAATTAGCCGTCGGCAATAGAGAAGAAGCGCTGGATATAGTGCAGGACAGCATGCTGGCGCTGGTGCAGAAGTATTCGGCTAAATCCACTGAAGAATGGACTCCTATTTTTTACAGAATATTGCAAAGTAAAATAAGGGATTGGTATCGGAAGAGCAAAAGCCGATCGAAGTGGATGAGCTTTCTGCATTTTCGCCCACAACATGATGACAGTGAAACAGGAAATATGATAGATGAATTTGCCGACCCCGTGGCCAGCGAACCTTCACAAACAGTGGCAGACAAGACCTCTATCGATACGCTGGAAACCGCCATACATGCATTGCCATTGCGACAGCAACAGGCTTTTTTGTTAAGGAGCTGGGAAGGGCTCAGTGTGGCAGAAACGGCCATGGCAATGAAATGTTCCGAGGGCAGTATTAAAACACATTATTCGCGCGCACTAAAAACATTACGAGCAGCACTTGAGGGGCACTGGCCATGAAAGAAGAAGAGTTCCTGGACAAAGTCAAAAATTCATTGGACCAGCGTATCGATACACTGGATGGCGAGACCTTATCCAGGCTCAACAGGGCACGACAAACTGCATTACAACAGCAGCATCTCCCGCCTCACGCTGTTAATAAATGGCTCTGGCTGCCCGTCAGCGGTATTGCGGCAGCTTTATTAGTAAGTAGTATTTTCATGTTCAGGAGCGAACAGATTACTGATATAAGCGGCAATGAATTTGATGAAATTGAAATAATAGCTTCCAAAGACAGTATTGAATTATACGAACAACTGGATTTTTACCTGTGGTTACTTGAGGAAGAGTCGGGTGCAGTATAAAACTTTGATGCTATCGCTAAGCTTGCTGATGGCCATGTCACAGGCCCAGGCAGATCAGGCCAGGGAATTACCCAGTGATGAACTGCTGGATTTTCTCGGCCAGTGGCAACAGGTGGACGGCGAATGGATGGACCCCACCGAGTTACAGGATATCAGCATGCTGCAACAGGACAGCTTGAAAGGTGAAAAAAATGAAGATTAGATACTTACGTTCGATAATGGCCTTGTGTCTATTGTTAATACCGCTGACAGGTATTGCGCAAACCGGCGTCAGCTGGGAAGAACTCGGAGAAAGCGAACAGAAGATACTACAACGTTTTAAAGGTCAGTGGAATGACTTTTCAGCAGAACGCCAGTTACGTCTTGAGCGCGGCGCACAGCGCTGGATGGAAATGAATCCGGCGCAGCGTCAACGCGCAAAACAACGCCTGCAACGCTGGCGCGGCCTTAGTGACGAGCAAAGACAATGGATCATTCAACGCTACCAGCGCTTTAAGGATTTGCCTGCTGATCAACGTGAGCAATTACGATTAATGTACAAACGTTTCGCAGAATTACCTGAGGATCAGCGCCAGCAGATTTTTCAACGCTGGAAAAGTATGCCACAGGAAGAGCGAGATGCGATACGTAACAAGCTAAGCAAGATGACGCCACAACAACGACGTAAATTCCGCAATCGCTGGAAATCGATGTCTCCCGCCGAACGTCGCGCAGCCCGGCAGCGCTTCATGCGCAGGCATAACAAATAAAAATTAATCATTAAACACAGCGATAAAAAATATGCATGATTTATTTTGCAAGCAGCCGGTTTTTTTATTTAGCCATTTATATTTTTACTGTTATCAGCACTGTGACACTATCTAGTCACGCTGGTGCCAGTGGCACAATACAGTTGCAATATTTGCAGGATTCCAGTGATACCGCCGACACGTTTATTGACGTATCAGTCGACTTGAATAAAGATGCTTCTTTATTTGCAGGTATCGGCAATACTCAATCCGATATCAATAGCGGCGGCCTGGATCTTGACTACTGGAACATAGGCTTTGGTTATCGTTTCTCAAAATCATTTGATGTTGAATTTGAGCTTGGTAATTATGGTCAGGGCAGGGATATTAATATTGATACTATCGACTTAACACTTAGTCTGTCATCGCAAGACTGGTCTTTCAGTCTAAAACCTCAGTTCGACCATATTGATGTGCTGCTTACCAATACCAATCGCATTAGAAAATTTGACAGCGAAGGTTTAGGCCTATCTGCGAGCTATTATGGTATCAAACAATGGGAGCTGATGCTTTCTTATGACCGCTATCGATACTCTATCAACCCACGCAGCTTATCTTTACCATTTGTGATTGCAAGGCTTTCATCCAAAGCATTACTGGTCACCTCCGGACTCAAGGATAATATTATATCTGCCGACATAACCTACCTTCTCGATAATGCCGACATTAGCATCCACTACAGTAGAAGCGAATCCGCCATTGATCAAAGCACGTCTGATATTGCTTCTGTGGCTTTAGATTTTTATCATTTTTCACCCTATAAAATCGGACTCGAGTTTGGCGCTGTTGGCTCGGATATTGATAATGCCGACCACTATGCCGGTCTGATATTGGGGTATCTCTGGTAGTTATTCCTGCAACAGTGATTGAATCATCTTTTCCGTGGCAGCATAACTGCCTTCTCCAAAATGGTAATATCGAATAACGCCCTTTTTATCGACCAGATACATGGCCGGCCAGTAGCGATTGGAGTACCGGTTCCAGATAGAAAAATCATTATCAATGGCCACCGGATAATGAATGCCATTTTTTTTCGTATATTCACTAACATTGCTTATATCCGCCTCACGATCAAACTCCGGCGAGTGCACTGCGACAACCTCAAAGCCCTGCTGATTATATTTCTGATACCAGGATTTTACATAGGGCTCGACATTCCTGCAGTTGTAACAACCATAAGTCCAGAATTCCAGCAGAAAAACTTTTCCCGCTAAAGCTGCATTATTCAATGGTGCTGAATTCAGCCAGTTTGCTGCTGCTATTGAGGGCGCTTTGATATGTATCAACGAGTCGGCAAAAGAAGTATTAATACTGCGTTGATTAAAAATCACCAACAGCGTTAACAAAACCAGGACATAAATCAGTATTCGCTTAAATAAAATTCTCATTGAATCGTCACATACCTCGCAGATTCCTGCGAGGTGTTAGTTTTAGGTGATTAGTCGTCTTTCTTGTCCACTCTGGAAATAGTGACCAGTGCTACCGGGTTATTCCAGTCACGCGTCGACGCATTCAATGATGACACATCATCGCCGTCACCATGAATTCCTGCATGCACGTGGACAAAATTTTCTCCACCCACGCCGGGTGAAGCACCTGTTCCACCACATACCGGCCCCGGTATATTAATGCACAGTTCATCATTGGGTTCACTACCCGCATCGTAAGCCCTGGCATAGTAGGACAAAACGTTTTTACCTGATGGCAATCGAATAGATTTTAACGCAACAAAAGCGTCATTAGTGGGTATCAGCATCGCCGCCATGGTCAGAAATCTGGCTCTTTTACTGGCTTTGATGGTGGTAGTGACTGTTTTGCCCGGATCAAGCAGGCCGGGCAGGGTTTTGATATCTGCCGTCTTGTTAGTGGCTTTCAGTTTGAGGCTTAGAGCAGAAGTATCACCGTCCTCGGCCAGCGTTGCCAATTCATCACTGGCAGGACTACCCAATGTGAATATCCGCGGACCTGTTTTATGCGTGGCTAATAAAACAGGCGTAAAAGATTGGCCTCGAGTCAAATTGGTAATACTGATCTGATAAGTAAAATTATCGGCATATACCTGCGCTGAAAAAGCGCAGGCTGACATTAAGTAGCATGACTGCCATTTTCTTGGAATGTTTTCTGACCATAGTAGTCTCCATTCATTAAAGGTTAAGTGCACTTGCCACTTAAATAATGAACGAAGTCTTTCGCGCCAGGGTCACGATAGCATCACAAGTTTATCACGCCCTCCCAACCGGCAAGTCAAAGCGGAATTCGGTTCCCTGATTAATTTGACTAAATGCCTGTATCGTACTGCCATGTAACTCCAGAATACGCTTGCTAATAGCAAGCCCCAGACCCGCACCGCCACTACTTTGATGACGACTTTTTTCTGGTCGGTAAAATCGCTCGAATATCAACGGCAACTCTTTTTCAGCGATACCACAGCCATTATCCTTGACCTGTACTGACACTGAATCATCTGCATGCGTCAAACATATTTCAATTTTGCCGCCATCGGGCGTATAGCGAATCGCGTTTTCCAAAAGGTTCTGAATAACCCGCTCAATCAAACCCACGTCAGCATTGACAAATGGCAGGCTTTCATCAAACAAGGTCTCGACACTGATATTGCGTTTACTGGTCACCAGCCAGAATTTATGTATGACATCATGCACCAATTCAGGTAATGAAAAGGCCTCCAGTTTTGGCCTGGTTTCATTCGCATCCAGACGTGCCAGCTCGAATAATTCGGCTACCAGCTCTCCCAGATGCTGGCTATGCTTAAGTGCTGTTTGAATGTAGCGCTCTTTTTCCTGTTCATTTAATTCATTTTTCTTGCGTAATATGGTTTCCAGGTATCCTTGCAAGGTAGTTAATGGTGTACGTAAATCATGCGATACATTGGCAATCAGTTCTCTGCGCTGCATATCGGATTGCTTCAATTTATCCAGCTGATGGATAATGGTCTCGCCCATTTCATAAAACGCGTAAGTTAAATCATCGATCTCATCGGATGATTTATCATGACGAATATGTGCATCTGAAATATTACTGAAACCAGACTGCCTGAATTGCTCCATTTTACCCGACAGCGTCCCTAATCTTTTTGTTATGTATTTAAAAACAAATAATGCAAGTAACATTGAAAACACCAGCACAATAACAATCACCCAGGTACTACTATTGACGATATAACTATTCATCATATGCGAGACAACATTATCATATTGCTCACCCGCAAGAATAATATACAGGTAACCACGTATCAGATTTTCTTGCTTGAGTGGGACAACAGAAAAAATCTTATGACTATTGATACCACGGGGATCTGAACCTTCAATAGGAAAACTTTTTTTGCCCTTGATAAATTCATTAATAGGTTTGAGATCCACATGCGTACGCACGATCTTTTCTTTGGGTGCGTTAAAGCCGAGTATTTTTCCACTGGCATCCAGCGAATAAAGCTCTACCGCCGGATTGACTTGCATGATGGAATGAAACAGATCCTGCAGCCTGTCTTCATACACCATGCCGTTTTCAAATATTTGATATTGTTTGGCAATATGTTGCGCCAGATCCTTACTCAACTTTTGCTGTGTTTCCAGCTGGTAAAGATGGTTGCTATACAAATGCAAAAAAACCAGCAAGGCGGCCAGCAGGGAGAAAACAATAAATAAAGTGAGCGCCAGTTTGGAGTAAAGGCTTTTGAACATTCAGACCATTCCTGTCACGAAGCTTGCTCGTGAAACTTGTAACCCACACCCCACACCGTTAACACGTACTCCGGTTTAGCGGGATCAATTTCGATTTTTGCCCTGAGGCGATTAATATGTGAATTAACTGTGTGCTCATAACCATCGTGTCCGTATCCCCAAACCTGGTCCAGCAATTGCGGGCGACTATAAACGCGACCGGGATGACTGGCAAAGTGGACCAGCAGATCAAATTCTCTCGCAGTCAGTGTGACTGCCTCACCATTAACAGTGACATTGCGTTTTTCGATATTAATATCCATATTGCCGACGCTGATTTTATTAGCCTCTGATTCTTCACCATTGGCTGGTTGAACAAGATCCAGGCGCCTGAAAATAGCTTTCACACGCGCCAGCAATTCCCTGATGCTGAAGGGCTTGGTCATATAATCGTCGGCGCCAATTTCCAGACCCAATACACGATCTAGCTCGGATGTCTTCGCGGTTAACATCAAAATAGGGATGTAGCTGTTTTTTTGCCTGATACTGCGACAAACCTCGATACCATCCAGTTGCGGCAACATCAGATCGAGTATGATCAAATCAAACTCCTGCTCAAGTGCCAGCTTTAGACCCTGTCGGCCATCATGGGCCACTTGTACCTGGCAGGCAATATCGCTTAAATTCACCTTCAGGAGATGCGCAATATCAATATTATCTTCAATTATTAGTACCTTACGACCCATAGACTCATACCCCAAATCAGGTGACTGTTTATATTAAAGGCTAAACCGTCACAAAATCATCACGGGCTTAGAGCCGTATCATGGCTTCAAGTTCAACTCAGGGAAACTTTGATTAATTTTGGTCTACAGCCTAGCGAGAAAAGATTAACTGATTTAAACCACGGAGAGTCACGGAGAAGATCATTGTTGGTATTTGCTGAAGCCCTGAACCACTCTGTGTTCTCCGTGCACTCCGTGGTTAATTACTTTTCTGAATAAACCACGGAGAGTCACGAAGAAGATCATTTTTTAAGTGATCGATTTTATTAGAGTTCCTTTATCCCATGGATCAGTTGACTGGCCATTTCCTGGCCGTCTCCATAAAGCATGCGAGCATTGTCTGCATAGAACAGCGCGTTCTCAATACCAGAGAAACCAGCACCCTGACCACGCTTGATGACAATGACATTTTTCGCATAGTCGGCATTCAGAATAGGCATGCCATAAATCGGGCTGTCAGGATTGGTACGTGCAACGGGGTTAACCACATCATTAGCGCCAATCACCAACGCCACATCGGTGGTACTGAATTCATCATTGATTTCATCAAGATCAAAAATGCGATCATATGGCACCCCTGCTTCAGCCAGCAGCACATTCATATGCCCGGGCATACGCCCTGCCACCGGGTGAATGGCAAATTTTACATCAACACCATTTTCAATCAGCTGTTTGGACATTTCCCAGATCTTGTGTTGCGCCTGCGCGACCGCCAGTCCGTAACCGGGAATGATAACGACCTTTTCGGCAAAGGCCATCATCACGGCGGCATCGCTCGCTTCTATCGGTTTCAAGCTTCCCTCGACTGACTCTTCCTCACCGCTACTCACGGCACCAAATGAACCAAACAGTACATTCGATAGTGGACGATTCATGGCCTTCGCCATCAATTGTGTCAACAAGGTGCCTGCGGCGCCAACCACGGTACCGGCAATAATCATCGCGGCATTATTTAATACAAAACCTTCAAAAGCGACCGCCAATCCAGTCAGGGCGTTATACAGGGAAATCACCACCGGCATGTCAGCGCCACCTATCGGCACTGTCATCAATACACCAAAGGCCAGCGCCAGAATGAAAAACAGTATTATCATACTGATATCTGCACCGACAAAGGCCAGAT
Source organism: uncultured Gammaproteobacteria bacterium (assembly GCA_963807455.1). Lineage (GTDB taxonomy): Bacteria > Pseudomonadota > Gammaproteobacteria > JAADHQ01 > JAADHQ01 > JAADHQ01. The sequence goes on along the minus strand of CAWECS010000021.1, from coordinate 80,501 downwards.
AAACACCAGAGCCTATCGTGCCGGCAAATACCAGCAGATTAAACGCCTGTTGATAAGGGAAGCGCAGCGCCTTGCGCAGCCAGCCCTGCAATTTGGCAAAAGCAATAAGACTACCACTGAATGAAACTGTGCCGATAACCGCACCCAGCACTGCCAGATTGATGGCGACCTGACCATGGGTGGCTGTTTCATGCGTCGCCAGTTTGATCAATTCGACCGCGGCTATGGCTGCTGCAGCGCCACCGCCCATACCATTATATAAAGCAATCATTTGCGGCATATCGGTCATGGCGACACGCTTGCCGGTGACGAAAGCAATACCGGAACCGATAAAAATCGCTGCTATCATCAGGCCGAAATTACTTAAATCAGGTATAAAGAAGGTGACGACAGTAGCAGCCACCATACCGACGCCTGCCCAGACAATACCTTCGCGCGCATAACGCGGAGAGCTCATGCGTTTAAGCCCCAATATAAACAGGGCAGCAGCAACGAAGTAAACGACTTCGATCAGATTAGCCATTCTTCTTCTCCTTGCTGCTTTTGAACATCTCCAGCATACGTTCGGTGACGACGTAACCACCGACTGCATTCATCGATGCCAGCAATACAGCAAAGAATCCGACTACCTGTTCACTGGTGCTTTCTGCATGACCCAGTGCAATCATGGCGCCGACCAGCACAATGCCATGGACGAAATTGGAACCTGACATTAATGGTGTATGCAGGATAACCGGTACCTTGGCAATCACCTCGTATCCGGCAAACGCCGCCAGCATAAAGATATACAGTGCACTGATGCCTGAAATGCTCTCTATCATTATTATTCTCCTTCAACCAGGTTGCGCGTAGGCGCATGAAGAATCTGTTGATCTCGGGTCAGGCTACTTCCTGCCAGGATTTCATCTTCCCAATCAGGTTTGAGCTCAGCATCAACAATCATCAATTCAAGTAAATTTTGCAGGTTTTTCGCATACATCTCACTGGCATTGACAGACAGCATACTTGGCACGTTTTCCGGACCATGCACCAGCACGCCCTGATGATTAACAGTCTTGCCTGCCTCGGTCAGCTCGCAATTACCGCCGCTCTCGGCCGCCAGGTCCACAATCACCGAGCCCGGCTTCATACGCTCGACCATCTCTTTGTCTATCAGACGCGGTGCGACCTTGCCAGGAATCGCCGCCGTGGAGATTACCGCATTGGATTTAGCGATATGATCGGCGAGCATGTTGCGTTCTTTGTGCTTTTCAGTCTCAGTCAATTCACGCGCATAACCACCTTCGGATTCTGCATCAACCTCGAGTTGCAGAAACTTCGCGCCCAGTGACTCTACCTGCTCCTTGGTGACGGCTCGGACATCATAGGCTTCGACAATCGCACCCAGTCGACGTGCGGTGGCGATGGCCTGCAGGCCTGATACCCCGGCACCAATCACCAGCACCCGAGCAGGCCGGATGGTGCCAGCAGCCGTAGTCAACATCGGGAAAAACTGGCTGGATAAATCCGCTGCCATTAATACCGCCTTGTAACCGGAAGCCGATGCCTGCGATGACAACACATCCATCGATTGCGCGCGTGAGATCCTTGGCACCAGTTCCATAGCGATACTGGTAATGTTGGCGTCACGCATTTTTTTAACTCTTTCCGGAAAACGGTGCGGCTGCATGATAGCCATCACCATCTGCCCGGCGGACATCATGGCGATTTCATCCTCGCTCGGTGGCTGCACCTTGAGAATGACATCAGCCTGCTGATAGAGCTCTTTGGCGCTGTCTACAAAACTGATGTCGTCAAACTCTGCATCCGGGAAATAACTGGCCTCTCCCGCGCCTTTCTCGATAATGACCTTGAGGCCCTTTTTAAGATATTTTTCCGCCACGGCAGGAACAATGGCAACGCGTCGCTCTCCGACCGTAATCTCTCTGGGTATGCCTATGGATACCGGCATGCTAAACTCTCCGACTGGTTATTTTATAGTTAACTGGCTGTTTTTTAACAAATTTATGATTATTCCCTGTGTTCAGGGATGTGCACATAGGGCTAACGAACATTCGCAGGACAAGCAGCCATAATAAAGCTGGCTAATGTTAGCGGATTTTTACACTGACGGGTAGATCAAGCTCACAGTTTTATCCATAAGCGCACTGGTTTCGAAGAATGTAGCATGCTAACCTCGATTTTATAGTCAGGAGGCATCTATTGACGAATTTTGAACACCAGATATTGCGCACCGAGAGCTCAGGTATGCCGCTCGAATGGATCAGCTACCAGGATGCCGCTCGGCTGTATTATCTTGGCCATGTCGCCTATAGCTGTGGCAGCCAGCTGTATACCTTACATGGAGGCATTAATGCGAAATCCGGACGTGCCAGCATACTGGAAATCAACTCCATCATCGCCACGCATGGCAATAGTAAGTCCTTAAACAAGGCCCGCCAGTATTTACATACACCGCTAGACAACGCCTCCCTGTTCAAACGTGATGCCCACCTATGCATGTACTGTGGCAATCACTTTCAACGCAGCCTGCTATCCAGGGACCACGTGACCCCACTCAGCCAGAACGGCGAGGATGACTGGAATAATGTCGTCGCTGCCTGCCTGCGCTGCAATAACCATAAGGCAGGCAGAACCCCTGAACAGGCCGGTATGGAATTATTGGCCATTCCATTCACGCCGACCTATGCAGAATATATCTATTTACAGAGTCGTAACGTACTCGCTGACCAGATGGAGTTTTTGCTGGCACATTTCCCACGTAACAGTCCGTTACATCAGCGGGTTTCCCAGCTGATTGTCTAGTATGCGATGGTGACCATCGCCGCTAAAATAAACCTGTTTAAAAACAATTGTTAAATACAAGAATAACCATTGAAAGCAAAATGTTTTCAACTAGCCTTATAGTATTCAATGACGCAGAATGTTAACCACAGTCGAGTGCGCCGCCGGTCATTTTCCAAATCAACAAGGACACCTGTAAAACATGATCGAACGGAACACAACAGAATACATTTAAAAGCTAACAACGGTCCCGGGGAAGGCGGTTTTATTTCCAGACCACTGCGCGACTACTGGCGCACCGATCTCAACCTGACAAATAAACATAGCAAAAACCTGACCTTGTTTGCCAATATTCGAAACTTGTTTGCACGTGATAACTATCTGCCTAACCTCGTGGATATCGAAGGCGGCATTGAGGATGAAAGCATCAGCCTTGAGCTGGGCCTGAGATATAACTTTCAACCTTGAATGAAGAAATATGAATTGGTGTTACTTCCGAACGCACTACAACATTAAAAAAATATCCAAATTAAAAATCTTATTATTCTCAAGCGGATAGTGACAACAGGAATACAGATATACAATCCTGCATGCAACAGTGGCTGCATATTACGCAGGAATACTTTATATAACAACGGACATAAGCTACCCTTATCATTAAGCGCAACTACTCGTCAGTCATTTATAACGACAATAAAAACTGCTGAGACACACTACTGGTCAGCTACATGAGAAATACGGTATTAAACCTTGTTATACATGCCTGCATTTATGTGGCAGCAACAGTCTTCAGCACGCCAGTCTTTTCAGCCCAGAGTGATCAGGAATACACCATCAAGGCGGCATTTATTGGAAAGTTTACCCAGTTCATCGATTGGCCTGAAAAAAACCTGGCCTCTGACAGTACAGGCTCATTCAATATATGCGTAGTTGGCAACAATCCGTTTGGAAACAAACTGGATCGGTTGGCTGTCGCCACAGAAATTAAAGGAAAAAATATCCGTGTATTTTACCTTGAGCCAGAACAACAAATCTCACATTGCCATGTCGTTTTTATTCCCAAACTATCCACACCTCAACTTAACTCACTACTATCCAGAGTCAACCAGCATCCCATATTGACGATTGCTGACTCACCAGGATATGCCTCTCGGGGTGTGATGATTAATTTCTATAGAAAAAATGGATTTATCGGTTTTGAAATAAACAAAAGCGCTTCAGATCGATCACATTTCGAAATTTCAAGCCGACTCCTCAAGCTCGCAGTGATTATTGACACGCATGGAGAAAATCCATGACGCTCCCAGGAAAACTGTCAATAAAAACCAAGCTAATTCTGATTATTTGCAGTGTGAGCATTATCTCCTTGTGTTTAGTCTTTGCCATTTACGCGATAGGTGAAACCCGTCATTTGAGAAAAACACTGGAGGAAGAAACCCTCTTGATTGCCAGAACAATCGGCGAATATGCAATCGCTGACTTAACATTCAAGGATAAAAAAGCTGCGACAGAAACATTGGAAAAAATACAGTCGATAGCTGATGTTACCTATGCAGCCTTATATGACGAGCAGGGTCATTTATTTGCATCCTATGGAAACAATACTAAATACCAGAAAATAAAACCGCTTAAACGTCAAAACAATGTTATATATACTGAAACTTCTGTCATCGTCAGTAATACAATAAAACATAACAATCTCACCATAGGCTCGACCGTTATCGAAATGTCCACCCAACAATTGGGAGACAAGATACTCAATTTTATCCTGTTCGGCCTAACTATACTATTAGGCATGATTATCCTGTCGTATATACTCGCCAGTAAATTACAGCGCATTATTTCCACTCCTATTATGGACCTGACGGAAAAGACCAAACAGGTTCAGGTATCCGGGGATTTCTCCATTCGCGCAAAAAAATACAGTGCCGATGAAATAGGTATATTATCGGATAGTTTTAATTTAATGCTTGGCGGCCTGCAATTTAGACAAACACAACGAAACAAGGCAGAACAGGCATTACGCGATGCCAAAAATAACCTGGAACTAACAGTGCAGGAAAGAACCCATGAGCTGGAAACCGCAAACCAGGAACTCAAGGCATTCAGTTATGCAGTCTCACATGATCTGCGTGCACCCTTACGTGGCATCGATGGTTTCAGCAAGATCCTGCTGGAAGATTATACAGCTAAACTCGACGCTGAAGGCATAGACTATCTGCAACGCATAAGAAATGCGACGACACGCATGGGAGAAATAATCCAGGACCTGCTGACGCTGTCACGTGTGACCCAGGCCGAACTCAATTATGAAGATGTGGATGTCACACAATTATGCCATTCCATCTTTAATAGCTTGCAATTGATGGAGGTCGATCATCGTGACATAGAAATCAATATTGAAGACAACATACATGTTTTTGCTGACAAAACGCTACTGACGCTCGCCCTCGACAACCTGATAGGCAATGCCTGGAAATATACAGGCAAGCAGGAAAAAGCTATCATCAACATCAGTGCCAGCAAGGATGATGATTCCTATACTATCAACATCAGAGATAATGGCGTTGGTTTTGACATGGCTTACGCAGAAAAGTTATTTGCCCCCATGCAGCGACTGCATGCCCCAAGTGAGTTTGATGGCACGGGCATTGGCCTGGCCACCGTCTACAGAATACTAAGCAAGCATGGGGCAACAATACGAGGTGAAGGTGTCGTCAATCAAGGTGCCAGCTTTTCTATTACTTTCCCGGTTAAACCGGCTCGTGAAGAACAAAAGTGATTTTCACAGATGATGCCAGCACAATCTCATTTCGATGGCTTTAATAGTCTTTCATCCCTACGTAGAGAACCTCATCCCTGAACCCTTGCGTCAAATCACCCGTCACACCTTCCTCTCTATAGACCAGCAATTTAAAACCCGGTAATAATTGCAATAATTCCTGATCCGCCAACCGGTAGGTTGGTGTGCGCGGGCCACGCTCTGAGACACAATTTTGTATAAAGGTCTGGTAAAAAATCAAGCCACCCTTTTTCAGGGAATCAATTAAAATCGGGAACAGACTACGTTCAAGAAAATAACTGACCACAATGACATCATACGTTTGTTTATCTGGAGGATTCGCTTCCACGTCCCTGACCTGCGTTGAAATGGCTAATGACCGGGTAGCCGCCATGGTAGATAAATCACTGATAGCGACATCGGAGATATCCCAGGCATCGACCTGTAAACCATATTCAGCCAGCTGCATGGCATTACCCCCACGACCACAGGCCAGATCCAATGCGCGTCCCTCGGTGGGCAGCAAATGCAGGTTATCCAATAGCACCCGGGCGGCCTGTGGCAATGCATCAGCGTGTTGATAACGCTCGTTCCATTGGTCTTTTTTACTCATAGATGATGAACGATCAATGTCGCCAGAAACTCGGGCTAAGAATAACCAACAGCGTGAATATTTCCAGCCGACCCAACAACATGGCAAACACCAATACCCACTTGGCCGTGTCGTTGATATGCGCGTAATGCGCGCCCACATCACCGAGACCGGGACCGAGGTTATTCATACAGGCCGCCACTGCTGAAAAGGCGGTGATCTGATCCAGCCCGGTCATCATCAGGATCAACAGCATAATACTGAATGCCGCGACATAGGCAGCAAAGAACCCCCAGACCGACTCAATCACCCTCGGCGACATACTTTTACCACCAACCTTGATAGATATTTGCGCATTGGGATGAATCAAGCGCTGGATTTCGCGCATGCCCTGGCGTAATAACAGCATGAAGCGAATCACTTTCATGCCACCCCCGGTGGAACCGGCACAGCCGCCAATGAAACTGATAAATATCAGCATCACCGGTAAAAATGTTGGCCAGTCAAAATAGGCAGTAGTGGTAAAACCGGTGGTGGTACCAATCGATATCGTTTGAAATACACCATGATGTACTGCACCCCAGAAATCATCTTTCATGACGCCACTGTAATAAAGGTAAAAGGTGGTGATCGCGGATGCAATCAGCAATATCGTAAAATAGGATTTAGCCTCGGGATCATGCAGATAATGACCGGCATCAAGATTGCGCCAGGCCACAAAGTGCAACGCAAAATTAAGACCGGCTGCAAACATGAATATAACCGCAATGACTTCAATCAATGGACTATTGTAATAACCAATACTGGCATCATGTGTTGAAAAACCACCAATCGCAATGGTTGAAAACGAATGCCCGATAGCATCAAAAAATTCCATACCTGCCAGCCAGTAAGCCAGCGCGCAGGCCACTGTCAAGCCCAGGTAAATATACCAGAGCGCCTTGGCAGTCTCGGTAATACGCGGGGTTAACTTGGTATCTTTCATCGGACCCGGTGTTTCAGCACGATATAGCTGCATACCACCAACACCCAACATAGGTAATACTGCCACAGCTAATACAATAATGCCCATACCTCCCAGCCACTGCAGCTGTTGGCGATAAAACAGAATGGAATGCGGCAACTCATCGATACCAATCAGGATCGTGGCACCGGTAGTGGTTAAACCCGAGAGCGACTCGAAAACAGAATCAGTAAAAGAAATATAAGGCTTGTCTGATAAATACAGTGGTAATGCACCAGATAATCCTAGTACCAGCCAGAATAACACGACAATAATAAATCCATCACGCAAGCGCAGTTCTTTATTAACCGACTTGACCGGCAACCATATCAAAAAACCGGCCGCCAGGGTCCATGAAAAAGAAATCAGGAATGGCATTAACTCTCCATCCCCATAAATCAGTGCAACACCCGCTGATGGCAGCATGGTGATACTGGACAGCATCAGTAATAAACCAAATATTCTTTGTATGGCGGTGAATTGCATCGATATAATACTGGCTAGTGACTAGTGGCTAGTGGCGAAGGTAAAAGACAGAAACGCAGTATATTTTTATATAGTTGTTGTTCTTGCTGAGACATATTAAACCTCTTGTCAGAAATACTGCCCGGTCATATCAGACTAAAACACATACACACTACTAGCTACTAGCCACTAGCCACTTAGATAAAAGTTATACCCACCTGGAACAATCGTTCCACATCGGCAATTCGCTTCTTGTCCATCAGGAACAGGATGACATGATCCTCAGCTTCGATGACAATATCGTGATGCGCGATAATGACATCATCACCACGTACAATGGCACCGATGGTGGTGCCCTTGGGTAATTTTATTTCCTCAATAGTGCGCCCCACTACCTTGGACGTACGCTGATCACCATGAGCTACTGCCTCAATAGCCTCGGCTGCACCACGTCGTAGTGAATGAACCACTACCACGTCGCCCTTACGAATATGGGTTAACAAGGTACCGATGGTGGCCAGCTGTGGAGAGATAGCAATATCGATGACCTCGCTCTCCACCAGATCAACATAAGAAGCGCGGTTGATCAGCGACATGACCTTACGAGCACCCAGTCGTTTGGCCAGCATGGCCGAGAGGATGTTGGCTTCCTCATCATTGGTTAAGGAAACAAAGACATCGGTGTTTTCTATATTCTCATTTTGCAATAATTCTTCATCAGCTGCATCACCATGCAAGACGATACTTTTTCCCAGCTCTTCTGATAGTTGTTTGGCACGTTCAAGATTACGCTCAACGATTTTGACCTGGTAATGGCTCTCCAGTACTTCTGCCAGACGTTTGCCAATATTACCCCCGCCTGCCAGCATCACTCGCTTAACCGGTTTATCGAGCTTGCGTAATTCACTCATCACTTTGCGTATATTTTTTGTTGCGGCAATGAAGAACACTTCATCATCAGCCTCAATAACGGTGTGTCCATCCGGCACAATCGGTCTGCCACGACGAAATACCGCCGCCACGCGTGCCTCTGCCTTGGGTATGTGCTCACGCAAGGTACGTAATTCATGACCCACCAGCGGGCCGCCATAATAAGCCGAAACGGCCACCAGTTGCGCCCGACCACCAGCAAAATCCAGCACCTGCAAGGCGCCTGGATTGGCTATTAAACGGTGGATATAATCCGTGACCAGTTGCTCAGGACTGATGGTGACATCAATAGGCAGGGCATCCTGGCTGAATATTTTTTCGTGATCCAGGTATTCCTGTGCACGCACGCGGGCTATTTTGGTCGGGGTATGAAACAGGGTATAGGCCAATTGACAGGCCACCATATTGGTCTCGTCACTATTGGTGACTGCGATGATCATATCGGCATCTTCGGCACCCGCACGTAGTAATACATCAGGATAAGAAGCCTGGCCAACCACAGTACGAATATCGAGACGGTCCTGTAACTCACGTAACACCAGTTCATTGGTATCGACCACGGTGATATCATTGGATTCACTGGAAAGATTATAAGCCACTGATGAGCCCACCTGACCAGCTCCAAGAATTATTATTTTCATATGCTCTACCGACAAACCCTTATTATTCATTATCCCTGCTTAACATCTATGCCCAGTGCGCGTAGTTTCCGGTACAGGTTGGTTCTTTCCATACCCACCAGTTTTGCGAGTTTACCTACACTGCCGCCACAGGCCTGCAATTGATGTGTCAGGTACTCGCGCTCAAACTGCTCTCTTGCCTCCCTTAAGGGTAGATCAATCGCGCCGCTGGTGATACCACCAATACTGATTTTAGTTTCGGTATGCGTAGACAAGCCGCTCTCCACTTCCTCGAGACCGACATCTTCACCGCTACCCAGAATCAATAGTCGCTGGACTAGATTTTTCAATTCTCTGACATTGCCGGGCCATGGATAGTTTCGCAAACGGTTCTGTGCCGCGACCGAAAATCGTCGGTAGGGCAAATTTTCCTGGCTAACAAAATAATCAACATAATAAGCCAGTAATTCCGGGATATCCTCACAATGTTCACGTAAGGATGGAATGCGTAATGGCACAACGTTCAGATGATAGTACAAATCTTCACGAAAATGCCCGGCCTTGACTTCAAGCTCCAGGTCCTTATGGGTGGATGCGTATATGCAAACATCCACCTTGACTGGATCAACACCACCAACACGCATAAAGCTCTGGCCTTCAATAGCACTATGCAAACGTGACTGGGTATCCAGATCCATATCAGCCACTCCCTGCAAAAACAGGATGCCACCATTGGCCTGTTCGAGACGACCGTAGTGGACACTATCGCCCTCTTCACTACCAAACAGTTCGTACTCGGAGTTCTCTCTGGCGATACTGCCAACCGGCATAACCACAAAGGGGCCTTCACTACGATTGCTATTATGATGCATATAGCGCGCAAAGATCTCCTTGCCGCTACCGGATTCACCCGTCAACAATACCCAGGTATTGTGCATCGCAATGTGTTTGGCCTGTTCGCGTAATTGGCGCATAAGCGCACTTTTGCCAATCGGCTCGAGCAGGGTCTGGACATGTTCCCGCAGGCCAATGTTTTCTCTACGCAGTTTATCTGCTTCCAGTGCGCGTTCCACGGTCAACAACAACTTGGCCAGTGACAGCGGCTTCTCCAGGAAGTCATAAGCACCCAGACGAGTCGCCTCGACCGCCGTTTCTACGGTACCATGGCCAGACATGACAATGACAGGAAACGGCAACTCGCCATTTTCGGCCCATTCTTTTAGTAAAGTAATACCATCAACATCGGGCATCCAGATATCCAGCAGCACAAGGTCAGGGCGACGGCTACGGCATTCTCTGCGCGCCGCTTCACCACCTTCAGCGATATCGACCTGAAAGCCCTCATCAAGGAGAATCTCCTGAACAAGATTGCGGATATCTGGCTCGTCGTCGACAACCAATATATAGGGTGCGCTCATGAATGATCCTTGGTGTCGGCTCTAAAGCCTGGGGCCGGGTTTTCTTCTATTGCGGTCATAACCGGTAAGCGAATAGTAATTACTGCGCCTTGATCTGGCAAGTTTTCTGCGGTCACCATGCCTCCATGCTCTTCAACAATTTTCTTTACAATCGCCAGACCCAGGCCGGTACCTTTACTTTTGGTGGTCATATACGGCTCGAAGTAATGCCCCATGGCCTGCTCGGGAAACCCATAGCCATAGTCCCTGACATTGAGCTCGACAAAACGACAGCCGGATTCATCCATGCAGCGGGTAATGACGTCAATTTTTCTTTTTTCACACTCGCTCATGGCTTCCAGCGCATTCTTGATCAGATTATGTACTAACTGTCGCAGACGTGTGGCATCGGCCTGAATCACGGGTGCGCGATCATCCAGCTGGCGATGTATGTGCAACTCCGGCATCCTGTACATGTCTGTAATTTCATCGATTAGTTTGTTCAAATCAACCGGCTGCAAATCGATGGCAGGTGCGCGCGCATAATCAGTGAAGGCGTTAACCATTTCTTTCATGGACTCCACCTGATTGACGATAGTTTCTGTAGAGCGACTGAGTATTTTCGCGTCTTCATCATCCACCTTGTTCTGCAACTTGAACTGCAGACGCTCAGCCGATAACTGAATTGGCGTCAGTGGATTTTTGATTTCATGTGCCAGGCGACGAGCAACTTCACCCCATGCAGCATCTCGCTGCGCTTGCATCAATGTGGTGATATCATCAAATACAATAACATGGTCGCCGCTTTCTCCCGCTTCATCAATCAATGTGGTGCCGCGACACATGAGTACTTTTCTACCCGCCTGTGAAAACAGAGTAATCTCTTCCTGCCACTGCTCATGTCGTTCTGATAATGGCTTGATAATATCTACAAATCGCCTCAACAGGCCATAGGCATGGGCGATTTCATCCACCGGCCTGCCAATGTATTGTTGGAAATCCAGCTCCAGTATTTTGCCGGCGACAGGATTGGCTGTGCGGATAAACATTTCATGGTCCAGGGTCATGACACCCGAAGACAAATTACCCAATATGGCTTCCAGATAAGCACGTTGCGATTCGACCTGCTGCTCGCTTTCCTGGGCCTGTGATCGCGCCTGCCCTATTCTGCGTGTCATATCATTAAATGATTGCACCAGAAAACCCAGTTCATTATTACCCTTGACCGGTAATTGCTTGTCGTAGTCACCATCGGCAACTGCCTGGGTACCTTCGGCCAGGTCCCTGACTGGCGCCATTAATCTTTGCGCGGAAAAGAATGCCACCCACACCGCAGAAAACAAACTTAACAATAACACCATCGACAAGGTGAGCAGGAAACTGTTTTTCAATTGCCCACGCAGGTAATTGAGCTTCTTATAGACAGTAAAATATTCCTGCACGCTGTCCGCCAGGGTACTGATACGCTGATCGATCGGGAAAAGCGCTTGTAATATGCGCGATTCGGTATCTGCGCCACTACCCGCGGGTACCGGAAAAACCAGGCGCACATGAATACCGGTATCCTTGACCGGCTCCAGTCCAACATAATAACTGCCTTGCCTGACCTGCATAAGCACATCTTCATTACTGCGGTGCGGCACCACCTTGCCGGCATCGGCACTACTGAATGCAATAATGCGATTATTTTTACCCAACAGACTGAGCTCAACGGCACCCGTGCGTTCCTGCATGTCACTCAATGTCAAGCCGGCGTTGGACTCTGATACATCCACCAGCGATCTGACTGCGACGGACATTTGCTTGACCAGTTCGCGCTGTCGTAAATCCAGTGATACCTGACTTAACTGCAAGGCATCTTCCAGCGATCTTTCAATGCGGACATCAAACCAGCTATCCACACCACGCTGCAGAAACTGCAGGGAAAAGTAATAAACAATGGATACCGGTAGCACAGAAAGCACGACAAAAACGACCACCAGGCGCACGGTCAGACGCGAACCGGCTACCCCGGCCCGATACTGACTCACCAGCTTGTACAGATTCAGGCCGATCATGCCCACCAGTATCAGCAGGCCTGCCAGATTAATCAGCAACATCCAGCCATACAGATTGCTGAAACGTGCTGCGTTCTCGGTCGCATTACTGAGCACATAAAAGGATGCCAGCAAAATCAGCAACAAGCCAACCATCGGGGTGATCACCCCTGTCAAGCTACGTGTTACTTGAGTTCCCATTTGAACCACTCGCTGGCCAACAGCCAATCTGAATTAATGTAGGCCCACGGCCGCATCGGTGCAGGTAAGGCATTAATATCCAGTGAGACTCTCAATCTCACCATCGCCGCATCGGTTTCCGCTAATACCTCATTTTCCACCAGCAGCAAATCATTGACTCTACCCATGCTCAGTAGCGCGGTATTTCGACGACTATAACTGTTTTGTATACCACTGCTGATATTGGTGACGATGTACTGTTGTGTAAGTGCATGGTATACCACCTGATATCGGTGCAGATGACGTGACAGGACTTTATCCCAGAGCCATTTCCTCGGTGTGTAGATTTCGACTTCGAGCTCGAAAGTCAACGGTACACCACTATCAAGCGCATCCAGGGCTGCCTGACTCAAATCGTATCCCAGTTGCGCATCGAGAAAATAGGTTTCGCCTCTCATCAATGTTGAAGCTGAATAAACCTTCAGTTCACCGCCGGGAGATGCCCGCAACAGTGTACTATTTCCAGCCAGCAACACTAGAATAAATACGCCGGCTGCGGCCAGCCTGGTGGTTTTATGCATTCTTAGCAACATGAATTATTTATAGTATTTTTTCCAGACGTGCATAATAAAAGCCGTCCATTCCTTGCTCATCCGGCAATATCTGCCTGCCCTGCTCGCATTCATAACCCCACTGTGCATCGATCACATTCGCGCGTGCATCCTCATGGCCCAGCAGAAATGCCTTTATCTGGTATTCATTTTCCTGTCTGAATACCGAACAGGTTGAATACACAAGCATACCTCCCGGCGCCAGCAAGGGCCAGATCGCATCAAGGATTTCTGCCTGGCGGCTCACCAGATCATCTATATCCGCTGCACTACGCAACAATTTGATATCAGGATGACGTCTTATCACGCCACTACCGGAACATGGCGCGTCAACCAGAATGCGATCAAATACCTGTCCATCCCACCAGCTCGAGGGTTGCGCCGCATCACCCGTGAGTAATTGTGCACTGAGCGCCGCACGATCAAGATTTTCCTGCACCTGAAGCAGGCGCTCGCTGTCGATATCCAGGGCCAGCATTTGCGATGACGGGCATATCTCCAGCATATGCATGGTTTTACCTCCCGGTGCGCAACAGGCATCCAGCACACGTTGGCCAGGCGCCAGTTGCATCAATGTCGCGGCGAGCTGCGCCGATGAATCCTGCACGGACACCTTGCCCTGGGAGAAGCCGGGTAAATCGAATACATTCACTGCCTGTTCCAGAACTAACGCACTATCTACCCATGCCGTCTGCTGCGACTGAATACCCAGCAATTGTAATTCCTGTTGATAGGATTCAACATTGGTTTGTTGCTGATTGATGCGCAACACCATCGGCGGACGCTGATTATTGGCATCGAGTAATTCATGATAATACTGTGGCCAGTCCTGCTTGATGCGTTCGATCATCCATAAAGGGTGTGCGTAACGAGCCTCCTCATCCTGTTCAAGATCATTATTCAGCTGCACCGCATTGCGCTGATACTCACGCAACAAGGCGTTCACCAGACCTTTGGCCCAGGATTTGCGCATCGCCAGCACAGCATTGACTGTCTCTTTAATAACAGCATGCGCCGGGATATGCATAAACTCAAGTTGATAAAGTCCAACCAGCAACAAGCAGAAGACATCAAGGTCACGTTCTTTCAGTGGCTTGTTAAGCAATAGTGCAATCACGGCATCGAGACGATAATACCAGCGCAAACTGCCATAACACATTTCCTGCAACAACGCGCCCTCGTTGCTATTGGCTAGAGTTTGCTGCGCCACCGATAATACTTTGCTGAGTGACTGCCCCTGTTCACTGACCTGCAATAACACATGGGCAGCCACTGCTCTGACGGGACGGGTGTTTTTTCTGGACATGCTTATTTATTGGATTCCGGATTTAATCAAAGGGTGGCATCTACATGACTGCCTAACCAAGCAGATCGCCTTGTATATGATGCGCATTCAAAAAAGCTTCCGCACTAATGGGCTTGCCACCAGGCAACTGGATGGTTTTCAGCCTTAACAAGCCTTTGCCAGTAGCCACATCAATGCCGTGACGATCCGCACTGACCACTGTCCCCACGGGCAACTGAGAATTTTCTTCCAGCACGGCCGCTTCCCATACCCTGAGCACCTTATCCTGCCATTGTGTTTGCGCCACCGGCCAGGGATTGAAGGCTCGCACCTGACGTTCCAGCTCATCAGCCGGTTTTTGCCAGTTCAGCCTGGCCTCTGCTTTATCCAGCTTGGCAGCATAGCAGGCCAGGCGGTCATCCTGTGGCTGGGCTTGTAACTGGCCCGCTTCAAGCTGCTCCAGGGTCTGGATAATGGCATCTGCACCCATTTGCGCGAGTCGATCATGCAAGCTGCCGCCGTTATCATCATCGTGAATATCACATTCAATTTTATAGAGCATATCGCCGGTATCCAGCCCTGCATTCATTTGCATAATGGTAATGCCAGTACGCTTATCCCCTGCCAGAATAGCCCGCTGGATTGGCGCGGCTCCACGCCATCGGGGTAATAGGGAGGCATGAATATTCAGGCAACCCAGGGCGGGGGCCTGTAATATTTCCATGGGTAGAATCAGACCATAAGCAACCACGACCATCAGATCCGCACCCAGACTGGCCAGCGTCTGCTGGGCCTCTGGGTCGCGTAGGCTCGAGGGTTGATAAACAGGAATATCATGCGCCTGGGCATATTGCTTGACCGGGCTTGCCGTCAGCTTGCGACCGCGTCCTGAGGGACGGTCAGGCTGACTGTAAACAGCCATCACTTGATGTCGGGATGAGTCTAGAGCCTGTAACGCAGCCACAGAGAAATCCGGCGTACCTGCGAAAATGATTTTCAACGAATATGGCTCATTTTATCTACTTATAGCGCCACTTTTGCGCTTTTTTCCAGCTTTTTCTTGATTCTTCCCTGCTTTAGCCTGGACAGATAATCGACGAATAATTTACCCTTCAAGTGGTCCATTTCATGTTGAATACAGATGGCGAGCAGACCACTGGCATGCATTTCGAAGGCCTCGCCGTGCTTGTCGAGTGCACGAACATCGATATTTTCAGCCCGTTCAACGTTTTCGTAGACACCCGGCACTGACAAACAGCCCTCTTCATATTCCTCATGGCCCTCTGCCTGCAATATCATCGGGTTAATCAAACATAAAGGTTGGTTCTTTTCTTCCGATACATCTATAACGATGATTTGTTTGTGTATATTGACCTGGGTAGCGGCAAGGCCAATTCCCGGGGCTGCATACATAGTCTCAAACATGTCTTCAACGAGTGTGCGAAGCTCATTGTCAACCTTTTCGACCGGTTTAGCCTGTGTTCTGAGGCGCGGATCGGGGTAATGGAGAATATCCAGTTTTGCCATATGGGTTACAAAATGAAAAATATTAGTGTAAAAATGTAGATTGTTCAGCTAATCTTATGATGATACAGGATTATAATAAGAATTCCATCCTATTAGTGATGGGTTTTTTCGGCTAAACTTGACAAATCTGTGCTGCTTTTATATTCAGCTTAAGGGATTTATATGTATAAGAAAAAGATTCTAGGAATAATATTCTCGTTAGTAGTTTGCGGCCTGGTTAACGCCGATACCGTCAAACTCAATCCCAATCACCCTGACAAATATGTTGTTGTTAAAGGTGATACCCTCTGGGACATCAGCGCACGTTTTCTTGCCAACCCCTGGGAGTGGCCGGAGATATGGCATGCCAATCCGCAAATAGCCAACCCTCACCTTATTTACCCTGGCGACATTATCAGCCTGGTATATATTGATGGGCAACCCCGTCTGGTGCTAAAGCGTGGTTCAGGCACTTTTAAACTGACGCCGGAAGGACGCATCATCCCGCTGGATCAGGCGATTCCTACGATACCGCTGGATGCCATCAAGCAGTTCCTGATGGAGCCCACTATTGTCGGCAAGGATGAGCTGGATAAAGCGCCTTATATTGTAGAGCATAAGGGAGAAAGACTTCTTTCTGCCACCAGTGACAGCGTCTATGCACGTGGCATCAAGGACTTCAATATTCGGGAATACACAGTCGTCCGCCAAGGCAACGATTATATTGATCCTTTCACCAAGGAAGTGCTTGGCTATGAAGCTCGCTTTGTCGGCATTGGCAAGTTATATAGAACAGGTGATCCATCAACCTTGAAGCTGATACGCACTACGCGTGAAACATTGATTGGCGACCGTCTGCTTCCCAGCGGAGAAGACTTGTACAACACCAGCTTTATGCCGCGTGCACCAAAGAGCCCTATTGACGGCAGAATCCTGTCGGTACTCGATGGCGTCAGCCAGATTGGTAGCAACCAGGTCGTTGTCATCAACAAGGGTTCACGAGACGGGCTCGAGTCCGGACATGTTCTGGATATCTACCAGACTGGTGATACCATCCTCGATACTGTCACCAAGGACCGTAAAGACAAGGTGACCTTGCCTGATGAAAAAGCAGGTGTGCTGATGGTGTTCCGCACCTTTGAAAAACTCAGTTACGCCCTGGTCATGAAAGCCAGCCGCAATATCAACGTCCTTGATAGCGTACGTAACCCCTGATAGCGCAATAGCAAGCACCCGGCATTAGACCGGGTGCTCCATTATTGCTCAGGCAACTGGACTGCCTGAATCTACCCGTATGGAGACAAAACATGCCTGATCACTCCCGTGATGACCTCAAATACTGGCTGGCTTTACAGCATGTCCCGGGCATTGGCCCTGTCACCTTTGAAAAAATAGTAACGCAGCTAGGCGAACCTCAAGCTGTTTTCGATTGCAACAGTAGTCAACTGCAGGCATTAGGGCTTAAACAAGCCAGCATTGACGCTATCACCAAGCCTGACTGGCACGGTGTCGATACTGATCTGGAGTGGCTGCAACATGCTCAACACCATATTATTACGCAACGTGATGCCACCTACCCACAGTTATTAAAACAAAGCCCGGCTGCACCACCCGTATTGTTTGTACTTGGCCAGCTGCAAGTACTGGACTATCCACAAATTGCTATAGTGGGCAGTCGCAATCCGACGCCTGACGGTAAACAGACAGCACTTGAATTTTCACGTCATCTGGCAGCAGTCGGACTGACCATTACCAGTGGCATGGCCATTGGTATTGATGGTGTCTGCCACCAGGGCGCCCTGGATGCACAGGGCACCACCATTGCCGTCACCGGCACCGGCCTTGATCGCATCTACCCGGCACGCAATCGTGAACTCGCCTACGCCATTGTTAACCAGGGCGCCATCGTCTCGGAGTTTCCTATCGGCACACCACCTCGAGCGGAAAATTTTCCACGCCGAAATCGCATTATCAGCGCGCTCAGCCTGGGTACACTGGTGATAGAGGCGGCCCTGAAAAGTGGCTCATTGATCACAGCAAGGCACGCACTGGAGCAGGGACGGGAAGTTTTCGCCATTCCCGGCTCGATTCATAACCCGCTTTCACGTGGCTGCCATCATTTGATCAAGCAAGGAGCCAAGTTGGTGGAAACTGCGGATGACATTATCAGCGAATTCAAACCCTTGGTCGCAACTCCCGCTAATTACACGCAAGTTACTAATAATAAAGAAGAAAATAATATCACTGGTAATCCTGATTACCAGCATATGCTGGCTGAAATGGGCTTTTCACCCGTCGCCGTCGATGACCTTGTACTCCGAAGCGGTTTGACGGCAGAGGAAGTTTCATCCATGATGCTGATCCTGGAGCTACAGGGTAATGTAGCGTCAAGTCCCGGAGGTTGTTATATTCGGGTAAAATAAAGAGGTTTTAAATGAAAGAAAACATCCTCGATGTATTGCTGTACCTGTTCCAGAACTTTATGGACGGCGACTTCGAAATTGAGCCCGACAGGGACTTTCTTGAAGAAAAACTGGATGAGGCTGGCTTCCAGCAATACGAAATTGACAAGGCTTTTCTGTGGCTCGATGACCTGTCCGAACAACAGGAAAAGCAACACAATAGTTCTGACCGTGTATCCTTTAGAATATATGCCGACGAAGAACTGTCATTTCTTGACCTCGAGTGCCGTGGATTCCTGCTCTACCTGGAAAACATGGGCGTAGTAAGCGCCGAAACCCGGGAGTTGGTGATAGAGCGCGTCGTCGCCCTGGATGCCGATGATTTCGATATCGATCGCCTGAAATGGGTGGTGTTAATGGTCTTGTTTAACCAGCCAGAGCAACATATGAGTTATGAATGGATTGAAAACATGGTTTTTGACAGCTCACTGGAAAGCTTGCACTGACCATCAACGAGCTCCATTCATCCCGATCATTCATTAAATTATTATAAAGTATAATCGATGAGTAAAAACCTGGTCATTGTTGAATCCCCCGCGAAAGCCAAAACCATTAACAAGTACCTTGGCAAGGACTTTTATGTACTGGCATCCTATGGCCATGTGCGCGACCTGGTTCCAAAAGAAGGCGCGGTTGACCCTGAAAATGATTTCGCCATGAAGTATCAGGTCATCGAAAAAAACCAGCGCCATGTAGACGCCATTGCCAAGGCGCTGAAAAAAGCCGAAACACTGTACCTGGCGACAGACCCGGATCGCGAAGGTGAAGCCATCTCGTGGCATTTATACGAATTACTGAAAGATAAAAAACTGCTCGAAGGTAAGGAAACTCATCGCGTAGTATTTCATGAAATCACCAAGCGCGCTATTAACGAGGCCATGGAACACCCGCGCGAGTTATCAATGGACATGATTAATGCACAACAGGCCCGTCGTGCACTGGATTACCTGGTGGGCTTTAATCTTTCGCCGTTGTTATGGAAAAAAATACGCAGAGGCCTGTCAGCAGGTCGCGTGCAAAGCCCGGCGCTGCGATTGATTGTCGAGCGAGAGCTGGATATAGAAAAGTTTATTGCCAGGGAATACTGGAGTATCGAGGCTGATGTTAGCAGCAAAGGTGCGAACTTTGTTTCCCGCCTGACATACCTCAAGGGTAAAAAACTAAGCCAGTTTGATATCAATAATAGCGAACTGGCCATGGATGCCGAACAGGTGCTGCTGAATGCTGCAGCCGGCAAACTGACCATTAAAAAAGTCGAGAAAAAGAAGCGTAAGCGCAACCCGACAGCGCCTTTTATTACCTCTACCCTGCAACAGGAAGCGGCTCGAAAACTCGGCTTTACAGCACAACGCACCATGCGTACCGCACAGCAATTATATGAAGGTATCGAACTGGGCGGCTCTACCACCGGCCTGATAACCTACATGCGTACCGATTCTGTCAACCTGGCGCAGGAAGCACTTGATGAAATACGCGATGTTATCAAGGAGCGCTATGGCAGTGACAACCTGCCAGATACAGCACGCGTCTACAAAACCAAATCAAAAAATGCACAGGAAGCGCATGAAGCCATTCGCCCGACATCGGCCGAACGCGTGCCTGAGTCGATCAAGGAATTCCTCAGCAAGGATCAATTCAGGCTTTACGATTTAATCTGGAAGCGAACAGTTGCCAGCCAGATGGTACATGCCACCATCGACACAGTCGCTGCTGATCTGACCGCAGGTGATGACAATATTTTTCGTGCCAATGGTTCCACCATTGTCCATCCTGGCTTTATGTCGGTTTACCAGGAAAGTCTGGATGACAGCAAAAGTGATAAAGCTGAAGATCAACGCATGTTGCCCGAGCTGCTACAGGGAGAGAAGGTCGACCTGCTCAAGATTCGACCCGAGCAACATTTTACCGAGCCACCTCCACGCTTTACTGAAGCGAGTCTGGTTAAGACGCTGGAAGAATTTGGCATTGGCCGCCCTTCGACCTATGCATCCATTATCTCTACCTTGCAACACCGGGAATATGTCAGGCTGGAGAAAAAACGTTTCTTCCCGACTGATGTCGGCCGCGTGGTAAATAAATTCCTGACCCAGCATTTTACCCAGTATGTTGACTATGACTTCACTGCCAATCTTGAAGATGAGCTGGATGCCATCTCACGTGGTGAAGAGGAATGGAGGCCGATGATGAAAAAATTCTGGAAGCCTTTCAAAAAACTGGTGGTAGAAAAGGAAGAAAGTGTCAGCCGCAAGGATGTCACCCAGGAAGCACTGGATGAGAACTGCCCCAAATGTGGTAAGCAATTATCTATCCGTCTCGGCCGTCGTGGCAGCTTTGTCGGTTGTTCCGGTTTTCCCGAATGCGACTATACACGCAATGTGGGTGACGATGCGGAGTCCGCGGAACCGGAAGTCATTGAAGGACGCAAATGTCCCGAATGCAATTCTGACCTGATTATCCGGCAGGGGCGTTATGGAAAATTCATTGGTTGCAGCAGCTATCCTGAATGCAAACATATCGAACCACTGGAAAAACCCAAGGACACCGACGTTCAATGTCCGGAATGTAAAAAAGGCAATATCCTGCAACGCAAATCACGTAATGGAAAAATTTTCTTTTCCTGCGAACGCTATCCGGATTGCAGTTACGCCATCTGGAATGAGCCGATCGCTGAACCTTGCCCGGATTGCGCTTGGCCGATCACGATGATCAAAACCACAAAAAAACGCGGCAGCGAACGCGTCTGCCCGCAAAAAGATTGCAAATTCTCCGAGCCTTATGAAAAAGAAGAATCAGAAGAGGCCAGTGAAGAAGACTAGCCTGCTGAAATCCCTGCTTCATCTTCACTGCCTGGCATACAAGTGCCAGGCATTCTTGCTCAACTGATGGATACACTGCAATTAATTACTCTGGCCATGGGCGCCTCATGGGCCAGCGGTATCAATCTGTATGCAGCCGTCAGCATGCTCGGCATCATGGGCCTGACCGGCAATATCGACCTGCCTCCTGAATTACAGGTTTTAACTAATCCACTGGTACTGGCTGCGGCCGGTTTTATGTATCTTGTCGAATTTTTTACCGATAAAATTCCGGGCGTGGATACCCTTTGGGATTCTCTGCATACCTTTATCCGCATTCCCGCCGGCGCCATGCTCGCGGCGGGTGCCGTCGGTGAACTGGGAGCCGGTGCGGAACTGGCTGCCCTGCTGTTGGGCGGAGGTATTTCCGCCGGCACCCATTTAACCAAGTCAGGCAGTCGTGTGCTAATCAATACCTCGCCGGAACCGGTCAGCAACTGGACCGTTTCAATAACAGAAGATATTGCAGTTTTTGCCGGGCTATGGGCCGCACTGAAACATCCCTGGGTGTTTGTTATTTTATTCATCCTGTTTATGCTGTTGCTGATATGGTTTTTGCCGATAATATGGCGAGGTATAAAAACTGTTTTCAGGAAAATTCGCAGCCTGTTCAGACAAAAAGACGATCAAGACAGCAAACCCGACATAAACGAGTAGACAATCAACACATTATTAATTTACTGAATACATAATTTCTTCTGAAGGCATTATAGATGACACCCTGGCAATACCGACTGGCAACAAAGATCATACGACGAGGTGGTATTATCGCCTACCCGACCGAAGCCGTCTTTGGACTGGGTTGTGACCCATTGAATTATACTGCGGTAAAGAACCTGTGCCTGTTAAAAAATCGCAGCCTGTCCAAAGGACTCATCCTGATTGCCTCGCAACCTGAGCAAATCCTGTCCTATATTTCAGCCACACCGGCACAATTGAAAAAACTCTCGGCTATCACGACGACGCCCGTCACCTGGCTCATACCGGCGCACCCTGATTGTCCTGCCTGGCTCACCGGCAAGCACGATAGCATCGCCATCAGAATCACACGGCATCCGGTCGCCAGTGAACTCTGCCAACGGCTCGGGCAAGCCCTGGTATCGACCAGCGCCAATATCAGTCATCAAACAGCCGCACGAAAGGCACTGGATGTGCAGCGTATTTTTGGCGATAGTCTTGATATGATCATGCATGCAGACACTGGTGGAGCACAAGCGCCCGAGTGAAATCAGGGACATTGTCAGTGGCAAGCTTATACGGCCGGCCTGAATACAAGTATGCTCGGTCAATCAAAAATAGATTGATGTCTATTATAAAAGTCTGGATATGTTATAATAAAAACTGGGATAATTTTTTTACACACGCGGGTTAATAACAATAAATGGGGAATATTTCATGGATAAAACACTAAATCCAATATTCAGGAAAGGCAAATGGCTGCTGGCCTCACTGGCACTGGTGCTGGCTAGCCCTTCTCACGCAGAATACTATTTTGCCGTGGATGCCACCTATATGGATGCAAAAACCCTGTTTGCCGATGGCACTACAAAATTTGAGCTGGCGCCCGTCAGATTAAAATTTGGCCAACGTTTCAAGGAATTTGGCTGGGAAATCCAGGCTTTGGCACCCAGTGATGATACCGGAGAATTTTCCGGCACACCCGGTGATATCGATAAATACGAATTACGCGGAGGACTGGGCGCGATGCTCACTGTCGCCTCTGAAAACAGAAGATACTTTGGTGGTATCGGATTCACCCAGATTCTGGCCGACTATTCGGTATTGACCGGTGCACTAGCCGGTGCATCAACCACCAACAGCACCCCTTTCACAACGATCAATCTAGGCGCTCAATTTGAATTTAGTAAAAATACCCGCTTAACTCTGGACTATACTTTTTATCATGGTGATATCAATTGTAGTTTTTGTAGCGGTGGTGGCCCGGGAACTACTGATCCTGATGTACGACTCTCTACCTTCGGACTGGGTGTCAGCGTCTCTTTTTGATACTGTTTACTTCATCATTAAAAAAATAACAATGAATGGCATTGCCATTCATTGTTATTAATTGTTAAATCTACTGCTCGATTCAAACCATTTAATTTCTCTTAACTGTTCTAATGATATACTCCGCGACTGTTTCTGGAGGAGAATATGATGAAAACAGTTTTTTATATACTCGCACTATCCTTGATTGCACTCTCAGCCCATGCCGACACAGTGACACTCAAGAATGGTGATAAAATAAGTGGCACAGTCGTACGCAAGGAAGACAGCAATCTGGTGTTTAAAACAGCCTACGCAGGTGAGCTCAAAATTGCATGGGGCGAAATTGTATCGCTCGCTACCGATAAGCCGGTCGTAGTCGTACTGGATAACGATACCAGCATTGAAGCGGCAAAACTGGCGCCGACAACCACTGGCTCAACCAGTATTTCCACACCCAATGTTGGCAAACCAGTCGAGGTCGCGCTTGCATCCGTCAAGTATATCAATCCTTCAATTGAGACCAGCGGTAAGGGCGTTAAAGTCAATGGCCGAGTCAACGTTGGCGCCAGTATCGCCAGTGGAAATTCGGTCAACGAATCTTATAATGCGGATGCGGAAGTGATTATGCGCACCAAGACCAATCGCACCACAGCCGGAGCTAATTTATACCAGGCCAGTGACAATAATGTCGACACTGAAGAAAAGTATGGCGCTTATCTGAAGTACGACCACTTCCTTAACGCCAAACAATATATTTATGGCAATACCACCTTCGCACGCGACAAATTCAAGGACCAAAAACTGAAAAGCACCGTTGGTCTGGGTTATGGACACCAGTTCTGGGAAACCGATGCCCGCAATCTGGCACTGGAAGCAGGTATCGCATTTGTCAACGACGATTTCTTTGTCACAGCAGATGACAACTATACCGCCGGTCGCTGGGCGATTAGATTCGATCAGAAACTCTACAAGGATAAAATACAGTTCTTCCACAACCACGAAGGACTGATTGATTTCAGCGATACCGAGAATCTAACTATCACCTCACAAACTGGTTTTCGCTTCCCACTGCTGACTGGCATGGTTGCCTCCATTCAGGCCAATGTTGACTGGGACAAAAGCCCACCGGCAGGTACTGGCTCTACCGATAGAAAAATTCTGTTTAATGTCGGTTATGCATGGTAGCGAAGTCATTTTTCCAGCATAATAAGGGGCATGAAGCCCCTGTATAAAAACAACTGGTTTAAAGTAGTCACAGGCATTTTTATCCTGTGCCTGCTTTTTATCAGTTTTTTACCTTATGCCATCCGCTATGGTATTGAGCAATGGTACCTGAAACAGGGTGCAGATTCTGTCAGTATTGAAGATGTTGATCTCAACCTTTTTACCGGCAACCTGCATATCAAAAACCTCACCGCCAGTAAAGATGGTGCGCCTATTCTCGATCTGTCCGAGGCCATTGTTGAATTCGACTGGCTGCCCCTTTTTGAAAAACATACTTTTTTCCCGCGCCTACACATCAATGGCCTGAAATCAGGCTTCAGTCAGCTCAAGGATGGCACTATCGTCATCGCTGGTGTGACCCTACCCAAGGCCAGTGATAGTACCACCAAATCCGAATCAGCTGCATGGGGATTTGGCCTGCATGCCATCAGCATCAATGATACTTCTCTAAATATAAGCACACCGACTCAGAATGCTGTATTTGGTATTGACGAAATTTCGCTTGACCGCATTGAAAGCTGGTCACAGGATAACAGTCAACTAATCTTTTCAGGAAAAATTAATAATTCGGCTTTGATCATCAAAGGCAACTTTAGTGCATTTTCCGATCAGCCGGTTTTTGAAGGTAACGCCAGTCTGACAGGCCTGGATATTTCACCGGCAGCAATCCATTTAAAAGATCAGTTACAATCACTCAAGGGAATACTGGATTTACATTCAGATTTTACCGTCAAATTAAATCCTGGCAAAAGCACACAGATTCAAACTAAAACAGAGGCAAACCTGAAAAACCTGTCAGTAAAATTCGGCGATTCTGATGTTTCACTCGATAAACTAAATTGGCAAGGTTCGACGAAATTACAACTGACTGGCAACCAGTCTTTGGCTGATCTTTTTATACAAGGAAAAATAAACACTGAAAATACTGTCTTTAGCAGCCAACAAAAATATCATTATCACCACGAGCAACTCAGCTGGAATGGTAGCGTCAAAACCACTGATGCCAAAACACTGCAGACACAGATCAATGGCAAGCTGGATGCCAAAGGCATTACCTTCAAGGACCTTGTCAGCCAGCAGGAATTATTTCATACCGGCAAACTCAATATCGAACAACTCGCTGCATCAGGCGCTACAACGATAAGCGCACAACAGATAGCATTTCAACAACTAAGAGCGCTATTCAAACCCGTGCCCAACAAGGACAAACAAAAACCAGCACTATTGCAAGCCGCTTCCTTATCCATTGATAGCGCCTCTCTTAAACCTGACAACATCATCAACCTGGGAAATATTCTATTCAAGGATGCACTGATACATATCGACAGGCTAAAAGATGGACGTCTGCAACAACTGGCCTTACTGCAACCTGATGCACAAACAGAATCAAAACAAAAAACAGATAAACCTCAACAACAGAAAGAAAAACCGCGGGCTTTCAATGTTGCGATCAAACAAATAGATTTAGGCGGCAAGAGTAAGATTCAGATTATTGATCGGACAGTAAACCCCGCATACAAAACCGAACTGAACATCAAAAAGGCCAATATACGCAATATCAATTCCACGCAACCAGATTCAGCCAGCCCCTATGTCATCGATGCCAACCTTGATAAATATTCAACACTCAAGCTTGAAGGCGATGTCTACCCTTTCTCCAGCCCCCTGAGTATCAAGCTCAAAGGCAAGTTGGTGAATATTAATTTACCACCAGTCTCAGGTTACACGGCCGGAATTATTGGTTATGACTTACGTAGCGGCCAGCTTAACGCGGAATTGAACCTGAATATCGATAAGGGAAAAATTGATTCCAATAATAATTTAACTCTATCCAACCTTGAGGTAAAACCAAGCGATCCAGCGAAATCTGAAAAGCTGACCTCGCAATTGAGTATGCCACTGGATAGCGCGCTGTCATTACTGCGTGATAAAAACAATGATATCAAGCTCAACCTGCCTGTCAGTGGTGATATTAATAAACCTGATTTCGACATCAGTGGCATTATCAACAAAGCCATTGGCACAGCCATGAAAAAAGCTTCCCTCTCTTACCTGACTCATGCCTTGCAGCCCTATGGCAGTCTGATCACACTCGCCAAACTGGCTAAAGCCGCCGCTGATCATGTCAGCCTGAATCCGATACTGTTTCCTCCGGCTTCCAGTGAGACTGACGACACTGCACAGCAATATGCCACCAAAATCGCTTCCCTGATGACTGAACGTCCTCAACTCAGGATTAAACTCTGTGGTAAAGCGACACTTCAGGATTCACAACAACTGATTCAGCAGATGCAGGAAACCTGGAAAAACAAACGCGCCTCCAGCAGCCCTGGGTCTGACCCTGGTACTGCTAAACCTCCAATATTTACCATCACAGATGAGCAATTACTGGAACTGGCCTTACAACGATCTGATGCGGTCAAAAATATTCTTGTTAATGATCATAAGATAGATGCATCACGCCTGTTCTTGTGCCAACCTGCTATTGATAAGGATAAGGATGCACAACCAAGACTGGACCTGACGATCTAGCTTTTTACGGTTTGGTTTTCTCACCTTATGATTAAAAAATATCTGACCACTTACACGTCTAGCACATATCATGTTAAATTATCCCGATATTGCCTCTACAATTAATTATTACTCATTATGAATTCCATCGACTTTGACTCAGTAAAAGACTATTTATTAAACCTGCAAGACAGTATCTGCAGCGCATTGGAAGCCGAGGATGGAGAAGCCCGCTTTCAGGAAGATAACTGGCAACGCGACAGAAGGTGGCGGCGGTCGCACGCGTGTTCTCACTAACGGCAAGGTATTTGAACAAGCAGGTATTAATTTTTCACAGGTATCTGGTGACAGCCTGCCATCAGCAGCCACTGCACAACGGCCAGAACTGGTTGGACGTAGCTTCAAGGCCATGGGTGTGTCTCTGGTGATTCATCCGCATAACCCCTATGTGCCGACTTCACATGCCAATGTACGTTTTTTTGTCGCTGAAAAAGCCGGCGAAGAACCGGTCTGGTGGTTTGGAGGCGGCTTTGACCTGACCCCTTATTATCTTGATGAAGAAGATGCTATTCATTGGCATCAGACAGCACAACAAGCCTGCGCACCTTTCGGTGATGACGTTTACTCGCAGATACAAACAATGGTGCGATGAATATTTTTATCTTAAACACCGACAGGAAACCCGTGGCGTTGGTGGCCTGTTTTTTGATGACCTGAATGAATGGGGTTTTGACAAATCATTCGCCTTTATGAAAAGTGTCGGTGATCATTACATCCAGGCCTATCAGCCTATCGTGTCACGACGCAAGGAAATTGCTTATGGCGATCGTGAACGTGATTTTCAACTCTACCGTCGTGGACGTTATGTTGAATTTAATCTGGTATTCGATCGGGGCACGTTGTTTGGGCTGCAATCGGGTGGGCGTACCGAGTCGATATTGATGTCACTGCCGCCTCTGGTCAAATGGCGCTATAACTGGCAGCCGGAAGCGGGTAGCGCAGAAGCAAAATTGTATGATTACCTGAAACCGATTGACTGGCTGGGAAAATAGTTTAGACATTGGGGCACTAAAAGACCATGTCTGCTTTTAACCATAACCTGTAATACCGTTAATTTTGCTTTGCCTTTAACAGTCGTTCAATTTTCTCTATTACATCATCCTGCATCCAGCCTATTGCGCCAAACAGCGCAAGATTGACCTTACCCTGCTTGTCGATCACATAACTGGTGGGAAATGCAAACACCTTCCAACGCTTCAATGCCTCGCCATCGGTATCCATTAGTATCGGAAATTTTACCTGCACTTTTTCATCTAGAAAAGTTTTCACCGTTTGTTCGCTTTCTGCCATGTTGACAGCCAGGATCTCGAAAGGCAAAGCAGAAAAATGCTCGGACAGTTGTTGCATGGACGGCATCTCATGCACACAGGGTGGACACCAGCTGGCCCAGAAATTAACCAGCACGACCTTGCCCTTGTAATCTTTCAGGTCAACCACTAGCCCTTGAAGATTTTTCAAGCGCAAGGCCGGTGGCTGCGGGTCACCTTGAAAAGCACGCAAAACCCGCTCTTTCTTGCCCTCGGCTACCTCAGATGACAACGGCTGAAATACGGCGACCCGCCTGGGCTTGTTGTTATAGGCTTGCAGTAATCGGATCGCCGATGACAGCATCGCCGGCAGGCGCTCGGCCAATTGATCTTCTTGTTGTGTCGCATCAGGGCGGTAGTAAAAACGGTCGCGACTTTCAGTCAGGATCCAGGCGAATACATCACTACCTGCCCGTTCCAGAGCTGGCACAATTCGATCCAGCTTCCAACGCCAGGGCGAATTGGCTGGCTGAATAATAAACACCGGCAAATTGCTTTGACTGACGACAGGCATGAACTCACCCGCCATGCCTGGCTCCGGGGTTTCCACAAACAGCTTCGGGCTCAACATGATGATTCCACCCAATGTGGCTGTTTTCCCATAGCGTTGTTGCCAGGCGTGTGCGGCTCTGAGAGCAAGCAAGGCCCCACGTCCACTGGCGACCAGGTAGACTTTTTTCTGGCTGCGCAGACGTACCTTTTCTACCAGTGTGGCCAATTCATCAGCGGGTAATTGTTCAATGCTGCTTGCCAGTGCTGGTAAAAACCAGGCCGTCAGTACGTCGGCAAACCAGACCGACTGCCCGGATGCAGCCAGTGTTTTTGCATGCCTGGTTTCCTCTTGCAAAACACCTGATTCAGACGGCAACCATAACAAAAGACTGTCACCATCGCCGCCATACTGCTGCACACTGACCTCGACTTCCTGGTTGATTTCGATGTCGATTTTATCCTCAGCCAGTACCCCTGCAGACAACAGGTAGCAAGCAACCAACAGGCTATGCAGAGCGATTCTTTTAATCATCTGAACAGTATAAAGCCATATTTATTTATAAGTAACAATAAGTTAACTATTTCATGTCATAGCATTGATTAGTATTTACGTTCGTTTATACTTATTCAATAGACAATACCTATTACTAATATGAACCTTAAAGACCTGAAATACATCATTGCTGTCGCCGAGACACGCCATTTTGGCAAAGCGGCTGAACGCTGTTTTGTCAGCCAACCCACACTCAGCGGCCAGATCAAGAAGCTTGAGCAGGAACTGGGTGTGATTATCTTCGAGCGCACCAACCGCTCGGTT
This sequence comes from uncultured Gammaproteobacteria bacterium, assembly GCA_963807455.1. Classification (GTDB taxonomy): domain Bacteria; phylum Pseudomonadota; class Gammaproteobacteria; order JAADHQ01; family JAADHQ01; genus JAADHQ01. Next base: position 50,593 of record CAWECS010000021.1, on the reverse strand, counting down.
GAAGTCACCCCGATAGGGCAGGAAATCATCCAGCATGCCTACCTGACTATTGAACAAACCGAAGCCATCAAGCAACTGGCCATTGCTCATCAGGATCCGCTGGCTGGCCCCTTGCGCATCGGTGCCATCCCGACATTGAGTCCTTATTTGATGCCCCTGATCCTGATGCCCTTACGTCGGCGCCATCCGCAATTAAAACTGGTGCTGTCCGAGGAAATGACCGATACACTGCTGCAAAGACTGCACAACCATGAAATCGATGCCGCCTTGCTGGCGACGGCGGTCGAGGATCATGATCTCGAGTCCGTTCCCTTGTTTAATGAACCTTTCTGGCTGGCGCACCCACGCCAACACTGGTTTTATAACCGCGAAGATATTACCCGCGACGATCTGGATAATACTGAAATGCTGCTGTTATCAGAAGGCCACTGTCTGGCTAAACAGGCCATGGACATCTGTCATCTGGCCGAACGTCAACAACAGGGTGATATGGCCGATCTGCGCGCCTCCAGCCTGGAAACCTTGCTACAACTGGTAGGTGCTGGCTTCGGCAGTACCCTGGTGCCTGCTCTGGCTCTGCGAGGATCATGGACGACTGATAGTGGTGTGGTGGCACGTAAACTGGATATACCCGAAGCATTTCGCCAGGTGTCCATCGTCTTCAGGCCGAGCTTCCCGCGTCAGAAAGCCTTGCAGGCATTCTCCCAGATCATTATGGATAACCTCCCTAATACTGTTCAGCCCGTGAAAATCGACAAACCGGCAGGGAACGTCTAAGGCAGCCTGATTTAACCAGAGCAACGAATAAAACAACCAAATCCATCCTTATCATAATCCTGATAAATTATATAAAACAATAAGATAGCTTAATTTTCTTATACTTGATTCTATAAAAAGATCAAATTCCATTCGATTAGCCAAACGAGCCGTATATCGGCAAAACCTATCAATATAATAAAAACAAACGATTTTATAAATCACTGAAATCACCCGATAATCACTCCCGACAACGAAATTAAAGCGGATTTTCCGCCCAAGACCGAATCAGGAGAATGATTATGTTAGAAAATAAAGAAGGCCAGACAATTCCCGCAGTCACATTCCGCACACGACGACAGCACGAATGGCTGGATGTCAGCAGCGACGAAGTGTTCAAGGGCAAAACCGTGATTGTATTTGCTTTGCCGGGCGCATTTACACCGACGTGCTCATCGACCCATGTACCACGCTACAACCAGTTGACCCCCACCTTCAAACAACAAGGTGTTGATGAAGTCATTTGTATTTCAGTCAATGATGCCTTTGTCATGAACGAATGGCAGCGAGAACAACAGGCAGATAATCTGACCTTCCTGCCGGATGGTAATGGTGACTTCAGCCGCGCCATGGGCATGTTGGTGCCAAAAAGTGACCTCGGTTTCGGTGATCGCTCCTGGCGCTATTCGATGCTGGTCAGGGACGGTGTGATTGAAAAAATGTTCATCGAACCCGATGTCGCTGGCGACCCGTTTGAAGTCTCTGATGCCGATACCATGCTCGCCTATCTGGCACCCAATGCTGACAAGCCACTGGATGTCACCGTATTCACACGAGAAGGCTGTGAGTTCTGTGTACGCGCCAAGGGCATGCTCAACGATGCCGGTATAGCCTTCGAGGAACTGGTACTGAATCGTGATTTCAAGGAAACCACTATTCGAGCGGTATCAGGTGAAGCGACTGTCCCGCAAGTGTTCATTAATGGGCACCGCATCGGTGGCTCTGAAGCACTGCAACAATACCTTGCTCAACGTCAGGCAGCCTAGAAGAGGGCCTGATGATTTAATGCGCCCTGCACAACAGGGCGCAAATTTAAAGAGGATAGGATGATGAACAAACAACATTACGACATGATTGCCATCGGTGCCGGCAGCGGCGGACTCGCGGTCGCCGAACAGGCTGCCCGCCTGGGTAAAAAAGTAGCTGTCATTGAATCAGGCCGAATCGGCGGCACCTGTGTTAACAATGGTTGCGTGCCAAAAAAGCTCATGTGGTATGCCGCCAATCTTGCCCATGCCGTCGATAACGCAGCTGATTTTGGTATAAACGCTATACGAGGCGCGACTGACTGGGGGAAACTGGTGCAGGCACGTGAATCCTATATCAGCAAAATCAATCAATACTGGCATGGCTATGTCGATGAATCCGGTATTGAACACATTCAGGGTCGCGCCCGCTTTATTGATGCACATACACTGGAAGTGAATGGAGAACAATACCGGGCCGATCATATCGTTATCGCTACAGGAGGCCAACCTATCGTGCCGCCGGTGCGTGGAGCGGAACTTGGTATTACCTCGGATGGGTTTTTCCAGTTGCAGCAACAACCTGAGCGTGTAGCCGTGATTGGTGGTGGTTACATCGGCGTGGAATTAAGTGGTGTGCTGCGTGCCTTGGGATCATCTGTATCCATCATCGCCCTCGAGGATCGATTGCTGGAGCGCTTCGACCCGATGATCAGTACCGTACTGGAAGCGGAAATGAAGCAACAAGGCATTCAGATCAAAACCGGATTCCATGTCGATGCTCTCGCGCGTTCGGCTGAAGGCCTGGTTGTGCATGCCAAAGACGGTCAGGTGGCACAGGCGTTTGACACCGTGATCTGGGCAGTCGGTCGACGACCCAACACGGCGGGTATCGGACTGGAAAAAATCGGCATCAATGTACTCGGCAACGGCGTGATCCCGGTGGATGAATACGAGAACACCAATATACCGGGTATCTATGCACTCGGCGATATCACAGGTAAAGTTGCATTGACGCCGGTCGCCATTGCTGCCGGTCGTAAACTGGCCGAGCGTTTGTTTAACAACAAAGCGGACAGCAAGGTCAACTATGACAACATACCCAGCGTGGTATTCGCACATCCGCCCGTTGCTACCATCGGCATGAGCGAGGATGAAGCTTGCCAACGCTATGATACAGTCAGTATTTATAGCAGCGAATTCACACCCATGCGACATGCACTGTCCGAACAGGGTACGAGCACGGCTATGAAGCTGGTATGTGCCGGTAAAGATGAAAAAGTAGTCGGCATTCATATCATCGGTGAGAATGCCGATGAGATGTTGCAAGGTTTCGCTGTCGCGGTCACCATGGGTGCCACCAAGGCTGACTTCGATAACACCATGGCCATCCACCCCAGTAGTGCGGAAGAGCTGGTGACAATGACAGAGAAGCAGCTATCACGTAGCCAGTCTATTGACGACATAGATAGTGGCAATGAGTGGAGACGCGTCAGCTAAATATCATTACTGACAACCGGGTTTAATAGAGGCCGAAATGATCGCTACAGAACTGGAAATACGGCAGGCAGACAGTGATGATCTGGATGCTAGCAATCAGATCATCACTGCTGCTGTGATGAACTGGGACCTGTCTGAACGGGTCAAGCGTTTGTCATTACCCAGCTATCTTTATAAAGAGATTGATTTACAATTTTTCCAGATTTATCTGGCAAGCAGTCAGAATAAACCAGTGGCGGTGCTCACACTGGAAAATGAACTGGTTAATATTAACAACAATAGCAACGCCTTGTTGATACATGGCCTCTATGTGCATCCACATCAGCAAACCGGTGGCATTGGCAGCCAATTAATAAATGTTGCAGAACAACAAGCAAGATTAAAAAATGCCAATGGCTTGTTGGTTAAAGCACAAAAAGATGCCGAAGGATTTTTTATCCGTATGGGCATGCAAAAACTGACTATCGAAAACGAAAGCCGTGATTATGCAGGTCGCTACTGGAAAGCAATATCATGAATGGGTATAAGAATTATAGTTTTTCTGGTGGCATAAACTGTATATTGTCACGGCCACTTTCTTTGGCGCGATACAGTGCTTTATCGGCTGAATGAATATAGGAAGCGACGGTTGAGTCATTATCTGGTATGGCTGTTGTCACACCAATACTCAATGTCAATACACTGTCTATCAAAGATGATTCATGCTCGATATTCAAATCTTTTATGCTCAGACGTAAACTTTCAGCCAGATTGATGGCGGCCTCCTGGCTCACGTCAGGCAGAATAACGGTAAATTCCTCTCCACCATATCGCGCCACCAGATCACCGGTTCGACTAAAACTGTCGTGAATACATTGTGCCACTTGCTGCAAACATTTATCTCCCATCTGGTGACCATAGCGGTCATTATATTTTTTAAAATAATCGATGTCGCAGAGTATCAAAGTCAATGGGGTTTTGTTACGACGCATTCTGCTTAATTCCTGCGCCAGTGTTTCATCAAAATAGCGTCGATTAGCGATATTGGTCAGGCCGTCGATGCGACTGAGTTGTTGCAGTTTAGCATTAGCGTCTTCAAGACTCCGGTTGGCTTTCGCTATTTCCAGTTCGCGGCGTTTATGCTCTGTAATGTCAATGCGCACGGAGATGTATCGTTCTATTTCTCCTTTGGTATTCTTCAGTGGCACAATAGTACTATCGACCCAATATAACTCACCGTTTTTAGCCCGATTACAAATTTCTGCATGCCAATTATGCCCACTACGTATTTGTTGCCACAAATCTTCAAAGAATGCCGGCGGATGAACACCGGAGTTAATAACGCGGTGGTTCTGCCCCAACAATTCATCGCGTCCATAACCACTGACTTCACAAAACTTGTCATTGACATGAATAATATTACCCTGGGCATCAGTAGCCGATACCAGTGCATGCTGACCAATCGCATCCAGATAGGTGGATAACTCGGTAGCCAGGCTGGCCTTATCCTGATTTTGTCTGGCAATAAGACGTGCTGATGCCAGCTCTTCTGCATTTCCCGTGTCACGGGAATTGATTGCATAACCTGTGACTTTATTACTGAATGGCATGAATAACAGACTTTTCAATTTCTGGTATTCAGGATCACGAAAATGTTCCAGGCCAATCGTCATGGTCATTTGGCCGTCTTTAGGCTTGTGTATATAGGTACCGAATATCCTGTCCCATAAAGACAAATTGAAACAAAAATTACTATTGGTTTCATTCTCCCTGACCGAATGATGTATGCGATGCATATCCGGGGTAACAATAAACCACCTGAGTATGCGCTCAAGTTTTGCATTCAGATTTATATTCGAGTGTGTGAACATTGATGACAGGTTTAATATCACTTCAAATAGTATCACGGCCAGCAAGGGCGCTCCCAGCATGACTATAATAAAAATTTTCAGCATAATAGATAAAAATATTTCGACGGGATGAAAGCGTAAGCCGGTGCTAACATCAATATCCATGTCAGCATGATGGACACGATGAAAGCGCCATAGCACGGGCAGCACATGAAACATGGCATGTTGCCAATAGATAAATAAATCAAGCAACAAAAATGCAATGACAAATTTCAATAGCGCTGGCAGCTCAAAAGTATTGATAATCCCCCACTGATTTTGTTCTACCAGGTATGCGCTACCAATGGCAGCCGTTGGTATTAGCAGGCGCACCAGAACCGTACTAAATATCACGAGTGCTATGTTATTGACCCAGCGCCTGGATTTGTTTTGAGATAATTTTCGCTTTGGGTTCAGGTATTCCCAGGTGGCAAGCAAGCCAAAGCCACCGATAAATGCCAGTAGACGCAAGGCAAATTCATATTTATAAATCATGTCAACCAATGAAGATAACCACCACTTTGGGATAAATACCCCTTCTAATGTGATTGTTATCGGCATACAGGCAGCGTTTCTTAATGGCGTGCAAGCTGTTTGTTGCGAATATTATTCATAACAGTGGTGGTCTCAATAGCTATTTTTGCTTATACGCACACAGCCGCAGTGATGGTTATCAACAAATTGTTAAATCAATTTAAACCCAATGCGCGTAAATCTAATATGCCATTGCTGACTGGAGGACACCAGAAATAGGCACCATTGACGGGACGGGTAAAATCAAACAGTGCATCGCGAATACCATCTTCATTGCCTAACATCCTGTTCATCACCGCTTCAAATGGTTGCAAGGATGCTGCAAAGGATACAAATACCAGCCCCCCGCTATCGCCTTCTGACCAGGGCATAGAACGCCGCAACATAAAAGCCTCGGGCTGAAAACTTTCCTGCGCCGCTCTTTTCACATGCGCGGATTCCGGTGCCTCATCAAATTCTTCATTATCACTGATATGCCGGCCGATGGTGTTATCCTGCTGCGCGGTGGTCATCTCATCAAAAATATCAAAATCATGTAGCCATTGCTGGAAAGCAACATAACTGGAGCCATTCAGGCCTGCACCTGCGTTCTGCACGATAGCGGCGTTAATGGCTTCCTCACCCTGCGGGTTTTCGGTACCATCTTCATAGCCGGTGAGATCATGGTTATTATCATACTGGAAGGCATCGATAACATCTTCGAGCATAAAGGCTGGCGCTAACAGATTTTCAATATCACGGGCGCGATGAAATAATTCGCCTCGATCAGTCCCACGCAGCCAGCACCATAGCGCCATGGGCGTTGATGGCATGTCGATACCGGCAGCAGTTTGTGCCGGCATGGCATGCAAACCTGGAATGGATTTGCCCAGGCATGCCAGTAAAGAAGCGCCCATTCCGACTACCGTGGTGTGCGTATCTATATTCGCCACTAAATCTTCAAGGGCTTGTGTAATTTCATCTTCGCTATCAATACTGAAAACCAGATAACGGGCAAGCTTGGTTTCATCGGCAAGGATCCCGTGTTGGGCTGTGTGCATGCAATCTCTCCTTTTCTATCAACTGGATAAAGACTAGCAGAATTCATGAGATAAACTCAAAGCCTGTGATCAAGCTTTTACAGAGGAAAATCACCGAAATACTTGAGTTTAATGGCCTGACGTCGTTTAATACGCACAATAAAATTCTGGAGAGTAATATGAAACAATGGCAATGCCTGGTGTGCGGATTTATCTATGATCAGAAAGAAGGCTGGCCTGAAGATGGCATTGCTGCGGGAACTGCCTGGGATGATGTTCCTGAAGACTGGGTCTGCCCTGACTGCGGTGTGGGTAAATCTGACTTTGAAATGCTTGAGGTATCGTAATGGCTGATATCGTCATCATAGGCACCGGGCTGGCTGGCTATACGCTGGCACGTGAATTTCGCAAACTGGACAAACAATCGGAGCTAATGCTGATCAGCCAGGATGATGCTGCTTATTACTCCAAGCCCATGCTGTCCAATGCCCTGGATAAAGGAAAAACAGCCGAAAGCCTGGTGATTTCCAGCGCCGATAAAATGGCCAGTGATCTTGATGCCAGCATCTGGAATCACACTCATGTCAGCCATATTCATGCGGATAAACATCAAATTCAGTGTGATCGTGGCCTTGTTGATTACCAGCATTTGATCCTTGCCAATGGTGCGAACCCGATCAAAATACCCTTCGAGGGCGATGCGGCAGACACCATCATGTCGGTCAATAATTTAACCGACTACAGTGAATTCCGCAAAGCGCTGGAACAAGGCAAGCGCGTTGTTATTATTGGCGCTGGACTGATTGGATGTGAATTTGCCAATGACCTGTCTACCGCAGGCGCTACTATCGATATTGTCGATCTGGCTCCCCAGCCACTGGGTCGCCTGTTACCCCCCAGGGCGGCCACGGAACTACAACAAAAATTATCAGACCTCGGCGTAAGCTGGCATCTTGATGACTCGGTAAGCAGTGTGAATCACAAAGACGAAGCACTGGTAATAGCACTCAAAAGCGGCGCCACGATTGCAGCCGACATTGTGCTCTCGGCCATTGGCCTCAGGGCTGATATCCAGCTGGCCAAGGATGCAGGGCTCGATACCGAGCGTGGCATCAAGGTCGATCGTTACCTGCAAACCAGCACCAACAATATTTATGCACTGGGAGACTGCGCACAGGTAGAAGACCTCAACCTGCCTTTCGTTATGCCATTAATGAATGCAGCGCGAGCATTGGCTGCCAGCCTTGCAGGCGAAAAAACGCCTGTGAACTATCCCGCCATGCCCGTTGTGGTCAAAACCCCGGCCTACCCGGTTGTCGTCTGCCCACCACCGCGGAAGATTGAAGGCCATTGGCAGGAAGAAGTAACCGAGACAGGTATTCGTGCAAGATTTAAAGACAGTGAAGGGGCTACCCTTGGTTTTGCCTTAACAGGAGAACTCGTCAAGGAACGCATGGCAATGGGCAAGGAAGTGCCGGACTGGTTATGATAGACCTTGATACACGCTATATTTGATGCGTTAATGTTGCTGGTGATTATTTTTTTTCTGGATAACCTGAATGATTTAAAAGCAACTCTGTCATTTTATCCACGGAGAGTGGTCGACTGAAGTAATAACCCTGAATCGAATGGCATTGCTCTCTGGAAAAAACTTTCAGTTGCTCACTCGTCTCTATCCCCTCAGCTACCACTTTCATGTTCAGGGCTTGTGCCATGCCGATGATGGCCCTGGGTATCGCCAGTCCGTCAGCACTACAGATTGCATCAACCACGAATGAGCGATCAATCTTTAATGTGTCTATAGGAAACTGTCGCAAATAGGACAAAGAAGAGTAACCTGTACCGAAATCATCAATAGCAATGGAAATACCCATAGCGTCGAGAATTCTGAATTTTTCTATGCAGGATTCCACATCACGCATGATAGAACTTTCGGTAATCTCCAGTTCCAGATAACTTGGATTCAAGCCTGTTTCTGCCAGTATGCGCTCGATTTTATCAATCAGACCGGGATCATCAAACTGCTTGGCGGATAGATTAACGGAAACAATACACGGCTCCATCCCTTGTTGTTGCCAACTCATATTTTGCTGGCAGGCCGCTCGAATAACATACTCACCAATGGGTACAATCAAGCCGGTCTCTTCCAGCAAAGGAATAAAATCTACTGGCGGTAATATGCCTTTTTCTGGATGCTGCCAACGTAACAAGGCCTCCATGGCAACAATTTTTCCACTCTGCACATCCAGCTGCGGCTGATAATGCAGAAAAAATTCTTCTTTATTGAGCGCACGACGCAGACTGGTCTCTAACAGTAACTGTTCCAGTGAGCGTGTGTTCATTTCCGGCTTGTAGAACTGGTACCTGTTTTTACCCAGGCCCTTGGCCTGATACATGGCAGCATCCGCATCTTTCAACATCTCTTCTGTATTTTTTGTATCGACTGGAAACAATACAATGCCGATACTACAAGTGACAAAGATCTCATGCTGATCCAGCATAATATAGGTATTCATACTTTCGATAATTTTTTCTGCGGTGTAGGCTGCACTTTCGGTATCGTCAACACCCTCAAGAATCAAAGCAAACTCATCACCACTGATACGAGCCACCGTATCACTCTTTCTGACACAAGTATTCAGGCGTTCAGCCACTACCTTTAACAGCTCGTCACCAATTTTATGACCGAGCGTATCATTAATACGTTTGAAATCATCCAGATCAAGATAAAACAAGGCAACATATTGCTTTGCTCTCTGGGCCCGCTCTATAGAATGTTGCAAGCGATCCTTAAACAGATTGCGATTGGGCAAGCCGGTCAAGTCATCAAAGTTGGCCAGATACAACATTCGTTCTTCGTCCTGCTTCCGACGTGTTATATCACGTACATTACCAATGAGCAGATGCTTGTCGCCCAATGACATTTCACTCAGCAACAGGTCGATAGGAAATATTGCGCCGTCTTTACGCAAACCTTCCAGTTCCAGCGGCATAACTTCGGCTTTTGCCATATTATCCAATGGCATCATCGTATTAAGATAGTCCTGATACTGTTGATAACTGGCTATGGTCAGCAAACTTTTAATATGCTGGCCGATAATATCGTGTTGGCTAAAAGCAAACATTCTTTCAGCGGCGGGATTAAACGAATCGATCAAACCCTGTTCATCAATGGTTATTACACCATCGCGCATATTTTCCATGACAGCATCTATGTATTCCTTTTTATCAATCAATTCCTTTTCAATGCGTCTGCGCTCGGCAAAGGATTTCACCCGGGTGGCTAATTCGTATTTACTAAATGGCTTGGCAATGTAATCGTTAGCACCTGCCTGAAAAGCGATACCGATACCCTCAGGATCATCCAGAGCGGTTACCATGATGATTGGCAATAATTCATCACACATCTCTTTCCTGACTTGTCGGCAGACCTCGGCGCCATCGATACCGGGCATCATAATATCCAGCAGCACAACATCATATTCGTTATGCTCAATACAGCTTAAAGCCTGCACACCATCCTCAGCCTCAGTAAACTTATAATTACCCTCTTTCAGGGCATTACGTACCAACAGGCGATTGACATCTAGGTCATCGACGATAAGGATGTTGTATTGAATACTTGAAGCGCTATTCATCATTAGAACTAATATTATGCTGGCCAGCTTCTGCAGCCATTTACTATATATCGTACCTGTTTATGTTTTGCTTTAGTAAACAGGGCCACATATTCAATTTAACGTTATTAATATCCTGATCAATACTAGTATTAGAATTGCGTTGCCCTGATTTTGTTATTAACCTGACTGAGGTCAGTCATGATCTAGCCAGGCGCCCACATTTATCACGTAAAATATTGATTATATTGATAAAGAATGCTGTACGCAAAACAACGTATGGTTGATGTCAATAAAACTTGCTGTGAATGGCAGCCGTATCAGGGCGTCATAGCCATGATGACCAGCGGATAGTCAGCAAAAAAAAACCCAGCCAACAATGACTGGGTGAATGCAGTGCGTTAGCGCTGCCGGAGGAGTCAACCTTAAATGAAAGAACCTGTCTCTCATTATGCTAATCAGCGTATCTGTATATTGAATCGAGTTCTGAATATTAAGCCGTAGCCTGTTTCAGGATTTCCATACATGATGGACATTCACAACAACAAACCAAACCGCCCGATCCTGTTTAAACTTATGACTCAAAACAGCACGCTGATTAGCATAATGGAGTCAAATTAATTCATCCGTTAATTTGATTAACGGCCATTGCGGGACAATCTTTAGTTAAATTTTGAATAACGTAGAGAAAAATCATAATTAATCGGCGGGAAAGTTATAATTTATTGATAATTATAGAAAATATATCATCTTTGTAGGATCTTGCCCTGCCGGGCTGTCAATATCTGACTAACACATTATTTATACAAGTGACTGATATCTATATATAAATCATAAACAACAGGAAAACCAAGCCTAGCCCAGATCCTGCAAGAAGCGCTTGCGGGCCTGCTGCATTTGGGCGCTTATTTTATGTTTTTTTGCGCTTGGTATATTTTCCAGTTCATATTCAAGTAGGTCTGTACAGGTACTAAAAAAGCATTCAAACAAGGCCGTTACTTTTGTTTTCTGCACAGCTTCATTATCTTTCCGAGGTGCTGAAGTCGATGGCAACGGCGCCTGCAACTGCACAGTATCAGCGCGCCGCATAAATTTCTGTTCACCACTGTTGATCTCTGTGGCCAATACCGGGCTTGCCTTGACATAGGTCTTGCCCTTAAACAGAAATTCCTGCCCTACTGGCAGCTGATGAAACTTCATATTAAATACCCGTATGTTGGATAAACTTTGCCAGCAATCCATTTGCCAATGGTGTCTCGCGGCATGCTTGTAAAATAAAAACATAATCCACACCCGCCTGGAGTAAATCATGCTGATAATATTGTATGTATTGCCTTGTCACTTCGGCATTGAACTCAGGATGAAACTGCACGCCCCAAACGTGATCATGGTAGCGAAACGCGTGATTGTCATCCATCGCCGTGCTTGCCAATCGCAGGGCCTGTGGTGGCAATTGTATAACACATTGCCTGTGGCTGGCTTGTACCTGCATATCGCTGCAGCCGCTAAATAAACCATCATCACCGGCGGCTTTTGTCAGTTGCATATTCACGCTTCCCACTTCAACGCCTTTGGGATTATCCGCCACCTGACCACCAAGTGCGTAAGCCAACAGTTGGTGTCCAAAGCAGATCCCCAATATCGGTAACGACTGTTCACTGGCAGTGCGCAACCATTTGGCCGTTTGCTCGATCCAGTCACTTGCATCTGTCACCATGGCTGCAGAGCCGGTAATAATAACGGCGGCAACCATTTTTGGATCAGGTAAGGCTTGCCCATTTGCGACAGCCACTACACAGAATTCATCAGCCATCCTGCCCGTAGCTGCCATCATCCAATGTTCAAAATCTCCTTCAATATGTGCCAGCGAGGCCAGTTTTGTACCTGCCTTGATAATCAGAATTTTCTTGCCTGTATACACGCAGTTTTACCTTTAGCAAAATTGATAACTGGCTGTGAATATATGTCATAGCCATTGCCTTGCAGAAAAGACACCATGCTCCTAATCACACAGGCGTAATATGCTGGCGCTAATAGTTTAACGCAGTTTACTTGAGCAGAAATTATTTTGCAGAGAGAATGCCGGCAGGTCCAGGAACAATAAAAAACAGAAACATCCATGTTCTAACTCCTCCATAGCCCCACTGGGGCTCTTCTAATGCGGTGCTTGCCTCGTAAACATCCTCCCTTTGAGGCAATTTATTATTATTTTTATCACGTCTGTTGATTATTATTATTGCAGACACGCATTATGTATCAGCATGAGTCGTGCCGATAACGGGCTTGACTAGAATCAGTCTAAGCATGTTGCAGTGAATGAAATAACATAATGATAAACAATAATAAATTATGTAAGAAATAAACTAATGAAATAAGAAAATTATAGTATTCTTATGCTTTATGCTTCTGCCCGCAGGCAGCGATTGCAAACTACACCCTATGATTTGAAAAAATGCTGTATTTTGCATCAAGTTTTGTAAGAGCCACTGATTTGAATGGATAAAAAATACATTAAGCAGACAGACTATACCGACACACCCAACATGATAGCTTTAGTTTGCAACATTTCGGTGAAGGCTTCTGCTTCAACAGGCGGGGAAAAATAATATCCCTGGGCATACTTACATCTCAAGAGCTGTAGTGCCTTACAGGTCCTTGCATCCTCAACGCCTTCAGCGACCACCTGCAACCCCAGGTTGTGTCCAAGTTCTATCGTTGAATGAACAATGACTTCGTCGTTTTCATCGCTCACCATATTAATGACAAAAGATTTGTCGACCTTTAATTCAGAAATATTCATTTCCTTCAGGTAAGTAAGCGATGAGTAACCCGTGCCAAAATCATCAATGGCCAGCTTGATGCCCAGTAGTTCGAGCGCACTCAAAGTATGACGCGTATAGTGAGTGTATTGCATCAAGGCGCTTTCTGTAATCTCAAGAATAACGCTATGCGAAGAAACATTATATTCCTGCATAATATCTGCTAAATCGATGGCCAGGCCCTGATCACATAAGTCTTTGGTAGAAACATTGATAGATAGTGTCAACTCAGGCCTGTCCACTTGCCAGATAGATAACTGCTCAATGGCATGCCGAAAAACCCAACGTGTCAAACTAGAGATATGTCCAGTCTCCTCCAGTAGTGGAATAAAGTTATCCGGCAAAATAAGTCCCTGCTGAGGATGCTGCCAACGAACCAGTGCCTCAACACCTTCCACAGCCATATTATTGAGATTTATCCTGGGCTGGTAATGCAAACAAAAGTGATTCGCCTCAAGCGATTGACGAATTTCGCCTAATAGTTCAAGTCTGCCAACGGTGTTGTTGTCCAGACTAGAGTCATAGATGGCTACGCCTGATGCCAGGGACTTGGCAGAGTACATAGCGACATCAGCGCGTTGAATCAGCAGGTCCGGATCATCACCATCGCGCGGATACAAAGCAATGCCGATACTGACACTGATATCAAAATTGTGACCTTCAATGATAAGTGGCTGTCGTACCACTTCCAGCAATCTATGTGCTACGGTCAAGGCATGTGCTTCATCAATATCATTCAATAACACCAGGAATTCATCACCGCCCATGCGTGCAACCGTGTCATATGATTTCACATCAATCTGCAGCCTGGAGGCAATTTTTTTCAATATTCGGTCACCGACAAAATGCCCGAGCGTATCATTAATGACTTTGAATTGATTCAGGTCCATCAGCATGACAGCGAAAGGCTTTTTCTCATGTTCGGCCCTGAGTATCGATTGATAAAGCCTGTCATAAAACAACGACCGGTTTGGCAGGTCAGTGAGTGCATCGTGCATGGCCATATACTCCAGCGCTTCACGTTGTGCCTTTTGTTCTGTCACATCCTCAAGTACAGCGACATAGTGTGTCGTCTTTCCTTCACTGTCCTTCACCGGCGATACCCTCGCCTTCTCCCAGAGCAGGCTACCATCTTTACAGCGATTACAAAACTCGCCAGTCCAGACATTATCTGCACGTATAGTATTCCACATATCGATAAAAATTTCGGATTGTGTTTTGCCGGAATGCAGAAATCTTGTCGACTGGCCTTTGATCTCGTTCAGAGTATATCCGGTGACTTCAGTGAAATGATGGTTTACATACTCTATTTTACCGTCAAGATCGGTAATGATAGTACTGCTGGAATTTTCTTCTACCACCTGCGTGAGTTTGCGTAATTCAATTTCATCCTGGCGTTGTTTGCTAAACACACGGCGAAGTAAAATGACGCCAGTCAATATAAGAATTGAAATGATCAGCGCCACCATTTCAGTGCTCATTGCAGTCAGCCATTGACCCTCAATAACACCCTGCTGATGCAGTAAACTGATCGCTCGCCGTGTCGCCATCAGCATAAAGCCGATAGAAAGTATGACCCAGGCAGTCGCACGACCGGTAATAGGAATTAGACGCAAGGCCAATACCGCCGCAATGACTTGCAACAGTACAGAAAGCCACAAAATAGCAGAAAGGTTAGGCAGCATAGGCCTGGTTTCCCCAAAAATAATTACTGGGCCGGGTGAATCCGTAATTATTTAGATCATTATTAGTATCAAGTAAACTTATATTAGTTTGATAAATAAATCTACATTTTGACCATAATAAGCCCTACACTGCTGTTTTAGTCCACGCACCGATGCATTGCAGACATAGTGAATCTTAGTTAATCAACGAGAGAGAGGATAATGTGTAAGGACGATTGCCTAATTTAGCCGGACAAACAACGGTTACGACCGGCGGACTTAGCACGATACATAGCAGCATCAGCCTTTTCGAATACCATGCGCGGCGTGTCATCGCCATTGAATTCCGCCACTCCGCAGGAAATAGTCACCTGTACTGATTCTCCACGATAATGAAAACCACAGTTCTGAACTTCTTCGCGTAATTTTTCCGCCACTCCCAGTCCTTCATCTACCTTGGTGCCGGGCATTATAATAACAAATTCCTCACCGCCATAACGTGCGAGAAAATCAGTTTCCCTGATGTTCTGCTGTAAATGTTGCGCTACGGTGTGCAACACTTTGTCGCCGGCAATATGTCCATAGTTATCATTTATTTTCTTGAACAAATCGATATCGATCACAATTTCAGATAACGGTGTTTGATAACGTTTCCAGTAGGCGAATTCCTGCTCGATGCGCTCATCAAAGGCCATTCTGTTTTTAACTTCTGTTAGCTGATCTGTCAAAGCAGACTCGCGCTCCTGCTTGACCTTGTTACGTAATTTTTCCGAGTCCTCTTCCATGATTTTTATTTTTTCATTCAGTTCTTCAATTTTTTCCTGTGCACGCGTATCCCTGACGTCTTCATACTGGCGAAATTCACTCATGTGCTGGGCAACAGTTTCCAGACGATTACGCACCGCATCCTTGAGTTGATCCAGTTCCGAAGCCTCATCTACACTCAGGCCAATATGATGTATATGGTCCTGCATGCGATCGCTCAAGGCCTGGCCTTCATGAATGGATTCCTGATGATCTTTTTCAACACCACTAATGAAGTTGTCCAGTGTTTGTAATTGCTCGGTTAGCTGTGTCAGGAATGATTCAAGACTTTTCTTTTCTTCGTTGGCTTTTTCACGCATGGAGCGTATTAACAAACTGATGCGCTCCAGCAAAACAGGCCATTCATCCTGCTCGACATCCCCTTCCAATTGATGTTGTATCTGTTGCACTTCATCGTTTGCTTCAGCTGGCAACTCAATTTTCTCCAGCAGCTGTAGCAGCACTTCGTTAATAGTCAGGGTGCTATCAGCCTGCATCAAATCACTGACCAGCTCACCGGGAATCGCATCATTGATTATGCCGGCCAACTGAACCGCCAAACGATTCAGCTCCTCATCCATTTTTGCTGCCTGCACACGTTGATGCACAGCCTTGACGTCGCTGTCGAGATCAGCGGGCAATAGCAGTTTTGACATCAACTCCTGAAGCACCATTCGCCCAGACATGTCATGCGTTTCTGGCAGGCTTACATCGGCTGATTTTGCTGTAGCCGTTTTTTCGATAACGGCGACAGATTCGTTTATGGGTGCAGCCGTGGACTTATGATTTTCTTTAGGAATTTCTTTTGGACTTTCTTTTATTTTTTCTTTTTCTTTTTCTGCAGTCGTTTCCTTGATCAAGCCAAAACTGTAGCGCATTAATTCGTCAAATTCATGAATTACTTCAACAGGACTATCCTCTTCACCCAGACGCGCAATGGATTTTTTTAAGGCTTTGACCTTGCGCGCTGTGCCTTTGGGTAAGGCTAATCTGTCGAGCAACAAATCATACGCTTGTGGCGCATTCAGTTTTTTGCGCTTGCTTTGAAGTTTTTCAACACGTTCCAGCGTTTCAAACATGGATTCCAGTAACACACGAATTTTATTGCCGTCAGCGCCTTTACGAATAGAAAGTCGCAGGTAGTCCAGCTCCTTGTCGAGTGATTTATCGATACCATTGAGCAAAACACTGAGGCGCGACATCGAAGTGCGCATGGTATTTTCGAGCCCGCTCCAATGCTTTTCCTTTTTCTCCAGCTCTTCCAGGCTATTGAAATACTTGGATTTCCATTGCTGCTCTGCTTTTTCCGGGTTACGTTTGAACATGGCCTGCTTGTATGTCTCGAATTAAAACAACATGTTAGAACTGCAAAACGAATGCAGTTGATAGTATTGTTTCGGTAACTCAGTCAGAAACTTGAAGCATTTACAGCACGAAGGTACAAAATATTGTTTCAGGCCGGCATTTTGATGCTACAGGGTAATGTAACTTCCATGGCAATGGGCAAATGGTCAGAAAAAGTATGGCTGAGGACCAGGGTTTTTTCTACCCTAAGGCTGGATGAGACCAGAATATGGTCAATACTGCGTTTTGGTCGCCAGCTTGGCCAGGTAAACAGGTCTTCAATGGGCTCATGCAGATCTGAATGGGCCAGTAGCTGACGGATTTCCTTGCTATCCGGCTTGCAATTCAAATCGCCCATCACTACCACATATTTGAAGTCACTGGCGACTTCAGACACATAAGCAAGCTGGCGCATGCGTGCCTTCTGGCCCAGTGCCAGATGTAAAATCACCACCACCAGGGACTCTTTACCATGCCCAAATCGGGCAAATAGCGCTCCCCTGCCCGGCATTAGCCCGGGTAACTTGTGATCTGAAATCTCTGATGGTTTGAATTTACTCAACAAGCCATTACTGTGTTGTGCAATCTTGCCCAGTTTGCGATTGGTCTGGTGGAACCAGAACGGGAAATGAGCGCGGCCAGCAATATATTCAGTTTGGTTAATGAAGCCACTCCGCAGGCTGCCAGCATCGACTTCCTGCAAGCCGACCACATCATAATCCCTGATCATGCTTGCAATACCGCCAAGATTTTCAATACGCTGCGAATGCGGTAATACCTGACGCCAGCTCTGGGTCAGGAACTGGCGGTAATGACTGGTGCTCGTGCCCGTCTGTATATTGTAGCTTAGCAAGCGCAAACGACGCCCGCCCTCAAATACGCTTTTACTCTTATCCGCAACTGCTTTGGCTATCATCAATTATTCTTCACAATATTCAATTTAGACTAAAAGTATTTCGTCAAAGCTGGAGGACTTCTCCTGTCAGGATCAATAACGATTTCATGCTGGCAATACCCAGTATTTGCTAGATTGGACACACCATCTCGCCCAGCTTTTCAGTGAGTTTCATATTTTCCCGGTAGTCGACAGGGCAATCAATGATACAAACCTGCTTGCTATCCAATGCTTTTTTCAGCGTGGGTAACAAGTCATCGGTGTGCTCGATTCGATAACCCAACGCTCCAAATGATTCGGCGTATTTTACAAAATCCGGATTATTGAAATCCACGTTGGATTTTCGACCGAATTCATTCATCTGTTTCCATTCTATCAACCCATAGCCAGAGTCATTCCAGATCAGGATGACAATAGCGATGTTATAACGGACAGCGGTTTCAATTTCCTGCGAGTTCATCAAAAAACCCGCATCGCCGGTGACAGCCACCACATTGCGCTCAGGGTATACCATCTTGGCGGCAATCGCACCAGGAACTGCAATTCCCATACTGGCAAAACCATTGGATATAATACAGGTATTGGGGTGCTCGCAACGAAACATGCGTGCCATCCACATTTTATGGGCACCGACATCACAAACAACGATGTCCTCAAGATCCATCGCAGTGCGCAGATCCCAGATTATTTTTTGCGGCTTCACAGGGAATTCCTGGTCCTCACTCATCTGGTTCATTTCTTCGATCAACGCCTCGCGTAATGGGCGCATCAAATGTCCCTCATGCGGAGTAGCCAAGGCACCAATTCTTATCAGGCTGTGTTTGATATCGCCAACCACGCCGGCACTGACAGAATAAGCCTGATCCACTTCAGCATGTGATGAATCAATATGGATAATCTTGCGGTCACGGGTCGGGTGCCATAAATAGGGGTGAAATTCGACCAGATCATAGCCAATACAGATAACCAGATCCGCACTATCAAAACCGCAACTGACATAATCATGCGACTGCAAACCGGCACTACCAAGTGCCATTGGATGCTTGAAGGGAATCACACCTTTGGCCATAAAAGTATTGGCCACAGGAATATTCAATTTCTCGGCAAACTCGGCCAGATGCTTCCATGCCCGTGCGCGAATCACACCATTACCCGCCAGTATGATCGGATGGCGTGCCTCCGAGATCAGCTCTGCTGCATATTCCACACGATCTTGAGGTGGTTCGGGCTGATGAGGATGTTTCACTGGCAGGATTTCTTCATCCATATCCATCTTCGCCAGATTCTCGGGGAATTCGATAAAAGTGGCACCCGCCTTTTCAGTTTGCGCTACCTTGAAGGCCTTGCGTACCACTTCGGGAATAATATTCGGCGCCAGGATTCTGGAGGCATATTTGGTAATCGGACGGAAGATATCAACCAGATCCAGCACCTGATGTGATTCCTTGTGCATCCTGTTGGTGCCCGCCTGACCAGCAATGGCCACTACCGGGGCATGGTCCATATTGGCGTCCGCCACACCGGTAATCAAATTGGTCGCACCGGGTCCCAGTGTCGACAGGCAAACACCGGCGCGCCCGGTCAGGCGGCCATAAACATCGGCCATGAAGGCTGCTCCTTGTTCATGCCGGGTAGTGATAAACTTTATATTGGAATCCAGCAGGGCATCCATAACATCGAGGTTTTCCTCACCAGGGATGCCAAAGATGTATTCAACTTCTTCGTTTTCCAGGCATTTGACAAATACTTCAGCTGCTTTCACCCCATCCTCTCCTGTTCGCCGCATAGCCCGTAGCCATTCCTGAATGGAATGACAGCTGCTTCAGCCATCTATTTCTGCTCGGCTATCTGCGCTTTGGCTTCTGTCGCTACCAGATCCTCTATTACAGCAAACATATCTTGCCTGGTGCCAGCCATGGTTTGATTGGTGCGAAACTTTCCATTAATGACAAAGGTCGGAACACTATTTGCTCCATAGCGTTGTACCATGCCTTTGGCATGGGCCTGTCGATTACGGATCGAGGGTGAATTGAACACCTTCATGAATTTATCCTTACTGACACCATAACGCAGATAAAATGCGGCCAGTGCCTCAGGCGTGGATAGACGTTTCTTCTTTTCATGTATTTCCTTGAAAAAATCGGTATGGGTTTTATCCAAGACACCCAGGGCTTTCGCCGTATAGTAAGCTCGGGCATGCAATTCCCATTGCTTGTTAAATTGCGCTGGCATTCTGACAAAATGTATATTATCCGGCTTGTTTTTCAACCATTTCTCAAGCTCTGGCTCCAGGCGGTAGCAATGTGAGCAACCATACCAGAACAACTCAACGACCTCGATCTTGCCTTGTGATGCAGTGGTATGCTGTGCAGGAATGATCTCCTGGTACTCAATGCCGGTGACATATTTTGCTGTGTCAGCAAAACTGGCCGTGGCCTGAAACAGCAGTACCAACAGCGCTGAGCGTAACAATAACTTCATTTAGCTCTCCTTCAAGAATAAAACAGTATTAAACCCATGTAATCATTGGTAAATTATGCGAATGGATCAGATAGTTTACCAGTGCCTTCGGGCTTCGTCTATGAGTATGACCGTCACTTGTGACTTTGGTTTACATTATAGATTATCAAACTGAATATTAGCTGAATGGCTTAATCCCGTGAAACAGAGACCATGACTTTTTCAGATGACAGTAACGCTAGCATAAAAAAAGGGTGATCCAGGATCACCCTTTTTTAGCAAAGCCCAATAAGTCTGGCTGACTGCTATTGCAAACCCTGAACATAGGAAGCAACCGCTGCCATATCGGCAGGATTCATTTTACCGGCAATATTGCGCATCATGCTGCCAGCATCATTGGCACGAGCACCCATACTAAACGCCTTTAACTGACTAACAACATATTCACCATGCTGACCAGACAGTCCCGGGAATTTAGCGGAAGGAATACCCTTACCATTAGGGCCATGGCAACCGATACAGGCAGAAAGACCTTTGGAAGCATTACCTGAACGATAAATTTGCTCACCTGTCTTCACCAATGTTTCATCGGCAACACCTGGTTTGGCTGTATTGCTGGAATAATAGGCGGCCAGATCTTCCATATCCTGATCTGATAAACCCGCTACCATGCCATACATGACGGCGTTATCGCGCTTTTTGGACTTGAATTCCATTAATTGTTTCAGCAGGTAGGCTTCGCTCTGACCGGCGATCTTGGGATTCGCGGGTATAGCGCTGTTACCATCTGCAGCATGACAACCTGCACAAGTAGCTGACTTGGCTTTACCTGCTTCCTTGTTACCCGCAGCGTTGACGGAAGCGGCTGCCATTAGTGCGGCCATGGCGATAAATGCGACAAACTTATTCATTTGGGTAATCTCCCATAGTCTTTCAGGGTCATCGAGACCGACGAAACAAGCACCAGGTTATTTGACCCGGCAAAAACGTGTGCACTGTATACCAGCGACAGGTATGCGGTCAACTCATTAGACCGGGCAAAATACGGACATTCATGCCTGTTTATTTCGGGGTAATGCGCTTACCACATTTAAAAACAATCACTTGCGTTATTTCACACGGACTAGTAATCTGCCGCTACTATGATATGCAAGCAAAAATCATGAACAAGCTCTACCGCCAGGCCACCTTTTTACTCAGCGCGCCCAGCCTCAGGCAGGCGCCTGAGGATGAAGGCCTTGAAGTGGCCTTCGCCGGTCGCTCCAATGCCGGAAAATCGAGTGCAATCAATACGCTAACCGATATAAAAAGTCTGGCTCGCACCAGTAAAACACCCGGTCGTACGCAGCAACTGAACTTTTTCACGCTCGATGAGCAGCGCAGACTGGTGGATCTGCCCGGCTATGGCTATGCCAAGGTATCTGAGGCGACGAAGAAGAAATGGCAGCAGTACATGACTGAATACCTTATTAAACGTCAGTCTTTACAGGGGCTGGTGTTAGTAATGGATATCAGACATCCAATGTCTGATTATGACCGGGAAATGTTATCGCTGTGCCACCACGCTAATCTACCTGTGCATGTGCTGCTCACCAAGGCCGACAAGCTAAGTAAGGGACCGGCCAGTAATACCTTGCATGCAGTGGCTCACGAGATTGAGAACATGGGTATCACGGCCAGCCTGCAAATTTTCTCATCACATAGTAAAACGGGTATCGATGATATCCATCAGGTACTCGATGAGTGGCTGCAATTGACTGAATAAAATGAATTTCTTTCGCAATCCAGGGGGACAATAAAAAACCCTTGCTTCCTAATTGGGGGGTAGAAGCAAGGGTCAAAGTTTCCCGACTTGGGGTTGTCAGGATGTTTTCCTGCTCAGGGAGATGAGCAGGAGATGCCAATAAAGGCATCTGAACTAATAAGACAAATCCTTGCTTAATAAGTTCAGACTCTAATTGTAATTAATTGTACGGAAATCACAAGTGCTGCCCCCGTGATTAACGGAAATTAACAAAGTACCTGATCAGTCAAGTAAGGTTTGCGACGGCGCTATTTGACATCTCAGCAGGCGAAAAAACGTCAATGCGCCTCATCCCAGTTCTCACCTCTGCCGCTATCAACCACCAAAGGTACAGATAGTGTGGCTGCATTTGACATGCAGGATTCAATCTTGCCGAGCAGCTCATCAACTTGCCCACTGCTAATTTCAAACACCAGTTCATCATGCACTTGCATGATCATTTTCATGTCCGGTTTTTGCTCGCGCATCCACTCATAAACATTAATCATAGCGCGCTTGATAATGTCGGCAGCAGTGCCTTGCATGGGTGCATTAATAGCGGTGCGTTCAGCATATTGCCTGACCTGTGCATTTTTTGATTTGATGTCGGGTAAATATAATCGTCGGCCAAATACTGTTTCTACATAACCTTGTTGACGCGCACGTTCACGGGTTTCATCCATATAGGTTTTTACACCCTGATAGCGTTGAAAATACAGATCAACATATTCCTGTGCAACACGTCGTTCCACACCTAACTGTTTCGCCAGTCCAAAAGCTGACATGCCATAGATCAAACCAAAGTTAATGGCCTTGGCCGAACGTCGTTGATCGGTACTCACCTGATCCGGCGCCACTGCGAATACTTCAGCAGCGGTTGCCCGATGCACATCTTCACCGGCATTAAAAGCATGGGTTAAACCCGGATCAGCCGACAGGTGCGCCATGATGCGTAACTCAATTTGCGAATAGTCCGCAGCAACTATCTGGTAACCTTTCGGTGCGATGAAGGCCTGGCGGATTCTTCTGCCCTCGGCCGAACGAATGGGAATATTTTGCAAGTTCGGATTCGATGATGACAATCGGCCCGTCGCCGCGACGGCCTGATGATAGGAAGTGTGTACGCGACCGGTATTCGCATCCACCTGCTCGGGCAAACGATCGGTATAAGTATTCTTGAGCTTGTTCATGCTACGGTAATCAAGAATCAGGCGTGGCATCGGATAGTCTTCCGCCAGTTCCTGTAAAACATCTTCTGCGGTAGAGGCCTGTCCTTTCGGTGTTTTCTTGATCACCGGTAATTGTAATTTCTCGAACAATATCACTTGCAACTGTTTCGGCGAACCCAGGTTAAACTCCTCGCCGGCCAACTCATAAACCTGATGCTGGATTTGTTGCATGCTGTTTTCCAATTCCTTGCTCTGTTTCTCAAGCATGGCAACATCCACCAGCACGCCGTTACATTCGATCTCGGAGAGGATGGGTATCAACGGTCTTTCTATGTCCTCGTAAACCTTGCGCGGTTTTTCTTGCTTGCTCAATTTATCCCATAGGGCCTTGTGCAAACGCAAGGTAATATCAGCATCCTCGGCAGCATACGGAGCCGCTTGTTGCAGATCCACCTGATTGAAGGTGATTTGTTTGGCGCCTTTACCGGCAACGTCTTCAAAATGAATGGTCTTGTAACCAAGATACTTCAGCGCCAGGCTGTCCATGTCATGACGACTGGCGGTGCTGTTATAAACGTAGGACTCCAGCATGGTGTCATAGGCCACCTGCTGAATATGAATACCGACACGTGACAACACATTCATGTCGTACTTGATATGCTGACCAATTATTTTTGCCTGTTTGTTTTCCAGTATCGGCTTGAGTTTTTTCAGCACAAGTTCGCGTGACAGCTGTTCAGGGGCATCCAGGTAATCATGTGCTACGGGAACATAAGCGGCCTTGCCTGGCTCAACCGCAAACGACACACCGACAATGTCTGCCTGCATATAATCCAGACTGGTAGTTTCTGTATCGAAGGCAAAATAATCAGCCTGCTTGAGTTTCTCCAGCCACTCATCCAGGGCGTCTTCAGTAAAGATGGTTTCATAGGCCACCTCGGCCGGACTTTCTGTATCATCAGCGGCACTGGCCTTATTCACTTCACCCTGTTCCTGGTCCAGTAATTCGGACAGCCAGGTTTTGAAGTCCAGTCGTTTGTACCATTCTATTAATGCGTCCCGGTCGGCTTGCTTGATTTCCAGTGCATCCTTTGCTTGCTGCAGTTCCACATCGCACTTGATAGTCACCAGTTGTTTTGACAATGGCAATTGGTCGAGACTCGCGCGCAAATTTTCACCGATCTTGCCCTTGATGGTTTCGGCATTTTCTATGATGGTATTCAGACTGTTATATTCCGCCAGCCACTTCACCGCGGTTTTCGGTCCGACCTTGGGCACACCCGGGACGTTATCAGAGGTATCGCCGATCAGCGCCAGGTAGTCAATAATTTGATCAGGGCTGACGCCAAATTTTTCGCGCACGCCATCCTCATCCATATACGTGTAATTCATGGTATTGATCAAGCTGGTATGCTTGTCGACCAATTGTGCCATATCCTTGTCACCGGTAGAGATGATGACTTCACGACCTTTGGCTGCTGCCTGGCGTGACAAAGTACCGATGACATCATCGGCCTCAACGCCATCGATCTGCAACAAGGGTAATCCCATCGCCTGCACGATATCCAGCAATGGCTCGACCTGCTCACGAAGATCTTCCGGCATCGGCGGACGGTTAGCCTTGTATTCGGCATAAAGATCATCACGAAAAGTTTTACCTTTGGCATCAAACACCACCACCATTTGCTGTGGTTGATAATCCTGTATTAATTTACGCAGCATATTAATCACACCATAAATGGCCCCGGTGGACAGTCCCTCGCTGTTACTGAGGTTGGGCATGGCATGATAGGCACGGTAAAGATAAGAGGAGCCATCGACCAGTATCAGTGGCGGATTTTTTTGCTTGGACATGTTATTTCCTGACATCGTCTACTTTAATGTTATTATGAGATACTATCACGCATTCGAGAAAGGCCGTCAGTTACCTGGCGGTGACAAGGCACTGATCAGGACAAACACTATGGGCATAGAAAACAAACCTCGCCGCTCAGGACTCAATCCGGTGGATGACAGCATGCTATCACGCGAGTCCTGGAAAATTTTCCAGATTATGGCCGAATTTGTCGAGGGCTTCGAGCGCCTGGCCGAAATCAGCCCTTCCGTCAGTATCTTTGGATCTGCCAGAACAAAACCGGATCATCCGTACTACAAACTGGCGGAGGAAATTGCCAATCAACTGTCGAATGCTGGTTTTTCAGTCGTCAGTGGTGGTGGCCCCGGCATCATGGAGGCAGCCAACAAAGGTGCCTACGAAGGCAAGTCTGCCAGTGTCGGCCTCAACATACAGTTACCCTTTGAACAAGTCGGCAATCCCTATCAGGACATTTCGCTGAGTTTCCGACATTTCTTTTCGCGCAAGGTGATGTTTGTTAAATATGCCTCAGCGTATGTCGTCCTGCCTGGCGGTTTTGGCACGCTCGACGAGATGGTTGAAATACTGACGCTGGTACAAACCAAAAAGAGCCGCAAAATACCTATTATTCTTGTGGTTTCGTCCTTCTGGAGCCAATTAATAGAATGGTTCAAAACCACCCTGGTGGCCGAGGGCACGATCAGCGCTGATGATCTGGACCTGATCAAGATTGTTGACGAGCCCGAGGATGTTGTAAATTTTATCTTTGACCACTACCAAAGCCGCGATTTCAAACTCTCGGCCGAAGAACAGGAAATCATGCTGGAGTTATAATTATGTCTGCATTTCGCAAAACCCTACTGACTACAACCATACTGCTGGCCGTTGCTGGCCCCGGTATCACGCTGGCTGAAGAAAAAACCGTGGATGTGCCGCCACCGCCTGCGCTGCCAGAGGGCGTTGATAACGAAGACAGCATGCAAGCTGACGTGGTTATCCGCAAAGGCAAGGACAAGGTCATTGAGGAATTTCGCGTTAATGGCCAGCTATATATGGTGCGTATTACCCCAAAAATTGGTAAACCTTATTACATTCGTTACCCGGATGGCGCCAACGGACGAACCATTCGCAGGGAACTGGATGATATCAATACTCCTTTCTGGAAATTATTCGAATGGTAAGGAATAATAAAACCGCTGATCAGGACTGAACTTTTCTTCAACACCCCTTGTCAGAACATTCAGTATCAACAATTTTCCAGGTATCGATCCAATGTTTAAAGTAATACAACGTGTTTTGTTCATGCTGGTCGTTGGGCTGACCGCCACCACAGCTGCGGCAGCAAATGGCCCGCGTGTCGGCGAGACAGCACCTGATTTCTCGCTCACCGATCTCAGAGAGAAATCCCATAGTCTGTCTGAACTTCGCCAGAACGGTCATGTATTACTGGTTTTCTGGTCAACCAAATGTCATGTATGCCATGCCATGATCCCGCAATTCAAGGAAATACATAACAAATATCATGACAAGGGACTCACCTTTGTCGCCATCAATGTTGGTTTTGAGGACAAGGACGAAGTCGATGACTACGTATTCGAATACAAGCTTGACTACCTGGTTCTGAATGAAGATGATAAAAAAGCACAGGTTGCACAGGATTATCGCCTCGCTGGTACTCCCACCATACAGTTGATCGCGCCGGATGGTACCGTTAAATATCGCGGCCATCGCATTCCCGATCTCGACACCCTGCTCGCCAAAGCTACTACAAAATAACCACTGTCATTACTCGCCTCTTTAACCGAGGCGTGTCAGCCAACATTTCCACTTTCAAGCTTCTGTGATGCGCGTCAGCATGTGCTGATTACGGACAGGTATGCAGGCTGGCACACAATCCTTTATAATGGCTTGCGAATCAAAAATAAAAAGCCAATAAATGAGTAAGCGCACTGAAAAAACCA
This sequence comes from uncultured Gammaproteobacteria bacterium, assembly GCA_963807455.1. Taxonomy (GTDB): domain Bacteria; phylum Pseudomonadota; class Gammaproteobacteria; order JAADHQ01; family JAADHQ01; genus JAADHQ01. The sequence continues at coordinate 23,520 of CAWECS010000021.1, read as the reverse complement.
TCCAGATACTGGAAGCCATTTCCGAATATGCCGGCCGCTGGGTGTCATGGTTTGTACTGCTATTGGTGATACTGACCCTGACCGTGGCGGTGCCGCGCTACCTGCTCAGCAACGAGGCTTTCCTCGGACTGCATTTGCTGTCACTGGACTGGGAAGCGATACGCAACGGCTATGGCCAGATGGTCAACGCACTAGGCGACAGCATTCAATATGCTCATGCCATTATCTTTATGGTCGGAGTCAGTTATGCCATGAAACATAACGACCATGTACGTATTGATATTTTCTATCGCAACCGCACAGCACGCGGCCAGGCCTGGATCAACATCATCGGTTGCTTGCTGCTGTTCTACCCGACATTTATTTTTCTACTGCTCATGAGCTGGGATTATGTACTCACTTCCTGGGCCATCGGCGAGGCTTCCTCCAGACCGGGCGGCTTACCTTTTATCTACCTGCTCAAGAGCCTGTTAATCGTCATGCCTGTGATGATGATCATTCAGGGCACTGCCTTGCTATTGCGCAACATTCAGATCCTGCGTGACCAGCCTTGTGCTGATGCAGATGAGATCGAGTAAGTCATGGCACTAGTCATGTTCATTGTTGTTTGCCTGGTATTAATGGCCGGGTTCCCGGTAGCTTTTACCCTGGCGGGCACAGCACTCATTTTTGCCTTGCTGGGCAGCTGGATGGATGCTTTCGATCTATTAACTTTCAAATCCGCCTTTCTCAATGCCAGCAGCAGCCGCGTATTTGGCATAATGCAAAACGAGTCACTGATCGCAGTGCCTTTGTTTGTCTTCATGGGTCTGATACTGGAACGCTCCCGGGTGGCGGAAAAATTACTCGACACCATGGCCAGCCTGTTCGGGCCTTTGCGTGGTGGTCTTGGCTTTTCGGTGGTCATTGTCGGTACATTGATGGCCGCCAGCACTGGCATTGTTGGCGCTACCGTCGTGACGATGGGACTATTGTCCTTACCGACCATGCTGCGACGCGGCTATGACCCGGCACTGGCAACAGGTACTATCTGCGCCTCGGGTACGCTCGGACAAATCATTCCACCTTCGATCGTGTTGATCCTGCTGGGGGATGTACTCACCAATGCAGCCAACAAGGCAGGTGCAACGCAAACCTCAGTGGGTGAGTTATTTGCCGGTGCATTGATACCCGGTCTCGGACTGGTTGGCATGTACCTTACATACCTGGCTTATATCGCCTTTACGCAACCGGGAAAAATGCCTGCCATCCCGTATCAGGAACGACAGCAACGCTCACGCAGGCAATTGTTCAAACAAGTACTGGTGGCACTGTTACCACCACTGCTGCTGATCATATCTGTGCTCGGTTCCATCATTGGCGGTCTCGCAGCGCCCACCGAAGCGGCCGCCGTCGGCGCATTGGGCGCCATTCTGCTGGCCGCCTTGCAACGACAAATGAACCTGGCAGTACTGCGTTATGCCATGCGCCGCACTGTGGCGATCACCAGCATGGTGTTCATGATACTGATTGGTGCGACTATTTTTTCGCTGGTTTTTCGTGGTTATGGCGGTGAAGAACTGGTTACCGATCTATTAAAGGATTTACCGGGTAGTCATTTCACTGCCCTGTTCCTGGTCATGTTACTGATGTTTGTACTGGGTTTTGTTCTTGATTTTATCGAAATCACTTTTGTCGTCGTGCCCATCGTTGCACCGGTACTGATGATGATGGGCGTACACCCCACCTGGCTTGGCGTGATGATTGCGATTAACCTGCAAACCTCTTTCCTGACACCACCGTTTGGTTTTTCATTATTCTATCTACGCGGTGTTGCCCCGGCCGAAGTACGCACCGAACAAATGTACAAAGGCGTGCTTCCATTTATTGGCATTCAAATTATTGCCATGCTCATGCTGGCACTATGGCCGGAGTTGGCAACGTGGTTACCAGAAAAAATATTTTAGGATAAAGCAGCCGTTATCCCCATCATGCTGTCAAGTATATTCAAACACTGCGTAATTAATTAATACATTGTTGATGACATATCATTTTTCGCTACTATAGTTATAATAGTAAGGATTTTAACAACAATCATGTTGTACCTTTCATCTTCAGGAGTACGCAAGAATTCCTTATATGAGCATTAATCAACAACAGCTCAACTACGAACGTATCCGCTTTTTATATAACGCCTTGGGCAGAATTTTATCGGGTGGTATTTCGCTTGCCTTGTTTATGGGTATTATTCTTATCCAACATCTCGAAATGTCACTGGTTGTTATCTGGACAAGTGTCACCTTACTGCTCTATGTGCCTAGAATTATTATCACAATACTGTTTAATAAAAAAATAAAAAACAAGGAAATCAATCCTTCCAATGTTTTAATTTGGGAAAAATTATGGTTAATTACAACCACTCTGGCACTGGCCGCATTTTCTTCTTTGCTTTTTTTCCCATTAGGAAATGAACAACTCATTATCATTTCAGTTTTTCTTATTGCCCTGGCGGCAGGCAGTATCATGAATTGCGCCACGTCAATTAACACTATAATCTCTTCAGGTATTGTCATATTTGTACCCCTGATCGTGCGCTTTTTGCAAATAGGGGAACAAAATTTCACTGCGCTGGCTTTCTTTTTTATGGCTTGTTCCGTAATGTTTGCAAATTATGCCATGAATCTTAATAAAAGCCTGGTAGAGAACATACAGCTTAAAATAAGCAGTGAGCACAATTCACTTAAAGATCCATTAACCGGGCTTTACAATCGCCGTGGCTTGTATTTTTATCTGAATAAAATCATCCCGCAATCATTAAGGAATAATGAACACTTCGGTATTATTATTATCGATATAGACAACTTCAAAATCTATAACGACAATTATGGGCATAGTACAGGTGATGAAGCCCTGATCAATACCGCTGTCTGTATAGAAAAAGAAGGCAGGGAAGGAGATCTTGTGGTTCGTTATGGCGGCGAAGAATTTCTGGTCATACTCGCGGATATTAATATCGATACCTTGACAGAAGTCACCGAAAGAATTTTCAAATCCGTCCGCAGCAACACCAACGTCACCATCAGTGCGGGACTGGCCATACATCACCCGGATTTAAATTTTGAACAACTGGTTGATCTCGCCGACGAGGCACTTTATGCGGCAAAACACGCCGGGCGCAACCAATATAAAGTAGCCAGCTATCAGCCGGACGTGGGGGAAAAATTGACTGCCAGCCATTGATAAGGCGCTGATTTTTCTATTATGACATCAGCTACTGGAATCAAGCAAAGAAACAAATCCTTGTGCATTAGCATCAAGATGCAAAAGATCCCCTGATACCATGTCGTAATACCAGCCATGCAGCTGTAATTTTTTTGCTCCAGACGCTCCCGTATCCAGGAAAATGTCTGCAGGTTAGCCAATGAAATTTCAATGGCATCTCATTCGCAGGCATGCGACTGCTAGGCGCGCGCATTAAAATAAGCACGCTCCGAAATATTATGCCAGTCATGTGCCTGTTGGCTGAATTTGCTGTAGGAATCAAACACATTTTTCCCTAATTCACTTTTGTTGGCGACTTCTAGTACCACATCATTCGATAATTCTTTCAAGCGCGCCAATACGTCATCCGGCAATCGCCTGAGCTCGACTTTATGCACATTCACCAGTTCATGCAAAGCGGCATTATTGTTGGCGGTGTATTCGTCTACCATGTCCTGATTGGCGACGCGGCAGGCTGCCATGACAATGGCCTGCAGGTCTTCTGGCAAGGCTTCGAATGCCTTTTTATTGATAATGGCCTCGAGTGTGGTGCCGGGCTCATGCCAACCGGGATAGTAATAATATTTTGCGACCTTGTGGAAACCGAAAGCCAGATCATTATAAGGCCCGACCCATTCAGTCGCATCCAGTACACCCGTTTGCAAGGCGGTAAATAATTCGCCACCAGGCATGTTTACCGGGGTACCGCCTGCGCGACTAAAAGCTTCTCCACCGAGACCGGGTATGCGCATTTTCAATCCCTTGAGGTCGTTGATGCTATTGATTTCCTTGTTGAACCAGCCCGCCATCTGTACCGTGGTGTTACCAGCCGGCGCCGGAATCAGGTTGAAGGGGGCATAGGCCTCTTTCCATAACTCCAGTCCGCCGCCGTGAAACAACCAGCCATTCATTTCCTGTGCATTCATACCAAAGGGCACAGTGGAAAAAAACTGGAAAGCTTCATTTTTACCTTTCCAGTAATAAGCAGCGCCATGACCAATTTGCGCAGTGCCATTAGAGACAGCGTCGAACACCTCGAATGCCGGCACTATTTCCTTGGCGCCGTACACCGTTACCTGCATGCGACCACCACTCAATTCATTGATGGTGCGCGCCAGCGTGTTGGCGCCGGTACCCAGACCAGGAAAATCCTTGGGCCAGGTCGTCACCATGTCCCATTTTATTTCGGTTTTCGCGGCAGGCTTGACGACCTCGCTCTGTTGCTCTTTTTTACCACAAGCGCTCAGCAATCCTGCGCCGGCAATGGCACCGATACCCATTTTGCTTACGAATTCTCGACGTTTCATTGTTGCCACCCTTGTTTATTATTTGATCCAGTAAATTATGCCTCTCCGGCACCTTGCTGTAGCGGACAATATAACACTATCCATCGTTTTCAAAATGTCTAATTGCAACACAAACAACGCCGCCATACAGCGCTTAAGCAGATAACGGTGCTTAATCCTGGCATGTCGAACCAACGGTGACCAGGTTGGCAGAATAATTGCTTGTAAATAACGCAATCATACATAACGGGCGCCCTCAAACGACACCATAATGAACTATTTATTTGCATTTCAGGCTTATGATTGAACAACTAAGCCGCCTCAGAAAACACATTATGGCTTTGATTAGCCTGACTTTTATACTCACTCCCGTATTGACTCTGGGTGGTGCGGCCTACTTTGGCCTGATTACCGGTGAGCACATTCAGACAGTGCTTCATGTTGGCTTATTACCCGCCTTTGTGATCGGAATGTTGGCGCTGGTGACGATATATTTCTGGCGCTTTCTGCAACCCCTGGTCAATAAACTGCAAGATAAGCAACAACAGACCAGCCTGGCTGCATTGCTACATAGCAAAATTCATCGCTACAAGCTCGCTTACTGGGGTTTGTTTATTTTTTATACAATTTGCATCTCTATTATCTATTTATATAGCGCACAACGCTCCGGTCTCGGCTACCAGCAGGGATTTGCCAAAAGTTTTCTCGTTCTGCAACTGACCCTGTCGATTATTATCGCCATGCCGGCCTATTTAATGGTATTGGACAAGCTCAGTCATCTGACCCGATACACTGGTGTCATCAAGGTGCAAAACAGTATCCATTCCAAGCTGTTGTTACTGGGCGGCCTGCTACCTATTCTGTCGTACTCGCTGCTACTGGAATACCAATGGATAAGTAACGGGCACCTGGAACTGGCTTCCCTGATTATCTGGTCAACTCTTTGCATAGTGACGTTGATAATGACCTTGCTGTCGATGCGCAGTCTGCGCCGATCGCTGGCACCCGTACAACAGGCATTGCGCGGCAGCGGGGCTGTCACCAACAAATCACTGGCTGCATTAACCGCGCATTCCAATGATGAGGCCGGCTACCTGACCCAGGCACTGGGCAAAGTCTTTCAACGCCTGACAGATCAGGAAACCCATATAAGAGCCATTATTGATAATGCTGCTGAAGGCATTATTGTTACAAATGAACAAGGCATGATCGACACCTTTAACCTGGCAGCTCAAAACCTGTTTGCCTACAGTAGTCCTGAGGTGCGTGGCAAACCTTTATCATGGCTGATTCATGATATGCTGGAAAATGATGGCTCACCTGCGCATTTGTCCGGTCGCTACAAGGTCAAGGGTATTAAACGTGATAGCAGTGAATTATCCGTCTCCGTATGTGTCAGTGGTGTCATCCTTAGTGGCAAGCCGGTGTTTATTTATCTGGTTAATGATATTTCTGAAACCGAAGCGGCACTGGAAAAAATGCAGAAGGCCGAGGCGCTCTATCGTGACCTGGTCGAAACCGCCCATGACCTGGTCTGGAGTATGGATGCAGAAGGTCATTGGACTTATCTAAACAAGGCCTCGGTCAATCTCTACGGCTACCCGCCCAATGAAATGATCGGTATGGCTGTTAGTGATTTCCAGCATCCGGATTATGCCGAACAGGAACAGGCCGCATTCAATGAAATTAAAACCCAACATGATCTTTATCAATTTGAAACAGTACATCGTAACCGCCATGGCAAGGATATCTGGCTAAGTTTCAATGCACGTGCACAAACCGACAATGAAGGTAACATAGTGCGCATTACCGGGACGGCACGTGACATTACCGCCACCAGAAATTATCAACATCAACTCAGTTATCAGGCTGAACATGATGCCCTCACCGGCCTGTATAACCGTCGCTTCTTCCAGCAGGAACTGGATCGTTTAATTGCCCGTGTTGCGCGTAGTGCCGAGACTTCCGGCCTGTTGTACATTGACCTGGACCAGTTTAAATATATTAATGACACGCTCGGACATGCCGCCGGTGATGATTTGCTGATTGAAATCAGTAAGATGATTTCCGCTCATGCGCGTGAAGGTGATTTGTTCGCACGCTTTGGCGGCGATGAATTTACTTTACTACTCTATGATATCGATCCTGATAATCTGGAAAAAGTCGCGGAAAACTTTCGCCATTTGTTTGATGAATTTATTTTTCACCATGAAGGCAATGGCTTCAGTGTTTCATGCAGTATCGGTGCGACCCTGATCGATGAAAATACCGGCACTTCCGAACAGGCCATGTCACAAGCCGACCTGGCATGCAATCTGGCCAAGACCCGCGGTCGTAACTGCGTCAATATCTACAAACCGGAAGACCGTGATGAACAAGGCATGGCGGATGACATGGGTTGGGCGGCACGCGTCAAGGACATGATTGATAATGATCGTTTTATACTCGCATACCAGCCTATTCTGGATACAAAAACACTCGCCACTGTGGATTATGAATTACTGCTACGCATGCCCACAGACGATGGCAAAATTATTTTACCGGGCGGCTTTATGCCGGCTGCGGAACGCTTTGGCCTGATACACAACCTCGATAACTGGATGGTAAAAAATGCGATCATGCGTCTGGCCGATATGCATGGTCAAGGTATCGCGGCGCGTTTCAGCGTCAACCTCTCAGACCGCGCCATCGAGGACAACAACCTCATCGAACTGGTGCGAAATCTACTGCAGGAAACGGGCCTGGAACCCAAATACCTGAGTTTTGAAATATCCGAAACGGTTATTATTACTCACCTGGCGGCAGCGACTGAATTTTTATCGAAACTCAAATCACTGGGTTGTCAATGTACGCTGGATGATTTTGGCTCCGGCTTCTGTTCTTTTGGTTATCTCAAGGACTTGCCTGTTGACCGCATCAAGATCGATGGCTCTGTTATCCGTAATATTGTCAGCAATTCAGTCGATCGAGCCCTGGTGGAGTCGATGAATAATATTGCTCACGTCATGAACAAAGTCACTGTTGCCGAGTGTGTTGAAGATGAGCTGACTCTGGCCGTGCTTAAAGAACTGGAAGTCGATTTTGTCCAGGGACATCATCTGGGCAGACCGATACAGGAAGTCAGCAAACTACAAACAGCCGCCTGCATTCATCAAAGCCTGTTGCAGTAAATTGCACCAGTTCAACATACATAAGTAGCAAATATAATTGCCATCCAATCAATGCATATCAGCGCACCATTATGGTGCGCCTATAGCCTCACTGCACCAAACAAGTCTTTATGTGCGTCTACCATTGATGCAATATTTTCATAAATAACTGTTTTACATAACTATTACTTAATGGCACTTAACTTGCACTCTATCTTGCAAGTGAGAGTTCAATGGCCATTGCAAGCCATAGTAACCTGAAATAGATAGCTAGGGTTCCGGTCCTTATTAAGGATGTCTGGTCCGAGAGCAATCGACCTGCCTATCATGTCATTCATGGTTCCATGCAGGTTACACGGAGGGATAAAAGCCCGGGAGGTATGCAATGCATTGTCATTGAACCTCCTTAAAAACAACGTGTAAACGGCCGGAGGAAACATGAATAAAACACTGACAAAATTACTCGCTCTCATCATTTTACCCCTCGCATTACTGGTCACACAGCCTGTGCTGGCCAAAGACAAATTCAAGGTTGCCTGGACTATCTATGTTGGCTGGATGCCCTGGGACTACGGTAGCAGCTCAGGCATCGTGAAAAAATGGGCTGATAAATACGGCATTGAAATTGAAGTGGTGCAAATCAACGATTACGTTGAATCCATCAATCAATATACTGCCGGTGCATTTGATGGTTGCGTGATGACTAATATGGATGCACTCACCATACCTGCCGCCAGTGGCGTGGACAGTACCGCACTGATTGTCGGTGACTTCTCCAACGGTAACGATGCCGTGATCCTCAAAGGTAAGAAATCCCTGAAAGATATCAAGGGTCAGAACGTCAACCTGGTCGAACTCAGTGTGTCACATTACCTGCTGGCCAGGGCACTTGAATCCGTCGGCATGAGTGAAAAAGACGTTAAAGTGGTGAATACCTCGGATGCCGATATGGTCGCCGTGTATGGCACCAAGGACGTGACCGCTGTCACCACCTGGAACCCGCTGGTGAGTGAAATCATGGCGATGCCCAACAGTAACAAGCTGTTTGATTCCAGCCAGATCCCGGGTGAAATTATTGACCTGATGGTCGTCAATAGCGCGACGCTGAAGAAGAATCCCAAACTCGGCAAAGCGCTGACCGGCGCATGGTATGAAATCATGGCGACGATGTCAGCCTCTGACAAAAAAGCTATCGCTGCTCGCACTGCCATGGGCAAGGCTTCCGGTACTGACCTGAAAGGTTATGATGCCCAACTGGCTTCGACCAAAATGTTCTATGCTGCCAAGGATGCCGTCAGCTTCACAAACAGCAAAGACTTGAAAGACACCATGGCCAAGGTGGCAAAATTCTCCTTTGATCATGGGCTATTAGGTGATGGCGCACCCGATGCCGGTTTCATCGGCATTGAAACACCTGCCGGTATTTTTGGCGACAGCAAAAATGTCAAACTGCGTTTTGATCCGTCCTATATGCAAATGGCGACGGATGGTAAATTGTAAAACTGTCTGCAAACGGGCCGGGATTATCCCGGCCCCATTCAGCTGATTCCCATCCATGAAAAGATTAATGAACCGCCATCCGGACAGGCTGCTGAGGATATCACTCGGTGTATTGCCTTTTATCCTGATCCTGATTGTGTATATCCTCGCATCAGATGCACGGTTGGCGGAAAACTCGCGTGATAAATTACTGCCTTCACTGGGTAGTATGTCCACAGCGATTGAAACACTGGCTATGCAACCCAGCAAGCGTAGCGGTGAATACCTGTTCTGGCAGGACACGGCTTCGAGCCTGACACGACTGGGCCTGGGCATTGGCATCAGCGCCATCATCGGTTTATTTTTCGGCGTGTTGAATGGCGTCATACCTTATGCACGCGCCAACCTGTCGCCTATTATTACCGTCATATCACTGATACCACCACTAGCGGTATTACCGATTTTATTTATCGTTTTTGGCCTGGGCGAATTATCCAAAGTAGTGTTGATTGCCATCGGCATTACTCCCTTTATTATGCGCGATCTGCAAAGCAAGGTGCTGGAATTGCCCAGCGAGCAAATGATCAAAGCACAAACCCTGGGTGCATCCACCTGGCTGGTGATTTTACGCGTCGTTTTGCCACAAGTGTTACCACGTTTGATAGAAGCCTTGCGCCTGTCGCTGGGTGCCGCCTGGTTATTCCTGATAGCCGCCGAAGCGATTGCCTCAACTGACGGTCTTGGTTACCGAATTTTTCTGGTGCGTCGCTACCTGTCTATGGATGTCATCCTGCCCTATGTGGCCTGGATTACTTTCCTGGCCTTTATGACAGATTACCTGTTGAGAATTATTTCAGTCAAAGTTTTTCCCTGGTTCCATAGCGGGGGTAAATAAACATGGCAATCATTCAGGCTAACAATGTATGGAAAGAATATGGTGATAATATTGTTCTGGAGCAAGTCAATGTTGCTGTTGAGGAAGGTGAATTTATTACCGTCGTTGGTACATCCGGTTGCGGCAAAACCACCTTTCTACGCATGCTGCTGGGGGTGGAACAAGCAACCCGTGGTGAATTATTACTGGATGGCCAGCCTTTTCCTGAGGAACCAGGGCCTGAACGTGGCATTGTGTTCCAGAAATATTCTGTATTTCCGCATTTAACGGTTTTAAAAAACACCATGCTGGGCATGGAGTTTGAGCAATCCAGAATACTTGGCAAACTGTTTGGCAAACAACGCAAACAAGCTGAAGAAAAAGCACGCAGCATACTCGAGTCTGTGGGCCTGACACATGCACTGGATCTGTATCCGCATGAATTATCCGGCGGTATGCAACAACGTCTGGCGATTGCGCAGGCATTGATGAAAAATCCACGCATTTTGTTGCTTGATGAACCCTTCGGTGCACTCGACCCGGGTATACGTGCTGACATGCACGAACTGATCAAGGATATCTGGAAAAAAACCGGGCTCACTATTTTCATGATTACGCATGATTTGAAAGAAGGTTTTTATCTGGGCACACGCTTGTGGGTGTTTGACAAAAAACGACTTGATAAACAAAATCCTAACGCCTATGGTGCTTGTATTACCTATGATATCCCGGTGGGTGAAACAGACCGATCCACATACAAAAGTATTGATCATTCCTTGCAAGATACCAGCAAAGTACTGAATGATCAGGAACTGAACCCATGAATAAAGACATATTATATGAAGATGAAATTCCCGGTGGTGCGCACTGGTCGATGCTGATGCGACAAGGCACCAGCCTGCGGCTGATTGATAAACTGGGCGGCGCCAATGTCGGCATGCTGTTTTATAATCCCTCGAATTACCTGGAACGTTACAATGCACCCGATACGCTCAAGTGCCAGCATACGTTTAAACTGACCCGCGGCCACTGCCTGTATTCAGACATGGGCAGAATTTTTTGCTCGATTGTCGATGATAGTGTCGGCTGGCATGATAGTGTGGGCGCCAACTCCACCAAAAAGAGTGTTGCTGAAAAATGGGGCGAGCACAGTTATCAGGATTACCGCAATGACTGGACATTAAATGGCAATGACAGCTTCCTGGTTGAACTTGCAAAATATGGCATGAACGCACGCGACATGGCGGCCAATCTCAATCTGTTTAGTAAAATCGCTGTCGATGAAAACGGTAACATGCAATATCAAGCCGGTAACAGCAAAGCCGGTGATGCCATTACATTACGATTTGAAATGGATACCCTGGTCATTTTTCATACCTGCCCTCACCCGCTGAACCCGGCCAAAGAATACCCGAAGCAACCGGTCATTTACCAGATCAGCAAAGCCACCCCGGTTAATGAAGATGATGAATGCATGAATTCACGCGAAGAAAACCAGCGCGGCTTTAAAAACACCCATTTGTATAACATAGGCTGTGGCTGCCATGATTAAGGAAAGTACCTTAGCTCCCGAAAATGCCATTGATCGTGTCGTGGTGCCCGCTGGTGATTACTATATAAAGGTAGTTAAAGCAGGCCAGACTTTTCGTATCCTCGACCTCGAAGGTAATCAGGCCGCTGATACACTTTTTTATAATGCCAACAATCCCGCCGAACGTTACAGTGCAATGGATACCATCCGTGAACAGGGTAATATCTACCTGACTACCGGTACTCGCCTGCTATCCAACGAAGGTAATCTGATGCTCGACATAGTAGCCGATACCTGCGGCCGACATGATACCATCGGTGGCGCCTGTGCCACCGAAAGCAATACTGTGCGTTATGCACTGGAAAAAAAATGCATGCATGCCTGCCGTGATAGCTGGATGCTGGCCGTGGCAGAACATGAAGAATTTGGCATCAGCAAGCGAGACATTACACATAACATTAATTTTTTTATGAACGTTCCAGTCACTCCTGATGGACAACTGACGTTTGAAGACGGTATTTCGGATGCTGGTAAATACGTCGAAATGAAAGCAGCCATGGATGTGATCGTATTAATTTCCAATTGCCCGCAATTGAATAATCCCTGTAATGCCTATAACCCGACGCCGGTGGAAGTGTTGATCTGGGATTAATTACCATCGCGAGGCGACTGTTTACCGCAGCAAATTTTTTATGGTTATATCAAGGGTCTGGGTTAGCTATGCTTTTTGGGAGATTGCCGCGCGCAGTTTATGCCCCAGAGGGTACTCGCAATGACCAGCAAAAAAAAGAGAGTGTCATTGCGAGTGATAACGAAGCAATCTCACCAACGAAGGGAAATAACACAGTTTCTGTATATAATAGGCGAATCGAGAAATCGCCACACCGCCAAACCCGTGAATCGTGATGACAGCGACTTCTAAACTGACAAGCTTACGCGTAATTATACAAAGGCATTAATGGACGACCATTAAAGCCCAATGCTAAACGGGACGACCCGAACCAGTATTGAGAGACAGCATGTTTAAAAAAGTACTGATTGCCAACCGCGGCGTCATTGCCTGTCGGATTATCCGTACACTGGATAAAATGAATATCACTTCGGTTGCCGTCTATGCCGAAGCCGATGCGGATTCATTACACGTGACACAAGCCAGTGAAGCCTGGGCGCTCGGCGATGGCAATGCGGCTGATACCTATCTGAATCAGGACAAGCTGTTCGACATTATTCAGCAATCCGGTGCCGAAGCCGTTCATCCCGGCTACGGCTTCCTTAGTGAAAACCCGGAGTTTGTACAACGCTGTGAGCAGGCCGGTATTGTTTTTCTGGGTCCTACCCGCGAACAAATGGCGGCTTTTGGACTCAAGCATTCCGCCCGTGAACTGGCTGAACAAAACCAGGTGCCCTTATTGCCTGGTTCCGAGCTACTGATTGATGTCACGCAATCTTTAAAAGAAGCGCAACGAGTCGGTTACCCGGTCATGTTGAAAAGCACCGCCGGCGGCGGTGGTATCGGCATGCAGTTATGCTGGAATGCAGATGAACTGGCCAAGGCCTATGATTCTGTCAAACGGCTCAGTGCATCCAATTTTTCCAATGACGGTATCTTTATTGAAAAATTTGTCGAGCGTGCCCGTCATATCGAGGTGCAAGTATTTGGTGATGGCGAGGGCCATGTCATTGCACTCGGCGAACGTGATTGCAGTACACAACGGCGCAATCAAAAAGTCATTGAAGAAACACCCGCACCCAACATACCCGATGCGGTACGCCAACAAATGCGTGATGTGGCTATTCGCTTGTGTACTGCGGTAAACTACCGCAGCGCCGGTACTGTAGAATTTGTTTATGACCAGGATAACCATGCGTTTTACTTTCTTGAAGTTAATACCCGCCTGCAGGTCGAACATGGCGTCACCGAACAGATTTTCAATGTTGACCTGATCAACTGGATGGTGAGTCTTGGTGCAAGCGAAATGCAGTCCTTATCGACGATTGAAAACACCCTGCATGCCAATGGCCATAGCATTCAGGTACGTCTCTATGCCGAAGACCCGCATAAAAACTTCCAGCCCTGTGCCGGCCTGCTCAGCCAGGTTAAATTCCCGCAAGCGAATGGCAGCCACTTGCGCATTGAACACTGGGTCGAGAGTGGTGTAGAAGTATCGGCCTTGTATGACCCGATGCTGGCAAAAATTATTGTCCACGAGTCAAACCGCGAGCAGGCGATTGCTAGCCTGACACACGCAATGACTGAACTGCAAATCTATGGCATTGAAACCAATCGTGACTTTGTCCTGAAAATTTTACAAACTGATATTTTCAGACAAGGTAAAATCTTTACCCGCTACCTGAATGATTTTCACTATCAGCCGGCATTAATTGACGTGGTGGTTGCCGGCACCCAAACCAGTATTCAGGATTTCCCCGGTCGCATCGGTTACTGGGATGTCGGTGTGCCACCCTCCGGCCCTTTTGACTCATTATCATTTCGTCTGGGTAACCGCTTACTGGGTAATAGCGAAGATTGTGCAGGACTGGAAATCACCCTGAACGGGCCCACCCTGCGTTTCAATACCGACACCACCATTGCACTGACCGGTGCGCACATGCACACCACACTGGATGGTGAAGACATCAGCTTCTGGAAATCCGTCAAAGTACTCGCCGGCCAGACACTGAAAATCGGCAAACTCGAACAGGCCGGTGCGCGCGCCTATTTACTGGTCAGTGGCGGTATTCAATGTCCTGAGTATCTTGGCTCCAGGTCCACCTTCACTCTCGGCCAGTTCGGTGGTCATGCCGGCCGCTTGCTGAGGCCGGGAGATGTTTTAAGGCTTCAGGAAGCTGCAAACGCAACCCAGAGTACATCCCTGCTCGACAACCTGATACCGAGTATCGAATAAAGAATGGATACTGCATGTCATCTACGGACCCCATGCTGCACCGGATTTTTTTACCGAAGAGGATATGACTGTTTTTTTTCAGTCCAGCTGGGAAGTGCATTACAATTCCAGCCGAACCGGGGTGCGCCTGGTCGGCCCCAAACCGGACTGGGCTCGCTCAGATGGTGGCGAAGCCGGCATGCACCCCTCCAACATCCATGACAATGCCTATGCCATTGGCGCTATCGACTTTACCGGTGATATGCCGGTAATCCTGGGGCCGGATGGTCCGAGCCTGGGCGGGTTTGTTTGCCCGGCCACAGTCATCCAGGCTGATTTATGGAAACTCGGTCAACTCAAGGCAGGCGATAAGATTAAATTTATTGCGGTCACTATCGACAATGCAGTCAAACTGGAATCAGCACAAATACAATCTGTAGCGACATTAAACCACATACCCGTTGATAGTCATCCGGTCACACCCGGTAATGCCGTTATCAAACAACTGGCCGGTAAGGATGCAAACAGTGATGTGGTCTACCGCGTTTGTGGTGACCATTATTTACTGGTCGAATATGGCCCGCAAATGCTGGATATCAATCTACGCTTTCGTGTACATGCATTGATGCTCTGGTTACAACAGCAAGCTATCCATGGCATACAGGAACTCACACCCGGTATCCGTTCACTGCAAGTGCATTATAACAGCCAGGTATTATCACTCGATCAATTACTGGATCACCTGGCACAGGCTGAAGCGGAACTCACCGATATCGACGACCTGGAAGTAGAGTCTCGCATTGTGCATTTGCCACTCAGCTGGAATGATGATGCCTGCATACAGGCAATAGAAAAATACATGCAGTCTGTCAGAAAAGATGCACCCTGGTGCCCGAGTAATCTGGAATTTATTCGCCGTATTAACGGACTGGACTCGATTGATGCGGTTAAAAAAATAGTCTTTGATGCCAGCTATGTGGTCATGGGCCTGGGGGATGTCTACCTGGGCGCACCCGTTGCAACCCCACTCGATCCTCGCCATCGACTGGTTACCACCAAGTATAATCCGGCACGCACCTGGACGGCTGAAAATTCGGTCGGTATTGGCGGTTCCTATCTGTGTGTCTATGGCATGGAAGGGCCTGGAGGCTATCAATTTGTTGGCCGTACTCTGCAAATGTGGAATCGCTATCGACAAACAAAGGAATTCACGCAACCCTGGCTGTTACGATTCTTTGACCAGATTCGTTTTTATGAGGTCAGTGCCGATGAGCTCAAACAGATTCGTCGTGATTTTCCCAAAGGCCAGTATCCGATCAAGATTGAACCGGGCCGCTTCAGCCTGAAGGAATACAATCAATACTTGTCTGATCAACAAACAAGCATTGATGCATTCACACAAACACGCAAGCAAGCTTTCGATGAAGAGTTACAACGCTGGATCGAAAGCGGACAAATTAATTTTGCTAGCGAACAACAAATCAGTGACGATCCAGCCCTGGAAGAAGTACTCGGTCATAATACCATTGCCGTCGAAAGTCATGTGGCCGGTAATATCTGGAAAATTCTGGTTAAACCTGGCGATGTCATCAGTGAAGGACAAGCCTTGCTGGTACTCGAATCCATGAAAATGGAAATTGAACTATGCGCTGCTGAAGCCGGCACGATTAAAGCTATCTTGAAAGCCGAAGGCAGTCAGGTGGCTGCCGGACAACGCCTGCTGATTATGGAGTTGGCATGAACATAAAAAATCTTACGATCAAGCAATTGCACCAGCATTATCAAAGTGGTGATTTTACGCCACAACAACTCTGTCACACACTGCTGCAAAAGGCACGTGAGCTTGAAGATTATAATACCTGGATTTATTTACTCAGTGAGGAAGAACTGCAACCCTATCTTGATGACTTGCAGGGCTCATCACCAGAACAACTGCCGCTGTATGGCATTCCATTTTCTATTAAGGACAACATCGATCTTGCAGGCGTTCCCACCACGGCTGCCTGTAAGGAATTTAGCTACATCGCCGACGAATCTGCCTTTATCGTCGATCAACTTATTCAGGCGGGTGCCATACCACTCGGTAAAACCAACCTCGACCAGTTCGCCACCGGACTAGTGGGCACACGTTCGCCTTATGGCGCGACACAGAATTCTTTTAATCGTGAATATATTTCCGGTGGCTCCAGTTCCGGCTCTGCGGTATCCGTTGCACAGGGTCTGGTCAGTTTTTCACTGGGCACCGATACTGCCGGTTCCGGTCGTGTGCCGGCGGCGTTCAATAATATAATCGGCATGAAGCCCAGCCGCGGCGTCCTCAGTAATAGTGGCGTAATACCTGCCTGTCGCACACTGGACTGTGTGGCGGTTTTTGCCAGCACGACAGATGACTTGCAACGTCTGTTCAGCATCACTGCAAAATTTGACCCGCAAGATCCTTATGCCAGAAATAATCCTGCCAGCAATACAGCCGCACGTACATTGAATACACCGACCTCGTTCAGCTTTGCTGTACCGAAAGCCTCGCAGCTGGAGTTTTTTGGCAACGATGCCTATCGCAAAGCCTTTGAAGATGCCACGTCACAACTACAAGCACTGGGCGGGCACCGACATGAAATAGACTTCGAACCGTTTATGCAAGCTGCGCGGCTATTATATGAAGGACCCTGGGTAACAGAACGTTACCTGGCCACACAGCCGATCATAGACGAACAGCCCGAGGCACTACTGGATGTCACGCGTGGCATTATCATACAGGGCAAAGGCAAGCTCGCCAGCGATTTGTTCAGCGCGCAGTATAAATTACAGGCCTGTAAACAAATCACCGACACGCTATTACAAGACTATGATTTTATGTTAACGCCAACAGCCGGTACCCACTATACACTGGCTGAAGTCAGGCAGGAGCCTGTAAAACTTAACTCAAACCTCGGCTATTACACCAACTATATGAACCTGCTCGACTATGCCTCCATTGCCGTACCAACCGGTTTGACTGACAATGATATGCCCTTTGGTGTTACCCTGGTTTCTTTTGCATTCTCTGATATGCGCCTACTTTCATTTGCGCAAGCCTTGCATCACTCACAGACACATAAACTGGGTGCCACAGACTGGATGCTTCCTGACCTTGAACGTGACACATCTGACGATAATGCATACACACAAATTGTTGTTTGCGGCGCCCATATGCAAGGCCTACCCCTGAACCATCAATTGACAGACCGTGGTGCAACCCTGGTAGAACAATGCCAATCCAGTGCCCACTATAAACTGGTGGCGCTTCCAGGTGGCCCACCAAAACGGCCCGGCATGTTGCGTGTTAATGAAAATGGTAACGCCATTGCCGTGGAGGCCTGGAGAATACCTGTCGATCAGCTGGGTAGTTTTCTACAGGGCATCCCGCCACCGCTAGGTCTTGGTAAAGTTGAACTCTATGACGGCCGCTGGGAAACCGGATTTATTTGTGAAGGTTTTGCAGAACAGGGGGCGGAGGATATCAGTCATCTGGGTGGTTGGCGTGCATATATGAAAACACTTGCCTGAAAATTGGCAGCTTATCAGGAAATTTTTATTCTAACGACTTTCATCACTTCCATCTCAATACCCGCCACCATCTCGATCGTCGGATAATAAGTCATATTCACACGCGCACCTTTCAGGTTTTTGTATGGCTGCTGACGTTTGAACTTGAAAGGTGTATTACAGTCTTCAATCATAACGGTATTAACATACCAGTCGTCTTTTTCACGCTGCACATGCGAGGTCACTTTCAAGCCATCTGATTGCACCAGCTTGTCGTGTTTTTTTAATAATTTTTTAACGTCTGAGGGCATAAAGTTATCTTATTAATTTAATAGTGATCTATTAATTAAACTACAAAACCTGCAAATTCGCATAAGACAACACCAGCCACTTACTGCCTTCAAAATCAAAATTCACCTGCACGCGTGCGCTGTTACCCTGGCCTTCATAATTGAGTATCACGCCTTCACCAAACTTGGGATGATTAACGCGCTGACCCAGTTGCAGCCCCTCGGGTGTTTCATCCAGTGAACCATGGCTGGTGCTCGATGATGTACTACTGACTTTAGGTCGCACTTCCTCAATCAGTTCGCCGGGTATTTCACTGACAAAACGTGACGGAGTCGGGTACATGTCATTACCGTAAATACGGCGCTGTTCGGCATAGCTAATCGTCAATTGTTTTTCGGCGCGTGTCATGCCCACATAACAAAGCCGCCGTTCTTCTTCCAGACGACCTTCTTCTTCGATAGAACGTTGATGCGGAAACAAACCCTCTTCCATACCGCACAGAAACACCATCGGAAACTCCAGTCCCTTGGCGGAATGCAACGTCATTAATTGCACGCAATCTTCCCAGGCATCGGCCTGGCCTTCTCCTGCTTCCAGCGCTGCATGCGACAGAAAAGCCGCCAGTGGTGTCATGGCTTCATCTTCCTCAGCGCGTTCATAGTTACGCGCCGCGGTCACCAGCTCTTCAAGGTTTTCTACACGAGCCTCGCCCTTTTCGCCTTTTTCCTTGTGGCGGTAATAATCTATCAGGCCACAATGCTCGATTACCATTTGCACCTGCTCATAGAGCTCGATGTTCTGGCAATCATCCGCCATCACACCAATCAGCTCCTGAAATTTCGTCAGCGCACCCACGGCACGCGCAGCCAATGTCTTTTCATCAATGACGGTGGATAGCGCATCCCACATCGACAGTCCGCGCACACGCGCTAAATCACGGCAGGCAGCAATACTGCGATCACCAATACCGCGTGTCGGGGTATTTATAATACGTTCCACGGCCGCATCATCATGACGGTTTTCCACCAGGCGGCAATAAGCCAGTGCATCCTTGATTTCTGCACGCTCGAAGAATCGCTGACCGCCATAGACACGATAAGGAATACCCAGCATCATCAGGTTTTCTTCAAATACCCGCGACTGGGCATTGGAGCGATATAATATCGCTGTCTCGCGTCGTGCATTGCCCTGCTCTACCCAGTCACCGATACGGTCAATGACATAACGCGCTTCATCGGTTTCATTAAAGGCGGCGTACAGGCGAATCGGTTCGCCTTCGTCATCGGCGGTCCACAGCTCTTTACCAAGACGGCCACTGTTATGACTGATCAATGCATTCGCACCGGCAAGAATATTGCCACTGGAGCGGTAATTTTGTTCGAGCTTGATGGTTTGCGTACCGGGAAAGTCTTTTGAGAACTGGTGAATGTTCTCAATCTTGGCACCGCGCCAGCCATAAATAGACTGATCATCATCGCCGACAATCATCACATGCCCCTTATTTCCGGCTAACAGGCGTACCCAGGCATATTGAATGGTATTGGTATCCTGAAATTCATCGACCAGTATATGGCTGAAAACGTGACTGGTAATGATGCAATACCTCGGGTTTATCGCGTAACAGCTCATGCGCACGAAGCAATAACTCGGCAAAATCTACCAGACCCGAGCGTTGACAGGTTTCTTCATAAACCCGGTATAGCTCGATCATGGTCGCCTGAAAGGCATCGTGCTCGGCATCCAGATGCTGCGGACGCAAGCCTTCATCTTTTTTCGCATTGATAAACCACTGCACCTGGCGCGGTGGCCAGCGCTGCTCATCAATATCGAGTGATTTCAGTGTGCGGCGAATCAAGCGGAACTGGTCATCGGAATCCAGTATCTGGAACCCCTGCGGCAGCCCGGCATCCAGCCAGTGCGCCCGCAGCAAACGGTGCGCGAGCCCGTGAAAAGTGCCTACCCACATACCACCCACGGGTATATCCAGCATATTCTCGATGCGACCCCGCATTTCTGCTGCTGCTTTATTGGTAAAGGTCACGGCAAGAATACCGTGCGGGGAAACCCCCTCCACCGCCAGTAACCAGGCAATACGATGCACCAGCACACGAGTTTTGCCACTACCGGCACCGGCCAGCACCAGCAATGAGCGATGATTTGCCGTTACAGCCTCACGCTGGGCTTCATTGAGATCATCAAGAATATTGGATACATCCATCGGGGTATTTTAACAGATATAGTGACGCAGGGCTGCCTGAAATATAATAAGAAAGCGTGATAAATCGATATTATCCGTCTTGTAAGTTATCAAGTGGGCTTTGCACTGTGACTCCAGGCCGGTTCAATACATGTGTGTATATCATGGTCGTTGACACATCAGCATGACCCAGTAATTCCTGCACTGTACGAATGTCTTGCCCAGCTTCCAGCAGGTGAGTGGCAAATGAATGACGAAGGGAGTGACAATTTACTTTTTTGTGAATTTCAGCTTGAATAGCCGCCTTCTTGATCACTTTCTGTAATCCATTCTCATGCACATGGTGTCTTCTGTATTTATTTGAGCGAGGATCTTTTGATATTCCCGAAGATGGAAAAACATATTGCCAAGCAAGCTCTTTTGCCGCGTTCGGATATTTTCTTGCCAGGGCTGTCGGTAAATAAACTTCACCAAAACCATTATTACAGTCATCACTATGCAGCTGCTTCACCTTGCCGATCTGTCGTTTTAATTGTTCTTCCAGTGCTTGCGGTAATGGTACAATCCTGTCTTTGTTACCTTTGGCATTTCGTATTATTATATGGTGATATCCAAAATCTAAATCCTGTATACGTAATCGCACACATTCCATCAATCTCATACCACACCCGTATAATAACTTTGCCATCAATTCCTGACTTGCATTATTAATATTGCTCAGTATTGAACGAGTTTCCTCTTTGGTTAACACAACAGGCAAACGCTTCGGTTTTTTCGCTTTGCCGAAATCACCAAATGATTTCACATCCACATCCAGCACATGGGTATAAAAAAATACCAGGGCGCTCAATGCCTGGCTTTGCGTGCTTGCAGCAACATCACGCTTGAACGCCAGGTATTCCAAATAAGTGGCTATCGCCTGTTTATCCAGTGTGCCAGGGTCACGCATATCATTGAAAGCAATAAAACGGGCAAGCCAAGAAAGATATGATTGTTCAGTTCGAATTGAATACTGTTTAACCCTGATCTTTGTCAACAATCCCTTCACATGCCCAGGAAAAAGTATTTTGACCTTATCAACCAGGCTATCCTGCTTTTTCTTTATAGTGGAAACCTTAATTTCGTTATCTGGTTCTTTGACCGGATTTGCGAATACATCATTACTTCGTGCAATTGTTGCATGTGAGCTCGGCAAAGCGATATAAGAATCCTTCCAGCCATCCCAGGAAAATTGATTAGCCCAATCTGTTTTAACAACATCAACGAACATTATACGTAGCGCATCAACAACCTGAATCTGTTGCCAGTCTTCGAGCCTTATATTTCTGCCTAAATCTTCCAGATATCTGTGGATAACTTCTGGTGAATGCTCTGCAAGCCTTAATGGTTCATGCGCTTTTATGTAACTTTCACAGCGCTTGACATACCACCTGCACACATCAGGTTTAATACCATAAGAAACTGTTTTTTCTATATATTTATCCCAGAAACGAGCGATTTTATCCTTAGTCATATAGCCATCCTTAGCAATAAAAGTGAGTGAATAATACGATCAGACTTGATACGATTGTGCGACAAATAATAAATAAACTCAAAAGATTTAGGCAGACGTCTGTCTAAATAGTAAATTACAGACGTCTGTCTAATACACTGTTATGTGTAAAAATAAATGAACATGAACGTACTATTTGCGAACTTAGTAAAACATATGAAATGCTTCTTGAAATTGGAAGTGCCACTAGACCTGTACGTAAAGAAATATTTCGAAGCATAGAAAATGTAAATTATTTTAGAGCACGAATCTGGGATCAATGTACATACGACTTATATCCGACTTTTTTGAATATCGATTTAGAGAATAATAAAAAAATATATAGCTCTGATGAACTTAATAGGGAAATCACATTAACTGTAGCAGAGGAATCTAACCTTATCACAGGTAAAGAATATTCAAATGAAGAAGAATTTTTAAAATATATAAAATCATTAATTATTAAGTATCGAAATACACTAAGTGAATAATCACATAACAAAAAAATCAACAAGGACATTTTACTCAATGGGCAAAACCCGCCCATCGAGCAAAATGCCCGGTTTATTGAGACGTTATGTCTATGAAGAAACAAATTAAAGCAAAGGATTTTCTTGGCTCAAAAAGCGACAACATTCAATTTCTCGGTTTTACTACCATGGGAATTGGATTATTAATTTTCCTTACAGTCACTATTTTTGCTCAATCACAGCCAATAATTGGAAGCTTATCTTTGCTATGTACCCTATTTATATTACTTGTATATAAAAAGAGTATTATGTTTGTCGTTAGTATATCTAGAGTTTACATGTATACATTTATCGGCAGCGCCATACTCTGGGTAGTTATAGGAATATCATTCAAAATAACAGACCCAGCTATTCCTGCAATACTTATGATATGTGCAACAGTTATTCCTATTTTACTAATAAATAATAATGAACTTGTTGAATCTATTGAGCAAGCAATTAATAACAGTAATGTTGATCCGACATAACAAGCGCTTAAACCAGGACTGGTGTAAACATCGCTCCTATCGTCGCAATGTTCACACCACCCTGTTAAGCTAAACGTTATACGGAATAAAGAGATTATGCCCAAGGAAGATATAATTGATAAAACATTCGATCACATCATACAAAAAGGCTTTGATGTAAATACATCATCATTACAAGACAAAGTAGTCGTTCTTGTTACTACCGCCCAGGGTATTATTGATAATGGTGGGTTTCAATATTTCTTTGAAAATGAATTCGAAGGCGACCCTAACCTACAAGATTTTGTATCTGTTTTTGAGCAAATAGGTGCATTGGAGTCAGCTGGTGCAATAAAAAAAGCAATAGAAATAAATGCCTCAAACGAGCATGGTGAATTTGATGCCTTAGATGCTATTATGTTTAAAGAGTCAGAGTCTAATTATAATAAGTTAAGGGAATATATAAGGCATGTATCCGTATAACAAGGCGCTCAAGCCGTTCCCTTCGGTCACTGGGACGCTCCGCTGCGACGCAGCTTCGCGCCCCTTAGCTTGT
>CAWECS010000020.1:0-152532 GCA_963807455.1 uncultured Gammaproteobacteria bacterium | reverse complement strand
TGAGGGCGACAAGCACCGAGACAGCAACCGCAGGATGACGGCCGCTCCTCGGGGCACCACACTGAATTGCAAGGGTTGGCAGCAAGAGGCCGCCTATCACATGTACTTAATAACCTGGATCCCGACGTGGCTGAAGATCCGGACAACCTCATTGTCTACGGAGGCACTGGCAAAGCGGCGCGGAACCACGAAGCATTGAATGCGATTCTCGGTGCCCTGAAGGAGCTCGAGAACGACGAGACCCTGCTGATACAGTCCGGCAAACCTGTGGGTGTCGTTCGCAGTCATTGCGATGCTCCACGGGTCCTGCTGGCCAACTCCAACCTCGTACCCGCGTGGGCCAACTGGGATTATTTCCGCGGTCTGGAGGCCCAAGGTTTGATCATGTACGCCCAATAGCACTATACTTGAATGTTTTTTCGCTAGTTCAGTTAAAGCGCCAGATAATCTTGGTAATTGGTGATTTAGCTGAGCTTCATAATCGGGACCAGCCAAAGTATTTGGGGCTGATAACAGCAGAGAAATTATCAGAATTATCCGCATTATTCATTTGCCTTATAACGACTAAATAACCTGCGAATATTTCAGTGGGCGGGTTTTGCCCGCTGAAATATTTGTCAGGTTGATTGCCTTGTTATGCATATATGATTTTACATTGTATATCAGGATATTCTTTATTCATATCTTCAAGACACTCTATCAAGATTTTGTATTCTTTTGGAAGCTTATTTTGTAGCGTTTTATGGTTTTTAAGAGTCAATATTTTTGGCATTTCAATTAGTCCTGTGATTGCATCCCAGAAAGCATCCCAGTTCATGCCATAAAATCCTGGGAAATTTAAACCTTCAAATAATAGCTGTTGCAATGCATCAGGATTTTCAATATTTTCAAAATCTATTGTAATTTCTTGTTTCATTTGTATTGTGCATAACGTTTTTAATAACAGGCGCGCGGCTTTTTGCGCGTCCTGCGTGTGGAACACGCGGAGTTAATTTTCTTGTTAGGCATTTTCAATTTCTATTTTCCATACAAAGTCTTGCTCCGTACCATTTTTCATTTTTTCTATAAATGTAGTTACAATTACATTTACGCCTGATTTATAAAGCTGTTTATCTTTTTTATTGTTTGCTACGCAGGTATATGTATAGGTTCCGCCATTGGTTAGGTTTAATGAAAATGATTTGCTTTCATTATTCATACCTGAGAAGTGAACATTTTCAATAGTGCCTTCATATATAACTTGAGGTATTTTACCTTTATATAAACTTTCCCACCATTTAGTACTACCATAAAGCCCATACTTACCTTGTAGCCCCATAGATGGGCGGCTTTTATCTAAAGTAAGTTTTTGAGTAAGCTCAACAATTGATTGGTCTTCTTCAAGTTCTTTTTCTAGAGAAAATATTTGTTTCATCTGTTGCCTAACGCTTGCCATAAGGGGCTGGAGCTGCGTAGCAGCGGAAGTCCCAGTGAGCGATTAGCGAACGACTTGATGTGATTGTTAGGTGTTAAGCTCACAAAGAACCTCTATTTGTTTATTTGTTGGAATTTCTCTACCACCAGGATGTACCAATGCAAATTCTTCTAAAGCATTTGGGTCGTTACTATTCGTGTACCGAATAGTGGCAACACTACCTTCAATTTTTTCGCAATCTAAAACCCATTCTTGCACTTCAGCTAAGAACTTTTCTTTTTTGAAATATTTACCTTGTTTTGGAGTACCATGATTAAGGTATACCCAAACCACTATATTTCCACTTTTCTGTGCTGAATGGTGTTTATCGTAATAGGCAATAGCCTCGATATTAGGCAGATCAACTGTCTTCCAATTTGGTTTCCATTCACCAGCAAATGTCGATGTAAAGACCAACAACATAAACATAAGAAGAATATTACGTTTCATATACACCTAACGGCTAAATAACAGGCAGTTTACTCAGTGGGCGCTTTTGCCCACTGAGTAAACTGTCCTTGTTGATTTTATTGTTAGGCATTTTTCGGGTTTTGTTCGCTAAATACTATATATGAAATTAGTAAAACATATACAACTGGTATACCAATTACAGTAATAAGCCAGCCCATATCACCATGAGACCAACTACTTACTTGATGTACTCCGGTAATTAGTTCAATGACCTTATCTGTAGGGATGCTGATGACTCCTGGTGCTAGCCAAATTAGCACATATACCACAAAGAAGATTATTGATAATATTTTAATTCTTTTCTTTTTAAGACTTTCCATGTAATTGCTTTTAATTGTATGCCTAACGTCGCATTAAGCGGAAAATGGAAGTGGGCGGCATATTTGCACTGAGCGATAGCGAATGCAAATGTGGTGCACACTTCCATTTTTCCGGCTTAAATGCCTTGTTATGCTGTTGTTTGAACAATTTATTTATCCGCCTCTAATGATTTAAACATGAGCAATATGATTTTATATTTTTGATGCTCTTATTATTCATTTCCCCATGACACCTTAGCAGTGAATCCCATGAATTGAATAATTAGGCCAAACCCCATTTTATCGCCATTTGAATACCATTGTTCACTATTTTCGTAGTCTATATCACCACCATAGCTACAGCAGCCAAGGTTATATTGATGATTGTTTAAATTATCAATAATAGATTCTACCTTTGAAATTACTTTTTTAGATAGATATTCGCGTCCATTATCCTTTGAATTATTAAAGCATTCCTGCAGGCTACAATTTATTTCTTTTTCAAGTTTAAGCATAGCGGAATCGCGCTCCTCTCCTTGTTGCTCCATATCTTGAATATTTGGTATTTTCATTTTTAGGCATAACGTTGCCATAAGGGGCGCGGAGCTGCGACGCAGCGGAGCGTCCCAGCGAGCAAAGCGAGCGACTTAATGGCCTTGTTAGCAATTAATCGAAATACCATGAAAATAATAATTGTCCGATTGTAGCAGGAAGCCAAAATTTCACATTGTTTTCTTCGTAACCACACAGCTGAGTTACGTTACTATGATTGACAGATGTTTCAAGAATTAATTTAGGTAAAATTTCAATATTAGAATTGAATAATTTAATTGCACTAGATAATTCTGGAAAATCTAAATATGTAATGTTCTCATCCTTTTTAGTGCAGAAGCAAGCTACTAGAACGAAACAATTCTGCATGAATGATATTTCAGAATAATTGTAGTGTACTACGGCTTCAAAATAATTATTAGGATATTGGTAATCAATAAGCTTCTTTATTTTAAAAACTTCAATATTTTGTAATGAATAACATAAGCTCTTGAAATCACGAAAATCAAGAAGGTCTACATTATACCCAGTAAAATCTTCAGGAAGTTTATACATAATAGTTATTGCTAACGACAAGCATATGTGGCCGGCGCCGCGTAGCGGCGACGGTCCGAGCGAACGATAGTGAGCGACATAATGCGCTTGTTATGCATTTATAGAACCCACGAAAATACCAAATAAATTAGACCACCAAATAAAAAGAGGCTGACCAAAAGATATAGCCATATGTAACTACCAAACTGTTTAATTTCTTTTCTTGTTTTATCATTTATTTCTTCAATATCTTTGTCCGATATCGGTAGCTTTAGTAGCTCAATATTTGGCAATACCTTACCACCTAAAAGCACTAAACAAGTATAGAATAACTCAAATAATGCTGGAGCCGCTCCGGCGTCACCATAGATAACTATTTTGTGATATTCTTTTTTAAAATCAAGTATGTCATTTGGATATTTATCAAATGTCACCGAATACTGGCCCTTAAATTCTCTTTCAGAAATAACAATATTTTGAGAGCATTTTTCTTCAATAAATTTGGATATTTTATCCAGACTCGGCACTTCTGTTTCAAATTCTATCTGTCTAATTTGGAAAGCCATATTATCTTTTATGCATAACGTTTAGCGTAACTGGCGCATTTGTAGGGAGCGCAGCGACCGAAAAATGCGTCCATGTTGACGCGCTTGTTATAAGCCTATATCCAAATTTGCAAGAATAAATATAATAACAGCTATTACTATGCCAATTAAAACATACTCCCAACCAATAGCTATTACCCCTAATGCTCCTGCCATTCCTGAAAATCTATGATTTTCTTTTTGTAAATATGAGACTATTCCTAGTATAAGCGCGAGAATTCCTAAGCCAATATATGAATATGATACTAAATCATAGTATTCACTTGATGCGTTATTTTTTACACCTATTATTTCTGCGCCTTTATTTATTACTCTCGTCGTGATGCTTGCTTCAACTGGAGCATTTTCTGTTCTTAATTTCTCTTGAAATATAGCAATAGTCACTGCTATCAGTGCGATTACTATCCCAATTGTTCCTATTTTATTTTTCATTTTTTATACGGCTAACAGTGTATTAGACAGAATATAAACTTTTCTAAAAGTTTATAGATATGCCTATTGGTTTATATTTGTATAAATTAGTTTATATATTTATATACTATTTGCTACCAAATTTCACTATCCGGTCTTCAAGTCCTGCCTGATGTGCAGTGTGTTCATTCAAGTACCATAGTTTATCTTCTCTTGACCACGTAGCGCCAAGCGATTTCACTTTTTGTTGAAGTTCTTTTTCAAATAGTCCGACCCTGAGTCCAGCCTGGCGTGTATAGATAGTTCTGGTTTGAACCGGTCTTTCATATTCGTCCGGGTGCGGTGGCGCAGGAGTCCAGTGGTCTTCATCGATAATCAGTTCGATGGTTTTGTATTTTTTGTGGTTTTCGTAGTCGTAACGGTAGCGTACGCAAATGAGTTGGTCGCCATATTGTTTTACCAGTTTACGGGTTCCTTTTTGACCGGGTTTATAGCTTGCCTTGACTACCATGTTCGCCTCCTGCGATTTTTATATCATGTTTGTTTTGGGTTTTATGAAGCTTAGGGGTTGCATACCGGGCAGGCGGGATCTTTTTTTAGTTTGATGCTGCGCCATTCCATGGTGTCGGCATCCAGCAATAGCAGACGGCCGTTAAGGTCTTCACCAAAGCCGGTGATGATTTTTAACGCTTCTAATGCCTGAATGCTGCCAATGATACCGACGACGGGTGCGAGCACACCATTGGTGCTACAGGATTGGTCGAGTTCGCCTTCGTTTTTATACAGGCAATGGTAGCAGGGGCTGTTGTCCAGGTCATTGCGAAAGACGGCGACTTGTCCTTCGAGCCTGATGGCGGCTCCTGACACCAAAGGGGTGCGTGTTTGCACGCAAGCTTGATTGATCATAAAGCGGGTTTCAAAGTTGTCACAAGCATCAATGACTACATCGACCCGTTCGGCCTGTTCGATCAGTGCCTGTCGGTCGAGTCTTTGCTTGATACTGATGATGTGGCATTCCGGGTTGATGGCTTGCAGGCTTTGCCGGGCCGAGTCAACTTTGGCGCGACCAATATCATCGCTGCTGTGAATAATTTGTCGTTGCAGGTTGCTGAGATCGACGATGTCATCATCGACCAGTGTGAGTTCACCCACGCCGGCAGCGGCAAGGTACATGGCCACTGGTGAGCCGAGCCCACCCAGGCCGATGATCAGCATTTTGGTTCTGGCCAGTTGTTGCTGACCTTCGATACCTATTTGCGGCAGCATGATCTGGCGGCTGTAACGGAGTAGTTGTTGGTCATCCATAGACAAACAGGTTAAAGGGAAAAGCGGGAAGGTACAAGTTTGAAAGAACTGGCTAGTGTAAAATCAGTTACAGGTACTTACGCCAGTGTTGTGGGCGATCGTCACGGCAGCCGTGTTGCAGGCGGTCGTAGCGGCTGATGAATACCTGGCGTGTGCACTGGTGTTTATGGCAGCCCATATTGTCACATTGAATTTCTTCGGTGTAGTAATACAGTGCACGTTTGAGTTTGTGCAGCAGACTGTTGTCGAGATGGAAGCCGAGTTCAATGAGTGCGTCTTCCATTAGCTGCAGTGTAATGTGACGGATGTCATAACTGACGGCGAGTTTATGTGTGTCTATCAGTTCAAGGTGGAGAATGCCGTTAATATCGCTGAAAAAAAACAGGGCGCTTTTGGCTTGTTCAGGATCGGCATGCAGACTGCAGAAAGCAAGCTCACGATGTTTAATCAGGTCATGATTGTTTTCATCCATAGTTTTATTCTAGCGTAATGGCATTAATATTCTAGCCCTGTTGCTTGTTTTTATAGCATCCCGCGCTGATGCGTGGGTGCCCGGACAGGTCGCAACAGTGACTGATTTCATCAAAATCATGGTTTAAAAACAATTGCTTAACCGCTTCTGCCTGATCGTAACCATGTTCCAGCAAGAGCCAGCCATTAACACTCAGATGATGGCAGGCCTGTGAGATGATGTGACGAATATCATCCAGTCCGTCCAGGCCAGAACTTAGCGCAGCGCGGGGTTCGTGGCAGACATCGCCTTGTTGTAAGTGTGGATCCTGCTCAGCGATATAAGGTGGATTGGAGACAATTACATCAAAGCGTTGTTGATCGACTGCCGAGAACCAGTCTCCGGCCAGTAGCTGGATATTGCCTTTGCCAAACCGGGTGATATTTTTTTCTGCAACTGCGCGCGCACTCTCGCTGTGTTCAATAGCCGTCACCTGGCAGACAGGTCGCTCATGTGCAATGGCCAGTGCGATGGCGCCAGTGCCTGTACCAAGGTCGAGGATGTTGTAATGGCTGTTCTCAGGAATATGTGTCAGTGCCTGTTCCACCAGTAACTCGGTTTCAGGTCGTGGAATCAATGTAGCGGGTGAGACGGCCAGCTTGAAGTCCCAGAATGCTCGTTGCCCTGTCAGGTAGGCGACTGGTTCACCCTGCAATCTTCTTTGTAACAGTGAATCAAAATATTGTAATTGATTTTGGCTGGGGTGTTTCTCAGGCCAGGTGTAGAGGTAGGCGCGGTCACAGTTCAGGGCATGGCACAGTAATATTTCGGCATCAGCTCCGGGGGTGTCGGAGGTTTTGCAGAGTTCTTTTCCTGCAGCTGTCAGTATTTGTTGGATGGTAGTCATTTTTTAGAAGTAGCGAGTAGCGAGTCGCCAGGAAAAGACTCTTTTATTAAGTCTTTTCACCTCGCTACTCGTCACTAGCCACTAGCTACTTAACTCCGCCAGGAGTTCAGCCTGATGCTCGTTGATCAGCGGGTTGATGATCTGACTCAGTTCGCCTTGCATGATTTCATCGAGTTTGTATAAGGTGAGGTTGATGCGATGGTCAGTGACCCGGCCCTGTGGGTAATTATAAGTTCGAATACGTTCCGAGCGATCGCCACTACCGACTTGCAGTTTGCGGTTGGCGGCTTGTGCAGACTGCTGTTTTTCCTGCTCGGCTGATAACAGACGGGACTGCAATAGCGACATCGCGCGTGCGCGGTTTTTGTGTTGTGAGCGTTCATCCTGGCATTCAACGACAACCCCTGTAGGTAAATGGGTGATACGAATCGCCGAGTCAGTTTTGTTGACGTGTTGCCCGCCAGCACCGGAAGCGCGGAAGGTGTCGACTTTTAGATCGGCAGAGTTGATGTCGATGGCTTCGACTTCATCCAGCTCCGGCATAATGGCAACGGTGCAGGCAGAGGTATGCACGCGGCCCTGTGATTCTGTTTCGGGTACGCGTTGCACGCGATGTGCGCCGGATTCGAACTTGAGTTTGGAAAAGGCGCCATGGCCGATGATACGTGCAATGATTTCCTTGTAGCCACCGTGCTCGCCCTGGTTTTCACTGATGATTTCGACCTGCCAGCGGTTGAGTTCTGCATAGCGCGAATACATGCGGAACAGGTCGCCTGCGAAGATCGCGGCTTCATCACCACCCGTGCCGGCGCGTACTTCCAGAAAGATATTGCTTTCATCATGCGGGTCTTTGGGTAGTAATAGTTTTTGTAATTCCAGTTCCAGTGCCTGCTTTTTTTCTTCGGCTTGTTTCAATTCCTCTTCGGCCATGGCACGCATATCGGGGTCATTGTCCCTGGCCATTTCTTTTGCATTGTTGATGTCGTTCAGCGTCTGGTTATAGATATTAAAGTGGTCGACCAGCGGGTTTAGTTGTGCATATTCCTGCGACAGTTCCCTGAATTTATTCTGCTTGGAAATAATATCTGCGTCCGAGAGCAGGTGGCCTACTTCTTCAAAGCGCGCGCTCATTTGCTCAAGTTTCTGATGGATAGATGCTTTCATAGTAATACTTGGGGTTACTTTTTGTTTTGCAGATTAAAGATTTCTTGTGCGGCGCGGATCAGTTCCATACGGCCATGCGAGGCTGCATCGCGCAAGTTGGAGCTGGGATCATGCAGGAGTTTATTGGTCAGGGTGTTGGCCATGAATTGCAGCGCTTCTTCTGCCGATTTACCCTGCTGTAACAGGCGCATGGCCTTTTCCAGTACTTCGTCGCGTGACTGCTCGGCTTTGTGCCGATACTGGCAAATAGTATCGACTGCATTCAGGGATTTGGCCCAGGCGAGAAAGTGTTGTACCTGTACATCGATGATTTCATCAGCCTGTTTGGCGGCATCCTGACGGGTTTGTTGTCCCTCTTTGATGACATCGCGCAAATCATCCACTGTGTATAGATAAATATCTTCGAGCTTACCCACTGCAGGGTCAATGTCTCGCGGTATGGCGATATCAACCATGAACATGGGTTTGTGTTTGCGTTGCTTGAGCGCCTTGACAACCATGTCCTTGTGAAGCACTGGATCCTGGCTGGCAGTGGAACTGATAACGATATCTGCTTCGGCCAGATGTGCCGGTATTTCTGCCAGTGAGATGCCATAGCCGTCAAACTGGCCGGCAAGATTATGCGCACGTTCAACGGTGCGGTTGGCAATGATCATACGGCCGATCTGCTTGTCGTGTAGATGCCTGGCGGCCAGCTCGATGGTTTCGCCAGCACCGATCAGCAAGGCCGTTTGTTTGTCCATGTCACTGAATATTTGTCTGGCGAGCCGAACTGCCGCGAAGGCCACTGACACCGGGCTTGAGCCTATGGCGGTATCGGTTCGAATTTGCTTGGCAACGGTGAAGGTATGCTGAAACAAACGACCGAGGGTGGAACCCAGAGTGCCGGCCTTCATCGCCTGGTGGTAGGACTCTTTCATTTGTCCCAGTATCTGCGGCTCTCCGAGGATAAGCGAATCCAGCCCGGTGGCGACCCTGAACATATGGCGGATGGTGTCATTTTCCGGGTAGGTGTACAGGTAGTTTTTTAGTTCGTTGGCATCAATCTTGTGATACTGGCTCATCCATTCGATGACGGTGTCAGAATCTGCATTTGCATCGTCCAGAGTGCAATACAACTCGGTGCGATTACAGGTAGACAGAATGGCCACTTCGCTGACAGGATGAAGAGCGGCGAGCTTTTTTAGCGCATCGGAGAGCTTGTCTGGGGCAAAAACCACCCGTTCGCGCAGTTCTACTGGAGCGGTTTTGTGGTTAATTCCTAATGTAATCAGTGACATTGAAAGTGTATTGTGTAATAAATAGGCAATTTTGCGGCAATTGTGTGGTCAATACAAGTCGTGAAGGTAAAAATTTCCGTCGATAGAAATTAATGCTATTGTATCAAAAAGCTGCAACGTTCTGTTTAATCCAGATAATTCAAAAGGATCCAGGTTGAAATGACCTTATTAAATAAAAAGCAATTGATGCGACTCACGGCCTCTGTTTTATTGGGCAGCTCCTTGTTTGCGTTGCAGGCCTGTAATTTCAGCTCGAAAACGGTTAAGCCAGCGCAACAGAATCAGAAGGGTCTGGTGACCACGAAGATAAGCCAGTCATCCGATGTGCAAACGCAGTATCGACAGAATGCCGATCTGGTGTATTTACTGATGGTGGCCGAGATGGCTGCGCAAAGAGGCGAGCTGGCAACGTCGGTACAGTCTTATCTTAAAGCCGCGAACGCAACAGATGATCCAGCCATTGCTGAGCGTGCTACACGCGTCGCTTCATTCGCGCGTGATTACCCGTCAGCGATGAAAGCCGCAGAACGTTGGGCGGAATTGCAACCAAAAAACCTCGATGTGCATCATTCGCTGGTGATTTTGTATTTAAGGAATAAACAACTCGACAAGGCGGTCGATGCCGTTGATCTGGTGCTCAAGCTGACCGCCAAAAGTAAAATACAGGGTTTTGGTCATCTGGTTGCATTACTCAATAACGAAGCTGACAAGGAAGCAGTACTGACATTGATGGAGCGAGTGGTCAGTAATTATCACAATAATCCGCATGCACACTTTGCTTATGCACGACTGGCGTTTCAGTCGGAAAAATATGTACCGGCGCGGGCGCAGGTTGAACAGGCGATTAAAATCAAGCCGGATTACGAGGCAGCCCGGTCTTTACTGGCCAGAATTCAAATGATGCAGGGTGAAACCGATGCTGCTCTGGCAACGATGCGTAAACTGGTCGATGAGAATCCTAAATCAAGCGCCCACCGTGCTGCCTACGCGCGCTTGCTGGCGATCGCCAAGCGCTATGATGATGCACTGCAACAATTCAAATTGGTGTTGAAAGCAAGCCCGGAGAATGCCGATATTATCTATGCCATCGCCTTGTTGACATTGGAGCAACGAAAATTCAAGACCTCTGAAAAATATTTCAGGCAATTGATCGCCAAACGTAAACGTGTGTTTGAATCTTATTTTTACCTCGGTAACATTGCTGAAAACCGCAAGCAATTCCCGGAAGCAATTAGCTGGTACAAGCAGGTTAAGCATGGCCAGAACAAAATTGATGCCGGTATTCGCGTGGCCCGGCTACTGGCCAAGCAAGGGAAAATCAATGATGCCAGAAGTTACCTGCAAAGCATGCACACCCAGGATCCTAATTTGTCGATTCGTCTCACTGTCGTCGAGATCGATATATTAACTGCCGCAGGAAAGAATACTGAGGCGATGGAGGTGGCTAACAATAGCCTGGATAGATTCAAGGATAATCCTGATTTGTTGTATGCGCGCTCGCTCCTGGCAGAAAAGATGGATAAGCTGGATCTGGCCGAAGCTGACCTTAAAAAGATCCTCGTCAGCGATCCAGAGAATGTGCATGCACTGAATGCGTTGGGATATACACTGGCTGACAGAACAGAGCGTTTGCAGGAGGCCTACGGATATATTAAGACGGCCCACAAACTGGCACCGGAAGAACCAGCCGTACTCGACAGCATGGGATGGGTGCTCTACCGCATGGGACGTTCGCGCGAAGCCATAGATTATTTGCGTCAGGCATTAAAGATAATGCAGGATGATGAAATAGCCGCACACCTGGGTGAAGTATTATGGGTAACAGGCTTGAAAAAGGAAGCTGCCGAGGTCTGGAACAAGGCCCTGGAAGCAAAGCCTAACAGTATCCATATTAAAGACGTTTTAAAACGTTTTAATCAATAGTGATCCGAATACCTTTTCTATTTTTGCTGATAGCGCTGCTGGCTGCATGCGCACGTCAGCCCATTGTCAAAGAGGATGTCAAGCAGCAGATCTGGCAGCAACATCAGCAGTCCTTGATGGATCTGAAAAACTGGAAGATACAGGGTCGGGTAGGCCTATACACCGCTGATGAGGCCTGGCCTGGTGACCTGCTTTGGCAGCAATCGGCAGCACAATATGATTTGCGTATTATCGCCCCTATGGGTGCGGGTAGCTTGCATATCTACTCGGTTGAGGGCGGAGTCATGCTGGAACACTCTTCCAATGCACAGGCTCATTTCACAGCCAATCCGGAGGCATTGATCCAGCAGGAGTTTGGCTGGATATTACCCATGCGTAATTTGCGTTACTGGATCACCGGCATGCCCAGTCCTCTGGAAAACATTCAAGGGAAACTGGATATAGATGCACAGGGCCGCCTGAATACCTTGCAACAATCCGGCTGGAACATCTCGTTTCTGAGTTATACCAATATGAAAGGTTTTGAGCTGCCGCAAAAAGTGTTACTTGAGCATCAGGATCTGTCGATCAAGATAGTCGTTAGAAAATGGCAGATATAATCAGTAAAGCATGGCCAGCTCCCGCAAAAATCAATCGATTCCTGCACGTTGTCGGCAGGCGGGACGATGGTTACCATTTATTACAAACGGTTTTCCAGTTTCTGGATTATGTAGACACGCTCGATTTTACTCTACGTAGCGATGGCATCATCAGGCTGTTAACACCGATGGATGGTGTTGAGCCTGAACACAATCTGGCGCTGCGCGCGGCAACATTATTACAACAACAGGCTGGTACAACTCAAGGTGTGGATATTGCTTTACACAAGCACTTGCCGATGGGGGGTGGTCTGGGCGGCGGCAGCTCGGATGCCGCGACGGTGTTGGTCGCATTAAATCATTTATGGCAACTGGGCTGGGATGAACAAAGACTGGCAAATACAGGTTTGCAGCTCGGCGCAGATGTGCCAATATTTGTACATGGTCACGCCGCCTGGGCTGAAGGCGTGGGCGAGAAATTAGAGGATATTGCATTGGATGAGTCGTGGTTCTGTGTTATTGTCCCGGCCGTGCACGTGTCGACGGCGGCGGTTTTTTCGGATCCGGAATTGACACGCAACAGCAGTCCCATCAAAATAGCGGACTTCTTGCAAGGGAAGGGTGTTAATGATTGCGAGACACTGGTTGCCCGGCGCTATAAAGGCGTGGCTGAGGCCATTGACTGGATGAAATCGCATGCTGATCATCTGGCGTCCTGCAGGGTTCCGACGAGAATGACCGGAACCGGAGCTTGTGTATTTGCAGGTATGATGACTGAAGAGGATGCCAGGGCAATCTGCACACAGTTGCCTTTGCAGTGGAGCTCATTTGTAGCGAAGGGCCTGAATCAGTCACCGTTACTGAAAAGATTAAAAGAGGAAGAGTAGTATTTCCTCAAGCATTATTGGGGTGTCGCCAAGCGGTAAGGCACGGGCTTTTGATGCCCGCATGCGCAGGTTCGAATCCTGCCACCCCAGCCATATTGTTATTTAGAGAAACTCAGAAAAACTTACAATCCCGTGTCATTGCGAGGACGCCTACAAGGAAGTAGGCGGTAGGACGACGCCAGGAGCCAAAGTCGAGGCACGACGAGGCAATCTGCAACCACAAGATACTATTTGTCAGGCCGTTGATTTATATTCATTCTAATGGCCATCAGGATTGCAGCGCGGAGTCTGTCAGTAAATTTTAGTTAGTATGGCTCTTTGGGTCGTAATGACAATATAATCAGGGTTCCTCGATATATATTTTTTATCTCAGGCACATGGGTACTAGCATGGTGGTTACTGATAACAGTCAAGGTACATCGGGAAGAATGATGGTCTTCTCGGGTAATGCCAATCCCGCACTGGCGCGCTCTATCGCCCATTATCTGAATCTCTCTTTGGGTAAATCAGTGTCTGAACAATTCAGTGATGGCGAAGTGATGTTTGAAATCATGGAGAATGTCCGCGGTGCGGATGTCTTTATTGTGCAACCTACCTGCGCCCCTACCAATGATAATTTGATGGAATTAATGGTCATGATGGATGCGCTCAGACGTGCATCGGCCTGGCGTATTACCGCGGTAATACCCTATTTTGGCTATGCCCGGCAGGATCGTCGGCCGCGTTCAGCACGTGTACCGATTACCGCCAAGGTGGTGGCGAAAATGATTTCACAGGGCGGCGCAGATCGTGTACTGACGGTAGACTTGCATGCAGACCAGATACAGGGCTTCTTTGATGTACCTGTTGATAATGTCTATGCTTCACCGATTTTGCTCGGCGATATCTGGAGGCAGAAATACCCGGATCTGATGGTGGTTTCACCGGATGTCGGTGGCGTAGTGCGTGCAAGAGCATTGGCCAAGCGTCTGGATGACGCTGATCTGGCGATTATTGATAAACGTCGTCCACGTGCTAACGAAGCCAAGGTCATGAATATTATTGGTGAAGTGAAAGATCGTAGTTGTGTATTGATCGATGATCTGGTCGATACCGCCGGCACTTTGTGTAAAGCGGCCGATGCGCTCAAGGAGCATGGCGCCAGGAAGGTCGTGTCTTATATCACTCATCCGGTATTATCAGGTTCGGCCATCACCAATATCGAGAACTCCCAACTGGATGAACTGGTGGTTACCGATACTATCCCTCTGAGCGAGGAAGCACAGCATTGTACCCGTATTCGCCAGCTGAGTATTTCCGAACTGCTGGGCGAAACCATGCGCAGGATCAGTAACGAGGAATCGGTCAGCTCACTGTATATGGATTAAATGGCAGGGTATAGGGACTAGGTGCTAGGTGCTAAGTGTGCTAGGCAGAGCATTTTTCGAATTTCATGGGCTATATTTTTAGGCTGACATTATAAATTGTAAGTCATTGTTATTGTTTTTCTTTATCCTCGTTCCTCGCTTTCTCGTTCCTTATCCCTAACTAAATGTTATATAATCCCGCCTCGTTTTGCCTGTCTTTATTGGTCGCGATCGAGACGGGTCTATATTCTCAGGAGAATAACCATGAAAGAAACATTTGAACTTAATGCTGAAGTTCGTACGGATATGGGTAAGGGTGCGAGCCGCCGCCTGCGTCGAACTCAAGCGGTACCCGCCATTGTTTATGGTGGTTCCAGCGAGCCTCAGTCTATAACACTGTCCCAAAACGAGCTGTTCCGTCATCTCGATAATGAAGCCTTTTACTCACACGTGCTCAGCCTGAACCTGGAAGGTAAGGCCGAAAGTGTGGTTCTGCGTGATCTTCAACGTCATCCTTACAAAGCCGTGATCCTGCATGCCGACTTTATGCGTATTGATAGTAAAAGTGTGCTGAATATGAATGTACCTTTGCATTTCATTAATGAAGAAATATCAGTCGGTGTTAAAACTGAAGGCGGTATCGTGGGGCGTCTGGCGTCTGATGTTGAAGTCAGTTGTCTGGCCAAGGACCTTCCTGAGTTTATCGAGGTTGACCTGATTGACCTGCATCTGGGTGAGTCTATCCATTTATCAGAAATCAAGGTGCCTGATGGTGTTGAGTTAGTGGCGCTGTCCCATGGCAGTGATCATGATCTTGCTATTGTTAGCATTAACAAGCCACGCGGTGTTGTTGAGAGCGAAACCGAAGATGAAGTTGAAGCTGATGCAGGTGATGGTGCAGAAACAACTGGAGAATAATTCCAGTCTTTTTCAAGCGGCCAGTCCCCTTGTATGAGTGACTCTACCATTAAGCTAATAGTGGGCCTGGGGAATCCCGGGTCCAAGTACCAACAAACCCGGCATAATGCCGGGTTCTGGTTTATTGATGAACTGGCTCGGGCCTTCAATGCCAATCCTCTCCCGGAAAGTAAATTCCATGGTGATGCCTGCAAAACCCGCATCGATGGTGAGGATGTCTGGTTATTAAAACCGGATACTTTTATGAACCTGAGTGGTCAGGCTATTTCAGCCATTTCTCGCTTCTATAAAATTTCGGTGGAGCAGATTCTGGTGGTGCATGATGAACTCGACCTGTCACCCGGAACTGCGCGCCTTAAAAGAAACGGTGGGCATGGAGGACACAATGGCCTGCGTGACACTATTGAAAAAATGGGTAGCAAGGATTTTGCCCGCTTGCGCATTGGCATTGGCCATCCTGGCGACAAATCTCGTGTACACGACTATGTTTTGCATCCGGCCACAGGTGATGAACAGATTGAAATAGACACTGCCATCAGCCGTGCCGTTAATGTGATAGAAGCCGTGGTCAGCGGTGAATGGGACAGAGCGATGAATGCATTGCATAGTCAGTAGAGGGAAGCGTTAACCACGGAGAGCACGGAGTACACGGAGGTAGAAATTTGTATTAACTAAAAGAGCAGAGATAGATTAAATTTTAATATGACCAGGCTGAAGCATGGAATCAAGCGGACAAATATCATTTTCTCCGTGACTCTCCGTGACCTCCGTGGTTAGGAGCTTTAAATTATGGGTTTTAAATGTGGCATCGTCGGTTTACCCAATGTGGGCAAATCCACCTTATTTAATGCACTAACCCGGGCAGGCATACAGGCTGAAAATTATCCTTTCTGTACCATCGACCCGAATGTGGGCATAGTGCCGGTGCCGGATCCACGTCTACAGGCACTTTCAGCGATCGTTAACCCGCAAAAAATACAGTCTGCGCATATGGAGTTTGTTGATATTGCCGGGCTGGTGGCAGGCGCATCCAAAGGCGAAGGT
This sequence comes from uncultured Gammaproteobacteria bacterium, assembly GCA_963807455.1. Lineage (GTDB taxonomy): Bacteria > Pseudomonadota > Gammaproteobacteria > JAADHQ01 > JAADHQ01 > JAADHQ01. Next base: position 136,404 of record CAWECS010000020.1, on the reverse strand, counting down.
CTGGGAAACAAGTTTCTCGCCAATATTCGCGAGACCGATGCCATAGCCCATGTGGTCCGGTGTTTTGAGGATACCGATGTCGTGCATGTTGCCGGCAAAGTGGACCCGCTGTCTGATATTGAAATTATAAATACGGAACTGATTCTGGCTGACATGGAAACAGTTGAAAAAGGCCTGCTGAGAGTACAAAAACAATCCAAGTCAGGGGACAAGGAAATGATTGCCCTCGGCGAATTACTCAAGCGTGTACAAGCGCACCTGGATGAAGGTCAGGTGGCAAGGTCCATGCAGCTGAGTACAGACGATTTCAAGCGTCTTTATGAGCTGCACCTGCTGACCATCAAGCCGACCATGTACATTGCGAATGTGGCTGAAGATGGCTTTGAGAGTAATCCCTTCCTGGATCTGGTAAGAGACTTTGCCGCACAGGAGGATGCCATCGTGGTGCCGGTATGCGCCTCAATGGAAGCAGAAATAACAGAGCTCGATGAAGATGAAATGGAAGAATTCCTGTCCGAGATGGGCCTGCATGAGCCGGGCCTGAATCGCGTTATTCGTGCCGGCTACAGTTTGCTTGGTTTGCAGACCTATTTCACCGCAGGCGTTAAAGAAGTTCGCGCCTGGACCGTGCACATTGGCGCCACTGCCCCGGAGGCAGCCGCCGTTATCCATACTGATTTCCAGAAGGGTTTCATTCGTGCAGAAGTGATTGCCTATGATGACTTTATCCATTACAAAGGCGAGCAAGGGGCCAAGGAAGCGGGTAAATTAAGGCTGGAAGGCAAGGAATATATCGTCAAAGACGGGGATGTGATGCATTTCCGTTTTAATGTGTAAAAGTTTTTAAAATTTTATGTCATATCTCAACAATTTAAAATTTCAGACTATGATAGCTCGTTAATCCAGCTGTATTATCTGGCTTATCTTGATCTGAGTCTAAATCCAGATCGAGCTAACATGTTATATAATGGCTAGTATTTGCAGATATAATTATTTTTAGAGTACTCTTGATCATAGTAAACGTATAAGACCATTAGATTAATGGCAAACAAAAGGAAAAGTAATGACTCAGCCCAGGCGCACTAAGATAGTGGCCACACTTGGGCCGTCCACCGACAAGCCTGGTGTCACGGCCGCCCTGATAGAAGCAGGTGTAAACACCTTCCGTTGTAATATGTCTCATGGCAACCATGAGGAGCACGGAAAGCGCATCGCCTTTGTACGAAAGTATAATCGCGAGCACAGTAAAACGGTCGGCATCCTGATTGACTTGCAAGGCCCGGAAATTCGTACTGGCGAATTCAGCTGTGGAATGATCATTCTGGCCGATGGCGATAGTTTCAGTCTCGATACAGCAATGGATCCCACGCAAGGTACACAGGAATGCGTGAGTGTCACCTATAAAGATCTGCCAAAAGACGTCAAGCCAGGTGATTTCCTCTTGTTGGATGATGGACTGATTGAACTCCAGGTTGAAGCGGTGACTGACACGCGTGTTGACTGTAAGGTTATCGTGGGTGGTCCTTTGTCCGGAAAGAAAGGGCTGAATCGCAAAGGTGGCGGACTCACTGCCGAAGCACTGACTGAGAATGATGAACGTGATATAGCCTTTGCAGTTGAACAGCAGGCGGACTATATTGCGCCCAGTTTTGTCAAGACAGCTGCCGATATCAAGCGTGTGCGAGATCTTATTTATGCAGCAGGTGGCCACAGCCATATTATTGCCAAAATCGAGACTGCACTGGCTATTGATAACCTTGATGAGATAGTCGCCGCCGCGAATGGTGTCATGGTGGCCCGTGGAGATCTCGGTGTTGAGCGTGATGATGCTGACTTGCCAGCGCTACAAAAACTGATTATTCGGAAAGCACGCTCAGCTAATCGAGTGGTCATCGTTGCCACTCAAATGATGGACTCCATGATCAACAGTCCGGTGCCGACGCGTGCGGAAGTGTTTGATGTCGCTAATGCGGTACTGGATGGTACCGATGCGGTCATGTTGTCCGGTGAAACCGCTGCGGGTAAATATCCGCTCAAGGTTGTGCAGAATATGGACAGAGTGTGTCGTCGTGCCGAACGTGAGCATTCTGTGGTGATGTCACATCACAGGCTGGGTGAAACCTTCGAATATTTTGATGAAAGTATTGCCATGGGCGCTATGTACATTGCCAACCACCTGGGCGCGAAATGTATTGCTACCCTGACAGAATCCGGTGCAACGGCATTGTATATGTCCCGCATTTCATCCGGTGTACCTATTTATGCACTCAGCACGCATCCCGAGACTCGTACCAGAATTGGTCTCTACCGAGGAGTCTACCCGATCACCCATAATCCGACAGCCAGTGAACACGTTAGTTTTAATCAGGAAGTCATTGATGAGCTTAAGCTGGCAGGAGCAGTGGTGCCCGGCGACAAGCTGATCATCACCAAAGGAGACCTGCGTGGTGATGCCGGTGGCACCAATGCGTTAAAATTGATCCTCGTGAGATAATGACAATATCAAATAAAACAAACATTTACAGTTGAATCAAAAAAAGCGCTCAGGGCTTTTTACTTTCCTGTAAAATTCCTGTATCTTACCCAACTCTTCATATGGGCCAGCTGGCTCAAGTGGTAATCATACTGGTATCCTGTCTGGTCGTATTCATGATGAAGATACGAGAGTTCGTTGAGTTCCTCTCAATTAATTTGATTGCAATACTCAATAGTAAAAATGAATAAGGCTACATAGCTCAGTTGGTTAGAGCACATCACTCATAATGATGGGGTCCCTAGTTCAAATCTAGGTGTAGCCACCATTTTTTCATCCACGAATGTTCATCACACTCTGAAATAAATCCCGGTTCCTGGCGTCAATGATCTAGTCCCACTAGGGTGTTATCAGAGTTGTGTCATTAGTCATCGGTATATTGACTGATTATTCACTGCTTCAGGGATGGAGCATTTATCATCACTAGCCAAATAGTTTAGTTCCGGGCTACGCCCTTGATGCCGCCATACATAAGCAGACTTTCATTGATCAATATTTACCGCACTACCACTAGTGTTAGAGAATTACGATTATGCTTGCTAAATATTTATGTCCCCATAAGCCAGCTTCGGAATCAAATGTGTTATTAATATATTGTTTTATATATGTATTTAAAGCAATTTAGCATTTGGCATCATTTATATGGGCGGGTCTGAATAGACAAATCTGATATATTATTATTTAATACGCTACAGCATTATTGCTTTCTTACTGTGTAATAATTTAATTTGGTGTTATCTTTACATATAAGTACACAAAGGCTGGCAGGTAGCATTTATTCGTGTAAATGATGAACGATAAGACAAAAAACAAAGACATCGATGCAGACAAGGACAGCCCGCAGGAAGAGACAGTACTAAGCGACTACGAGGTTGAAGAGCAGGTATTCCTGAGGCAGCACTACGACAACACATCCATGTTTGAAATGGATATTGAAAAAGCTAAAGAAGTCGCCACTACACGAAGCAGAGTACTTGAATCTAATGTCAGCGGAATTGCTCCCTCGTCAGCACTGAACGAAATACATGAACAAGAAACAAATGCTATCAAGCGTTCTCTGGCAGAGTTACGTGAGCTCGAACAACAGCAAGAAAGCGCAGACATTGGCGGCAATAGTGGAGCCGGTTTGTTTGGAAAATTAAAAGGTTTATTTTCTAATAAAGATTAACGCACCGCGCAAAATCCAGCATCGCAATTTACTCAAGTCCATTATCATAGAAAGGAAATTGTTCATTTAGCGATCACTGTGCCGTCCTTTGATAGCATAAGCATAGAGAGTTACCGTAACAATTATAACGATACTTGCTTAGTTCCATATCCCAAAGGCATCATTAAAATTTAGTCTAAATCTGTGTGTTTAGATGACTCCATTGCTTTCCTCTATGTAATCCGTGCTCTCCGTGGTTCAGTTTTAGCTCATTGATCGATTAACCACGGAGATCACGGAGAAAATCTTTTTGATCTGTTTGCGTCATACTCCAAATGGGCTGTATAAAATAATTAAACCGATATGGGACATTTAGAGAACGTTATTTTTTGACTCCGTGTACTCCGTGGTTTAGCTTTCTTATCCGCCACTCCTGTTGGTAAATTATTGATGATATTCGTGACGCGTATGGCAGATTATGACGATAAAACAGTGTTTATCTGTGTGTTGATCGTTGATATTGACGCGATTTTGCCATAAAGTATTTATCAATTGAGCCGATTAATAATGCATCATGGAAAATTAATCCGGGCCTCGACAAATTGATGCGAAACAATGAAAAAAATAATAATCGATTGAAGCTATTCTGAATAATAATTACATAAACAGAGGTCCAGCTTGCTGAAATTAAAAATAGGGTCATTACGCGAAAACTTCCATAGTCTGTTTATTGCCGTGCTCTTTAGCGGTATCTTGGCGGCTTGCTCTGAGCAGCAACAAACGCCAAGGGATGTTGTGCAGCCATCGACATCGGCACAAAGTAAAGCTCAGCCTTCGCCGCAGTATGAAATAGTGGATCCCACCTATTTGCGGCAACGCGTTCCTGATGAGGCGTTGGCTTATATTCGGCTACCCAATTTATTGAGCTATGCTTCATCACCCAAAGGCGATATTTTTACGGATGCCTTGTCACGAAAAGAACATCAAAAAGTCATTAAATCATTACATGAAAACATGTACCAAACTCTGGCTGTTGAAGCTAAAGATGCACTCAATCCATTAATGACTTTCTGGCTCGAACACACCCGCACACCCGTTGAGTTGATTATATTAAGCAATGAATATCAGCAGCCACTACCGAGAATGTTAATGACGACAACACTGGACTTTGATAGTCAGAAAGCATTTAGTGCATTTATTCAAGGTTGGGTGGGTAAGGATGAGACCTTGTTTTTAATGAAAGACAGCATGCTGGAAAATGGTAGTGCCAGTCTGGCCAGTGGACCAATTTCAATTGAACTGCATTACGATACCGATAATAAACAACTACGTATGTTAGCTGGTATGGGTATCACTCGCGATATGATGCAGAAAGCTTTTAATGGTCTGGTAGTGAAAAATAATCAACCGATGTTTGTTACCGAAAAGTCAATTGACAGTAGTCACCATGGCTTGTTTGTGTGGTTGAATATTAGCAATATTTTACCCGTCGCCGGTAGCGTTATGCCGCCGGATAAATATCAGTTACTCAAGGATAGTTTGCTGAGCGAGGCGAAGAGTCTTGCAGCCGGGATGGGTGTTAGTGATGGTAAGGGTCGCCTGAAAATAATCGCAGATTTTAACCAGGATGCATTAACGAATAAATTACCTGGTGGCAGCATGCAACTTAAGCTGGGCGCTTCAGGCCAGCCGGGCATGGTGGCTGCTGTTTCGCTGATTTCTGTAGAGCAATTAAAGCTACTGGAAGAATATTTTCTAAATGGCTTTTTCAAGGCCGAAGCCGATAATTATCAATCATTCAAAAATAAATTACAGCAAACCTCAGGCGTCAGTCTGGAGGAAATTTTGAGCGCAGTCGGCCCGGAGATATTATTTCTGCAAGATGAGCTTGGTGAGTATTCAGCATTGGCTGTACGTGATACCAGGCTCTACAGTCAGTTGTTAGCTGGCCTGCTGAAAAATAGTAAAATGTCATATAGCACAACCGAGATCAATGGAATAACAATTCATTCTTTGCAGATGCCGCCTTACTGGAACGTGCCAGCTGATAGTGAAGCAATCAATCAGGATAATCCGTTTATAAAATTACTCATGCGGGCTAAATCTCACACCTATTGGATAGAAGAGGAAGGTTTTCTGATATTTGCCAGTGTGCCGCAATTATTACTGGATCGTTATCGTCATCAAGAAAAAATTGATGTTGCTACCTGGTTAAGGCAATCGCAGAAACAGCAGGTGAAGTCAGCCATCATGTTAGCCTCTACGCGTATTCAGGGTTCACCGGAAAAACTGTATTATGCTTATCTGCAGGCATTGTTGTTTTTAAGTGATATCAGCGCAGCCAATATCGATATTACGAAGCTGCCTTCTGCTGTAGATGTCAAGCTGCCTAAAAACGGTAGTTATGGTTTTCAGTTATCCATCTCTGACAGACAGGTATTTACTGAGTTAGTATATGAACAAAATCCGGTAGAATTCGTTTTTGGCCAAAGCCTGGGTAATGTCGCTGTCGTCGGAATTCTGGCGGCTATCGCTATCCCGGCTTATCAGGATTACACGGTGCGCGCGAAAGTGAACGAGAGCTACCATCAGACTTTGCCTCTGCGTCGCAAGATCGAAAGTTACTGGCTGAAAAATGGTAAATACCCTCCACAGCGAGAAGTGGATCAGTATAATTTCGACAGTATAACCGCTAACAGTATTATGCGTATCGACGTGATTCCAGCAACAGGAACCCTGGTGCTAACCATGCGAGGGCATGCGCAACTTGATAATAAGCGTTTGACGATTCAGCCGCGCAAAACTGATCGCGGTCTTGACTGGATATGTCGTGGAGAAGTGCCGATGAAATATCGGCCACGCGAGTGTAGATGATCGATATTGCTTGCCAGAGAGTAGTTGGCTATTTTTTCATATTAGTGAGCATTTGTTCGTAAACATAACCATATAGTACGAAATGGTCTTTTTGCTCAAGTAACTGAAACTCTATACCGTGTTTGTAATTACTGTCGGTATCTTTGTGAATGACATTTCGAATCACGCAGGGGATGGCGATATATTCTTCTTTTCCGCCAACCTCAATTTTAGTTGACAGGGTGATAATGTCACCCACCTCTCCGACGGGTCGCTTAACCTCAATCATCGCGCCACTGGTACTCATGTCAATGATGACGACTGGGTTACTGGTGTTTTCTGCACCCTCGCTGGTTTCAGCTTCAGCTGAACCAATCAGGCGGGTAGATATCCTTTCTGCCTTGCGGACAGTGATATGTTCCATATCTTTGGGATAGGCAAGGTGGAGATAAGGGTAAGGCCTGAGGTTGGTGCTGAGTATTTGTGTAGTAAAGCCATAAACCTCATTACCCGTCATCATTCGCACAATCACCATTTGGTCTTCGCGCACCAACATGACATTGCCTTCTATCCGTGGCGTGGTAATAAGTACACTATGGCCCTGTAGGTAACCGATAACCCGGCTGTAGTGTCTACGTTTGTTATCATCTGAGACGAACTGGAGTTGCAGGGAATCGCCAATCTGGAGTTCTAGTTTGTTATCATCTTTCATGTTAGTGATAATTTATAATGGTTTTAATGCGTTAAGCATAGAGTGTTAGATATTGTATTTCAATATAAATGTGTGGCGCTAGGGTAGTCTGGAGACAATTGATGTCAGCTTTCATGAAACAGCATAAATATATCAAGATGACACTGCAGATCTTGCTGGCATTGTTGGTACTGATGGCTATCAGGGCCATTGTCCAGCGTGATCTGGTGTCAGGAATGGCGCCGATGATATCGGCCCAACAACTGGATGGATCCCCTGTCTCATTAGAACAGTTTAGAGGCGCTCCTGTTCTGGTCCATTTCTGGGCGACCTGGTGCGGCATCTGTCGTTTGGAGGAACAAAGTATTAACGCAATAGCACAAGACCATGCGCTGGTTACCGTTGCCATGCAGTCAGGGGATAACGAGGAGATTGGAGCTTACTTGAAGGAGCAAGGTTTGAATTTCCCGGTAATATCAGACCCGCATGGCGAGATTGCTTCTTCTTACGGAATTAAGGGAGTGCCAGCGAGTTTTATTCTGGATGCTAAAGGTAATATTCGATTTGTTGAGGTGGGCTATAGCACAGAAGCAGGTTTGAGATTGCGATTATGGCTGGCCAGCTGGATGTAAGGAATCATGGAAGCTTTGTTGGCTAACCACGGAGGACACGGAGAAAAGCATAATAATTTTCTTCGATTCCCTGCTTCAATCTGGCTGTATTGCAATTTAATCTATTGCCGTGCTGTTGGATGAAACCATTGCTTACCTCCGTGTAACTCCGTGTCCTCCGTGGTTTAGCTTCAGCTCTTTGAAAGATTAACCACGGCGATTTCTTTTCTTTCGACCCTCAAAATGGGTAATGACTTTGACGATTTCCGGGTAGGGTAACTGTTCCAGATCACCAAAGGTTTTTATTGCTTCCTGAATGCAAGCATAAATGTCCTTTACGCCGGAAGGCGGCTCTTCTTCTGCATGTAGTACATGAGCCAGACCGATAATGCCGCCGCATTGTGCCTTGATTTCTTTTGCGTGGGGCAGGGCATTATGAGTGCTGGCTGTCTTCAGGGCAAATGCGGCGTTTTTTCTCAGCATGCCCAGTAATGCCTTGCATTCTGATTGTGCCCCCGCATCGGAACAGGCCGCGGCTTCACGGTCTGCAATATTAATTTTGACCAATCTGGAGCAACCGAAGCGCCGCGTGAGCATGGCTTTTTCAAAGCAACAGCGCAATTGATTGACGGAATGATACAGGTCTCTGTATTCGTTCTCATCCATTGTTAGTACTCAAGCAGCCTCTAATCGATTCATGAAAGGGTAGCTGCTGGCTGAAGTGTCCCTGACTCTGCATTAATCAGATATTCCTAAGTAAAATCAAATAGTTGAATAAATTATTGATATTTGATCGATGATTATACCCAACTATGGGGACTAGTGCCCGTAGAAAAATTTTAAAAAATATCCACTATTCAGCCGCGGTTCAGCTTCGCCAGCGTAATCTGTCAGCGTAGATCAAAACAGCGTTCTTCAATGAGGGATGCATAATTAACACCTGATGGAGGTGAAAAAATGAAATACTTAATACAATCAAGAAATATTGTTGTTGCCGCTGTCATGATGGTTGTATCTGTGCCGGCACTGGCTGCGAATAGCCATGATGCTTCTCACTCGCGTTACAGCAAGCAGAAGGCGGGCCATGAAGTTCGTCATGAACGACGTCATGATAGAGGCGATGCAAGACGTGATAATCGTCATTCTGGAACCTCGCATCGCCAACATGGCAAACGCGATTATCGTCATAACAAGCATCATTCTGCGCGATATAGCCATCATAAACGTGGCCATAAAAAACGCGGGCATCATAATCGTCATCATAACCATGGCCATTATAACCGTTATCCGTCATCCAGTTATGGATTCTGGTATGACATATCGCCCTATTATTCTTTTAGTTACAGGCATTATGACTAAAGTAGTATTCCAGCTTTAAGGTAAGCGTAGTATGTTTTAAGGTAGATACAGCTGGTCGCCAGTGAGAGGTTTGGCGACCAGTGAGAGAACAGGAACTAACTATCCTCGCCCATCGGGCGGGGCTCTCTTTCAGCGGTTAATAAACGTTTTGCTTCAGATTCGTGTTTGGCATGTACCAATCGGACGGTATAGTCAACATCATCAGGCAGTTGCTTACGCCGGGTCCGAACATCATCACGGGCTTCCCGGTAGGTCGGGAATTGATCGAGGAGCTCAAGCTTTTTATTGGGAAATACAGTGTAGACAAAATAGGGCATGATACCGTCCGGTCGTTAATGGCTAATCAGAGTCAGGTATTATACTGAGACTAGCTGTCTGGTTGAAGGGTTCTTTGTCGTTTCTTTAAACCCCTGTTATTTGCAAGTGTTTAGAACCGTATGATTTTAGTGGCAGCAGTGACTGTTCATGCAGTTATCATTGATTCAGGCAGGTTGTTATATACGGGCTGGATTCCGGCGCCATTCATCGTTATTATGGCAACGCTGTTATTAACCGTATACCCCTTAAAATGAGGAACTTAAATGAGTGAGCATGAGCCAAGCAGAGAGGAGCTGATCCTTAAAGCCGTAAAAGTAGTGCTAACTAATGTGGTCAAAGATACCGCTACTACGCCTGGTCTGAAGCATCCTCTGGGGGACAAAACCCTGATCGGTATTCGCGACTGCCTGGGCCTGATATCCCAGCGAGAGCAGGAATTGGCGGCAGAGTCAGGGCGTGAAATGAATATGCGGCCGCGTTATATAGATGAGCCACAAGCGCAAAAGGAAGTGGTGATACCGATTGACAAGATTCTCAGGGGAAAGAAAAAAGATAAACCCGAGAAATAACAGCAGTTCGAATCAGGCCTTAATCAGGAATTAAGGCTTTTTACGTTGTCTGCAGATGGCATGCGACGCGTCAACACTTCAATCAGCTGATCCTCAAGCTCGATACGAATCGCTAATGCCTCACCCAGGCTGGACAGATCCTGCTCAAGATGCGATGCATCCAGATCGCCATTGATTTCTTCATAATTGTCGTTGAAATTTGAAATAATCTCGGTCGTGGCCAGAATGCGTGGGTAGATGCTCTCTGCCAGTTGTATGACTTTTTTGCGTTTTTCCTGTTTTTCCTCGATATGACGATATAAATTCAGGTGAGCTTGTAGCGTGTAGTCGACCAGGGTTTCGCAAAATTCCTGTAAAATCTCACAGGTTCCTTCGTCGGCCTGAAAGGGTTTTAACTCAGCCAATTGAGTGAATAAAGATAGCATTTGATTGCGGGTAACGACCAGTTCCTCAATCAGTGAATGAGATTGAGAACGTCGCTCAATAGTTGTATTTAGCCCTTCGCTCAACATGGTGTCCCCTTGATCAGAATATACGCACAAGCTTCTAAAAAAAAGCCGCTCTTGTCAACATACTTAGAGCATAAATCGACTTAAATCTGAATTAAACAGGATATGAACGAATTAAGTGACCGGATTTTTATTGAAACCGCTAATAATTGATAAATTTTGTTAAAACAATTAGATAAGTAGGCTGACTACAGTGGAGCGGGGCTAATATATAGTGATATCTGAGGGTGATCCATTATGGATTATCTTTGGTGTTCAGCAAAGGTTCAGTTTATGGGGCGTAATCTTTATTCACAGTCGTTATAAGCAGTGATTAAGGAGATTAAAATGCAAGCAAAAACCAACAAAATTTTAGTGATGACGCTCGCAACAGTCATGTTCGCCAGTGGCACTGCCATGGCCGGTCACAGCCACAAACCTGATCCACGTTTTCAAGATTATGCCAAGGTGACTTATGTGGAACCCGTGTATAAAACAGTCCGTGTCAATCGACCCGAGCAGGAATGCTGGGACGAGGAACGCACTGTCGAGCGCGGATATCGCGGTGACAGGCATGCAGGAGGTCTTGTCGGTGGTATTCTTGGTGGTGTTGCCGGACACCAGGTCGGCAAAGGCCACGGCAAGGCGGCGGCGACTATTGTCGGTACCTTGTTAGGAAGCACGATTGGTCGTGATATGGCGGCAAATAATCAGCGCAGGGCCGAGAGTCATGTGCAAACAGAAACCGTATGTCGCACAGTTAACCGCTACGAAGAAGAGGACAGACTGCAGGGATATAAGGTAGGCTATCGTTATAACGGGCATGAATATGATACCTTTATGAACAGGCGTCCCGGCAAGAAAATCAAGGTGCGCGTTAAACTGGTGGTGCTTGAATAAGGCAAGCACCGGGTTTCAATGCCCGGGATAGTAAACACACAGGTACAGTCTATGAAAGGGTCGAAAACAGGATTACTCAAGGTGTTATTGTTCGCGCATTTGGTGCTGGCGGGCAGTCTGATGCAAATCGACACCAGTTTTGCGGCCAAAGGTAACCATGGCCGCTCGGGTTCGACAAGTGGTATTGATCAGGCTGTTGCCAGAATACAGCAACAGACAGGTGGACGTGTGCTCCGGGTGAGTCAGGAAAACTCGTTTTATATCATCAAGGTGTTAATGCCCTCAGGGGTGGTTAAGACCTTTCGAGTCAGAGCAGATAAGTGACTCACTGATTTCAACTGCCTGATAATCTAGGGACGAACCATGCGTATACTGCTGATAGAGGATGAAGACACACTGCGCCAACAGTTAGCCGCAACTATTGCTGCCGCCGGTTTTATTGTCGAGACGTCCATCGATGGTGAAGACGGTTTGTATCAGGGCACTGAGTATCCTTTCGATCTGGCTGTGGTTGATATTGGTCTGCCGAAGATGTCGGGTATCGATGTCATCAAAGCCTGGCGTAATGCCGGTAAGGATTTTCCGGTACTGATTCTGACAGCACGTGGACGTTGGCAGGAAAAGGTCGAAGGACTCGAGGCGGGTGCTGATGATTACATGGTTAAACCCTTCAGCGAAGAAGAATTACTCGCCAGAATGCGCGCCTTGTTAAGGCGCTCAACCGGGTGGGCACAGTCGCAAATACAGTGTGGCCCGATCTTGCTCGATATGACTGCACAAGCGGTCATGGTGGACGGCGACAAGATTGACATGACAGCGTATGAATACCGCATACTGGAATTTTTAATGTTGCATGCGGGTGAAGTGATCTCCAAGGTCAAGCTGACTGAACATATTTATCATCAGGATTTTGACCGTGATAGTAACGTGGTCGAGGTGCTGGTGGGTCGCTTACGTAAAAAAATTGATCCTCAAAATCTCTATAAACCGATCGAAACCCTACGCGGCCGCGGTTATCGTTTCGCCATTGCCAGAAGTGTCGAGCAGACAGTATGACCCTGAGTCGGCGGCTGTTGCTATCGGCCAGTATTGTCCTGTTTGTATTTCTTGGTGTGACCGGTTTGGTACTGGATCGGGCCTTTTACCATAGTACAGAAGACGCCGTGCGTGAGCGCCTGAAAGGGCAAATATATGCTTTGCTTGCCGCGGCAGACTTTAATGAACAACAACAGCGTCTGAACTTATCTGAACCACTACCGGATCCGCGTTTGTCATCACCACAATCCGGTCTGTATGCCAGCATTTATGACTCATCAGGAAATTCAGTATGGCGCTCGCAATCAGCGATTACATTGAGCTTGCCGCGTTATACCGACGACGAAATCGCAAAGTGGTATTTTCAGCGATTGACAGATGACGCTGGTGCAGAATATTTCAGCCAGAGTTTTACGGTTGCCTGGGAAAGCAGTCAGGGGCGTTTAAATCGTTATGTCTTTCAGGTACTGGAAAATCATCACTTGTTTAATCAACAGGTCAGTCGTTTTCGCAGTGAGCTTTGGGGATGGTTGCTGGGAGTGAGTATTATTTTATTGCTTACGCAAGGCATTATTCTACGTTGGAGCCTGAAACCATTGCGTGATGTGGCCCTTGATCTTGACAGGGTCAAGGCAGGAGAGTCCGAGCGTTTACGTGAAAATTATCCAGGTGAAATACAAGGGCTGACAGCAGGCATTAATACTTTTATAGATTCCGAGCGTGCACAGCGCGATCGCTATCGCCATACGCTGGCTGATCTGGCGCATAGTCTGAAGACACCATTGGCCGTGCTCAAATCCGGCCTGAATGATCGTATTGATACTGCTGGCTTGGCTAACATGCATGAGCAGATTGACCGCATGAAACAAATTGTTGACTACCAGTTGCAAAGGGCCTCAGCTGCAGGCAGGACGACACTGGGTGTCAGTGTGCCCTTGCAGGAAAACCTTGAACGTATCGTTACTTCACTCAATAAAGTGTATGCAGACAAACGCATACAATGTGATATCGATATGGATAAGTCGCTGCAATTTCCCGGCGAGGAAGGTGACCTGCTGGAATTGGCAGGCAATCTGCTTGAGAATGCTTTTAAATGGGCCGGTCGTCATATTCGTGTCAGCGCTACACAGCAGCAAGCAGATGGGAATCAAAGCCTGAAAATGTTGGTGGAAGATGATGGTGGCGGTATCCCTGAGTCCATGCGTAATGAAGTATTGCAGCGTGGCAGACGCGCGGATGAAAATGTTTCAGGCCATGGTATTGGTCTATCCGTGGTCATGGAAATAGTGAACGTTTATGGTGGTAGCTTTACGATATCCACTAGCCCGAGTCTGAAGGGTGCCTGCATGATCATTGAAATACCCTATGGTTAGGCAATGTAATTAATTGAAAATTGAATTGAACGCTACTCCGACAGATATAAAAGTATGAGCATTAACCGCTTGCTGGAAATCATGGCGCAATTACGGGATCCTGATAATGGTTGCCCATGGGATAAGCAGCAAACCCTGCAATCATTGGTTCCGCATACACTGGAAGAGGCCTATGAAGTGGCTGATACCATCGAGCAACAGGATTATAGTGAGTTACGTGATGAGCTCGGTGATTTACTTTTTCAGGTGGTTTTTTATGCCGAGATTGCCCGAGAAATGCAGTTATTTGATTTTAACGATATTGCTACCGCTATCTCGGAAAAATTAATCCGGCGTCATCCGCATGTGTTTGCAGAAGATCAAATTGATAGTGTGGATGAGCAGAATGCAGCCTGGGAAGAACATAAGCGACTCGAACGCTTAAAAAAATCGCCAGCTTCACAAGTCCCCAGTGAACTCGATGGCATTATCAAGTCATTACCCGCACTGGTGCGCGCACAAAAAATTCAACGCCGTGCTGCCAGAGTTGGCTTTGACTGGGATGATATTGAATCAGTGTATGACAAATTATCAGAAGAGGTGGATGAGGTGCGAGAAGCGGTCAGCAGCGATGTGCCTGATAAGATCGAGGATGAAGTCGGCGATCTGTTGTTTGCCGGCGTCAACCTGGCTCGTTTTCTGGGTGTTGATGCTGAACAGGCACTTCGCAGGGCCAACGCCAAGTTTGAAAGCCGCTTTCGCCAGGTGGAAGCTCGCATTAATGATCAAGCCGGGGATATGAAACAGATGTCTGTTGATGAATTGGATGCGATCTGGGAAGCAGTCAAGTTGTCGGAAAGAGAGTGATGCAATGATTGACCGCTTCGGTTTTCAATGTCAGAAAAACACCCTGTGCATGTGAGCAGACAATAGGTGAGTGAAGCGATGTTTTATCAGGAAAATGAAGTGCGATTTCATTGTACGGGTTGTGGCCGTTGTTGCCTGGGGCATCCGGATGAACATTATATAGAACTGGCACCAGGCGAGGCGGATCAAATACGTCAGTATCTTCGCCTTGAAAGTAAAGTGTTCAGGCGCGATTATCTAGTTAGCCTGGAGGATACAGGCGAAGGTATTCGAATTAACAAGCAGGGTCGTTGCACATTATTGAACGAGAATAATCAGTGTTCTGTTTATAAGGTGAGGCCACGGCAATGCATGACCTATCCCTTCTGGCCTGAATTAATGCAATCATCATCAGCCTGGCATGCCGAAGCAGGGCGTTGCGAGGGAATTAACCAGGGTGAAATAGTGGTATCAGGTTATATTGAACAACAGTTGAAACTATTGGCACAAAACGTCTTAGCAGATAAGTCAGTCAATTCAGTTGTCGTGCCATCAAAACAAAAAAAGCGCTAATAAATTAACTCGATTTTTGCTCAATCTTGACTATTATTGAATGAGGGAGCTTGTCTGCCTGGGAGTATTATCCGCGAATCATCGACTCATGATCAGGTCATGGTAATTCGCCTGTGATTATTCTATCCCCCTTGTCAGACAGGCTCCTGTTAAATAAGCACTATTGCCTTGACACAAACTGGAGTGATTAATGCCGGATATCATGAAGTTTATTGTTAATGAAGCGTCTATTCAGTCAGATCCCAATGGTTATCTGTTGAATCTGGATGACTGGAACGAAGAGGTGGCTCATGGACTCGCGGCTGAAGAAGATATTGAGCTGACTGAACAGCATTGGGAAATCATTCATTTCCTGCGTGATTATTATGTCGAATTCGGTAACTCGCCAAATGTCAGATCCTTGATGAAAATCATTGGTAAAAAAATCAGTCCGGACAAAGGCACACGTAAGTATCTTTATGACCTGTTTCCACTAGGGCCTGCCAGACAGGGTTGCAAAATAGCCGGTCTACCTAAACCTAACGAATGTATTGATTTATCGTGACATTATTATAATGAGACGCCCATAGTCATTGCATTTCCGCTGGGTTTTCATGGAAATAGTTACTGACTGAGTAGCTTAAATCATCACCTCTGCGCTTTCCTGGCGCAATGACCCTGTTGTATATCCATTATTGCAATATCGTTATGCATATGAATATAATGCATTGAATTATATAGTGATATAAACACCCCAAAATAGTGCACTTTTTCAAACGCATCCATAATAACAAAGGAAAAAAGATATGGAGTCACTAAGTTCTGGTACTGATACTTTATTTGTTCTCCTGGGCGCTATCATGGTTCTGGCCATGCATGCTGGATTTGCCTTTCTCGAAGTTGGCACTGTGCGCAAAAAAAATCAGGTCAATGCCCTGGTCAAGATTATCGCCGATTTCGCCATGTCGACTATTGCTTATTTTTTCGTCGGCTATGGTATTGCCTACGGTGTCGATTTCTTTTCTGAAGCCAAGGTGTTAGCGGATAAAAATGGCTACGAATTGGTCAAGTTTTTCTTCCTGCTGACCTTTGCTGCAGCCATTCCCGCGATTATCTCCGGTGGTATTGCCGAGCGTGCCCGCTTCTACCCGCAACTGATTGCTACGGCGTTGCTGGTTGCGCTGGTTTACCCTTTGTTTGAAGGCATGGTTTGGGGTCAGATTGAAGGCTTACAGGGTTGGTTAACCGAACAATATCAATTGGGTTTTCATGATTTTGCCGGCTCCGTGGTGGTGCATGCGATGGGTGGCTGGATTGCTTTAACGGCGGTGTTAATGCTTGGCTCGCGCCATGGCCGATATGGTAAAAATGGTGAGATTTTTGCTCACCCGCCTTCCAATATTCCTTTTCTTGCGCTGGGTGCGTGGATACTGACTGTTGGCTGGTTTGGTTTCAATGTGATGTCCGCGCAGGCGATCGAGGGTATCAGTGGGCTGGTTGCAGTGAATTCATTAATGGCGATGGTGGGCGGTATTCTGACTGCGCTGGTGGTTGGTAAAAATGACCCGGGCTTCATACATAATGGCCCGCTTGCCGGTCTGGTAGCGGTGTGTGCCGGCTCTGATGTCATGCATCCCTTGGGTGCACTGGCAACCGGCGCGGTGGCCGGCGCCTTGTTCGTCTGGACTTTTACCCTGGTGCAAAATCGCTGGAAAATTGACGATGTATTGGGTGTCTGGCCTTTGCACGGTTTATGTGGAGCCTGGGGCGGCATTGCGGCTGGTATTTTTGGCGTCACTTCCATGGGTGGTATGGGTGGAGTTGCCTTCATGCCGCAGTTGATAGGAACCACTATCGGTATTGCCATAGCCTTAGTGGGTGGCTTTATTACCTATGGAATCTTGAAACTCGTTATGGGCTTGCGCCTGACTCAGGAAGAGGAATATCAGGGAGCTGATCTGTCTATCCATAAAATTGCGTCAATGGCGGATGATTAGTAGTGGCTAGTGGCTAGTGGGGCGAGGTTAATACATGATACAAAACCGTCTTTTCCTAGCTACTAGCCACTCGCTACTAGAAACTGACCCATTGGTCGGGGTGAGAGGATTTGAACCTCCGACCTTACCGTCCCGAACGGCACGCGCTACCAGGCTGCGCCACACCCCGTCATGCTTTAATGATTGAGTATCTTTGAATCAATAACTTCTTTCAACTGAAAAATCGGCCAGCGATAACAGGGCGTCGATATAGCGTGAAGGCTCGAAAATATCCAGTGCATCACGCGCTTTCTGTGCCTCATCACGTGCCAGCTGTGCTGTATATTCAATCGCTCCGGTTGCCTGGATAGCGTCCATCACAGCCTCTATATTTTCCAGTCCGCCTTCTTCTATGGCATGCCTGACCACGGCGGCCTGATCTTTGTTGCCATTTTCTATGGTGTAGATCAACGGCAGTGTTGGTTTGCCTTCTGCCAGGTCATCTCCAATATTTTTGCCAAGCTCAGTAGTGCTGGAACTGTAGTCGAGCACGTCATCGACTAACTGGAAGGCTGTACCCAGGTGCATGCCATAGGTGGCCATGGCCTTTATTTTTTCTTCGTCAACTGCCGACAACAGGGCGCCGAGTTCCGAGCCGGCTTCAAATAGCTTGGCTGTTTTGCAATGGATGACATCCAGGTATCTTTCGATAGTGGTGTCGGCATTATGGATATTCAGCAGCTGCATGACTTCGCCTTCTGCGATCGTATTGGTGGCATGAGCCAGTATTTCCATCACGCGCATGCTTTGGACCTTGACCATCATTTCAAAAGCACGCGAATAAACAAAGTCACCGACCAGCACACTGGCTTCATTGCCCCAGATGGCATTGGCTGTTTTTTTACCACGGCGCATATTGGATGCGTCGACGACATCATCATGCAGCAGGGTCGCAGTATGGATAAATTCGATAATGGCGGCGACCTGATAATGCATTTGACCCTGGTAACCGCAGGCGCGTGCACTCAACAATACCAGAGCAGGGCGGATTCTTTTTCCCCCGCTATTAATAAGGTAATTACCGAGTTCGCCGACCAGGGCGACTTCCGAGTACAGCGACTGGCGAATCAGTGAATTCACAGCATCCATGTCATCGCTGATTAGTGCGCGAATCGCCTCTATGCTCATATTACCTTTATTATCAGCTGCTTTAGTCTGCATGATGTTCGTCGTGTTATCTGGGTTGGCTGTTCAAACCTCGGTAGTGTACCTATCTCACCGGATTCCTGCCAGAAAATTGTCAAATTCATTGACGCCATGGGCTGAAATAGCTAGAATTGCCAGCTCTTTAAGTTTTGGTCATAAGTGCAAGGTGATAATATGTACGCCGTAATACAAACAGGTGGCAAGCAATACCGTTTAAGCGCGGGAGACACAGTACGCGTCGAAACACTGGACGCGGAAGAAGGCGCCTCTGTTGAATTCGACAATATTCTGATGGTGGCTGATGGTGAAAACATCAAGATCGGCACACCATTCGTTGAAGGCGGTAAAGTGGTTGCTAAAGTTAAAGCCCATGGCCGTCACAAGAAAATCGAGATTATCAAGTTCAATCGTCGTAAACACTATGACAAACGAACCGGTCATCGTCAAAATTACACAGAACTGGAAATTACCGATATCCAGGCTGGTTAACAGAATCAAGAGGCGCGAGCAATGGCACATAAGAAAGCTGGTGGTAGTACCCGTAACGGTCGTGATTCCGAGTCAAAACGTCTTGGTGTCAAACTTTACGGCGGACAGGACGTAGTGGCAGGCAATATTATTGTCCGTCAACGTGGTACACGTTTTCATCCAGGCAACAACGTCGGTTGCGGTAAAGACCATACGCTGTTTGCAAAAGCAAATGGCAAGATAGTTTTCGAGGTCAAGGGTCCGAAAAATCGCAAGTTTGTCAGCGTGGTTACTGCTGAGGCCTGAAACTGAATCACATCAGGCTGCCTGAGGACCCCGCCCAAACCGGCGGGGTCTTTTGTTTTCTGCAGTCTGTTTTTAGGTTCGTGTCTAATATATATTTCACGACAGGCTATGTGTGAAAAAACAGGCTAATTATTGGGAATGTCGATATAAGCAATGCCTGGACCAGGCATAGCCTTTATTGAAAATAAAATATTATGAAATTTGTTGACGAAGCAACAATTCGGGTAGAAGCAGGTAACGGCGGTAATGGCGTTATCGGTTTTCGTCGTGAAAAATATATTCCCTTCGGTGGTCCTGACGGCGGTGATGGTGGCGATGGCGGTAGTGTCATTCTGGTCGCGGATGAAGAACTAAATACCCTGGTAGACTTTCGTTTCCAGAAGGCGTTTCGAGCAGAACACGGCAAGAAAGGCGCAGGTGCACAATGTACCGGTAAAGGCGGCTCGGACTTGCTGGTGCCGGTGCCGGTAGGTACTATTATTGCTGATGTGGATACCGGTGAAGAGATTGGCGACCTGTTGAAACACGGCCAGCAAATTAAAGTGGCGCAAGGCGGGTTTCATGGCCTGGGTAATACGCGCTTCAAAAGCAGTACCAATCGCGCTCCACGCAAATGCACTACGGGCACCCCCGGCGAGCATCGTATTCTCAAGCTGGAGCTTAAACTCCTGGCTGACGTGGGTTTACTGGGTATGCCCAATGCAGGTAAATCCACTTTAATCCGTTCCATCTCCTCTGCTCGTCCCAAGGTGGCTGATTATCCATTTACCACGCTGCACCCCAATCTTGGTGTGGTCAGTATCGAGGCTTATCGCAGCTTTGTTATGGCCGATATTCCGGGCCTGATTGAAGGGGCTGCCGAAGGCGCGGGTCTGGGTATCCAGTTCCTCAAGCACCTGTCACGTACTGGCTTGCTGTTACACATGGTCGACATCTCACCGCTGGGCGGTTCCGGTGATCCTGTTGATGATGTTAAAAAGATTGAAAAAGAGCTGGAAAAATACAGTGATGAACTGGCAGGGCAAACACGCTGGCTGGTACTCAATAAGCTGGACTTGCTCAGTGAGGATGAAGCCGAGAGTCGCTGTGAAGAAGTGATTAATGGGCTGAAATGGAAGGGGCCGGTGTTCAGGATCTCTGCCATGCAAAAACAGGGTACGCGCGAATTGAGTTATAAGATTATGGAGTATATTGAAAATAACAGGGCAAAGAGTAAAGATGAAAGGGACAAGGGAGTGGAAGAATAGCTCTGGCTAGAACGATCACTGGTTTTTGACAGTGCCTTGTAGCTTTGCTGTATCAATTTCAGGAAAAAGCGGAAAGATAAAAAATAAAAGATAAAAGGGATCGAATTATTTATACCTGAGATAATTTTAAAACTGACAGGTTTTGTGTTTTCTTGTATCTTTTAACTTGTACCTTTACCCTGTATTTAACATGAAAACACGACAACAAATCACTGCTGCCAAACGCTGGGTCATCAAGATCGGCAGTGCACTGTTGACTAATGAAGGTCGCGGTCTGGATAACGCTGCCATCGGACAATGGGTTGACCAGGTAGCCGGGCTGCGAAAGCAAGGTCATGAAGTTGTGCTGGTGTCTTCCGGGGCAGTGGCAGAGGGAATGACGCGTCTGGGCTGGAATAAACGCCCGCATGCATTACATGAGCTGCAGGCCGCCGCTGCCGTTGGTCAAATGGGACTGGTGCAGGCCTATGAGTCACATTTCCAGCGCCATGGTTTACATACCGCACAAATCTTGTTGACCCACGATGATCTGGCTGACCGGCAACGCTATCTAAATGCACGTTCCACTCTGCGTTCTCTGCTGGCCCTGGGGGTCGTTCCTGTGGTGAATGAAAATGACACTGTTGCCACGGATGAAATCAGGTTTGGTGATAACGATACGCTGGCGGCACTCGTAGCCAACTTCTCCGAAGCCGATGTCCTGGTCATACTCACTGATCAGCAGGGCCTGTTTGATAAAGACCCTCGTCACCATAGCGACGCACAGCTGATTTCGCAGGGCAGGGCAGGTGATCACTCACTGGATTCCATGGCGGGTACTGGTGGGGGTCATCTGGGCAGAGGCGGGATGTACACCAAGGTTCGCGCAGCCGCGCGTGCGGCTCGCTCCGGTGCCGCTACGTTGATCGCTGCGGGTAACGAGCCTGATGTCCTGTTGCGGCTGTCCAGTGGAGAAGAACTGGGTACTTTGTTGTTATCAGATGACGAACCCTTAGTGGCAAGAAAACAATGGCTTGCCGGGCAGTTAAAGGTCAAGGGTAAGGTGGTGATTGATCAGGGTGCTGTCAAAGTGTTGACTGAACAAGGGCGTAGTTTACTGCCGGTGGGGCTGACCGCCGTTGAAGGTCAGTTCAGGCGTGGAGAACTGGTGGCCTGTATCGGACCCGATGGCGTGGAAGTGGCGCGTGGCCTGGTGAATTACAATGCCGATGAAAGCCGGCGACTGATAGGCAAAAGCAGTGATCAGATAGAGGCAGTGCTGGGTTATATTGACGAAATGGAATTGATCCATCGCGATGATATGGTGTTAACGGTAGAGGGCAGATAATAAAGGGAAAAGATACAAGGAAAAAGGAAAAGAACAGGTCTGTTAATAGTTGGGAGGAGCTGAATTTACTTTGTATCTTGTATCTTTTAACTTTGCCCTGCCCACAAAAAAAGCCGGTCTATGACCGGCTTTTTTTGTGGGCGCCTTAAATTACATACTGCGGATAGTCAGGTTCAGGCGGCTTTTATGACGTGCGGCCTTGTTTTTGTGAATCAGACCTTTACCAGCCATCTGATCCAGGGCAGGGACGGCCGCTTTATAGGCAGCTTCAGCGGCTGACTTATCACCTGAGTCGATAGCCTTGACGACATTTTTCAAATAAGTGCGCATCATTGAACGCTGGCCTGTATTTCGCTTGCGATGTGTTTCCGCCTGACGGGCCCGTTTTCTAGCTTGTGCTGAGTTAGCCAAGGTATTACTCCTGCAAAAAGTTCTCTTTTAAAGACCGCGCATATTGAGCATTTTTTGCCTGTTTGTCAAGTCAAATACCCAAAAAATGGCGGGATTGCGGCTCAAACCTGGGGCTGATTTGCGTGTATTGCGAGTAAAAGGCAGGTATGATCTCCTAGCTAAGCTGCATTCTTCACCACCATGCGAAAGGTGTGCAAATAACTATTATTTTTTACTAAAAAACAGTAATTTACGAGTGAAAGCAATAAACAATAAATAAAAACCATATTATAAATATACTTTCTCTATCAAGAATAAGTAATGAGTCGAAAACTACTAAAATCCACCGCTGTTGTTAGCGTCATGACGATCCTGTCACGCATACTGGGTTTTGTGCGCGATATGGTGCTGGCCCAGGTATTTGGTGCAAAAGCAGCCACCGATGCGTTTTTTGTCGCTTTCAAGATACCCAATTTTATGCGGCGTTTATTTGCAGAAGGTGCGTTTTCACAGTCTTTTGTGCCGGTGCTGAGCGAATGCAAGGCCAGTGGCGATGAAGCAGCAGTGAAGGATCTGGTCAACCACGTGACCGGTACACTCGGTCTATTGCTACTGAGTATTACCGCTGATCGGCATCCTGCTTGCGCCCATTCTGATCTTGATTTTTGCGCCGGGTTTTATCCTCGCCCAGGGTCAGGAGCAGGCGGACATGGCAGGCACCATGCTACGGATCACTTTTCCATATTTATTGTTTATTTCTCTGACCGCACTGGCAGGCGGCATACTCAATACTTATGGTCGCTTTGCTGTACCCGCTTTTACACCAGTGTTGTTGAACCTGTGCATGATTGGTGCTGCGGTCTGGTTGTCCCCGCAAATGGACAAACCTGTGATGGCGCTGGCCTGGGGCGTATTGGCGGCGGGAATTGCACAATTGTTGTTTCAGCTACCGTTTCTGTTGCAGATTCGCATGCTGCCGCGGCCACGGCTGTCGCGTAATCATGAAGGCGTTAAAAAAATCATGAAGTTGATGTTGCCTGCCATTTTTGGTTCTTCTGTGGCACAAATCAACTTATTGCTTGATACCGTTATTGCCTCCTTTCTGGCTGCCGGTAGTGTCAGCTGGTTATATTATTCTGACCGCCTGGTGGAGTTTCCACTCGGTGTTTTTGGTATTGCGCTGGCGACGGTGATATTGCCAAGCCTGTCCAGCCGGCATGCAGAGAAATCGCCCGAGTTATTCAGCGTGACTATGGACTGGGCACTGCGCTGGGGTTTGTTGGTAGGCATACCAGCCACGGCAGGGCTGTTTATGCTGGCTTCACCTATTATCATGACCCTGTTTCAGTACGGAGAGTTTGGTGCTGATGCCGTACTGATGACATCATTAAGCCTGATGGCCTATAGCTTGGGGCTGGTAGGATTCATACAGGTCAAAGTGCTGGTGCCCGGTTTTTTCGCGCGCCAGGACTCGCGTACACCGGTAAAAATCGGCATCATCGCCATGGTCTCAAACATGTTACTGAATATAGCGATTGTTGTGCCCATGGCGATGAATGACGCAACAGCACCGCATGCTGGACTGGCGTTGGCCACTTCTTGTTCTGCGATTATCAACGCTACCTTGTTGTACCGCGCACTTCGTAAAAATGATATTTTTCAACCCAGGCCTGGCTGGTTAATGTTAATTCTGCAAATTTCCATGTCCTGCCTGGCGATGATGTTATATCTTTACTGGGCCAGTGCTGATATGGGTCAGTGGGCAGACATGGGTGCAATTGAGCGTGTCTGGAATTTATCCTCGATGATTGTCATCGGTGGAGTGGTTTATACTGTGGTGTTACTGCTTTTGGGTGCACGGCCCTGGCGCTGGAAAGTCTCGCATTAAGCATCATCGCTGCAGGTATTAAGGTTTTTGTCAGCTACTGTCTCTTAAACTTTATATGCTTTATATATAGGGTTTGCGCTGTAAATCAGTATAATTTAAATGAATTAAAATTACATCGGGAAAACCATGCAACTCATTCGCGGCATACATAATCTGCGTTCCAGTCATCGTGGCTGTGTCGCCACCATCGGTAATTTTGACGGCGTGCATCTGGGACATCAGGCTGTGCTCGGGCAACTGGCCGAGCAGGCCGAGCGCATGGGCTTGCCGGCTGTGGTAATTACCTTTGAGCCGCAACCACATGAGTATTTTGCCGGCGAGCAAGCCAAGCCACGACTGACACGGTTCCGGGAAAAATATCAGGCACTACGACGCTTTTCTGTTGATCGTGTGCTATGCCTTCGTTTTAATCAGGCACTGGCAAATCTGGATGCCGAAGATTTTATCCAAAAAGTATTAATGCAAGGTCTGGATGTGAAATACCTGGTCGTCGGTGATGACTTCCGTTTTGGTAAAAACCGTTCAGGCACCTTTAAATTACTGCATGAAGCAGGGCAGAAAAACGGTTTTCCTGTCGTTAACATGCATACATTTAATATCGATGGACAGCGTGTCAGCAGTACCCGTATTCGTGAGGCTCTGGAGCAGGGCGATCTGATGCTGGCTGAAAAACTGCTGGGACGTCCGTATCGCATGTGCGGGCGTGTCGCCCATGGAGATAAACGTGGACGCACCATTGGTTTTCCAACGGCCAATATTCATTTGCATCGCAAAGCCTCGCCAGTGCAGGGGGTATACGCCGTAGAAATGTTCGGCATCGAAGGTGAGCCCCTGGAGGGTGTGGCCAATGTCGGCAATCGTCCAACGGTCGATGGCACGCGCAGCCTGCTGGAGGTGCATTTATTTGATTTCAATCGCGATATCTATGGTAGCCATGTGCATGTGAATTTCCTCAACAAGATTCGCAATGAAATGAAATTTGATTCTTTTCCGCAATTGCAACAACAGATAAAAGCCGATGAAGAAAAGGCCAGGGTCTGGTTTGCCTACAGAGATCAGTGATACGCTGGTGCATTAGCCAGCTTTAGCAAGTGTTCTTTCCCCTGTACAAACTAATCAGGTATCATAGCGTTTCTGACTATCGATTTTAAATAACAAGAAGAGGACTCATGGCAGATTACAAGCACACCTTGAATCTACCCAAGACAGATTTTCCCATGCGCGGTAACCTGGCCCAGCGTGAGCCAGACATGCTCAAGCGTTGGCAGGAAATGGATCTGTATGGAAAAATACGGCAGGCTGCCAGTGGCAAGCCGAAATTTATTTTGCATGATGGCCCACCTTATGCCAATGGAGAAATCCATATTGGTCATGCGGTCAACAAAATCCTCAAAGATATGATTGTTAAATCACGCGGCTTGATGGGCTTTGATGCCCCCTATGTGCCGG
Source organism: uncultured Gammaproteobacteria bacterium (assembly GCA_963807455.1). Taxonomy (GTDB): domain Bacteria; phylum Pseudomonadota; class Gammaproteobacteria; order JAADHQ01; family JAADHQ01; genus JAADHQ01. Next base: position 110,893 of record CAWECS010000020.1, on the reverse strand, counting down.
GCTGGGATTGTCATGGTCTACCGATTGAACTGAATGTCGAGAAAAAAGTAGGCAAGCCCGGCGTCAAGGTGGACGCGCCCACTTTCCGTAAAGCCTGCCGCGAATATGCCGGCAAACAGGTCGAAAAGCAGCGCCAGGATTTCAAACGTCTGGGTGTGTTGGGTGAATGGGATAATCCCTATCTGACCATGGATGCGAAATTTGAAGCGGACATCGTTCGGTCATTGGCAAAAATTATTGCCAATGGGCATGTACATAAAGGCTCCAAACCGGTTCATTGGTGTACTGATTGCGGTTCGGCACTGGCTGAAGCCGAAGTGGAATATGAGGATCGTAATTCACCGGCCATCGATGTGCGCTTTACTGTGCTGGATGAAGAAAGCCTGCTGGCCCGTTGTGAAGACGTGAAGCCGGGGCAGGGGCCGCTATCCGTGGTTATCTGGACCACCACGCCATGGACCTTACCTGCCAATCAGGCGGTGTCACTGAACCCGGGTCTGGATTATGTGGTGATCCAGTGTGCGGGCGTGGCCGAACACGAACATGAACGCCTGTTACTGGCCGAGGCTTTACTGGCCGATGCCGTGACGCGTTACGAGTTCGATGATTATCAGATCATTGCCCGTTGCAAGGGTGAAGTGCTGGAAGGCCTGAAGCTTCAACATCCTTTTTATCAGCGTGAAGTACCTATCATCCTTGGCGATCATGTCACCACGGAAGCGGGTACCGGCGCTGTGCATACCGCGCCCGGGCATGGCCAGGAAGACTATGTGGTCGGCAGCCGCTATAAGCTCAAAGTCGATAATCCAGTAGGCGGCAATGGCTGCTTCCTGCCGGGTACAGAATTGTTTGCCGGCGAGCATGTGTTTGCGGCCAATGACCATGTGCTGGAAGTGCTCAAGACCCACGGCAAACTGGTGCATCACCAGTCACTGCGACATAGCTATCCACATTGCTGGCGCCATAAAACGCCGATCATCTTCCGCGCCACGCCGCAATGGTTTATCAGCATGGAGCAACACGGCCTGCGTAATGCCGCCATGGCCGAAATCAGCAAAACCGACTGGATGCCGGACTGGGGACAGGCGCGCATCGAAAGTATGGTGACCAATCGTCCGGACTGGTGTATATCGCGCCAGCGTACCTGGGGTGTTCCCATTCCCGTGTTTGTTCACAAAATCACGGGTGAGTTGCATCCGGCCACGCGAGCAATTGATGGAAGTGGTCGCCACACAGATTGAAAGCGAAGGCATTGATGCCTGGTTTGAACTCAAGCCTGAAAACCTGCTAGGTGATGAGGCCGCAGACTACGACAAGGTCATGGATACGCTGGACGTGTGGTTCGACTCCGGTGTCACCCATCATGCTGTGCTCAATCGACGTGAAGCACTGGGTTTTCCGGCTGATCTTTACCTCGAAGGTTCCGATCAACATCGTGGCTGGTTCCAGTCATCCTTGCTGACCTCGGTGGCCATGAATGATCAGGCCCCGTACAAAGCCGTGCTCACACATGGCTTCACAGTGGATGCCAAGGGACAGAAAATGTCCAAGTCCAAAGGCAACGTGGTGGCCCCGCAAAAAGTGGTAAACCGACTGGGTGCCGATATTCTCAGGTTATGGGTGGCCGCGACCGATTATCGCAATGAGATGACCGTGTCGGATGAAATCCTCAATCGTGTCGCTGATTCCTATCGGCGTATCCGCAATACCATGCGTTACCTGTTATCCAACCTGGAGGATTTTGATCCGGCAAAAGATATGCTGGCTGCGGAAAAAATGTTACCCCTGGATCGTTGGGCCGTTGACCGTGCAGCGCAAATGCAGGATGACATTGCCGATGCCTATGATGACTATCAATTCCATCAGATCTACCAGAAGCTGCACAACTTTTGTAATGTCGATATGGGTAGTTTTTATCTCGATATCACCAAGGATCGTCAATACACCACGCAGGCAGACAGCTTGGCCCGACGCTCTGCGCAAACGGCCATGTATCATATTTGTGAAGCCATGGTGCGCTGGCTGGCACCAATACTGAGCTTTACTGCCGATGAAATCTGGCGATACATGCCCGGTGAACGCAGTGAATCCGTGTTGCTGGAAGGCTGGTATCAAGGCCTGTTCAGTTTGCAACAGGACGAGACATTTAACCGTCCCTTCTGGCGCCTGGTGATGGAGACCCGCGAGGCCGTCAGTAAAGAGCTGGAACAACTCCGCGTCGCCGGTGGCATCGGTTCTTCACTGGATGCGGAAGTTGATCTCTATTGCGGACAGGAATTGTTCGAACAATTGTCCAGGCTGGAAGATGAGCTGAGATTTAACTTGATCTGTTCCTACGCACGCGTGCACAGAGAGACAGAAAAAACCAGCGATGCGATTCATTTTACCCTGAGTAGTAATGATGAAGTATGGGTGGCGGTATCACCCTCGGCTCATGAAAAATGTATCCGCTGCTGGCATCATCGTGAAGACGTCGGTAGTCACGCAGATCATCCGGAACTCTGTGGTCGTTGTATAGAAAATGTAGACGGAGAAGGTGAGTCACGCCGGTTTACCTGATGACTATGACTATTCAATCGCGAACTAACTGCAGTCGAGCCTGTGTACGCAGGCCTGGAAAGAATCACAAACATGATGCTTAAATACCTCTGGATTACATTCGTTGTTATCGTACTGGATCAAATCAGCAAGCAATTGGCCGAGCACTACCTGGTATTTCATGTGCCCGTGCCGGTGGTGCCGCTGTTTAATCTGACGTTATCCTACAACACCGGTGCCGCCTTCAGTTTTCTCAGTGATGCCGGTGGCTGGCAGCGCTGGTTTTTTGTTGTGCTGGCGCTCATTGTCAGTAGTGTTATCGTATTGTGGATGCGTAAGTTACCAGCGCAGGATAAATGGGTGGCGATCGCCTTAGGTATGGTACTGGGTGGAGCCATAGGCAATGTGATTGATCGAGTTCTTTTTGGCCATGTCATAGATTTTCTGCATGTCTATTACCAGCAATGGAGCTGGCCGATATTCAATATTGCCGATTCCGCCATCTTTGTTGGCGTGGCTCATATTACTGATCGACAGTTTTTTTGGTAGCAGTAAAAAAACACAAGCTAAACCAGAGTCATCAACATGAGTGAAGAACTGAGTATACAACCCGGTTATCAGGTCGTCTTACATTGTTCTATCACATTGGAAGACGGTACGGTGGCCGAAAATACCTTTGATGATGAACCCATTGAAATCACCATGGGCGATGAAAGCGTACTGATTAACGGACTGCAACTGGCTTTATATGGCCTCAAGGTGGGCGATCGTGAAAGCATTATTATCGACCCGCAAAATGCCTTCGGCATGCCGGATGACGAGGCGATTCAGCACATGCCCTTGTCCGACTTCCCGCCAGACATGCAATTGCAGGAAGGGCAGATCATCTCCTTTAGCACACCCGATGGTGAAGAGATCCCCGGTGCTATTAAAGCAGTGAGGCGAAGAGCAGCGTTCGAAGTGGATTTCAATCATCCCCTGGCCGGGCATGAGTTGAAGTTTGAGGCGGAGATATTGGAGATTATTCCTGTAGAGCAAGGAAAAGATTAAAGGTGCAAGAGGAAAGTATAGTTTTGCTGCCTAATCAGGCCATGTATTATTTCAAATTCAGGTAATGTTGCGCCAGGTAAATCGGGCAATTGTTAATTGCTTTGAATGAATGGACGTCAAGCTGGCTATGAGCTTTTAATCAGGGATTGATGGATCAAGAATTACAATCGTCAGTATCAATTAAATATTTATTGAATAAGTCCTTGTCCGATATTTAATCTACCAGCATTGATCATCATCATCATTATTACCATTAGACTCTTTCTTTCCGGTATGCAGAAGTTCAAATGTGCCGCAAGCTGCGTCATTGTTCTGTCCACCTTGGTTGGTAGGTGTCGCTCGTAGAGTATATGTGGTCGCTGTTAATGTAGCGCCCAGGTCAGTAATTGTGTAGTAGCCGTCGCCACTAACACCTTTAGTTATGTCATCTGAAACAAAGTCTATGTCAGGGCCGGCATCGATAATCGAGCAATTTGTATTTGTATATGAATTAAACTCGGTAAAACATCTTTCCAGAATTTGAGCAGTCGCCAGAAGAGTCGATTTAGCGTCTGCTCGTCGTGATTTGCGCACACTATCCTGATAAGACGGGAAGGCAATGGCTGCCAGTATGCCCACGATGACAACAACGATCATGAGTTCGATAAGGGTAAAACCTTTGATGTTTTTCATAGAAACAATTCCTGTTACATTAAGCCGGGCCTCATGGACAGGCAAAAATAATGTTATTTTAAAAAGTCTTCCCTTGTTGTGCTGACTATAGATTCAATCGTTTGAGCCTTTACCCCGAGTAGTTCCCAGCTGCTGCCAACAAAGTTGTCTTTGCCGGCAGCAGTGTGGTTGCCTAGCGTAGTTGTCTCCATGACTGACGTCCAAGGTTTTCGCCACTGGACTCGGTGGTCTTTTCAAGCCCGCCAGATGTACCACTGGCATATTTAAATTCCTTATCGCCGGTAGTAATGATAGTCGGTGTCTTGATGATGCCGACCTGGGACTTCTTGCCAGAGGCTATAAGATTGTCATCATCAGCATCTACATCGCCGTCACCATCGGTATCCAGGATTTTCACCAGATCAGCCTCAGTAAACAAGCCGTCATTGGTAAGGTCGAATGCAATTTCTCCCAAACGAGCGCCACTGATACCATCCAGCTCCATTAACCAGCTGCTGCCACCGGATTCGCAGGGGTTGGAATTAGGGAGCAGAGTTGTGAAGATAATTCTTTCACCGCGTAACACGGAAGCACTGATGACGCGCTCGCCTTCGGCACCATTGACAGGTGATTGCAGTTCCATGTACCAGCCTTTCTTGGTTGGGTAGTTGACCGTATTACTGGAAGTTATCCTGAGGTCAAAGCCTAGTGCGGATGCCTCTGCATCAATCGTCTGCGCCTGTAGCTGACTGCGAGCAGTAATCGGTGTACCGGAGTTACTACTGTAATCATCATCGTGGAGACCATAATAGGTATGTACCTGCGGTGAGCCACCGATAACGTTGTCACCAGTCTCGAAGTATTTGCCGGTTCCGAAGTAGACCATGACGCCTCCATCAGGGTGTCGACCAACCTGAGGTTTGGCGGTAATGGCTTGCGGATTGGAGGAAGCGTCCGTCGCTGTAAATAGAGGTGCAGGATTGCCACTTGATTTAATGGCTGAGTCCCATTGAGCCGTATTGCTGCCAGTGACATCAAACTTCCACATATTACCGAGCAGATCGCCGGCGTAAATAGCATCAACAATATGGTCGCCGTTGGTATCGACAGGGATGTGGCTGGACAGACCGTTTTGCATGGTTGTTGTATTGCCAACACCAGTATCAATTTTCCTGATAACACTGCCGTCCTCGATATCGAGGATAAACAGCATAGCTTTGCCTGTTGCACTGTTATAGCCGTTACCGACTATAGCGGCCCATTTATCATTAGCCATACGTACAACAGTGGGTTCCGACAAAGTGCTGCCCATATCAGAGCTATTGTCACTATTGAATTCCCAAAGCACTTTGGTTTCATCGAAGTTGTCTGCATCAGAGACATCCAGTGCAAAAACGCCTTTGCCACCGGCACCGGTGGTACCCACCAGTACCGTATGCCAGGCACTGCCAAAGTAAACGTCACCGGCACGTGGTGAACCATCAACAAAGTATTGGTGCGCCAAACTTTCGCCATAATTCGCGTCGGCCAGCTTTGCCAAATCAGGTATGACTGTCGCCGGAACATAGGCAAATTTTTCAACACCCGTACCCGCATCAAAGGCATGCAGCATGCCGTCATTGGCGCCGACGTAGACGACTTTGGGCTTGCTTGATTTCGCTGTCACGTAGGCGGCATAAGTACTGCCTTCTGTACTGGGCAATGTAGTGTAACCAAAGTTATCGGCGCCCACAAACCATGGGTTTGAGTTGATAATATCGCCCAGTACCCGGGTGTGGCTGGTACCCAGGGTTGCTCCAGTTAGTGGGTTTATAGTGACAATGGTTCGATCGCGCAAGGAGCCACCATTTCTGACTTCTCCGGAGTCATCACCACGCAGATAATCGATCTGGGCCTGTGTCAGCTGGGTTTGCTGGGTGGTATTGAGATCAGTCTGAGTCAGAAAGGTAATTCCCGTACCACTCGGAGTTGCGCCTGGGGTGACAGGTGGTTTGTAGGTAAAGACCTTGCGGGTAGCATAGGCCGCTATCGTGCCGGCACTGTCTGTATGCCAGGTTGGGGTGGCGTTGATATCGCCATTACTCTGAAGTCCTAAGGCCTGTAGCTGGCCTGCCCAGCGTCCACTGTCGAAACTGGCCTGGTAGATCAGGGTGTTGGTGTCCAGCCGGGTCGAGTTGGCTGCTACCGATGAAGCTGAGGTATTCACTGCGGCATTCTCGAAGGCCTTGAGCAACGACGTTTTCAACTCGGCACCATCTGAGGCCGGATAGGCCGTGCCACCAGCATTATCCGCGGTATCTTGTAAGATTGGCCGAATGCTGTTACCGGCGAAACCAATGGTGTCGATTTTCAGATACTGGTCACCGATCATATCGGTCCAGGTACCATCGGGTCGCAGGTCACGCAGGTTGGTCCTGAGCACACCGCCGGCATCTTTCACTGTTGCCTTGCGAGGCGTTGCGCTGTTGAAGCATGAGCCTCCGGATTTGTCACAAAATGCCCAGTAGGCCACATCATCGAGGTTATCCTGGCCCTGGTCATTTGGGTCGGTGCTATTGACATCGCCTGCCTTGGCAACTGGATCTTCATCATAGTCCACCAAGGCGGCCGGGATATCGGCATCCCTGTAGGGTTCGCCATCAGTCACAATCAGGACGCTACTGTTAACACAATGTAATCTTTGGCTGTAGGCAGGTATATAGTATGGGTCGAGTTCAGGCCGGGCGGGACTAGTCGCATCAACAGCCCTTACAAAGTCAGGGAATCCTGTCACCATGTCAGGATAATGAGGGGTATCTTGCTCAAAGTACTGGATAACCTCATACAGGTTCTCGGCGATCGGTGTGGTACCCCATATTAATGGGTAATGTTCCACCGCATCGACAATATCTGTGATAGAAGTGCCGATATAACCTTCCAGCTCACGGAAGCCTTGCTGTGCTGCGGGCAGGGTACCGGTGTCAGAAGGTTTTCTCACAAACGGGTTTTTGGGTATCTTGAAGCGTAATGTGCCGCCCTGGGTCGTGACGCCATTGTAGAGGTCATTCTTATTGGGATCGAAACGGTAGAAGGAAATACCAAGGCGTACCTTATCCTTTACATCATGCAGGATACCGGTAGGTTCTGATGTGGCCATCACCGCCAGGTTATAGCTGGTTCCTTTCCCTTGCAATGCAAAATAGCCGACATCCTCATTGGCATGGGTGACTTCGTTGGGTGAGGTGCAAGATCTTTCTTCTTCGACATGCAGGGTGGCAGATGTGGTGCTATTGGCATCCAGGCGGATTGCAGCTGTGTCATTATCATTTTTGGTTTGCATGGCGGCGACAAAGGCTGGCGCTGAACTAAATGATGAGGAGTAGGTTATGGTACTTGCGGCGTTATTAACATTGCTCTTGGTGCCTGCCTCAAGCTTGAACTCATGAGCAGTATCATCGACCGTGCCGGGTTCAATGGCGATATAGCCTATCGTCTCGATTGAATGTCCGCTTGTACCGGGGCTTTCTTCTTCTTGCAATGCAAGTGTGAAACCTCCGGTAGTTATATTCCATACACGCGAATTGATGGCGGCGGTATCGTTATCTGTCATAACGGAGGAGACAACAATCGGTGTAGATGGGAATGCTGAGCTGAAGCTGACAGGCGTACTGTTTGTACGAGAACTACCACAGTCACCGTCAACATATTCCTGGTCTGTGTTAGTTATGCCAGCCTTTAGTTTGAGGCCACCAACCAATTCATGCTCACCTTCCTCAACAACGATAAATGACAGGCTTTCATTGGCGTGATTCTGGTTGGCTATGTGGTCCCATTCCTTGATTCTGATTTCGAAACCGTTGGCTGTTACATTTTTGATGCGAACTATTGAAGGGTCAGAGCCATTGAATGTGGGGGCCTTGGCAATGACGACAGGGTTCACATAGCTTCTATTCAATGTGATTGGCTTGTATGCCTCATCAAGGGTAATAGTGCTAAATTCTCCAATGATATTTGTCGAACTATCATAGATAGGCGCGTTTACCTGGGAGGAGATTTTGGCATAGGGGTCATAGGCGGTTTTGAAGTCACCATTCTCTGCAGGTGAGTCGACGGATATGGTCTGGCCATCGGGTACTGGTGAGTAACTGCTGCTACTGGCACTACTGGCTGTAATGGATCCGTCAGAACGTTCATTATTGGCCACTTTCTTGAAAGCGGTTGTCAGGCCTGCATGCGTCCCGGTGCTGTAGTTAAAAGCACTGCGACTCTCCAGCTTGCCGCCAACCAGCACGTCACGGCTGGCATCAATACGCCGGGTCGTCAGCCAGTTGAGGAAGTTTCCATTCCAGCAGGTTGTATTGCCAACGGCGAGAGAACAGGCTGATTCAACGAACGCACCGGTGGCATTGGTGTCAATCATGGTAATGCTGCTGGCATCAACCATGGTCGGGTAAGCGGCGGAATTAACCGGCACATCGGCATCGTAAACATAGTTCTTGGTATTATCGAATATACCTGAATAGACTGCGGCGTTATCGTAGTTGCCGGAGTACATGCGGATCTTCATACTACCCGAGTTATCCAGCATGACCATGACATTGGATGCAATCTGGTCTGCCAGGAACAGAGGTGTTTGTGACAGGTTCAGCGCGGCGGCAGCATTGCCGCTGCCCAGACTAAGTAACAGTCCTGCAATAAAACCGATGGACGATGATTTTTTCATTATGTTCATGATGAAACCTCTGTACTGGTTGGTACGGTTTAGCGTCTGTAAGTGGATTGAAGCATGACAACAGCTGTGCCTGTTGCTCCGATTGTACCCCGGGCAGTGACCCTGTAATACAGGGTGAGGCCAGGCAGTCCGGCCTCAAGGCTTCCACCTGAAGCTGAGACGGGGGGGAGTTGTTCGATTATGTAGTTGGAATCTCCGAGTGCTCCTGCAACAGATCCGGATGATGCCCAGGTGGTAGATAAATCCCACCAGTCAGTGCCGGATGTTTTCGACAGGTAAAGACCTGTCGAGGTAGTCGTGCTGGAAAAAGGCCCGATAGAGGCCGAGGTCAGGTCATTTTCGCCTTCTCTGAGCGCGGCTTCAGTAAACTGGAATGCAGAGTTGCGTTCACGTGCATTGCCCGCCATCTGTTCCTGCATCGTGGTCGATTGCATGGCTGTGATGCCGATGATTGTCAACAGTAGCAGCATGATCAGGCTGATAGCCAGTGCGGCACCGGCCTGCGAACGTTTGCATGGAAAACGATGATGAAGAGTGGTTTTAATCATGTAATCATTTCCTGTACTAAATCCTGTTCCTGATCTTGATGGTTTCTGTGAAAGTGTGGCGCAGCCTGCGGTCGGCATTAGCGACGGCACTTTGAACGACATTCTGTGTTCCTGAGCGTACATCCACGCTAACGCGCGCACTGACGACATTCGCCCAATTAGCGGTTGTAACATTGGCGGCAATTTCATAAAAATTGGCAGAGCTGTCACCATCGGTATCAACGCCGTAGGTGATCGTCATGTCCTCGACATCTTCAACCAGTTCCTGGTTAACGAAGGCGCCATTGACCAGGTTGCGCTTGAATAGTGAAGGCGAACCAGAGGCACCATTGCCGATGTAATAAATAATCGTCTGCAGCTTGAATATTTCGGCATCCGTACCGTAGTTGCCACTCACATGGTTATCAATATTAATATTGCTGCCTGTTGCCAGGGTTGCGTCTAATGCTGATGATCCGCTCGTTGCGACGGTGTTAGTAACACCAAAAAAGTCACCGCTCTCGCAATTGCTGACCAGAACGATATCGTTTTGTTGGATACCGCAGGAACTGTTGTCGGCAATCTTGAAATTGGCATTATCTTTCGGGCTGACAACCTTACCGCCCGGGCAGGAATCACCTCTCTTGATCAAAAGGGCATCAGTATTGGTGATGACATCACCAAAGCTGGCAGTGCCAGCCGTCAGGCCGAGATCGCTCAAACCAGTGGGCAGTGTGCCGGTGGCATAACTGAATCCCACCAGCGAGTTGATGCCATCGTAGCCGTCGATGGCGTTTTCGATGTTGGCGTTGCCAACAATTGTGTTGTATTTGCCAGTATCTATATTATTAGTAACAGTAATACCGCTTGATGGGCCGACACAGCCGAGGAAGCCGGCCATGCGGACATCACTTCTAATAAAATCAAACGCAAAGCGTCCATTTTCCTGCACTCGCGATGAGGCTTCGTTAAGACGGTAGGCCTGTTTGTTGGAGGCAAAGATGGTAATTGTGCCGGCGATCAGCAGCAGGCTGATAACCATGGCGACCATCAGTTCGACCAGGGTCAGGCCGGATTGCTTAGACGGAGTAAGTTTGTTGAAGAATGATTGGTTCATGGTGCGTAGCTCGTTACAAAGCGTTTCAAGGTTCCATCGCGATCGTCTTGCCACCAGATCTTGATGGCATAGACTGTGCCTGCATCATCGCATTGGTGTACGGCGGGACTACCGGGGGTATTATCAGGATCGGCTGTGCTGTCAAGGCAGATCACACCTACTCCTGCGGGCATTTGCGTGGCCAGGGCTACCCTCCACTGATTGATATCAGTATTGGCCATCTGTGTTGTCGTGCATCCAGTTGTGGTTGTGCATCCAGCAGTCGCAGTGGGTGCGCTGACTGTAAAAGGTGTTGAACTGGTGGTAACGGTATAGGCACCCTTTGCAACATAATCAGTGACCGTAGCTGTGACCGCACTGGGATTGGCACGCATGCGATCAATGATGTCATAGGCCAGTATCGTTGCCTGGGTCCTGAGATAGGAATTGTGATTTTGTTTCATACTCCTAACCTGCAAGCCTGCGAGACCGAGCAGACCAATGGAGAGGATCAGAACGGTAATCAGTATCTCTACCAGGGTGAAGCCATTATGTTGTTTTTGCTGTTTCATATCTCGAGACTGTTAGGTTAATTTATATCTAGTTAATAGTTAAATTTACGTGCAAGCCATAGTGGTTACTTGGGCTCTGCCGGTTGCGTTGACTGTGATAATACGTACCTGGTCTCCCTGGCAATCGGGCATCGTTAATGTGAATGTGGTCGTAGTAGTTGCCAAGCCAGTACCCAGGTACTGTACGTTGTTGCCTCCGGCGGTCAGGGTCGGTGCGCCCTTTAAGGCATCCCATACCCGGATGATTGTCTCGCCGGCATCCCATGTTCCATCATTGTCGTCGTCGGAAAATACAATCCAGCCGGTTGCCCAGTTTGTGCTGGCGGCGCATGTGGCCTGGTCGGTACTGGAGCAGATGGTGACCTGTGCTCCATTTTTGATCGCTTCGCTACGCGCCAGCATCAGGCCGGATAATAATTCGTTGGCTTGAGCCGACGCACGATTATTCTGGATGATCGTCCGAAAGCCGGGAACGGCTATGGTAACGATGATGGCTGCAACCGCTAACGTCACCATTAGTTCAATCAATGAAAATCCGTTGTATTTATTTTTTAACTTCATCATATTCTTCATGTCTGTTCTTGCCTTAATATTACGGCAATATTGCCTGTTTATGTATGTGATGTGATTGGCATATTAGCAGGGCTGTTAAAAAATACATATAATTATCATATAGATATGAAATAATTGCCTGGATGAGTGGTTTCTTGTCACTGATAAGCGGTATTGGTATTTTGTATTTCAAATGTGAAATGACAGGCGTCGGTTTATATAAACAAGCAAAAGAGTCACATTGTTCCAATTTTTGCCCTGTTAATATCAATGAAGCCATCTATTGAAACTGAATTCCGGGTGCTTGCAAGTCAAGGAACGTCCATTCAGGTAGCGCTGATAGATTCGAATCATGAGGCCACTACGAAGCTTAAGCATTCTTTAGTGAATGGCCCCTTGCTCTGTAATGACTTATGAATCAGAGGTTCCCTGCGGGTTTTTTCTGTATAATCCCCCGCATGGAATTAATATTAGCCAATCCCCGTGGTTTTTGTGCCGGTGTCGATCGTGCCATCGAAATTGTCGAGCGCGCGCTCGAAGTCTTTGGCGCGCCGATTTATGTGCGCCATGAAGTGGTGCATAACACCTTTGTGGTCAATGACCTTAAACAGAAGGGCGCAATTTTTGTCGAGGAGTTAAACGAGGTGCCGGATGATGCCACGGTCATTTTCAGCGCCCACGGGGTGTCCAGTGCCGTTCAGCAGGAAGCCGAGCAGCGTCGCCTGAAGGTATTTGATGCCACCTGCCCACTGGTGACCAAGGTGCATCTGGAAGTAGTGCGGCACGCTAAACAGGGTAGTGAAGTGATCCTGATTGGTCATGCGGGTCATCCGGAAGTGGAAGGCACCATGGGGCGTTACCAGAATGATTTGCCCAATGGCGGCATCTATCTGGTGGAAACGGTCAGTGATGTTGATAATCTGATAGTGAATAATCCTGACAAGCTATGTTTTGTTACCCAGACCACTTTGTCAGTGGATGATACCCAGGCGATTATTCTTGCCCTGCAACAGCGTTTCCCGTTGATACAGGGCCCGAAAAAAGACGATATTTGTTACGCCACCCAGAATCGCCAGGATGCAGTCAAAGCGCTGGCATCCAAAAGCGATGTGGTGCTGGTAGTGGGCTCGGTCAGCAGTTCCAATTCCAACCGTTTGCGTGAAATTGCCGAAAAACTGTCGGTGCCTGCCTATCTGATTGATGGCGTGCAGGACATTAACAGTGACTGGTTCAGCGGTAAGCAGGTCATCGGTTTGACCGCGGGTGCTTCTGCCCCTGAGATTCTGGTGGATCAGGTGCGCCAGCATCTGGCGGGCCTGGGGGTTACTTGTGTCAATGAGAATGACGGTGAGCCGGAAAATGTCACCTTCAGTCTGCCCAAGGAGTTGAAATAACGCCTTCATCGCCGGCTTTTCCGGCTCTTATCATCTGGGTTCATCGATTGGCTTGCTTGTGCTGATTAACGACACGTGATCCAGAACTTTAAAGACGCGATTGATTGAATAGTTTGTGAGGTAGGGTTTGTACGATTGTATTGTTGTCGGTGGTGGTCTGATTGGCATGATGACCGCACGGCAGTTAACACTGGAAGGCCAATCGGTACTGCTGCTGGATCAGGGGCAGCTGGGCTCGGAATCCTCCTGGGCCGGTGGTGGTATTCTTTCTCCCTTGTATCCATGGCGCTACCCGCAAGCGGTATCAGACCTGGCCGCCTATAGCCATCGTCATTACCCGGCATTGGCGCAAACACTGCTGGATGAGTCGGGTATCGATCCACAATGGACACAAAGCGGTTTATTGATTCTGGATGTTGATGAAAAGCAGCAGGCGCAATCCTGGGCGCAATCAGTTTGGCTGGGAGATGCATGCTATAGAACAGGCCAGCGAATTATTGTCACTGGAGCCCAATCTGGGTGTGCAGGCAGAACAGGCTTTATGGATGCCGGAAGTCGCACAGATGAGAAATCCACGCCTGGTTAAATCCCTGAAAGCCAGCTTGCAGCATCATCAGGTTGACGTGTCCGAGCAGGAAGCAGTGACCGGCTTCGATATTCAGCAGGACAGGGTAGTGGGTATCCATACGATAAGCAGAACGATTCCGACCGAAAAGATTGTTGTGACGGCCGGGGCCTGGAGTGCCGCGTTGTTGCAGCAGGCCGGGGTCAGCGTGGATGTCGAGCCGGTACGCGGTCAAATGCTGGTATTCAAGGCGCTGCCAGAGTTAGTCAAACACACCATCCTCAGTCAAGGCCATTACCTGATTCCCCGCCGTGATGGCCGTGTACTGATTGGCAGTACACTGGAGTATGTGGGTTTTGATAAATCTACCACTGAACAGGCGCGCGCTGAGTTGATAGAGAGTGCGTTGGCATTGATTCCGCAGTTAGGCCAATATGCCGTGGAAAAACATTGGTCCGGATTACGCCCAGGCAGCCGTAGTGGTGTTCCCTTTATTGGTTCAAGTCCCAGCTATCGAGGGTCTGTATTTTAATTGTGGGCATTTTCGTAATGGCGTTATTCTGGGTCTTGCCTCGGTCGACTTATTGGTAGACCTCATGCTCGAGCGAACGCCTGCTATTGACCCATCGGCTTACAGCGTGGCTCGAGTTTTGTAGAATAGTGCTGAAAAATAATACCTAAGGAGCCTCTGATCAATTCATGAATTGATCAGAGGCTCCCTAAGTCAGCTGTCAGGCATTCTGTGCCAATGCCCAAGCTATAAACACAATAAATACAAGGTATTATATTAGACTTTGTCTAATGTTTAGGCCTATACTAGCGCTTATGGATCATAAACATCGACAATGGCCACTAGACAGGCAAGCCGTTATTCAATTACTGGGTGACTATGGTATTCAGCCTACCCAGCAGCGTATTGATATCGCGCAGATACTCTATGATCGTCCACAGCATTTATCCGCCGAACAGGTATTATCAGCCGTCAATCAATCCCGGCCCTCTGTTTCCAAAGCCACGGTCTATAACACCCTCGGACTATTTGCCGATAAGGGTTTGGTCAGGCAGGTGATTGTAGATCCCAGTCGCGTATTTTACGATTCCAACACATCAGACCACCACCATTTGTATCATATTGATAGTGGCACTTTGACGGATATTTCTACTGATGAATTGAAGGTCAGTGGTGTTCCGCCGTTACCTGCGGGCATGGTCACTGAAGGTATTGATGTCATTGTTCGTGTCCGTAGTCAAAGCTGATTACTACCCACCCCTGTTTCGTAAAGCAAAAACTAATTTTAGTCTATATTTACTTAATTTTAGTCTATTATTGCTATAGAATATGTTAATAAAGCTTAATTTTTACTCTGCCTGAAATTGATCAGCTCTGATCAATGTTGATTTATTCGTGGAGTAAACTTCGTGAATGCGGGAATTCATGATTTATGCAATTTAAAAGTGCTTCAGTACAGCCTCGTCTTACCACGAGGTATAAACGCCTTGCCACTATAGTTGGTGTGGTGTTCGTTCTTATTTCTGTTATTGCTAGCGGATATGTTGCCAGTATTAAAAGCAGCAGTTCTGCCCGTCTGCTGGAATTGACTAAAATCAAACAACTCAGTAGCCAGATACGCTACCTGGTGGATGATGCACAATTAAAATTAAATAATTTACTCATGTCGAGTTCTCCAGAAGTCACCAATACTCCGCTCAAACCCTTGCAGCAGGGGATTGAGTATGCCAATGAGCTGCAACAGCTGGCTGCTTCACTGAATAATGGGTTTGCACAAAATTTACCGGCACTTGGCGCAAGACCTGCAGTCCTATCGATTGTTGCTGACTGAATTGCTGGAAAAGAGAAAAGACCTGAACTGGTTATATCCTGCATTGCCTTTTATCAATGGCTCCATGCTCGATGCCAATCAACGTTTTGAAACGGCCGTGCTATTGGTGATTGATGAGCTCAAGGAAGAAACGGAGAATCCTTATTCGAGCAAGACATTCCAGTATTTTTATGAATCCAATGATCTTTGGCGGCGTATTATTCTCAATTTCCGCGCCATGCTGATACGTTTTAGCGGCTTGCAAAATGTGCCTCTAGGCGCCAGCGCCGAAGAACAAAATATCCTGCTGCTGTTTGAAGAGCTAAATGATCGTATGAGCATGATTGATAAAGTGAACAAGCAGGGTTTGCTCAGCTTTCAGGGAGAAAATGCCCTGAATGAGATGCGTGCCGGCAGCCTGGACTGGAATCAGGGATTTGAACAAATGCGAGAAATGCGTCTATCGGTTTACTGGCGTGCTGATATTGAATTCCTCAATACTAAAATCACACCAGTACAGGAAGCTATTCTGGTTAAACTAGGTAAGCTTGAGGAAACAACAGAAAGTCTTTCGCAAGAACAGCTGCGATTGATTGAAAATGTGCTTGATCAGCTGAGCATACTTTTCTGGATTATTGCCATCTTTACCATCATTGTTATATTCATGGGTTACAGTGACATGCAGAAGCTGATCCTTCAGCCTATTGCGCGTGTCGCCGAGGCGCTTTGGGCTGAATCCCATGGCAAGACGCCGGCAAATCTATCCGCCGCAAGCACGTTCGAACTGGAGCAATTAGTTGATTCCTTTTCTGCCATGCGCAAACAGGTGTCAGAGCGGCAACAGGCGCTGGAATATCAGGCCTTGCATGACTCACTCACTTCTTTACCCAATCGTGTACTTTTGAATGATCGACTCGAACATCAGATTAATCTGGTGTCGCGTGAAGCCAGCTCTCTGGCGTTGATGATTATGGATCTGAATGGATTCAAGGAAATTAATGATACCCTTGGACATCAGGTGGGTGATTTGGTATTGGTGGCGATTGCCGAGCGCCTGCAGCAACAGATACGAAGTATCGACACGGTGGCAAGAATGGGGGGTGATGAGTTTGCCATTCTGTTGCCGGATGTAGACAGCGATCAGACTATTGTCCTGGTTGAGCGTGTCATTAAATCACTTGAGGCCAACCTGGAAATCGGCGGACACAAATTGCATATCAGCGCGAGTATTGGCATTACCCTGTATCCTGATGACGGTTTAACGGCAAAAAGCCTGGTGCAGCGGGCGGATGTGGCAATGTATAAGTCCAAACGTTCGCATTCAGCCTATGAATTTTATGACAGAGAGCAGGATACCCATAATATTGGCTGGTTAACATTACCCGCCGAGTTGGAAGAGGCGATTAAAAATAATCAGCTGGAGTTATTTTACCAGCCTAAGGTTGAGGCAGTGTCAGGTGAAGTCAGAGGAGTTGAGGCGCTGTTGCGTTGGCAGCATCCGCGCCATGGATGGGTTAATCCGGAAGATATTGTTGAACTGGCGGAATCCAGTGCCATGATAGACGAACTTGCCATATGGGTGATCGAACAGGCGCTGAGCGATTATATTATCTGGCAGCAGCAGGGAATTGTGTTGAATATGGCCATTAACTTGTCTCCGCAAAATTTGCATAACCCAGGTTTTATTGACCAGGTGGCGGCTTCATTATCAAAATTTAATGTCGATGGAGAGGCACTGACAATTGAGATTACCGAGAATGCATTTTTCAGAGACCCGGCTCAAGCGGCTGCCAATATCCATCGACTGGGTTCAATGGGCATCAGAATTGCCGTTGATGATTATGGTACCGGTTTTTCTTCCTTGTCTTATTTGCGTCAGTTGGCTGTGAATGAATTAAAAATTGACAAGGTGTTTGTCATGAATATTCATCAAAATGAAGATGATGTGATCATTGTGCGTTCAACTATCAGCATGGCGCAAAGCCTGGGTTTAGAGGTTGTCGCTGAAGGTGTTGAAAATACATTCGCGCAACAATTACTGTGTGAACTGGGTTGCAATTTATTGCAAGGGTATTTTATCAGTGCAGCACTGCCAATGCCAGAATTCCTGGAATGGCTGAATGAATGGGAAGGCTATCAGCTGTCGGATACTGGTGACAATGCTATAAAAAATAATAGTTAAAAAAACAACCCATTGGTTAATGGGGTGAGCAATAAAGGGATTGTAAATTCCTAAAGGAACTAATATTGCTTCGCACGAAAGGGCGCAGTGATAATTGATTCAGATTAAATTTTAGTCAAGCTCAGGGTGATGGTAGGTTTTTAGTTTTTACGAGACTGATTAGTTAGCTATGGCTTAAATTTCTTTATACATGCGGCCAGGGTTAAACACACCATGCGGATCAAAGGCGCGTTTGATTTGTTGATGGATGTGCAGCATGTTCACTGGTAAAGGATGAAAACTGTCAGTCTGATCAATATTATTCCGATATAAAGTAGCATGACCACCGGCATTCTCAACCACCTGGCGAATTATTTCTGAACTCATGTCGCTAACCAGCCAGCGCTGCGCACCGCCCCAGTCGATGTAGGTTTTACCTTCCAGTTCCAGCATGGGTATGCGTTGACGGTAGCGAAAGCCGCCAGACTGTTTTGTTCGAACGAAAGAAGGCATGCTGGTGTTCATTCAGGCGCTGCCAGAATTGATCCCCGTTGTCGATGCGTTCTCCTCCGATCTTGTTATGTGCTGTTTTTAAAGCTTGCTCGCTGCCGGATAAACGAAAGAATAGCTGTTGGCCATCATGACAGCAGGCAGATACCGGTACCGGTTGCTGACGCCAGTGTGACATTAATTGTATCGCCTGATCGGCATCCAGTTCCTTGCTGATAGTCAATTCATGCACTGGTTTGGGAATAACCTTGAGTGATATATCAAGCAGGATGCCGAGCGTTCCCATTGAACCGGTCATGAGTCGGGAGACATCGTAGCCAGCGACATTTTTCATCACTTCGCCGCCAAACTGCATCACATGCCCTTGTCCATTGATTATGCGACAACCCAATACATAGTCGCGTGCAGCCCCCGTATAGGGGCGGCGTGGCCCGGAAAGATTGCAGGCAATAGTGCCACCCAATGTGGCTTTTTCACCATAGGCGGGTGGTTCAAATGCCAGCATTTGTTGATGTTCATCCAGACATTGCCTGATCTCACTGAGCAGGGTGCCGGCACGAGCAGTAATGACCAGTTCAGTGGGCTCATAATGCAAAATACCGCTGTGGCCACTGACGTCTATAATCGGCGCGTCGCATAGCTGACCGAGAAATGATTTGGTGTTATTGCCCTGTATTGACAGCGGGCGCTGCTGGGTCTGCGCGTCGATGACCTGATCGCGCAATGTCTGGCACTGGTCAGACATCAGAAACGCTCCAGCTCCGGATGCGACAGTTGTCCATCGTGTACATGCATGGCACCAAACTCGGCACAACGATGTAATGTCGGTACGGCCTTGCCTGGATTCAGCAGGCCATCGGGGTCAAAGGCATGCTTGATATCATGAAACTGCTGTAATTCATTTGCCTGAAACTGAATGCACATCTGGTCTATTTTTTCCATGCCGACACCATGTTCACCGGTAATTGTGCCACCGGCTTCAATACACAATTCAAGAATTTTTCCGCCAAATTCTTCTGTCTGCTGCAATTCGCCCGGCTTGTTGGCATCATAAAGAATGAGTGGATGCAGGTTGCCATCGCCAGCATGAAAAACATTGGCCACAGGTAACTGGTATTGATCGGATAATTCCGCGATACGCTTCAGCACCCAGGGTAATTTGCTGCGTGGAATGGTGCCGTCCATACAATAATAATCCGGAGCAATTCGACCAACGGCAGGGAAGGCGGCTTTTCGACCTTTCCAGAGTTGCTGTCGTTCAGCTTCATCGCGGGCAGTTTTAATACTGATGGCGCCGTGTTGTTTCATTAACGCACTGACGCGCATGACTTGTTCGGAAACATCTTCATTGGTGCCATCCAGCTCACATAGCAAAATAGCGGCGGCATCGACTGGATAACCTGCATGCACAAAATCTTCAGCAGCACGTATCGCCGGGTTGTCCATCATTTCCAGACCGGCGGGTATGATGCCATCGGCAATGATCTGGCCGACGGCCTGGCCTGCCTTTTCGACGTCATCGAAGGCAGCCATGATGACCTGAGCGCGTTCCGGAATGGGTAGTAGTTTTACAGTGATTTCCACAATGATACCGAGCATGCCTTCCGAGCCGGTCATTAGTGCCAGCAGGTCATAGCCCGGACTATCCAGCCCCTCGCTGCCAATGGTTAACAGTTCGCCCTGAATAGTGATGATTTTGATCTGGCTGATGTTATGAACTGTCAGGCCATATTTGAGACAGTGCACGCCGCCGGAATTTTCTGCCACATTGCCGCCGATGCTACAGGCAATTTGTGAGGACGGGTCAGGTGCATAGTAAAGCCCAAAGCCTGCGACGGCCTCGGAGATGGCAAGGTTACGGACTCCCGGTTGCACGGTCGCCAGGCAGCGGGCCTGATCAATGTCCAGTATCTGATTCAGACGTGCGAGGCTTAGCAATACGGCATCTTCACGTGGCAGAGCGCCTCCCGACAAACCGGTGCCGGCTCCGCGAGCGATGACCGGTATTTTATGTTCATGACAAATGCAGACGATGGCCTGGACTTGTTCAACTGTTGAGGGCAAGTGCTACCAGCAAGGGTAATTGACGATAGGCCGAAAGCCCGTCACACTCATAGGGTTTTGTGTCTTCCTGTTCGTGTAACAGTGAATCACTGTCCAGTATGGCTGACAACTTTTCTAATAATTGCTTTTTATTGATAGAATTTTGCACAAGCTTAATTTAAATGAATAGACAACAATTGCAAGTCTTATAGCTATCATTGAGCAGTTGTAGTGTGGTTAATGAATTTATGCTCAATGCGTGGATTAATCAGATCTGGCTTGGTTATTCAGCACGAAGTGCTTCTACCGGTTGCATTCTGGCCGCCTGGCGTGCGGGTAATACACCGGAGAGCAAGCCAATCAGCATGGCAATAGCTTCAGCCATGACAACATACACAATGGGCGTGTGGACCGGTAATGCAGGTAGTAGCAGCTGTAATATTTGTGCACCGGCAATACCCATGAATAGACCAAACAAGCCGCCGATGGCTGATAACACCACGGCTTCACCGAGAAATAGCCATAATATCTGGCTTTGACGTGCTCCCAATGCTCTTAATAATCCTATTTCTGATGTTCTTTCCTGAATGGCAATCAGCATAATAGTAAGAATACCAACGCCCCCCACCAGTAGCGAGATCCCCCCGAGAGCTGCCACTGCAAATGTCAGTATGTTGAGCACACCACCCATGACATCCAGCATTTGTTGTTGCGTAGTAATGGTGAAATCTTCGCGGCCATGACGTGCAATCAGTATTTTTTTTATGGCTTTGACAATGGCCTGTTCGTCCTCTCCCTCTTCATACATCAGGTCAATTTCCATCAGGCCATCACGATTGTACATCTTCAGTGCGCGTGCCGCCGGTATATACACGGTATCGTCGAGATCAATACCTAATATCTGCCCCTTGGATTCCATCACACCAATGACGCGGTAGTTCTCTCCACCAATGCGGATTTTCTGGCCCAAGGGATTGCTTCCAGCGAACAGTTCCTGTTTGAGTTTATAGCCAAGTACAGCAAAGGCTCTGGGCGCTTCGATCGCATCGTTTGGCAGGAAACGTCCCGAGGTCACTCGCAGCGAAAAAGCCTCAGGCATTTCAGCACCCACACCATAAACGGTGGTGCGACGTTTACGACCCTGTGCTTCTATTTCAGCATTACCCTGAACTGCGGGAACGACTGCGCGTGTATAAGGAACCCGGCGTAAGGCTTCACTATCTTCAATGGTTAAGGGGTGATCGTTGCCAAATATACCGATTGAAGCACCCAATGTCGTGGTCTTGCCAGGATTAATGCCGATCAGGGTAGTGCCGAACTGGGTGAATTCAGACAATACAAAACGATGAATACCTTCACCGATTGAAGTCAGTAGCACCACCGAGGCGATGCCAATAGCAATACCAAGAATAGTGAGTGAAGCCCGCAGCCGTTGCGTATAGATGGCACTGTAGGTGAGTTTTGCAAAGTCGCCTGGCAGCATCACATTTACCTGCGTGCGAGTGCCTGGATTGGATTCAGGCGCGCAGCCCTTCTTGCCGGCATGGCTCCAAATAACAGACCGGTGCCAACAGCCAGAATGAAAGCCGCAAGAATAGACCATAGTGGTGCTGCATTGTTCATGGCTGGAAAGAAGTAGTGAATCAGATGGTTGCCTGAAAAGCCGAGAGCGAGTCCAATCAATGCGCCAAGGCTGGTAAGAATAACAGCCTCGACCAGGAACAGGTTTTGAATTTGATGGCGTGATGCGCCAATGGCCTTGAGCAGACCGATTTCTGCCGTACGTTGGCTGACTGTCACCAGCATGATGTTCATGATCAATAAGCCGGCCACGGTCAGGCTGATGGCTGCGATACCGCTGACCGTCAGCGTCAGTGATGTAAAGATCTGGTCAAAGGTTCCCAGTACAGCATCTTGCGATATGACGGTGATGTCCTCTTCGCCCTGATGACGTGTTTTAATGGTTTTAATAATGTGCTGTTCGACCTTGTCCAGCACATCACGCGAACGTGCCTCAACCAGAATCCGGAACAGTGACGGGGAATTAAACAGACTTTGTGCCGATACAGTAGGAATGATGACCAGATCTTCGACATCAATACCAATAGAGCGTCCTTCAGAGGCGAGTACACCAATGACCCTGAAAGGTCTCTCGCCAATACGTATTTTTTTGCCGACAGGATTTTCATTATTAAATAACTCCCGACGAATTTTTGCTCCGATGACGCATATGGCTGAGGCGCGAGTATTGTCGCTGGAGGGAAGAAAGCGACCGCGAGCCATTTTCCAGTTTCTAAGCTCCAGTAATTCTGCATTGGAACCCATGATGGCAGTTTCACGACTCAGTTGTTGCCACGAAACATAGGCAGTGCCGATGACTACCGGGGCAATTCTTTTTACTTGTGCATGCTGTTTGAGACTAGTGGCATCCTGTAAAGTCAGGTCTCGAGGCGTTTCCCCGCTGAATATATTTAACATGCCGCCACTGGTTTCAGTTTTGCCGGGTATCACGATCAACATGTTGGTACCCAATGATGAAAATTCAGCGGCGACATAACGGCGAGCACCTTCTCCCAGTCCTGTCAGAATAATGATTGAAGCGACGCCGATGGATATGGCGAGTAGCATCAGGCCTGCACGTAACGGGTGGCGAACAATAGCGCCGAATGAAAACTGTAGAGTATCCATGATTTTCATCGCTATTAGTTTGCACCTGTATCCTGTGTGATAAGGCCATCGACAAAACGTATTTTTCGTCGTGCCCGTTGCCCCAGCTCCGGGTCATGTGTCACCACAATGAGAGTGATACCTTGCTGGTTTAATGCTTCGAGGATGTTAATGACTTCTTGACCTGAATGGCGATCGAGGTTACCTGTCGGCTCATCCGCAAGTAGTACTCTTGGTTGCATGATGGTGGCCCTGCCAATCGCGACCCGTTGGCGTTGTCCGCCAGAAAGTTGTTCAGGTTTGTGGTGGGAGCGGTCGCTGAGACCCAGTGTGTGTAGAATTTTATCGGTACGCTGATTTCTTTCTCTTGCCGATATGCCAGCCAACATCATCGGTAGTGCAATATTTTCTTCTGCCGTCAGGCGAGGGAGAAGATGAAAAAACTGAAAAACAAATCCTATCCGGGTGCTTCTGATCATCGCCTGTTGTTCATCACTGAGATGAGTGACCACTTGACCTTCAAGTTCATACTCACCCGAGCTGGGATTATCGAGTAGGCCGAGTATATTTAACAGGGTGGATTTACCGGAACCCGAGGGACCCATTATCGATAGATATTCGCCGTTATTGATATCGATATTGATATCCTTAAGCGCGTGAACCTGCTGATCACCTACCTGAAATATGCGGTTGATATCGGTCAGTCTGATCATCAGGCTTTATTCGGCCACGGCTTCCACACCTGCTTCAACCCCCTTGCGGTCGATGGATGTAACAATCTGTTCACCTTCTTCGAGACCGCTGAGTACTTCAGTGTATACCCAGTTTGAAATTCCTTTTTTGAATGATTTTTGTTCCAGTAAGCCACTGTCTTTATGATAGACAAGCACCTGATCATTATCTTTAATGGCCTCGGTGGGTATACGCAGGGTATTATTCTTTTCTTCAATGATCACTTCTACATCAGCGCTGTAGCCGGGTAGTAGGTGTTTGAGATCTTCCGGGCGAATAAAGTCTACTTCTATATCAACTGTGCGTGCCTGTTTTTCAATGTCGAGAACATAGGGAGCAATCCGGCGCACACTACCAGAGAATGTTTTCTTGCTGAAAGCATCCAGGGAAATTCTGGTTTGCATGCCATTTTGTAGCAGTGGCGCATCGACTTCATCGATGGGTGCCGCGACATAGGCGCAAGCTTGATCAAACAGATCGATGGTGGGTAATGTCGGCACACCAATAGGCGAGGGCGTGGCGAATTCACCCACTTCACCATTGACCTCGGCAATGACGCCGGCAAAAGGTGCTATCAGTTGCGTGCGTTGCAATTGGGCTCGGGCCAAATGTATTTTCGCCTGGCTGACTTGAATGTTCGCCTTGGCCGCCTCGCAGGCAGCCTGTTTGGCGCGTGCCGAGCCGATGGCGCGGTCAGCATCTTCATCGGATGCCAGATTTTTTTTCTTCAGGGTCCTTAGACGGCTGGCTTCTTTTTCTGCCACCTGAGCGTTCACGCAGGCTTCCTTTGAACGTGATTCAGTGGCGCGGGTTTCCTGTTCGGAAAGTTCTATGTCCGCCTTGATATCTTCATTCCATATTTCCAGCAACATGTCTCCCGCCTTGACCTTGTCACCTTCTTTTACCAATAATCGTGAGATCTGGCCTGCGGTTGCTGGCGCCAGACGCGCGCGTTTACAACTTCTAATGGTGCCCGCACGAGTATTGGTCACTGTTTTCTCCACCTTGCCTTTGCTAATAGTTGTGACGCTTACTTTTACCGGTGCTGGACGCGTGGAGTACCAGATGAAAACACTGGCGAGTGTGATAATAATGATGATTACAATAAGCTTATGAAAAGGTCGTCTCATCATTGATTGGAGTAAAACTCAATCAGTGATTCTGATGGCAAGCACATCACAGTGGGCATTTTGCAAAACCGGGTAAGCGGTTGACCCGAGTATCCTTTGTATTCCATGGCGTCCGTGTGACCCGATCACAATCAAGTCAATCTGATGTTCGTCTGCAAAACGGACCATTTCGTTTTTGGGGGTACCAGACTGAACGACCGTGTTTTCTTCCTTGATATTATTTTCAGCAGCCAGTTGTTTGAGGCTTTTTTCTGCCTGTGTGATAATTTCCTGCTCATTACTGTACCAGTCCGGAACGATGATGGGTTCATAGCCAAAGTCCATCGGCGGTAGATATTCAACAACATGTATCAGTGTGATTACAGCCTGGTTTTGCCTGGCAACCTCAACACCGCGGGCAAGTACATGCTTACAAGCAGCTGAAAAATCGACAGCAATGAGGATGCGTTGATAAGCAGACATGGCAATGATCTCCGTTTACAGCTAATGCGCAGTGACAGATGTTGTGAACAAGTCTAGACAATAGCATTGACCTGTATCAGAAGGACTGATACAGATCAAATAAACAAATATGCCGGAGCAGTTACGGGGTACCCTGCTGATGACGAGTTATGTCAGGATGCGAATGAGATCCGAGATTCTTTTTTCATCAGGTTCGGATCCGCGCAACTCTTCTGTGTAAAGATACGCAGCCAGGCGTGCCTGTTGATCCTGATTCAGATTGACATCCAGTTTTTTCGACATATGCTCGGTTTTGATCAGGCATTCCTTCAGCATTTCAACATCTACTTCAGGGCGGGCGCTAACATCGTATTGCAGCCATTCCGGGGTTACTTTGAGAATGCTTGCCAGTTTAATGATATTGTCCTGTGAAACGTTGCCACCGGATTCCCAGATAGAAACACTGGCACGAGAGATGTCCATTCGACGTGCAAGTTCAGCCTGACTGATGCCAGCTTTGATTCTTGCTTTTTTAATTCTACTACTGAGACTTTCGCTTCTTCCTTTAAATGTATCGATTGCGGTATTTGTTTCCATGTTAGTATCTCATAGCGGTTATTGTGTAATACAAACGATCCATCATAAAAATGAACCATTACTAGTTAAAATATACGTCCAAATCCGTTGATGATCAATACAAAATGTCCAATTCAATATAAAAACTGCCACTTATTTTATCATATTACAGACCGGGCAAAGCTGGCAATGGTAAAAATCTTTTGCTTGCTCCAATTCTATATTAGCTAATGCTGATTCTCATTGAAAGATCAATGGCCTTGACATCTTTGGTCAGAGCACCTATCGAAATGTAATCAACACCAGTTTCTGCAGTTTTCCTAATGTTTTTCAATGTTATACCTCCGGAAGCCTCCAGTCCAGCCCTGCCTGCATTGATGTTAACTGCCTCCTTGAGCATGTTAATGTCCATATTATCAAGTAAAACGCGATCTGCGCCTGCGTGAAGTGCTTCCTGCAGCTGTTGAATATTCTCAACCTCTACCTCTACTAGTATATCTCTATTTGCGGATATTTCACGTGCTGAGTTCACAGCCTGAATAATCGAGCCTGCTGTTGCAATATGATTTTCCTTGATCAAAATGGCGTCATGCAGGCCGATACGATGATTATCACAACCGCCGCAAAAAACGGCATACTTTTGCGCCATTCTCAGTCCGGGCAGGGTTTTGCGTGTATCCAGTACCTTTGTTTTTAGTCCCTCTACGGCCTGGGCATATTTTTTCGCCAATGTCGCTGTAGCAGACAATGTTTGCAGAAAATTCAATGCAGTACGTTCAGCGGTCAGCAGGCTGCGCGCATGCCCCTGGATAAGGCAGATGACCTGGCCCGGCTGAACGGCATCACCATCATTGAGCTTCCAGTCTATTTTGATATCGGGATTGAGCTGAAGAAAAGACTCATTGACCCAGTCGCGGCCACAAATAATAGCACTTTCACGACAAATGATGCTGGCACTCGCCTCACTGTTTGCCGGAATCAGGCTGGCAGTGAGGTCGCCATCGCCGATATCTTCCTGCAGTGCAAATTTTACCTGTTGATACAGGTCACGCTTGAAATTAATCAAATGAAATGATCCTTACTCACTGACTTCCCGTAGTTCCACTTCAAAAATCAGCGTAGCATTGGGAGGTATTACACCAGCAGCGCCGGCAGAACCATAGCCAAGTTCGGATGGGATGATCAATTTGCGTATACCGCCTTCTTTCATGCCAACGACGCCCTCATCCCAGCCCTTAATAACCATGTCGCAGGCAATAGGGAAGCTGAACGGATCATTGCCGTCCTTACTGGAATTAAACTGGGTACCACATCTTCCAGCCAGCCGGTGTAGTGCACAATAGCTGTTTGCCCAAGCCCGGTGGCTTCCTTGCCTTTACCGATAACGGTATCTTCATATTGCAAGCCAGTCGTTGTTGTTTGTGTGGTCATTTTTTAAGCCTTGAAAAATCAGTACCGTTATATTTTAACACGTGCTGCCGGCCATATTCAGGTCACTGCAAGTGGCTTGTTTATTTTCCAGCGTCATCATGGATACTGGCGCAATGTCAGCGTGTCTCCGCGTTGAATCATTTCCAGTTTTTTCAATACATTCATGCCCATTAATATTTCATCACCTTGCATGTGGGGATTGATACTGGCCGATACTTTCTCGAGCATGATATCGCCCATTTTGACTTGTTGAAGTTGAGTTGAATAAACCTGAACAGTGCCATTGGCGGTACTGACGTTGAATGCATAACCTTTTTCCAGGCCAATGCGGTCGGCGATATTAGCGGGTATAGAGATTGTCGTCGCACCGGTATCCAGCATAAAAACCACTTTTTGCTGATTGATTTCACCCGGTGTTACATAGTGGCCGCCACGATTTCTCAGCAGTTTGATCTCGCGCGTGCCACTGGCATCAATGCTGCTTTGCAGGCTTTGATTCGGATTATACTGTTTTTCCAGTACTTTATTGAAAAACAGAGTTAGCATGCCGAGCACTATCAGCCATGCCGCAATGATCATGCCCTTACCAATCGATTTACTCTGATGTTCACTCATGCACTTGAGTATATCTTTAAAGCGAAACAGAAGCGAAGCAGATCAAAAAAATCAGATAGTGTAGAATTCGCCCATGCAGTCAGAAATTAATCAAATTCAGGCCGAAACAGAACGTTTGCGCATCACGGAAATCTTTCATTCCCTGCAAGGAGAGGCCAGGAGCGTGGGTTATCCGACTGTGTTTGTACGCCTGACTGGCTGTCCGTTGCGCTGCGGCTATTGTGATACTGAGTATGCTTTCACAGGAGGTGAATGGATGGGCCTGGATGATATTATTGGTCAGGTGCAGGCATATGGCGCCCATCATGTGACCGTGACGGGTGGAGAGCCTTTGGCACAGAAAGCCTGTTTAACTCTGCTGGCACAACTTGCGGACCTGGGTCTGGAAGTATCACTCGAGACTAGCGGGGCGCTAGATATTAGTTCTGTTGATACACGCGTGAGTCGGGTAATGGACATAAAAACGCCTGGTTCGGGTGAGGTGGAGAAAAACAAACCAGAAAATATAGCCTACTTAACACCCAATGATCAGATCAAGTTTGTGATATGTGACCGACAGGATTTCGACTGGGCCTGTGAGCAGATCAGGGACCAGCAATTGACACAACGCTGTGAGGTGTTAATGTCGCCAGTTCACGCTACACTCAATGCGACAGAGCTGGCTGAGTGGGTGCTTTCGTCGGGACTATCCGTGCGCTTCCAGATGCAGCTACACAAGCTGTTATGGGGAGATCAACCTGGACGTTAGCCTGGTTGAATATCTGCTTTATAATTCAGGTTAATTCTCATGAGTGAACAGAAAAAAGCCGTGGTCCTGGTGTCGGGTGGGCTGGATTCAGCAACGGTACTGGCTATAGCGCATCAGCAGGGCTATAACTGCTATGCCTTGAGTTTTAGCTATGGGCAAAGACATGTGTCTGAACTGGATGCCGCGGCCCGAGTGGCGCAATCCCTGGGCGCAGAACAACATGAAACGATGAATATCGATATGGGCTTTATCGGTGGTTCAGCATTAACCGATACCTCCATTGCTGTCCCGGAAGTAGCGACTGCAGGCATACCGGTCACCTATGTACCGGCACGCAATACCGTTTTTTTGTCTCTGGCTTTGGCCTGGTCCGAGGTGCTGGAATCCCGTGATATTTTTATCGGCGTTAATGCGGTTGACTACTCGGGGTATCCAGACTGCCGGCCAGAATATATCCATGCCTATGAACGCATGGCAAATCTGGCGACCCGGGCAGGGGTTGAAGGTAAGCCCACGAAGATCCACACACCGCTAATAAACTTGAGCAAGCGTCAAATCATTGATACCGGTCTGGGTCTGGGTGTGGATTATAGTCAGACGGTGTCCTGCTATGCTGCTGATGATAATGGTAAAGCGTGTGGTCGCTGTGATTCCTGTCGTATCAGGAGAGACGGTTTTTTGGCGGCAGGGGTACCTGATCCAACAAATTATATCTAAGCCATTGATTTATATATAAAGCACTGGAATAGCGCTGGCTATATTCTATTTCTCAAGGTAAAATGTCCGAGTTTTTTTCTAGGTGACTTGTCAATTGTTAGACGGGTTGCAGCAAAGCTGAGTTTGATGATTGAGGGTATTTAGATGGTTTTTCAGGATTTCGCCAGTGCGCAGTCAGTGTTTCTCTGGGCTACTTTTATTGTCGCTCTGATCATGGGTGCAGTGGTCAATAAAACAAATTTTTGTACCATGGGGGCGGTATCGGATGCCGTCAACATGGGTGATAACAGTCGAATGCGCGCCTGGTTCCTGGCTATTGCCGTGGCGATGCTGGGGGTAATCATACTGGAATCTGCGGGACTGGTGAATACCAGTACTTCTTTTCCCCCTTACCGAGGCAGTCAGCTGATATGGGCTGAGAATATTCTCGGCGGTATTTTATTTGGTATTGGTATGACACTCGCCAGTGGCTGCGGTAACAAGACCTTGATTCGTGTTGGTGGCGGTAATATTAAATCCGTCGTGGTGCTGATAGTCATAGCGGTGATCGCCTATTACATGATTAATCCCTTTCCCGGGCAGTGACCAGACGCTGATGTCAGTGTTGTTCTATGATTGGCTGCGACCTATGGCTATTTCCCTGAAGACACCCCAGGACCTGGGTTCGCTTATCAATGCCAAAGATGCAGTCAACATGAGGATGTATCTAGGTGGAGGTATTTCGCTGCTACTACTGATTATCATTTTTAAATCGAGTGAATTCCGCAGTAGTTTTGATAATATTCTAGGCGGCCTTGTGGTGGGTTTATGTATAGTGGCTGGCTGGTATATCAGTGGTGCATTGATCAGTGTCAAGGCTGATGGCGAGATGATGAATCTGGTAGGCTATGCTGAAAACTGGAGCATGTTCGCTGATAGCGATGCTGGTCAAACCGGCTGAACTGCGTTCATTAATACCCAGTCATTTACCTTTATTAATCCCATGGGTCAGACCTATGGTTATATTGCTGGTGGTTTTGCAGCAAAATATCTGACATTTGGTTTAATGGCCCTGTTCGGCGTCATTACTGGATCATTCCTGTGGTCACTGATGACTCGCAGCTTTCGCATTGAATGGTTCGCCTCATTCAAGGATTTTATCAATCACGTGATTGGTGCAGTATTAATGGGCTTTGGTGGCGTAATGGCGGTGGGTTGTACCATTGGCCAGGGTATTACCGGCGTATCAACATTAGCGCTGGGTTCAATTATGGCCCTATTCAGCATCATCTTTGGTAGCGCTATTACCATGAAGATCCAGCTCTACAAAATGATGTATGAAGATGCAAGCTTCATGTCAGCCCTGATTACCGGCCTTGTAGACATGCGATTGTTGCCAAAAGGGTATGCGTAAACTGGAGGCAATCTAAAAAAATACCCACTGGGACTTGCCATTCCCGGTGGTTCCAGTATTATTCCCCTTCCACTTTTCGGGCCGTTAGCTCAGTTGGTAGAGCAGTGGACTTTTAATCCATTGGTCGAGCGTTCAAGTCGCTCACGGCCCACCATATTTAACTGGCTGGATGAGTAACATGCAAGTGTTACTCATCCAGTGCTTGTTTGTAAGGCCGCTCAAACGTATTTTTCCTTCTTGTTTAAATTTCATTGATTATTGACTGCATGTTTCCACTATTTTTACTCGCTAGCCAATATGATTTAAATATGGAAGCGGTAAATTTCACTCTGTTGTTACGATGGTAGCGTGCATGCTACTGAGTAGACTTTTTTTTCTAAAAATCCTGCTTTATACAAAAAAACCCCGCGTAGCGGGGTTTTTTTACCAGGTTAATGGTTTTTAATTACAGCTCTAAACCGGGATTATCGCCTAGGCCTTTTATCTTCGGCAGATTAAAATCGGAGATTTTGACCACCGTCTTTTGGCTACGCAGGTATTCCGCAACCAGATCCCAAATCGGTTTGCCTTCAAGCGGTTGTGCCACGCTCGCCCATCCGGCCACCATGTATTTTTTACCGGGCTGGATTTTTTCACCCTTCAACTCCATATCAGTGATACGTTTACCAATGGTCTCAGTAGGATCAATAGCGAATTTGAGGCCGCCTACGCGTACCATATCACCGCCTTGCTGGTAATAAGGGTCCTCATTGAAAATATTGTCAGCCACATCTTCCAGTATTGTCTTGATAAACTCACCCGTCATCTCGTTACGTGTAACCACCGGGTAAGTCAGGCCTGTTTGCGTCATGACGTGGTCAAAAGTGATATCCTGACCGGGTAACACGCTGACACCCCAGCGGAAGCCAGGAGAGAAAGCAATTTCTGAGTCATTGACTTCCATCAATGCATCACAAATCAGCTGGTCAAAGGTTCCATTGAAGTTACCACGACGATAAAGCAGGTCACCTGCAACAGCCAGTTTTTCTTCCAGCTTTTGCTTCATATTGAAGGTTTTGCCATCAAAAGTGACATCCTGATCACGGACCTTCTCTATATAGGAGGCCATCGCTGCATCAGGTTCGATCAGGTTCGAAAATACCGGTAACATTTTGAAGCGGAAGTCCCTGACTTTGCCGTTCTTGACGTCAAAGTCGAGTACCGACAGGAATTTACCGTTTGAGCCTGAGTTGATGACCAGCGTTTTGCCACCGGCATTACTGACTTCCACCGGCGCAGGTATGGCATCGTGTGTATGACCACCCATAATGGCATCAATACCCGTAACACGGCTTGCCATTTTAAGGTCAACGTCCATGCCGTTGTGCGATAGCACAACTACTACCTGGGCACCTTCACCGCGAGCCTTGTTAACCATTTCCTGCATATTTTCATCGCGGATACCAAAGCTCCAGTTAGGAACCATATAACTCGGGTTTGCGATAGGGGTATAAGGAAAAGCCTGGCCGATGATGGCCACTGGTATGCCGTTCATTTCCTTGATCGTGTAGGGTTTGAATACCTGTTCTTCAAATTCGCGATCGACAACGTTTTGAGCAACAAAATCAATATGACCTTCGAAGTCATTCTCGATGATTTCCTTGACGCGATTAGCGCCATAAGTAAATTCCCAATGACCTGTCATGACGTCTACGCCTAACAGTTTTTGCGCATCAACCATATCCTGAGCGTTGGTCCATACAGCTGTGCCTGAACCGCCGCCCCATGTATCGCCACCGTCCAGTAACAGTGAGCCTGGACGTGAAGCCCTGATGCTCTTAACCAGTGTTGCCAGGTGAGAGAAACCACCTACTGCGCCATATTGCTCTGCAGCTTCAGCGAAGTTAAGGTAGGTAAATGCATGGGCATCAATCGAGCCAGGCTTGATACCGAATTTTTTCAGAAATCCGTTGCCGACAACATGAGGCGCGTTGCCTTTCATGCCAGCAATGCCAATATTGACATTGGGTTCACGGAAGTAAATAGGCAGGAGTTGCCCGTGACAGTCGGTGTAATGCATAAATGAGACATTACCAAAGGCAGGGACTTCATACATATTGCCCGGGATTTTTTGTGCCTTGACTCCGCCGGCCTTGGTAACAACTCCTTCGCCGCTTTGGGAGCCGGAATCGCATGCCGCAAGATTGAAGCCTGATGCGCTGGCAACAGCTAGCATTTGCATAAATTCACGACGAGACATATTCATGTTAAAGCTCCTAAATAATTCAGTAATTCGTTAGGCCCCTGGAATGGAAATCGTGTTGTGCTGTAGCACAACACGGGTATCAGGAGACATGATCGTTGTTTACGATCTATTTTTCTATAAAAATAAGTCTCGCAAATATACCATTTTGTGATGGCTTATTTCTACTAAAAAAGCTTATTTATCTTAATTTATAGAGGGAATAAACAAAGCTATCTCCCTGACTCAGCCTGATCAGACTTTTTCGCGGCCACTGTCAGGATTAATCCAGGGTAATTCTGCGGATATTGTGATTATCGCGTCAGGTTTCAGGCAGGAATCAATGGCTGCAGTAAAAGATGAAACATAGGGTCTCTTATTCAGATATAAAAAAACCCGGCCACTGGCCGGGTTTTTTTGGACAATAAAGTTAAGATACTTTATTGGCGCAGGGAAGGACCATTCACTTCAAGTCCATTACTCATGTAGCTATGGAAAAACTCAAGAGCATTGTACTCGTCTTGCTGTGCTTTGAAAGGCTTGGCACGTACTTGCTTGTTACAGCCGCCATAGCGACGCTGAATAGTACCAAATCCACGTGTTGGACCACGTTTTCCTTTGGCTTCATCGGACTTTTCCCATTTCTTACGCCATACAGGGAAGTGAGTCACATGACCTATAGCCGGGCTCAGCAGGTTACCACGCGCCATATTGCCAGAGTTGTATACATGGCAATCAGCACAGGAGAAGTTCAACTGGCCACGTTTGGCATAGAAGTGGCGTTTGCCTCTTTCATAAATAGCCAGGGCGCGTGGATCATTAGGCACCTTGACATTCATCATTTTGCCGCGTGAAGTGTAAGACATATAGGCAGAAATAGCTGCCATATTACCTTTTTTCCAGCCCAGCTTCTTTTCACCATTATTGATGCGACAAGCATTAATAGCCCCTTCAAGGGTGACTATTTTGCCTGATTTAGTATCAAAGTAGGGGAAGTCCTGACGGATACCCATGCCACCATTCTTGAAGCAGCTGGCATAAGTCTTGCCGTTTTTGAAAGGCTTGTTGAACAATTCCTTGCCCAGTGCAATACCATCTTCATATGCGGGGGCGAAGTCTTCAAACTCCAGCCATGCATCACGACGTGCTTTGTCAATGGAATAGATACCATCCTTGAAGGTGGACATTTCGACATTCGGGAAGCGCTTTTTATAGTACTCCCTGAATGCTTTTAAGTCTGCGCTAGGACTCGCCATTGCCAAGATTGGCGCGCCGACAGCAATGCTGAAAGCGGTGGCGATGAGTAGGATTTTTTTCATTATTTCCTCCAGTATTCGTAAGTCAAGTTGCTTGCTCTAAGGTGCGTTACACAACAGTTGCAGTATGAGAATCACTGGCGCCGGTATTATCGTTCCAGGTGACTTTCACGCTATCGCCGGCCGCAGCACCTTTGAACCGGATAGACAGGTAGGGGTTAGCTGATACCGCTGGTCCCCAGTCTGCATCCAGTACATTCTTGCCTTTATGCTCGACAGTCAGTTTTTGAATGAAATGAGCAGGAATTTTCTTGCCCGTTTTTTTGTCTTTTCGCAGTCCCGTTTCCATCGGATGAGTAATCAACGCCTTGAGCGTGACAACACCACCTTTTGCCTGGGCGCGTACTTTCCACTTACTAGCCATTTTTAATTTCCTCTTATGCTATTCGGTTAAGAAACAACGGATTAACCGCCGCATCCGCCAATGGTGACTTTAACTTCACGGCCCGCGCTGTAAAGCTTGCCGCCTGATTTGACCACCGCGATCACACTGGAGGTCTTGGCGACCTTGACGCGTGTCTTGATGAAGGGTTCTGTCACCGCAGACAGATTAAAGCTTGAAGTCAGCGGGGATGCATTCTTCTCGACCAGGATGCTGATAGAGTCGACATTCTTCAGCGTGGTACTCACGGCAATGTTCACGACCGCGCCATTTTCAGCTATCGGTGGAGCCTTGATGCTGATATCACCACTGGCGGTCAGCGCGCTGCTGCCCATCAGGCTTTTAACAGCGTTATCCACACCTTTGGCTTCAAATGCAGCCTTGGGCCACGCGGCCAGTACCATTTGTGGCGTTAACAGGCCGGCTGCTGCCGCAACCCCCGCCACTCCAGCCGTCAGGCTGCCCTTTAATAGGGTTCTTCGTTTCATCTGAAATTACTCCTCAAATTCATTAAGCTTAAATTCTTTATAGTGTAAGAATATATTCTGTGATCAGGTCAATATCCTTTTCGGAAAGAATTTTATGTCGTCCGAAAGGTGGCATTGCAGTGTTGGGGTTTACCTTGGTGGCATCCCAAATCTGTGCACGTAATTTTCCCTTGTCAGGAAAACGAGCTTTCATGGCGACCAGTGGTGGTCCCATGTTGCCAGCCATACTGCCGCCAGGTATTGAATGACAGGCCAGGCAGTTACCTTTTTTTCGATCAAAAGCAAGCTTCTTACCTTGTTCAACAGGCGTCATGTCTTTTTCTGCAGCTGTTGCTGAGTGAATGGGTGCCAGGGAGAGGCTTCCCATCAGCGCAGCAATCGCCGTTACCGTGGAAATGATCTTCGCGGTTTTCCGCATGATTTCCTCCTCAATCTTATATTTTATTTAAGTGGTGATAGGTTGATTAAATACCAACGTGCACCTGTTTAGGTAAAGGGTAAAGTTACCTTTATCCAGTTATGTCACTGCCTAAAAAGGTACAGCTTGTGGATTAGGATACTGATCTCTTTGCAGAACGCAAGAAAAAAAATAATATAAGCAATATGTTAGATATCTCTAATATTAGAGCGTATTGACTTAGTGGTTTTTATATTTATTTTTCCAGTAATGCGATTGTTTTATATTGCTGTAATTTTGCGTCGATTTGAGAGGACAGGTAATAATCATTACCTTTTATTTTTGATGCTGTATTTAAAAGGGTAATGGCATCTCTGGTGCTGCCATTGAGGAAGTCATGCTCAGCAAGATATAAATAAGCTTCAGCTGTTTTACCGATTTTGCTGGCTGCCTGTGATAGCAGCTTAAGAATAAGCGTGTCGGTGTCGCGATTATGCCGATAATCCTGCAAGGTGGCGTAGGCAAGCTCATTTTTCTCAATGGCGAGCAGGAATTGCGCATAATGTACCGTTATTGCATTGCTATAAGGGTATAGACTAAGCAAGGATTTGAAATTTTCCAGCGCCATTTCATTTTTGCCCATGGCGTGCTGAATTTCTGCTTGTGCGATACGGTAAAGAATACTTTCAGGATCGGTTTTTATCAGCGGCAAAATGGCAGCTTCAGCACTGCTTGCCTGTTCGGCCCTGAGGTAGGCAATGGCAAGCGTATATAAGTAGACTGATCGGTCAGTGCTGGACGATTGAGTCTGTTTAAGCTCCCTGATGAATAGTTGTATGTCGCTGGCTTTCTGTACCATGATACGCGCTTTGATGTAAGGGTAGAGCTTGTTGCTTTTAACTGATTTAACCACCATGTTGCGGGCTCGACTTCTTGATTCTGCAATACGGTTGACAGTTACCGGGTGAGTGCTGAGGAATTCTGGCAAGGCGGTACCATATAGTTTGCTTGCTTTTTGCATGCGCTCAAAAAAGCTCGGCATGCCCTCCGGATCAAAGCCTGCATTAGCCAGTGTTTTGATACCCAGATAGTCTGCTTCCTGTTCGTGTGCACGGGTAAAATTAATTTGTAACTGGGCATTGGCCGCTACACTGGTGGCTATCGCCGCTTCGGTGAGTTGCTCCACGTTTTGACCTATCAGTATGGCTGCAAGTAAGGCAACGGCTGTTGTTAATTGGTGTTTTTTTGCAGAATCATAGGTGCGAGTCATGTGTTTCTGGGTGATATGTGCAATTTCATGAGCCATGACACCTGCCAGTTCACTTTCGCTTTCAGATGTCAGGATCAGGCCCGTATGGATACCGATGAAACCACCGGGTGCTGCAAAAGCGTTAATACTGGGCTCCTTGACAACAAAAAAAGTATAAGGCTGATTGGTTTCATCACTGTTTGCTACCAGTTGGTAGCCGAGGGAATGTATATAGGATTGGGTTAGCGGGTCTGATTCAATCAGGTCATTTTGCCTCAACCAGCGCATCAGGCTCTCTCCGAGTCGGCGCTCTTCGTCAGGAGTGACCTCAGCTGTTGAAGGATCACCCATTTCCGGTAGTGAAATTGATTCAACGCCATAAGACGGTGATGATAACAAGACTATGGCTAGAAAAAGGACCAGGTAACGTGACAAATAAATCTCCAGGTACTGTGCAACTAAGTTATTGATTGAATGTAGCTATTAGTATGTAAAAAAAGTTAAGGCTTAACTAAGTTGACATGCCATTATAGATATAAGTTCCCAACAGGCTCTATTCAATGGTTGATAAGCTTGTGTCTGTACATAATGATCAATTTCGCATTGTTAAGTCGTATTAAATCGAATGGCGATGACTGAATTCTACCCCGTCGGAGATAAATCTTCTACAAAATGGCATCGGCATGAATTAAAGCTTGTGCCTGGTTAGTGTGTTTAATCGTAGTGAATGTAGACAGTATATGTATTTACAATGAAATAATAAGAGGCGTGTAGTTAATAGCTGATTACATAGTGGTGAGGCGTCTTTATACCTTGTATAAACCATGCAAAGACTATTGTTGTTTATGTTTGCCTGGCATTTAATGCAAGTACTGGCTTGATATAGAGCATTAATATATTATAATATATCGAATTATTTGTAATGTTTGAGGATGAACTATGTTTGGTATTAATGAGATAGATAGCCAGACGTTAAAGGCCTGGAAAGAGGCGGGAAAGAGTTTTCGTCTGATCGATGTACGTTCTCATGCTGAAATAAACCAGGGTATGATCATGGATGGTGAGCCTTTGCCGCTTAACCTGTTGCCGTTAAAGACAAATGAAATGAATCTCGATCACGACATCATTTTTTACTGTCGCACTGGCGCAAGATCAGCTCAGGCTTGTTATTATATGCAACAGAATGGTTTTGAAAGGGTATATAATCTTCGCGGTGGAATCATGGACTGGTTGCGATCTGGCAATAGAGTCGTTAATCCTGCATGAGAGCATGCGAGTAATATGATGATAGTTGCCAAGGCGCTCGAAAACGCATAATCCATGCCAATAAAGCGCAGTTATTCAATGGAAATCAAGGTGAAAAACTTGCCTTTCTTCCATAGTTGGCATATAAGTGTAGGCTTCATTACTAATATCTAGTACCTGGCATCAACTGATGCCAGTTTATATTTTGACCACAGAAAAGAGGTATAACAATGGCAAATTTTGATACAGAATTGGACGCGTCAGGTCTGAACTGCCCACTCCCTATTTTACGTGCCAAGAAGTCTTTGGCAGGCATGCAAGCCGGACAGATTCTTCACATCATTGCAACAGACCCAGGTTCAGTAAAGGACTTTGAAGCATTTGCCAAGCAGACTGGAAATGCCCTGATGGAGTCTAAGGAAGAAGGTGGCAAGTTTTATTTTCTAATCAAGAAGTCATAATATTATTCTGATTTCTTAAGATGTTTTCACTTTAAGAATATAAAAATTAGTGAGGTTGTTCCATGTCGGATGAAAAGAAACTCGCGATTATCGCTACCAAGGGTACCCTGGACTGGGCCTATCCTCCATTTATCCTGGCTTCAACAGCTGCAGCGCTTGGGTATGAAGTACAGATCTTTTTCACATTCTATGGACTGCAGTTATTGAAAAAGAAACTTAACCTGAAAGTTTCCCCTCTTGGTAATCCTGGTATGCCTATGCCGATGGGCATGGATAAATGGTTTCCTGTGTTGGGTACGGCCATTCCTGGCATGCAAGCAGTGATGACATCGATGATGAAAAGCAAGATGAAATCCAAGGGTGTTGCCAGTGTTGATGAGCTCAGGGATCTGTGTGCTGAAGCAGAAGTCAAAATGATTGCCTGTCAGATGACGGTAGATTTGTTTGATATGCCTACATCGGATTTCATCGATGGACTTGAGTTTGGCGGCGCGGCTACTTTCTTTGAATTTGCAGGTGAGTCAGACATCACCTTGTATATTTGAACCAATAGATTAAACTTCATCGTATAAAAAGCCGATCCTGCAGGATCGGCTTTTTTATGTATGTTGCTATTAGATTTGACGCGTCTAAAGAATTCAATATTGAATGAATAATGGGTCAAGCTAGTGTGTAAGTAGGTAGTGAATGGGGCTTGATGAATACCTGCAAGCAGAATCAGTAAGCGCTGGCCAGAACCGGAGATTCATAGCCATTTGAATCATTGGCGTATATCCGACCTCTCCCAGGATTTCCTGTACCCTTATTCCACTTATTATTTATAGTATTTAAGCCCGTGAGCTTGATTCAAGCCGTACATTTCCGTTTTCCATATCAATGACAATATCGCTAATTATTTCATGTTGTGCAAAAAAGCCCGACAGTCATCAGTCCTGTTTTGTCACGTTATGTATATAAACATTGACATATTGCAAATTGCCTGTAAATATTACGTCACAGTTATTTTACAGTGTTGTCAAATTACAACTATATAAACTGCATCTTGCAGTCTCATATCAGGAGTCACTTCGTGATGAATAAAATATTAAAAAAATCGCTTGTTTTAGCCATCAGTGCCAGTTGCGCTGCGATGTCTTTTCAGGCGCAGGCTACCAATGGTTATTTCTCTCATGGATATGGAACCAAGGCTAAAGGTATGGCAGGAGCCGGAGTTGCTTTACCGCAGGATTCAATTGCAGCGGCGACTAACCCAGCTGGCATGGTATTGGTTGGAAATCGTTGGGATGCAGGTGCAGAGTTTTTCATTCCTGACCGTACGGCGACAACCGCATGGGGTACACAACTTTCAACTAATACAGTGACCACGTATGATGGTAACGGTAGTGGTTATGGCGAAGTATGGTTTCTAATTCCAGAATTTGGTTACAACAGAATGATCGATAATAACATGTCTGTTGGCATTTCTGTTTTCGGTAATGGTGGAATGAACACTACATGGAATGCAGTCCAGATTTTCTCGGTTGGTACTAATCCAACACGAAATACAGGCATTGATCTGGCGCAGTTATTTATTTCCCCGACACTGTCGATAAAGCTGGACGACAAAAATTCCCTTGGTGTTTCCCTGAATCTGGTTTATCAGCGATTTGAAGCTGAGGGTGTAACGGATTTTGGCGGCCTGTCATCTGATCCGACGAATCTTTCTGATAAGGGATACGATAGTTCTCTGGGTGCTGGTTTCAGGGTGGGCTGGATTGGTGAATTAACTGATACGGTGACTGCAGGCTTCACTTATCAACCTAAAACTAAAATGCAGGCATTTGATTCTTACAACAGGTTTATTTGCTGAAGCTGGTGATTTCGATATTCCTGCAAATTACGCGTTTGGTCTGAGCTGGAAAGCAACACCAAAATTAACACTGGCTTTTGATGTGGAGCAAATAAAATATTCACAGAGTTAAATCTATCGCTAACCCGAATACATTTGGTGCGACAGGTCTGTTGGGTACAAGTGCTGGTCCGGGTTTCGGCTGGGATGATATGGAAATCTACAAGCTGGGTGGAAGTTTCCAGGTGAATAAGGATCTGGTTATTCGGGCAGGCTGGAACCATGGTAGTCAGCCAATACCGGCAGGTGAAACATTGTTTAATGTGTTGGCGCCAGCAGTTGTTGAAGATCATCTGACCCTTGGGTTTACTATGAATATGCAAGGTGGTGGTGAATTATCAGGCTACTACATGCATGCATTTGATGAAACAGTTAATGGTACTGGAGTGGTAGCCTTTCCAGGTGCTCAAAATGCTGGTGGTGCCAATATAGGTATGAGTCAGAATGCTTTCGGTGTTACTTACGGTAATAAATTCTAAGGCTTGTCTCAAGACTTGGTTGATTTGAAAAAGGCTGTGATTTTCATGGCCTTTTTCATTTATTGAATTCATTTGGAGAAAGATGATGCAATTGAATAATTCTTTTTACAGACTTTATTTACCTTCATTGTTAGCGATGATGTTATTTGCGATGTCACAGTTTGGGCAGATGTCAAATTGAAGCCGCATGTATTAGCTTCCCAGCAAGCAGGCAATGTTGCTGACATTGTTGGCAAGACGCGATCGTCTTTGCAGTCTGCCGGTTTTGAAGTTGTTGGAGAATATAGTCCCTACAAGGGCTTAACGGTTATCATTGTGACTAATGATGAACTGAAGAAAAATGCTGGCGCATCAAAATTTGGTGGTTTTGGCGCAATGCAAAGGGTCGCGGTATCACAGGCGAAAGAGCAGGTTCAGGTGGCTTATACCAACCCCGTTTATATGGCCAATGTTTATCAAATGAAAGGTGACTTGCAGGTTGTAGCCCAACAGTTACAGCAAGCCCTGGGTAAGGTGAAGGATTTTGGTGCCAATGGTCTCACAGCTGAGGAGTTGCGAAAATATCATTACAAGATTTTTATGCCCTATTTTGATGATCTTTATGAGTTAAAAAGTTTTGCCAGTAATGAAGATGCTATTAAGGCGGTAGAAGCAGGTCTAAAGGCTGGCTGGGGAGGTACGTCCAAGGTCTATCGGATTGATATTCCTGGCAAGAAAGAGAGCGTGTTTGGAGTTGCCATGACGCGTGATTGCAGTGGTGATGAATTCATCATGAATAAAATTGATTTCGCCGATATCAAATCAGCGAGCCATTTACCTTATGAATTACTGGTTTCAGGAAAGAATGTTATTGCGTTGCATGCCAAGTTTAGAATTGCACAAAGTTTTCCTGATTTGAGTATGGCGGGGAGTAACAGTTTTTTCTCCATTATGTGTGCACCGGGTGATATAGAAACTTCGCTTGGCAGTATTGTTAACGGTGAAACGGCTAACGAGGAAGATGAATAAAATATCTTCAAGCCAGCCCCGCTAGTCGGGGCTTTTTTTTACTTGTATTTTCATTTCAGAGACAAGGCTATTCAGTCTTGCTGCCATCTTGGTGATTTTCAAACTTGATTTATTGGTGTTCATAGCAATGGCCGATGAGGCACTGCAATTGCATTGAGGGTTTGTCTATTTCAGATAATTTTATCTGTTTTACAGCTTTGTTGTTATTCAGCAATTGTTACACTCATTGCAGTTATGCTATTGCCAGTTTAAGACGCATTATCCGGTCTGCTTGAGCTCACAGATATTGCGGAGTGATGTTAATACATGCATATGATAATTATGGTAAAAATCTAGCTAAAGTGTTGTTTTTTAAGTGATGGAAACAGTTATCCTCTATACCACATAATAATAAAGAGAATAATTTATATGATGACATTAAGGTTTTATTAATATTGCCGATATGTTTATGACCAAAAGGTTAATTTATAAGGTACAAAGATATGTCAGGGAATGTGATCAAGCAATTTATGGGTAGTTCCGGGGTTTTACGCCGTATTTTCTTTTCCTTTCTAAGTATTGGTCTTATTGTCGGTGTGGTGTTCCCTATAATACTGGAGCCTATATTGGGGATAGTACCAAAGGATAGATTGACTTTTTATCTAGCCTGTATTGCTGGTGGAGTTTTCGTCACGATCGCCAATATTCTGGTGGTTCATCATCAATTATTGAAAAAATTGTTACCCATATCAGAGATGGCCAAGGCACTTTCACAGGGAGATATCAGTCACCGTTGCAAATTGAGCGGCAAGGATATGGTCGCACTGATCGCTCAAAATATGAACGAGATGGCTGATACTATGCAAGGAGCCTTTTCCGATATTGGACTTGCTACTCAGCAGGTGGATGATGCGGCTGTTCGCCTTAAACATGTCAGCGATGAAACGGATGCCTGCCTGCAACAACAACAAAGCGAAACCGAGCAGGTAGCGGCAGCAATGAACGAAATGACATCCACCTTTCATGAGGTGGCCGGGAATGCAGAACGTGCTGCTGAAGCATCAAGCCATGCCAAAAACCAGGCCCAGGGTGGTGCTTTGCTGGCTACCGAAGCCATTGGAGGGCTTGATTCCCTGGTGCGCAGCATTGCTGATGCCGCTGGTGCCGTTGATAGCTTGCGTTCTGATTCCGATAATATCGGGACTGTTCTGGATGTCATCAGAGGTATAGCTGAGCAGACCAATTTATTGGCATTGAATGCAGCGATTGAGGCGGCGCGCGCGGGTGAGCAAGGTCGAGGCTTTGCTGTCGTCGCAGACGAAGTGCGCACATTAGCCAGCCGTACTCAGCAATCAACGCAGGAAATCCAGAGTATGATTGAGGCATTGCAGTCTAATACTGTTTCTGCTGTGAATGTTATGAACCAGGTCAAATCACAAGCTGAGGAAAGCAGTTCCCAGGTGGAAGACGGTGCAGAGGCCCTGGCCGAAATTTCAGGTGCTGTTTCAACACTGGATACCATGAATTCACAGATTGCAGAAGCCGCTGAGCAGCAGAGCGCGGTTGCTGAGGATATTAATAAAAGTATCCAGTCCATAGGCGAGTCCACTGAGCAGACTTCAGCGGGCACGCAGCAAACAGCGTCCTCCAGTGAGCAGCTAAATGGTTTGGTGATGCAGCTTCGTGCCTCGGTTTCGAAGTTTCACTAGGATGCCAGACAAGCTGCCGTAAAAGGTGCTTTAGCACATGGATCTGTCAATAAGCATGGCGTGTATTCTGGATGCTTGTTGAGGGTCTTTGCGTTGTCGTTTTATCTGCAATACAAATAATCACGCTGTTAGATGCGATAACAGTACAAATTAATTTCCTCGCAAGCGCTATTTCGCACCAGTGAAGAAGCGATTCAAAAAACACTCCAACTCTGATTTTTTCTGCATCACGGATTCTTTGCGGTTGCTTTAACCTTCCTCAAGACCCGGATTCATATTTGAGATGAGCGTTATCACGCTCAAGATTCGCGAATGGTTTGGACTGTCTGGCGCAAGGCCGGGAAGTTCTATATTCAACCTCTGTCCATGTAAATGATTGGATTATCGTTACTATTCTTGCCCAATATCAATGTTTTACACCTAATTTGTTTGTGCTTCCTGATGGTGGTTCTGCTATTCTAGATCCATCAATAGTGATATGTT
Source organism: uncultured Gammaproteobacteria bacterium (assembly GCA_963807455.1). Classification (GTDB taxonomy): domain Bacteria; phylum Pseudomonadota; class Gammaproteobacteria; order JAADHQ01; family JAADHQ01; genus JAADHQ01. The sequence continues at coordinate 66,948 of CAWECS010000020.1, read as the reverse complement.
AACCAGTGAAAAAGATACCTCAAGGAAAAGATTGCGCATGTCAAAAACTTCCATAGCCAGTTTGCTGCTCTATTCATTAATCATGTCTGTTGCTGCTTATGCGCAGGATAATGGACCCTCTGTTCAGATAAGCTCGAGCCAGATGGCTGATACACGACTGTTCGATGCTACCCTTGAGGCGGTCAACCAGACCACGGTGTCATCACAAACCAGTGGCCGAGTCATAGAAATTAATTTTGATGTTGATGATTACGTAAAAAAAGACACGATTTTGTTACGGATTAGTGACAAGGAGCAGCGTTCACGCTTGTCCAGTGCAGAATCGAGTATGAAGGAAGCGCAGGCCAATGCTGAACAGGCAGAAAAAGAATACCTGCGAGTTAAAAATATTTACGAAAAAAAATTGGTAGCCAAGTCCGAGCTTGATAAAGCGCTTTCAGCAAACAAGTCCGCGGCGGCTCGTTTGAAGGCGTCTCGTGCAAAAATGGAGGAGGCCAGGGAGCAATGGGAGCATACTATTGTTCGTGCGCCCTACAGTGGTATTGTGGTGAAGCGTTTTGTGCAAATGGGCGAAACAGTGGGCGTCGGACGGGAACTGATGACCGGGTTATCACTCGACCATCTTCGAGCCGTTGTTGACCTGCCGCAGGATGTAGCGGTAAAGGTAAGAGAGCAAGCCGCGATGTTTGTCTCACTACCCGCTGGTGGCAAGGTTCAAATTGCCAACAAGGATATAACTGTATTTCCTTTCGCTGAAGCGCAGACACATAGTTTTCGCGCCAGGCTGATATTGCCAACAGGATTACCCGATCTTTATCCAGGCATGATGATCAAGGTGGGTGTTGAGGTAGGCAAGTCTGAAGTCATATTGGTTCCTGTCAGTGCGGTAGTGTTGCGTAGTGAGGTGGTAGCGGTTTATATAGAGGATGCGTCCGGTCAGGTATTGTTCAGGCAGGTGCGTATCGGTAGCCGAGTAGGTGAACAGATAAAAATACTCGCAGGTTTGCAGCCAGGAGAAAAGTTATTACTCGATCCATCCAGGGCGGTGGTCGCATTGAAATCCCAGCGAGCAAGGTGAAGGATCTATGAGTGATAAATTGGGGCTATCCGGTTCGATAGCAAATAAATTCCTGTTATCTGAAATAACACCCTTACTGGCTATTCTTGGCTTGTTACTGGGTGTGTTTGCAGTGTTGGTGACACCACGTGAGGAAGAACCTCAAATTAACGTGACCTTTGCCAATGTTTTTATTCCGTTTCCGGGAGCCAGTGCGATTGAAGTTGAGCACCTGGTGAGTACACCGGCCGAACAGGTGCTGACCGAAATCGAAGGCGTCAAGCATGTCTACTCGGTTTCACGTCCGGGTATGTCTGTACTGACAGTGCAATATAAGGTAGGCGAAGACCGTACCGCTGCCATTGTTCGTTTATACAATACCATCTATTCAAAACAGGACTGGCTGCCGCAAAATCTCGGTGTTTCCCAGGCTATTATCAAGCCCAAGGGAATCGATGATGTGCCTATTGTCAGTCTTACTTTGTGGAGCGCTAATGAAGACACAGGGACATACGAATTACAAAAAGTCGCACATGCGCTTGAAGCTGAATTAAAAAAGGTAACAGGCACGCGAGATATCTATACTCTGGGTGCAAACGATCATGTTTTGCATGTATTGATTGATGCGCAAAAAGCAGCCGCCTATGGTGTCTCCATTCAATCATTGAAAGCAGCATTAATGTCGGCCAATCAATCCAGTGATGCTGGTTCATTGGTGAATAATAATCAGGAAATTCCAGTGCAAGCGGGGCGTTTTCTGATCAGCGCAGATGAGGTTGCTTCACTGGTGGTGGGTTTGCATGCAGGTAAACCCGTCTATCTGTCCGATGTAGCCGAGGTCAGGCAAACTGCGGATCAGCCGGAATCATTTGCCTGGTTTGGCAGTGGGCCGGCTGCACTTCAAAAATCGATTGAGCAAGCTGGTGAGTTTCCAGCAGTGACCATTGCGGTGGCTAAAAAGCCGGGTACCAATGCGGTGGAAATTGCTCAACAGGTTATCGATAGAGTTGAACAATTACGCGGTATCTATATACCTGATGGTATCAATGTCACCGTTACCCGGGATTATGGAGCTACCGCCAATGAAAAAGCACAGACTTTAATTGGCAAGCTGGTTTTTGCCACGGCTTTTGTAGTGTTACTGGTTCTATTCGCACTTGGCTGGCGTGAAGCCATCATTGTTGGTATTGCCGTCGTTATCACCCTTGCCATGACGCTGTTTGCTTCCTGGGCCTGGGGGTTCACGCTTAACCGGGTTTCATTATTCGCACTGATTTTTTCCATCGGCATTCTGGTTGATGATGCGATAGTGGTGGTCGAAAATATTCACCGGCATATGCAGGCGGGCGCAAAAAATCTGGCTGTGGCCATTCCTGTAGCGGTCGATGAAGTCGGTGGTCCGACGATTCTGGCGACTTTTGCCGTGATTGCAGCCTTACTACCCATGGCCTTCGTGACCGGGCTGATGGGTCCTTACATGAGCCCGATACCGATCAATGCCAGTATTGGCATGCTGATTTCCCTGGCTGTGGCCTTTGTTATTACACCCTGGCTCAGTTACAAATTGGTGGCCAGAATCGATCAACATACAGCACATGAGAGCAGCAGCCAGCAGTGGGTGAACCGTTTTTTCCATCGAATGATGACACCTTTTTTACGCGGCAATGACGGGCGTGCAAAACGTTGGTTGCTGACCGCCATTATTCTGGTGCTTATCGCATTATCATTAAGTCTGGCGATGACTCAATCGGTGGTGTTGAAAATGTTGCCGTTTGATAATAAGTCGGAATTTCAGGTGGTGGTAGATATGCCTGAGGGCAGCACGGTTGAAGCGACGGCCGCGGTGCTGCGACAGTTGACCCGGCATATTTCAACGGTGCCGGAAGTGGTCGATTATCAAGCTTATGCCGGCATTGCCTCGCCCATTAACTTCAATGGTCTGGTTAGACAATATTATCTGCGTGAAGGTGCATTTGTGGGCGATATACAAATTAATCTTGCGCATAAATCTACTCGAGATCGCAAGAGTCATGAGATCGCCCAGGCGCTGCGTGAGCCCTTGCAAAAGATTGGTGTGGCCATGGGAGCGAATGTCAAAATCGTCGAAGTGCCTCCTGGCCCTCCCGTGATGTCACCACTGGTTGCCGAGATTTACGGTCTCGATTACGCCGGCCAGGTTGACGTGGCAAAACAGGTGCGACAAGTGTTTGAAGCCAGTGCCAACATCGTTGATGTCGATGATAGCGTGGAGGCAAACGCAGAAAAATTGATTTTTCGAGTGGACAGGCAAAAGGCTGCCCTGTTTGGTATCTCACAACAGGATATCGCTGAGCTGCTTTATGCCGCCTTGCATGGCGAGGATGTTGGCTATTTGCACGGCGCTAATGTCAAATACCCGGTGCCTATCAGAATTGAATTACCGGTGGCTGATAAGGCATCAGAGCAAGCGCTGCTTGACCTCAAGCTCGCTAGCAGGGAAGGGCATATGGTGGCCCTATCTGAACTGGTGTCAATAGACAAGACTACACGCGAAGTGAGTATCTATCACAAGGACTTGATGCCGGTTGTGTATGTAACAGCCGATATGGCTGGCGAACTGGATAGCCCTTTATATGGCATGTTTGATATCTATGCACAATTACAAGATAAACCTCTTGCACAGGGCAAACCCGTACAGCAAAATTTACTCAGCCCTCCTGAGACACCATACCAGTATGCCTTGAAGTGGGATGGTGAATGGCAGATCACCTATGAAACATTCCGGGACATGGGTATTGCCTATTCTATTGGTCTGTTGATGATTTATTTACTGGTTGTGGCTCAATTTGGTTCCTACCTGGTGCCATTAATTATCATGTCACCGATTCCGCTGACTATTATTGGCGTCATGCCCGGGCATGCACTCATGGGTGCACAGTTTACTGCCACTTCCATGATCGGCATGATCGCACTGGCCGGCATTATTGTGCGTAATTCTATTTTGCTGGTGGATTTTATTAACGAGCAAGTCAATAAAGGTATTGGTTTTCAGGAAGCGGTGGTGCAGTCAGGTTCGGTGCGGGCGAAGCCTATTATTCTTACCGGGCTTGCAGCCATGTTGGGCGCCCTGTTTATTCTCGATGACCCTATTTTTAGTGGGTTAGCTATATCCCTCATTTTCGGGATTCTGGTGTCTACATTAATGACATTGCTTGTGATCCCCGTGATGTACTATGCGTTGATGCGAAAGCGTCTGGAATAGTGCCTTGCTTAAGCCTCCAATGAATAATGGCAATCTATTTTAGGGGTATAATTTTATTTTATGTTAATTTTTGGTAATATGGTGGACTTCATTCATTTCAGCATAAGAGATCCTTCATGGCAGACCGAAGATTACAAGTTTTTCATACTGTTGCGAAGCTACTGAGTTTTACCAAGGCTGCAGAAAGCCTGCATATGACTCAGCCAGCAGTGACCTTTCAGGTTAGACAGTTAGAGGAGCATTTTAATACCCGGTTGTTTGATCGCACGCATAACCGCATTAACCTCACTGAAGCAGGTAAGCAGGTGTATGCCTATGCAGACAAAATCTTCGATTTGTATGCCGAAATGAATAATGCAGTGCGCGAAGTGACCGGTGAAGTGAGTGGGGCACTGGTGATAGGTGCCAGTACTACCATCGCAGAATATATGCTGCCGGCATTGCTGGGTGATTTCAAAGTCAAGTATCCTGATGTCACCGTCCACCTCAAAGTGTCCAATACCGACGGTATCGTGCACATGGTGGAAAATAATGATATTGACCTGGGTGTGGTCGAAGCTCCGGTTAGCAACAAGAACCTGGTCGTCGAGATGTGTAGAAAAGATGAGCTGGTTGCCATCGTTTCTCCACAGCATCCCTTGGCCGGCCACACGTTACTACCACTGTCTGAACTTGTTATGCACCCGTTTATTTGTCGGGAGGAAGGTTCGGGTACGCGCGAGGTTATTGCCGAGCATATGCAAAGCAACAATGTCAATAATTCTGATTTCAATATCTGTATGGAGCTGGGTAGCCCGGAAGCGGTCAAAGGCGCTGTTGAGGCGGGCATGGGTATGTCCGTGACATCAAGAGCGACCATCAGTAAGGAACTGCAGTTAGGGACGCTGGTAGCATTACCGCTTGATCCTCCTCTGGAGCGACCATTCTCTTTTGTGCATCAGAAACAGAAATTCAGGCACCGTGCTATGGATGAATTGCTGGAGTTTGCCCGTCAATATTGCAAGGACCACTCCAGTCCGACTGGCTAATTAATACTCAACCACCACCGGGAAATGTGCCATAATTTCATTTATGGCAGATAATCAGCAAAAGCAATTAATAAAATATTTTTCCGGTCTTGATGAAGAGCGTCAGCGAGCCTTGCTCGAATATGCCGGTTACCTATATGAGCGCTCCGAAAAAAAACCGACTGTACTCAGTGAGCCCAACATCATACCACGGCCCGAACAAGAGACGGTCGTCGGCGCCATAAAAAGGCTGTCTGCTTGCTATGATATGCTCGACAAGCAGACCATGCTGCATGAGTTATCAGGCCTGATGGCCCAGCATATGCTTCAAGGCCGTCCAGCCGATGAGGTTATTACCGAGATAGAATCTGTATTTACCACGAAATACCAGATCTTGTTGGACAAACAGGAGAGCTGATATGCAGCTGATTAAAAAATGGTTTCAGCGTAACCTATCTAACCAGCAAGTTGTCATTCTGCTATCTTTCGTCCTGCTTGGTTTCGTTATTATACTTTTTACCGGTGATATCCTTGCGCCCGTGCTTGCCAGCATTGTCATTGCCTACCTGTTACAAAGTATTGTGAGAAAATTTCAGTATCTGAGAATGCCACGACTGGTGGCTGTTTTGCTCACATTTGCACTATTTATGGTGCTATTTCTGCTGTTGTTATTTTATATTATTCCTGAGCTTTCAATACAGATTACCCAATTGGTACCACAGTTACCGGAAATGATAGAAAAAGGCTTTGTTCAATTCCAGGTGGTATTGCAACGTAGCCAGTTTATTACTGAAGAGCAGATTGTGGATATCATCAATAATATTAAAAGTGAAATATCCAATTATGGTCAATCACTGCTGGTATCAGTTTCCAGTTCAATTCCCGATATAATTAGCATAGTCGTTTATCTGGTGCTGGTTCCTTTACTGGTTTTTTTCTTTCTTAAAGACAAGGATATTCTGTTGTCATGGCTACGGCATTTTATGCCAAGGAACACCGAGTTAACTGACGAAGTCTGGCGCGATGTTGATTTACAGATAGGAAATTATGTGCGTGGAAAAATGCTGGAAATATTGATCATCTGGATAGCCTGCTATATTGTGTTTGCATTGATGGGATTGAAGTACGCTATTTTGTTGGCGGCTGCTGTTGGTTTTTCCGTCATCATCCCCTATATCGGTGCTGTCGTCGTGACCATTCCGGTTGCCCTGGTGGCCTATTTTCAATGGGGATGGAGTTCGGATTTTGCCTATTTGATGATTGCCTATTTCATTATTCAGGGAATCGATGGCAGTGTCATTGTGCCATTATTATTTTCAGAAGTGGTTAACCTGCACCCGATTGCCATTATTGTTGCCGTGTTGTTTTTTGGGGGCTTATGGGGCTTCTGGGGTGTATTTTTCGCGATTCCGCTAGCGACTCTCGTACAAGCTATTATCAAGGCATGGCCCAAAATCACCGATACTCAGTTGCATGTGAGCTAGTAGCACAAGGTGCTGAAAACAACGCTTCAGATTAAATTAATCTGGCAAGGTTTTCCCCGGATTCAAAATATTATTCGGATCAAATTGTTGCTTGATTTTCTTCATTAATGCGAGTGTTGTGTTATCAATTTCGCGCCGGATAAAATCCCTTTTTTCCAATCCTACGCCGTGTTCACCTGAGAGGGTGCCATTCAACGCCAGCACCAGATCAAAAACTTTGCTTAAGCAGTGCTCGGCATCGTGCATCTGCTGCTGGTTGTTCGGATCTATCAGAAGATTCACATGAATATTGCCATTGCCTGCATGGCCGAAGTTGACGATGGGGATGTCATACTCCAGTGATAATTTTTTTAATCCATCTAGCAGAGCAGGTATATTTGAAACAGGGACAACAACATCTTCATTGATTTTTTTTGGTGCAATTTTGCGCAGAGCGGGCGATAAAGCCTTGCGGGTACGCCACAGGTCTTGTCTTTCTTTTTCTGTGCGTGCCGTCTCGATTGTTATCAGGCCCTTATTTTTCGCAGCTGTATTAATAGCGGCAATGGCATACTCCATGGTTTGTTCATTACCATCGACCTCAATCATTAACAAGGCGCCAGCATTAGCAGGTAGCTCGATAGTTGAATAATCGCGTATCATGTCGATGGCTGCGTTGTCGATAAACTCGAGCGCGCAAGGTATAACCGCTTGCGCCATAATACTCGATACAGCTTCAGCAGCGCTTTGAATGTCATTATATACCGCCTGTATGGTACGCACGCTTTGCGGCAGCGGGGTCAGTTTTAATGTCGCCTCTGTAATAACGGCCAGGGTTCCTTCGGAACCAATGAGCAAGCGCGTAAGGTCATAGCCGACAACGCCTTTGGTGGTACAGACACCAGTTGAAATCACATCGCCATGCCCTGTGATGGCTTTAAGGCCAAGTGTATTTTCACGCGGCGTTCCATATTTGACGGCTCTGGGGCCTGCTGAATTGTAGGCCAGATTGCCACCAATGCTACAATATTCGGCGCTGGTGGGATCTGGTGGCCAGAAAAAACCATGCTCAGCGGCAGCATTCTGTATCTCGCTATTGGTGACACCGGGTTGAGCGACGATGTAGCGATTGGCTGGTGAAATTTCCAGGATTTTATTCATGCGTTCAAGTGACAAAACCAGGCCACCTGTTATCGGTACGATGGCACCAGTAGTCCCGGTTCCTCGCCCTCGTGGTATCAAGGGGATATTATGCTCGTTACATAGCAATATGATGGCTTTTATTTGCTCTGCATTGGTGGCATAAGCGACCACATCCGGACTTGCCTGGCGACGGCTATTATCTCCACCATAGGGCCAACGATCTGCTGCTTCGGTGAGAACATTGTCAGCGCCGAGATGTTGCTTAAGGGCATGGATGAATTCAGGGGGGAGATTCATTGCAGTGAGTGTAAGACAAATTCCCAGGAACAGCCAGCAAACCTGCCGGAATGCAGGCTAACGAATCAGTTTATGCGGGCCTATTGTTGTCTTTTTGTCGTGTCAGAAAAATCTTGTGCTGATTAGTTGATGTATTCAAAAATTTTCACGACACGTTGAACGCCGCCGACTTTTCGAACAACATCCACTACATCCTCTGCTTCCGATTGTTTCAATAGACCCATTAGATAAACGGTGCCATTTTCAGTCACGACCTTAACACGTGTTGGATCAAAGTTCTCATGGCCCTTTACTTTAAACAGGTTGGTCTTGACCTTGCTGGTGACCCAGGTATCAGTGCTGCGCGTGCCAAAGGAACTGGGCGCGGCAATGGTCAATTCATTATGTACTTTCTTGACCTTTTCAACCGAACGAACTCTTTCCTCAGCCTCGGCACGCATTTCTGCTGTGGGTGTCTGTCCGCTCATCAGGACAACGCCGTTATAGCTGGTGACACTGATATGGCTTTGTTTTTCCAGGTCTGAATTCTTCGCTATAGCATCATAGGCCTTGAGTTCGATATTCTGGTCTTCGACAAAAGAACCGAGAGTACGTCTGTCATGTGCGGCATTGATGGCGCTACCTCCACCGACAATAACTGCGGGTGCGCAACCTGCCAGTATTGAGCTAACAGTCAGAAAAATAAGGATTTTATGCACATTGCTCATATTTAAATACTCCTGTTTAGAAACATTTTCTGGTCAATTGCGTCGCAGAGGCAATGAATAGTCAGTAAGTGTACCTCTTGTATACGCGCAGTGCTATTAGCGGGTACTCGGATTTCAATATCATCTTCATGTATTATTGAAGGAATTTTCCCACCATCGCGCCCGGAGAGTATCACACAATGGATATGCTTTTCATGCGCTGTTTATATCGCATTCAAGACATTCTCGGAATTACCACTGGTACTGATGGCCAACAGGATGTCTCCTGTTTGTCCAGTGCCTCCAGCTGACGGGAAAATACGGCATTGTAATGATAATCATTGGCGATAGATGTCATCGTTGAAGTATCCGTCGTCAGGGCAATAGCAGGTAGTGCCGGGCGTTCCAGCAGGAAGCGGTTGAGTAGTTCAGAGGAAAAATGCTGCGCATCAGCAGCAGATCTGCCAATGCCACAGCTCAGTACCTTGATGCCGCTTCTGAGGCTGCTTAGCATCATTTCAGCAGCTCGCTCGATGGGCTGTAGTAATAACTCAAGTGATTTTTGTTTGGTTTCAATACTGCCAGTCATGTTTTCTTTTATTATCTGACTAATGCTCATAACAACGGGCTCATGGTTTTACACGCTATAAATATCATAGGCTACAAACTATCCCGGTTCAATTACCATGGGAAATAAAGGCATCTGGAATCCAGTCTATAGTGATGGCCTGAAGTGGCCCATTCAGTGAAATCACGTCAAAACGGCAGGCCTGATGGTGGTTTTTTTTAGCTGAAAGGTAGTGTTTGGCACAAAGTAAAAGTTTGCCTTGCTTACGTGCATTGACGCTTTCGGCCGCAGAACCATAGTGATGTGATTTTCGATAGCGGACTTCGACAAATACCAGTGTATTGCCATCCTGCATGATCAGATCAATCTCACCCAGTTTGCAGCGATAATTGCATTCCTTGAGTACCAGGCCTTGTGATTGTAAATGTTTACAAGCCAGTGATTCTGTTAGTTTGCCGATTGCAATTTTATCCATTTGCCGTTGCTTCCTTGTTGCAGATCAGGGCGATGATAACAGCGGATTATTGTGTTGTTGTTTTATATCTTCAAGCAGTTTAATTTCACCACCTGTGAATTGACCCCATTTCAATGTTCTTTGTATCTGTTTCTGCGCGTTCAAATTCAGTCGCCCGGTGACACCTTCATAGCTCTCATTGGGATTCTTTTCTAACCAGCGTAGTTGGCCAGGCAGTTGGTAGGCATCAACACCTAACGCAAATAGTCGTGCATATTGTTCCATTTGTTGTGGCCATAATTCATATAGCTGCTGGCGCAATGGATCTGCATTCTCTGGTATTGACAGCATCCATCTGGAATCGCACATCAGTACGCCGTTCATGTCCTTGTTTTGCTGTGCACTCTGCTTGCCACTATAGGCACTTGAGGTGGTATATAGCGGAATATCTTCAGCATGGTGGAAGCGCAACTGTGGCGTGATTGTGCGTGCCTGTCGCGGAAATGCAGCCATAAAAATAAAATCGACATCCTGCCTGCGACGAGGAATGAATTTTGATTCTGATGGCAGGGTATGGCGTAAACGATCGTAGCGACGCTCGCTTTCATCGAGATTCAAGAGTTTTTTAATAGGTGCAGAAAGATCATTACTGCGGAAATCATATTGTGCCTGTTCCAGGACGACGCCTCCAAGCTCCTGGAAGCGCTGGTTAAAAGCAAGCGCCAGCCGATTGCCCCAGTCGCCTTTAGGTGTAATAGTGACCGCGTTAACCAGGCCTTCCAGGCTGGCTCGTTCAGCAATTTGACGCGCCTCATCTTCAGGGTTCAAACCAAATTGAAACAGGTTTTCATTTGAAAATAGTGGCTGTTCCGACTGGTTGAGGGTCAGTATAGGGATATTGAATTCGCTCATACTTGCCAATTCTGTCACTTTTTGTTTGTCGAGTGGGCCAATAACGAATTCAGCACCTTCCGACACAGCCAATTGATAGAGCTGCAGTATGGATTGATCTGGTTGAGACGAATCATAAAACCTGATTTGTGTGCGTGTGAGATTATCCTGGTTCTGATAGTGTGCGGCCAGGAAGCCGTCTCTGATGGCGCTGGCTGCTTTTGCAAGCTTGCCGGACATTGGCAGAATTAACGCCAGCTTTTCAGGTTTTTTAATCGCGCGATAGTAGGCCATCAATTTATCCAGAATTTCCATACTGGCGGGATGTTCCGGGTATTGTTGTTTCCAGCTGGCGACTTCAGATTCGAATAATTGCGGGGATTGAATGGCAGTTTTGCTAATACTGACCAGTGCCAACCAGCCACTGAGTATGTCGGGAGGTGGAGCCATTGTCATATGCTGCAGAAAAATGGGAGTAAATTGACGCAGGGTATCCCAGGTTTGCTCGCGGTTGAGCCGTATCTTTTCCTCATCAGTCAACAATGCATCCAGTGAAATTCTTTCGCGAGCACTCTCCAGGTTGTTGCCCATCAAAACATAGGCGCGTGCGCGTAGCTCATGAACAAGTGCCCGAATATTGTCTGGTGAAGCAGCGTTTATAATGAGCAGTTGCAGTGCCTGCTCAGGTTGTTCCTGATGCAATAAAATCCTGGCCTGGAGTAGTTGCAGACGATTTTTTTGTAAGTCATCGCTGACTTCTGCCTGCAGGCGTTGTACTAAAGTATTTGCCTGATCTATCATGCCGGCATTGATCAGCAATGTGGCCGCACGAATTCGTTGATCGCTTTTTGCAGGTTCAGTCAGTTGCATCGCCTGCTTTAACAATAGCTCGGCGGCCTCGCGGTACTGACCTTGTTGCTCCAGTTCGTTAACCCGAATCGCTATATTCGTTTCATCAGCTGGCGGTTCTTTGATGTCTTGCAGGGTTTCACAGCCTGAAGCCAGCAGCACCAGTAGCAAGCCGGCAATGTGTAAACCATGATACAGTGAGTGATGTATTTTCATAATAAGGTAAGCCCTGCAGCGTTTGTCAGGGTTGATGGTTTCCAAAAATAATTATCTAATTTCAGGTGGTCCTGTGTCTACAAAATCCGGTCTATTGTACGTTGTTGCCACGCCAATTGGTAATTTGGCCGATATTAGCATGCGAGCGCAACAAGTTTTGTCTGAAGTAGATTTTATTGGTGCTGAAGATACTCGTCGGACCCGGCCTTTGCTGAATCATCTGGGGATTAACAAACCGGTTATCTCTGTCCACGAGCATAATGAACGCCAGCGTGTGGATAGTTTATTGCAAAGAATCCTGGCAGGAGAGAGTATGGCCCTGGTATCTGATGCCGGGACCCCATTAATCAGTGATCCTGGCTATCATTTGGTCAGACAGGCGCGTGAGCAGGGCATAAGAGTGATTGCTGTGCCAGGAGCCTGTGCACTGGTGGCAGCATTATCAATCAGTGGTTTACCGACCGATCACTTTCGTTTTGAAGGCTTCCTGCCCAGTAAAAGCAGTGCACGCAAAGCCCGGTTACATGAACTGGCAAGGGAAAATATCACGATGGTATTTTATGAATCCAGTCATCGAATTATGGCTACCGTGCAAGACATGCTGGAAATTTTCGGTGCTGATCGTGAAGCCATTCTGGCCAGAGAATTAACCAAAATTTATGAAACTGTTTTAGGTGACACGCTTGATAATATCCTGACACACTTACAGGATGATGCTAATCAGTCCAGAGGTGAGTTTGTTCTGGTTATAAATGGCGTCGAAAAAAATACGGATGATAGCAGTATCGAAAAAGCAGATGATTTGCTGCTATTGTTATTGAAAGAATTGCCACTCAAATCTGCCAGCCAGATTACTGCAAAATACCTGGGCTTGTCGAAGAACGAGGTTTACCAGCGAGCGCTAACGCTGCAGCAACAGATAAAACAGCCTGAAGACGATCAACCCATATGATATAAAGCCGTGATAATTATTGCCTCATGGTGCCGCTTTCGAATTATACCCAAATTAATTTGCGGCTCTTTAATCTTTCAATTCCAGACTCGATAATCTGTTATAATGCTGTCGGAAGTCGGCCAGGCAGTCGCTGTCCAGGCATTTCGTATGCCTGGATAGAGGAAAGTCCGGGCTCCACAGGGCAAGACGCCAGGTAACACCTGGGGGGCGCGAGCCTACGGAAAGTGCAACAGAAAACATACCGCCGATGGCCTACGGGCACAGGTAAGGTTGAAATGGTGCGGTAAGAGCGCACCGCATGTGTGGTAACACGCGTGGCAGGGTAAACCCCGTCTGGAGCAAGACCAAATAGGGGGACATTGATCTCAGGATCAAAAAATGTGGCCCACATTGTTCCCGGGTAGGTCGCACGAGGTATGCAGTGATGTATATCCCAGATGAATGACTGTTCTCGACAGAACCCGGCTTATCGGCCGACTTCCAACTCAATTTTATCAAAAAATAATATATATCATATAGTTATATACAGTTTGTTAATAATTTACTGTAATATAAGCTTTCAACTAACTGATAAATAAATTTATTATTTCTACTTAATTCTGACAGCAGCCACTTTTGGCAGGAATTAAGCTAAGTCTCTGTATCTAAAATAATCTTTTCATATTTATCTCCCTCATTTACCTTGACAAATCATGTTTTTCACACCAATATTGGATAATTATGGAGAATAATGGTTAAAAGTGGAAAAAAGTGGGTAACTAGCCGGAGGCAGGGTTGTTTAGAGGGGTCAACATTATCAGTCTGGATGCAAAGGGGCGCTTTGCGATGCCTACCCGGTATCGTGATGAGCTGGCTTCGTCCTGTGCCGGGAAACTGGTGGCCACTGTCGATCACGATCATTGTTTGCTGATTTATCCTTTCCCTGAATGGGAAGAGATTGAGCGCAAACTAGTCAAGCTCCCCAGTTTTAATAAGCAGGCGCGTAGTTTGCAGCGCTTGTTGATTGGTCATGCCACCGAGCTGGAGATGGATGCGAATGGGAGAATGTTGCTGACAAGTCCATTACGCAGCTTCGCTGGGCTGGATAAAAAAGCCGTATTGATTGGCCAGGGTAACAAATTTGAACTATGGGATGAGCAAGTCTGGAATCAGAAGTGCGAACAATGGTTTGAAGAAGGCGGGATGGACTCGGATTCCTTGCCGCCGGAAATGGAATCACTGTCTCTATAGTGCCAATGAAAAAAATGAATGAGCATCTGCCGGTATTAATCGAGGAGGTGCTGGAAGTGTTGGATATCAAGGACGATGGTATTTATTTTGATGGCACTTTCGGTCGTGGAGGCCATGCAGGCGCCATACTGGAACGACTGGGTCCCAAGGGCAGGTTGTTGGCAATGGATAAGGATAAAGATGCTGTCGAGTATGCCCAGCAATTATTTGGTAATGATAACAGGTTTGTAATCAGGCAGGGCAGTTTCGCAATGATGGCTGAAGTGGTAGACAACTTGGGTTTGACAGGTCAAATCGATGGTGTTCTGTTCGATCTGGGTGTTTCTTCCCCGCAGCTTGATAATGCCGATCGCGGATTCAGTTTTATGAAAGAAGGGCCTCTGGATATGCGTATGGATGTCAATCAAGGCCAGTCTGCTGCCGACTGGTTGGCGACTGCAGATGAGCAAACTATCTCTGTTGTGATTCGAGATCTGGGTGAGGAAAAATTTCATCGCCGCATCGCCGCTGCCATTGTTGAAAACCGACAGACTCAGAGTCTGCAAACAACGTTGCAGTTAGCCAATCTAATCGAAAAAGCAGTGCCGCGCCGTGAAAAAGGCAAGCACCCGGCCACACGAAGTTTCCAGGCGATACGCATTTATATAAACCGAGAACTCGATGATTTGCACGAAGGTCTGAAGCAGGCGTTGTCTGTATTGAAAGTGGGTGGGCGCATGGCGGTTATCAGTTTTCACTCACTGGAAGACCGCATAGTAAAGCGATTTTTTCGTCAACAGGCCGAAGGTGAGCGTTTGCCGTTTGACTTACCCGTGCAATATGAGAAAACCGGTGCGCAAATGAAGCTGGTGGGTAGAGCGATGCGGCCAAAGCAATCCGAGATTGAAGATAATGTCAGGGCACGTAGTGCCAGTCTGCGTGTGGCAGAGAAAATTGCCGGATGAATGTCCAGTGGTTACTAGTGGCGATGTTTTTACTGGTGATGGCATCAGCGGTGGGGGTTGTTTTCAGTAAGCATGAAAGCAGGAAATTATTTGTGCAATTACAGGCTCTGCAGAAGGAACGTGATCAGATGGATATAGAGTGGGGAAGAATGCAGCTTGAACAGAGCACCTGGGCAACACATGGCAGGATTGAGCGACTGGCAAGAAAAAAGCTCGATATGACTATTCCACGGGCTGAAAACGTAATGATTATACGACCATGAAAGCTGAGCAAAACATACCTTCACAAAATAAACGCAGGTTTGTGTTGTTGTTACTATTTGTTGTGATTGTCGGATTATTGATGTGGCGCGTGGTTTACTTGCAGGTGTTTAATAAGGATTTTTTACAGGATCAGGGGTCGGCCAGGCACTTGCGCACGGTGAGTATTGCGGCTCATCGTGGCATGATTATGGATCGTCATGGTGAGGCGCTGGCTATCAGTACCCCGGTGGAATCGATCTGGGTGAATCCTGCAATACTGGTTAATCAGCGTCACCTGTTGCCAAAACTAATGCGCATTCTCAAGCTTGATCTGGAGCAGACCGAGCAAATGCTGGCTGCACGCATGGACAGGGAATTTGTTTATCTCAAACGTCATGTTAATCCTGATGTCGCCAAGAAGGTACTGGATATGCAGATTGAAGGCGTATTCGCCCAGCGTGAATACCGCCGTTATTATCCTGCCGGTGAAGTGGTTTCACATGTTATTGGTTTTACCAATATTGATGACGAAGGCCAGGAGGGTATCGAGCTCTCCTATCAAGACTGGTTGAAAGGTACGCCAGGTAAAAAGCGTGTCATTAAAGACAGGTTGGGTCGAGTCATAGAAGATGTTGAAAGTATACGCACATCCAGTCCAGGGAAAAATATTAATCTGAGTATAGATCGTCGTATTCAGTACCTTGCCTATCGTGAGTTAAAGACAGCCATGAAGCTTAATAAGGCGCGATCAGGCTCCGCAGTGATGCTGGATGTAAAGACCGGAGAGATTCTGGCTGCAGTCAATCAGCCTTCATATAATCCGAATAGCCGTAAGAACATGCGTAGTTCGCAGTTCCGCAATCGTGCGGTGACCGATGTATTCGAGCCAGGCTCCACCATCAAGCCATTTACTATTGCTATGGCTTTAGAGAGCAAGAAATATAAACCAGGTACCATTATTGATACAACGCCGGGTTCTTTAAAAGTCGGGCGCAATACCATCAGAGATTTAAAAAATTACGGCAAACTGGATGTCACTCATGTAATTACTAAATCCAGCAACGTGGGTGCCAGTAAAATAGCCCTGTCGATGGAGGCAGAGCGAATGTGGTCGATGTTCAACCGGCTTGGTTTCGGTAGCGTCACCGCCAGTGGGTTTCCTGGTGAGTCAGCGGGCCTGCTGAGTCATTTTTCGCGTTGGCATGATATTGAGCAGGCAACCTTGTCATTCGGTTACGGCTTGTCTGTCACGCCGTTGCAACTGGCGCATGCCTATTCGATTCTGGCAGCGGATGGAATTTCCCGCCCGGTTTCATTTATCAGGCAGGATAAGCCGGTCGCTGGAGAGCAAGTGCTGCCTGCCAAAGTAGTACGCCAGGTACGCGAAATGATGAAAACGGTAGTGAGTAACGAAGGTACTGGCATGCAGGCCAGTGTGCATGGTTATCAGGTGGCAGGCAAGACCGGCACCATACATAAGTCAGCCGCAGGTGGTTATGCCAATGACCGATATATTGCCGTCTTTGCCGGTATGGCGCCCGCATCTGATCCACGCCTGGTGCTGGTAGTGATGGTAAATGATCCCGCAGGCGAACAGTATTATGGAGGCCAGGTGGCTGCCCCGGTTTTTTCACGCGTGATGTCAGGCGCCTTGCGCTTAATGGATGTGACTCCGGATAATCTGCCGGTGTTGCAAACTAATTTGCAGCTCAACAAGGAGCGTTCATGATGATGGCGGCTAGCCAACATGAAAGTTCGCGCTTGAGTCAGCTGCTGCATGGTTTCGCCGATGTCGAGCAAAGTATGGACTGTGATGTCAATGCGCTTTTTATTGATAGCCGTGATGCCCGTGAAGGGGGCTTGTTTCTGGCCTGTGCCGGAACACAGGGCCATGGTTTTGATTATTTATCAGAAGCGTATGCGGCAGGTGTGGCAGCTGTTGCCTGGGAGCCAACCGCAGAATATTGCGAGCCTCCAGAAAATATCGATCATTCAGCGCAGGTGCCGTTGATTGCAGTTAAAAATCTTGCTCACCTGGCAGGCTTCATTGCCGATCGCTTTTATGGGCACCCATCGCGAGATCTTTGTGTCATTGGTATCACCGGTACCGATGGTAAGACTTCATGTTGTCATTTTATTGCCAATGCCTTGCAAACGGATGACGATCCTGTCGGTATTATTGGTACCTTGGGCTATGGTTTGCTCGGGCAGTTGCAGAGTGCTACTCATACCACGCCTGATGCGATTCGAGTGCATCGTTTGCTAAAGCAAATGCGGGAGCAAGGAGCGCACACGGTGGTTATGGAGGTGTCATCGCATGGTCTTGACCAGGGCCGTGTTAATGGCGTTGTCTTTGAAGTCGCGGTGCTAACCAATGTCAGCAGAGATCACCTTGATTACCATGGCGACGAAGCCAGTTATGCGAAAGCTAAAGAGCTGCTTTTCAGAATGCCTGGTTTGCGTAAGGCAGTCATCAATAAAGACGATGCCTTTGGCCGTGAATGGGCGCAGTCCTTGGCTGCTGATATTCAAGTAATGACTTATGGTTCATCTGCGGCTGGTCTGGAGTTTTTCGATGTTCGTCTATCAGAAGCAGGTATGGACTGGCAGGTTAAAGGTCCATGGGGTAGTAGCCGTCTGCATAATCAATTATTCGGCCGTTTCAATGTTTATAATTTAACAGCTGTGTTGGCAACATTAGGTGTC
Organism: uncultured Gammaproteobacteria bacterium; assembly: GCA_963807455.1. GTDB lineage: Bacteria > Pseudomonadota > Gammaproteobacteria > JAADHQ01 > JAADHQ01 > JAADHQ01. The sequence continues at coordinate 48,998 of CAWECS010000020.1, read as the reverse complement.
ATTGGGGTGGCATGGGACAAGGCATGTCATGCCGTTGAGCATTTAACCAATGTGCCAGGCAGGATGGAGTTCTATCGATCCAGCAGCTTAACAGCCGCACCACGAGTTGTGATTGATTTCGCCCATACTCCCGATGCGTTAAAGCATGTATTAAGTGCATTACAGGAGCATGGCTTCGGTAAAATCTGGTGTGTATTCGGATGTGGTGGTGATCGTGATAAAGGCAAGCGTCCTTTGATGGGTCGGGCTGCGGCTGCGATTGCCAGTGAACTGGTATTAACTGACGATAATCCGCGTTCTGAATCTGGAGAGAAGATTATTACCGATATTCTCAAGGGTATTCCTGATCAGCAGCATGTGCACATAGAGAGAGACCGCAAAGCCGCTATTCAGTGGGCGATTGAGCATGCCAAAGCCGAAGATGTGGTTCTGGTGGCAGGCAAGGGTCATGAAGAATATCAATGGGTGGGTGACCGTCAATTGCCCTTTAGTGATCGACAGGTGGTGCAATCCTTGCTGCAAGAGAGGCTGCACTGATGCAGATGCAATTATCAGAAGCAGCTGATCAATTGCATGCCGAACTGATTGGTGAGGATGTTGCATTTTCTCATGTGGGTACTGATACGCGTGTGCTACAGCAAGGGGATTTATTTGTGGCCTTGATAGGCGAAAATTTTGATGGTCATCATTACCTTCAGCAGGCGCAGGAAGCAGGAGCGATTGCTGCCATGGTGAGTCGCCAGGCCCAGTCCGGCATGCCCTTGTTAAAAGTCAAGGATACCCGTTTGGGTTTGGGCCAATTAGCTTCTGTCTGGCGTCAACGCTTTACATTGCCTTTGGCAGCGGTTACCGGCAGTAACGGAAAAACAACAGTGAAGGAAATGATTGCCTCGATCATGAGTCAGCAAGGTGATGTGTTGGCAACAAAGGGTAATCTGAATAATGATATTGGTGTTCCCCTGACCTTGCTTCGACTGCAGGATAATCATCGTTCAGCCGTGATCGAAATGGGTGCCAATCATGCCGGTGAAATTGCATATCTATGTTCGTTGGCACGACCGCAAGTGGCGGTCATTACCAATGCAGCCGCTGCACATCTTGAAGGTTTTGGCAGCATCGAGGGCGTGGCTCAGGCGAAAGGCGAGATTTTTACCACGTTGGATAAAGATGGCATTGCCATCATCAATGCCGATGATGATTTCGCATCAACATGGCAGCAAATGGCGGATAACAGAAAGATTATTCGTTTTGGTATTAACAATGATGCCGATGTCAGTGCAGACTGGACCCAGTTCGAAGATGCCATGCAATTAGAAATACAGACACCGGCTGGCCGGTGTTCGGTGCGCATGCAGGTCATGGGGCATCACAACATCATGAACGCACTGGCGGCCACTGCAGTGACACAGTCAATGGGTGCCAGTCTGGAAATGATTACTCATGGACTGGAATCTTTCAAGTCCGTTGCGGGTCGCCTTCAAGTGCAGCAGGGTTTGCCGGGTATGCAGATATTGAATGATACCTATAACGCCAATCCTGCCTCGTTCAAGGCGGCAGTTGATGTGTTGGCAGAGATGCCGGGTAACAAATGGCTGGTGCTGGGCGATATGGGTGAACTCGGAGGCGATGCAGCACAAATTCATGCGGATTGTGGAAAACTGGCCAGAGATAAAGGTGTTGACCATCTGTATGCAGTAGGCGAGCTATCGCAACATGCAGTGAATGCTTTTGGTGATCACGCGAGCTGGTTTGCCAATAAGGCGGATCTGACCAGGCAGTTAATACAGGACTGGGACAGCAATGGGACGCTATTAATAAAGGGGTCTCGTTTAATGCATATGGAAGAGGTGATTAACGCGCTGCAGGCCGGAGGTGATGAATGATTATCTACCTGGCCGAATACCTTGAGCAATTTCATAGTGGCTTTAATGTTTTTCAATACATCACATTACGTGCTGTATTGGCAGCGATTACAGCACTGATGATTTCCTTTATTGTCGGTCCCTTCATGATTCGGCGATTGAGTAGTTATCGCATTGGCCAGGTCGTTCGCGATGATGGACCTGAGACGCATCTAGTCAAGGCAGGAACGCCGACCATGGGAGGAGCGCTGATCCTGGTGGCAGTGGCTATTACCACTTTATTATGGGGGCGTCTGGATAATAAATATGTCTGGGTGGTGCTGTTAACAACATTGGCTTTTGGTGTCGTCGGTTGGGTTGATGATTACCGCAAACTGGTATTACAGGATCCGAAAGGGCTGGCTTCACGTTATAAATATTTATGGCAATCCGTGATTGCTCTGGTGGTGGTTGTTTATCTTTATGCCAATGCGCAGCCCATTGAAACACAGCTGGTGGTCCCATTCTTCAAAAACATTACTCCTCAGTTAGGCTGGTTGTTTATTCCATGGGCCTATTTCGTCATCGTCGGTAGTAGTAATGCAGTCAATCTGACAGATGGTCTCGATGGCCTGGCTGTTATGCCTACCGTATTAGTGTGCGGTGCCCTGGGCCTGATTGCTTATCTGACCGGGCACGCACAGTTTGCCAAATACCTGTCTATTCCCCATCTCGTTGGAGTAGGAGAGATCACTGTTATTTGTTTCGCACTGGTCGGCGCCGGACTGGGATTTCTCTGGTTTAATGCCTATCCCGCCATGGTGTTTATGGGGGATGTAGGCGCGCTGGCACTGGGAGCTGCGCTGGGCATTATCGCCGTCGTGACCCGTCAGGAATTGGTGCTACTGATCATGGGAGGCGTGTTTGTTATGGAAACCGTCTCGGTCATCCTGCAGGTGGCATCGTTCAAGCTGACAGGCAAACGAATCTTCAGGATGGCACCGTTACATCATCATTTTGAGTTAAAGGGTTGGCCAGAGCCTCGCGTGATTGTCCGGTTCTGGATTATCACGGTCATCCTGGTGTTGATCGGATTAGCAACGTTAAAGTTACGCTAAAACAACGTGAATGAAATGCAGGTACGCAGGACAAAAATAAACAATATGTTGACTGGAAAGCACAGGGTGTTGATTGTCGGTCTGGGTAAGACCGGACTCTCCTGTGCGCGCTATTTGTCAGCACAGGGTATAGAAGTAGCCATCACCGATAGCCGCGAGAAGCCGCCTGAGCTTGCCAGGCTGCATGCAGAGTTGCCACATATCGCAGTATTTACCGGTGGTTTTGATGAACAGGTTTTTGCCAGTGCGGATGAGTTAATCGTCAGCCCGGGTGTGACGCTCAAGCATCCATTGATCAGGCAGGCTATCGAGCAGGGCAAAAAAATTATTGGTGATGTTGAATTGTTTGCACAACATGTCACTGCGCCATCGATCGTTATTACGGGCTCGAATGGCAAGAGCACAGTCACCAGTCTGGTCGGTATTATGGCCAGAGAGGCGGGCAAGGATGTTCGTGTGGGCGGAAATATTGGTAAACCTGTGCTGGAACTCATTGAAAAAGATGAGCCTGATTGTTACGTGCTGGAGTTATCCAGTTTCCAGTTGGAGTATACGCATTCACTGAATGCAAGTGTGGCTACAGTGCTGAATGTTTCTGAGGATCATTTAGATCGTTATGATGATTTTCAGGAGTATATTGATGCCAAGCAACGGGTGTTTCGCGGTAATGGCATCATGATCCTTAATCGTGATGATGCGCATGTAATGACCATGGCGGAACCGCTTCGAAAAATTATTACTTTTGGTTTGCAGCCGGCAGAGGCGAATCAATATGGGCTAAGTGAGTATCAAGGTGATTTATGGTTGAGTCGGGGTGATATGCGCCTGCTTAACCGCAATGAACTACTGATCCCTGGTATGCATAATGTAGCCAATGCACTGGCCGCGCTTGCTATCGGTGATGCGGCCGGGTTTCCGCAGTCGGCAATGTTAACTGCCTTGAGAGGCTTTCAGGGTTTGCCGCACCGCAGTCAGTTTGTACAGGAGGCGGATGGTGTGCGTTGGTACAACGATTCCAAAGGTACCAATGTAGGGGCGACAGTGGCTGCACTTTCAGGTCTGGATGGCAAAGTCGTATTGATAGCCGGAGGTGAGGGCAAGGGAGCCGACTTTAGTAGCCTGGTGCCGGCTGTAAAAGCAAAGGCTCGCGCCGTTGTGTTGATAGGGAAGGATGCCCGCTTGTTAGCAGATGCACTGAATGGGGTGTGTGAGATTGTATTTGCCGAAGATATGGAAGATGCGGTCAACAAGTCTCGTGTGCTTGCCCGGCGTGGGGACGCGGTACTGTTGTCGCCAGCCTGTGCCAGTTTCGATATGTTTGATGGTTTCGAGCATCGTGGTGATGTGTTCATGCAAATAGTCAGGAGGGTCGCATGAGTCACGCACAGGCAGCCACTGAATCAGTGAGTCGTGAGCAGGCATTGCGCCATGCGGGCTGGGATGTGGTATTGCTATATGTCACTTTTGCGCTGCTGGGTATTGGTTTGGTGATGGTCATGTCAGCATCCATTCCTATTGCTGAAAAACAGCTGGGTCAACCGTTTGCTTATTTCCAGAAGCAACTTTTCTATGTCGTGATAGGTTTGTTTGCAGCATTTCTGGTGTCCAAAATACCTATGCAGCAATGGCAAAAAGCGGGGCCGGTTTTATTGTTGTTGGGTTTTATATTACTGATTGCAGTATTGCTGCCCGGTGTTGGCAAGCAAGTTAACGGCAGCATGCGCTGGTTACCACTGGGATTTATTAACTTGCAAGTCTCTGAGATGGTAAAGTTGATTATTTATATCTATCTGGCAGGTTATCTGGTTCGGCGCGGTGAAGAAGTCCGGTCGACTCTTCTCGGCTTTCTCAAGCCTATGCTGGTGCTATGTTTGACCGTGGTGCTGTTATTGATGGAGCCGGATTTTGGCGCCGCCGCAGTGATGCTCGCCACGGCATTGGGAATGATGTACATGTCCGGTGTTGGTTTATTGAAATTTGCTGTATTGATTCTCAGTACCGTCTCGGCTATGGCTATGCTGGCGTTGGTATCACCCTATCGTGTTGCCCGCATTCTCAGTTTTATGAATCCCTGGGAAGATCCCTATAACAGTGGTTTTCAATTGACCCAGTCACTGATCGCTTTTGGTCGTGGTGAATGGTCTGGCGTAGGTCTTGGCGGCAGTATTCAAAAACTTTTTTACTTACCGGAAACGCATACCGATTTTCTCTACGCCATTCTTGCAGAAGAACTGGGTCTGATTGGTGCGATGCTGGTTATTGTATTGTTTGCCATACTGGTCTGGCGCGCCTTTATGATTGGCTCCAGGGCTGAGCGTGAGCAACTATATTTTTCTGCCTATCTGGCCTATGGCATTGGCATCTGGATAGGTTTGCAGGCGTTTATCAATATTGGCGTCAATATGGGTGTATTACCTACCAAGGGATTGACGCTACCACTGATGAGTTATGGTGGCAGTAGTATTGTGGTCACACTGGTGGCGATTGGTCTGCTGATGCGTATTGGTTTTGAGGCTGAAAATCAGGACAAGCTGCAGGCCTGGTCGAAAAACAAGCGGGTGGCGAAATGAGTGGTGTATCACAGGCTGCAGGTATTCGCCCGGTGTTGATCATGGCAGGTGGTACTGGCGGTCATGTCTTTCCGGCGCTTGCGGTGGCGCAGGAAATTCTGGCACGTAACATTCCCGTGGTCTGGCTGGGTACACGTCAAGGGATAGAATCCCGGGTGGTACCTGAGGCAGGGATTGCGGTTGAATGGGTGAGTGTCAGTGGCTTGCGCGGCAAGCGTATCAGTCGACTGATCAAAGCACCTTTCATGCTGGCAATGTCAGCCTGGCAATGTTTTCGTATTCTTCTTCGCGTCAAGCCCCAGGTGGTGTTGGGTATGGGTGGTTTTGTCACCGGGCCCGGTGGCGTAATAGCGAGAATCATGGGCACGCCATTATGTATTCATGAGCAAAATGCCATTGCAGGTATGACTAATCGCTACCTGTCACGAATGACTCGTCATGTTATGCAGGCATTTCCAAACAGTTTTCCAGATGGTGCTGACATTATTACCACTGGCAATCCGATACGAGCAGACATTTGCCGTCTTCCAGCGCCGGAGCAAAGATTGCGTGCGCATCAAGGAGCAGTTCGTTTACTGGTACTGGGAGGTAGTCTGGGTGCCCAGGCCCTGAATGAGAGAGTGCCGCAGGCATTGGCATTATTGTCCAATGATATTCGCCCTATAGTCAGGCACCAGACCGGTGAACGTAATATCGAACAGGCGCGGCAATGTTACCTGCAGGCAGGTTTGCATGAACATATAGAAGTCTTGCCATTTATCAATGATATGGCAGATGCCTATGACTGGGCGGACCTGGTTATCTGCCGCTCGGGCGCGCTGACTGTATCTGAATTGATGGCGGCAGGCGTGGCGGCTTTACTGGTGCCCTATCCGCATGCCGTGGATGACCATCAGAGCAAGAATGCGCAGGTGCTGGTTGATGCCGGCGCAGCCATCATGGTGCAGCAAGCAGAGCTTGATGGCAAACGCCTGCATGACATACTGGCAGACTTGGTGAATGACAAGGAACGTTTGCTGAGCATGGCAAAATCTGCTCGTGCACTGGCGAAACCATTAGCTACGCAACAAGTCGCGGATATCTGTCTGCAAACAGGTGAACAGGGATGACGGTCACTACACCCAATATAAAAGTAATTCGCGATATGCAGGATCCTATGGGACGCATGCGCCGCATACATTTTGTCGGTATTGGTGGTGCGGGAATGAGTGGTATTGCCGAGGTGTTGATCAACCTCGAATACAATATTTCCGGATCAGATATTGCAGAAAATATTGTCACCCGACGTCTAGCAGATATGGGTGCGCAAATATTCATTGGTCATGATGCTGCCAATATCGAAAACGTTGATGTCATTGTGGTATCGACAGCCATCCATGCTGATAATCCGGAAGTCATGCAAGCGCAGAAATTGCGCATTCCTGTGATACCACGCGCTGAAATGCTGGCCGAGCTGATGCGTTTTCGCTACGGCATTGCCATTGCCGGTACGCATGGAAAAACAACTACGACCAGTCTGGTGGCCAGCGTGCTTGCAGAAGGCGATCTGGATCCAACTTTTGTTATTGGGGGAAAGTTAAATAGCACCGGCAGCCATGCACGCCTGGGTGAAAGCCGTTATCTGGTTGCCGAGGCCGATGAGAGTGATGCTTCATTCTTATACCTGCAACCCATGATAGCCGTCGTGACTAATATCGACGCAGATCACCTGGAAACTTATGGCGGTGATTTTGAGCGCCTGCATGCCACCTTTCTTGAATTTTTGCATCATCTTCCATTTTATGGCCAGGCCATATTATGTATTGATGATGAGGACGTCCGTCGACTGTTGCCGGATCTCACCCGACCATCGGTCACTTATGGTACCTGTGAAGACGCAGATATTGTTGCCAGAAACATCACACAAAAAGCCCATCAGACATTTTTTGATGTCACCTTTGTGGACAGTGATGTAGTCATGAGTATCACGCTGAACATGCCCGGCAAGCATAATGTACTGAATGCGTTGGCTGCCATTGCTGTTGCCCGCGAGTTGGGTGTTGAGGCAGACAGGATCCAGCAGGCACTGCTGCAGTTTGAAGGTATAGGCCGACGATTCCAGAGCTATGGCGATGTACAGACTGCATCAGGCAAAATTTTATTGATTGATGATTATGGTCATCATCCCAGTGAAGTGGCAGCTACGATTGATGCCATTCGTCAGGGCTGGCCCGAGCGCAGGCTGGTGGTTATCTTTCAGCCGCATAGATACACCCGCACCCGCGATTTGTTTGAGGACTTTGTGCAAGTCTTGTCTGCTGTGGATGTATTGGTGCTGCTGGAAATATATCCCGCAGGAGAAGATCCCATTGTCGGTGCGGATGGGCGTGCATTAACGGCAGCGATACGCGCGAGGGGCCAGGTAGTGCCGGTCTTTGTTGAGCAACTGCAGGAATTGCAGGATGTTATGCCTGGTTTGTTAAATGATGATGATATTTTACTCACGCTTGGTGCTGGCAGTATTGGCACCGTAGCACCGGAGCTGGTTAAGAAGCTGGGGGTTCAAAATGCATAATACAACAGCAAAAAATTTACGTTTTGGTTGTGGCGCATCATTACAAAGCTGCGTGTTATCAGGGCGTGAAAGCGCTGCGAAAATATCATTGAAAACTGAATCGAAACGTTCTCCGGAAAACAAAAAAAACATCGACATGACTGGCAGGCAAAAACAGGAATGATGGCACTGGACATGAACAAGCAAATTTCAGGTGAGCTGCTGTTAAACGAGTCTCTGGCACGTTATACCACCTGGCGAGTGGGTGGCCCAGCTGATCGTTTGTATAAACCTGCAAACCTGAATGACCTGATTTTATTTATCAAACAATTGCCTGCTGATGAACCTTTGTTCTGGCTTGGGCTGGGAAGTAATTTACTGATTCGTGATGGCGGTATCAGGGGGACAGTAATATCGACCCAGGGATTGCTAAAAGAATTATCAACAACAGCGTCAGACAGGGTGCGTGCCGAAGCCGGTGTCACTTGCGCCAAGGTGTCTCGCTTTTGTAGTAGCCACTCATTGGTTGGCGCTGAATTTCTGGCAGGCATACCCGGGACAATGGGTGGTGCGATAGCGATGAATGCAGGTGCCTTTGGCGGTGAAACATGGAATCTGATTGATGAGGTTGAGATGATTGACAGGCAGGGTAATTTGCATCATCGCCGGCCTTCGGAATTCGAGGTGGGTTATCGTAGTGTCGTCGGTCACAAAGACGAATGGTTTGTCGCCGCTCACCTGCATTTGCAGCGCGTCAGTAGTGAGCAACAGGAAGTGATCAAGCAGAAGTCGCGCGAATTGTTAGCCAGGCGTAACGATAAGCAACCTATCGGTCAGGCCAGTTGTGGCTCGGTATTCAGGAACCCGGAAGGTGGTTATGCCGCCGAGCTTATCGAAAAAACAGGATTGAAGGAGGTTTGCGTGGGTGGCGCCTGTGTGTCTGCCAAACATGCGAATTTTATTATAAATACCGGGTCTGCAACAGCGCAGGATATAGAAACCCTGATCAATAAAGTTGCTGATGCAGTATATAAGGCGCAAGGCATCAGGCTGGTAAGAGAAGTGAAGTATGTCGGTGAATATAAATTGTCGGGAGTGCCTGAATCCAAATGAATCAGATTCATAACCCATCTCGCTATGAAGCAATGGCACGGGCTGAAGATTTCGGTCGTGTCGTTGTTTTGATGGGTGGACTTTCGGCGGAGCGCCTAATCTCATTGCAAAGTGGTAAAGCTGTATTGGAAGGCCTGTTGCGCAAAGGTATCAACGCCAAAGGCATAGATGTGGATGAAAGTATTTTACAAAAACTCACCGCAGAAACTCCCGATCGAGCTTTTATAGTATTGCATGGTCGTGGCGGTGAAGATGGCGTGATACAGGGTGCACTGGAGTTATTAAATATACCTTATACCGGCAGCGGCGTGTTGGGTTCAGCTCTTAGTATGCATAAATATCATACCAAGCAATTATGGCAAGGCATCGGCTTGCCGACGCCCGCATGTCGGTTGTTGAATGAGTCGAGTGATTTTGCGGCAGTGGCTTCCGAGCTGGGCCTGCCACTCATTGTCAAGCCCGTCAATGAAGGCTCCAGTATTGGTATGAGTAAAGTGGATCAGGCGCAAGCACTGGAGTCGGCCTGGAAAGAAGCAGCGCATTACGATACAGAAGTGATTGCTGAACGTTGGGTGCAGGGCACGGAGTATACCGTGTCGATTTTACAGCAACAGGCCTTGCCGTTGATCAGGCTGGAAACGCCGCATCAGTTTTATGATTATGATGCCAAATATATTGCAGACACCACTGCATATCATTGTCCCAGTGGCCTGGTCGGTGAAAATGAAGCTGCTCTGCAAGAGTTGGCCCTGAATGCTTTCCATGCTGTCGATGCCAGTGGTTGGGGGCGTGTTGATTTGATCGTTGATGAAAATGGAAATCCCTGGCTGATTGAGGCGAATACCGTTCCCGGTATGACTGACCATAGTCTTGTACCGATGGCGGCAAAAGCAGCTGGAATAGAATTTGACGATTTGCTTTGGAAAATACTGGAAACTTGCGGCGAAATGAAATGAACAGGCGAACCCGTAAAAACAAGTTACAAGAAGAGTTACTAGAGCGACAGAGAAAATGGAAGCGCATTGTATTGCTGTGCGTTTTTATTGTTGCTGGCACCGCTGTCACCAGCCTGGCTTATATTAAATTGATAGATGAACAGACATTGCCATTGCGTGTAGTCGAAATTGAAGGCGATTTTCATTATCTGGATACACAGAAGTTAAAAGACTTATTGAGCCTGCAACTGAATAAAAATTTTCTGGCAATTGACATTGAAGGGTTGCATGAACATGTTAAAGCGGTGCCCTGGGTTGATCAGGTATCTATTCGCAGAAAATGGCCGGACACATTGATGTTGGAAATTCATGAGCAACAACCCTTGGCGCGCTGGAGTAAAGGCGGCCTGGTGAATCAACGCGGCGAGTGGTTTGCTGCTGATTTCAATAATGCTGCTGCGAGTCTGCCCGAACTGGAAGGGCCTGATGGCACTGCTGCCATCTTGTCCGGCGAATTTATCTACATTAACAGTGTGCTTGCACAATTGGGTTTGCAGGCAAACCGTCTGAGCATGACGCACAGACGTGCCTGGAAACTTGATTTCAGTAATGGCTTGTCACTTCAGCTTGGTCGCATGAATGTGCATGCCCGCTTGCAACGTTTTATGAAGATTTATCAGCAGATAATCGTCAATCAATTACAAAAAATAGAGAGTGTCGATATGCGCTATACCAACGGATTTGCAGTGCGATGGAAACCCGGAAGTGAGTTAGAGAATAACAAGGGAGACCATAAAGATGCCTAGAAAATCAGAGCGCAATTTAATAGTGGGGCTGGATATCGGCACATCCAAGGTGGTCGCAATAGTGGGTGAAGTGAATGCGTCGGATGAAATTGAAATTATCGGACTGGGTTCGCACCCATCCAGGGGGTTGAAGAAAGGTGTCGTGGTCAATATTGAGTCGACCGTGCAATCGATCCAGCGCGCAGTCGAAGAAGCTGAGTTAATGGCGGGTTGTCAGATACATTCAGTCTTCGCAGGCATCGCCGGCAGTCACATACGCAGCCTGAATTCCCATGGCATTGTCGCTATCAGGGATAAGGAAGTATCGCATGCCGATGTCGATCGCGTGATTGATGCTGCGCGCGCCGTCGCGATACCGGCGGACCAACGCATTTTGCATATTATCCCGCAGGAATTTCTGATTGATAACCAGGAAGGCATACAGGAGCCGGTGGGCATGTCTGGTGTACGGCTGGAAGCCAAAGTGCACATGATTACCGGCGCTGTGAGTGCCGCGCAAAACATTGTCAAGTGCGTGCGTCGATGCGGACTGGAAGTTGATGACATTATCCTCGAACAAATGGCATCCAGTTATTCAGTGTTAACTGAAGACGAAAAGGAACTCGGCGTGTGTATGGTCGATATTGGTGGAGGCACCACCGACATCGCCGTATTCACCGAAGGCTCGATCAGACATACAGCCGTGATACCCATAGCAGGAGATCAGGTCACGAATGATATAGCTGTGGCACTGCGTACACCGACGCAGTATGCGGAAGAAATAAAGATTAAATATGCCTGCGCATTACGACAATTGGCCAGCTCTGAAGAGACCATAGAAGTGCCCAGCGTAGGTGATCGTGCGCCACGTCGATTAGCGCGTCAAACCCTGGCTGAGGTGGTAGAACCACGTTACGAGGAATTAATGACACTGGTGCAAGCAGAATTACGACGCAGTGGTTTTGAAGATCTGGTGGCGGCAGGGATAGTGCTAACTGGTGGCAGTTCAAAAATGGAAGGTTTAATAGAATTGGCAGAAGAAATATTTCATATACCCGTTCGTTTGGGTTCACCACAGTATGTTAGTGGTCTGGTGGATGTGGTACGCAACCCGATTTATGCGACCGGAGTAGGTTTATTGCTGTTCGGTAAAAAGAACAGTGAACAACGTTTATCTGAAATGCCTTCAGGTACTGGCGTTAAAGGAGTCTGGGCCAGAATGAAAAGCTGGTTTCAGGGTAATTTTTAACTCGATGTCTGCACAACAGACAAAGAGATCATATTGTTTTACAAATGTCATTATTGACTTAGGAGGGGTAGACCATGTTTGAACTAATGGATTCTTTTAGTGAAAACGCAGTAATAAAGGTAGTCGGCGTTGGTGGCGGTGGTGGTAATGCCGTGCAGCATATGGTTAAGGCGGGTATTGAAGGTGTAGATTTTATTTGCCTCAATACAGATTCACAGGCACTGACCAATACGCATGCCAAGACGACTTTACAAATTGGCAGCAACATCACCAAGGGTTTGGGTGCAGGAGCGAATCCGGAAATCGGCCGTCAGGCGGCGATTGAAGATCGTGAACGTATCATGGATGTGATTCAGGGTTCCGATATGTTGTTTATCACTGCCGGTATGGGTGGTGGTACCGGAACAGGGGCTGCTCCTATCATTGCACAAATGGCACGAGAACTCGGCATCTTAACCGTCGCCGTGGTGACCAAGCCTTTTGGTTTTGAAGGCAAGAAGCGTATGGGGGCTGCGAATACGGGTATTGATGAATTAAGCAAAAATGTTGATTCGCTTATTACCATCCCGAATGAAAAACTATTGCAAGTGCTGGGTAAATCCATCAGCTTGCTGGACGCATTTAAATCGGCTAATGATGTATTGCTCGGCGCAGTTCAGGGTATTGCCGAGTTAATTACCCGGCCCGGCCTGATCAATGTGGATTTTGCCGATGTGCGCACGGTTATGTCTGAAATGGGAATGGCGATGATGGGAAGTGGTGTGTCATCCGGTGAAGATCGTGCACGTGATGCAGCAGAAGCAGCCGCTGCCAGCCCGCTGCTGGAAGATGTTGATCTGACCGGTGCACGCGGCATTCTTGTGAATGTCACTGCTGGACTGGACATGACCATAGGCGAGTTTGAAGAAGTAGGTATGGCAATAAAGGAGTTTGCCTCGGATGAAGCCAATGTGGTTGTCGGTACGGTCATTGATCCGACGCTGTCGGATGAGCTGCGTGTGACGGTGGTGGCAACCGGTATTGGACGCCATGCCCTGGTTGAAGAAACGGCACCTGTAAGAATGATTCACCGCAAGAAGACCGGGGAAGTTGACTACGATGTACTTGATCGTCCGACTGTCATCCGTAACAAGGTATCGGGTAGTGATGCGCGCGTACCATCCATGGATTCAGATATGGATTATCTTGATATCCCGGCTTTTTTGCGCAAGCAGGCTGACTAAGTAGTTGAAAATATAGGTAATCATATTGTCCAGGGCGATTCCCCTCCCGCCACGGACAGTATGCTTATCTGTTTTCTTTACATAGTTTTACAAAATTCTTGTGTGTATGGTCTAAAACTATGAACTGCCTCACTATTCACACAAATGACGCTGTGCTAATATAGCGCTCGTTTGTTGTCTGAACCTGTCAGGCACTAGAGGTGAAAAGAAGAATGATTAAACAAAGAACATTGAAAAATGTTATCAGAGCCACAGGCGTAGGACTGCATACTGGCAAGAAAGTCTACCTTACATTAAGACCAGCAGCTATTGATAGCGGAATCATTTTTCGACGTGTCGATCTGGATACACCGGTTGAAATAAAAGCCAGTCCAGAAAATGTAGGTGACACACGACTCTCCACCAGCCTGGTTAAAGGTGATGTAAGAATTTCTACCGTTGAGCATTTACTTTCTGCAATGGCAGGTTTGGGTATTGATAATGCCTATGTCGATGTCAGTGCGCCTGAAGTACCCATCATGGACGGCAGTGCCGGTCCCTTTGTCTTTCTGATTCAATCAGCAGGTATTGTAGAGCAGAATGCGGCAAAACGTTTTATTCGTATAAAACGTACTATCAAGGTACAGGAAGATGACAAGTGGGCCCAGTTTGATCCTTTTGAAGGTTTCAAGGTTGGTTTTGCGATTGACTTTGATCATCCTGTATTTAAATCCAAAGAACAGCGAGCAGAAGTGGATTTTTCCACCACTTCCTTTGTAAAAGAAGTCAGCCGTGCACGCACGTTTGGTTTTATGCGTGACATCGAACAACTGCGTGAGCGTGAGCTTGCACTGGGCGGTAGCCTCGATAATGCTATTGTTGTTGATGATTATCGTGTATTGAATGAAGACGGACTTCGTTATGAAGACGAATTTGTTAAACACAAAATACTGGATGCGATTGGCGATTTGTATTTGCTGGGCCACAGCCTGATTGGCGCATTCAATGGCTTTAAGTCAGGACATGCACTGAATAATCGGTTATTGTGTGCATTAATGGCTGATGAGCAGGCTTGGGAAGAAGTGACCTTCAACGATGTTGAAGAAGCACCCATACTTTATATACAACCAGTGCAGGCAACCTGATACTTGTTGTATGGCAAGTTTTATTGCGTAAGAATTTCTCGCAAGACTATTTAACGGAATTTAGTTTTTTTTGCAGGTCGTGTTTTTACTCAGTCTTAATAGAGAAGACCTGAGTTTAGAGTCATCCATATTATCGGCAAGACTTTTGATAATGGATTGACTGCTTGAAGACAGCGGAGGTCGTTTGTTCGATCCACTGGATGGTTTCTGAATTACTCCAGCGTTGGGTATTACCTTTATAACAAGATGGCATAGGCTATTAGCTGTATGATGCCGCAAGCGCTTTTCCAGTTCGGGTGTCAGGTACCTGAGTTTGGATTTCAGTGCGGGAGAATCAACCTCCAGCACCAGCGTATTACCTGATATATTTAGTGGTTTTATGTGATTCCTCAGCTCGGAAGGCAGTTGAGCACTTATAAAATTTTCAATATTATTAAGTGCATACAGCGTTTCTGTGACTGAGTTGGCAATCAAACTGTTGTTTTTCAATAGTTTGTGAAGCTTTTTGTATTTAAGTTTATACATCTTTCGCCGATAGATTATATATATTATGATAAATAGTTCACGCGACCCATTGAATGCACAGGCAAAAATATAAATGAATATCATCCTGTTTGGTAAATGCCACAAAAAACCTATTAATATTCGCTTGTCACACCCAGGCTGTTATATCAGTATTCTGGCTTTTTTTCTTCTCCTTTCGAGTGGTTTATTTTCTCTAGGTTACTGGCTGGCAGAACCTGTACAGGTCGATAGAAGTATAGACCACCGTATGGTGCAGGATTGGAAAAATGCAGTTGAGGTGCAAAAACTGGCGCTGACAGAAGGTAAAAAAAATGCACAGGCGCATATCGATGCGTTATCACAACGTTTGGGTGAGTTACAGGCACACATTTACCGTGTTGATGCATTAGGTAGCCGTTTGACTGAAATGGCCAAGCTCGATAAAGGTGAATTCAACTTCGAACAGGCGCCGGCAATGGGTGGTCCTGAGAATACCATGGAATTTCCTTCATCTAACTCACTTGATCTGATTGCTGCAATGGACAAGTTAACATTGCAAATTCAGGACAGAGAACAGCAGTTGAGTATTCTTGAATCGATGATGTTATATGGTGATTTGCAGCAAAAAGGCTTACCCACAGGCCGGCCCATCAAAAAAGGTTGGATGTCATCATTCTACGGCATGCGCAATGACCCATTCAGCGGCAAACGAGACTTCCATAAAGGCGTTGATTTTGCTGGAAAAATGGGTTCAGATATTGTTTCAGTAGCGACCGGTGTAGTGACCTGGTCGGGCGATCGTTACGGTTACGGCAACATGGTCGAAGTCGACCATGGCAATGGTTATGCCACACGTTACGCGCATAATTCTACCAACCTGGTCAAACTGGGCGATAAAATCAAGAAGGGCCAGGTGATTGCAAAGATGGGTAGTAGCGGACGCTCAACCGGCCCACATGTTCATTTTGAAGTGCTAAAAAACGGTCATGTTGTTGACCCGATGAAGCATCTGGCATCCAGCAAATAAATTCCCTGTTTACCTCCCCCCAGTTTTGTTCCGGGATAGATTTTGATTATCCTTTGTGTCAGTCATTAACTGAATTTGAACATTCATCCTGAGAATATGTCGTATTTTCCAGTGTTCGCGTGGATTATGCATGTGAAAAGTACACAAATCAGTTATCATTACGGATTCAATTTAACCTATAAAATTTAAATAAGCAGACCATGGTTGCAAAAGTATTCAGAAAGGTTTTTGGTAGTCGGAATGACCGCTACCTGAAGAAAATATGGAAATCCGTCCAGAAAATAAATGATCTGGAAGATGGAATCAGTGGGCTTGCAGATCAGGAATTGCAGGCAAAGACGGATGAATTTCGCCAACGATATCAACAAGGTGAGCCACTTGATGACATGTTGACCGAAGCTTTTGCGGTTTGCCGTGAAGCGGGCAAGCGTGTGCTTAACATGCGTCATTTCGACGAGCAATTAATAGGCGGCATGGTGTTGCATGAAGGCAGGATTGCTGAAATGCGTACGGGTGAAGGTAAAACCCTGGTGGCCACGCTGGCGGCTTATCTGAATGCATTGAGTGGCAAAGGCGTACACGTGGTTACCGTTAATGATTATCTGGCCAGTCGTGACGCCGAATGGATGGGACGTATTTATGGCTTTCTGGGGCTAACAACCGGCGTGATTGTCAGTGACATGATGCATACAGCCCGACAAGAAGCTTATGCGGCCGATATTACCTATGGTACTAATAACGAATTCGGCTTCGATTATTTGCGCGATAATATGGCTTTCAGCACTGAAGAGAAAGTGCAGCGCGAACTGAATTTTGCAGTGGTCGATGAAGTCGACTCGATCCTCATCGATGAAGCCAGAACACCGCTGATTATTTCCGGCCCTACAGAAGAAAACCCCGGCATCTATGAGCAGATCAACAAACTGATCCCGCATATGACCAAGCAGGAAGAAGAAGAGGGCGAAGGTGACTTTAGTGTTGATGAAAAAGCCAAACAGGTTTATTTAACCGAGTCTGGTCATCAGCACATTGAAGACTTGTTGATCAAAGCAGGTCTTTTGAAGGAAGAGGAAAGCCTTTATGATGCTGGCAATATTATGCTGATGCATCATGTCAATGCCGCTATCAGGGCACATGTACTATTTGAAAAAGATGTTGATTACATCGTTAATAATGGCGAAGTGGTCATCGTCGACGAGTTTACCGGTCGCACACTATCGGGCCGACGCTGGTCTGATGGTCTGCATCAAGCCGTAGAAGCGAAGGAAGGGGTCAAGGTCCAAAGTGAGAACCAGACACTGGCATCGATTACCTTCCAGAATTATTTCCGTTTGTATAATACCTTGTCGGGCATGACCGGTACGGCCGACACGGAGGCTTTTGAGTTTCAGTCAATTTACGGGCTTGAAGTCATTGTTATACCTACACATAGACCCATGGTGCGTCAGGATAATGCGGATCAAATATACCTGACACAAGAAGATAAATACGCCGCCATTGTTGAAGATATCAGGTCCTGCGTCGAACGTGGCCAGCCTGCGCTGGTGGGAACGACTTCGATCGAAGTGTCAGAATATTTATCGAGTTTACTGGCCAAGGCAAAAATAAAGCATGAAGTGCTGAATGCCAAACAACATGAGCGCGAGGCAGAAATCGTCTCCCAGGCCGGTAGCTCTTCTGCGATAACTATCGCCACCAACATGGCCGGTCGCGGTACCGATATTGTACTGGGCGGCAACTTCGAAGTGGAACTGAAAAAAGCCGGCAATGTTGATGCTGCAACGGAACAGCAATTACGTGAAGACTGGCAAAAAAGGCACGACAAAGTGCTGGAACAGGGTGGCTTGCATATTATTGGTACCGAGCGCCACGAGTCACGTCGTATAGATAATCAATTACGCGGTCGCTCAGGTCGTCAGGGTGATGCCGGCTCTTCCCGATTTTATCTGTCACTTGAAGATAATTTGATGAGAATTTTTGCATCAGAACGTGTCGGTAATCTGATGAAAAAACTGGGCATGGAAAAAGGCGAATCGATTGAGCACCCGTGGGTGAACAAGGCGATTGCCAACGCACAGCGTAAGGTGGAAACCTATAATTTCGATATTCGTAAAAACCTGCTTGAGTTCGATGATGTAGCCAATGACCAGCGCAAGGTTATTTATGATCAACGTAATGAGTTGATGGCCTCTGATGATATTTCGGAAACCATCAAGGCTATTCGTGTTGATGTGCTCAATGATGTGGTCAGTGGCTATATAGCGCCAGGCAGTCTGGATGAGCAATGGGATGTAACGGGCCTGACCGAGGCGCTCGAACATGAGTTCGACCTCAAGCTGGATATTCAGCAATGGCTGGACGATGACGAAAATCTGCACGAAGAGCCCCTGCGCGCACGCATACTCGATGAGCTGGAAAAACAGTATGTTGCAAAAGAGGTCGATGCAGGTGCCGAGGTGCTACGTCACTTTGAGAAAGCGATCATGTTGCAAGTGCTCGATACCATGTGGAAAGAGCATCTGGCAGCAATGGATTATTTACGCCAGGGTATCCATTTGCGTGGTTATGCACAGAAAAACCCCAAGCAGGAATACAAGCGTGAAGCATTTGAAATGTTTACCGACCTGCTGGAGCGCGTGAAGTATGATGTGGTGACGGTATTATCCAAGGTCAAGGTCAGTGCCGAGGAAGATGTTGAGGCGGTTGAAGAACAGCGTCGCAGTCACGCGCCAATGAATTTTGAACATGCCGCAGCACCTTCTGCCACGGGTGACGAAATTGAAGATCAATCCGAGGAGCAGGACAAGCCGTTTGTACGTACGGAAGAGAAAGTAGGTCGTAATTCCCCATGTCCTTGTGGTTCCGGCAAGAAATACAAGCAATGCCACGGCAAGCTTAGCTGATCCCTGTTTGCCGCTACTTCTTTGGCAACAGCATCGGCATTGCTGTTGCCATTTTTGTTGCTTAATAAAAGTCTTTGTTAGAGCAGATACCTACTATCAATACGTCTTTAATAATCAGAAAATTTAGTGTCATTGCGAGTCGGCCTTATCGACGCGGTAATCTTTAACTACTAGATTCCAAGCAATCCTTTCATATATTTTCGTGTGCACGGCCGCACGCAAAACGCTAATAATGAATACTATTGTTACTCAATATGGAATTCTTCAAATAATGAGTTATAGCCCATAGCGAAGTGATCACATGAAAATGGCCTTGATAGTTAATATCGCATTCTACATTTAGAAACAGATTGCCGCGTCGATAAGGCCGGCCGTCTATATATGCTCCTATTGAATGGCTTATCAGACTTGCAATGACATGGCACTTTAAGCGGGTCAGGTTTTTCAGGATTAAACAATATATACTGCTTTCAAGATATTTGAAATTAATTTACTATTTAGTTATTGCTGCGCATGGTAATTTACCAGGGCATTCATCCAATGAATAAATGGGTAGTCAGCTTAGCTACACGTAGAGAATGATTGTTGTATCGACAAGGCCGACCGTCTATATATGCTCCTATTGAATGGCCTATCAGGCTCGCAATGACACGGTAATTTGAACTAATTAAATGTTTATTTTCAGGATTAAACAATGGCTATAGGACTAAATGAACTCCCCACGCTCTATCCTGTTGATGGCATCCGCCTGGCAGTGGCACAAGCCGGCGTTTGCTATCAGGGTCGTTATGATGTTGTCCTGATTGCCTGTGATGAAGGCACCCGCTGTGCAGGTGTTTATACGCAAAACGCTTTTTGCGCAGCACCGGTTGTTATTGCCAAACAACATATGGCGAATGCCAGCACGCGTGCCTTGCTGATTAACTCCGGTAACGCCAATGCGGGAACCGGTGATGCCGGTATGGCGGCAGCGCATGCCTGTTGCTCCAGTACAGCTGAAGCTTTGAGCTGCCAAGCTGAACAGGTGTTACCGTTTTCTACCGGTGTTATCGGCGAGTTGTTGCCCGCAGAAAAAATACAGGCAGTGTTGCCCGCTCTGGCTAGTCAGTTGGATGAAGACCAGTGGACGGCCGCGGCCCGTGCCATCATGACCACCGATACCGTTGCCAAAGGTGCGTCTGTCAAAATCAATATTGCAGGCAAACCGGTAACCCTGACTGGCATTGCCAAGGGATCCGGAATGATCCGCCCCGATATGGCCACCATGTTGGGCTTTATTGCGACCGATGCCGTGATTGAACAGGGTTTGTTGCAGGATTGTCTGAAGCAGGCCGTGGAGCCATCTTTTAATCGCATTACCGTGGATGGCGATACCTCAACCAATGATGCCTGTATGTTGCTGGCCAGTGGCAAGTCTGGTGTAGAGGTGGCTGTTGATAGCGATGGATATCAACAGTTTGTTGATACCTTGAATGCACTGTGTTTGCAGTTGGCACAGAGCATCATTCGCGATGGCGAAGGTGTGACCAAATTTATAAGTATCGTGGTAGAGCAGGGCGCCAATCAGCAAGAGTGCCTGGATGTTGCCTACACCATTGCACATTCACCGCTGGTGAAAACGGCATTTTTTGCCAGTGACCCTAACTGGGGGCGAATACTCGCAGCCATTGGCCGAGCCGGACTTGATCAGTTAGCGGTTGATGACATTGCTATCTACCTTGATGATGTATGTATAGTAGAGCAAGGTGGACGTGCTGGTTCCTATACCGAGGAACAGGGACAGACGGTGATGTCGCAAGAAGAGATCACGATTCGGGTTTGTCTTGGCCGTGGTCAGGCGAGCGAGACCGTGTGGACCACCGATCTGTCTTATGATTATGTCAAGATCAACGCGGAATATCGAACCTGAATACCGATCCAATATTACGATCGTGATTGCCTCTTCTCCCAAAATTGATGTTGCCGTTGCCGTGATCAAGAACAGCAACCAACAAGTGTTACTAACCCTGAGACCCGAGCAGGTTCATCAGGGCGGCTTATGGGAATTTCCGGGTGGCAAGCTTGAGGCCAATGAACCCGTGTTTGATGCCTTGAATCGTGAGTTACATGAAGAGCTGGGAATTGATGTCACTGTTGCACGGCCACTCATTCGCATACATCACGATTATGGTGATCGTCATGTACTATTGGATGTCTGGATGGTTGAGGCATTTACGGGAACAGCGCACGGTAAAGAAGGTCAGCCAATGCAATGGGTGGATATCAATGCCTTAAACGACAGAGCTATGCCTGCTGCAAACTTGCCAATTATTCGTGCTGTGCAGTTACCGGATGCGTATTTGATTACACCGGATCAGGATCTGGATACGCAGGCATTTCTGGACAAGCTGGAGAAAAACCTGCAGTCGGGTATCCGCTTGATACAGTTAAGGGAAAAACGTTTAACTGATCAGGCGACTATTGAGCTTGGCCGTCTGGTGGTTGAGCTGGCACATCGATATGGAGCCAGGGTGATGCTTAATCATACAGCCGAGGTATTCGATCAATGTAAAGCCGATGGTTTGCATCTCAACAGTCAGCAACTGATGACGTTGACGAAAAGACCCATCAGTGAACAGTCTTTTTTGTCCGCATCCTGCCATAACGAGGAAGAAGTGAAACAGGCCAATCATCTCGGTGTCGATTTTATAGTGGTATCGCCGGTACTGGAAACGCTCAGTCACCCCGGCGTCGCTGCAATGGGTTGGAAAAGGTTTCAGGCCTTGACCGAAATGGCCAACATGCCTGTATATGCGCTGGGTGGAATGAGTCTGGCTGAAAAAGAACTTGCGTTTCAGTCGGGTGGGCAGGGGATTGCAGCGATACGCGCGTTATGGGATATGGCTTGATGAAAATTCCCTGGCGACGATTTATTAATCAAAGAACCATCTTGCTGTTGTCAATCATCGCATTTGTCGTTTTTTTTCTGCAACTGCGCCAGGGCCGTTTTAGTGATGGTTCTGAATACGACTCGTATGATCAATATCGATTGGTGGGCGATAGTCAGTGTGATGTTACTGCAACGGAATGCAGCAGTGCAGGTGAGGGTATACGACTGAGACTCGCATTTAAGGGACGCCCCGGTGCTTTACAAGCCTTTCCGGCACAGCTTGCCATTGAAGGGCTAACTCACCCAGAGAAAGCGGAAGTCAGGCTGGTGTTTACCATGAAAGGTATGGATATGGGTGAACAAAAACAGAAACTCAGCTATGACAAACAGTCGGGTGGCTGGTTTGGGAAAGTTATATTGCCGCTATGTACCAGCGGGCGAAGTGACTGGTATGTCATGGTTGAAGTGATGGTGCCGCAAAAAATTTATCTGGCTGAGTATGAGTTTATGTTGGTTAAATAGTAGGAAATAGTCGAGATTTGAATTTGCGTATTATTTACATGTCAGTTATCCAGGTTTTTTATAGTTGCAGTATAGCCTGGATTGAATACTTCGTTCTAGAGATTGCCTCCGTGATTACCTATATATTTCATAAGGAATGGCCTGTTAGACCACCTATTTAATTATTATAAGGAATGGCCTGTTAGACCACCTATTTAATTATTATAAGGAATGGCCTGTTAGACCACCTATTTAATTATTATAAGGAATGGCCTGTTATCTCACTACTAACTACTATTCTATACATCGCGATGACACCAAAAATAACAGTCATTGCGAGCGGAAAGAACACTTCTATATTAAAATAACCAGGTATTGCTTGGGGCAAACGAATTAAAATATTTTAACGAACACAGCGCGGCCGTCTGCAGGTTGTAACGCCATACTCTCAAGAACAGTCTGGACATAAAGATATATAGATCGCCGCGCTGAACCCCCGCTCGCGATGACAGTATTTTTTTAGAATTAATTTGACAGGTAGCAGCTCGCTACTATTCCAAACTCGCAATAAAATCAAAAATAACAGTCATTGCGAGCGGAAAGAACGCTTCTATATTAAAAAACAACCGAGCATTGAATGAGCAAACGGATTATAATATTTTAACGAACACAGCGCGGCAATCTGCAGGTTGTAACGCCATACTCTCAAGAATAGTCTGGACATAAAGATATAAAGATCGCCGCGCTGAAACCCCGCTCGCGATGACTATTCTTTTTTGTTTTGTCATCACGTGGTGATAGGCAATGCCTTATGAGATAGTTTAACGATCGTAGCGGCGATCTCGAGATTTTCATACCCAAAATAAAAAGGATATTAATGACCGTAGTTTTTTGAGAACTCAGCAGTCTTCCAAAATTTATCCTGAGTTTGGCAGCTTGATTACTAGTTAGAGTATGATGTATTAAAATTAAAGTGAACGCTTAAACTTCATCTTCCTCGGGAAGATAAGGGTTCCCCGGTATTCTCGGTTTTTCATCAAACCATTCACCCAGGTCAATCAGGTTGCAGCGTTTACTGCAAAATGGTTTCCATTTGGATTCATCATTCCATTCGACGGGTTTATGGCAGGTCGGGCAGTGTACGAGAGGGCTGTTTTTTTCGTCTTTGGTCATATTGATTTATATGTCGTTCAATTAAATCATGCAGCATGACATTTCAAACTCAATGTCCTGGTTGATTTGTTTAGGTCGGGACTCATAATTTTCCTGGCGCATAAAGCGCACTGTGAATCGATGTTTGCCGCCGCTGATTTCCGGATAACAATCCTGTTCTGCTGGCAGGCTGATGCGTAAAATCTGACAGGGATTGGCAGGGTCAAGATTGCGTTGAAAAAAACCGTTTTCAGCCAGTTCCCAGCGCGGGGAAGCGCTGTCCCTGATGAGCTGCAAAATGAGTTCAATAGCTTGCCTTAAAATATCGAAACTGGACAGCCAATGCGTGAGAATGGCGATTCTTTCATCGCTGCTTTTCTGTAGCCAGAAATGATAACCCGGCAGGTCCATATCACAAGTGCCGCCCGGCACAGTGGTACGCTGGCGAATCGTGGTCACGAATTCATTGTTTTTCAGCGCATTGCCAAAGGGCTTGTTGTCGGAAAATATCCGGTTGCTCAGTGAGTCCAGCGACTGCAAGACCTGATTCAGGCGTTTGTGGTCAACTTTGGGGTTCTCCATTAGTTGCGCCAGGTTCTGGGTATTTCGTTCCAGTTCCTTGAGTATTTCGGTTTTCAGGTCACTTCTGCTGACCAGGTCGTGAACTTCTATAATGGACTCAAGCGCTGCCCGGCTATTCCAGGCAGATGTACCACTGAGGCTATAGTCTGACTGCCTGAACAGGAATTCCAGGCGCAGGAACGATCTGATGCGCTCATTCAGGGGTTGTTCGTAGGTTGTTTTTCTCACGGTTTACTCGTCCGGAAAGCGTATTTTCTGCCAGCCTTTCGTTTATTCTGGCTCACAGATTGATTGCGCGCAAATTTCATATCAGCCTGTAAAGATAACATGACCATCAAGGTGAAATCAGGCATTTTTACTCATTTTGATATATTGTTGATGCAGCGCAAGGATTTGTTGCTTGAGTGCCTGGATATCATCAGTGTCATTGTAAAGGATATCATCGGCAGCAGCCAAACGCTGCGCACGTGAGCACTGCGTTTTCAGAATGGATTGAAACTGCTCTGGCGTCAGGCCGGGGCGTTGCAGCACCCGCCGTTGTTGAGTCTCTTCGCTGCAATCTATAACCAGGATACGATCATAGCTATCCTGTTGCCCGGTTTCCAGCAGCAGGGGGATCACCAGCACGCAGTAAGGCGCAGCAAGGGATTGCACCTGCTTTTGCATTTCTTCACGAATTACAGGGTGCATGATGGTTTCGAGCTGCTTGCGTTCAGCCTCATTGGCAAATACCCGCGATCGTAAGGCGTCGCGATCAAGTGAGCCATCGGCCAGTTTGATGTCGGAGCCGAATGTTTTGAAAAGAATATCGAGGGTTGTTTCGCCGAGTTTAACAACGTCGTGCGCAATAACATCGGCATCAATGACCGGAACCTGGCATTCCTCAAAAAGCATCGCCGCTGTCGACTTGCCGCAACCGATTCCACCTGTGAGTCCAATAGTAAGCATAGGCCTGTATTATGAACGACGGATCAAACCTGGGCTATATCTTCAGGCCGGTCAATCCCATATATGACTGAATCAGTTGTGGCCCCCAGACAAGGCTGAGCCAGCCCGCGGCGGCCAGATAAGGGCCAAAGGGAATAGGCACCTGACGATCCCGACCCATGACCAGGATCAAGGATATTCCAACGCTGGCACCCACCAGTGATGACAACAGAACAATTATCAGTAAGGATTGCCAGCCAAGCCAGGCACCCAGTAATGCCAGCAGTTTGAAATCACCATAACCCATGCCTTCCTTGCCAGTCAGCAGGTGATGGATTTGATAAATGCTCCAGAGTGACAGATAGCCCACCGTGGCGCCGATGACACTGTCTTCGAGGCTGACAAACATGCCATTGATATTGAGGAGCAGGCCAAGCCAGAGTACAGGCAGGGTGATCACATCAGGTAGTAAGCTGGGTATCGAAATCAATCACAGCGAGGCTGATTAATGACCAGGTGAGCACCATGGCAGCTAAAGCCTGCCAGCCAAAGCCGAAATGCCAGGCAATGAAGGCGGTCATCAAGCCACAGGCGAGTTCAATGATCGGGTAACGCAGTGCGATGTGGTGTTTGCATTGAGAGCATTTACCCTTCAGAAACAGGTAACTCAATACCGGGATATTCTCCCATGGTTTGATTTTATGGTCACAATGGGGGCAGGTGGATGCCGGGGTAGCCAGATTAAATTTTTTGTCAGCACCAGCTGATTGCTGAGGCAACTCCATGAATTCTTCACACTGACTGCGCCACTCTTTTTGCAACATCACCGGCAAGCGATAGATGACGACATTGAGAAAACTACCCACCATCAGGCCTAGTATCAGGCTGGTGATAATAAAGGCCGTGGGACTGCTGCTGAGGTATTCGAAGATTAGCATTCAGGTCAGAGTATCGTCGGGATGCCCATAGGGTATCCCGACTGAACGGGAGCTTTAAACAACTGCACCCAGTTTGAAAATTGGCAGGTACATGGCGATAACCAGTCCACCGACCAGCACACCGAGGACCGCCATAATTAATGGCTCCAGCAGACTGCTGAGAGAGTCCACGGCATTGTCCACTTCGTCTTCATAGAAGTCAGCCACTTTGCCCAGCATGTCATCCAGTGAGCCGGATTCCTCACCAATAGCGACCATTTGTACGACCATGGAAGGAAACAGATTGGCATCTTTCATGGCTGCGTTTAATTGACGCCCAGTGGCGACTTCGTCCCGAATACGCAATATCGCATCTGAGTAAACTATGTTACCCGTAGCGCCTGCCACCGATTCCATAGCTTCAACCAGTGGTACACCAGCAGCAAACATAGTGGATAGGGTTCTGGAGAAACGCGCTATAGCAGCTTTGTTAAGGATGACACCTACAATAGGCATTTTAAGTGACATTTTGTCCAATGCATGCCCGAATTTAACCGATCTTCTTTTTAGCTGGATAAATGCGTAAATAATACCTATAACGCCGGCCAGCACCAGAAACCACCAGTCTTGCATGAAGCGCGACAGGTTAATGACCATTTGAGTGAAGGCAGGCAGGCTGGCGCCAAAGCCGCTAAACAGTTCCTCGAACTGTGGCACAACGAAAATCAGCAGGATCGCTGTTACGATACCGGCCACGACAATAACGGAAGTAGGGTAGAACAGGGCTTTTTTGATTTTCGCCTTGATCGCCTCAGTTTTTTCCTTGTAAGTCGCAATTTTGTGTAATAGCGCTTCAAGAATACCGGCATGCTCACCAGCCCGGACCAGATTGCAGAACAGGTCATCAAACTGTAGCGGGTGCTTGGCCAGAGATTCAGCCAATGGATTACCGGATTCAACATCGTTCTTGATGGCCAGTAATAGTTCCTGCATGCGCGGGTTATCATGCCCGCGACCGATAATTTCAAAAGACTGCACCAAAGGTACGCCGGAAGACATCATCGTCGCCAGTTGTCGGCTGAATATAGCAATATCTTTCGGAGTGATTTTTTTACCTTTGCTGGCCGTAAACAGTGTTGATTTTTTACGTACTTTTTTCGGGACAATGCCGCGTCTTCGCAATTCCGCCTTGATCATCGCCGTATTGGTTCCCGGGCTCTCTCCCTTGACCTTGGCTCCACGTTTGTCCGAGCCTTCCCATAAAAACACACTCTGCTTGATTGCTTTTTCTGCCATTGCTTAGTCCTTTGTAATCCGGTTGATTTCTTCCAGACTGGTTAACCCTTCTTTTACTTTATTCAGTCCTGAACGACGTAAGTCGTTAATGCCTTCTTTTCTGGCCTGATCGGCGATTTCCATTGAGTTACCGCCCGCCATAATAATGCGTCCGCTTTCCTCGGATACCGGCATCACCTGATAAACACCCAAACGACCTTTGTAACCATTGGTGCACTGGTCACAGCCCACAGGGCCTAATACTTTAAGATCGCCGACCTCATCCTCGGTGAAGCCTTCCGACAGTAAAGCTTCCTTGGGTATTTTTTCTTCTTTTTTGCAATGTGGGCACAGTCTCCGTGCCAGGCGTTGGGCAATAATCAAACTGACAGAAGACGCGATATTAAACGGTGGAATACCCATGTTGGCCAGGCGTGTCAGGGTCTGTGGCGCATCATTGGTATGCAGTGTGGATAATACCAAATGGCCTGTCTGCGCGGCCTTGATCGCGATTTCGGCGGTTTCCAGGTCACGAATTTCACCCACCATGATAATGTCCGGGTCCTGACGCAGGAAGGCGCGTAATGCCACCGAGAAGGTCATACCGGTCTTCAGGTTCATATGTACCTGGTTTATACCCGGCAGGTTGATTTCAACCGGGTCTTCTGCGGTAGAGATGTTCCTGTCCGGCGTATTGAGTATGCTAATTGCAGTATACAAGGAAACCGTTTTACCACTACCGGTAGGTCCGGTCACCAGCACCAGCCCCCAGGGTTTATGAATGGCATCCAGAAACAGTTTTTTCTGGTGTTCCTCATAACCGAGAATATCAATATCCAGATTGGCAGCGCTGGAATCGAGAATACGCATAACAATCTTTTCGCCGAACAAGGTAGGGCAGGTATTGACACGAAAATCGATCGCCCGTGTCTTGGAAATGTTCATCTTGATGCGGCCATCCTGAGGTACACGGCGTTCGGCAATATCCATGCGTGCCATAACCTTGATGCGGGCTGTCACACGGGGAGCCAGATTTATTGGCGGCGAGGCTATTTCATGTAACATGCCATCCTGTCGGAACCTGACGCGGTAGGTTTTTTCATAGGCTTCAAAATGAATATCAGATGCGCCCTTGTTGATGGCATCCAGTAAAACTTTATTGACGAAACGTACAACCGGGGTGTCATCAATGTCGTTATCTTCATCATCCTGTTGTCTGGTATCCTCGCCACCTTCAATAGAGAGGTTATCCAGATCCTCATCCAGTAAGCCCTCCATCGGGGCTTCCTGGGCTTCCAGGGCTTTAGCCAGTATTTTTTGTAGTTGTTCTTCCTCTACCAGTACGGCATCAGTATTGATGCCAGTATTGAATTTAATCTCATCCAGAGCTTGCAGGTTTGTCGGGTCAGAAACAGCAACGAATAATCGATTGCCTCTACGTACCAGCGGCAAGGCATGATGTTTGCGAATCAGTTTTTCATCGACCAGTTTGATGCAATTGGCGGAGGCTTCCAGATCGAGGCTGTTGATGTCAAACAGAGGCACGCCAAATTCTTGTGAGGCAGCATTGGCAATTTGCTTGCCATTCAGTATCTTGCCATCCACCAGATACGATACCAGTGTGGTTTTACTCTTCCTGGCTTCCTTCAGGGCATTTTCAGCCACTCCTTCTTCAAGAAGGCCATCATGAACCAGTCTTCGAGCGAGACCACTGAGTTGAATTTTGGGATTTGTCGTTGCCATGTATTTTATGTTTATCCATGCAGGCTAAGCTTAATTGAGATACTAGTCAATTAATAAACTTTAACAGACATTATATCGGTCATAAATTTGTTTTCTTGAGTAATATTGATACTAAAGTGTTAAAATGCTTATCTATATTTATTTTAAGTAATAATAGAGTTATGTTGAATAATTATAACAACTACTATATAAGTTTATTAAGTGCTTTTTCAACTATATAGTTTAACTTTAAGTTTGTTAAGGGAAATTTATGAATTTTGGTGGGTTTTGCACATTTTGTTGGATGTCGGATTATATCTAACTACCTGTATTTAAATGAATAATAGTAATGTGTCTAATTGCAGACTGATGTTTGTAAAAACTACTCTCTCCTGACATGTTAAATCTGCTTTACATTGATGATGTCTATTAGGCTTTTTTATAATGATGTCTATTAGGCTTTTTTATAATACTAAATAACAGCATAACAGCATAACAGATAATTCAACATTTGTTTGTTTTTGACAATTTACCAAGGCTGGCATATTGCCCTTTATGGTTGTAAAGGACCATTTTCATAGTTTGCGAGAAAATTATTATGGGGCTGTATTATACAAGGCATGTTCTTTTTGCATAATGAAGTCAATCCAAACATCACAAGATCTGGCCATTAACGGAGCTTCTCCGGCATTCGACACGCCATTGCACGTTGGCCGCCCAAATGTGGGTGATCGCGAAACCTTTCTTGGATACGTAGAAGAGATCCTGGATCGAATCTGGTTGACAAATAATGGTCCGATGGTGCAGGAGTTCGAGAAACGAGTTGCTGATTACCATGGTGTTGGACATTGTATAGCTATGTGTAATGGCACGATAGCACTTGAAATAGCTATCCGTGCGTTGGGAATGGAGGGCGAGGTGATCGTCCCTTCATACACCTTCATTGCTACCGCTCATGCTTTACATTGGCAGGGTATTACCCCTGTATTTGCAGACATTGATCCAAGCACCCATAATCTTGATCCCGATGCCGTTCGCTCCATGATCACCCCTCGTACCACCGGCATTATCGGTGTCCATCTTTGGGGGAGAAGTGCACCTGTCAAAACATTGCAGGCTATTGCTGACGAGTATAATCTCAAGCTGATGTTTGATGCTGCACATGCTTTTGGTTGTTCAATTGATGGCACGATGGTAGGAAATTTTGGAGCCTGTGAGGTATTAAGCTTTCATGCTACTAAATTCTTTAATACCTTTGAAGGTGGTGCAGTCCTAACCAACGATGATGAGCTTGCTGAAACCATGCGCCTGATGCGTAATTTTGGCTTTTCAGGAATGGATAATGTCATCTATCCTGGTACAAATGGTAAAATGATTGAAATTTCTGCCGCGATGGGGCTGGCTAACCTGGAAGTAATCGATAGCGTGGTTGAGGCCAATCGCAGCAATTATCACTCATACCGTGATGGCTTATCTTCTCTGCCTGCTATCAATTTGTTGGACTTTGATGAGACTGAGCGTAGCAACTATCAATATGTGGTGATGGAGATTGGTAAAGCATGTCCTTTAACCCGGGACGAGATCATTCAGGCACTGCATGCTGAAAACATCCTGGCACGAAGATATTTCTGGCCTGGATGTCATAATATGAAGCCCTATTCTGAGTTATTCCCCCATGCAGGTCTGCTTCTACCGAATACTCAGAAGGTAGCGGACAGAGTTATTGTGCTACCGACGGGAACGACTATGGATAATAGTATGGTTCAAACCGTGGCCTCAGTGATTCGAGTGTTGGTGGATGGGGTGGCATGAGACTTGCGATAATGCAGCCCTATTTTTTCCCATATCTTGGTTATTGGCAACTTCTTAACATAGTTGATCGTTTTGTAATATATGATGACGTAAATTATATTAAGGGAGGATGGGTTAATAGGAACCGTATACTGATTAACGGTAAACCAAGTTATATAACACTTCCCTTGTATCAAGCGTCACCGAATAAGCGCATTTGTGATATTTCATTGGAGACTTCGCACGTCTGGCGGAGAAAAATGCTTAAATCAATTGAAAATACCTACCGGAGAACGCCATATTTTTTTGAAGTTTTCCCGGTTGTTGAAAAGATAATTCGCTATGAAACTGATAACTTGTCCGATTTTCTTGCGCAACAACTTCGTACTTTGGCTGGTTTTTTGGGGATAAAGACTGAATTCGTGATGACAAGTCGCTATTATCAGAACAACAACTTGACAGGTCAGAATAGAGTTCTTGATATTTGCAAGCGTGAAGGTGCGACCGCTTATATTAACCCACAAGGCGGACAAGCAATATATGAAGTTAATGCCTTCCATCGCATAGGTATAGATTTGCATTTTCTAGTTATGCGGCCCAAACAATATAAACAGAGATGCGCAGGATTTGTTCCCCATCTTTCAATTGTTGATGCACTGATGGAGATTGGTGTGTTTGAAGTTATGCAACACATGAACGAGTTTGAGCTATGTTAAAACTCTGCAGCATTTGCATCCTAGCGAGATGCTGAGAATGTCTATCAATACAAATGATCCATTAATTGAAATTGGCGGTTATTTCGGATTAGATTTGCCAAACTATGGAGATCCTTTCCCTAATACGTACAAATTCCAATCCGGGCGTGCAGCGTTACGTGCTGTGCTTGAAGCATCAGATATTAAGAGCGTTTTTCTACCAGTATATATTTGTGATGCTGTTGTTCAGGCAGCTGTTGATTCTGGAGTAGTTATTGAACGGTATGAGTTGGATGACTTTCTTTATCCGAAAAATTTGCCCAATCCGCTCCCAGAAAAATCTGTTGTGCTCTATGTGAACTACTTTGGGCTTTGTGACAAAAATGTTGATTGTTTGCTTGGTGAAATACAAAAAAAACAACTGATTATAGATAATAGCCATTCACTTTTTTCGTCATCAAAGAATACAATGGCAGCTATCTATTCCGTTCGCAAATTTATAGGCGTTCCTGATGGTGGCTTATTAGTATCCAACTTGTTAGATATCAAAATGCCCGAAAGCGAAGATGAAGTCTCTTTGGAGCGTATGAGAGCACTGCTTTTGCGTGTAGCTTATTCAGCACGTGCTGGATATATGAGTTATGTTAAGAATGAGAAAACGCTAAATAATACGAAGCCATTACGCATGTCACGCCTGACAAACCGTTTAATGGCGAGTATTGATATGACGATGGTAAAGCGTGTAAGACGAGAAAACTTTTTAGAACTGGCAGGACAACTTGACAATGTGAACAAGTTCAAATGGCTGATTAGTTTAGATTCGGTTCCATTATGTTACCCGCTTCTTCTGAATGAAAATGTTGACCGCATAAAAAAGATATTAATTGAGAAAGGGGTGTTTATTCCAACATACTGGCCAGAAGTAAAGTCAAGAGCTGCGTATAATAGCTTGGAGTATCGCCTAACGAACCATTGTTTATTTGTACCATGCGACCATCGGTATGCAACCACTCAAATGAAAGATGTAGCGATGGAAATCATTGCGGGCTTGGAGGATAAATCATGAGTACTAAATTATGACTATATCGCAAGAAGATAATGGGCGAACACAATCCTTTAAGCGCAATGACAGTCTTGAAGGATTGCTTTATGGTATAAACGATTCGTTGTCTTGTGCAGAAAGTAAGGCGATCAAGAATTATTCGGTTGGATACGAAGATTATCCTATAGTGTTTTTGATGGGGCCACATAGGAGTGGCACTACATTGTTTATGCAATGGTTAGCCAACAGCGGTGTTGTTGCATATCCAAGTAATCTTCTTTCCAGGTTCTATGGAGTGCCAGTGATAGGAGCGCAGATCCAGTTGATGCTAACTGATTCACAGTATAATTTTCGAAATGAGATTCTTGACTTTAACAGCCCAATTTCCTTTGATTCAGAGAATGGCAAGACAAGGGGTGCGTTAGCTCCGAATGAATTCTGGTATTTTTGGCGGCGATTTCTTCCATTTCAAGAGTTGGATTGGCTGCCTGACGAAGAGTTATTTCGTGTTGTTGATAAAGAAAAATTAGTCGGAGAACTTACGACGCTGACTCGGGTCTTTGGGAAACCATTCGCTCTGAAAAGCATGATCCTTAACTATAATATCCCCTTTTTGAATACAATCTTTAAAAAAGCCATATTTATTCAGATTAAGCGTGACCCAGTAACGAATGTTGCTTCAATCTTAGAGGCACGTAAGCGACAATTGGGTAGGGAGAGCGAGTGGTATTCATTCAAGATACCTGAGTATCCACAATTGAAAGATTTAGACCCAATAACTCAATCTGCTGGACAATTACATAGCATTAATAAAGCAGTCACAAAAGGCTTGGCAACAGTTAGCGAGTCCAAAAAACTGGTTGTTCAATACGAGGAGTTTTGTCAGGACCCTAGGCAGATTTACGATGAGTTAGTTATAAAGATAGGGGTTGCTGAAAGTTCTGCAACCTATCATGGGCAGAAACAGTTCGGGTTGTCACGAAATACTAATGTGGAGAATAGGAAAGTTATTGAAAAGGCATTATCTATGTTTTCGGCAGAATGAAGATATGATCCTTTAAATTTGTTTTGAATTGGTGTTTAGAAAAATAAATAGAAATTGCCCAATGCTGTTTTTGTATCGCTTTTTTTATAATTGATAGTGATAAGTAATAAGCATGATAAAAAGCATTAAAACATTAAAGTGGAATGCGACCGCAAATTTCATCGGGCTTGGGTACGCAACGGTCATTGTAATTATCGTTTTCCCTCTCTATCTCCAGTATCTTGGGGCTGAAGCTTTTGGCCTGGTTGGATTTTTCATGGTCTTTCAGGCATGGATGCTGCTCCTGGATATGGGGATGTCGCCAATGTTGTCACGGCAGGCATCATATGCGCGCGGACAAAGCATGGCATTTCTCGAGTTAAAAAGACTGGTAAGGAGTCTCGAGATAATTGTTTTTTTTATTATGCTAATTGTTACTTTGAGTATTACTACTGGCAGCGAATGGATTGCGAATAATTGGTTAAATGTTACGTCGCTTGATTCAAAGGAAGTAGTGATTTGTATTATATTAATGGGCGTGATGATTGGGCTACACTTTTTTGTGTCACTTTATCGTAGTGGCATACAAGGTATGGAAAGCCAGGTTTGGCTAAATGTTGCCGATATATTGCTGGTAACTTTAAAGTATTTAGGGGCATTGCTACTACTTCAGTTTGTGACGCAGGACTTTGTATATTTTTTCGTTTACCAGCTTTTTGTTAGCATTATCGAGTTATTAGTCCTGGCAATCATGTTTTACCATTTTATTGCTTCTACGGATAAAGTCGGAATTAGGTTTTTCTGGAATGTTCTCAAGCCGTTGCTCCCTTTTATCGGTGGAATAGCCTACGCAGCCGGGATTTGGGTGTTGCTTACACAGCTGGATAAAGTGATACTTTCGAATGTTTTGCCATTGACGGAATATGGGTATTTTACACTAGTGGTGGTTGTTGCGGCTGGGATTACTAAAATTACGAGCCCCATTAGCCAAGCGATTCTACCCAGAATGACGTTTCTACTATCGCAAGGTAGAGAAGCAGATATGCTCATGCTATATCGAAAGTCCACGCAACTTATGGCTGTAATAATGTTCCCATTAACAGGAATTATTGCTCTGTTTTCAACTGAGTTGCTGTTTGCATGGACGGGAGATAGGGAGGCAGCAGAATGGGCAGGGCCGATTCTATCCTGGTTTGCCTTGGGGAATGGAATATTGGCCATTAGCGCGTTTCAGTATTACCTGCAATTTGCTCACGGTAACGTAAGAATGCATGTGATTTATAATACGGTTTCAGCGTGTATCCAAATCCCTGTTATTATCTATGTCGCTTTTGAATATGGAGCATATGGTGTGGCCCTGACGTGGTTCGCGATTAGATTGATTACTTTTATTATTTGGACTCCAATTGTGCATAATAAATTTGCGCCTCACATACTTTGGCCCTGGTTTTTGAAGGATGTTTTGCCTATTTTTATGCTCACATTTGTTCTACTTATGTTGATTGGCTCGATAAATATTAGATTCGAGACATTGGATCGATTAGAGATTTTTGTAACCTTGCTTGGAATTGGTTTTATGATTTTTGTTGTAAATGCACTGTGTTCATATGAAAGCAGAAATCTTATCTTTAGCATGCTCAGGAGGGCAGAAATTAAGTGAAATTGTCAGATCTATTGAGTATGTTTGGAGCTTTGAGGCGTAGGCTAGGTATGCGCTTTTTACGCAATTACCGAATTAGATTGTCAAGGAAACCTTTAGATGCTGTAACGCATTATGATTTTGCCGGCACAGCAATTAAATTTGGGCTATATAATCTTGCCAATGCGGAGTTGAAAAGTGCTGAATATTTAGGTTTAGATAGTAATAAAATCACAATATTAAACAATAAAATTAAAAGGTCCCTCGCAGACCTTACCGAGTTAGATGTAAACCAGTACCAACGATTTAATATTCTACAAACACATTTAAATAAACTTCTAAAAAATGGAGAGTCAATACTTGATATTGGTGGTGGCCATGGAATATTGTCTCAATTTATGCCTGACAATCGTTATTTTCTCGTTGAACCGTCAGCTAATGGTATTTCTGGTCTAAAGTTACCCTTTTCTGATAATAGTTTCGATGCAGTAGTTACTTGTCATGTTCTTGAGCATATCGCAGCGGAGGAGCGACCGATGTTTATTAATGAATTAGTTCGTGTAGCGAAAAAGAACGTGCTTATATTTAATCCGTTTAAAAATAAAGAGCTTGATGAATTCGAAAGATTGCAGCTTATTCTAGAGGTGACGAAAGCAACATGGGCAAAGGAGCATATAGAATGTGGGCTTCCGAGTATCGAAGAAATTGCAGACTACCTATCGTCTCAAAGTTTATCTTTTACAATTAAAGAATATGGCGATCTCTATGCTTCTGTTGCTACAGTTTTTATGTCGTATTTTGCGGGAAAGACCAATAAAAACGCTCTTCTTAAAATTAATCAACATCTTAATATAAAATACGATCAGATGAGTAGCAGTAAATATCCTACAAACATTATGTTTGAGATTTCGAAAAAACATAGCTAGTAATAATATAAATAAAGAAGGTGAATATTTGTGGCATTTATTAATACTCGAATAACTGCTGAGTAATAGCTGGATGCTAAGCACAATCATTCTTAGTGGTGAATAGTCTCAAATATTATAGGATAAGACGGAAGATATGATAATTTATACTAATGAAATTATATTAACAACAAATAGAACACAAGAGAAGATTATGCAGGGTTGGAATAAGAATCCTCTCCCTTTGGTAAGTATATGTTGCATTACATATAATCATGAATCATACCTCAGAGAGGCTGTAGATAGCTTTTTAATGCAAGAGACAAATTTTCCTTTTGAAATAATTATTCACGATGATGCATCTCTAGATGGTACTACTGATATAGTCAATGCTTACGCCGAACAATTTCCAGGCATCATCAAGACAATTATTCAAACAGAAAACCAGTATTCAAAAGGAGGATTGATAAATCCACGTTTTGTATTTCCAAAAGCAAAAGGGAGGTATATCGCACTATGTGAGGGCGATGATTACTGGACGGATAAGACAAAGCTTCAAAAGCAGGTGGATTATTTGGAAAAGAATCCTGAGTATGTTATTACTTACACAG
The DNA here is from genome assembly GCA_963807455.1 of uncultured Gammaproteobacteria bacterium. Taxonomy (GTDB): domain Bacteria; phylum Pseudomonadota; class Gammaproteobacteria; order JAADHQ01; family JAADHQ01; genus JAADHQ01. The sequence goes on along the minus strand of CAWECS010000020.1, from coordinate 12,421 downwards.
ATTGTCAGCCTTTTGATGAGAACGGCACTCTTAATATCGATTATAAGGGAGCAAGGAAAGATCTGGAGTCGATAGATCTTAAAAAGGCCACCCCGATCTTTACATTAACAACCTGTTTTCGAAATGTAATAAGAGAAATACCTCAGGATCTTATGTCTGCTCGATATGGCGATCTGGTAATGTGGTCACTGCTTGGTGATTATGGTAAGGGTAAATATATGGCTGACATTTTGCCTGCAGCATATAGAGTGCATGATTGTGGTGTTCATTCTCAAAAAAGTAATAAGGAAAAAGCGATAATGGCGCTGATAACGCGTTCCGCTCTTTTTGCATATTATCGCCGTATTTCAAATGACGATTTATCTGAGTTTTTTTTTAGAAAGATGTTCTTGTCGTATGTTCGAATATTAGGGGTGATGTTTGCACCAAGGTTAATTGGGACAATAATGCTTGATAAGCTTAGAAGTGTTTTTTCCAGTAGTAAATATTAATTTTCCTGATTTATCAAGGATGGTTATGTGTTAAATGTTCTTATTTCTCATGTATTAAAGAATTTTTGGAATGCCGTATTTATATAGCATTTGAAGTTTGTACGGCATTAACTGGAATGATGAAAAAAATATCCTGTAAGTTATGTTTTTTTTTCTTTGAATAAGTTTTCTTCCCCTGAATAGTAAATCACGCTGTATCCATAGCGCTTTGATACTACTGAGATATATTTTAATAAAGATATTTTTATCCCGTTTAATAAGGGCAAGAGTTCCGCCTTCGATTATTAGTAAGATGATATGAAGAGGAAGGACTAATTGTAAAAATGGTGCTGGGTAGGCCAGGTACATTACATAATTTTTATTGCGCTCACTTAATGCCCGGCGTGTAGCTTTGGTAGAGAGTTGGTCATTTACAATTTTTCCTCCGCCCAAGCTGTGGCCAACACGATGTTTGAAGCCTGATTTCGCTAATGCTAACACTTTATATCCATACAGTTTTGCAACACAACACAAATACATGTCTTCAGCTAATGAGCCAAACCATTCCGGAAAACCGCCAAGATCGTTCCATAATGTACGTGGAAGCCAGAAGCAAGCACCAATAATCATGCCTGTCTCAGTTTGTAATGGATCAAGATTGGGTATTGGGTTAAGGAAAAGATCAAATTGACTGCCAATATCAATTAGTTGTTCTGTGCCTGCGTCATACTGCGGTAATCCCAGGATGGCGGGTTCCCTTAGACTGCTAGCAGTTTCGAATAGAGTTTGGAGAGCATCGGGGAACAGTTCCGCGTCATTATTTAGTAATAAGATATATTTTCCATTTGCCTTGTCAACCATACGATTATTTGAGATGCAGTATCCTACATTGTCAGTGCTTTCAATCATCGTTATGTCTGGATAGTGTGTGCGAATATAATCTACAGACCCGTCAGTTGATGCATCGTCATGTATGATAATTTCAACGGGAAAGTCGCAATCCTGCATCAATATGGATTTGACGCAGGTATCTATCAGGTTGATTCCATTGTAGTTAGCAATACAGATTGTGACTATTGGATGCGTTGCTGGTTTCATGAGTTTTTGAGCCATTCCCATGTTTTTAGTATCCCGTTTTCCAGATCTGTATGCGGTTGCCAGTCAAGTGCAGATTTGATTTTCGAAATGTCGAGTACAATTTCGCGCACATCACTACTTCGAGCAGGTCTATGTTCAATCTTTAGAGATTTTTTGCATATTTTTTGTATAATGTTTATCACTTCATTGAGTGTATGACCCTTGCCGTAACCAACGTTATATGTGTTGCTATCTTGTCGAGCGTAGATTGATTGGGTAATTGCATTTATTGCATCATCAATATATATGTAATCTCGTATATTTAAACCATCTCCCCAGACGTTCACGGCGGTATTGTGTAATGCATGGTGTAATACTGTACGAATGAAACCGAACCCAGTAGTCATATTTTGTTCCGGTCCGTAAATATTTGAAGGACGTAATATTGTTACCGGGTAACCTTTTACTCGAAATGCATGTAGAAAGCCTTCAATGGCTACTTTTCCAGCGCCATGATAGGAGCGTGGAGCGAGAGGTGCATCTTCATATACTGGATTATGAGAGGGATTGCCATACACAGTCCCGCCAGATGATATAAAAATAAGATGAGTATCTTTCCATTCATGCAGATTTTCCAGTAGCTGTAATGTAGGTGTCAGGTTTTCTAGTTCAAATAGTGGATGTCTGGCCGATTTTCCAGGCGTAGATTTAGTTGCAAGATGGATGATTGTGGAGCACTCAGACCTAAGCTTATCTAACAATGCGCTATCACCCAGGCTGCCTATATGGATTGTGATGTCTGGTATGGTATTCGATAGTGGTTTACTGGTTATGATATGTACATTTTTTTTTAATTCTATCAGCCGTTTAGTAAGTGCTGTGCCAATAAAGCCCCCGCCGCCTAGAAGCAAAATACCATCGTTCATTTTTGCGTTTCCAGTAGTTTTGTATACAGGGCGGCATAACGGGCTGCACAGTCATCCCAGTTGCCGATATTATTTTTAGCCCATGCCCGCGCATTACTTCCTATTATAAAATTATTATCGGTTTTTTCCAGTAGTGTTAAGGCGTTACTAAAATCCTCTTTGGAAGTTGTAAGCCAACCAGTTTCATTGTGAAGAATAAAATCCTTATGTGCAGGTAGGTCAGAGGCTATTATTGGCAAGCCTGATGCCATCGCTTCTAACATGACTTGAGGCCGGCCTTCATCATGATGGCTCAAGGTAATTAATCCACTTGCTTGTGGAAACCAGGTTGACTGTAAATCAGCGGGATGTGTTGGCCCATGGTACTTTACCCATTCGGGTAGTGTTATCTCTTCTTGCATTGGTCCAAACAGATGCAATACCCTTTTTTCGTTAAAAAGTTCCTTACCCCATTCAAACAGGTTGCCGACTTTTTTTTGAGTCAGCCGCGTGATTGTCAGCCAGTGATGAACGTCGTCTTGGGGTTGCCGTTTAAGATCAAACCAGGATTGACCAACGCCAAATGGGACGGCCTGGATCATGGCTATATCACCAAATATCTTCTCTAGTTCGGTGACCATCCACTCAGCGTTAGGTGCCAGGATTATTTTTCTCTGCTTGAAGGCGTGACGCAGCATGGTTTTCATGCCAGGCAGGCGTAGCAGTCCAAAATCGCTGCCCAGGACGTTTACTACAGCAGGTATATTTGTACCCCAAAGAGGAAGTGCATTTTGTAACCAGTTGACATGCGCAATATCAAAAGATATACGTCGATAGGCTTTGCTTAGCCGGTTTAATAATTTCGCTGTAGAAATAGCTGCTAATGGTTTGTTTTGACGTAGCAGATGGGCGATACCCCCGTTTTGAGAAAGCTCATGTAGCCAGACACTTTCTTTTGGAGAAGCGATGCAGTTGACTCGAGATGGTGTATTGCCTGGTGGAGCCCATAGAGAAAGATTGATGTCCTGTCTATTGGCAAGTCCTTTGACGAGATTAGCGATAAATCGACCACGCCAATCATTTTCCGTTTCCGGGTAGGATGTACTTGTCATCAGGATTTTTGTTTTTGCAATCAATTATGTCGATATCTTTATAGTGTAAATCATGGGTTCTATAAATTAGATTATAGAAAGAATTAAAGTGTATTCAATGTGAAATTTACCTGCATCGTGTCCTATATTGTTGATGATTTTTGTCAAAGTATATTGCTAACAGAAATAAACTTATGAAACCTACATTGAAGCAATGGTTAAGTACAGAATACATAGAACCTGTTTTATCGGAAAAGTGCTGATAACTTTAATTATGCCTTGATAAATAAGTAAAGACTGATAATAGCTATTCAGCAGTTTACAGAGATATAAGAATATTAATATATTTATTTAGTTTCGTTGCTGTTTTCTTCTGATTGTTTGTAATGAAGTGAAGATATTTGTTCAGAAACAATACCTATCAAAAAGGTCAGCAGAGAAGCTATAAATAATAGTGCACTCATGTTTGTAAAACGATTCTCAGTAATATATGTATAGGTATAGTAGCCAGAGCCCAGCAAAAAAGTAATCATGCTAATGGGAAGAAACAAGCGCATTGGTGAGAAAAGGGCGCCAACTTTCAAAATAATAATCAGGAAACGTGTGCCATCCTTCAAAATACGAATTTTACTTCTTCCCTTGCGACGTGTGGCAGTAATTGGGATGTATCCTACCGGAAAGCCTGATCTGAAGAAAGCCATTGTGCTTGTTGTCGGGTACGAAAAACCGTTCGGTAGCAGATATAAAAATAATTTGAATTTAGCGGCTTTTACTGCCCTGAAACCGGAAGTTAGGTCTTTGATATTAAAGCCAGTCATAAATGAAGCAAGTTTATTGTAAAATGTATTTGCAAATAAGCGACCAATGCTAGCGTGTGAGCTAATAATGCGCGCTCCAACTGCCATATCGTATCCTTCGTCAATTTTATTAAGCAATCGCTGTATGTCTTCAGGTTTATGTTGCCCGTCGGCATCCATGAAAACCAGAATTTTATTACTAGCATGTCTTGCACCTGATTTTATACTTGCACCGTTCCCCATATTATGAGGATGGTTAATAACTCGTGCGCCGGCCTGTATGCTGATTTCGGCGGATTGGTCTGTGCTGGCATCATTGACAACGATGATTTCTGAACCCGGGTGTAATGATTTAATTTGTTTGACCACATCGCCGATGCAGGCTTCTTCATTGTAACAGGGAAGAATGATTGACAAATCTACATCAGTTATCATTTTTACTCCGAAAACTTTGTTTTTACTAAGTAAAATCAATAATACATGATGAAGCTACTCATGGCTATTATATTTATATATAAGACTTTATTGTAATTTTGTATCTGATTCTTCTGTTTCATGTTCGTTAATATTTTCTGTTCTGACTGTTGTTTAGCTTGTTGTATTATCTTTCGTAGTGAAATGATGTCCCTTGAACGGACATGCTTTAGTAGTGGGTTTCTTGATCTAGTATCCATTGCTTCTGCTTTAGCAATATACTCCAGTGCGCCATCATACAAGTCGGCAGTACTAAGCCAGATAGCTTATTGTAGTGGTATATCTATTGCGCCGATATAATTATTAGCTATATCAAACTCCTCGACTGCAGGTGATAACAGGCACATGTTGGTATAGATATTGCCATTCCTGTAATAAAGAGCATGCAGTATAGGAGGTAAGTCATTGCTCAGATTATTGTTGGCGATGATGTTGTCAATCATTGATGCTAGTGCTTCAGGCGTCAGATTCTTGCAGGCTCTTTGATCGCTTAGCTGGTAGAGATTTATAATCATCGGTATGTCAGCATGACTGTATTTTCCTTTTATCAAAATCGGAAAAGATTTCCGGACTTGTTCGCCTATCGCTTTCTCGAGATTGTCTGTGTTAAACGCGCTAAATAGCCTAATGTTATCGTAAATAACTTCCAGGGAAAATAAGACGTGTCTATAAGCGATGATATTTATTAACCCTAACTGCGATGTATATTAGATTATTAACGCTTCCAGCCAGATGTAGAGTTTTAGTCTCTAGTGATTCTCTTTTATGCTTATTCCTGTTGATTATCTTCTAGTCTTTTTTTAATAATTAGTGACCTCAGGTTTTCGATGTCTTTTGATCTCCTGTCTCTTATTAAATGGAGGCGTGCTTTCTTATTTACAAGCTTTGCTTTGTTAATATACTCGAGAGCCTCATCATAAAGCCCAGCAGTCGTTAACCAGACTGCCTGTTGCAAAGGTATATCAACTACATCTAAATATTTGCCTGCCAGGTCAAGAGATTCCATGGCAGGATTTAATTGATGCATGTCTGCATGCACAATACCTTTCCAATAATTTAGTATATGTAGGTTGCTATTGGACTTATAGTAATTATTTTCTAGCAGCGCGTTAATTATATCCAGTATTTTTTGGAATGACATCACACTGCACGGTTTGTTTTTCATAAGAGCATAGAATTCAACTAGCGTTGGTACTGTTGCTTGACTGTATGTTCCATGAGTCAATGTGGTGATGGTTGAATCTAGCTGCTGCTTAGTGAGTTGCTTGGAATCACAGTCTAATAGTGCCAGTTGTAATGCCAGTGCGGTATTATTCGGGTACTTGTGATGTATATTTGCAATGTACTCACGTGCTTTTTTATAGTCACCAGCTTTGATGGAAAGATCGCTTGCAGCCTGTTGAGCCCTGATTGAATTAGGTTTTTCTAATGCCCAGACCTTAGCGGCGAGAACTTTATTACCCCATATAATATTGTTGTCATACGTGATTAATGTCATCAAGCATATATAGATAAACACTAATATATTGGATTTTATTAGGTGATGGCTAACTTTTAAAGCAATAGAGCTGAATAGGAAGATAGGACCTAGTATGGGTAAATAATTACGATGTTCGAAATAAAGCTCTAATGGGATTATGGTGGACTCCATAGCATGGCCGGAAAAGAACCAAAGAATAGAAAAGCTTAGTATTCTATGTTTTTTCCTGAAAGTAATTCCGCTGATTAGTAGAGCTGAAATGGCAATTATGGAAACGAGAGTTTGTGGTGGAGATAATAGGCCAGATGATTTTAGATAATCATCATGAAAAACACCAGTGCCGCCGCTCCTTGGGATGATGGTTTGAAAGAGGTAGTCACAGAGAATCCTGGTTTCTGTAAGAACTCTCTCATACATTGTAAAATCCCTGATCGAATAAGCACTTTGAAAGCTTTTATAATTAATTATAAAGACAGCAATTAATAATAATGAGGGCAAATTGACAAAGATATGGCGCCAGTACTTATAGCCGGTTGTTTGCTGGTTGTTGCTGCATAAAGTGTATTCTATGGTGGCAATAAATAAAAAGACCAGGGCTCCATTTTCCTTGCTGAAAGCAGCTAAGGTGCCAAATATAATTACACCAAATGACATGATGATGTAAGCTTTTACTGTGTTGTTTGAATTGAATAGTAATGTGCGCCCATAAAGAAAAGATGTAATCGCGGATAGCATGAATAAAGTACTTAATTGAGTCATGCGCTGAATTACGTACAATACGGTGGAGGATTGTATGGGGTGTAATAGCCATATGCTCATTACGATACCCGCAAAAAAATACCTATAGTCTTTATTTATGTTTGTAAATTTAGATAATTGTAGGGTTAGTATGAAAATTAGACAGCCATTTAGCATATGAATAAGCATATTCGTATACTTGAATGACCATGGAGAGCTGGGCCAGGCATTGTCGTTTATAATAAAACTTAGTAGGCTTATCGGTCTGCCGAGTGGTCCTGCATTGCCGGTCATGATAAAGTAATATAGTCTATCTAGGGTGTTGTCATGGCCGCCTTTCATCAGCGATTTAAAATTCTCAATATCATCAAATAGAAATGGCCCGGTTAGGCCCGGCCAATATACTAGCAGTGTGACAAATAGTGGTGCATATAGAAAAAAAAGCAGTTGTAGCAATAGTTTCTTCTGATCTGACTGAAAATTAATCATATTCTGTTTCGATCAATCTGTCTTAATATTAGATGAGTTAGTGGGGTGTGTCAGATGCTTATTATTAAATTTTATCTTATAGCATGAAGATTCATAGAAATCATGCTTTCTTATTATGAATCGTTCAGCGGCAATTTCCAGGTCGATATTTAGGGTCTATGGTGCTACCACCAGTGGATGTGCAAGACCACTCGGTGCTGCCGCCTACGTCTGTGCCAATAAATACTAGCGTGCCACCAGAAGTAACTTTGGAGCTGTAGGCTATCGTTATGTGTGATCCATTAACCGTAATACTGTTTACGGCATTACCGGTTATGGAGCCTGGGCTCGCTAGTCCAGCGCTGATATTGTCTGCAGGCCAATTTCCCGTCGAGGCGTAATATTCTGTAACATTTGTTTTTATTTTGTCCGCCAGACTGATTCCCTCAGCGACATGTGCCCTTTTCGTATAGGTCTGGTAGGCAGGAATAGCCATGGCTGCCAGAATACCAATGATTGCAACAACTATCATTAACTCTATAAGAGTAAAGCCATATTGTTTGTGGACTACGTACATGCTCTACCTGCTGTTTTAAATTTAAAGTTGCAGAGAGGATTGGGATTAACATCCCGGGTATATACCCGGGATGTTACTAGGTCTTAACGGCAATTGGATGGTCTGTATTTAGGTAGTACATCTCCACCTGCGCAATCCCATGTGACGCTACCAGTAGCATCGGTAGGTTCGAGTATAATCGTCCCTGCGGCTGCAACTTGGGTTCTGTATGTAATGGTGATTTTTCCACTATTACCAACGGCCACTGTGCGAACTGCATTGCCTGTAATACTTGCAGGTGTGGGTAATCCCGCTAAGGCGTTGCTGTTAGGCCATACGCCTGCTGTTGAGAAGTATTCTGCTACACCAGCCTTGGCGCCGCCGGCAAGAGTTAGGCCTTCAGATACATGTGAGCGTTTGGTGTAATCCTGATAGGCAGGAATTGCAATGGCTGCAAGAATACCGATGATCGCAACCACGATCATTAATTCAATCAATGTAAAACCTTGTTGTACTTTCTTCATGATTTGCTCCTGAAGTGTTTGGTTAGTATTAAAATTTAAGTTATTCAACGTTGTGTAACTTTGCATTATCTGGCTTTAATCGGCTGGGCACCTGTTTTAGAAAATAAGTGTTTAGCTATCCATTTACGTTTAAGCCGGATGATGCCAGTGGATTACCTAGATGCAGATAACATGCCAGGGTTAATGATATGACGTATGAAGTGTGTAGATATTAAAATAATATATATTAAAAATAATAGGTTAAGGATAGTTTCAATTGAATATATAAACGAGATCACTTATCATTAGTTCAATTGCCAATATAAATGAATCCCTATATGACATTAATTGTCACAATGTGACAATTATTGTCACTTGTTGGGGGCTTAGTCGATATCGAGTTTTTTTAAGTGGTAGCGTAGCTGGCGAAAGCTGATGCCTAGCAATTTGGCTGCAGCCGTTTTGTTGTAACGGGTTTTTTCCAGTGCCTTCATGAGCACATCCTTTTCCTTGTCATCCAGATAGTCTTCAAGCTGGGTGCCTGTTCTTCTTGATGTCCTTGATGATGTTCGGGTAGTTGTAGGTCTTCCTGCTGGATGATTTGCCTTCACAAAGAGTAATCGCACGTTCGAGAATATTTTCCAGTTCGCGAACATTGCCAGGGAATGAGTAGCCCTGTAAGGCATTGAGAGCATCTTTTCCCAGTTCAGGTGTATTAGCAGATTGTGTTGAGGCAATTTTATTGAGGATATGGCTGGATAGTAATTCAATATCTTCAGTGCGTTCTCGTAGTGGAGGTACGGTGAGTTGTATGACATGCAGTCGATAATATAGATCCTGTCGAAAATGGCCGTCAGCCACCTGTTTGTCCAGGTCTTTGTGAGTGGCGCTGAGAATGCGTACATCAATATGAATTTCCTTTTGTGCGCCCACCGGGCGTACGGCTTTTTCCTGGATGGCGCGTAACAGTTTGACCTGCATGGCCATGGGCAGGTCGGCGACTTCATCCAGGAACAGGGTGCCGCCATCGGCGGCCTGGAACAGGCCTTCCTTGTCCTGGATGGCGCCGGTGAAGCTGCCTTTTTTATGGCCGAAAAATTCACTTTCCATCAGTTCGGAGGGGATGGCGCCACAGTTGACGGGCACAAAGGGGTGGTCTGATCGCGGGCCTTTGTTATGGATCAGTCGGGCTACCAGTTCCTTACCGGTGCCGGATTCGCCACTGATAAACACCGGTGCCTGGCTGCGGGCCAGTTTGGCGATGGTGCCGCGAATCTTTTGCATCGGTTCCGAGTCGCCGAGCAGTTCGTGGCGGCTGCGCAGGTTTTTGCCTTGATGGGCAGTGGATAGTTTTAGTGCGGTCTGTACCAGGTTGCGCAGGTCTTCAAGGTCGACGGGTTTGGAGACAAAATCAAAGGCGCCGGCTTTGAGTGCTTGCACTGCGAGTTCCATGTTGCCATAGGCGGTGATAACCGCGACCGGTAGGTTGGGAAAATGTTGCTGGATCCATTCCACCAGTTCGATGCCATTGCCATCGGGCAGGCGCATGTCGGTCAGGCACAGGTCGAAGTGCTTATTTTTCAGCAGCTCACGTGCCTGTTTCAGGTCAGCGGCGGCTTCGGTGTCGATATCCATGCGGTTGAGGGTGAGTTCCAGTAACTCACGGATATCCGGTTCGTCGTCAATGATCAGTGTGCGTTGCAGGGTCATGCCTTGATTCTTCTCGGGTCAAAAAAGGACAGGCGGAAACAACTGCCGCCGCTCGGTACTGCCATGATAACTGATACGTGATTTGTTGCATTCACACATTTCCTTGGTGATATACAGGCCAAGTCCGGTACCTTCATTGCTGGTGGTGAAAAACGGTTCGAATATTTGTTCGACAAATTTCGGATGCAATGCCTTCACCTTCATCAATGATATCAAGAAATGGTCCCTTCGACTCTTCGGTAATACCGCCTCTAAGTGTGATGCTGACTTTCTGTCCAGGTTTATTGCCATACTTGACGGCATTCTGGCATATGTTCCACAGGATTTGTTGCAAGTGGCCGGTGTCCATCTGGATCATGGTATTTTCCGGGTGGATATCGATGTGAATACAATCAGGATCCAGTTGCTCTGCCTCACAAAATTCCTGGATGAAATCTTCGGCCCAGGATTTGAGTTCGATAATTCTGGGGTTGGAGTTGTCTCGTCTGGAGAGTTGCAGGATGTTCTCGACGATGGTGTTCATGCGAGCTGAATGATTCTGAATAATCTCCGACAGCCGATAGTCCGGCCCTTCCAGTTTTTTCGATTCCTGCAGCAAGCATGATGAACCGCTGCTCACCAGCAGCATGTCCCGCGGGGAGGAGTAGTCCGGCCGGGTCAGCCGACCTTGGTCAGGATTGCCTTGCGCTCGGCGACCTTGTAGTCCAGGTGCAGCGTGTTGCCGCTCAGCGTGTACTCCAGCAGGTCGCAGGCATGCCCGGCTTGTTGACGATCAGGATTCCGCCCACGACCCGGTAGCGTTCCTGGGTGACCGTGGTCAGGCCGGCCTTGTCGACCTTCTGAGCCCTGGACGATGTCCATCCATGCAGGAACTCGACATCCACGCTCTCGAACTGGGACCCCTCCTAGGAGGTGGGGCTCGATCCAGCGAGCAGGACTACATGAACGGCATCGAGCTGGACGCGGGAACCTGTCATGTCCCTGGCCTTCTTGTCATGGATGGCTCCGGCGATGATGGCGCGTGCTGCCGGCGCGAGGAGCCGGTGCAGTCGCCCTCCCGCAGGAGCGGTCGCGGGCGGGCCGGCCGCCCGCGCCCCGCCGCGACCCGCGGCGCGCCCGTGTGCGAGCGGCGTGCTCACGCTCCGTACGAGGACGGCGTGAGACAGAGGAGCAGGAGGCTCGTGAGCCGGCGTGGGGAGGCTGGACGATTCAGCATGGTGGTGGACTCAATCGGGTGGCCCCGAGACCGTAATGAGTGATGCAAGCCGAATGATACGCCAGCAGGGTGACCCGGATGCGCCGAAACGATCTGGTGGTTGATGAGCAGCAAGGGCGCCCGATTCGCGGCGCCGGTCGCTGTCATCGTCGGGACTCGAAAGGCCCGATCACCTGCCCTCGCGGTTTCGACCATGAATGTGGCAGCTGTCAATACAGGTCGATCACTACTATCCTCTGCCCCTGAGATGGATCTTGATGATAATACTTTCAGCCCTGCTGGGTGGGATGTTGGGGGCCCAGGCGGGTGACTTGGCCAGGATGGCTCTGCAGAGGCTTTCTGTCCACAGGAGCAGGACACCTCAACAAACGGTAGACCAGGCACATGGCCACCACACCACGGGCATGATGTCACAGGACAGAGAGCAGGACTAGGCTGATGCAGGTGGCCACGAGGATGCATGCCTTTCCAGTCACGTTCGCCGGGGACAGGCCGCGGCGCCGCTGAGGACGCCGTGCTGGCCCAGCAGCAGCCCATGCCCACCATGCCAGCTCCAGCCTGCTGACAGTACACCGACGTCCGTCCAGGCTGGTGGTCCCCACCAATGGGACCGGCGGTGCTGGCGCTGTGTCCACGCGGCCCCGACTCGCCGCTCGAGCGCGCGCGCGGCGGGGGCTGCGCGATCTGCGTGCGCGGGCGCGCGCATGAGGGACGACGTGGTGGGGATGAAGCCTTCGCGTCATCGTCGCCGCCAGCCCGCTGGCCGATCTGAAGGAGCGGGCGGGTGGCGCCGCCGGCGATGCCGATGTGCTGCGCGGTGCGCTCCAGGGGGTCCGGGGCCGCCGAGATCCTCGAGGCGTGGCCGGCGAACCGGCGAGCATCGGCGGGACTCTCCCACGGTGGGGGATCTCGCCACCGAGTTCGAAGCGATATAAC